>CAWAES010000006.1:0-214293 GCA_963781085.1 uncultured Actinomycetes bacterium
AACGTGGACACCCGTGGCACCGGCCGCATCGCCGCATGGTGGCCCGGCAAGGCTTACGTAACCTGGGTAGGAATTGACGGGTTCTACCTCCGGCCAACTGACACTTTCACGAGTGTCTTCGGCCCCACGATCAGGCAGGTGCGGAAGTTCACCGAGAAACCGGTCCTCCTGTCCGAGACCGCCGTGGGACCTTCAGCAGACCCACTCGGTACCATCTCTAACCTGTTCAGCGGGCTGGCTCAGTACAAGACGCTCGGCCTCGTCTGGTTCGACTTCCCGCAGGATCATGGGGTGGACCAGCAGGACTGGCGGATCGAAGGCAATGCGACTGCCGAAAACTCCTTCAGGCTGGGCGCGGCGGGCTTGAACCTTGTCCAGCCTTGAACCGGCAGGCGCGCTCCAGTCTGCCTCAAGGACCTGATCAGCGTCTTATAGGCGGAGATGCGCGCGCAGCGCGTCCAGGATCGGGACCTGGCCCTTGACCAGCATCTCCGCAGCCCGCCCGAGGCTCATCCACTCGGCGCGGTCCAGCTCGGGGAACTCCCTGACCTGCCCTGATCCGCGGGGCCACTCCATCGTGAACGTGTTGCTCCGGAAGCCGGACAGGTCCAGGTCTCCTTCGACGGCGTAGGTCACGATGACCTTCCCACCCGGCTGGCGCAGCTCCCCCAGGTCCGCCACGGGCCCGTCGGGGGCAGGCGAGCCTATCTCCTCCTCGAACTCGCGCCGGGCGGCGGCCAGGGGGGCCTCGGCCCCGTCGTACTCACCCTTGGGAATGGACCACGCCCGGGCCTGCTTCCTGGCCCAGAACGGGCCGCCCATGTGCCCGATGAGCACTTCCAGCCCGTCCTCACCGCCTCGCCGGTACACCAGCAGGGCCGCGCTCCGCCTGGGCACTCCGCGCCTCCTCCCCGCCCGCTACAGTTGGCTCCCGTGCGACTCGTCATCGCCCGGTGCAGCGTAGATTACGCGGGTCGCCTGTCGGCCCGGCTGGCCCCGGCTACCCGGCTCATCATGATCAAGGCGGACGGCTCCGTCCTGGTTCACTCCGACGGCGGCTCGTACAAGCCGCTGAACTGGATGTCCCCGCCCTGCCGGCTGGCCGAGGAACCGGGCCGGTGGGTGGTAACGGGCAAGTCGGGCGAGACGCTCACGATCACCATCGAGGAGATCATCAGCGACTCCTCCTTCGACCTGGGGATCGATCCCGGCCTGGTCAAGGACGGCGTCGAGTCGCACCTGCAGGAACTGCTGGCCGCGCAGATGCAGGTCCTCGGCGAGGGCTGGCGGCTCGTCCGCCGGGAATACCCGACCGCGATCGGCCCGGTCAACCTGATGTGCCGCGACGCCGGGCGGCGGCTCCGTGGCCATCGAGATCAAGCGCCGGGGAGAGATCGACGGAGTCGAGCAGCTTACGAGATACCTGGAACTGCTGAACCGCGATCCGCTGCTCGCGCCGGTGCAGGGGATCTTCGCCGCCCAGGAGATCAAGCCGCAGGCCCGGGTGCTCGCCGAGGACCGGGGCATCCGGTGCCTGATCCTCGACTACGACTCGCTGCGCGGCGCCGAGGATGGCGCCCTGCGCCTGTTCTGACCGCACCCTGTGGATCATGGCGGCCACTGGACCGTGGAGGCCGGTAGATAACCTGGCCGAAGTGCCCTAATCGGCCCAAGTGACCGGGTCGTGGCCAGCGATCTGGCGGGCGATGTCGCGCATCTGGGCACGCACGATTTCCAGGCTGGCTACTATGGCCCGGTTATGGGTACTGATCAGGGACCTCCCCCTGACCTTCCCGCGCGCAGGCCAGGCCTGCCGGCGCGGGGCTCAGGGCTTCCGATGCAGGGGTCGGGCCTGCCGAAGCGGGGCTCAGAGCCCCCGGCGGAGGGCTCGGGCCTGCCGAAGCGGGGCTCAGGGGCCCCTCCGGCACCCGGCTCAGGCCTGCCCACGCGGGGGTCAGGGCCGCCGCCCGGCTCCGGCCTGCCCACCCGAGGGTCAGGGCCTCCAGCACCGGGCTCAGGGCTGCCGACGCGCGGCTCAGGGGCTCCGGCGCCCGGCTCCGGCCTGCCCACGCGCGGGTCAGGGGCTCCGGCGCCCGGCTCAGCGCTGCCGACGCGCACCGGGCGATTCCGCCGCCCCGGCCGGCACCGCAGCCCCCATCAGCTGTCCGTGCCGTCCGACGCACCCGCGCTGATCCTGGCGGTTCCGGGTCCGGCCACCGACAACGGCATCGACATCGCGGCCGGCATCATCGACGTGGCCAGCCAGTCCTGCCCCGGAGTCACCGTGCGGGCCGGCTTCCTCGAGGGCGAGGAGGAGAGTCTCAGCTCGGTGCTGGCCGGCTGTCCACAGGGTGGAAGGCCGCCCGGCGGCCGTGGTAGTGCCGCTGCTCATCTGCCCGCTGCCGGAGACCGTCGCGGCGATCGCCGCGGAGATCTCCGCGGCGGCGGTGCCGGTGCTGCCCACCGCCGCGCTCGGCGTCCACCCGATCCTGGCCGGCGCCTTGCACGTCCGGCTCGCCGAGGCCGGCCTGGCCCGCAGTGACCGGATGGGCCGGATCAGCATCACCAGCACCGCGGCGGAAGGAGTGCTGGTCACGGCGCTCGGTACCGACGCGATGTCCATCGCCGGGACCGCGGCGGTGCTGCTCGCCGCGCGGCTGGCGGTTCCCGTCGCGGCCGCGTCGCTGAGCGACCCCAGCAGCGTCCGGGACGCGGCGGGACGGCTGTTCGACGCCGGCGTGACCAGCCTGGCCATGTCTCCCTGCGTGATCGGGCCGGAAACGGATCATCTCGACCTCGGCGCGGTGGCCGAGGCGGCCGGGATGAAGACCGCCCTGCCGCTCGGCGCCCAGCCGCCAGTCGGCCAGCTCGCCGCCATGCGTTACGGTGCCGCCCTGCAGGATCCCCAGCTGGCCGGCACGTCGAGCTGAGCGCCAGCACCGGCCCGGGTTCTTGCCCAGCCTGGCTAGCCGCCGAGGACGGCGGCGTTGACGGCGCGGGCCTCGGCGGCCAGTTCCGGGATCTCCACCACGGTGACCCCGGACGAGCGGAGCAGTTCCGCGCCGCCGCCCTGCGCGAACACCGGCGGCTCCAGCCAGGCGATCACCACCCGGCGCAGGCCGGCCGCGATGATCAGCTCGGCACAGGGCCGGGGCCGGGACGCGCGGAACCGGCAGGGTTCCAGCGAGCTGTACAGGGTCGCCCCGGCCAGCCGCGGATCGCCGGGAGCGCAGCGGTGGCCAGCGCCCCCTCCTCCGCGTGGTCGTGCGGGTCGCGCTGCCGGGAGAAACCGGTGGCCATGGGGTCGCCGTCGGCGGCGACGATCACGGCGCCGACGAGAAGGCGGACGCTGACGGCGGGCAGCACCGGGAGAGCTCGATGGCCTGCCGCAGCCACTGCCGGTCCGCGGCGGTCGCCGCGGAGCCCGGAGCCGGGCTCCTGGTCAGCCACGGGCTGCCGCCTCCTCTCGCTGGCCCGGGCGGTCCGCCGGGCCCGGCCGGTGCGGCGGCCAGGTAGCGCAGCAGCACCATCTCCCCCACCGGCCGGGCCTCGGCCAGGTGCAGCGGGTGGGCCGGGCCGTGCCGGGTAGCTGCCCCGGCCCGGCGAAGCGCGGTGCCGCCGGGTCCCCGACGAAGAACGGGGCGATCACCAGCTGCAGCTCGTCCACGAGCCCGCCGGCCAGGAACTGGGTGCCCAGGCGGGCCCCCCCCTCGACCATGAGCCGGCTGACCCCGCGCCGGCCAGGTCGGCCAGGATCGCCGTGAGCCGCGGCGGGTCGCCGGCGTTGACCACCTCGGCCAGGCCGCCGAGCCGGTCCTGCAGCTTCGGCAGCGCCGGGCTGGCGGCGTAGACGATGCGCTGCGGCGGCCGCGCCGCCCGGTCGCACCGTCCCCGCGCCGAGTCGCACGCGCCGCCCCCCCCTCCCCGCGCCGTCCTCTCCCCCGCCACGGAAGAAACGGGCCGCCGGATCAAGGTCGCCGCTGGCGGTGATCGTGACCCCGGCGGGCTGGGGCGGCCGCCCGCGGGCGGCGCGCCCGGCCTGGCGCCCCGCCGAGCGGACGAGCAGCCGGGGATCGTCGCGGCGGATGGTGCCCGGCGCCGACCAGGATGGCGTCAGCCGCCGCCCGCTCCGCGTCCACCCGGTCCAGATCGGCCGGGCCGGACAGCACCAGCCGGTCCTCGCCGGTCCCGTCCAGGCAGCCGTCCAGCGACATGGCGCAGCTGAGCACGACGTAGGGACGTCCGGTCATGGATAGCCGCTCCGGTTTCATCGATCTGGCCTCCGGCTCACGCGCTCCCAACGCTACCTGGCCCGGCCTGGGCGATGATTTACTGGCACGCGAGGCCGCGAAGCACGCGAAATTCGCGAATCGCGGGATTACCGGAACAAGGCACAGGGCGACGGTGAGGACAATGGGCACGTCGGTGTGGGAGCAGGGACCGGCCTGGGTCGCGGAGAATTTCGACTCGGTCAACCCGGCGACCTCCGAGGTCATCGGCACCTACCCGGTGCAGGGACGCAGCGAGGTCGACGCGGTCGTCGAGCGGGCCCGCCAGGCGGCCTCGTGGTGGGCCGGGCTGACCTAGCAGCAGCGCCGGACCCGGCTGCTGGCCTGGAAGTCGCATATCACCCGGTACCTGCGCCCGCCTCGCGGAACTCGTGCACACCGAGACCGGCAAGCCGCTCGCCGACGCCCAGCTGGAGATCCTGCTCGCGATCGTCCACATCGACTGGGCGGCGAAGAACGCGGGCCGGGTGCTCGGCTCGCGCCGGGTCCGGAGCGGGCTGATCGCCATCAATCAGGCCTCCCGGCTCGAATACCAGCCGCTCGGCGTGATCGGCGTGATCGGGCCCTGGAACTACCCGGTCTTCACCCCGATGGGGTCCATCGTCTACGCGCTCGCCGCGGGCAACGCGGTGGTGTTCAAGCCGAGCGAGCTGACTCCCGCGGTCGGTGGCTGGCTGGTGAGCTCGCTGGCCGAAGTGGTTCCCGAGCAGCCGGTGCTGCAGCTGGTGACCGGGGGCGGGGAGACCGGCCAGGCGCTGGCGCTGCAGCGCCGTCAACAAGATCGCGTTCACCGGGTCGGCCGCCACGGCCAAGAAGGTGATGGCGGCCTGCGCGGAGAACCTGACCCCGCTGGTGGCGGAGTGCGGCGGCAAGGACGCGCTCCTGGTCGGCGCCGACGCTGACCTGGATGCCGCGGCGGACGCGGCCGCGTGGGGCGCGCTGTCCAACGCCGGGCAGACCTGCGTGGGCGTGGAACGGGTCTACGTGGTGGACGACGTGTATCACACGTTCCTGGAGAAGCTGGCCGAGCGGGCGGCCGCGGTCCGGCCCGGGGAGGACCGGGAGGCCGACTACGGCCCGATGACCATGCCGGGGCAGATCGAGATCATCGAACGGCACATCGCCGACGCGCTGGCCCGGGGTGGCCGGCCGGTGGTCGGCGGCCTGGCCAGCATCCGGCGGCCGTACGTCGGGCCGGTCATCATGGCCGACGTGCCCGAGGAGAGCCGGGCGGTCTGCGAGGAGACGTTCGGCCCGACGCTGACCGTGACCCGGGTCGGCGACCTGGACGAGGCGGTGCGGCTGACCAACGCCAGCCGCTACGCGCTCGGCTCCGCCGTGTTCAGCAAGAACACCAAGCGGGGACATGGAGGTCGCGCGGGCCCTGCGCAGCGGGATGACCTCGATCAACTCCGTCATCACGTTCGCCAGCGTGCCCGCACTGCCGTTCGGGGGGAGCGGCGACTCCGGGTTCGGCCGCATCCACGGCGCGGACGGCCTCCGGGAGTTCTCCCGGGCCAAGGCGATCACCCGGCAGCGGATGCGGCCGCTGGCGGACCTCACCACGCTCCGGCGCAGCGACAAGGACCTGAACCGGGTGCTCCGGCTGGTCACCCTGATCCACGGCAAGCGCTACCGCTGACCGGCCGCCGGGCGCCGGCGACTCCGGGAGTCGGCCCGCGGAGTGCTCAGCGCATGCCGATGACGTCGCGGTCGGAGGTGAGCGCGGGGTCCATCGCGGCCAGCGGCGCGCGGCCGCAGATCAGGTCGGCCGCGCGCTCGGCGATGGCGATGACCGGCGCGTTGGTGTTGCCCCGCGGCGCCGCGGGGATGACCGAGGCGTCGACCACGCGCAGGCCCTCCACCCCCCTGACCCGCAGTTCGGGGTCGACCACGCTGGTCAGCTTGCTCGCCGCCAGGCGGGAGTCGCCGCCCATCGCGCACGTCCCGACCGGGTGGTAGAGCGTGCCCAGGTCGTGGCGGATGAAGTCGCGCAGCTCGTCGTCGGTCCGCACCGCGGGACCAGGCGCCAGCTCCACCGTGCAGAGCTTGGCCAGCGGCCCGGCGGCGGCGAATTCGCGGGCCATCCGCAGCCCGCTCACCAGCGGCTCCATGTCCTCGCTGGCGTAGAGGTACCCCGGGTCGATGGCGGGCTTGTGCCGGGGGTCGTCGCTGCGCAGCCGGACGACCCCGCGGCTGCCCACCGAGACCAGGGTGACCAGCATGGAGATGGCCCGGACGGAGGGGTCGGCCAGCCCCTGGCGCTGGAACGGCACCGGCAGCACATGCCATTGCAGGTCGGGGGCGGGCAGCGAGGGCATCGTCCGGGTGAATCCGCCCGCCTCGGCGATGTTGGAGGTGAGCGGGCCCGAGTGCAGGTACCTCCAGCGGCCCAGCTGGGACGGCCCGGCCTGCTCCCACAGGCCCGTGGTCTTGGGGCGTGTGCCAGCATGGCACTGACCACCGGGTGGTCGGAGAGGTTGGCGCCCACCCCGGGGCTGTCCGCGACCACCCGGATGCCCTGCTCGATGAGCTGCTCGGCCGGGCCGATGCCGGACAGCAGGAGCAGATGCGGGCTGCCGATCGCTCCCGCCGACACGATCACCTCCCCCTCGGCCTGGGCTACTTCTTCCACCCCCCGGCGAAGATAACGAACACCGGTCGCGCGGCCGCCTTCCACGATGATCCCGGTGACCAGGGCGTCGGTGTGCACGGTGAGGTTGGGCCGGGAGGCCGCCGGGTGCAGGTAGGCGTCCGCGGCGGACCAGCGCCGTCCATCACGCTGCGTGACCTGGTAGAAGCCGGTGCCGTCCTGCGCCGCGCCGTTGAAGTCCTCGTTGGCGGGCAGCCCGCATTCCTGGGAGGCGGCCACGAAGGCGCGGGTGAGCGGGGACTTGTGCTTGAGGTCGGTCACGCTGAGCGGCCCGGCGACGCCGTGGTAGGACGAGGAGCCGCGGGAGTTGTCCTCCGCGCGGAGGAAATACGGGAGTATGTCCGCGTATCCCCACCCGCTGCACCCGTACTCGTCACGCCAGGTGTCGTAGTCGAGGCGGTTGCCCCGGATGTAGATCATCGCGTTCATCGACGAGGACCCGCCGAGCGTGCGCCCGCGCGGCCAGTAGACCGACCTGCTGGCCGCCCGTTCCTGCGGCACGGTGTGGAAGTCCCAGTCGTACTGGCTCTGGAAGAGCAGGTTCAGCGCGGCCGGGATGTGTATCTCGTCGGCGTCGTCCGGCGGGCCCGCTTCCAGCAGCAGGACCCGGGTCGCGGGGTTCTCGGTAAGCCGTGCAGCGAGGACACATCCAGCGCTGCCTGCGCCCACGATGACGTAGTCGTACACGGGGACCTCACGGGGCAATCGGGGGGACTAGCCGACCACCCTACTCAGCGGGGACCGGCCTCGCCGCCAACCCGTAAGCGGATACTCGAAAAGCCGAGCGCGCTCCCGGCCGCTAAGCCGGGAGCGCGCTCTTCCAGGGCCACCGCGGGCTCTGGCGGGCCCCCGAGAACCGCCAGGCACCAGAGACGGCGACCGTGTGTCGTACGGCCACGAGGCCGCAGCTTGGTTACTCTTCGCTCTTACACGATGCCACATTGTGGTCGTGATGTGAATACCCAAAGGTCAGGACATTGATCGCTTACGGCAAAGCCTCTCCCTAGGCCGCCTGGCGACCGCCCGGAAGCCGGCCGGACCGCGATATTGCCACCGTCACCGATACCGTGGAGCCCATGGCACGCGATCGCAGGGAGCAGCCCGTCGTGCTCTCCCGCATCTACACCCGGACCGGTGACGACGGCACGACCGCCCTGGGCGACGGGAGCCGGGCGGCCAAGACCGACCCGCGGCTCGCCGCCTACGCCGACGTCGACGAGGCGAACTGCGCCATCGGGATGGCGATCACCCTGGGCGCCCTGCCCGCGGACCTGGTGACGCTGCTCTCCCGGCTCCAGAACGAGCTCTTCGACGTCGGCGCCGACCTCTGCAACCCGGTGCAGCGACGACCCGCCCTATCCCCCGCTGCGGATCACTGAGGACTACGTCCAGGCCCTGGAAGCCGACTGTGACGCCCACAACGCGGGGCTGCCGGCGCTGCGCAGCTTCATCCTGCCCGAGCGGCTCCCCCGGCGCCGCGTTGCTGCACCTGGCCAGGACCATCGTGCGCCGGGCGGAACGGAGCACCTGGGCCGCGCTGGAGAGCTACGGCGACTCGATGAACCCGCTGACCGCCCGCTACCTGAACCGGCTCTCAGACCTGCTGTTCATCCTGGCCCGGGAAGCGAACGGGCCAGACGGCGACGTGCTCTGGAAGCCCGGCGGCGAGCGCTGAGCGGGCCCTGGCGGGGTTGTATGGCCCAGGCGGACCCGGAATGAGCCGGCCTGGTACCTAGCTGGCCTGGCCGAGATAGGAGCCAGGCGAGCCCGGCGGCGCGGCCTCGAGCCAGGCCAGGAAACCGGTGAGCGCCCCGTCGCCCATCGCGAGTTCCACCATGCCGTCACCTTCGGCCACCCGGCACTGCACGACCACCGCTCCTTCACCGAGGCTGGCCGCCTCGTCCGGGGTCGGGGGCCGGCGATGCAGGACGGTCAGCGTGCGCCGGCTGAAGACCTGGCTGGGCCGGGGCAGGAACCCGAAGATCTGGTACCAGCGCAGCTCATCCGGCTGGTAGGCGGCCACGCCGAGGCGCCAGCTGCCGTCCGGCAGGCGCAGCCCGCACTCCACCGTTCCTCCGCCGCGCTCCAGCAGGTACCTGCGGGCCGTGATGCCCGCGGCGAGCAGCACGACCAGGACCAGGAACGCAGCGAAGAGCCAGGCTGCGTCGAAGGCCAGCGCTCCGCCCATCCCGGCCCCCCGCGCTGACCCTCGTCAGGATCCGTCGCCCGAGGCCCGCAGAAGGGCCCGGGAGTACTTCACCTCGGCCGATTCCTCGTCTCCCCCGGGGCCACCCTCACTCAGCGCGGCGTCGAGCTCGGACTGGACCGTGGCCCGGTCCACCTGGTTACCCAGTGTGGCCTCGCGGGCCAGGATCGAGACCCGGTCGTCGTGGACGGACAGGAAACCGTTCAGCACGGCCGCCCGCACGATCGAGTCTTCGGCGTCCTCGGGATCGCGGATCTCGACCACGCTGCCCGGGACCAGGATGCCGAGCACGGCAGGATGGGAAGCCAGGATCCCGATGTCGCCGTCCAGGGTCTTGGCGATGACCATGCGGGCGTTCCCGGACCACAACTCGCCGTCCGGGACCACCAGTTCCACCTGCAGGGTCACCGCTGTTCTCCGCTCCGGTCGCCCAGGTTCACGCGCGCTCTCCGCTTCCGTCGCCCCGGTTCACCGGTTCTCCATCTCCTTCGCCTTCTTCTCCACGTCCTCGATCCCGCCGCACATGAAGAAGGCCTGCTCCGGATAGTTGTCGTACTTACCCTCGTTGATCGCCTTGAAGGAGGCGATGGTCTCCTCCAGCGGCACGAACACGCCCGGCTGGCCGGTGAACTGCTCGGCCACGAACATGGGGTGCGACAGGAACCGCTCGATGCGCCGCGCCCGCTTGACCGTCACCTGGTCTTCCTCGGACAGCTCGTCGATGCCGAGCAGCGCGATGATGTCCTGGAGCTCCTGGTAGCGCTGCAGGATGCGCTGCACCTCGCGGGCCACGTCGTAGTGCTCCTGGCCGATGTACTTGGCGTCCAGGATCCGGGAGGTGGAGGCGAGCGGGTCCACGGCCGGGAAGATGCCCTTCTCGGTGATGGCCCGGGACAGCGCGGTGGTCGCGTCCAGGTGGGCGAACGTGGTGGCCGGCGCGGGGTCGGTGTAGTCGTCCGCGGGCACGTAGATCGCCTGCATGGAGGTGATCGAGTGGCCCCGGGTGGAGGTGATCCGCTCCTGCAGCTGGCCCATCTCGTCGGCCAGCGTGGGCTGGTACCCCACCGCCGAGGGCATCCGGCCGAGCAGCGTGGACACCTCCGACCCGGCCTGGGTGAACCGGAAGATGTTGTCGATGAACAGCAGCACGTCCTGGCCCTGCACGTCACGGAAGTACTCGGCCATGGTCAGCGCGGACAGGCCGACCCGCAGCCGGACGCCCGGCGGCTCGTCCATCTGGCCGAAGACGAGCGCCGTGTCCTTGATCACGTTGGACTCGGTCATCTCGACGAGCAGGTCGTTACCCTCACGGGTCCGCTCGCCCACCCCGGCGAACACCGAGACACCGCCGAAGTTCTTGGCCACCCGGGTGATCATCTCCTGGATGAGCACCGTCTTGCCCACGCCCGCGCCGCCGAACAGGCCGATCTTGCCGCCCTGGACGTACGGGGTGAGCAGGTCGAGAACCTTGATCCCGGTCTCCAGGATCTGGGTCCGCGGCTCCAGCTGGTCGAACGCAGGCGGGTCGCGGTGGATCGACCACCGGTCCTTGATCTCCAGGGATGCCACATCGACGTCCAGTGGTTCGCCGAGCACGTTGAACACGTGCCCCTTGACCACGTCGCCCACCGGCACCGTGATCGGGCCGCCGGTGTTCACGACGGCCGCGCCGCGGGTCAGGCCGTCGGTGGGCGCCATGGAGATGGTCCGGACCGTGTTGTCACCCAGGTGCTGTTCCACCTCGAGCGTCAGGGTCCGGGTCTCCCCCTCCAGGGTCACGTCGACCTGGAGCGCGTTGTAGATGTCGGGGATGTCTTCCTCTGAGGAGAACTCCACATCGACGACCGGGCCGATGACCCGCGCGACACGGCCGGTACCCTCGGGGGCTTCCTCTCCGCCGGCGGCGGGGGTGTTCTCGACGGTTGCGGTCATGGCCTCACTCTTTCCCTGCGACGGACTCGGTCAGCGCGTCGGCTCCACCGACGATCTCGCTGATTTCCTGGGTGATCTCGGCCTGCCGGGCCTTGTTGGCCTCCCGGGTGAACTCCTCAAGCAGGTCGTTGGCGTTGTCGGTGGCCGACTTCATGGCCCGGCGGCGGGCCGCGATCTCGGATGCGGCCGACTGGAGCAGCGCGATGTAGATGCGGCTCTCCACGTACCACGGCAGGAGCGCGTCCAGCACAACTTGTGGCGAGGGCTCGAACTCATACAGCGGGATCGGGCCGCTCACGGACTCCTCACTGGTCTCCTCGATGACCAGCGGGATAACGCGGTGCACCACCGCGTTCTGGGTCAGCATCGATACGAACTCGGTGTACACGATGTGGATCTCGTCCACCCCGCCGTCCTCGGCGGACTTGCTGAACGCCTCGAACAGCGTCTCGGTGATCTCCCGGGCGTTGTCGTACTGGGGCGCCTCAGAGAAGCCGGTCCAGGAGTCGGCCACGTCCATGCCCCGGAAACGGTGCCAGGTCAGGCCCTTCGTGCCGGACACGTAGGTGACCGGCTCCACGCCTTGCTCGCGGAGCCGGGCCCGCAGGGCCTGGGCTTCGCGCATGACGTTGTTGTTATAGCCGCCGGCGAAGCCGCGGTCGCTGCTGAGGATGAGGATCGCGGCCCGCTGGGGATGCTCCGGCTCGCGCACCAGGGGATGATCGATTTGCGAGGACCGGCTGACCACCGCCTCGACTGCGTCGGTGATCTCCCGGGCGTAAGGCCCGGCGTCCCGGACCCGCTGCTGGGCCTTGATGATCCGGGAAGCCGCGATCAGCTCCTGGGCACGAGTGATCTTGGCAATGGACTGGACTCCCCGAATCCGCTGCCTGATCGCCCGAAGCTGTCCTGCCATGCTGTGCCTTCCCTACTTCGACTCGGCTGACGCGGACTTCGAGTCGCCCGACCCCGCGCCTGACTCGCCCGTCGGGGTGCCCGGCTGACCCGACCCTGTGCCCGGCTCGCCCGGGTGGTCGGAGGCGCGAACGCGCTTCTTCACGCTGTCGCGCTCGATGCGGTCCTCGTCGATAGGCTCGGCCGGTTCCTCGTCCATGACCAGCTGCTCCCCGCCGCTGACCGTGAAGTCCTTACGGAAGGCGTCGATGGCTTCCTTGAGCGAAGACGCAGTGTCGTCAGACAGGTCCTTGGTTTCCCTGATCGCGTCATAGATCCCGGACCGATCACGCTGGACGTAGTCCAGGAAGTCGTGCTCGAACCGTCCGACGTCTTCCAGGGGCACGTCATCGAGGTAGCCGTTCGAGCCGGCCCAGATGGACACGACCTGGCGCTCCACCGGGAACGGGCTGTACTGCGGCTGCTTGAGCAGCTCGACCAGGCGCGCGCCGCGGTCCAGCTGGGCCCGGGAGGCGGCGTCCAGGTCGGACGCGAACGACGCGAACGCCTCCAGGTCACGGAACTGCGACAGCGCGAGCTTCAGGCCGCCGGCCACCTTCTTCATGGCCTTGATCTGCGCGTCACCGCCGACCCGGGAGACCGAGCGGCCCACGTTGATGGCCGGGCGGACACCCGAGTTGAACAGGTCGGTCTCCAGGAAGATCTGCCCGTCGGTGATCGAGATGACGTTGGTGGGAATGTACGCCGAGATGTCGTTGGCCTGGGTCTCGACGATCGGCAGCCCGGTGAGGGAGCCGTTCCCCATCTCCTTGGAGAGCTTGGCGCACCGCTCCAGCAGCCGCGAGTGCAGGTAGAAGACGTCGCCGGGGTAAGCCTCGCGGCCCGGCGGCCGGCGCAGCAGCAGCGAGATGGTGCGGTACGCCGCCGCCTGCTTGGACAGGTCGTCGAACACGATCATCACGTGCTGGCCCTGGTACATCCAGTGCTGGCCGAGCGCGGACCCGGTGTAGGGGGCGATGTACTTGAACCCGGACGGGTCGGACGCGGGCGACGAGACGATCGTCGTGTACTTCATCGCACCGGCGTCTTCCAGGGACTGCTTGACCTGCGCGGTCGTCGAGCCCTTCTGGCCGATCGCCACGTAGATGCACTTGACCTGGCGCGACGGGTCCCCGGACTCCCAGTTCTCCCGCTGGTTGATGATGGCGTCGATGGCGATGGCGGTCTTGCCGGTCTGCCGGTCGCCGATGATCAGCTCACGCTGGCCGCGGCCGATCGGGGTGATCGCGTCGATCGCCTTAATCCCGGTCTGCAGCGGCTCGTTCACCTTGCTGCGCTGGACCACCGAGGGGGCCTGCGTCTCCAGCGGGCGCAGTTCGGCCGACTCGATGTCGCCCTGGCCGTCCAGCGGGACACCCAGCGAGTCCACGACCCGGCCGAGGAACCCGTCGCCCACCGGGACGGACAGGATCTCGCCCGTCCGGCGCACCTGCTGGCCTTCGTCGATCTTGGTGAAGTCGCCCAGGATGACTACGCCGATCTCACGCTCGTCCAGGTTGAGCGCGAGCCCGCGGATACCGCCCGGGAACTCCAGCAGCTCGTTATACATGGCCGAGGGAAGACCCTCGACCCGCGCGATGCCGTCGCCAGCCTCGGCGACGACGCCTACCTCTTCCCGGGCCGCCGAGTCGGGCTCGTACGACTGGACGAAGCTCGCCAGCGCGTCCCGGATCTCATCGGGCCGGATTGTCAGCTCCGCCATGGTCCTCGCGTCTTCCTCGTCAGTTGGTTAACTGCTATGTCGTTGTCGCGGCGCGCGCCGCGCTCCCGCATCAGTGCCCGCCCATCAGGCGGCCAGCCGCCTGCGGAGCGCCCCGAGGCGGCTCGCCACACTGCCGTCGATGAATTCATCCCCGATCTGGACCGAAATGCCACCCTCTACGCGAGGATCGACGATGACGTCCAGATGAATCTCGTGCCCGTACACGCCTTCGAGCGCGTCGATCAGCCTGCCGCGCTGGCGTTCGGTGAGCGGCAGGGCCACCCGGGCGACCGCGATCAGGCGCTGGCGCCACTGCGCGGTCCACTGCGCGTAGCGCTCCAGGGTCATATCCACACTACGTCCCCGGGTATGTTCCGCCGCCTCGCCGATCAGGGCCCGGGAGTCCGCCGTCACCTTGCCCTCAAGCAGCGTGTCCAGCAGCTGGCTCTTGTATTGCTCCGGGATGGTCGGGTTGGACAGGACGGTCCGCAGCTCCGGAGCGCTCATTACCACCCGCCCGAAGCGGAACAGCTGATCCTCGAGGTCGTCAAGATGCCGGCCGCGCTCGGCCGCCGCCGCGAACGCGGTGACCGCGAGCTCCTCGACCGCGGAAGCCAGGTCGGCCGCGGTGGACCACCGGGACTCGCACATGCTGGTGAACAGGCTGAGGGTTTCAGCGCTGACCTGGTCGCCGAACAGCCTGCGGGACAGCTCGGCCCGGGCCCGCACCGGGCGGCTGTTGTCGCTCAGCGCCCGCCGCAGCCCCGCCTCCTCATCGAGCACGCCGAGGATGGCGAACAGCTCCTCACCCAGGGTCCGCGCCTCGGCCGCCGAGGTCACCGCCTCGGACAGCCGCTGCCTCGCCGCGGCCAGAGCGGCTCGGCTGGGGCCTCTCATGTGGTGGACCTGGCCTCGTCTGCGTCCGGACTGACCCCGTCAGCGCCGGGCTGATCGAGGCCCTCGATGAACCGGTCGACGATCCGGCGCTGCCGCGCCACGTCCTCCAGCGACTCACCGACCACCCGGCTGGCCAGGTCGACCGCCATGGCCCCCACGTCGGTGCGCAGCGCCTGCAGCGCCAGCATCCGATCGGTCTCGATCTGCTGGTGCGCCGAGTCGATGATGCGCCGCGCCTCGGTCTGGGCCACCTCGCGCATGTCCGCGATGATCGCCGCGCCCTGCTCCTGGGCCTGCTCGCGGAGCCGCGCCGCTTCCTGGCGGGCCTCAGCGAGCTGCTGGCGGTACTGGTCGAGGACCTGCTGGGCCTCGGCCTGCGCCTCTTCGGCCCGCTTGATGCCGCCCTCGATCGCGTCCGTCCGCTCGGCCATCGTCTTCTGGATCCGCGGCAGTAGCACCTTGCCCAGGACCGCGAACACGATGAGGAAGGCGATGGCACCGATGATGAGCTCGGGCCATTCGGGGATCAGCGGGTTGGTGGGCGGATTCACCACCGTCGCACCGACGTGGTACGTCACGGTGTGGCCTCCTGTCGGTTAGGGATCACTGGGGGACTCCGCCGATCAGGTGGCGCCGAAGATGAACGGGACCACGAGGCCGATCAGGGCCAGGGCCTCGGCCAGCGCGAAGCCGATGTACATGTTGGACTGGATAAGGCCGCGGGCCTCCGGCTGCCGGGCCATGGCCTCGACGCCGTGACCGAAGATCAGGCCGATACCGACGCCGGGGCCGATGGCCGCGAGGCCGTAGCCCACCGCGCCGAAGTTGATCTGAAGTCTGGTAGTGCCGCCGGCGGCGAGCACATGATGCACCAAGCTAAGTGCGACCAAATGATCCATGTGGTCAATTCCTTACGTAAAGGCCGGCGGATGTCCACCGCCAGCGGATGGGGTGAACCGCCAGCACGGTTGATCGCGCTGCCGGACTGAGCGGGTTGGTGTCCACCTCAGTGACCCGCTTCCAGTGACCCGCCGATGTACTGGGCGGTCAGAATGGTGAAGATATAGGCCTGCAGGGCCTGGATCAGCAGCTCGAACGCGGTCAGCACGATGGTGAGGATGAACGAGGTCAGGCTGAAGATCAGGTGGATGTCGAGAGTGAACAGATACCAGGTCGAAAGGGTGAAGATCAGCAGCAGGATGTGCCCGGCGAACATGTTCGCGAACAGCCGGACCGCCAGCGTGAACGGCCGGATGAGCAGGTACTGCAGGATCTCCACCGGCGCCAGGATGACCAGGATGGGCCCCGGCACGCCGCTCGGGATCATGTTCCTGAAGTAGCCACCCAGCCCCTGGTGCTTGATGCCCAGGTAGGTATAGGTGCCGTAGACCATGAGCATCAGCGCGGCCGGGAAGGCGATCTGCGACATCGCCGGGAACTGCGCCACCGGGATGATCTCCATCAGGTTCATGATCCAGATGAAGAAGAACAGCGAGACCAGGAAGGGCAGGAAGCTGTCGCCGCGCTTACCGATCATCGGCCGCAGGATCTGCTCGCGGACGAACTCAACCCCCCATTCGCCGAGATTCTGGACGCCCCGCGGGACGATCTTCGGCTTGGCGAACGCGGCCCAGAAGAAGCCAACCACGACGACCGTGCTGACCAGTGCGATCAGCATCGGCTTGGTGAAGGCGAACGACCCGATCGTGAAGAACGGCACGAACAAAAAGGTGGGCGCGGGATAGTTCGGGCCCTGGAAAGCCGCAGTGCGTCGCCGAAGCGACGTGACTGTTGTCCACGGTGCAATGCACCGCGGCGAGCACCAGTGTGTCACCGCGCAAGATAGTTTCCTCCTGCTTCGTACTCGCGCACGTCGCCCGCGGGCGTGGCGCGCATCCAGGCCGCCCTGGTCCGGGCGGAACGTCGTGGCATGCCGGTGCTGGACTGGCCAGCACGCTTTGCATGCAGATTACCTATGGGTGCCGGCCGTACTTCCAGACCACTCCGCCGATGGCGAACGCCAGCCCGACGAGGGCGCCCACCGGCAGCAATACCGGGATGTGCGTCAGCCAGGCCAGCAGCCAGCCGAGGAGGCCGTAGGCCACCATGCCGGCGATCAGGTAGCTGAAGATGCTCCAGCCCTGATTGTCCTCGACCGCGCTGGGCTCCGGCGGCTGGCCGCTGCCCGGCTGGCCACCCGGTGCGCCACGGCCGCGGGAGGGTGCCGATCCCGTCCCGCTCAGGCTGCGCCCAGTCATCGCGGCAACTGCTGACGGCAGGCTGACCCGCGGGCCGCGATCCGCCGTCCGGGAGCGAGAGAAGCGCCACGCGTCACCGTTCCCCGTCCGGTTCCACGTAGAGCACCTTCAGCCGCATCGACCAGAAGACCTGGGCGAAGCTCCAGACCAGGATGCACACGATGGCGGTCAGGCCGAACAGCCGCGCGTTGAAGACGGTCGTGGTGCTGAACCGGGAGACGAGAACCATCAGCACGAGAATCTTGACGATGAACGTGGTCAGCGCGGTCACCATCTGCGCCCGCGGGCTGACCTTTTCGGCGCGAGACACCGCGGTAATGCTGATGGCAAAGAAGACGACGACGAGGGCGGCGCCGAGTACGCTGCCAAGAAGTCCCTTAGAGCCGCCGACCGCTGCGCTCAGCGCGATCATGATCGCGGCAGCGACAGCGGCGACCGCGGCAGAACGCCGGGCGATCGGGCCATAGCTTGCCAGCATCTTAGGTGGCTCCGCAGGGGTCAGGAGGACACTTGACTCGGGGATGCACCGGTCCGCCTCCCACACAGCACCGGCCAGGAGCCATAGTGCCGCCGAGGCGGAACTCGCGCGCCGCCGGGTGAGCGAAACCTATCACGGCCCCTCACTCGTCCTCGAGTGACTGCTCGTGAAAGATATCACAAGCTCCATTGGCTGGTCTTTACCGGGGTCGTGTCTGTGATGAACGTTACGTGACTTCCGATTGCGGTACATGAGTCCGTGAACCGTACCAAACTTGCGGGCTCCCGACGGACCGGGTTCCAGGCCGGAGATGTCCGGCCGGGCTGGCTCGGAGAACCCGCCGGTCGCGGGACTCAGGAGGTGGGAGTGGTTCCTGGGGTGTGTCCGGCTGACACTGGTGCGTCCGGCTGACGCTGGGGGCGGGAACGCGCGGGTTAGTGGAGGCGCCACGGCAGTAGTGGCGACTCGTCCCCTTCGCTGTATTCGTTCGCGTCCGGGCGCACCTGGGCCGGCCTCGGCGGCTGGCTCCGGGCCAGGTCCGAGGTAAGCGGGTCGATGTCCTGCGGGCCGGCGTGTCGCGGAGTGACGTCTTGCGTGCGGGGGTCCGGCAGGCTGGGGCCGGGGAGACTGGCGTCCTCGAGACCGGCGCCCTGCGGGCCTGCCTGGCGGGTGCCGGCGTCGCGCGGGCGGGATTCCCGGGAACCGGAGTCCCCTTGACTCGGCTCCGGGCGGCCGGAGTACCACTGGCCCGAGTCCTGACCGCCCGGATCTGTGGGGCCCGGATCCGTGCGGGCCGGATCTGTGCGATCCGGATACCACTGACCCGGCTCCGGGCCGCCAACCGGATCTGGCGCCCAGCCACCGTCGGAGGGGGCGGCCGGGCTTCCAGGACCAGGAAGGGGATCCCCGTACGAGACGTCCTCGCGGCGCCGATCCCCGCGCAGCGGATCCCCGTATGCCACATCCCCGCGTTCCGGCGCTCCGCGCAGCGGATCTTCGTACGTCACATCCCCGCGTTCCGGCTCCACGGATCCCAGGTCCCCGAACCCCGGCGGGCGGGCGGGCGCGGCCCGGTCCACCCCGGCATCGGGGTCGGCGGCCAGCCCGCCGTCCACCGGTAGCTCACGGTCCAGGCTGGCGCCGGGATCCGCGCGGCGCCGGCTCCGAGCCGCGGTACCCGCCGCCGCCGGGGCCGATGGCGGAATCGAGTGGGCAGACGCCCCCGGCCCGCCGGAAGGCACCGGACCAGAAGGCACCGGACCAGAAGGCACCGGCCGGCCAGAAGGCAGCGACCCATCCGGGGCCACGCCCACACCGGAAGCCACGCCCGCACCGGAAGCTACAGCCACACCCGAAGGCACACCCGCACTCAAAGGCACGCCGGCACCCGCACCCGCAGGCACCGGCACATCAGAAGGCACCGGCCCGGCGACGTGGGCAGCCAGCCGCAGCTGACCCCGACGGTTCCACGGCCGCAGCCGCGGCATCGAGGCGAGCAGCAGGATCAGCACCCCGGCCAGGGTGACCAGCCCGAGTATTAGTAGCTTCGTCCGGATAATCGACAGCAGCACGACGGTGCCGGCGAACAAAGCCGCCCACAAGTACATGATCAGGACGCTGGTCCGGTGCGAATGCCCGATGGCCAGCAGCCGGTGCTGCAGGTGCTTTTTGTCCGCCGAGAACGGGGACTGACCGGCCCGGGTCCGCCGGACCACCGCGAGCAGCAGGTCGGCGTAGGGGATGAGCATGATCATGGCCGGCACCAGGAGCGGCAGGATTTCGGGGAACCGGTTGACCGTGCCGCTGCTGTAGGCCGACGGGCTGCTGAGCGTGTTCGGGTCCAGGGACGCGAGGCTGGAGATGGGCACGTACGCGAGGAGCAGCCCCAGCAGCATGGACCCGGTGTCGCCCATGAAGATGCGGGCGGGGTGGAAGTTGTGCGGCAGAAAGCCCAGGCACACCCCGGCCAGGATGGCCGACGCCAGCGCCGGGCCGGTCTGCTCGTCCAGGCCCAGGCGCTTGGTGAGTGTGTAGTAGTAGAGGAAGAAGGCCGCCGCGCCGATCCCGACGATCCCGGCGGCGAGACCGTCCAGGCCGTCGATGAAGTTGACCGCGTTGATGGTCACCACGACGAGCAGGATGGTCAGCACGGTCTGCTGATTCAGGGTCAGCGAGAGCGTCCCCTGGCCGGGGATCGGCAGCCAACCCACGGAGGCGCCGCTCCAGACCAGGAGCACCCCGGCGACCACCTGGCCGGCCAGCTTGGTGATCGCCCCCAGGCCCCAGCGGTCGTCCACGAAGCCCAGGACCACGACCACCCCGCCGGCCAGCAGCAGGCCGCTGGCCACCCTGGTGCCCATGAAAACGGTGCTCAGATGGGTGAGGCGGGAAGCCACCAGCAGGGCCGCGGCCAGGCCCAGGTACATCGCGAGCCCGCCGACCAGCGGAACAGGCTCGGTGTGCACGTCTCGCGCCCGGCCCACATGCATGGCCCCCACCGCGATCGCGAACCGGCGTACCAGCGGTGTAAGCAGATAAGTGACGGCGGCGGCCACCAGAATCGTGAGGCCGTACTCGCGCATCCCGGTTCACCCGGCCCGTTCGGTTGCCTCATCCATTAGGGATCAACTTTAAAGCACGAACCTGAGGGTAGGCCGCACAGCCACACATCGCGGCCATAGTTACTGAGGCGCGTCCCCGTCAGCATGGTTTCCCTGGTCAGCGGCGTCTGGGAGGCCGTGGAACACCTCGCGCGGCTGGCCCGTGTCCTCCGGAACCGGTCCGGCGGGACTCTCCGGAGCCGCCTCCCCGACACTCTCGGGGACCTCGTCTGCAGGAGCGTGGGCTTCGCCAGTGTGCCCCTCGGGGGGCTCGTCCTCGGGAGATCCGTCCTCAGCAGCCGCCTCCTCAGGGACCTCCCCGGGAACGACGTCAGGATCGCCGTCAGAGTCCACGTCGTCCACGATGGCCAGCGGGACGACGTCCTGCAGCCGTTCCTCCGGGATAACTCCCCGGCGCAGCAGCCGCGGTACCGACCCGGTCAGGTCGACGATCGTGGACGGCGCATCCCCCGGGCAGGGGCCAGCGTCCAGGTACACCGCCACCGCGTCGCCCAGTTGCGCCTCCGCCTCGGCGGCAGTGGTTGGCATCGAGGTCCCGGCCGCGCTTTTCGCGCTGCTCACCGCCAGCGGGCCAGTCTTCTTGAGCAGGTCGAGCGCGACGTGGTGCAGCGGCATTCGCACCGCGACAGTGCCCTTGGTCTCGCCCAGGTCCCAGACGAGGGTAGGACTGGACCGGCAGACGAGGGTCAGCCCGCCGGGCCAGAACTCGTCGATCAGGTCCGTTCCGGTGTCGGCGATGTCCATCACCAGGGCCATGGCGGCGCGGACCGTCCCGACCAGTACCGACGGCGGCATGTCCCGGCCCTGGCCCTTGGCCTTGAGCAGGCGGTCCACGGCGACTGGGTCGAAGGCTTCGGCCGCGACCCCGTAGACCGTGTCGGTCGGCAGCACCACGAGTTCACCGCGGCGCAGCGCCGCTTCCGCCTCCGCGATGCCCTCAAGCAGTTGCGCCGGATCCGCGCAGTCATACCTTGCGCTCATAGGGACCCATCCTCCCACTGCTGGGGGCCGGGCCAGACCGCGGTGACGAACCGGTCGCGGCGGGCCAGGTCCTTGTGGTTCCGGGTGTCCCGCCAGCCCCGTTCCTCGGCGAAGACCCAGTAGACGGCGGCCCCCTGGGGCGCGCCGTGCTCGACGGCGGCCAGCCCGCCCGGGCGCAGCAGCCGCCGGGCGGCCTGCTCGACGACCTTGACCGCGTCCATGCCGTCCGTGCCGCCCCACAGCGCGGTGGCCGGGTCGTACTCCGCCACCTCGGGCTGTACTGAGGCCCCCCACGGGATGTAGGGCGGGTTGCTGACCACGAGATCCACAGAACCGTCCAGCTCACGCAGGGCCGAGCCGAAGTCCTCGCCGTGCAGCGTGACCCGGCCCGCGGTATGCGGGGCCGAGGAGGCGCAGCGGTCGATGTTGCGCTGGGCCCATTCCCGGGCCAGCGGGTCGGCCTCCACCGCGTGCACCTGGGACCTGGGCACCTCCTGCGCGATGGCCAGCGCGATGGCGCCGGACCCGGTACCGAGGTCGGCCACGACGGGCTCGGTCACGTCCATCTCGCGCAGCCGGTCGATGGCCCAGCCGGTCATGACCTCGGTCTCCGGCCGGGGCACGAACACCCCGGGGCCGACCTCGAGATCCAGGTACCGGAAGTAGGCGTGCCCGGTGATGTGCTGCAGCGGCTCCCGCGCCTCACGGCGGGCTATCTCGTCCCAGAACCGCGGGTCGAACGCCGAGTCGGGCACCCGGTGCAGCTCGCCGCGGCTGACGCCGTGCACGTGCGCGGCGATCTGCTCCGCGTCGGCCCGCGGCGAGTCCACCCCGGCCTCAGCCAGCCGGGCCGCGGCCACCGCTATCTCGTCGAGCAGCAGGCTCTTACGCGGCTCAGCCGCCATCCGCCGCTGCCGCTCTCCCCGACCGGTCCGCCTCGATCAGGGCGCTGACGACCGCGTCCAGGTCCCCGTCGATGACGTGATCGAGGTTATAGGCCTTGTAGCCGACCCGGTGGTCGGAGATCCGGTTCTCCGGGAAGTTGTAGGTGCGCACCCGCTGCGAGCGGTCCACGGTGGCCACCTGGCTGCGCCGTTCCGCCGCCGCCTGGGCCTCGGCGTCCGCCTGGGCCTGGGCGAGGAGCCGGGCGCGCAGGATCCGCAGCGCCTGCTCCTTGTTCTGCAGCTGGCTCTTCTCGTTCTGGCAGGAGACCACGATGCCGGTGGGCAGGTGGGTGATCCGGACCGCGGAGTCGGTGGTGTTCACGCTCTGCCCGCCGGGCCCGGAGGACCGGTAGACGTCCACCCGCAACTCGTTTGGGTCGATGGTGACCTCGACCGGGTCAGCCTCGGGCATGACCAGCACGCCTGCGGCCGAGGTGTGGATCCGGCCCTGGGACTCGGTGACCGGTACCCGCTGGACCCGGTGCACCCCGCCCTCGTACTTCAGCCGGGACCAGACGCCGTCGCCGGGAGCGTGCCGGCCGGACTTCACCGCGACCGTGACGTCCTTGTAGCCGCCCAGGCCAGTGACGGTGGAGTCGAGGATCTCGGTCTTCCAGTGCTGCCGCTCCGCGTACCGCAGGTACATCCGCAGCAGGTCGCCCGCGAACAGCGCCGATTCCTCGCCACCCTCGCCGGCCTTCACCTCGAGGATGATGTCTTTGTCGTCCATGGCGTCCCGCGGGACCAGGTACTCGTTGAGCTGCGCCTCGAGCTTTACCCGGCGGCGGCCCAGTTCCTCGGCCTCGGCCGCGAACGACGCGTCCTCCGGGGCCAGCTCGCGGGCGGTCGCCTCGTCGGCGGCCGCCTGCTGCCACTGGTGGTAAATCTCGACCACCGGGCTGATCTCGCCGTAGCGGCGAGACAGCGCCCGGGCGCGGTCGGGGTCAGCGTGCACGGCTGAGTCGGCGAGGGTGCGCTCCAGGTCAGCGTGCTCCTCTGCCAGCTCACCCAGCCGGTCGAACACCGTTGTCCTCCTGTGCTGATAGCTCTTTTAGCTCTTTGAAACCGGGGGTCCCGGGAAACCGGGGCCCCGTCAGGCCGAAGTTCCGTCAAACTGAAGATCACCGTGCCGTGACCGCATGGTCAGGTCCCGAGAGACCGGCCATGCCATCCCGGCACGGTGATCCGTGAGCGCTACTTGGGGCTCGAGCCCGCGGCCTTCTTGCCGAACCGGCGCTCGAACCGGGCCACGCGGCCACCGGTGTCGAGAATCTTCTGCTTGCCGGTGTAGAAGGGGTGGCAGCTCGAGCAGATGTCGGCGTGGATGACGCCGTCCTTAGCCGTGCTGCGCGTGGTGAAGGTCTCCCCGCAGGTGCAGGTCACCTCAGTCACCACATAGTCCGGGTGGATACCAGGCTTCACTTTGTACTCCTGCCTCTGGCGGTCGCCGGGTCGCCGGGCGGGAACTCCGCCCCGGCGTGAACCGGTACCGCGCTGTTGATGGCTTTCTAGTGTGCCAGACCCTGCAACGTACCGCGGGGCCTGGTGATTCCCGTCCGGGACCGTCAGCCGCGGTCCTGGCCGACCGTGGTCTTCTGGACGTGCAGCAGGAACTCCGCGTTGCTCTTGGTCTCCTTCATGCGCTCCATCAGGACCTCGAGCGCCTGCTGCGGCTCCAGGGCGTGCAGCACCCGGCGGAGCTGCCAGACGATCTTCAGCTCCTCCGGCGTCATCAGGATCTCTTCCTTACGCGTCCCGGAAGCGTCCACGTCGATGGCCGGGAAGATCCGCTTGTCGGCGAGCTCGCGGCGCAGCCGCAGCTCCATGTTGCCGGTGCCCTTGAACTCCTCGAAGATGACCTCGTCCGCACGGGACCCGGTCTCGATCAGCGCGGTGGCCAGGATGGTCAGCGAACCGCCGTGCTCGATGTTGCGGGCCGCGCCGAAGAACCGCTTCGGCGGGTACAGGGCGGTGGAGTCCACACCACCGGACATGATCCGGCCGCTGGCCGGGGCGGCCAGGTTGTAGGCGCGGCCCAGCCGGGTGATGGAGTCCAGCAGCACGACCACGTCGTGGCCCATCTCCACCAGCCGCTTGGCCCGCTCGATGGCGAGTTCGGCGACCGTGGTGTGGTCCTCGGCGGGACGGTCGAAGGTGGAGTGGATCACTTCGCCCTTGACCGAGCGCTGCATGTCGGTGACTTCCTCAGGCCGCTCGTCCACGAGGACGACCATGAGGTGGCACTCCGGGTTGTTCTTGGTGATCGCGTTCGCGATGGCCTGCAGGATCATCGTCTTGCCCGCCTTGGGCGGGGACACGATGAGGCCGCGCTGGCCCTTGCCGATGGGGCTGACCAGGTCCATGATCCGGGTGGTCAGGACGGTCGGGTCGGTCTCCAGCCGGAGCCGGTCCTGCGGGTACAGCGGCACCAGCTTCGAGAAGTCCGGGCGCCCGCGGGACTGCTCCGGGTCCAGGCCGTTGATCTTGTCCAGCCGGACCAGCGCGTTGAACTTCTCCCGGCGCTCGCCGTCACGCGGCTGCCGGACCGCGCCCTCGATCACGTCTCCCTTGCGCAGGCCGTGCCGGCGGACCTGGGAGAGCGACACGTACACGTCGTTGGATCCGGGCAGGTACCCGGTGGTCCGGATGAAGCCGTAGTTGTCCAGCACGTCGAGGATGCCGGCGATCGGGATGAGCACGTCGTCCTCGGCCACCACTGGCTCGGCTTCCGGCCCGCCCCGCTCGCGGCGGCGGTTCCGGTTGCGGAACCGGTCACGGCTGCGGCGGCGGCCTGAGCCGTCGTCGTCGTCATCGCCACCGCGGTCCATCGCCTGGCTGCCGCGCTGGCCGCCACGGCCGTTGTCACGCTGGTTGTCCCGGCCGCCGTCACGCTGGTTGTTGTCGCGCGGGCCGCCGTCACGCTGGTTAGCGTCACGCTGGCTGTCCCGCTGCTCGCCACCCTCGCGGGAAGAGCCCTCGCGGGCGGAGCCGTCGCGGGCGGAGTCGTCACGCCGGCCGCGCTGGCGGCGGCGCTGCCCGTCCTGCTGGCTCTCGGCCCGCCCGGCGCCGTCCGCGGCACCGTTGACGGCCTGGCCTGCCTCGCCTCCGGCCGGGGAGAAAGCGAGCTGACCGTCGGCGCCGTTAGCCTGGCCGTTTCCGGGGGCGCCCGGTCCCCGATCACCGGCCTGCGCCGCGTCGCGGGACCCGCCCCGCCGCGCCTCACGCGTGGTCGTGGCTGCTTCCTGCGCCGGGCTCGATGCGCGCGCGGCGTCGCCCACAGCGGGCTGTGTGGTGGTGTCTGACTCCATGGCGTCCTGCTCACGCTGGCGAGACGCGCCGGCTCCGCGGACGCGCCACGCTGGACTGAGTTGTCGAGTGCCCCACTCCCGTTGCCCGCCGAGGGGCCAGCCGAACGGCCGCTGTCCTGAGCCGGGGCGCCACCCTGCTCGCCTCGGGTGGCTCCGCCCCCACCGCCCTGCTTGCTCTGGATGGCCTCGACGAGCTGGCTCTTCCGCATCCGGCCGGTGCCGGTGATGCCCATCGACTGGGCCAGCCGCTGAAGGTCGGCCAGCTTCAGGCCGGACAACCCGGAACCGCCTTGGCGGGCCGGCTTGTCGGTCACCGTCTCACCGGCCGGGGCCGGCCCGCCGTGGTGCTGGCCGCACCCGCCGAGGCGGGGAAAGCCAGCGCCCGCAGGCGCACCAGCGGCCGCACCCGCGTTAGCGGAGGGGCCAGAGTCGCTGGAGTAGCCAGGGGACGCCTCAGGCACGCCTGAGGAGCCGGTGAAGAGTTCGGTGGTGTCGCTCACGAGGGGTCCTTCCCAGGGAGCGGGCGCCGGCCGCGCCTGCGGCCGTTCGACCCGGTGTCACGGCCCGGCGAAATCAGCCGGACCAGGTACTGCCTAATCTGTCTTGCCTTTACCGTCGCGTTCGGCGCGTCCGCCTGAGCCACGTGCCCGGAGCCCATCCCGGCTGGTGGCCACAGGACTAACCCGGATTCCACAGCCGGAGCAGGGGTTTCGGAACGAGCCCAGACGGCTGGGGTTGCGCGCCTCGACCTCCCGCCCGCTCCCGGACCACCACGCCCGCTCCGTGATTCGTGTATGCGGAGAGGAGGAAGCGACCCGGAAAGTTGACGGAGCGTCACTGACCCCGCCCGGCGGTCAAGCCGGTCACGAAGCAAGTGACGGGCGAGCACCTGACCCCATGATGGGGTATCTGGTGCAGCACCCACCTTAACACTAGGAGAGCCCACAGCATTCCCTCGGCACCGGTCCGTGTGTCGTGGATGGCCCTGTCCAGTCTTGCGGCGTCTCCGCGCGAGACTTCCAGGCAGCCGGGCAGGCGTCCAGGAGGTCTGTGTCCAGGAGGTCGTGTCCGGAACTGTATCCAGGAACTTCATCCACAAACACTGCGTCCGAGTACGCGTCACCGCGCGCTGTCTCTGGAGCGTTCGCCTGGCACGGCGGTCTGGAGGGTTGCGCCTTGCCGGTCGATGGCCAGGGGGCGTATACCCCATGCGATACCCGTTTCTGCTGCGATTGAACCCACCAGGTCAGGGCCAGGCAGGCCCGCCCGCCACGGTGAACGCGAGGACGGAGGGCCCGGCGCCGGACACCACGGCCGCCACCCCGGCCGCGCGCAGCCGGCCCAGCAGGTCCGCGGTGCGCGGCATGATCCGGGCCCGGTACCGCTGGTGCAGGTAGTCCTCGGTGGCGTCGAACAGCACCTCCGGCGCCCGCGTCAGCGCCGCCACCAGCAGCGCCGCGCGGGCGGCGTTCGCGGCCGCGTCCCGATGCGGCACTGCCGCCGGCAGCGCGTCCCGCGCGGTCCGCGTGGCCAGGCTTTCCTCCGCAACGAAAACCACCGGCCGGATCTCCGCCAGCACCGGGAGCCGGACCAGGCGGGGACCGGGCGGGGCGGCCGCGAGGCTGGCGCCGTTCCCCGCGGCAGCGACCGCGGGAGGGCGCGGCCCGGGGACCCAGGAGATGGTCAGCCCGCCGTGCAGGCACGCGGCCACGTTGTCCGGGTGCCCTTCCAGGCTGGTCGGCCAGGGCCAGGACCGCGTCGTCGGGCAGCAGCTCCGCACCGTCGGTGGCCAGCCCGCGGGCGGCCAGGATGCCGGTCACCACGGCCGCGGCCGACGAGCCGAGCCCGCGGCCGTGCGGGATCGTGTTGAGACTGCGCAGGCCCAGGCCGGGCGGCTGCCCGCCGAGCACGTCGAACGCGGCCCGCATGGCCTGGACCACGAGGTGGGCCTCGCCCGCGTCCGCGGTCCCGCTGCCTTCGCCGGAGACCTCGATGTCCAGTCCCCCGCCCGTCACCCGGGCCACGGCCACGTCGTGCAGGGACAGCGCGAGGCCCAGGGCGTCGAAGCCGGGGCCGAGGTTCGCGCTGCTGGCCGGGGCCCGGATCACGACGGGCTTATCCCGCCATCGAACTCCTCCGCTCACGGGGTCCTCCTCAGGCCAGGCCGAGGGCGGCCGCCGCGGCCCCGATGTCCGCGGCGACGGTGATCGGGGCGGGCGCGGCCGACACCGCCCAGTCCGGGTCCTTGAGGCCGTTGCCGGTCACCGTGCACACCACCCGCGAACCGGGCGCCAGCTGGCCTTGTTCGCGGGCCTGGAGCAGCCCGGCCACCCCGGCCGCCGACGCCAGCTCGCCGAAGACCGCCTCCCGGGAGGCGAGCAGCCGGTACGCCGCGAAGATCTGCCGGTCGGTGACCGAGTCGATCAGGCCGCCGGAGGCGTCCCGGGCGGCCTCAGCCAGCCCCCAGGAGGCCGGGTTGCCGATCCGGATCGCGGTGGCGATGGTCTGCGGGGCGCGGACCGGCTCGCCGCGGACGATGGGCGCGGCCCCGCTGGCCTGGAAGCCGAGCATCCGGGGCGTCTTGGTCGCCCGCCCGGCCGCGGCGTACTGGGTGTAGCCCATCCAGTACGCGGAGATGTTGCCCGCGTTGCCGACCGGCAGGCAGTGCACGTCCGGGGCGTCGCCGAGCGCGTCGACGATCTCGAAGGCCGCGCTCTTCTGGCCTTCCAGCCGGTCCGCGTTGACGGAGTTGACCAGCGCGACCGGGTAGTCGGCGGCCAGCTTCCTGGCCAGCTCGAGGCAGTCGTCGAAGTTGCCGTCCACCTGGAGCAGCTTGGCCCCGTGCACCAGGGCCTGGGCCAGCTTGCCGAGGGCGATCTTGCCGCGCGGCACCAGGACCGCGCAGGACAGCCCGGCGCGGGCCGCGTAGGCGGCGGCGCTCGCGCTGGTGTTGCCGGTGGAGGCGCAGATCACCGCGGTCGCGCCGCGGCTGACGGCCATGCTGACCGCCATCGTCATGCCCCGGTCCTTGAACGACCCGGTCGGGTTGGCCCCCTCGACCTTGAGGTATACGTCACAGCCGGTCCGCTCGGACAGCACCGGGGCGGGCAGCAGCGGCGTGGCCCCCTCGCCCAGCGTGATCACCGCAGCGCCGTCCGGCAAGGGCGGGAGCCACTCCCGGTACTGCTGGATCACGCCGCGCCAGGGCACGTAGCCCGCCGCGGCGGACGTCACGTCAGCCGTCATACCTATTACCTGCCCCCCTCGCGGGCGCTGTCATTCGTCCGGCTCGCCTTCTACCCGCATCACGCTGGCCACCGCCCGGACGGAGTCCATCATCTCCAGTTCCGTGACGCAGCGCGAGAGCGCGGCGTCCGGGGCGATGTGGGTCACGATCACCAGCTGGGCGTCCTCGCCGCGGCCCTCCTGGCGGACCGCCTTGATCGACACCTCGTGCCGGGCGTAGGTCTCCGCCACCCGGGCCAGCACTCCAGGCCGGTCCGCGACGTCCAGGGCGACGTGGTAGCGCGTCATGGCCTCGCCCATCGGGAGGGCCGGCAGCCGGGCGTAGGTGGATGCGTCGGGCCCGCGGGTGCCGGCGATGCGGTTGCGGGCGACCGCGACGACGTCGCCGAGGACGGCGCTGGCCGTGGGCACTCCCCCGGCGCCTGCCCCGTAGAACATCAGCCGCCCGGCCGCTTCCGCCTCCACGAACACCGCGTTGTAGGCCTCGCGCACCCCCGCCAGCGGGTGGGAACGCGGGATCATCGCCGGGTGGGCGCGGACGGAGACGCCGCCGCTGCGGCGCTCGCAGATGGCGAGCAGCTTGACCACGTGCCCGAGCTCCCGGGCGCTGGCGATGTCCGCCGGGGTGACGCCGGTGATGCCCTCCCGGTACACGTCGGCCGCGGTGACCCCGGTGTGGAAGGCCAGCCCGGCCAGGATGGCCGCCTTGGCCGCGGCGTCGAAGCCCTCGATGTCCGCGGTGGGGTCGGCTTCGGCGTAGCCCAGCGCCTGGGCTTCCTCCAGCGCGTCCGCGAACCCGGCGCCCGAGGTGTCCATCCGGTCCAGGATGTAGTTGGTGGTGCCGTTGACGATGCCCAGGACCCGGTGCACCTCGTCGCCGGCCAGCGACTCCCGCAGCGGCCGCAGCAGCGGGATGGCCCCGGCCACCGCGGCCTCGTAGTAGAGGTCGGCCCCGTTCTCCCGGGCCGCCTCGTGCAGGGTGGCGCCGTCCTCGGCGAGCAGCGCCTTGTTGGCCGAGACCACGGACTTGCCGGACTTCAACGCGGCCAGCAGGACCGAGCGGACCGGCTCGATGCCGCCGATCACCTCGATCACGATGTCCACGTCCGGCCGGGTGACCAGTTCCATGGCGTCACCGGTGAGCAGCGCGGGATCGACCGGCACGGCGCGGGCCCGGCCCGGCCGCCGCACCGCGACGCCGGCCACCTCCAGCCGGGCGCCGATCCGGGCGGCCAGGTCATCGGACTGCTGCGCGAGCAGGCGGTACACCTCTGAGCCCACCGTGCCGCAGCCCAGCAACGCTACTTTCAACGTCCGCACTACGGCATCACCCTAGATCTGTGCTGGCTGGTCATCCGGCGCTGGCTGGTCATCCGGCGTCCAGCCGGAGCAGGTCGTCGATGGTCTCCCGGCGCAGCAGCAGCCGGGCGGCACCGTCGCGGACGGCCACCACCGCGGGCCGGGCGACGTGGTTGTAGTTGCTGGCCATCGACCGGCAGTACGCCCCGGTGGCCGCGACCGCGAGCAGGTCACCCGGGACCAGGTCGGAAGGCAGGTAGCTGTCCCGGACCACGATGTCCCCACTCTCGCAGTGCCTGCCGACGATCCTGGACAGCATCGGCCCCGCCGCCGACTCACGGGACGCGAGCACGCAGGTGTACTCGGCGTCGTAGAGCGCGGTCCGGATGTTGTCGCTCATCCCGCCGTCCACGCTCACGTAGGTGCGCAGCCCGTCCACGTCCTTGACCGTCCCGACCTCGTACAGGGTAACCGTGCCGGGTCCGGCGATGGCGCGTCCGGGCTCGACGGTCAGCCGGGGCATGACCAGGCCCGCCGCAGCGCACTGGCCCCGCACGATCTCGTGCAGGTTCTGCGCGATGACCTTGACGTCCGCCGGGTCGTCGTCCGGGGTGTAGGCGATGCCGAGCCCACCGCCGAGGTTCAGCTCGCTGATCACGATGCCGTGCTCGTCGCGGATCCGGACGGCCAGGCCCAGCACCCGGCGGGCGGCCGCCTCGAAGCCGTCGGTGTCAAAGATCTGCGACCCGATGTGCGAGTGCAGCCCGGCTAGCTCCACCCCCGGGCAGGCCAGCACCCGGCGCACCGCCTCGTCGGCCGCGCCGGAGGACAGCGAGAAACCGAACTTCTGGTCGTCGTGAGCGGTGGCCACGAATTCGTGGGTGTGCGCCTCTACTCCGGTGGTGACCCGGACCAGCACCCGGGGCCGGGACGCGGCGCCCGGCTCGCCGGTCCCGTTCCGCCGTTTGCGTTCCCGTTTGCGCTCGGCCCGTCAGCGGCGCGGGCGCCGCGGGCGGGCACCGGCGGATCGGTCAGGTAGGCCAGGCGGGCGATCTCCTCGAACGAGTCCACCACGATGTGGCCCACCCCCGCGTCCAGCGCGCGGGCCAGCTCGCTCTCCAGCTTGTTGCTGCCATGCAAAGTAATCATCTCGGGGGGCACGCCCGCCTGCAGCGCGACCTCCAGCTCACCGCCGGTGCACACGTCCACGCCGAGGCCTTCCTCGGTGACCCAGCGCAGGACGCCGCGGCAGCAGAACGCCTTGGCCGCGTAGAACACCCCGGCCTGCGCCCCGAACGCCTCGCGGTAGCCGCGGCAGCGCTGCCGGAAGTCGGCCTCGTCGCAGACGAACAACGGGGTGCCGAACTCCGCGGCCAGGTCGCGCACGTCCAGGCCGCCGACCGTGAGCACGCCTGCCGCCCGGCGCGCGGAGCCCGGCCAGATCTCCGGGTACAGGGCGTTGAGGTCCTGGGGCGGAGCAGGCGGATGCTCGGCGGGCAGCACGTCGGCGTGCCGCGGTCCGGCGGGGTGGGCGACACGGCTCATGACGTGGTCCTCGCTGGTCGGTCTGGTTTGTTCTGCTGCGGCCTGGTCAGGCGGTGCGGCACAGGCCCTGCGGAGCCGCCCGTGGGCGGGGCTACATCCGGCCGGGGGCGGTGATGCCCAGCAACTGCAGGCCGGTTTCGAGAGCCGTCCGCGCGGCGCTGGCCAGCTGCAGCCGGGCCTGCGTGAGCTCCCCGCCCAGTGGCCGCGACAGCACCGAGCCGGGCCGCATCACCGGGCAGGCCTCCTGCCAGTCGAAGTACCGCCCGGCCAGGTCCTCCAGGTAAGCGGCGACCACGTGCGGCTGCCGGCGGCGCGCCGCCCCGGCCACCCGTTCCGGGAGCCAGGACATCGCGTCGAGCAGCACCCGCTCGCTGGGGTGCGCGAGCAGGCACGGCTGGAACCGCTCCACGTCCAGCTCCGGCAGCCCGAGGTCAGCGGCCTGCCGCAGCGCAGTCGCGGCGTGAGCGTGCGCGTACCGAACAGCATAGGCGGGATTGCCCAGGTGCTGCGCGGCCATGGCCCGGGGGGCCAGGTCCAGGTCACGTGGACGGGGCGGGCGGCGGCCGGGACCGCCGGCGAGCCTGCTGAGCGCGAACCGGACCGCGTCCTCCCCCGCGTACGCGACAGCCTCCGCGACCAGCCCACCTTCCCCCGGCCCATTTTCCCCAGGTACCAGCGGTACCCAGGTGACCTCAGCGCCCGCGGCCTCGGCCAGCCGCCCGCCTTGCTCGGCGGTCAGCCGCTGCCAGGCGTCCGCCCAGTCCCGCGCGCTGGCCAGCTGACTGTCGCGGGGCGCGCTCACCCGGACGCCGTCCATGGCCTGGCTCCTGGCGCATCCCGGGCCGGCCAGGGAGATCCGGACCGCCAGCCGGGCCAGCGTGTCCGGGGTCAGCGTGAGAGACAGGTACCCGCCGCCGGTCACGCTGACGTCGCTGATCTCGGCCTCGGCCAGCAGTGACCGCAGCGCCACGGCCAGCACGGCGGCGACCCGGGCGGGATCGGCCGCCAGGCGATGAGCCAGCACGAACGGCAGCGTGGTGGCGTAGCTGCCCGGGCCGCCGCCGGCCTCAGACGGCACCGGGCGCCAGGTGCCGCTGGCCAGGCCAGGGTCAGCCCCGAGGCCGCCGTCGCCGGTCAGGCCGCCAGACCTCACCGCCGCTGCCGTGGCGGCCGCGAGCGCGGCGCTGAGGTCCCCGATCATCACAGATGAGCAGGCTATCTGGGCGCGAGGCGGCGGGAAGACGGACCGCGTTGCGGCCGGCGCCGGCCACGGGCCCCTCGTCAGCGCGTCCGGGGCAGGCCGGCCGCTCAGACGCTCCCTGGCCGTCAGGGCGGCCCGGGCTACTCGCCGGGGGGCTGGCTGGTTCCGTTATCTGACTGGGGGTTCTGCTCGGCCTGCCGGGCCTCGCTGGTCGCGGCTCCGGCCAGCTCGCGGACGACCCGGATCATCTCCCCCGGGTCGAACGGCTTGGTGAGATAGGCGTCCACGCCGATCTCGCGGCCGCGGTTCTTGTCGTCTTCCTGGGCCCGCGCGGTGATCAGGACGACGCGGATCCGGCTGGTCTGGGGGTTGCGGCGGAGCTGGCCGGCGGTCACCCAGCCGTCCAGGCGTGGCATCATCACGTCGAGGGTGATCACGTCCGGATCGATGGCCGCGACCTTGTCCAGGCAGTCCTGGCCGTCCACGGCGGTGGCGACGTCGAACCCTTCCAGGGTCAGATTGACGGCGATGAGCTGCCTTATCACCTCATCGTCGTCTACTACGAGCACTCGTCCCAGAGCCTGCGCCACGGCGTGAGGCTAGCGTGTCCCGGCTAGTTCCCGCGACAACATGCCCAAGCCGCAGCCAAGGCGTGCCCACGGCGGTCTAGGGCGGCGCCGGGTACTGGTAATCTTTCTCCCGCCCCGAGCCCCCGTAGCTCAGGGGATAGAGCATCGGCCTCCGGAGCCGTGTGCGCAGGTTCGAATCCTGCCGGGGGCACCCCTCAGATCGTCCGGAATCCCACCCGACCAGCGAGCCTGATTCCTGATGAGTTCGATCACATGCAGCTATGTGCCGCCAAATGCGGCCCGTCATCATGGTTCCCGGAACATACGCGGAACGGCTGGGACGCTATCGGGCCAGTTCAGCCCTGGCCTAGTGAGTTCTCCATCACGCCGAACCACCTGTCGTCGTCGCCGTCGAGGCAGTGCGCATAGATCCGCAGCAGGACTTCCACGGTATGGCCAGCCCACTCAGCGACCAGCGGGGCGGGCACCCCGGCGTTGAGCCGGAAGGAGACACCCGCATGACGGCAGTCATGCGGCCTACTGGCCAGCGGTGAAGCCAGCTGGGCCGGAGTGAACACGTGAGGCCGTGCCTCCTGGAGTACCCGCCACAGGGTGGAGGGTTGATAGATACCACCGCGATAGGTACGGAACAAGCGGCCATCCGGCGCGGTGCCGTGCTCCTGGACGTGCTCACGGATCATCGTGACCAGGACAGGCGGGATGGGGACGCGCCGTATCGCGTTGCGCGGACCACCATTTGGCTTGCTTGCCTCGTGCACCTCACCGCCATCCGTCCAGTCACGCCCGGCCGCCGAACTGATCTGGCTGAACTCAAGGCGCCGCGCTCCGCTTCGCCGCACGGCGCTGCCCGCGCTCCGCTCTGGCCTGCGGCCCCGCGGGCCCGAGCGCGCCGCCGCTGTCCTAACCCCCGCTGTCCTAATTGTCCGGGGCGGGCAGAACCCGTCAAGAACGCCTACGGCGTCGGCTACGCCGATCTTCGCCTCTTGACAGAACCTGCCCGTCAGTCCCGGAACTCGCAGCTATCGGGGGCAGAGACAACTCCTGACAAGACTGGTCTCCATCGCGGCCAGGGAGACCCCTGCCCACGGTTAAGTCCACAGGCGCCCACACGTTAGCCAAGCTCACCGTGGCCATAGCGTGTGCTAGGCAGCAACACCGTCGCATGCACCGGACTCAACTACTGAATTGGAACGGTCCGTCATCCGGAGTCCTCTCAGCCCAGCAGGTTCTTTCCGTCTGGGCCGGTGACCTGCTGGAGCATGGTGTGGGCGAGTTGCCGGATTCCGGTGGCAGGGGGACGTAGCTGGTGGCGGCGGCGTAGGTCTGGCCGCTGTGGGTGAGCCAGTCCAGCAGGCTGACGAGTTGCTGCCCGGTGGCCAGGCTGGGCTGGTGGGCATAGACGAGCGCCCAGCTGTATCCGGTGATGGGATAGCTGCTGGCGCCGGGCTGGTTGACGATCGAGAAGTCGGTCGGCGTGATGGCGGGTTTCTGGGCCGCGTCCGCGGCGGCGGACTGGACGGACGGGATGACGTAATGGCCGGCCTTGTTGCGGATGGCGGCGGAAGGCAGGAGCAGGCCTTTCGAATATGACTGCTCGACGTACCCGATGGAGTACGGGGTGCGGTACACCGAAGCGGCTACCCCGCCATTGCCTTCTGCGCCTTCCCCGACCGGCCATTTGAAGCGACTTGCCGGCGCCGACCTTGGCCGCCCAGGCCGGGGACACGCTGGAGAGGTAGTTGCTGAAGATGTAGGTGGTGCCGCTGCCGTCGGCGCGGTGCACGACGGAGATCGGCGCGTCCGGGAGGTTGATGCCCGGGTTGAGGGCGGTGATCGCCGGGTCGTGCCAGCTGGTGATCTGGCCGAGGAAGATGCGGGCGATCACCGGGCCGGTCAGGTGCAGCCGGGAGCCCGCCGGGAGGGGCAGGTTGTAGACCACTCCTTCAGCGCCCAGGTCGACGGGCACCTGGACGACCTGGCCTCCTTTGGCGGCGGCCTGCTCGGCGGCGGTCATGGGCACGTCCGAGGCGCCGAAATCGGCCTGCTTCGCGGCGAAGGCGGTGATGCCCGCACCGCTGCCCACGGCGGCATAGCTCACGGTCACGCCCGGGTGCTGCTGGTGGTATCTGGCGAACGCCAGGTCGAAGAACGGCGCGTCGAACGTGGATCCCGCCCCGGTGAGCGTGATGTCGCGGGCTGCTGGCCGCTGCGGCGGTCGTGCCTGGTGCGGGTGAGGACGTGCTGGTGCTGCTCGTGGTGGTGCGTGCAGGCGGCCAGCGCGAGCGCGATGATCGCAGCTCCCGCGCTGAGAGTGCTGGTCCGTGTGCGATGAGTAGTGTGGTGATGCCGTCCGTCGTTGGCTGGCATGGTTTCCCCTGCTGAAAGTGAGAGTGGTTAGGGGTGGCTGGCTTCGCGGAGCCAGGCCTGGGCGCCCATCTGGATGGCGTCCCAGGGGCTGCCAAGCGGTGGGGTGTAGGACAGGTCGAGGTCGCTGAGCCCGTCCACGGTCATGGAGTGGAAGATGGCGGTGGCGGCGATGTCGACGCGTTTGGCGATCTCGGCGTGCCGGTGGCCGAACAGCTGGACGCCGAGCAGCCGGCCGGTGGCGCGGTCGCCGGTGAACCGCATCGTGATGCGGTGGCTGCCCGGGTAGTAGGCCTTGTGGTCATCGGCTTCGGACTGGACGGTGACCGGGTCGTACCCGGCGGCGGCGGCCTCGTGGTCGCGCAGCCCGGTGCGGGCGGCGGCCTGGTCGAAGATCTTCACCACCTGGGTGCCCAGGCTCCCGGCGAACTCCCGGCTCCCGCCGAGAGCGTTCTCACCCGCGACCCGGCCCTGCTTGTGCGCGGTGGTGCCGAGCGGCAGGTAGGTCTCGCCGAGCAGCCGGTGCTAGGTGACCACGCAGTCCCCCGCGGCGAACACGTCGGGGAGATTGGTCCGCATGCCCCGGTCCACCGCGATCGCGCCCCGGACACCCAGGGTCGCCCCGGCGCTGGCGGCGAGGGCGGTGTCGGGGCGGACGCCGACGACGACCAGGACCATGTCGGCCTGCCGGGTCACCGCCGCTGCCATCAGCGGCGGTGGCCTCGACCTGGAGCCGTCCCGCTTCGCCGCTGGTGCGGGTGATCTGCCGGACTGTGGTGCCGGTCAGGACCTCGACGCCACGGTCGGCGAGCTGGCCGTGGACCAGGGCGCCGAGAGGAGGGTCGACGGTGGGCAGCACCTCGGGCAGCTGTTCCATCTGGATGACGTGCAGGCCGCGGGTGGTGAGGGCGTCGGCCATCTCCAGGCCGATGTACCCGGCGCCGACGATGACCGCGGTGGCCGGGGCGGTTTCCTCGAGGGTGCGCATGACGGCGAACGTGTCGCCCATCGAGTGCAGCAGGTGCACGCCGTCATCAGGGCCGAGAGTGTCCAGGCCGCCGATCGGGGGCCGGACCGGGACCGCGCCGGTGCCGACGATCAGCTTGTCGTAGGCGAGCAGTTCCTCGTTGCCCTCGGGGCCGGTGACGAGGAGTTTGCGGCCGGCGACGTCGATCCGGCGGGCGGTGGTGTCCAGCCGCAGGCGCATCCCGGTGGCTTCCAGGTCGGCGGTGGTGCGGTGGGCGAGGTTGCGCCAGTGGGTCACCTCGCCGGAGACGTAGTAGGGGATGCCGCAGATCGAGAAGTTCGGGTAGGCGTCCGCGACGACCACGCTGACCTCGGCGCCGGGGTCGAGCTCGCGGGCCCGCAGCGCGGCGCTGATCCCGGCGTCGCTGCCGCCGATCATGACCAGGTGCATGACTGGATCCCTCCAGGTCGGTGCTCAGTGCGGCGCGTCGCGGCCGGCCTGCGCGTCGAGGTGGCGCCGTCGTAGGCGGCGCGGTCCTGCGCTGCCTGCGGCCTGGCTGGGCGTGGTGGGGGACGATGATGTCGGACGCTTCTTCGGGAGTGAGGCGGGGATACAGCGCCCGGATCACCACCACGGCCAGCGCGCCCCCGACGATCTGGGCCGCGATGAACGCCGGGACGGACGATGGGGCGATGCCCGCGAAGGTGGTCGGAGAACATCCGGCCGACGGTGATGGCCGGGTTGGCGAAGCTGGTCGAGGACGTGAAGAAGTACGCCGCCCCGATGTACGCGCCCACAGCCGCGGGGGCGGACCGGCTGCGCCCGGAGCGGGCCAGGGCGAAGATGACCAGGATCAGCCCGAGGGTGGCGATCACCTCGGACAGGAAATGCGCGGGCGTCGCCCGGTGCTTGGCCGAGATGCTGACCGCGGCCTGGGCGAACATCAGGTTCGCCGCGACCGCGCCGAGGATGCAGCCTGCCACCTGGGCGGGAAGGTAGGCGGCGGCGTCGCGCCAGCGCAGCCCGCCGAACGCCGCATCGGCGAACGACACGACCGGGTTGAAATGGCCGCCCGACACCGGGCCGAACATCAAGATGATGGCGAACAGCCCGGCCGCGGTCGCCGCCGCGTTCTCCAGCAGCTCCAGGCCGGTGGCACCCGGGGACAGGCGCTGCGCGGCGATGCCGGAGCCGATCACCACCGCGGCGAGGAACGCGCTGCCCAGCAACTCGGCCAGCAGCCGCCGCCACAGCGCCACCTCGGTCACCACGCCCCGCTCTCTCCGGCTGTCCTTATCGATAAACGTCTATGCAGACGGTGCCAGCTTGCCAGGCTGGATAGATACCCGTCAAGATAGAGGAATGTCGATGCAGGCGGAGCGTTCCCCGGCAGCTTTCATTCCCGCCGCCGAGCTGCGGGTCGTGGTCGACGCGTGTTCCACGCCGCTGGTCGGTGAGGTGGTCAGCGAGAGCGCGGCGGCCGGGCTGGCGCAGGTGTTCAAGGCTCTGGGGGACCCGGTGCGGCTGCGGCTGGTCTCGCTGATCGGTGCGCACCAGGGCGGCGAGGTGTGCGTCTGCGACCTGACCACGGCGTTCGACCTGACCCAGCCGACCATCAGCCATCATCTGAAGGTGCTGCGCGAGGCCGGGATCATCGACTCCGAACGGCGCGGCACCTGGGTCTACTACTGGCTCGTGCCCGCCGCGCTGGAACGCATGTCCGCGTTGCTGTCTGCTCCCGGACGCTGATTTAGTCCTTCCCGGCGGGCGGCCGCCCAGGTCAGTCAGCCCGGGCGAGGCCCGGCGGATACGTCAGCCGGACCCGCACCCAAGGCCTGACCCGGGAAACCCACGCCCGCTAGCAGCACTTCGTTCCGGACTCAGCGGGCTGCCCCGTCTCGCTGGCGCCGGCGCCGCAGCACTCAGGGCCGCTGTGGTCATGGTCATAGAAGGTCTGGCTGTCGCCCAGGACCGTGTAGACCTCCCAGGACGCGCCGTCCGGCACGCCTTCGACCCAGAACTTGTCCTGCCTGGCGTAGCAGCAGGTCGTGTCCCGCTCATCGACCGAGGCCACGCCGGTTCCGGTGAGCCGGGCCTGGACCGCGTCGACCGCGTCGGTGTCGGGGACCTCGATGCCGAGGTGGTTAAGGGTGCCGCCCTGGCCGGGGTTCTCCAGCAGGACGAGCTTCAGCGGCGGCTCGGCGATGGCGAAGTTGGCGTACCCGGGGCGGGTCTTGGCGGGCTCGGTGCCGAACAGCTTGCTGTAGAACGCGACCGCCTCGTCGATGTCGTTGACGTTGAGGGCGAGCTGCAGACGGGACACGGGAACCTCCTGAGCGAAGACTTCGATGAGTGTCTATATCTAGTGCCAGGGCTGAGCTTGCCATGAGACATCGGACTCTGTCAATATAGACACATGCCGAAGTCTGATCTGCTGCTCAGCCCGCCGCAGGCGGCTGCGTGCTGCGACCCCGCCTCACAGGTGCTCATGCCTGCCGGACGGGGCGACCCCGTGGCGTGCTGCGCACCCCTGTCCCAAGGGGCACTTTCCCTGGACCAGGCCGAGCAGGTCGCGCCCCTGCTCAAGGCGCTCGCCGACCCGGTACGGCTCCGGCTGATGTCCCTGGTGGCCTCCCATCCTGGCGGCGAGGCCTGCGTGTGTGACCTGGCCGGCGCGTTCGACCTGTCCCAGCCGACCATCAGCCACCACCTCAAGGTGCTGCACGAAAGCGGCCTGCTGGACCGCGAGAAGCGCGGCGTGTGGGTCTACTACCGGGCCCGCACCCAGGCCCTGGCCAGCCTCGGCGCACTGATCGGCTACCCGGCTTCCTCCCCCGCCTGACTCTCCGGGGCTGATCCCCGGGCGTCCATCCATTGCGCTGTCCACCTTCATCGCCTATCGTCGATAAACGATGAAGAATCCAGAACCGCTCAGTCGCACTGACGCCGAGACCTACGCGTCCTGGTTCAAGGCGCTGGCTGACGGGACCCGGGTGCAGGTCGTGTCGCTGCTGGCCCGCGCCGGTGAGCCGATGACCGCCGGGCAGATCGTCGAGGCGGTCAGTGTCGGGCAGTCCACCGTGTCCGCTCACCTGAAGCAGCTCGCCGCCGTCGGGTTCGTGCTCGCCGAGGACCGCGGCACCGCCCGGCTGTACCGGATCAACGGCAACTGCGTGGAATGCTTCCCCACCGCCGCCGACCTGGTCATGGGACGCCGCTCGCCAGCCCCGCCTGCCGCACGATGACCCCGCCCGGAGAGGAGATCATGACGACCGGCCAGACCCCCAATCCCGGGCAGACCCGGGTGGCCGTCACCGCCCGTTACTCGGGCCTGGCCCGGGCCGCACGCGCCGGGCAGCAGATCACCGACTGCGACCCTGGCCCCTTCGCGGCGGGCTGCTTCGGCGCCGCCGGGTACGACGACACCGGCGAGCTGCCCGAGGGTGCGCTGCGGGCCAGCCTCGGCTGCGGCAATCCCGTCGCCGTTGCGGAACTGCGCCCAGGAGAGACCGTGCTGGACCTCGGATCTGGCGGCGGGATCGACGTGCTGCTGTCCGCCCGCCGCGTCGCCCCTGGAGGCAAGGCCTATGGCCTGGACGGCTCCCCGGACATGATCGCCCTGGCCCGCGAGAACGCCACCCAGGCCGGGGTGACCAACGCGGAGTTCCTGAACGGCCACATCGAGGACATCCCGCTCCCCGGCGGACACGTCGATGTAGTCATCTCCAATTGCGTGATCAACCTGTCTGCCGACAAAACCGGCGTGCTAGCCGAGGCGTTCCGGGTCCTGCGCCCCGGCGGACGGCTCGGGGTCAGCGACGTCATCGCCGACGAGGGGCTCGACCCGGCACAGCGCGCAGAAGCTGAGCAACAGACCGGCTGCACCACCGGGACCCTCACCGCAGGCGAGTATCGCAGCCTGCTGCTGGCCAGCGGGTTCACCGGCATCCAGATCACCGCCACCCAGGACACCGAGGCGGGCCTGCGATCAGCCATCATCCAGGCCACCAGGCCCGCCGCGCCGCCTGGCCTCCTCATCCGGCCTATGCGGGCCAGTGACGCGGAGCAGGTGCTCGCCATCTACCAGGCCGGGCTGGACACCGGGGAGGCCAGCTTCGAGACGGCCGTACCCAGCTGGGACGCCTTTGACCGGGGCAAACTGTCCGTGCACAGGCATGTGGCTGCCAAGGTCACCGGCGAGGTAGTCGGCTGGGTCGCCGCCAGTGCCGTATCCCCCCGGCCGGTCTACCGCGGCGTAATCGAGCATTCCGTCTACGTCCACCACGAAGCGCAGGGCCGCGGTATCGGGGCCGCGCTGCTCGACGCCCTGATCGGCTCTACCGAGACAGCCGGGATCTGGACCATCCAGACCGGGATCTTCCCCGAGAACACCACCAGCCTCCGGCTCCACCAGCGGGCAGGCTTCCGTGTCGTCGGGACCCGACAGCGCATCGGCTGCCACGACGGGCACTGGCGCGACGTCGCTCTCCTGGAGCGCCGAAGCCCCATCACCGGGTTCTGACCACCCGCTGCCTGGCGTGGAGTCATCATGATCCGGAACAGGGGCGGAATGGCACAGGTTACCCGTCTAACTTCGAGGCGATCGATGCAGGTCAACCGTAGGTTCGAGCAGACGGCACCGGCGGCCTCCGGGGCCGTGGGCGCAGGTTCGAATCCTGCCGGGGGCGCCCAAAGCGAACACGTGATCGAGAAATCACGTGTTGTGTTCGACTCTCCGATCTGCAGGTTCTTCGCAAGATCATTTCTCTGCGCCCCAGCGGTGCCCCGAGAATGACCTACCTGCTAGTGCTCGGCAGGTCAGGGTAAGCATGGGCGCCTTTCGCTCCTGGCCGTATGGCCATGGGCTACAGCATCGCCCATCCACCGCCAGAGCGGCCTGCGGTTCGAAGCGAGCGCATCCCCGCTAGTCGCCGCCCGGCGGCAGCGCGGACGCGCTCGTAACCGCCGGCGTGGGCCTGGCGGACGTCCGCTGGTGATCGTTGCTCGCCAGTCCCCCCGAGCTAGCACTTGGGTCATCGCAGCCTGCGATCATCTGTTTCTCTGGAGGTCTTGTCGGGTGTTCCGCTTTTGTTCTTGTGGAACGAGGAGGCGGTAATGGCTCACAAGCCGCGAAGGCCCACAAATACTCAGCGTTAGGTGCGGTCTGTGCGGTGGTAGATCTCGGCTCGATGGTCGATGTCGAGGATGTGCACGGCAAGTGTGGTTTCCTCGATGCGGTAGACGATCCGGTAGGTTCCCCGGCGGGCACCGTGGCAGCCGGCGAGGGGTCCGAACAGTGGTTTGCCTACCCGGTGCGGGTTGACCGCCAGCGCGGCATCGCAGAACTCCAGCACCGCCGCGGCCACCGATTCCGGGAGACGGTCCGAGATCGCGCGCCGCGCGGCAGGCTGGAACCGGATCTCATACCGACCGGCAGGTTCGCTGTCAGCGGCCGGTGGCACGGCGGCGGGCCAGGTCCTGGCGGACGGTGGCCAGATCAGCACCAGGCTCGCCACGGTCCAGCGAGGTTAGGCTCTCCGAGATACGTGCGACGGCGTCGCTGTCGCCGAGGATTTCCAGGGTCATCTCCAGGCCCTCGAGATCGTCCACGGACAGCAGGACAGCCTCAGCCTCGCCGTTGCGGGTCAAGGTGATCCGCTCATGCTGCAGGCGTACCCGCCTGGCCAGCTCAGATAGCCGGGCCTTGGCCTCGGAGAGCGGCACCGGCGTTGAAGCGATTGTCATAGTCAGAAGTATAGATCAGGCTGGTCCGATTCCTGACCTGTATGCACTCGGGAGTTGCGCCCCAGGCGCCCACCGGCTTCTCTGAGAGGGGATCCATGCAGGTCAGCGCTGCACGTGGATGTGGCCTCCGGAGCCGTGTGCGCAGGTTCGAATCCTGCCGGGGGCGCCCCAAAACATGGGAACCAATCGCGGCGGGTTTGGCCGCGTTTACCTGTGTGTCGGTGGTACCGGCCGCTTCCTTCACAATCTGCGTGAGGGTGGGTAGTGCGTCGGCCCGGATCGTGACGCGGATGGTCACCTCGTGGCGGGGCCGGTGGTAGCGGACCTGGAGCTGGAAGGCGCTGTAGAGGCTGCGCTGGAGCGCTTCGGGCAGGGCTCCTAGCACGAGTGACAGCTGTGGCAGTTCTTAACGCGCGCCGCGCCGTTATGGACGCGCTTGTATCTGCCCGCCGGTCGTCGGTGTGGCGCCGGAAATGGTCGTTCTGTTCGGGTGCCGGGGGGTCGGTGAGTGCTGCCGGCGAAAGGTAGAGGACCTACGCGGCTTTGGGGTGCCGGTGAGAATGTGTCACAGCCGCAGACGAGCGCGAACAGGGGCGCCCCGGGCGGCAAGTCGCCGATAGTGCCGTGGAGTTGTCCGGTGCCCGCGGGCCGGCTTGCGGCGCGAGGCCATTGACCGGGCCGGGGAGCTCGGCCTGGCACTTCAATCCGGGAGGATCCGTGGCAGCCCGAAATAGGCCAGCATGCTGGTGTCGAATCGCGTCATCGCGCAGATCCGGTCGCCGGCCAGGGTGAGGACCAGCAGCCCGATCGCGTGCAGGACGGGGGCCTGCGGGTCGCGGACGTAGATGCCGAAAGCGGGCTGGCCGTTGGCCCGCGTCGCGACCAGCCTGGGCCGCTCGTGCCGGATGGCCGTCGCGGTCAGGAACCGGTCCGCCAGGTCGCGGCCCTGCCATTCCAGCGGAATGGGCGGCATGGTCAGCCAGACGTCCTCGGTCAGGAGGCCGACGATGCTGTGGACGTCCTTGGCCTCGAAGGCCCGGGTGAACCGCTCGACCAGCTCCCGCTCGGCGGCGGAGCCCGGCGCTGGAGGTTGCTCGCGCTCCCCTGACCTGGGGAGCCGGCGCTGCAGCGTAGCGCGGGCCCGCTTGAGGGCGCTGGTCACCGACTCTTCGGTCGAGTCAAGGACCTGCGCCACCTCCCGGGCGTGGAACCCCAGCACGTCGCGCAGGATCAGCACGGCCCGCTGGCGGGGCGGCAGCAGCTGCAACGCGGTCACGAAGGCCAGCGAGACGGCTTCCCGGGCTTCGAACCGCGCCTCCGGCCCGGGGGCGGTGTCCATAAGCTGATCCAGGAGGAGGTCAGGGTAGGGCTCGAGCCAGAGCACCTGCCCGAGCCGGGTCGGCTCGGGCAGGTCAGGCCAGGACGGCGGGGCTGCCCACGCTCTGGCTCCGCCGTCGTGAGCGCTGCGCCTTCAGGCAGCAGTTCGTGGCGACCCGGTACAGCCACGTCCGGACCGAGGCACGCTCCTCGAAGCCGCCGAGCCCCTGCCAGGCGGACAGCAGGGTCTCCTGCAGCGCGTCCTCCGCGTCGTGAACGGACCCGAGGATGCGATAGCAGTGCAGCTGCAGGTGGTGCCGGTACGGCTCGACGAGCTGGCGAAACGCCTCCTGGTCGCCAGCCCGGGCCCGGGTCAGCAGGTCCGCAGTCATTTCGCACGGTTCCCCAATCGGCACGTCGCAAGGTTCCCATCGGTACAGACCCCGCGCGGGACGCAAACTGGGCGGTCCCGGGCCGCCCGGTTTCCGGGCCTGCCGGGATCTACCTCCAGTGACAGTGACAGCAAGTGCCGGCGTGCAGCCGGCCGGATCTGGGGGAACAGCGAAATGCGGAACGTGATCGAGTACACCCTGGTCTCAGCGGACGGCGTCTTCGACGGGTCCGCGGTCCCGGGCTTCATGGAATACCAGGACGACGCCTACCTGCGCGACGGGCTGGGCCTGCTGACGGCGTGCGATGCGATGCTCTTCGGCCGGAGCACCTACCAGATTTTCGCGAAGCTCTACCAGGGCGGCCGGGTCCACCCCTGGGCCGGCCGGTTGAACGCCATCCCGAAATACGTCTTCAGCTCGACGCTGGACAGCGCCGACTGGAACAACTCGACCCTCGTCCGGGGCGACGCCGTCGCCGAGGTGACCCGGCTCAAGCAGCAAGAAGGAGGAGACCTGCTGATCTTCGGCCACGGTCTCCTCGGGGAGACGCTGCTGCGGGCGCGGCTGACCGACGTGATCGACCTGTCGGTCTATCCCGTCCTCGCCGGGAGCGGCAAGCAGTTCTTCCGCGACGGCCAGGCCGCCAAGCTGCGGCTCGCTGCCGTCAAGACGTTCTCGAAGATCGTGAAGATGACCTACGAACCGCAGCACTGAGCAGACCGCCACCGATCCGCCCAAATCGATATGTACCGTCCGGCCAGCTAATGGCGACGCGAGAAGGGAAATCATTATGGAATCTGTAATGCCGACAGTCGTGCTAGTACACGGAGCCTGGAGCGGGCCGTGGGCCTGGGACGAGGTCCGCCGGTATCTCGACCTGGCCCAGATCACATCCGCGACCGTCGCGCTGCCCAGCGTCGGCGAAGACACCGGCAATCTCGGCGGGCTCGCTGACGACGTCGCGGCTGTCGCTGACGTGCTAGACCAGCTATCCGGACCGTTCGTCCTGGTCGGACACTCCTACAGCAGCCTACCGGTCACCCAGATCGCCGCGGTCCGCGAAGACGTCACCCACGTGGTCTATGCCTCCGCAATCGTGATTCCCCCCGGCAACAGCCTGTTGGACGCCCTCGGCGGGCAGCCGCCCGAGTGGTGGATCCTCGACGAGGACGCCCAGAGCATCATGCCGGGCAACCCGGGTCCGGTGATGTTCTCCGAGTGCCCCCCGGCCGTGGCGAACGGCGCGATCGCCAGGCTCCGCCCGCACTCGGCCCGCGCAGTCCGCGAGCCACTGCGCGCGGCCGGATACGGCGCGAAACCCGCAACGTACGTGATCTGCGAACGGGACGCGGCCCTGCCTGCCGACATGGCAAAAGCAATGGCGGCGCTCGCGCAGGCCGCAACCGTTTCCCTGGACGCCGACCATCATCCAATGCTCAGCCGTCCCGCCGAGCTAGCCCTCATCCTGGCCGGCATCGTCGCGCGAACCACGCAGGCAGAACCGGCCACGCCCTGACCCGTCTCAGTTAACCGTTGCCCGCCAGTCCGCTCACGCTGCCTGACCGGCTGACGGAGTTCACCTGCCACCTTGAAAGGAGCACGCCGGATGCCGCATGCCGTCACGCTAATCCGCTCCAGCGCCTTGTCCCGCGTCGCCGAATACGCCTACGCAGCCACCGCCGCGGCCGGGTCGCGGCTGATCTTCCTCGCCGGGGCATGCCCGCTGAACGAGGACGGAACGACCGCAGCGGCGGGGGACTACGCCGGCCAGGCAGCGAAGGCTTTCGAGAACATGCGGACCGCCCTCGCCGACGCGGGCGCATCCGTGGAAGACGTCCTCAGCACCAGGGTCCTCGTTGCATCAGCCCGGCAGCCAGACCTAGTGGCCGCCTGGGAAGTAGTCCGGGACTCGTTCGGCACGCACGACGCCCCGAGCACCCTGATGGGCGTGACCGTCCTCGGCTACAAAGACCAGCTGGTGGAAATCGAAGCCGTTGCTGCAGTCCTCGACTCGTGAAGCTGCGAGACCGAAGCGCCGTAGCTATTCAGCAAGCGTCAGCGTCTTATGGCTGTTCAGCATACGTGCCTGATCCGTTGCCGCGGCGCGTCGCGGTGGGTTGTCGACTGGCGGGCCGGGATCACGATGATTGCCTGCTGTGCCCGATGCGCCTGTGTTCTCTCGGCGGAGGATCTGTCAGCGCTGCCGGCTGCTGAGCTGGCGGCCCGGCTGGCTGAGGCGTACCGGTTGATCGGCGAGTTGACCGCGCAGGTCGAGGGGCTGTCAGCCCGGGTGGGGCAGCTCGAGCGGCAGGCCGGGAAGGATTCATCCTGTTCGTCTCGGCCCCCGTCGTCGGACAGCCCGTATAAGAAGAACCGGGACCGGTCGCTGCGGGAGCGGGGCAAGCGGCGGCCGGGCAAGCAGCCAGGTGAGCCCGGGACGACGATGAAGCTCATCGATGACCCCGATGAGCGGTTCTGGTATCCGCCGGCGGCGTGCTCCGGGTGCGGCACGGACCTCGCCGCCTGGCCAGTGGCGGCGCAGTACCGCCATCAGGTCACCGACATCGAGCCGGCGCCGGCGCCGAAGGTCACCGAGTACGTGGCGCAGGCTAAGGAATGCCCGTGCTGCGGGGCGGTCACCGAGGGCGAACTGCCGCCGCACGTGAGGGCGCGGGCTGGCTACGGGCCGGAGACGCACGCGCAGGCCGCGAACCTGACGTGCGGGCACCACATCCCCGTCTGGCGGTCCACGCTGCTGCGTGCCAGCTCGCTGGCATCGCCGTCTCCACCGGGTGGATGGCCGGGATCCGGGGCAAGGCCGCGGTCCTGGTCGGTGCCAGCGGGTTCATAACCCGGGTGCGGGAGCTGCTGAAGACAGACCCGGCCCTGCATGCCGATGAGACCCCGGCCCGCGCGGCGGGCGGGACCAGGTACGTTCACCTCGCCTGCACCCGGTACCTGACCTGCATGCACGCCGGGGACCGGTCTGCGGGGGCGATCGACGCCGACGGCGTGCTGCCCGGATATCAGGGGAACATCGTTCGCGATGGCTATGCCGGGTACGGGCACCTCGCCGATGCACTGCACGCCTGGTGCGCGGCGCACCTGCTCAGGGATCTGAAGGGCCTGTACGACTTCGAGCCGGGCCAGCAGGACTGAGCATCGCAGATGGCCACCCTGCTCGTCGAGGCCCGCGACGCCGCGGCCGCCGCCCGCCAGCGCGGTCAGTCCGTCATGGATCCCGCCGTCCTGGCCGGCCTGATCACCCGCTACCGGGCGATCGGCACCGCCGGGCTGGCCGCCAACGTGTACCGGCGTACCGCGACCGCGAAGGACGCCCGCCGCATCGCCCGCCGGTTCCTCGCCTCCGAGGACCTGATCCTCCGCTTCGCCGCCCGCCCTGACCTGGACATCTTCACCAACAACGAAGCCGAGCGCACTATACGGCCGGTGAAAGTGCAGCAGCGCAGCTCTGGAGGCTGCTGGCGCACCCTCGAAGGGCTCGCCGACTTCGCGATTGTCCAGTCCTGCCTCTCAACAGCCGCCAAATGGGGCCTCAGCAAGCTCGACACCCTCCGCGACCTCTTCAGCGGGCGTGCCTGGCTCTCGCCCGGCCTCGAACCCGCCGGATAACTCCAGGCCAGCACTCATCGCGGCGTCACGTCATGCTGCTGCAGGGATTGAATAACCCTGATCTGTCTTCTTGACCACCGACGGCGCGCCTGTGTGATCGCGCCTAGCGGCGATTGACACTCCCGAGGCATCGGCACCGATCGCCGGCCCGGCGCTGGCATGCTGAACCTATGACTCCCTCCCGCCGCCTGGTGAGCTCGGGCTCGCCTCTTGAGCCAGAAATCGGCATGTCCCGCGCCGTGCGCTCGGGACCCTACATCTGCGTCGCCGGCACCGCGCCGATCGCCGAGGGCGGCGGCACCGCAGCCCCCGGTGACGTCTACGCACAATCGGTCCGCTGCCTCGATATCGCCGAACAAGCGCTGCAGGAAGCGGGCGCGTCACTGGCCGACGTGATCCGGACCCGGGTAATGCTCACCGACATCGGGCAATGGCGGGAGGCCGCCCGCGCCCACGCACAGCGATTCGCTCAGGTGCGGCCTGCCTGCACCTTCGTCGCGGTGTCACGCTTCATCGACCCAGGATGGCTGGTGGAGTTCGAGGTAGACGCGATCGTCTTGGACTGACTTAGCACGCCACCTACAGCGCAGGCCCCAACCTTTCCACGTCAGTCACGCTTGCTGAATAGCTACAAGGCGCCTGCCGGGCAACATTGGCTGAGATCGGGCATGAGCCTGTGAGACAGGACAAGAACTCGCGAGCAACCGCGGTCAGTTCCCGGACCATGTGGGACTGTCCAGGCTGAGGGCGGCGAGGAGAAATGCGACGGGACGTTCGGGGAAAGAATTTGCCTGATACTCACCGCCGCCAGGGAGCATTGCGACAAATACCTGCTCGGCGGGGTCGGGACGCCCAGACCAGTAATGATCGCCGGAGCCATCGACCCGGGCCCGACAGACTGGCTGTTCTGTACGCGCTACGCCGACACAGCCGCCTCCATCGACCCCACGCCCGATTCGGCAGCGTTACTCGGCGCTACTCGGCGAGCACACGATGCTGATCCATTGATCGTCACAGGGTGCCAAATCGTACGGACCGCCGGATAACTATGCGCGGCTGCACCGTCCGCTATTCGGCTCCGCGCACCGCATAGGCGAACAGTTCTAGCCGGAGTAGGGGCAGCCCCCCGGGCACGTGACGCCAGGGCAGAGACGCCCGCTTACGCCAGGAGGCGGATGCCAGCAGCGGCCGGGGTCACGGGGCCATAGGCGTGGGCCCGAAGGACCGGAACACATTCTGGCTGGCCTCCCTCGCAGTCACTGCCGCCTGGGAAGCCCACTCCCCCGCGGCGCGCCCGGCGCCGCCAAGCGGGGTTCGACCATCAGTTGAACTGCAGCACCGGATCGTTCCCATGTAGTGGGTGCCCTGCCGGCGACTCGGGCCTGCGCTCCTGGGGGCGCCTGGCGTGATCTTTGACAGTACGGAACTGCACGTCATCAGGCCTGAATCAGCCCCGTCCTCGGCCCGAGCGGCGGACAGGTTGGTGCCCTACGTGACCGGCCCCTGGGGCGTGCAGACCTGAGCGTGGCCGGTGTGTCCTGCTGTCTTGCGTGTCTTCACAACCCGCGCTGGTCGAGAAGCTTGATTAAGTTGCGCTTGCGTTTCTGATCGGCGCGCAAGGCCGCTAGGTAAGCGACGAACTCCGGCGCCGTGCCCAGCTGCTGGTGGCAGTACTGGATCTTGCTAAGCAAGGCGGCGACCTGCTGATATACCGAGTCGCCGGTCTGGGACCGGAGCGGTTCGATTGCGCGCAGGTAGACGGGTAGAGCGTCGGCCGGCCGGTCGCTGCTGATCAGGTCGGCGAGGGTGAGCCACTGGCGGCCGCTAGCGACACCGGCTGCCGCGTCCCACGCCGCGCCGACGTCACCGTCGTCGATTAGCGCGCTGATCCACACCGGGCCCTCGCCCCAGCCGAAGCCCGCGCGGCTATGCGCGGCCGACGCGGCGGCATCGCTTCGCAGCTGCTGCAAGGCACGCTCGCGCACAGACTCCCATTTCCCGGCTTTGCCCGCTGCGTCCCGCAGGGCGCGGTAGCTGGCCAGTGTCCGGCCGGTGTCGAAGGCGTTCTGCCGTGCGGCCAGAGCCTTGCCGAAAGCCCCGGTGGCCTCGTACCGCGCGGCCAAGTAGTCCACCAGCCGGGCATCCAGGCTCCCGGCTGCTTCGCGCAAGCCACGCTCCGCCCACTCGAGGGCTTCATCTGCACGGCCGACCTCGTCGAACTCCTGGGCGATCATCAGGTGCGTATAACCGCTCGGCAGTAGTTCGGCCGCGTATATGGCGACCAAGGCGTCCACGTCCCCGGCGCTGCGCAGCAACTCCTGCATCAGGTATTTCTCGTGCCACCCGGAAGGATTCTTCTGCCATGCCTGGGTGATCAGCCGGCGGTACTCGGCCCACCCGTGTCTCCCGAGCGCATCGTCGTAGGCACCGGCATCGAAATCGCTGAGCATCTGCCCGTCTCCGAGGACGAACCCGGCCAGCCATCCGGCCAGCTCAACGGGATCCACCGGCGCGGCGGCGCAGGCACGGGCATGCGCGTCGGCAAGTTCCTGTGCGCTGGCTCCAATCCACCCATCGGAGTCGTCGGCCTGTTCCAGCGCCTCCAGCACAGCGGACATCGCAAAGCCGGCAATGCTTACCGCGTCGGCCGCCTGCCGACTGTCGATGAGACCGTCGATCACGGCGACCACTTCGTTGACCTGGGAGGAGTACGCCTGGGCGTCCGCGTACTCGATGGCCCCATACCGGGAGAAGCCGCGGACATCGAGCAGCTCACCTACCCTGGCCCGGACATTGCTCAGATCCGGCCCTGCGGCAGCAGCCCGTAGCTCCAGCCGACGACGCAGCCCCCGGTCCTCGCGGACCTGCTCACGCACCAGCCCGAGCAGGTCGTCGCGGGACAGCCCGTCCAGCCACGTTTCCAGTGACCGTGCCTTCGCGGCGGCAGCCGCCTGCTGAGCCGGAACGTCACCAGAGTGGCGCAGCACGGTCAGCCCGACCGCGACCAAGTGCTTGCAGAAGAAACCTTCCCGGCCATGCGGACACGAGCACCCACCCGCGAGACCATCATCGCCTAGATCCAGCACAACCTCGTAGGCGTCTGTACCGTAGACGGTCGCCGTGACCTGATCCACGCCGATCTCCAGATCGCCCACCGCGTCCAGATAACCCTGTCCACGGCCAAACGACCTCTCTCCCGCCACCCGCTGTAGATCCGCCTCGCCGAACAACCGAGCCATCGTCATGGCGGCCATCGAACACCATCAGGCCGTCGGCTCGCCGCCCAGACGCAGCAGATGCGCGCACCATTCCCCCAAGACAGGCCGACCTGGATTCTCACCAATCAGTCACGGGGCTGTACCCGAGAATCCATCACGCCCGTCCTGGGCATGTCACCGACCCAGGTGCCAATCTGGGCACGCATCGCGCCATGCCTCGGCAGGCAGCGGTATCTCCTGGCGCGCGAGAAACCGTATAACATCATCAGCCCGGTCAGGCAGCTCCACATAACCGAGCACCTCATGCCCGGCAACCTCCCCGCACGCATACAGCCCGGCCAGCACGCCGCCGGCAACCCGGTGCGCCTCAGCCACCCGGCCGAGCCCCGCCAGGCGGCGCACATCCTCCAGATACGGCCCCACGATGCCGTCGACCAGCTCTCCGGCTGCCTCCCACGGCTGCACATACCGCCCTCGGTGCACTCCGGCGAGCTCCGCAAGATCGTCGATGTCCAGGGCGCGCATCCGCTTGGTAACGGACGCCTCAACCTGGTCTCGGCTCGGCGGAGCGATCGCCTCAGCGGCCAGATTCTCCAGTTCCGCTACCAGCTCGGGATGACTGTCAATCAGCCCGGCCAATACCTGCACGGCCTCCTGCGGCCTCAACGACGCCAGCGCCGTACTCCCCTGCTTCACCGACTTGACTCCTTGAGACGCCGGGCGGCCAGCTCGATCGGGGGCTGGTAGCCGCGGGCACTATTGATGTTGCGGCGAAGCGACCGGTTGAGCGCGCCGAGGTCGGTGCTCATCAGGCCGCCAGACTCGGCGATGGTGTACTGGCAGAGGAAGGCCATGTCGTTCATGCAGCCCAGGACACTGCGGTCAGCCGTCTTGGCGAGGATCAGGTCCTGTGGCTCCAGCCCGGCGAACACGGCAGCCGGCAGTCCCTCGCAGGCAAGCTCTCGCTCGATGAGGCGGGTGACCAACGGCCCCGTCGCACGCAGATCCGGCGCACGTACATTTGCCTCGAAGATCGAGAAAAGCGTGGCCGCGTGGGTCAGCAGCAGGCACTTGCGCCGATCGAACCACAACAAATTCGCGTACCAGTCCTCCGCGTCAGGCGGTCGCGCCGGCTTCGCGGCAAGCGCAGGGCCGATGACCGCCAGAAGCTTGCTCGTGCACCGCAAAATCACCACGCGATCGTACGCCGGGATACCGCACCCAAGTCCGCCAGGCTCACGCACCCGTCCCATACGGCCTGCCCGGCACCGACGAACGGGCCGCAATTACGAGTTGACCTGCGGTGTTGATTGGTTGCCATGTTCGGGGTGCCCTGCCAGGGGCACCCGTTCCTGAGCTGCGGCAACAGTTTTCCTGCCTGCCAGGTCAAGGCAGCGTGGCCGATTTGGCTCCGCTGTCTGACGCCGGCAAACGCCAATGGGCTGACAGCTTCCGTGCCCCAGACGCGCCCCGGCACCGGCTTTTGTCGTGGCTGCGCCGCAGGTCAGCGCGAGAGATGTCATCTGGGCCGCCAAGTTGTCATCTCAGATGTCGTTTGTGCAGGTACCTGTCATCTGCGGCAAGGCGAGGCGTTGCCGGGTTTGACCCGCTTGCGCTGAGGCGGCCCGGCGAGCACCCCGCCGTCACCAGCGGCCATGCCGTCAAGGCTGCACGCCGGCCTCGGCGGCCAGCCTCCGGAGTACCTGGATGTCGTCGATGTCCTTGTGCCGCCACGGCCCGCCGTTGCGCAGGTGCGGGTACTGCTCCTTCATGGCGAGCATGCCGGCGGCGCTCATAGCCAATACCGGCGCGCCATCGAGTTTCCCCCATTCATCGCCGAAGGAGCCTGGCGGGAACAGCCAGTCCGACCATCGCCCCTGAAGCTGAGTGGACGACCCGTCTGGCTGCCGGTCAAAGTAGGCAGTGCTGAAGTCGGTGCCGTCCCAGGCGAACTCGCATGCCTCCTCTGGAGGCTGAGTCGCGAGGGCCGTGGCGCCAGCTTCCACGAGCACTGCCTTCGACCGCCCGGCGTCGGTGCGCTCGAGCCAGAACTCGACGTCGCCGTGCTCGCGGGTGATCCGGCCGATCCTCGCATCGAGGCCCCAGCCTCCGAACAGCCACGCTGAGATGCCCGCTGCCCCTAGCGCGTCCACCACGGCCCTAATGACGCGCAGCTGCGCGGCTGCCCGCTCGTTCACCGGACCAGTTTCCCCGAGGCCCCGCTGCCCGGCAACCGCAGCACATGCCAAGGGAAATGACAACTTCCCCGCACCGCTCCGGGCCGTCGGCTGGGGGGCCGCGGGGGTGCGGGGACGGGGCCGTGTGCGGGCGCTGTGCGGCACATTAGCTCTGCGGCGTTCTTTCTCCTGGCGGCCATGACGTGACTCCTTTTTCCGCGTTCCCAGTCCCGGTTTGTCCGGGTTATTGCCGAGTGTTTTCCTGCAGTCTGGAAGACCATCACCCCAGGTGACGGAGAAGGCAAGCGGACGGTGCGTTTTATCTCGGCTACCCGAACGGCTGACCCCGGTTTACCTGACAGAACGGGATCCGGAACAAGAAGAATCGCGGCTAATCTCGCGGCCGGAATCGCGAATGCCAGGGCGTACCCATGACGCGCACGCGTTGCCGCCGTTATGCCTGCTTGCGGTGGTATGCATCCCATGGTTGATTGCCGCGCCGAACCGGATGTTCGGCGCGGCGATAATAGGCCGGCGACATGACCGCCGCCGCGCTCAATCTGAGCGCCTACGTGGCCGAGACCTCCGGTAGCGGGACCGGTCAGCCAGTAGCCGACCGAGCCGAGAGCATTGACCACGCTGGAGATCCGCCAGAAGGTCTTACTCCCCGGACCCGCTGTGCCGGCTGCCGAATGTCCCGCCACGTCCAGGCCGCGGCGAGGGCGTGCCCGGTAAGGACTAGCGCCACGACCCGGCTGCACTTGCGTTCCACGGCTGATCATTCCTTCCGTGAGCCAGCGTGCGGATGAACGCCATCGCGCTGGACCGCGGCGACGAAGCCGTCCGGATCAACGAGGCTCACGATCAGTTCGGTGACCTTCATCCGGCGGAACAGGGTGCTGAGGCTGCGCTCGGTGTGGCACGGCGGGTCGATCTCGATCTCCACGAGGCCGTCAGCTGAGCCGTTCGCCTGCCAGCGGCCGCCCTTGGCATGCACGCCGATCGTTCCCCTCGTCTGATGTGAGGACCGGGCGGCCCGGCGGACGGAGGCGCGGGGCACGTTGACCTTGAAGTCGGCCATCCGGAGCCTGAGCTCGCCGGCGCCGACCTCGATCCTTCCTCCGGCCGGACCCCCGCCGAGCAGGGTGTCGGCCCAGGTGGAGATCGGGCCCATGTCCTTATAGCTGATCGCGAACCATTCCGGTTCCCCAGCCGGATCGCTGCTACTCGCTGCCCGGAACTCCCTGATGACCTCGCGCCGGGCGGCGGCGTAGGACTCCCCGGTCTTCGCCATGCGCCTGCGGGCAGCGGCCTTGATCTTGTCGTGCGCCATCGTTTCCTCGATCCGGTGGCTTCGTCCCGGCGTCCAGCCACCGCAAAGTGATCACGATGGGAAGGAAAGAACCCACACGAGGGCTGCGCCGCTCTTGTCCTCAACCGCTACCGCCAGCGCCGGGCCAGGGTAACTCGGAGACAGGCAGGTGTGTTAGCTGCCACAACGAGCATATCCCGCTGAAATGCCAGCTGCCAGGTGCCCAGATGTCGTGGGGTTGTCGGCCTGGGGCGCGCGTGTTTTCTTCGATGCGGTAGACGATCCGGTAGGTTCCCCGGCGGGCTCCGTGGCAGCCGGCCAGGCGCCAGATCCTGGCGGACGGTGGCCAGATCAGCACCGGGCTCGCCACGGCCCAGCGAAGCCAGGCTCTGCCACGCAAGTCGCCGCTTCGCCCTGCCCATCTCCCAGCTGACTCAGTTACGGGCGGACGGCGCGGAGCAGGAGGTAGTCAATTACCTGGCGCCGCCAGAGCAGGTCCACCTGCCTCAGCAGCAGACGCGCGGCGGTCTGCTGGCCGGCGGGTGCAGCCATCGGTTCTGCCAGCCGCGCCGCGGCGAGCCGGAGCGCAGGGGCAATCACTCGATCGCCACATACCGTGACCTCGACCTCGCCCAGGCCAGCCGCACGCGCCGCCGCAGCGATCTGCCCTCCTGTCATGGCCATGCTGGGCCGAAGCCCGAACACGCGCAACTGAGTAAGCCCAGCTAGCAGCTCAGCGGGGGTCACCGGCCACCGCTGCACAGGAATGTCGGAGATGCTCAGGACGCCGCCCGGACGCAGTACCCGGTAGCACTCTTCGAAAAAAGCCTTGCGGGAGAGGAAATGGAACGCGGCCTCCACACTGATGACTCCATCGATGGTCCCGTCGGCGACCGGCAACCGGACGGCGTCTCCAGCCACGGCCGCAGCCGCGGCCTCCGTGAGCCGCTCCCGGCCCGCCCTCAGCTGCCACTCGGTGACGTTGACCGCCACCAGCCGACGCGGGCGGACCACCTCGGCGATCAACGGATCCTGGGCACCGAGCCCGTTCCCCGCATCCAGGATCACACCCCCGGCGGGCAGCGCGGACGCGAGCGTCGTAACCAGCCGGCGGCAAGCGTCCCCGGCCTCACCTTCCGAACCCGGCCCCTCCCACAATCCCAGGTTCAGCCAGCCCGGGGCCGGGGCCAGGAAGAAGTCTGATCCGATGCTCTCGTAGACGCGCGCGGCAGGATTCCGGCCCTGCCTGAACATCGCGCTGGCGTGCCACGCATGCTGGACAGTCCATCCCGCGATCCACGCTGGCTTAAGTGCCATCTCACCTCACCCTACGTAACACGCCCGTGAGCAGACTGGCCACACGGGTTCCGAACCCATCTGGGGCGTTCTTGACGGTGTATTGGGCGGATGTCAGCATTCCCGTTGACGGAGTGGGTGATCGCGGGATTTCGCGCGATCGGCCCGGGACGGGGGGTTTGTGATGGGCAGCGTGTTCGGCCGGGCAGTGGTGGTGGTGGCCGGCGCCGTGGTGATGGCGCTCGGGTCGGCTGCAGGGACGGCGGCGGCCAAGCCGCGGCCGCCGGTACTGGCGTTCAGCCCCGCCCCCTACAACTATGGGCAGGTCGCCGCTGGCGGGGCGGCCTCGCAGACGTTCAGGCTGGCCAATACCGGCGGTCAGGCCACCGGCAGGCTGGCGGTGACGCTGACCGGCGCGGCCGCGTTCACCATCACCGGCAACACCTGCCACCGCCTGGCACCGGGCAAGAGGTGCACGGTCACGGTGCGGTTCACCCCGGTCAAGTCCGGGACCGTCACGGCAACGCTGACCGCGGCCTGCCGGAAGCACGGCGCGGCTACCGCCGCGGATGTGCTCACCGGCGCAGGCCGGGGCCTCGGGCTGGACCTCGATCACATCTACTGGGCCTGGCACGTCCCAGACCATCTCGAGCGCCAACCTCGACGGCAGCGACCCGCAGACCCTTGTCTCTGGGCAGAACGGGCCGATCGGGGTGGCGGTCGACGCCAGCCACCTTTACTGGACGAACCAAAACGACGGCTCGATCTGGGCGGCCAATCGCGACGGCACCAGCCCTCACGTGATCAGCAACGCCGGGCTCGCTGGCTGGGACATCGCGGTCGGTGGCGACCACCTGTACTGGACCGTTCTCGGCCGCCCGCCCTCCGGCGGTGCGATCTGGGAGGCCAACCTGGACGGCGGCGACCCGCACGCCATTGTCACCGGCCAGTCCGCTCCGGTCGGGATCGCCGTCAACTCCGGCAACATCTACTGGAGCACCACCGGCGACGACTCGGCCGGGGCCGGTGCGATCTGGCAGGCCAATCTCGATGGCAGCAGCCCGCACGCCATCGTCACGGGGCAGTTCGAGCCGTTCGGGGTCGCCGTCAACTCCGGCAACCTCTTCTGGACCGCCGCCCACCAGTCCGCGGCCGGGGCGGGTGAGATCTGGGAGGCCAGCCTCGACGGCAGCAGCCCGCACGCCATCGTCACCGGCCAGGACGCCCCCTTCGGGATGGCCGCCGACGGCAGCCACGTGTACTGGACTAACGAGCTCGGGGGCACGGTCAGCGAGGCCAACCTCGACGGCACCGATCCGCGTTCCATCGTTACCACTGGCGTGAATCAGCCACTGATGATGGCGGTAGCCCCGCCGGCGGCTCCGGCGTTGTCGTTCACCCCCGCCCCGTTCGACTATGGGCAGGTCGGCGCCGGGCAGGCGGTTTCGCGGACGTTCACGCTGGCCAACTCGGGCGGTACGGCCACCGGGGCGCTGACCGACACGCTGACCGGCGCGGCCGGGTTCACCGTCACCGCTGACACCTGCACCGGTGTCAGCCTGGCGGTCGGCGGCACCTGCACGGTCACGGTGCGGTTTGCGCCTTCCAGCACGGCCAGCGACACCACGACGCTGACCGCGGCCAGTGTGAACCCGGCAGTCTCCGCCACCGACGTGCTCACCGGGACGGGGGTGGCGCATCCCCGCTTCCTCTACTGGACCGACCAGATCGGCACCGATTCGGGCACGATCAATGAGATCCCACTGACCGGTACCGGTCCCGCGACCACCCTGGTCACCGGGCAGCCCTCCCCGGCCGGGGTGGCGGTTGAACGCCAGCCACATCTACTGGGCCACCGGCGCCACGCGGCTCTTGCCGGCCATGATCAAGGAGGCCCCGCTGACCGGCAGCCGCTTGCCGACCATCCTGATCGGCACGGGGCTGGAAAGCCCGGCTGGGGTGGCGGTCGACGCCAGCCACCTCTACTGGGCCGACTCCGGCGACGGCACGGTTGACGAGAGAAACCTGGCCGGCGGACTCACGATCCCCCTGTTCGGCCAGGCCGGCGACCCGGCGGGAGTGGCGGTAGACAGCACCCACGTCTACTGGGCCGACTCGGGCCTCGACACGATCAGCGAGGTCCGGCTGAACGCGCCCGGCCCCGCGACCAGATTGGGCAGCGGGTCCAGCCCGTGGGGGGTGGCCGTGGACAGCGGCCACATCTACTGGACCGACTCCGGCGACGGCACGATCAAGGAGGCCCCACTGACCGGCGGCCCGGTGACCACCCTGGTCACCGGGCAGGACAACCCGGAAGGGCTGGCGGTGGACAGCAACCACATCTACTGGGCCAACAACGACTTCAGCGGGACGATCAATGAGGCCCCACTGACCGGCGGCCCAGTGACCACCTTGGTCACCGGGCAGGACAACCCGGTCGGGGTGGCGGTCAGCCCGTAGCGGGCAACGCCCCGGGCGCCGAGCCCTGGCCGCTTGTGGGTCTACTCAACTTCCTTGAGGATCCGATGCATCTGGTCTAGCTGATCCTTCAGTTCGTCCATCCGGACACTCAGGTCGGTGAGCCTGAGATCGACATGCTCGTTCGCGGTGATCGCCATGTCACTGAGCCGCCGGTACTCGTCGGCCAGGCTGCGGTATTCCTTGCTCACCGTCAGTGCCCGCCGAGGCGACTACCGGGTGATCTACCGTATCGACGAACAGCACCACCGGGTTGACGTCGTGGCCGTCGAACACCGCTCCGACATCTACAGACCACGGCCATTCTGAAACAGGAATTTGCGCGCAGAGCCAGGGACTGGCTGCCTGGCTGAGCGTTATTCGTTGGGGCCTTCGAGTGCTAGCCGGTAGCCGCTGGGGGTGCGGATGAGCAGGCGCCGGTAGGTCCATCCCGGAGCGGGGTTGTTGTCTTCGAGGTCGAAGCTGATACCAGCGGAGCGGCATCGCCGGATGGCGGTGTCGATGTCGGTGACGCCGATTTGCCAAGTAAGAACGCCCGGCGGATCGTTGTCAGCGGTGGCTTTCTGGATGCCGAAATGCACCGTCTCGGTTCCGAAGCCGATGAAGTCCGGGTACTCCGGGCCCTCGTAGATGACCGGCAGGCCGAGTCGTTCGTAGAAGGCACGCTCGGCGGGCAGGTCACGCACGTTCAGCACTGGTGCCAGCCTGGTGAACAGGCCTGATGCCTCGTGGCTCATGGCCAGGCAGCTACCCTGGGCCGAACCCCCTACACTGCGGTTGCTTTCAGGAGTGCCTGTTGTCCAGGCGCTGGAGGAGTTCGTGAGCTGCGAGCTCGATCTCCTTGTGGCGCCATTCGGCCGCCCGGTACTGGCAGGCGATGATGCCCATGCGGTGGACCCGGCGGAAGTCTCCGTAGACGAACGCGTACCTGGCCTTGGTGTGGTCGCTGGCCCCCTCGGTGAGTCCGAGGTGCCATTGGGCGTATTCCTCCCACGAGTGCGACTCCAGGAACGCGTTCTGCTCGGCGGCTCCGGGCTGGACCTTGCCCCAGTCGCTGTCGAGCACGATCTGACGGCTGTCGATGAGCTGCCGCGCCCGCGCCACGGCGTCCGGGTTCACCGCGTAGGAAGCCATGACAGCATCCTGCCCGGACGGGACACCTTTGCACGTGACCAGGCCGGGTTCTGTGGCGAGCTCCCCCATGCGCCCCAGAACCGAGCCCACCTGCTGGCTGGCGGCCTCAAGGCTTGTCCGGCTCCGCTGCCGTCGGCTCGGTGTCCGGCTGCGCTGAAGCCCGGGCCTTGCGTGCAGTCTTGATCCGGTCCTGTGTGATACCGATCACCAAAGCCACCACCAGCAGAATGCCGCCAATGGTGAGAACCCAGCCGACTCCATTCTCAAAGTTGTGGATAGCTCCGGAGAGCGAGATGTTCCCGAGGATGAGCCCGGCCACCACGAAGATGATCCCGGCGATGGCTGCGAGAGCAAACAGCGGGTTCTCCGTCGCGGCCTTGAAAGTGCCGTAGATGTGACCGGTGGCGATCACCCAGACACCGGCACCGATGCCGAGTACGACCAGCAAAGTGCCGAAGAGTTCCAGAACTAATTCCATGCCATACCCTCCCCCTCCTACGTGCGGCATCGTTCGCATTATGGGCTCAACTGGTGACCGCGTCGAGTGGCGCCAGCCGGCCTGAACCGCCCCGGGCTCCCAGAGTGATGACGGCACACATGGTGGCCGGTGAGGACGTCATGGCCCGCGCCGAAGCGCGTACGAAGCAAGGTGGTGCCCGACGTTCGGTGAGCCGAGTTGTGCGACAGATCGCCGAGTCAAGTCCAACTAGGGTGGCGCCCATGACTCCCGGACACGAGCAACCTACGCCAGCCGGGCGCCGCCGTTTGTCGTATGGCATGTTCGCCGTGATCGTCGTTGTCTACCTCGCGATCATCCAGGTTGGTGGGCTCCTGGTTACGAACGCAGCTGGTATCGACAGCGACCATGGTTTCGTCACCACGCACAACGTCCTCCTCAGCATGTGGGTCCCGGTCGGCGCAGCGCTGGTCTTTACCTCCGCCGCCGTCGCTGCCCTCGGCTGGTCGCGGCCCGTCCTCAGAGATGATCGGCCAGTCCAGCGGTGGGTCCTGGTCGTGCCCATCGTGTTCGTGATCTGTATCGCCCTGGCCATCGACTACAGGAGCCTTGCTGACAAGGGGCTGGGCTTCACGCTTGTACTGCTGATCGGAAGCCAGTTCGTCGGGTGGGGCGAGGAAGGAATGTTCCGGGGTATCGGGGTCACCGTACTGCGAGACCACGCCCTGCGTGAGGGTCAGGTCGCACTTTGGTCGAGCGTGGTCTTCGGCGTTGCCCACTTGACCAACGCAATCGGGCACGGGGCTGCGGCAGTTCCTCAAGCCGTGGCTGTGAGCCTGGCCGGCTATTTCTTCTATCTCATGCGGCGGGTCTCGCGTGGCAACGTCGTGAACTCGGTGATCCACGGACTGTTCGACTTTTCGATCCTGTCTGGTACGGCAGTCTTCGTCGGCCAGCGCGCCTATATCGGTTCAGTGGCAGCCATCTTGGTCTACGTCATTCTGGCCACTGTCCTGCTCGTGCGACGCCGCCGCATCGAACTCCCCGCGACTTTGCCGACCGGGTCCCGGTAACGGCCCTGAACCGAGGATTTAGCGCGCTGTCATCCCGCTCCTGTATCTACCTGCGGGAGGTCATCCGTCGTCCCGGTCGGCCGGGGCCGCTTTCAGTCGGCGCTGCGAGCGCACTACCGAAACCACGGTCAGCGCCACGATCCCGATCGTGAACCACCAGCTGTAGCGGGAGATGGTCATGGCCGCGACGACCGCGTGGTGACCGAGCGCATACCCCAGCCCGGCGAGAAGGCCGGCCCACAGCAGAACGCCGATCAGGTCCAGGATGAGGAACACGGCAAGCCTCATCCCGGACCATCCGGCGATGACAAAAATGATCGCCCTGGGGATGGGGAGGAAGGAGCTGGCCACCACAGCTGGCCAGGTGAGCTTGCGGCCGGTCCGCTGCACACGTGCCATGTGCCTGGCCGCGCGCTTGCTCCCAGGCAGGGCCAGGATGAACCGCTCGCCCCACAGGCGCCCGGCCCACCAGTACAAGATGTCGAACTTCATCAGCCCTGGAATCGCGGCGAGCAGCACCACGGCCAGAGTTCCGTGCCCCGCCCGGGCGAACGCGGCGGCTGAGATGATCGCTTCGATGCTGCCATTGAGCAGTTCAGCCACCACCGGGTGAGTACCGATCAGCGACACCCGCAACGGCAGCAGGGCCCAGTAGAGCAAGCCGCTGAGCACAATGCCTACCCAGCAGAGAATGTCGGCGGCCCGCGGCTTCCCCTGCCAGGGCGTCCGCGGGTCGTCACCCGGAACTGGAACCACCGTCCCGGGCGCGGCCGCCGCAGCGTCAGCCGCACGCTCCGCGTCCCCGGCGGACTCCGTCCCGGGGACACTCATGAGGCAAACTCCCTGATCTGGGCGCCACCCCTGTATGGCAGCTGTGAGGACCGGGCGCGGAATCACCCAGCTATCGCCCCAGCGTAGGCGCTGTGCCGGGCCGGCGTTACGTGGCTGCACACGTAGTCGGGAGGTTCATCCGCCGGGGTCACCAGAGATCATCGTCGCGGTCGGCGGGCCGAAGCGGCCCTGGCGGATCAGCCGAGGGGCGGGTAGGTGCCAGCGAGGTAGTCGCCCATCTGCTGTCGCATGCTCGGGTGGATGTCGTAGTCGCCGAGGTCTCCCGGGCTGACGAAGCGCACGGCGTCCGCCTCGTCGTTGACTGCTGGCTGACCACTCGCGGGGCGGCCGATGTAACTGGTCTCGTACTGCTGGCGGATCTCACCGTCGCTGTAGGCGACGATGTGCTGCGGGTCGGTGTAGACACCAAGAAAGCCGGTGATCTCGGCCAGGATGCCGGTCTCTTCCAGGCATTCCCGGACCGCGCACCGGGCAGCTGTCTCTCCGATGTCCTGGGCACCACCGGGGAGTGCCCACTGGCCAGTGTCGCGGCGCCGCTGCAGCAAGATCGCGCCTGTCTCGTCCACGACGAGCAGGTTGCTGGCCGGGATGAGGCTGTTGGCCTTGGGGGCCTGCGGGTCGTGGTAGTACTCAGTCCTGCCCATCAGCGGGGTTCCCTCCTGGCCGGTGCCCAGAGTCGCCCCGGGCCCAGACAGCGTCAGCGGCCAGCGTGAGCATCAGGCCTCCGGCCGCAGCATCGCCGCAGACTTCCTTCTCCCAATGGCTGGCCCGCACGTGGATCGCGTAGCGCCGCACCGGAACTGGCTGACGCGCCGCTAGTCCAGTCTAATTATTGAAGTACCGTTTCCGGACCACACGGCCTGCATAGGCCAGGATGTAGTAAACAATATCAGCGGTTAGTTTAGCCAGGATAAAGCCAGCCACTATATTATGCAGGTTCCGGGGAACCTCGTACAGCAGGGCAGGGCGAACAAACTTGTCGGCCGCCTCGGCAGGGCCTAGCTCAACGATCAAGCCCGAGAACGCCAGCCCGAAAGTAAACAGATAATACTTAATCCAATGATGCTGCCTGTGGCGCCTGCTCTCTTTTCGGACGGCCCGTACCGCGAAATAGCTGACAAATGCAATGTCCTCGGCCCAGCTACCCAGAAGGGCAGATCCCAGCAGCGGCCCGCCGCCTGCGCGGACGAACCCGAACGCAGAAGCAGCGGCGAGCAGGCCTGCGACTTCCGGGCCCCCGTATATCCTCAGCCAGGCTAGACACGCTCGTCTTACGCGTTCAAGGGCAGCGGGGGCTGGTGACGGGGCCTTACTCCGTAGCGTGGCGTTCATGGCCGCCGATCGCACCTGCGGACGCGCCGACGGGGAGCCGACCGGATGGCATCCGGAAGCGATGGCCGGCCGCGCAACCTATAACAACGTGGCCGACGCGCCCCGCTGTAGCCGGCAGCACGAGGCGGTCGGTCATCTCTGCAGGGCTTGCGCATTCAGGACAGGCAACGAGTATCAGCATTGGTCTCCCCCCAGGCCGCTATCGCGGCTCTTGCCTTCCTATTCAGGGCACGGTCGGGCCACGCTGATACATTCCTGCGGGCGTTTTCCTCATGAAGATCTAGCGGGCAAACCGACAGCAAGTTCTGGTGCTGGGGACCGGCCGGCCCGTCGGGCAGCCCCGCCAGGTACGGCGAGAAGTGTTGCGGCAGCAACTGGGCGGCCGCGACCGCGACGCAGGTCCTGTCCGGCACCGTGACAAGGACTTCGAGATCATCGCCCAGATCGGGCCCATGGAACGCCTCGCCACACCGTGAACCTCAGCCACTTCTTTCCGCGCCCCGTGTATGCCCCGTAAAGCGTCGTAAATGTGTGTTCGTGCAGGTCAGGGTAATATACGGACGCAGCCTCCGGAGCCGTGCACGCAGGTCCGAATCCTGCCGTGGACGCCCCGTGATGTCGCAAACTCCGCACCGCCGTTCAGGCGGCTATGAATCGCCGGCTGGTCAGGGGGTGATGTCGCGGTGCCGCAGCAGTGCGGCTCCGGCGAGCAGGACCGCCACGGCATAGCCGGCGAGGACGAGGACAGCCGTCCCCTGGCCGAGCAGCTGGGCGGTGCCGGGGAAGCCAGTGGTGTGGGTGGCGGCGGCCGCCAGTCCGCCAAGGCCGTATTTCTGCACGGCAACGCCGGCGTGCGGGATGAACCCGAGCAGCGGCTCGACGACATACAGCAGAGCCAGGACGGTGATGGCGCCGACCTGGGTGCGGATGATCGCGCCCACTCCGACTCCGAGCCCCGCGCTCAGGGCGGTCGCGACCCCGCCGCCAGCGATGATGGCGGCGGCCTGGGTGCCGCTGACGCCGGCCGGGATGTGCCGGGCGGTCAGCAGCGGCAAGGTGATGGCGGCAGCCATCCCGGTGACGGCCAGGACGAAGGCCAGTCCGGTGACGGCCATGGCGATGAGCTTGGCAGCCAGCAACGGGGTGCGGCGGGGAGTGATCAAGACAGCGGGGGTAATGGTCTTGTGCCGGAACTCGCCGGTGACCGAAAGCGCGCCGGCCAGCAGTGCGACGGTCTGGGCCAGCCCGGCGATAGCGAGGGTGGCGCGGGCCGGGCTGGTGCCCGCGGTGAAGCTGGTGGCCGCAGCGGTGGCGCCGGTCCCGCCGGCGATGAGGGCGACGGCGCCGGCGGCGAGCAGCCAGTAGGTGCGGGTGGTAGCCAGCCGCAGCGTCTCGGCGTGTGGCAGGCGCGTCATGACGGTTCACCTTCGGTAGTTCCGGTCAGTTCGAGGTAGATGTCTTCCAGGGTTGAGCCGGGCCGGGCGGAGAGCAGCTCGCCCAGGGGCGCCTGGGTGATGGTCCGGCCGCGGCTGATCACGACTACGTCGTCAACGGTCTGGGCGACCTCGGCCAGGATGTGGCTGGAGACCAGGACCGCACGTCCCTCGGCGGCCAGCGAGCGGAGCAGGTCGCGCAGCCACCGGATGCCTTGCGGGTCCAGGCCGTTGCCAGGCTCGTCGAGCACCAGGATCCCCGGGTCACCGAGCAGCGCGGCGGCCAGGCGAGCCGCTGCCGCATGCCGAGCGAGTAGCGCCCGGCCTGCTGTTGGGCCGCGTGGGCCAGGCCGGCCCGCTCCAGAAGCTGCCCGGCCTGGCGGCCGGGTATCCCGGCCTGGGCGAGCACGCGCAGGTGGTCGCGGCCAGAACGGCCGGGGTGGGCGGCCGCGGCGTCCAGCAGCGCGCCGACGGTACGGGCCGGGTTGGCTAGCTTCGCATAAGCCTTCCCGGTGACGCTTACACCGTGTACGCCGTGCCGAACCCGCTACAGGGCCTCCCGTACGACTCGGCCTACCTGGCCGACTTCCTGCACAGCATCGCCGGTCCCATTGTGCTCGTGGGCCACTCTTACGGCGGGGCCGTTATCACTAACGCCGCCACCGGGGACAAGCAGGTCAAGGCCCTCGTTTACGTAGACGCCTTCGCGCCTGCGCAGGGCCAGACCCTCGCGCAGCTGCTCGCCGCCTACCCCGGGTCGTGCGCCGTGCCCGCGAACCTGAACGTGGTCCCGTTCCCAGGCGCCCCCAGCGGCGTCGGCGACGCCTACATCAGGCAGAGCGTGTACCCCAGCTGCATGGCCAACGACCTGCCCGCCGCGCAGGCACATGTGCTCGCCGTCACCCAGCGGCCCATAGCAACGGTCGCGCTGACTCAGCAAAGTGGTGTTCCGGCGTGGAAGACAATCCCGTCGTGGGACGTGGTGGGCACCGCCGACCACGCCATCCCGCTGGCGTTGCAGCTGGCCATGGCTGACCGGGCGCACGCCCATATCACCAGGGTCGACGCGTCACACCTGTCCATGATCTCCAATCCCGGTACGGTGACGAACGTGATCCTGCGAGCCGCCCGGGCGACTTCCTGACCTGGTCTTTGCCCACGGCAGCGACTGGGCCGGCCGGCGGGTGATGCCTGCCGCGGAAGTCCGCGCGGCAGGCATCACCCGCCGGCGGCATCCTCATCCAGCCAGGCGACACTGAACGCCAGCTGCAGCGTGATCTGGGTACGAAGGAACGCTTCGTCCATGGTTCTGCCGAGCGGGACGACGCCACTGGACGTGGCATCGTCGTCCCTGACCGCCTGGTACCGGAAGACACCGGGCCGCCACCAGCGTGGGGTCCGCAGCGACGCGCGGACCACCCCGGCGGGCCTTTCGATGCTGACTGATCCTGTTACCCGCAGCCGCTCGCTCTTCTCGTCGAGCATCCCGGCCTCGGCGTCGAGCACCTCGGAGACCTTGCGGTCGAAGTCTCCGGGTTCATCACCCCGATCGCCCGCGTCGTCGCGCACGACGCTCATCATCGCAGTGCCGCGGCCAGCGCACGTCCTGGGGGCATGCTTCACGAACTACGGCGGTGGCGGCGGTCAGGGCCGGCTGGGCTGGCGGCGAGCGTAGGCAATGTTGATGACCGCAATGGCGGCCCAGATCAGTGCGACCAGGACCAGTTGGCCGGTGCTCACCGAGTTCGTAGTCGTCATCACCGATCCATGCAAAGGCCCCAGATGAAACGACGCCTTGGGCGCGACTTTGCTGACCGAGTAAGCATGCAGCGTCACAGCGGTGGCACCGATGCCCAGCCCAACTGAGCCCAAGCCCATAGCGACGTTTGCCCACACGGCACGGCCGGACTGGATGCCATGTTCGGCCAGCCGGGCGTCTACTTGCTTGTCGATCTCCGAGCTGATCCTCTCGACCAGCCCTTCGGCGACGGCCCCCTCGTACCCCCGGCCGAGTTCGGTATGCACGGCTGCCGCTGCAGCGACGTCCTCGTGCGCCCGCTCGTCCATAAAGCCAAGCTATATCGCGATTGTCTGGCCAGACAATGAGCTGCGCGGATGCCGTGGCCAGGCTTCGGCGATCGCGGCCGTCATCAGCTGCTCCAGCGCGCCTCCGCCCAGAGCATGCCGCCGTCTTGCTGCTGTTCGATGGCGACCCCCTCGCCGGCCGCGGGCAGCCGGACGACCGCGCCGGTGTCGGCGACGAAGCTGACGGCGATTCCGGTGGCCACCGTCGCCAGGGTGATCCGCGCGTGGCTGCGCGCGGCGGTGAGGATCGCGATGGCAGTGTCGGTGATCACCCGCCGGGCCGGGCCGGGCACCTGCGGCAGCGGCCCGGCCGTCACGATCTCGACAGCAACCCCGCGCCGTTCGGCCACGTCGGCACTCGCGTGCAGTTCGTGCACCAGCGATCCGGGTACCTCGTCGCCCTCGGCCAGCAGCCGGCGCAGCCGGGCCGCCTGGACCGCGCACCTGACGTGCACCCGCGCGTCGCTCGGGTCAGCTGTCCCCGACGCCAGCTCAGTGACCAGCGGGATGGCGGTTTCCTGCAGCGCGAGCCAGCGGGCGTGCCGGGCGGCCCGGATGATCTCCGCGGTGGCGGCCCGCTCGCGCGCGACGTGCTCACTACGCGCCGCCGCGGCGGCCTGGCCAGCGGCGACGTCCAGCGCCCTGACCCCGGCGAAGACAGCCACCTGGGCGCCAGTTGACCAGGCCAGCAGGGCGAGGAACCCGGCCAGGTCGGCGCGGTCCAGCCCGTCCCACACCTGTACGCCCAGAATGGCCAGGGCTTCAGCGGCGAGGAAGCACGCAAGCTCCGCGAACCGGCGGCGGTGCAGCGCGAGCACGCCCGTCCAGCCGGCACTCCCCCACGCCCAGTTCACCGCCAGCATCTGGCCGGCCGGGCTGGCCGCCGCCGCTGCCGTGCTGGCGGCCAGCGCGATGACGGCCACCGTCCAGGCGGGGCGCCAGCCGGGCGCCCCGCGCAGCACCATGACCGACCCGGCGGTGATCGCTAGGGCCATCACCAGCCACATGGCGACCTGGAAGGCGAACGATCCGTAGGCCGACCGGTTATGCAGCAGCTGGCCGCCCGCTCCGGCGAGATGCCAGCCGGCGACCAGGAAGACCACAGCGATGGTGAAGGCCCGCTGATAGCGGCCGGACATCACCGCTGTCGGCTGCACGGCGGTCATGCCGGCCAGCTCACGGTGACTGTCGTGCCCGCGCCGGGCCGGCTGGCGATCGCGGCCCGCCCGCCGGCCGCCAGCATCCGCCCGGTGATCGACTCGCGGATGCCGCGGCGGGATGGCGCCGTGGCGGCCGGGTCGAACCCGCGGCCGCGGTCAATGATCTTGACGACCGCCCAGCCCGCGCCGCCGGTGACGGTCACTTCCGCCTGGCCGGTCCCAGCGTGCCGCTGGACGTTGCGCAACGCCTCGCCGACGCAGGCCGCGAGCTGATCCGCGACTGAGGACGGCAGCGTGACCGCGGCGAGCTTCAGCCGCACCGCCAGGTCGGCGGTGCTGGCCGCGGCCAGCTCCAGCTTCGGTCTCAGGTCGGTCAGCGGCGCCAGCCTGCCAGAGACGGCCGGGGCGCCCGCGAGCTCCTGCAGCATGCGCAGGTCGCGCGCCGCCTGCGCGGTCAGCGCCGCAGACGGTTCGGCAAAGGCGCCGGCCGTGACCATGGTCAGCGTCGACAGGACAGTGTCGTGAAGCTGGCGGTGCTGCTCTCGCTCGTCAGCGTGCCGCGCCTCCTCGGCCCGGATCTGCCGCTCGGTCTCCAGGGCGGCGGCGACGATCGCGTCCGCTTGCCGGGCGCCCCCGCGAATCAGCGCCACCAGCCCGGCGGCGACGATCGTCTCCACCACTAGCAGCCAGGCGTCGGCCAGGTGGCCGGCGCCGAGCCCGTAGGCGACGACCACGATCGCGGCCGCGGGCAGCGCGAGCCGCGGCCGCAGCGCGATCTGCAGGATGTACACCGACGTGCAGGCCAGGGGCAGCATCCAGGTGGTGCTGTCCTTGATAAGCATGGCCTGGACCAGGTGCTGTTGCTCCAGCGCCAGCGCCGAGATAACCGCGGCGTCGGCCAGGACCACGCTCGTCGTCAACCCGGACCGCCGGATCCGCCAGGTGAAGAAGGCTGACCACAAGCACAACACAGCCAGCGGTACGCCTAGCGACCAGCCGGAGATCTGTTTCCTGGCCGCCAGCACGGCTACCGCGGTGAACAAGACCGCGCCGCCGAGGCGCAGGGCGATCGCATACCAGCCGGCCAGCCGGTGCAGGACCTGGTCGGACGGCCCTGCTAACCGCGGGCGGCGGGCCCGCCTGCGGCGGCCCGCGGGGGGCTGGATCTGATCTGCGACCGAATGAGCAACCGGGTCCACCGGACCAGTATGCGACAGGACCGCGGCACTGGGGACGGTCACGTTTCATCTGGGCCGGGCGGAATGACCTGCGGTTCTTCAGCCTCCCCAGCGGGCCGGCCAGGCGGGGGTCCGGTCAGACGGGCGCGGCGATGGTTGCCAGGGCGTCGGTAAGCCGCCGGAGGTGCGGCGGGGGTGGCTCGAGCAGCGGAAGGCGCACCGTCGCGTGCGGGATGATCCCGAGCCGGGCCAGAGCGGCCTTGGCCATGATGACCCCTTGGGACGTGCCCATGACGGCGTCCACCAAGGGAATCAGCGAAGCTTGGATCGTCCTGGCCGAGCGGAGGTCCCCGCTACGGACCGCCCGGATGAGCTCAGCGTTGCGGTCGGCGGCCACATTGCCTACGACGCTGACCACACCGGTGGCGCCACACGCGAGGTAGGGCAAGCTGAGTTCGTCGATGCCGCAGTAGTAGGCCAGCGGCGTGCGGGCCATGACGGTCATCGCTTCGAACAGGTCGCCCTTGGCGTCCTTGACCGCCCGGATCCGTGGATGGCCGGCCAGCTCGATCAGCGTGGGCGCCTCCATGGCGATGCCTGCGCGTGCGGGGACGTCGTAGAGCATCACGGGTAGCTCGGTCGCGTCGGCCACCGCCACGCAATGGGCCACCACCCCGGCCTGAGTCGGCTTGGAGTAGTAGGGGCAGACGAGCAGCAGGGCGTCCGCCCCAGAAGCCTCGGCGTCGCGGGCCCGATGAATGCTGGCGGCCGTGTCGTAGGTGCCGATACCGGCGAGCACCCGGGCTTGGTTCTTCGCCTGACCCGCCACGGCAGCGACGAGCCGGGCTGCCTCTGCTTCGGTCAGAGTGGGGGACTCACCAGTGGTACCGCCCACGACGATGCCATCGCACCCGGTGGCCAGCAGGTGGTCCACGAGGTTAGTGAGCCCAGGTTCGCTGATCGTGGCGTCGGGGTGCATCGGCGTCACCATCGCGACGAGGTTGGAGCCGAAGAGCAGGTCAGCGGCGTGCTGCGGATCGGTCATGGTTCGATCCTGCCCGGCCAGATAAGTGCGGTCCAGCGATGCTTTCTTGCGGATATTGCGTAGCCTGCCTTCATGATTGATGTCGGGGCCTTGCAGGCGTTGCGGTCGGTGGCTGCTCTCGGGACACTCGCACGCGCGGCCGAGGAGCTCGGGTTTACGGCCTCGGCGGTGTCACAGCAGATTAAGAGACTGGAACGCCAGGTGGGTGTGCCCGTGCTCGCGCCGGCGGGCCGCGGGGTGGTGCTTACTCCCGCCGGGCAGGCCATCGTCAACTCAGCGCCCGAAGTGTTCCAGGCGCTGGAGCGCTGCGCGGGAGCGGCTCAGTCAGTCGCGGAGGGCGCGCCGCGCGGCACACTCCGAGTGGCCGCCTTCTCGACTGCGATCCGGGGGCTGCTCGCGCCAGCCCTGCTGCGGCTGCCGGCACGCTGCCCGGACCTGCGCGTGCAGGTCACCGAGCAGGACCCCGGCCAGGCGCTCCACAGCGTCGACGCCGGCACAGCCGACCTGGCTCTGGTCCACGACGCCGACGGGCTGCCAGCCCCGCTGCCGTCGTCCCTGACCCAGCGCCATATGCACACCGACGTTGGCGACGTCGTCGTGAATCGAGCGCATCCGCTTGCGCGGCTCGACGCGCCCCTCGCCACCGGCGACCTCGCCGGGTACGCGTGGGTAACCAGCCTGCCCGGGTCGGTGTGCCATCAATGGTTCCGGCGGCTGTTCGCAGACGTGCCCGAAGACCCCGACGTGCGCCATCTGGCGGACGATTTCGCCACGCAGTTGTCGCTGGTCGCCTCAGGCGACGTGATAGCCCTGATCCCTCGCCTTGGTCGGCCGCCCTTGGGCGGAGGGCTCGTCTCCCGGCCACTGTGGGGGCAACCGAAGCGCGAGGTACACGCGGCGTGGCGGCGCAGCGCCGACGCCAGCCCAGCGATCCAAGCGGTGCTCGCGGAGCTAGGCCCCATTTCTTGATCCGGCCAACTGCGTGGCCGGGGTTAAGCGGACACTGAAGTTGCCCATCTCCAGTACCTGGGGATCCGGTGGCCGAGGAGACGCTCGAAGTGGCGCAGGTCGGGGGCGAGGCGCCCGGCGAGCTGGTCGCGGAGTCCGGGTGGGATCGCGGAGTCGGCGGGACGCGCTCGCCGGGTGGTCAGGAGCCGGGCCAGCCCGGTGCGCTGGTCGGGCCGCCATCGCGGACGGAGCTGGACCTGGCGCCGGGGCAGCCACCCGAGATCGTGCAGGCGCGGGACGGGCTTGTCGATCGAGCGATGGTCTTGATGCTGCTGGCCGGGGTCATCCGCGGCCGGGTCAACGCCGAGGTGGTCAAACACCGCGGTCAGTGCCTCACGTGGGCGGTCGCGGAGCACCTCGCTCGCGACCACGAGTACCTGGCCGCGGTCGAAGTGGTCCAGGAACGCCGCGAGCTGGAAGCCGTACCGGCTTGGCCCGAGGTAACGGTCGTCCAGCAGGGCCACCTCCGCGCGGCGCCGCTCCCGGCCGGCTGACACTTGATGCATGTACATCGACTGCATGCGGGCGACGGGGTCGCGCACCACGTAGACCAGGCGTGCCTCCGGAACGACCTGTGCCATCCGTTCTGGGACGCCGCGGTGGACGTGGGCCCACGTATAGCACGGTGAGCACTCCCCCACTGCGGCGGCCCGGCCGGCTCCGTCGAACAAAGACTCATACCAGCCACGGCCGCGGGGCCAGTTGTCCTCAGCGATGAAGAAGTTCGGCTCGCCGAACGTCCCGCCACCCCCCATGAAGACGCAGCGATGCTCACCGAGGTAGTGACGAAGACTCACCGTCCCCGCCTTCATCGCCCCGATCACCACAAAGGTCGGCAAGGTCACCGCGTCGTCACCGCCATCGATGTCCCCCAGTCGCCCCAGTCAGCGCCGGGTACACATTCTCGGCCAGGCAGGACCAGGACGCGAACGAATATTCTCCGATCGGGTGAGTCAGCGGATCAGGCCGGAGATGAGGCTGACCGACCCCGCCACGATAACCACGCCAAACAAGTAGGACAGGATCGCGTGGGCGAGCACGGTGCGCCGGATCCGGGTATCGCGCAACGTCGTGTCGGAGACCTGGTAGGTCATGCCGATGGTGAAGGCGACATAGGCAAAGTCGCGGTAGCTGGGAAGCTCGTGCGCGTCCTGGTCCCCGAACGCGATGCCCCCGGCCTTGGACCGGAAGTGCTCGTCGGCGTAGCGCAGGGTGTAGACCGTATTCATCACCGACCACGACAGCACGACGGTCAGCACGGCCGCGCCGATCAGCAGCACCCGGTGCGCGCCGCTTTCCCGTCCCGCCAGGTGAAGCGTGTAACCCACCCCCAGGAGGCTGGCCACGCTGGCCCCGACCAGCAGCGCCCTCGCGGAGCCCTCCGTGTCGTCTTCGCGGGCAGCAAGCTGCGCCGCGCGCGAGCTGTCGGCCCGGCTAATGACCGGCCAGGTGGCCAGGAGGAAGGCGAGCGCAGCGGCGTCCCAGCCTCCGACCAGCGCCAGCCCCCACCGCGCGATCGGCAGGAGGGCCAGTCCGATGATCAGCCCGGCGAAGAGCACCGTGACCGCGCGCCGCATAGCGGGAGCGTGCAACCCGAGCCATCGGTGAAGGAGGGTGTCAGCCGGGACGCCAGTCATCGTCTGAGTGTTCCCGGCCACCGGCGATGTGTCACTCGCTCTGCCCGGCCAGATCACGAGACGGGCGGCGAGCACCAGCCCACGGTGGTGGCATGAGCTCCACCGAAGATCGGACGCTGACTGAAGCGAACGGGTATTAGATCCCGGTTGTGCGTTTCAGCTCTGCCGTAAAGTCACTTTCCAAGCCTGGCACCGTCTTGAGTGGCGCCAGCGCCGTGACGAGCTCGGATACGCCGCTGGCGGTGGCGGCCTTGGCTGCTGCGGTGCGGACGTCAGTAAGGACCGCGGCCAGATAGCCACCAGGATCGGCACACGCCGGAACGGGAAAGGCGTCCAGCCTGGCCGCCGCCTGTCCCTCAGCTTTCGCCGCCGTAGCAATGCCGGAGGCGTTGTTCCTTTTTGACCCGGCGGCCGACAGCGCCGTCTGCGCGGCGCTGAACCGTTCTGCGGCTGATTTGGCGGGCCCGTTCTTCCACGCGAGGTAGCGCTGCTTACAGGCCAGCCTGCTGGTCCTCGCCGCCTTTGCAGGCGGCGCCGCCGACGTCGAGTTCGCAGCCGAGCTACAGCCGGTGAGGACGGCGGCAGATAATAGGACGCCAGCAATGATCTTTGCGGCCATTGCTCCTCCCCCTGTCCAGACGGCCCGAACACAGCGTACAGCGGAAGGCCCGGCTGCTGGCCAGACCGGCTCGGAGCCGCCATGCTTGATACGTCCGTGGGGAGACGGACTGGGGGGTCACATGGAGTCACCTGAAAAAAAGCGGCTAGCGCGGCTCGACCGGCTGGCCTTGGCACAGACAGCCCTGGTAGCACTGCTGCTGGCTACTCAGTTCGTTCGGCAGCCTTATCTGAGCAGTGGTGTGGCTGCTCAGGGCGGCCTGCCCTACGGTGTCCCACTGGCGGGCTTTACCGTGCTGATCGTCTCGCTGCTGGCCGGGTACTTCCTTCTGGCCGTCGGTGCGTCCCGCTCGCCGTGGCGAATTCGTGTCCCCGTCATCTTTCTGATTACCGGGCTGCTGGCCATTCAGCCCGTCACCTCACTGACCACAGCGGGATTGGAAGGCGCGCAGCCGTTAACGCGATGGCTGAGCGCAGCACAACTGGCGGTCCTCGGCGCGTTCTTGGCCCTGGCCTTCCAGAACTCAGCCGGCGGCGTCGTGATACCTATACGCAGAGCGCCCCAGTCGGGTAGAGGCAGAACCCCTGAGCGGCAATCGGGCAGCGCGACCGTCAGGTCCGCAGTTTTTCTGCTGACCTACTATGGCCTTCAGTTTGCTATCTGGCTGGCCACCATCCTGGCGGGGCACGCTTCAGCCGGTGCTGGAGTTCTGCTGCACAGCATCGGAGCAGAGGTGCTGATCCTGCCGCTCGTCCTGGTGTTTCCGATCCTCGCCTTCAGCACCGACTGGGTGGACCGGACGCAGCGGATCGTGCGGCAAGTCTTGTTCTTCCGGCAGGACGGGGAGGGGAAGCTCAAGTTCTCCCGCTCACTGCCGGTCCTCACCGCGACGGTCGCCGTCGGAATGCTCGCCTACGAGATCTCGACGGCCCACGAAGGCCTACTCGGCGGCCTGGCAGCCGTGGTGGTCATCGCGGGGGTCATGGCGCTGCTCGTCTGGCTGGCGAGGGTAGACAAGAGCTGGCCGCAAAACGTCGGGCGGCTGTGGCTCTTCGCCGCAGCTGCTTTCTTTTTCGTCAACTTCTTGCTGCTCGTTGACCTGAATCCTTTCTCCGCAGGCTTGCCCAATCTGGTGGTCGGCACCATCGCCTCGCTGGGGCGAGTACCAATTGCGCTTGGCGCCCTGACCTTGGCGCTCTGGCTAGTCCTGAAGGGACGGGCGGGGCAGCCGAAACCGGGAACCGGCGGACTGCTGCTGGCCAGCGTCGCCTTGATAACTCTCACGGTCAGCATTCCGGCCGCGCTGGACGCCGCCGGGCTGTCAACTCCGCGACCATCTGACATTCTGGGCGCGATCATCATCTGCGCCGCGATTGGCACGCTCGTCTGGCTGGCGGCCGTGACGATGCGGCGGGAGTGGGGTCAGAACACAGTCCGGCTGCGCGACGTACTCGTACTGCTGCTCGGGCTGCTGAGCGTGCGAGGCGTCTATGCCTTCCTGCAGCTAGTCTCCCGGCTTGGCCCGCAATACACCGTCCTGCTGGCCGCGCTTTTCCTGCTGCCCCCGCTGTGGGTCTACCTGGTACCGGTGGCGCAGCGGCGCCTCTCGAAGCCCCTGCATGATCACGCACCGGGCCTCGGGAAGCTGGTCGGCGTCATGGACGGAGAAGAAAAAGACCGATCAGCTAACGACCCCCTCGCCGGGCCTTTCCGGCTCATGCAGACGGGCTGCGTGCTGATCCTTAATTGCCTATTCCTCTATCTGGGAACGTTCCGTGAGCCAGTTTCCGGCGCAATCCTGCCGTCGTTCCTGCATAGCGACCTCACGGCGTCGCTCGGCCTGCTGCTGCTGGCGCCACCGGTGGTAGTGCTTGGATTCGTCCTCCGGGTCAGGCCAGGATCGCGACGTGACCTCCACCCCGCGCTGGACGGTGCGGGTCCAGTCCCGCGGGACATCTCGAGGCGACGAGTGGTGGGCGTTGCCGCGGCGGCCACGGCGGTCGTCACCGCCGCCCTGTTCGCGGTGGCCTTCCCGCGCACCCTGCACACGAGTGAGAATCAGCCGTACACGGCCGCTGCTCCCGGCGCTTACTGCGACGACGGCGATGCGTACTGGGCGCTGACCCGGCCCGCTCCGGCCAGCGTCGCCTGTGCTCATGCTGGGCTAGAGCTAACCGTCGCCGGGCGGAAGACCAGCGTCATGACGTTCGTTCCGCCCGACGGTTACTTCGCCGGCGACTACCGCGCGTCGCTCCGGGTTCAGTTTGTCCGGCTGGCCCGCGGATGTGTGTCGATTGAGACCCGTGTCTCCGCCAGCGGGTATTACTGGGACGACGTGTGCGACTCGGGCACATGGGCGATCGAACGCTTCACCGGCGTCACGCCCGTGATCCTCGCCGACGGCCTCGTCGCACCAGCGAGCGCTTACACCGTCGCGGTCGCCGCCCAAGGCGGGAACGAACGCCTGGACGTTGACGGCGTGCAACTAGCCTCGGTCTCAGACCGGCGATATTCCAGCACGCGAAATCTCGCCCTCGGCATTCAGAACCTGACCGGCCAGCCAGGACAGGCCGTGATCAGTCACTTCGCCTTCACCCCGATCAGCCAACCGGTCCTGGCCAGCACACAGCGGCCCTACCAGGCCATCAGTCCCGGGCCGGGGTGCGGCAAAGGAGCGGCGCAGTGGGGCCGGATGGACACCAGCGACACACGGATCAGCTGCCAGGCACGGGGAACCAGGCTCACCATCCCTGCGCACCACGTCGGACAGTTCGGCTTCACCCCTCCGGGCGGGCTCTTCCCCGCTGACTATCGTGTCTCGGCTGCGGCAGACCTGCGCCAGATGCCCGGCGGCTGCCTCGTCCTAGGTGTACGCATGGTCGGAGCGGACGGTTACACGGACGCGGTCTGCGCGAACGGGGTGTGGAGTATGTCCGTGACCAGCGGGCTGAACTCGCGAGTCCTGGCCCACGGCTCGGTGGCGCGAAGGACCACATACGATCTCCAGGCGACCGCAGACGGCCTGGTGCAGACCCTGTCCATCGACGGCGTCGGTGTTGGCCACGTGCGTACCGCCACCTCGACGAGCACGGCCTTTGTACTGGTCAAGATGGCCAACCTCGGGACCCGGCCAGGCTCTGCCGTCCTCAGCGACTTTGCCTACCGGCCCCTCAGGGCGGGGTCTCGGACTTGAGCGCGCTGGCCGAGGCCCGGCGGATGGTCCCCGCGCCGCTGATCAGGGCTCGCCGCCAGGGCGCAACGCCCTCGATCTCAGTTTCCAGCGAGAAGCTCAGGAACGTCCTGATCGCCACGATCAGCGCGAGCACGAGGACATTGTCGAGGGTGGGCGAGACCGCAACGGTACGTACCAGGTCGGCGGCGACCAGGATTTCCAGCCCGAGCAGCAGCGTCCCGCCGAAGGCCTGACGCAGGACCACGTAAGCCTGCGCCGACCAGCCCGACCGCCGCGCGGCCATCGCCGCGAGCACGAACGACCAGATCACGCCCACTACCAGGATCGCGGCTCCCAGTGCTTCGAAACCCTGGGCAACGTGATCCATCAGCGCAGCGAACGTCTCACCCGACGCCTCGGCGGCAACCGCGCCGAGGATCATGTGCCCCTGCCCTGCATCCCGTCCCCCCAGCTGGCCCAGCGAGCCGTCGAGTAGTCCCTTACCCGCGTACGCTACGTGCCGCTCACCATGGTCATGCAGGGGCCATCCAGGTCCGGCCGGCTCCCCATGGGGCGCCCACCGCGGGCTCGAGCTGACCCGGCTCAGCTCAGGTCTGTTCCGCAGGCTGGGCCGCCGGTGCCGTCAGCTCGAGCTGCACGCCGTCAGGATCTTCAAACGAGAGCACGTCGATGCCGAAAGAAGGCAGGCTGGCGATCTCGCCGTGCTTAACGCCGTTCTCCTCCAGGAGCCGAACTGCGTGCTCAAGGTCGTCGCGGCTGGCAACGCCGAAGCTGAGATGGTCAAGTCCCACCCGGTCAGGGTCGAAGCGGTCGCCCTGCGGCGCCATGGGCCGCAGGCCCAGCAGCAAGTTGCCGCGGATCATGACCACGCCCCCGAAGAGGACTTTGAAGACCTCGGCAGCCGACGGGTCATCCTCGGGTGGCGACTCTGCCGCCACCGAGAAGCCGAGCAGGCTGGTGTAGAACTGCCGGCTCCGCTCCAGGTCAGTCACCGTGAGCCGCAGGTGATGGATCTCACCGGTCGGAATCTCTCCAGGCATGGCACCGCTCCCCTCCCACGTCACGCCGCGGGTTCCACGTGATCAAGCCCTCCAGGCGACCAGCATCCTCCTCCGCCGTGGCGGTGCCAACGTGCCCCGGCAGACATTCTGGCCGATCCAGGGTTGCGGAGCCCCGGCCCGCCGTCGCGGTAGTGGCGCGGGCACCGGCAGCGCTCTCCCGAGGCTAGATCCGGTCAGGAGTCCTGAAGGCTTATGACCTTGCGGTATTGACGGGCCGTCAGGCCGAACCAGCGTCCGGTCACGCCCTCGTCAGTCATGCCCAGGCGCGCAGCCACCCGCTGCGAGGCGGCGTTGTCCACGTCGGTAATGGCGAGGACCTGGTCTATCCCGGCCTTCGCGGCCAGGGCGAGGACTGCACGTGCCGCCTCGGTGGCGATCCCCTGCCCCTGGTGCTGCGGGTGCAGGTGCCAGCCCACCTCCACCAGGCCCGTGGGCCCATCGGCGTCGCTCAGCGGCAGCAGCAGCAGGGTTCCTGCTGGCTGGCCCGGCCGCGCGCCTGGCGCACACGGGACAATCGCCCACAAGCCGAACGGAGGCGAAAGACCGCGCTCGTGCTCGTGCCAGCGGCCCAGGCGTTCCTGCGCGTCGGCCACTGAGGCCAGCGGCCGGCGCGGATGCGCGCCAAGCCAGCGCACCACGTCTTCCCGCGAGTACAGGTCAAAGAACGCCGGCAGGTCAGACTCATCCCAGTGCCGAAGCAGCAGACGCTCTGTCCTGAGCAACTCCATAGGGCAGAAAGACTAGACCCGGCCAGGCCGGCCGCTGCCGCCGGCGGAGGAGGCTGGCGGCTGTTACGGCGCCCATCTCATCCAAAGATCAGCCGATGATGACTGTTCGCCAGAAGCCTGCTCGTTTTTTCGATGTGCCCTTTGCGCCCTGTTACTGCCTGCGTGCTCTCCGTAAGGTATAGAGTCTCCCCTAGGGGGCCAGGACCTTGCCGCCACCGCGCTAGACAAGTGCGAGAGGCACCACCTGTGACCGGCATCCCGATTCTCCCGGTAGTTTCTGTCACCATCTCTGGCGAGATCGACATCGCCACCTCCCCGGCCATGGGGGACGCCCTGGCCGCCGGGCGCGGCCCGGCACACCTGGAAGTCAACATGTCCGCGGTCACGTTCATGGACGCGTCGGGGATCGGCGTGCTGCTGGCCGCCCGGCAGCGGGCCGTGGACGGCGGCGGGTCGCTCACCTTGCGGGCCCCGAGCTGGGCGGTTCGGAGGGTGACCGGGATCCTGGGTCTGGACGAGCTTCTCGTCACCCGGTGATCCACCGGCGCACATCAGACGCCGTTGCCTGTGGCAACAGCTGAGGCACCGTCGCGACCAGCGGAGACTCCTGGCAACCGTCGAAAGCGGCGAGAGAAAATGGCTGGGCCGGGCCAGGCATGGTGTGGTCGGCTGGTCTCATGACTGATCCAGTCCTGCCCGGTGCGGAGCTGGCCCGGCAGTTTCATGCCGACGTCGTGCAGCCACTGCTGGCCAGGTCGATGCCCCGTCTCCGCTATGCGGCGGGCTCGGTTCGGGGTCCGACGTCCTCGGCCTTGATGACGCGATGAGCCGCGACCATGACTGGGGCTGCCGGCTGACGCTTCTGGTCGACACTCCGGACCGCGACGCAGTGCCGCAGATCAGCGGGTTGCTCGAGCGGACGCTGCCTGAGTCCTACCGAGGGTTCCCGGTGCGATTTCCGGTCACCTGGGACACCTCGCACACGCACAAGATCGAGGTCGCGACCGTGACTGATTTTGCGGCCAGGCTGGGGGCCGACCCGGCGGGTGACATGCAGGCGGTGGACTGGCTGGTGCTGACCGGCCAGAGCGTGCTTGAGGTGACTGCCGGGCCGATCTTCGTCGACCGGACCGCCGAGCTGGCCCGGGTCCGCGCGAGGTTGCGCTGGTACCCGCCGGACGTCGAACGGTATGTGCTGGCGGCGGGCTGGCAGCGGCTCTCCCAGCAGATGCCCATGGTCGGCCGCACGGCCGTACGCGGTGACGAACTCGGCTCACGGCTGCTCAGCGCACAACTGGCTGACGACCTGATGTGGCTGGCATTCGCGCTGTCGCGCCAGTGGCCGCCCTACCCGAAATGGCGGGGCACGGCTTTCCAGGCCCTCGCCGTCGCAGCGGATCTGGCGCGCCCACTGGCCGGCTCCGTCACGGCGCCCGGCTGGCGCGACCGTGAAAGCAGCCTCGCCGAGTCCTGCGAGGTGCTGCTGAGCGCGCAACGCGCGCGCGGGCTTCCGGCCCCCGGATCTGCGGTCATCCGATTCTGGGATCGGCCTTTCCGCACCGTCGACGACGCGATTGCGGAAGCGTTGCTCGCCGGGGTCGCCGACCCGTATGTCCGCCGGTTGCCAGCCGGGATTGGCTCGATCGAGCAGTGGGCCGGCAATGTCGATGTCCTCGCCAGCCCCGCCCGCAGACAGGCACTGCGAACCGCCTACCGGTCGTGGACCGGGACCGGCTGACCGGACGGAGAGAAAGCGCGCTCACCGGCCGCCCGCACCACACGACGGCCCGTGCCCCACCCCGGCGGAGTCTGGGCGCGAAGACCAGCGCGGCATGATTCGGAGAGAAATGCGGCCCTCTGCGCGAGCAATCTCTTCCCCACGTTCCCGGCACTCAGGCTGATCACTTACGATCAAAGTTAACACTGGCCCCACTGGATAAAGGAACCATGGCGACTCTGACTCAGGTAACGCTCACTTGTGACGTGTGCGGCAAGGCAAAGGACGTCCAGACCCGGACGATCGGACTCGACGGCAAGTCCTACGAGATTGACCTTTGCCCGAAGGACGGAAAAGGCCTGAGCAAAGCAGCAGGTGACTACGTCTCGAATGCCCGGAAAGTCACTACCACGCAGGCTCCCCGGGAGAACGGCCGCAGGCCACGCTCCCGGACTGAAACCGCAGCCATTCGTGACTGGGCCAGAACCTCGGGCATGCAGATCTCCGACCGGGGCCGCGTTCCCGCAGCCGTCTTCCGCGACTACCAGGCCGCTCACTAGCCCTCGGCCGGATGACGCCGTTGAGACTGCGAACGGTCACTGGCGGGCTGCGTTAGTGAATGAAGCCGCTTTCGTAGGCGGCGATGACAGCCTGGACACGGTCCCGGACGCCTAGCTTGGCCAGCACGTTGCGCACGTGGGTCTTCACCGTCTCCACCCCGAGGACCAGTTCCGTCGCGATCTCAGCGTTGGACAAGCCCTGCGCAACCAGCCGCAGCACCTCTTCCTCCCGGTCGGTCAGGTTCGCCGGGCCGAGTCCTCCGCCACGTGGCCCGGCGCGGCGGGCGGCCAGCCGGCGGATGGCGTCGGGGAAAAGCAGCGACTCACCGTCGTGCACAGTGCGAATGGCGTTGACGTAGTCTTCCGCGGCGGATCGTTTGAGCAGGAACCCGCGCGCACCAGCCTGCAGTGCGTCGTAGACGTAGTCGTCGTTTTCAAAGGTGGTCACCACGATGACCGCTGGCCCGCCGCCGTCGAACTGGCCAAGCAACCGGGTAGCCGTGATCCCGTCGACGCGCGGCATCCGGACGTCCATCAAGACGATGTCGGGACGTGTGCGCCGCGCTAGTGAGACCGCCGCCGCCCCGTCGTCCGCCTCGCCGACCACGGCGATGTCCGGTTCGGACTCGAGGATCGCCCGTAGGCCACTGCGGACGAGTGGCTCGTCGTCAACCAGCAGTACCTGGATGGAGTTCACCTCCGCAAGGTCCCCGCCGGGAGCGCCACCGAAAGCGTCCAGCGGCCACCGTCGTCGCGGGCCGCGGTGGAGCCGCCGAGTGCCGCAGCGCGCTCACCGATGCCCCGCAGCCCGCGACCGGTACGCGTGGCGCGAGGGCCGGCGGCCGGGTTGGTCAGCTGTATTTCGAGGGTGCCGGTACGCAGCGACATGCTCAGCACCGCTGTGCCGTCCGCGGAGTACTTCAGCGCGTTGGTCAGCCCCTCCTGCACGATCCGGTAGGCCTCCTGGCTGACGAGCACCGGCAGCCGGGACAGATCGCCGGACGTGGCCTGCTCGACGGTCAGCCCAGCTGACCGGGCGGCGGTGATCAGGCCGCCGAGGGACGCCAGGTCGGGGGCGGGCGCTGGTGGTGCGCCGCGTGGCGGCTCCTGGCGAAGCAAGCCGAGCAGGTGGTCGAGGTCGGCCACCGCCCGGCGCGAGGTCGTTTCTATCGTCTCGAGCGCCTCCTCGGCGAAGCCGGGGTTGCGCCCGATCAGCTTCCGCGCTGCCGAGGCCTGCACCGTCACCAGCGACAGGGCGTGCCCGATGCTGTCGTGGATCTCACGAGCGAGCCGGTTACGTTCGTTCGCCCGGGCGGCGTCGGCCTCCAGCCGCTCCAGCCGCTCAGCGCTGGACGGGCCGAGCAAGGCCGGCCCGAGCCAGGACAGCAGCCGGCCCAGCAGCAGCGCGCTGAGCAAGACCGCCGCCGCGGCCGGGATCGTCCACCAGTCGCCCGCCAGCCCGATCAGCCCGATGACCCCCGCGACCAGGACGGCCCCGGTAAGCAGGTGCAGCAGGAACCATCCCAGCGCCCGCCGGCGCTGCGACCAGCTCCGGGCGGGGCCGGGTGGCCCGTCCCGGAATTGAACGACGAGCAGCGCCTGAACCGCCACGCCCTCGATCTGCCGCACCGCCGGGACCACACCCACCATCAGCGGCCCGCCGACGAGAACGACGCCGATCAGCGCCACCGCCCACGATGGCGTCCCGGCCTCCGATATCAGCGAAAGCAGGGTGAAGGCGGCGATGCCCAGGGCCAGGGCCAGCGCCGCGCCGAGGAGGACGAAGACGACTCGCAGGTAGGACTGCGCCGTGAGCAGCAGACCCGACAGCGAACGCGACACATTACTCACCATCCCCAGCCTGCCACGCGGTGACCTGACCAGCGCCGCCCGCGGGCGGTCACCGGCCGCCGCGCCGACCGCGGCCGACATGACGCCGCTTCCAGTAGCTGATCGTCACCGCGCCCAGCAGCGGTCCCCACAACAGCAACGGCGCATAGGCGGCGACCGCGAGCAGGCCCTTCCAGTCACCAAAGCTGAGCACGGAGTCACCCCCGAGCGGGCGGCCATTGACCCGCATCCCGAGCGAGAAACTGGCCGCCACCCAGGTCCACAGCAGCGTCAACGCGACCGCACCGACGGCAGCGGGAACGACGGCAGCAAGGACCGGTACTCTGCGCCCGCGCAGTACAGGCACCCATCGCGGCACCACCTCGCCCCAGGTGCAGACCAGTCCGGCAGCCGTGAACGCGAGCAGTTCGGAGACGACGGACAGCACGATCACGTACAGCTCGATGGGCACCCCCGGCACTCCGGACGAGGTGACGCCGGAGCCAATCTGGCCGCGCCCGATCGGCACGTGGAACGTGCACAGCGCGATCCGCCACAAGCTGGCCGGGAGCACGGTGTACGGCACGGCATAGGCGGCGTTCCGGGCCCAGCGGGGAACCCCCGGCACCGGGTGGTGCGCTGCCGCCCAGGCGCCGCGAAGACGGCCGGCGGGCCTGACCCCTATCGTCGTCGTCATGGCTGGTTCCTCCCAGGTCCGCACGCTCGGTGACGTTCCCACGCTCGCAGCCGCTGCAGGTCCTTCCATCACTCGCGAGAGGGATTCCGGACCCGGACGAGGGAGGGTGACAGCGGCAGGCGGTAACGAAGTGGCCGGGGTGGATCTGCTCCGCGTATGGCGGCCTCGAGCACCTCTCAGAGCCACCTAAACATCGGACGATTGAGACGCCAAAGCCTTGTTCTCGGGCCGGCCGCCGGCCTAGCCTGTCCTTTGGTCCCCCTGGCCCGCCAGGCGCGGGCACCGGTCCGAGTCGGCAACAGGAGACGACGTGCTGCGTTCGCCGCTTATTCATCCGCCCCTGCTCGCCGCGCTGGGAGCGGCCGGACACGGCGCGCGGGTGCTGATCGCCGACGCCAACTACTCGCACAGCACCAACGTGTATCCCGGGGCGGCGCTGATCCATCTCAACGTGCGGCCGGGCCTGGTCACCGTGGACCAGGTGCTGGAACCGGTCGTCGACCTGGTCCCGGTCGAATCGGTGTCGGTCATGCAGCCAGACGACGGGAGCACGCCGGAAGCGTTCGCCAGATACCGCGAACTGCTCGGGGACCGCCTGCCGCTGCAGCCGCTGGGCCGGCTGGAGTTCTATGCCACCTGCCGGGAGGCTGACCTCGCGGTGTGCGTGGCGACCGGCGACGACCGCCTCTACGCGAACGTGCTGCTGACGGTCGGCTACCTCGCCCCCCGTGACGGGGCCTGACATGCGCCAGGTGCCGTTGGGGAGAACTGGCCTGCACGTGTCCCAGATGGTCTTCGGCGGGGCGCCTATCGCCGGCCTGTACGCGCCGGTCAGCGAGGAGTCGGCGGCGCAGGCGCTGGAGGCGGCGTGGGCAGCGGGCATCCGGGCCTTCGATACCGCGCCGCACTACGGCGTGGGCCTGTCCGAGCAGCGTATCGGCACCTTCCTGGCCGGCCGCCCGCGGGCGGAGTTCGTGCTGTCCACCAAGGTTGGCCGGCGGCTGGTCGCCGCGCCCGGTGACGTGCAGGGCGCCGAGGGCTTCTACGGCACGCCGCAGCTGACCCGGGTACGCGACTACAGCCGGGACGGCGTGCTCGCCGCACTGGAGGACAGCCTGCGCCTGGCTGCGCACCGACCACGTCGACATCGCGCTGATCCACGACCCCGACGACCACGCGGAACAGGCCCTGGACGAGGCCTACGCCGCGCTCGACCAGCTCCGCACGGAGAAGGTGATCGGGGCGGTCGGCGTGGGCATGAACCAGGCCGGCCTGCTGCGATGGTTCGTCGAGCGGGCCGACCTGGACTGTGTGCTGGTCGCGGGCCGGTACTCGCTGCTGGACACCTCCGCCGCAGCCGGGCTGCTGCCCGCGTGCCAGCAGCGGGGCGTCGCGGTCCTCGCCGCCGGCGTCTTCAACAGCGGCATCCTGGCCGACCCGCGCCCCGGCGCGACCTACGACTATGCGCCCGCGCCGGACGGCCTGGTCGAGCGGGCGCAGCGGATCCGTGCCGTGTGCGCCCGCCACGGCGTGCCGATCGGCGCCGCCGCGCTGCACTTCGTACTGCGCCACCCCGCCGTGACCGCGGTCGTCGCCGGGGCGCGCAGCGCCGGCGAGATCACCGAGGACGCGGCGTGGCTCACGGCGGCGGTGCCCGAGCGGGCTGTTCCCCGACCTGGCTGACGAGGGGCTGATCCCGGACGCGAGCGTGCGGTAAGGTCCCGGCGCCCGCCAGGCGCCCGCGGCGCGGCGCGGCCCGTCACGGCACGGACGCGAGCCACTGCTCCACGCCGGCGATATGCACGGTGGCCCAGGACCGGGCCACTTCGGGCTCGTGCGCGGCCAGGGCCTCCAGGATCGCCCGGTGCTCGGCCAGGGTCCGTTCCTTGGTCCCCGCCTGGGTCAGGCCGCGCCAGATCCGGGCCCGGGTGGTCGGCCCGGACAGCGTCTCCAGCAGTGAGCACAGGACGCTGTTCCCCGAGCAGGCCGAGATCCGCCGGTGGAACTCCACGTCGTTCGCGACCAGGTCGTTAACGTCCGGGTCGGGACCGAGACTGTCCAGCAGCGCGCGGAGGTCCTGGCACTCGGTTTCGGTGATGCGCTCGGCCGCCATCGCCACGGCCGCCGGTTCCAGGATGCGCCGCACGCGCAGGAACTCCAGGACCGTGCCGTCACGGTGGAAGTCGACGATGAAGCTCAGCGCTTCCAGCAGCAGGTTCGGCTGCAGGCTGGTCACATAAGTCCCATCGCCCTGCCGGACGTCCAGGATATTGACCAGGGACAGCGCCCGTACCGCCTCCCGCAGCGAGCTGCGGGACAGGCCCAGGTCGGCAGCCAGGTCCGCCTCGCGGGGCAGCCGGTCGCCGGCCCGGAGCGCCCCGGAGGTGATCATGGCCTTGACCTTCTCGATCGCCTCGTCGGTTACCGCCAACGGGCCCACCTCCGATGCCGCACAGCTGCCCGCCACCCATCCGGCCCGCAGAGATCCGACGTTTGCTCCGAAGTATGGCATATGCGGGAGGCCGGGACTGGCCGGCTGCTTCCGTCCACCGGGAACCTCGCGGCGGTCGCGGCCATCGCCCGCCCGCCGGCCCCGCACCCGGGGCCAGGTCCGGGCACCCACCGGGGGCTCACCCGGCCGTGACCTCAGCCCGCTCGCGCGAACGGGACCAGACATCGGACTAGTGCAGGTGCCGAGCCTGCATGGTAAGCGGCCTGCTGGAACCTTGCTGACAAGGCACTACGTCCCTGTTAGGCGAATTCACACGCTTCACCCGGAGGCGTTGACTGTCTCTTCCGGGGGCCGTACGGTTCATTCATCCGATGTCTCGACGTCGGGCTCCCAGTCCAGCGAGTCGTGGGGTGCACAAGGATGACCAGCGACGCCCCGCCGCGGTTCCCCCGGCGGACGATCCATCTCGACTTCCACACCGGTCCCGCGGTCCCGGACGTCGGGGCTGAGTTCGACCCTGAGCAGTTCGCCGAGACCTTCGCCGCGGCCCACGTGGACAGCGTGACGGTCTTCGCGAAGTGCCATCACGGGCACCTCTACTATCCGACGGACCGGCCGGAACGGCACCCGAACCTGCTCCCCGGGCTCGACCTGCTCGGCGATCAGATCGAGGCCCTGCACTCCCGCGGCATCCGGGCGCCCATCTACCTCAGCGTCCAGGTGGACGAGTACGCCGCCAACACCCACCCCGAGTGGATCGCCCGCACCGAAGACCTGCGGCAGGTCAAGCGGGCTGCTTCGGCGTTCGAGGCCGGCTGGCAGATCCTCGACATGTCGAGTCCGTACCAGGACTACGTCGCCGAGCAACTCGCAGAAGTGCTGCGCCGCTTCGGGCCCGTAGACGGGATGTTCCTGGACATGTGCTGGGACCAGCCCAGCACCACCAAGTGGGCGATCGACGGCGCTCACCAGGCCGGGCTCGACCCCCGCGATCCTGATGACCGCGACCGCTACGCACGGCAGGTCGCGCATACCTACATGAGCCGCTACCGGGACATGGTCGAGGCCGCGCTCGCCCCGGACTCCCCCATGGGCGTGTGGTTCAACAGCCGGCCCCGGACGAACCTGCAGGAGGAGAAGAAGTATCTCCGGCACGTGGAGATCGAGGCGCTGCCCACCGGCGGCTGGGGCTACAGCTACCTGCCGTACGTGGCGCGATTCACCCGGCCGCTGGGTCTGCCTGGCGTCGCCCAGACGGGCCGGTTCCACCGGAGCTGGGGAGACAACGGCGGGCTCAAGCCGGCGGCCGCGCTGAAATACGAGTGCTGCCAGATGCTCAGCCACGGGCTGAGTGGCGGCGTGGGTGACCTGCTGCACCCGAGTGGCCGGACCAACGAGGAGACCTACCGGCTCGTCGGCAGTGTGTACGCGCATATCGAGGCCTGCGAGCGGTTTGTCGAAGGCAGCCAGCACCTGGCCGAGGTGGCGGTGGTGGTCGACCCCGCGCTGGGCGACAGTCCCGGGCCCGCTGGAATCGGGGCCGTCCGGGCCCTGCAGCAGCTACGCCAGCAGTTCGACGTCGTGCCGCCCGACGCTGACCTCAGCGGCTACCGCGTAGTCATACTCCCGGAGACCACCCGCACCGACGGCCAGCTCCACAGCTCGCTGCGGAGCTTCCTGGCGGCAGGGGGAGGCCTGATCGTCTCGGGCCCGGCCGCGCTGGACGACGACGGCCAGCCCATCCTCGGGGAACTCGGGATCGACGTCCACGGGCCCGCACCGTACAGCCACGTGTTTCTCCGGCCTTTCGGGGAGCTGGCGGCGGTCACCGCTCCCTTCGACACCGTGATGTACGAACGCGGTTTCCGGATGACGCCACGCCCCGGCGCGCAAGCCCTCTGCGGCGTGGTGGAGCCGTACTTCGAGCGCACGTACGAGCACTTCAGCGGGCACTCGTACACGCCTGCCCGCGGGCTGTCGGAGTACGCGGCGGTCGTCCAGAACGGCCGGGTGATCACCTGGGCGGTCCCCGTACTGCAGGCGTTCGGCCAGCACGCCAACGTCCCCTACCGCGAACTCCTCGGCGGCTGCCTCGACCGGCTGCTCCCCCGGCCGCTGCTGCGGGCGGGCGGACCGGCTCATCTCGAGACCGCGGTCGTCAGCGGGAACGGCACCATGGTGGTGCATCTGCTCAGCTTCCTGCCCTCGCGGCAGGCCGAGGACCTGGACCTGGTACACGACCCGTTTCCGCTGCTCGACGTCCCGGTGTCGCTCCGCACCGGAGAGCCGCCTGGTTCGGCCGTTCTCCAGCCGTCCGGCCAGGAACTGGAACTGCACTACGAGGACGGCTACGCCTCCACCCGGGTGACCCTGAGTGACGGCCACGCGATGGTGGTCTTCACTTACTGATCGCCCATAGGTCTGATGACTACGCGTTACGTAAGCGCCGTCGTATTCGTAACCGTCACGCTGAGCGTTGTCTCATGGCCGTTGGTATCTGCTGTTTAGCCAGTTGGTAACGGTAGTTTAACGAATCAATAGCATCGTATGACCGCAGGGTTGACGGCGAATCCTTCCGTCGTTACCGTTCATGTCATCCGATGTTTGGCTCCATAAATCGGATGACTTTGGGGGTAGGTTGTGTCCCAGCTCCGCGAGCACAACGACCATCAGCTCAGCGACCGCGAGCGCAGCGACCGCGAGCTCAGCGGTCGTGCCGAGCGCCTGTGGTGGATGCGCGAGGCGCGGTTCGGCCTGTTCGTTCACTGGGGCCTGTACTCCGTCGCCGCTCGCCACGAGTGGGTGAAGCAGCGTGAGCGCCTGGACGACGCCGCCTACCAGCGCTACTTCGAGCACTTCGACCCCGACCTCTATGACCCGCGCCGATGGGCCCGGCTGGCCAGGCAGGCGGGCATGCGCTACGCGGTCCTGACCACCAAGCACCACGAGGGTTTCTGCCTCTGGAACTCGGCGCTGACCGACTACAAGGCGACCAACACGCCGGCCGGGCGGGACCTGGTGCTGCCGTGGGTCGAGGCGTTCCGCGCCGAGGGCCTGAAGATCGGCTTCTACCACTCGTTGCTGGACTGGCATCACCCTGAGTTCCCGATCGACGGCCTGCACCCGCAGCGTGACGACGAGCAGGCCCAGGCCGCCGCCAAGGGACGCGACGTCAGCCGCTACGCGGACTACCTGCACGGCCAGGTGCGTGAACTACTCACCGGCTACGGGCCGGTGGACTACCTGTTCTTCGACTTTTCCTACCCCGGCCGGACCTGGGGCGGGAAAGGCCGCGCTGACTGGCGTTCAGACGAATTGCTGGACCTGATCCGGTCCCTGCAGCCGGACGTGGTGGTGAACGACCGCCTCGACCTCGAGGGTGACGTGGTCACCCCCGAGCAGTACCAGCCGACCAGCTCGCTGGCTGACGACGGGCGGCTGTGGGAAGCCTGCCAGACCCTCAACGGCAGCTGGGGCTACGACCGCGACAACCTCGACTGGAAGACTCCCGACCAGCTGATCCGCATGCTGGTGGACGGGGTGTCGAAGGACGGCAACCTGCTGCTGAACGTGGGGCCGACCGGCCGCGGGGAGTTCGAGCCCCGCGCGGTGGGCACGCTGGACGCCATCGGCCGCTGGATGGACCAGCACGCGCGGTCGGTGTACGGCGCGGGGCCGGCCACCTATGCCCCGCCCCCCGACACCCGCTACACGCAGCGCGGCGACCGTTTGTACCTGCACCTGTTCGCCTGGCCCTTCCGCCATGTCCACCTGCCCGGCCTGGCCGGCCGGGTCCGGTTCGCACAGTTCCTGCACGACGGGTCAGAGATCCCCGCCGAGGTCATCGACCCGGGCACGCAGGCGCAGAACACCACCATGAGCGGGCTGGGCCCCGACGTGCTCACCCTGACCCTGCCGGTCCGCCAGCCGGACGTGGCCGTTCCGGTGGTCGAGTTGTTCCTGGAGCCGCAGCAGTGAAGAGCCAGCGCCACACCAGGGTTCCTGCTGAGGAGAGGGCTGCATGAGCCGGGTCGTCCGCTTCGACACCTACGACGTCCGCTTCCCGACATCGGTGCAGCTGGACGGGTCCGACGCGATGAATCCCAGCCCGGACTACTCCGCCGCCTACCTCGTCATCAGGACCGGCGAGCCGGATCCCGGCAACGGCAGCGGCGAGCCGCTGGCCGGCCACGCCTACGTGTTCACGATCGGCCAGGGCAACGAGATACAGATCGCCGCGATCCGCGCGCTCGAGCCATACCTGGTCGGGCGGGACGTGGACGAGATCCTCGGCGACCTGGGCGGCCTGTACCGGAGGCTGGTCTCCATCAGCCCGCTGCGCTGGCTGGGACCCGAGTGCGGCGTCGTGCACATGGCCGTCGGCGCCGTGGTGAACGCCTGCTGGGACCTGGCCGCGCGGCGGGCCGGGAAGCCGCTGTGGCGGCTGCTGGCGGACCTTTCCCCGGAGGAGATCGTCGGGCTCATCGACTTCCGGTACCTCACCGACGCCCTCACCCCCGACGAGGCGCTGCAGTTGCTGGTGGCGGGGAAGGCCGGCCGGGCGGAGCGGGCCGAGGCGCTGCAGCGGGACGGCTACCCGGCCTACTCCACGACACCCGGCTGGCTCGGCTACTCCGACGACCGGCTCGCGGCGCTCTGCGCGCAGGCGGTAGACGAGGGCTTCACCCAGGTGAAGCTCAAGGTAGGCGCCCGGCTCGCCGACGACAAGCGGCGCTTCGCCCTGGCCCGGGCGACGGTGGGCGAGAAGATCGGCATCGCCATCGACGCCAACCAGGTCTGGGACGTGCCGACCGCCATCTCGTGGGTGCGCGAGCTCGCTGAGCTGCACCCGGCCTGGGTCGAGGAGCCGACCAGCCCGTGGGACGTCCTCGGCACCGCCGCGATCAGGAAGGGCGTGCGCCCGGTCCGGGTGGCGACCGGCGAGCACACCGCTAACCGGGTGCTCTTCAAGCAGCTGCTGCAGGCCGGGGCCATCGACGTCATGCAGATCGACGCCTGCCGGGTAGCCGGGGTCAACGAGAACCTGGCCAACCTGCTGCTCGCCGCCAAGTTCGGCGTGCCGGTCTGCCCGCACGCGGGCGGCGTCGGGCTGTGCGAGCTCGTCCAGCACCTGGCGATGTTCGACTACGTCGCGGTGACCGGGACGAGGGACGGCCGGATGATCGAGTGGATAGACCACCTGCACGAGCATTTCGTGAACCCCGCCGTGGTCACCGCAGGCCACTACGAGGCCCCCACGGCTCCTGGCGCTTCTACCCAGCTGCGGCCCGAGTCGGTGACCGAGTTCTCCTATCCCATGGGCCCGGCCTGGCAGGCCGCCCCGGGCATCTCTGGGCACCCCGAGCCCATCACGCACGGAGCCGGCCCGCATCGAGCGCCCGGCATAGAGGGACGTCCGCCAGCAACGTAGGCAGAAAGAAAGGGCAATGAAGCCATGACCAACCTGTTCAAGCTCAACCCAGCCGGGCACGGTGACAGCGGCCGAAGATCTCACCGGCTCCGGGGGAAACCCCTCGCCGCCACCTGTGCCGTGCTCGGCCTGGTAGCGCTCACGGCCGCCGCCTGCGGCAACAATGGCGGCTCATCCAGCTCGGCCGGCGGGAAGACCACGCTCACTGAAATCGACGACTATCCGGCGGGCCTGCCCCAGTACGCCGCCTACCAGTGGCTGTTCAACACCTACGAGAAGACCCACCCGAACGTGAAGATCCAGCGCCAGAGCGTGTCCGGTACCACGTTCCTGGCCAAGCTGCTGTCAGAAGCCCAGACCCACACGCTCCCCGACCTCGCGGTCCCCGACAATCCGGACCTGCCCAACCTCGAGGCCACGGGGCAGCTGACCAGCCTTACCCCGTACCTGAACAAGTGGGGCAAGTGGAGCAGCTACCTGCCGGGCGTGCGGGCCGTCGCCACCAGCAAGGGCCAGGCCTACGGCGTCCTGATCGGCACCAACGCCCTGGGCTTCTACTACAACAAGAAGATCTTCGCGGAAGCCGGGATTAAGACGCCCCCGGCGACCTGGGCCGAGATGATCAGCGACAGCAAGACGATCGTGAGCAAGGTCCACGGCCTGACCTACGGCGCCGTCGGGTTCGGCGGCGACTGCGGCGGGAACTGGCAGCTCCTCCCCTACGTCTACCAGCAGGGCCTGAACGTCAATCAGCTGACCGCCCCGGGAACGGTCGCTGCGGTCAACTTCTGGGGCACGCTGCTGAAGGACGGACTGGCCAACAAGGAAGTCATCACCCAGTGCCAGTCAACGAACATCCCGCAGCTCATTCAGGGGAAGCTGGCCATGGCCGAGGACGGGCCCTGGGACCTGCCCACCTTCGCCGCGGCTCACTTCACCGACTGGGGCGCGTTCTCCATTCCCCTGTCCAGCGCGAGCGACCACCTGTCGGTGCCGCTCGGCGGTGAGGTGTGGACGGTCCCCAAGACCAACTCCGCGACTGAGCAGGCCGCGTGGAACTTCATCCAGTGGAGCCAGACTCCCAGTATCCTGCTGCAGTTCGACGCCAAGCTGGGTTACTTCTCGGTCCGCCCGTCGCTGTGGCCGGCGAGGAGAAGGCCAACCCCGCTATCACCCCGTTCATCAACGAGCTGAAGTACGCCGTGGGCCGGACCACCACCCTGGGCGCGAACTTCGCGACGTACTCCACCGACCTCAACACCGCGCTGATCCAGGTGCTTGAGGGCCAGAAGACCGCGCCGGACGCGCTCAAGGAGGCAGCGGCGGCTGCTAAGTCGTCAATCGGCGGATCCGGCGGCTGATCAATGGCACGTCAGCTAGCGCAAAACGAGCCGGTGGCCTCCGGGGGCAAGCGCCCGGAGGCCGCCCATCGGCCGGGTGCCCGGCCTGCGGGCCGGGCGCTGCGGCCCGGCCGCGCCCGGCGGTCCGGCCTCCGGGGGGTCCGGGCCTGGCCGTACCTGGTTCCGGTCGTTCTGTGGATCATCCTCATGTTCGGGTACCCGGTCTTCGAGACCGTCCGGATGGCGCTGTCCTACGTCAACGGCACGAACTTCACCACCGGGGGATGGAAGTTCGCCGGGCTGGCGAACTTCCGCGCGCTGCCGTCGTTGCAGGGCTGGCACCTGATGCTCCGCAACACCCTGATCTTCCTGGTGGCCTCGATCGTGCCGCAGTTCATCATCGGCGGGCTGCTCGCGGTGGCGCTCACCGAGAAATCGCGCTTCCGGCGGTGGGGCCGCTCCGTCGTCCTGCTCCCCTGGCTGTTCCCCCAGGTGGCCGTGGCGACCGTGTTCCTGTGGATGTTCGCCTCACCCGCGGGCCTGTTCGACTCTCTGTATAAGAGCCTGGGCCTGGGGCACACCGTCCCCTATTTCCTGCAGACCTCCAATGACGCGCTCATCGTCGTCATCCTGCTCAATATATGGATCGGCATACCGTTCAACTACCTGGTGATCCAGAGCGGCCTGCAGGGCATCCCGACCAACCTGCACGAGGCGGCGCTGATCGACGGGGCCGGGTGGTGGAAAGAACTGACCCGGATCACCATCCCGTTGCTGCGGGAAACCCTGCTCACGGTGCTCCTGCTCGGGATCATGGGCACACTGAACGTCTTCGGGTTCGTCTGGATCCTGACCCAGGGCGGCCCGGCGGACGCGACGATGCTCCCGGGCCTGCTCGCCTACACCCAGGCGTTCGTTGACTTCAACTACGGGCAGGGCGCCGCGGTCATCCTCGGCGTGGTGGTGATCCTGCTCGCCATCGCCGGGATGTTCCTGCTCGTCACCCGGTCCAAAACACGCGAGGAGCGGGCCCCCCGCGCGCGGCCCGCGCTGGAGAAGACGCAGGAGGCCAGCGCATGATTACTCATGCCCAGCGGCCGGGACTGGCCAGCGCGCCCGCGCCGGTGCGATGGTTCGCCGCGCTCCGCCGTCTCCTCGGCCGGGCGGGCCTGCTCATCACCCTGTTCTGCCTGCTGTTTCCCATCTACTGGCTGGTGCAGTCGTCGCTGAGCACCCAGCTCGAGCTCTTCCACACGCCGGCCTACTTCTTCCCGCCGCATCCGACCCTGGCCGGCCTGCGCGGGGCGTGGCACGTCGTCGGCCCCGACCTGTGGCATTCGGTCATCATCTCGGTGGGGACCGTCATCCTGAGCCTGTTCCTGGCCATCACGGCCGGCTACGGGCTGCTCCTGTCCCGGACCCGGAAAACGGCCACCCTGGTCCGGCTGCTGGTCCTGTTCGGGCTGGTCTTCCCGACGATCACCTTCGTCATCCCGCTGGACAAGCTCCTCTACACCCTGGGCCTGCTCAACACCTATCAGGGCCTGATCCTGGCGGATTCTCTCTACGCGGTTCCCCTCGGTGTCCTCATCATCTACACCTACATGCTGTCGATCCCGCACGAGCTCATCGAGTCCGCCCGGGTCGATGGCGCCACATCGCTCAAGGTGCTCTGGTCGGTCGTCATCCCGGTGGCCAAACCCGCGGTGGCTACCGCGGCGATCTTCGCCTTCCTCGCCGCGTGGGGCGACTTCCTGTTCGCCGAGACGTTCGCCGGCACCCCCTCGGTCCTCCCGGCCAGCATCGGCATCTACAACCTGATCGGCACCTCGACGACGGTCGTGAGCTGGCCCGAAGTCATGGCCGGGAGCCTGATCCTCGGCGTCCCCGCGCTGCTGGCCGTGGCCTTCGCCCAGCGATACGTCCGGGCCGGGATAAGCACCGGCGCCCTCAAGGGCTGAGGACAACCGGAACGACACGACAGAAGGGCTGGTGATGAAGGCACTTGTGATGAAAGCGGCGGGCTCCTGGCGCCGTCAGCGAGGTCAGTGACCCGGTCATGGGCGACTACGACGCACAGATCGAGATGGTCGTCTGCGGCGTCTGCAACAGCACCGACCGGATGCTGCGCACCGGGACCTTCGCGCCGGGCGTCAGCTACCCGAGCATCCTCGGGCACGAAAGCGTCGGCCGGATCACCGCCGTGGGACGCCAGGTCCGCTACCTGAAACCGGGCCAGCTGGTCACCCGGTGCAGCGCGTACGGCTGGGACGACCCGCCCATCCGGATGTACTGGGGTGGGTTTGCCGAGCGGGGTGTGGTGCGAGATTCGCGGGCCTGGCAAGAGGATCATCCGGGGCAGGGCTCCGCTGACAACTTTCCGCACATCGTGTTCGACGCGGGGCACTCGCCCGAGGACATCTCCCTGTCGATCAGCCTGGCCGAGACGTGGAGTATCGCGGCTGAGGCTGGCGGCATGGTCGGCGACGTCGTCGGGATCAGCGGCACCGGGATTGCCGGGCTTTCGCTGGTCAGCTTCGCGCGCCTGCTCGGCGCGGAGGCCGTCGTCTGCGTCGGGCGCCGGAAGGAACGCCTGCAGCGTGCCCTCGACCTTGGTGCCACCCACACCGCCATCGCCGGCCCCGAGGCCGACTCCCTGTTCCGCGAGCTCGGCGGCGCCCATACGGTGTTCGAGGCGTCGGGCAAGGCCCCGGCCGTGGACGCCGCGTACCGCTGGGTGCGGCCCGGCGGGCGCCTCATCATCTACAGCGCACCGGACGAGCCGGTACCGCTGGACGTCATGTCCGCCCCCCGGGAGGCGTCACTCGTCGTGGCCCGGCCCCGCGAGGGCGCCGTGCTGCGAAGCGTGGTGAACCTCGTCGAGTCCGGCGCACTGCCCCGCGAGTTCTTCCTCTCCGGAACGTATCCCTTCTACCGGATCAACGACGCGTTCGCGGCGATCGACGACGGCTCAGTGGTCAAGGCACTCGTCACCTTCGGCGCTTCGTAGCGATAAAGACAGCACAGGGAAGGAAGTGTGTCCGGGTGGGAAATTCTGACGGTCTGAGCGGGACGGCCCTGGTCGCCGAACCCGAGGGGGCCTTCCGGATGGCTGAGGTCGTCACCTCCCCGATCGGTGAGGAGGACATCGGGATCCAGGCTCAGTGGTCCGGCGTGAGCATCGGGACCGAGTTCGCCGTCCTCACCGGGAAGCTGGACTGGGGAGCGTTTCCCATCGTGACCGGCTATATGGCTGCCGGCCAGGTAGTGGCGGCGGGGGCGAACGTTAAGGACTTCGCGGTGGGCGACACCGTCTACTACCGCCAGAACGCCGCCCTGCGGCTCCGCGAGTCGGGAACGGCTCTCAACTGCCGTTCCGGCACCCACGCGTCGGTGGCGGTACTCAACCCGTCCGGGACGCACGGCGCCGACCTGGTGCCCAGGGAAGTGGAACCCGAAACAGCCAGCCTCTTCGTCATGCCCTCGGTCGGGCTGTACGGAGTTGACCTGGCCGGGGTCGGTGTCGGCGCCTCGGTCGTCGTGATCGGGCTGGGCATGATCGGTCTTGGCGTGGTCAGCGCGGCCGTGCGGCGCGGCGCAGTCGTGGTCGGCATCGACCCGAGAAGCGAGTGCCGCGCCCTGGCCTCACGATTCGGGGCCACCGCAACGCTCGCATCGGAACCCGACCTGACCTTCGACCAGGTGGCGGACCTGCTGCCAGGCGTCAGTGACAGCAACGGCGCGGACTTCGTCTTCGAGTCGACCGGGCGGCACGACTGCGTCGACCTGGGCATCCGGCTGTGCCGGCCCTTCGGCTGTTTCGTCTGGCAGGGAAACTACGGAGACGGGCAGGTCTCCTTCGAGTTCCTGGAGGCGCATCACCGGCGGCTGCGGATGGTCTTCCCGTGTGACGACGGTTACCGCCCCTACCGGAAGGCGTCGCTGGCGGCGGTGGCCCTGGGCGCCATGCCCTGGGGCGAGGTCATCACGCACAGAATCTCCTACGAGGAGATGCCCGCGTTCTACAGCGACATCTACCACGGCAAGGCGGGGAACGTCGTCGGCGCCACCGTCAACTGGGAAGCGGCACGCTGACCCGGGCGTCAGCGAAGGCCGCGCAGCAGGTCTACGAGAGAGGCGGCGACCTCGCCGGCCCGCGGGTCCGGCCACCATCCGGAGTGCCGGTGGATGGGCGGCGGCGTGGGCTCGCTGTCCCGGGCGAGGACCACCGGATCCCAGCACAGCTGGTCGAGGTGCTGGTTCAGGTTCTCCTGGGCCCGTGAGGGCGGAGGCGGGGAGAATATCCATGATCCGATGTAGTCGCTGCGGCGGACAGCGTTCCGCCAGTACTCATGGCCGTCATGGCTGAGCAGGCTGCGGAGTTGTTCCAGATGCCGCTGGCCGAAATAGGAGGGGAACGCCCGCCCGTAGAGCCGGCGGGCCGGGCAGGCCAGCGTGAGCAGGGCGAACCCAGGCGTGCTCAGCACCTGTGGTGGTAGCTGCGCGGCGACCGCGGGAGCGATGATCGAGCCCTGGCTGTAGCCGGTCAGCAGAACCGGGCCGGATCGCACCGTGAGCCGGTACTGGTCAGCCAGTTCCTGCTGGCCGGGAAAGCCCTGGCCGTGGCCCATCAGCAGCAGCACCCGGTCCACGACCTCAGGTATCGCGCGCTCGCCGTAGCACGGCGGGGCGAACGGGTGCGCCGCCCGCGGCCAGAACGTCGCCACGTCCCACAGCGCACCGATGGTCTTGCGCTTTGACGGGTCCGAATAGGCCGAGCGCAGCAGGCCGACCAGCCACGCGGCCAGCGCCACGGTGACGAGGCTGACAATGAAGGCGATCTCGTGCAGGAAGCCCACGGTGGTGGCCAGACGCTCCGCCCGGGCCGCCATGACCAGCACCGTGGTCTCGACGGCCAGCACCACGATCAGGCCGCCGCCCACCAGCCACGCCACCACGAGGGCGGCGTCGTCGGCCAGCAGCCCCACGGCCCAGGCCTTCGCGACCTTCCTGCTGTTTGCGGGGGCGGCGCCAGCGGCCTGGTCTCCGTAGTCGCCTGCCACGAGCGGGAAGCCGGCCCGGCCGCTGAAGAGCTTCCAGTTCTTGCGGTACCGCAGATAGAGGGTGGGTCCTGCCACCAGGGCACCGGCCAGCGCGCCTAGTGCGGCCGCCCCGAACGCGTAGAGCGGCCAGGGCACGTACAGCGAGTTGCCCGGTGCGGGTGGCAGCACGAGCCGGCCCGGCACCGCCGTGCCCAGCAAGCCTGCCACCCCCAGGTTGATGGCGGCGGACAGCAGCCCGCCGAGCAAGAATGCCAGTACGGCGATCAAGGCGGCCAGATGCCCGCCGAAGTAGGGCTGGAACCCGTCACCCGGCGCCGGCGCGCGGTGCGCCAGCAGAGCGACTACCAGCGCGAAGGCCAGGAGCAGCGCCAGTTGCACGATAAGCAGCCAGAGGAGGAAGCCGCTCACGCCCGGAAACATCTGGCGCTGCGGATCAGTGCTGTGGTTGGTCCAGCCGCTTACCGCCGCAGCGCCCACGATGGCGACGACGCCAGCGGCGAGCAAGACCCAGCACCACCAGCCGATCGGCGCGTCCTTCTCCGGACCGCCGCTGGCCACGGTGACCTTGTGCCGGTCAGATAGCGGCGAAGCGACGACGACGACCGCCACGGCGAGGACAACCGCCGCGAAGAACAGAGCCGTCCGCTGCGCCCAGACCGGGTGGCTGGCCGGGCGCGCGACCAGGAGCGCGGCGGCGGCCAGCGCCGCGGCCGCATGGATGGCCCGCTGGCGTCGCACCAGCAGCGAGCCTTTCCAGAACCCGGGCTCAGCCAGCCGCCAGTCGCTGGGCGCCCCGCGGTTCCCGCCGCTTGTCCGCGCCTCATATCGCTGGGCCGTTACCGTGCTTATCACCCACAGCAGGCCCACCACCGCGCCGACGGACAGCAAGGCGATGGCCACTCGCCAGCCCGGGGGACGATCCGCGTACCAGCTCATCCATTGGGGCAGCGCGCTGGAATGGCCGGCCGCCTGCCAGGCCACGGTGCTCACGGTCAACGTCGCAATCGCGCTGATGAACTGAACGGTCGCCGCCAGCGCCAGCAACCGCAGCACCGCATGCGCCATCTGATGACCCCAGTCCCAGCCTGGCAGTTCGGTTTCCGTCTTCTTTTCCGGCGCCGGCGGGGGCTCTGCGGGCAGCATGAAATGGGCCAGGTTGTACATCATGAACGGGGCCAGCAGCACCCACGACGCCGACGCCAGCGGCTGCTCGGTCAGCCCGCCCCACGAATACGCCTCCAGGTTCCAGTCCACGCTGGGCCGCCCCCCGCCACCCGGATTCCACCGCCGGTAAAACCCCGTGATGGTGTCGCCTGCCACCTGCAGCGCCGTCGGGTGCTCTAGCATCGTCGGGCCATCCGACCCTGACACCCCGTGAATACGTAGCTCGGTGAGCCGCTCACCGGTGTGGGCGGAGTCAAACAGCGCTCCCGCCCGCGCCGCCTTGGCCGGACTTGTCTGATCGGCTGGCGCGAAAGCCCAGGCCGCGGTGTCCAGCCCGAGAACCACAGCATCGCTGGCCCTATCCTCGGCCATTGTCCCCCCACCCGCGCATAGGTACCGCCGGGCAAAATAGCGCTTTAGAGCCGCCAAATCGCAGCTTGGTAGCAGTGTCTACGCTGTTGTCCGCTCTGGCTATCCATTCCGGGATGATCGGTACCGGTTCTGTCAGACGCCGGGGGCGTGCTGACGATCGATCTCGTAGTGCAACGAGACGATGCCATCTGTCGTGACACGTGCGTCCAGCAGCCGCAGCCGGGTCGGGAACTGCCCGGGAAGAAGGGGAAGGCCGTCGAAGGTGGTCGGCGTTCCGAGCCCACCGACCAGTGACGGCAACAGCGTCAGGTGAAGCTCGTCAACGAGTCCAGAACGCAACAACGCGCCGTTGAGTCCGCCTCCGGCTTCCGAGACAACGCATGTCACTCCGAGCTGATCCTTCATCGTGCGCAGGGCGCCGCCCAGGTCGACCGGCCCGTCGCCAGCGACGAGGTAAGGGATACCCTCGCTTCGTAGATACGCCAAGTACGGCGCCGGTGTCGCGTGCGACACGACGACCAGCAACCGCCGGCCCGCGTCTTCCCTGTGTATCCATCTGATCCGGCCGCGGCCGTCGACGACCGCGAACCACCGGCAGTTGGCCTCGGCGGGCAGGAAGTCGTCATAGAGCATCGCGACGGCGCCGCCGGGCGCGGGCAGGTCCGTGATCGGCCCGGCCGTATCCGCCACGAACGTTCCGCTCCCCTCCAGAACAACCTGCGGCGCGTACCGCCGCTCGATCTCCGCGCGGCGCGCTGCGAACATCTCGTCTGCGCCGGCGGGATGAATGGAGTCCCATATTTTCCCTGTGGCGTCGTCCAGCAACCGGCTAGCGCGGTTGAGCGACACGCGCCCGTCAGCTGAAGCAGTCACCGACACCACCAGCCGCGGCCGCGCCGAGAGGACCATGACCGGACCTTAGCGCGCGTCGAGGAACGGCGTGATCAGGGCGAGCAGTTCGCCGGGCCGCCGGGTCAGGCCGACGTGCGTGGTGCCCGGGAGTACCGCAAGCTGCGCGTTCGGCAGGAGTCCGAACATCTCCGCCACGTCAGGCAGAGGTGAGAAGTCGCGGTCGCCGAAGATCAGCAGGGTCAGTGCTTGCAGTGATCGCAGCTCGTCGGTCCACCCTGGGAACTCGTGCACCATGGCCGAGTTCTTGGCCGCGAACTCGTCGAAGTGCGCGGGGTCGGGAGCGACCGCCTCGTAGGCGTCGCGCATCGCCTGGAAGTCAGCCGGCGTCGGCATCCGGTCGTCGTCGAGGGGCACGCTCTCGCGGCCCGGCGGGCGATGGGCGTCCGCCGAGGCGACGATCAGCTTGCCGACCCGCGAGGGCGCGCCGAGCGCGACCGCGTACGCGACCAGACCGCCGAGGCTGAAACCGAACAGATCGGCCTCGGCGATCCCCAGCTGGTCCAGCAGCGCGACGACGTCACTGGCCAGCGCCTCGATCGTCATCGGGCGGCTGGTGTCGGCGGTGTGCCCGTGGCCCTGCAGCTCCACGGCGATCACCTGCCTGCTCGTGGCGAGGGGTTCGAGCAACGGTCCGAAATTGAGGTCGATGGTCATCAGCCCGCCGTGGAGCAGCACGAGCGGCCTGCCACTCCCCCGGATCTCGTAGTAGAGCTGCAGGCCGTTCACCGGTGCGTACGTCATGCCGGTATGACGGTACGCGGCGCGCATACTCACCGCGAAGCGCCAGTCGTGCCCGCTATTCGGTCCCGGCCAGCCACCGGATGCCGTCCGGGCGGGGTTCGATCACACGCCGTCAGACGCCGAAGACCTGAGGATGTCCACCAGCGGGCAACCGCATTAGGCTGGCAGGCAGTGCCCCGTAGGGAGGCGGCAGTGACGGGACCGGCAGACAAGAACACGGCAGCAGTGGCCCGCGGCCGGCTGCGGGCCGCCCACGCCGACCGCGAGCACGTGGTCGGCACGCTCAAAGCCGCGTTTGTGCAAGGCCGGCTGACCAAGGACGAGCTGGACCTGCGGATAGGCCAGACGTTCGCCGCCCGGACCTACGCAGAACTGGCCCGGCTCACCGCCGACGTCCCAGCCGGGCTGGTGGCGGCCGCACCGCCGCACAAGACCGCCCCGGCCCGCGGCCGGCCACCGATGAACAACGCCGTCAAGTCGGGCATCTGCGTAGCCATTGCCCTAGTCACGCTGGTGCTGACCACCTACGCGACCGGCGGTCAGGCGCTCTTCGTGTTCGTGCCCCTCTATTCGGTGGCCCTGCTGGTCGCCGCAGCCCAGGTGCTCGACTCACGGCACCAGAAGCGCTCCCGCGGGCAACTGCCCCCGTCGGCCGCGCAGTAGCCCGGGCCCCGGAAGCACGGACGCGGCGCCTGATCCACTTCTGCGCGTTTAGCCTTGTGAGTGCTGAGCAGTATGAGCAGGGACCGTTTCGTCCGCGTCGACTCCGGCCGAGGTGCTCATGCGTCGCTCGTTAGCGGTTTCTGCCACATCCGCGTTGGCCGTACTTCTGGGCCTAGCCGCCTGGACCAGCCCGGCCGCCGGCCAGGCTTCGGCCAGCGCCGGCCAGGAGCCGGTAGCCGTCGGCACCGGGGGTGCCGTCGCCTCCATGGACACCGATGCCAGCCAGGCCGGCATCGACGTACTGAGACACGGCGGTAATGCGATCGACGCCGCCGTGGCGACGGCGAGCACGCTGGGTGTGACCGTCCCGTTCGTGGCGGGCCCGGGCGGCGGCGGGTTCATGGTCATCTACCTGGCCAAGACCCATCAGATCGTGACCATCGACGGCCGCGAGACGTGCCCGGCCGCGTGCACGCCGACGATGTTCACCGACCCGAAGACGGGCCAGCCGCTCGGCTACGACTACGCCTCGGATCAGCCGCTGGCCACCGGCGTCCCCTCGATGGTGGCCACCTGGGCCAAGGCGATCAGCCGGTACGGCCGGGGCACCCTGGCCGCTGACCTCCAGCCGGCCATCGGCGTCGCCGAACACGGGTTCCGTGTCAACGCGGACTTCCGCCAGCTCACCCAGTCCGACCTGCCTGAACTGCAGGCGTACCCGGCCAGCCGCGCCCTGCTGCTGACCCGGGCCGGCCAGCCGCTGCCCGTGGGCTCCCTGCTCCGCAACCCTGACCTGGCCCGGACCTACCGGCTGCTGGGCCGCTACGGCCCCTCCTACCTCTACGACGGGCCGCTGGGCCAGGCGATCGTCCAGGCCGACGACCACCCGGTGCTGACCCCCGGAAGCAACGTAGTCGCCCTGCCGGGCATCATGACCACGAGCGACCTGCGCGCCTACCGCGCCCGGGTGCAGGCGCCCACGCACGTCCGCTACCGCGGCCTGGACATCTACAGCATGGCACCGCCGTCGAGCAGCGGATCCACTGTCGGTGAGGCACTGAATATCCTCAGCGGCTACAACCTTTCGGCCGAGCCCAGGGCGACGGCACTGTTCCACTACCTGGAGGCCTCCCGGCTGGCCTACGCCGACCGCAACGCCTACGTCGGCGACCCGCGCTACGTCAGCGTGCCGCTGTCCGGGTTGCTGAGCCCGGCGTTCGCGGCGACCCGGCGCTGCCTCATCCACAACCAGGCGCTGGCCTCCCCGGTGGCCCCAGGGAATCCCGCCCCGCCGTACCAGGGCTGCCAGAGCCAGAACCCGGCGCAGGCGGCGTCGCCGGAAGGGCGTCATACCAACAACATCGTCACCGAGGACAAGTGGGGCAACATCGTCGCCTACACCAACACCATCAACTTCTTCGGCGGCAGTGGCGAGACCGTGCCTGGCTACGGGTTCCTGCTCAACAACGAGATGACCGACTTCGACTTCGCGCCCTCCTCGCCGGGGGCCTACGACCCGAACCTGCCCGCCGGCGGCAAGCAGCCCCGGTCCAGCATGGGTCCGGTCATCGCGTTCCGCGACGGGAAGCCGGTCTTCAGCGTCGGCGCGGCCGGCGGGTCCACGATCATCACGACCATCCTGCAGATCATCCTGAACCACGTCAACTTCGGCATGTCGCTGCCCGCAGCGCTGGCGGCGCCGCGGGTGAGCCAGACCAACTCAGCCACCTCGCTAGCCGAACCCGCCTTCTACAACAGCGCCCTGCGAAAGCAGCTGACCAGCCAGTTCGGCGAGCAGTTCACGGTGGCCACCGGGCCCATCCTTCCCCTTGATCACTACCCGGGCGACGCGACCGCGCTGGCGATCCTCGGCCGCGGCCGTGCTGAGGCCATCGCCGAGCCCGTCCGCCTCGGCGGCGGCAGCGCACTTGTCGTGCACCCCTCGCCCTAGCGGGGCCGGTGGGCCGGGTCCGCCCCGGTTACGGGCTGGCCATGGCCCGCGTCTAGGCTGCGCCCCATGAGCGAGCCGGACGTCGTGCTGCGCGGCGGGCGCGTGATCGATCCCGGATCGGGCCTGGACGCCGTGCAGGATGTCGCGGTCACCGGCGGCCAGGTCACGCAGATCGGGAACGCCCTGCCCCGCGCCCGGGCTGACCTCAACGTGGCGGGGCTCGTGGTCACGGCCGGGTTCGTTGACCTGCACAGTCACGTGAACGACATGGCCGGCTTCTGGCTGCAGGCTCTGGATGGCGTCACCACTGCGCTTGAGCTGGAAGCAGGCGTCACTCCAGTGGACGCCGCGTACCGGAGCGCGGCGGCCGAGGGCCGGCCTGTCAACTACGGCTTCGCCACGTCCTGGGCGCTAGCCCGGATGGAGGCCACCGCCGGGATCGGCCTGGACGGGAGGCTGGCCACGTTCCTGGCCAACCTGGGCAGCGAGGCCTGGCAGCGCCCGGCTGAGCCGCAGCAGATCAGCGCCATGCTGGCGCGGCTGGCCGCCGACCTGGCCGATGGAGCGCTGGGCATCGGCGTCCTCGTCGGGTACGCGCCAGCCACCGATCCGGGCGAGTACCTCCAGGTCGCCGCGCTGGCCGCCGAAGCCGGCGTGCCCACCTTCACGCATGCGCGGGACATGGTGGAGATGGTCCCGCGGACGCGCATCGACGGCGCGGAGGAGATCGTCCGCGCGGCCGGGGAGACCGGCGCCCAGATGCATTACTGTCACGTCAACAGCACCTCGCAGCGGCACATCGGCAGGGTCCTGCGCCTGGTCAGCCGGGCGCAGGCCGCAGGGGCGCGGGTCAGCACCGAGGCTTACCCGTACGGGTCGGGGATGACCGGTATCGGGGCCGCCTTCCTGGCGCCGGAGCGGCTCGGCGAGCGCGGGCTCACGCCGTCGTCGCTGACCTACGCGCCGACCGGCGAGCGGGTCGGCAGCGAGGCGAGGCTGCGCGAGTTGCGGCAGGCCGATCCCGGCGGGCTGGTGGTCATCGAACTGCTCGACGAGAACGACCCGGCCGACCGCGAGCTGCTGATGAGTTCTCTTACCTTCCCCGGTGCCATCGTGGCCAGCGACGCCATGCCGCTGACCTGGACCGGGACCGCGCCTGACCCGCTCCCCTGGCCGCTGCCCGGCACCGCGATCACGCACCCGCGGACGGCCGGGACGTTCTCCCGGGCGATCCGCCTGCTCGCCCGGGACGGCGGGCCGCTCGGCCTGGCCGAGGCGCTGGGCAAGTGCAGCCTGCGCCCCGCCCGGCTGCTGGAGGACCGGGCTCCGGCCATGCGCCGCAAAGGCAGGCTGCAGGCCGGGAGCGACGCGGACATCGTGGTCCTGGATCCGGCGACGATCAGCGACCAGGCTAGCTACCTGCACAGCACCCGGCCATCTACCGGCATCCAGCACGTCATGGTCAACGGCACGTTCGTGGTCCGCGACGGGAGCCTCGTGACCGGCGCCCGGCCCGGCCGCCCGATCCGCGCCGACCCGCGCTGAGCCAGGCGCTCAGGCTCGGCGAGGATGGGGGCATGGAGCCTGTCCCAGCTAGTCACCTGCGTATCGCCCGGCCGAGTCATGACCTGCAGGCGTCCGAACGATTCTGGGTCGGGGGCCTGGGACTCGACGTGTTGCTCCGGCTTGACGACTCGGCAGAAGGCGGCCATCAGCTGCTGATGGTCGGCTGGCCGGATGCCGCCTGGCACCTTGAACTCGTCGGCGATCCAGGCGACGCAACACCAGCCGCGCCCACCGAGGAAGACCTGCTGGTCCTGTACGTAGGCGGCGACGTCGATGAGGACATGGTCCGCCGGCTGGTCAACGCGGGCGGCACCCGGGTCACCGCCCGCAATCCCTACTGGGACCAGTGGGGTGTGACGATCGCAGATCCAGATGGGTACCGGTTCGTCTTGTCCAGTCTCTCCTGGCCCTGACCTAGCGAGCGCCCGGCGCGAGCTGCAGCAGGCCGCGTTCAAGGACGACTGGCACGAATAGCTCGCGGTAGCCATGCTCGTCGAACAGCACCGTCAACTGGTCGTCGTCGTAGCGCTGCACGGTGCCCTCGCCCCACCGTTCGCTCAGCACGCGGGCGCCGACGGCGAACGGGACGTCCCCGCGCACCGTCTCAGCGTGCGCGAGGTCGTTGTCGCAGTTGCCGCAGGGTCCGGGATAGTCCTGCCCGAAGTAGGAAAGCAGGAACGAACGGCGGCACCCAGTGTGCTCGGCGTAACGGCGCATCATGACCAGCCGCGAGCGATCCACCTCGTGCTCGCGTTGCGTCTCCGCCTCCGACGCCTCCAGCAGCTCCGCGACGGTCACCGCGCCGGTCCAGCGGACCTCGCCGTCCGCCTGCCAGGCCGCCGCGCCGAGATCGACCAGCCGGACTAGCGCGGCCGTGTCCTGCCGCGCGCCGGGTTCGACCCGCTGGCCGGCCGCGAGCGCGGCCGCGACCCGCCCGACGGCCTGGCCGGAGACGCCGCCCTCGGTGAAGTAGCGGGCCGCCTCGAAGTCCTCGAAACGGTAGAGCAGCCGGGCGTGCGACGCCTCGCCGTCCCGGCCCGCACGCCCGAACTCCTGGTAGTACGCGTCGAGTGAGGCCGGCGGGTCCGCGTGCAGTACCCAGCGCACGTCCGGCTTGTCGATTCCCATGCCGAACGCGACGGTCGCCGCGATGGCCCGGGCCGAGCCCTCCAGGAAGGCGGCCATCGCCTCGCGCCGGTCGCGCCCGGAGAGCCCGGCGTGGTACAGCGTCACCTGCTCGCCCGCTGCGGCGAGCGAGTCGCGCGCCGCCTCCGCGCTGGCATGCGTGGCCGCGTAGACGATCCCGGGACCGGGGAGTTCGCCCGCCGCGCGCACGACCTCGTCCTGCTTGTCGGGGAGCGTCCGCACGTGCCGCGCCGAGAGGTGGATGTGCGGCCGGTCGAAGTCGCCGATCACGACCTCGGGATCGCGCAGGCCGAGCCGCCGCACGATCTCCTGCCGCACCGGCGGCGCGGCCGTCGCGGTCAGGGCCAGCCGAACCGGAGCGCCGACCGCCTCCGCTTGTGCGCCGAGCCTCATGTAGTCGGGACGGAAGTCGTGGCCCCACTGGCTGATCAGGTGAGCCTCGTCCACCACGAACAGACCCGGCCGCGCGCGCTGGATCGCCTGCCGGGTCTCGCTGTTCGCCAGCTGCTCCGGCGAGAGGAAGACGAACGTGCCGGGGTCGCACGAGGCCAGCAGCGCCGCCGTGCGCGCACCGGCCGACAGCTGCGAGTTGAGGACGATCGCGGGCAGCCCGGCCGTATGCAGGTGCGCGATCTGATCGTCCTGCAGCGCGATCAGCGGTGAGACGACGATCGTCGGCCCGTCCCGGAGCATCCCGGCGAGCTCGTAGATCGCCGACTTCCCGGCCCCAGTCGGCAGTACGGCCAGCACGTCACGGCCACCGGCCAGCGCCTCGACCGCACGCAGCTGCCCCGGGCGCAGACGCTCGAAGCCAAGGCGTTCTCGTGCCAGCTCCTCGATCGCGGAAACCTCACCCACAGCAACGATCGTACGGTCCCCGGCCGCGCTGCCTTTACCTGGCGGGTAATCGACCACCACGCAGCCGGCCGCCAGGATCGGGATTGAGCGGGAGAGCGCAGCCGTCCGGGCTGTCGCTAGCCAGACCCGGCGGCTGGAGGACAAGAACAGTGCCTTACATCGAGAGCTCCGACCAGACCAGCTTGTTCGTCACCGAGTGGGGCAACGGCCCCCCGGTCGTCTTCACCCACGCGTGGGGACTGCGCTCAGATCAATGGGACTACCAGGTCCCGGCCCTCGCCGACGCGGGCCTGCGGTGCGTGCTTTACGACCGCCGCGGCCACGGGCGGTCCGACCGGCCCGCGTCTGGCTACGACTTCGACACGCTCGCGGACGACCTGGCGGCCGTCATCGACCATTTCGACCTGCGCGACATCACCCTCGTCGGCCACTCGCTCGGCAGCCGGGAACTCGTCCGCTATCTCAGCCGTCACGGCGACGCCCGTGTCGCCCGGATGGTGCTCGTCGCCCCCACCACGCCCCAGCTCCGGCGGTCGGCCGGGAACCCAGACGGCTGGGATCCAGCCCTCCTGGACGCCAACTACGCCGCGGTCGCCGCGAACGTCCCGCAGTGGTGCACCAGCTTCGAGGCGGCCGGAGCCTACTTCGGGTCCAGCCCCGGATCTTCGCCAGGCCTGGTGGACTGGACGATCCGGATGATCGTCAACACGCCGCTGCGCGTACTGCTGAAGACGCTGCTGCTCAACACCGACGTCAACATGACCGGCGAACTGCAGGAAATCCGGGTGCCGACCCTCGTCTTGCATGGCGACCAGGACGCCTCAGCACCCATCGAGCTCACCGGGCGTAAAACTGCTGCCCTCCTCGCCGACGCGGCGCTCCGCGTCTACCCAGGCGCCGGCCATGGCCTGTACGCCAGCGACCACCAGACACTGAACGCCGACATCCTCGCGTTCATCCGCGAGACCCCGACGGCCAGGCTGGCCGTCACCCCGGCAAAGACCGTGGTGTGATGATGTCGTGAGCCGCGGCACAGAAGAGACCAACCGCCGGATGCTCCGGGCCCGGGACGCGATGGACCGCGCCTACGCGCAGCCGCTGGACGTCGCGGCCCTGGCCCGGATCGCCCACGTGTCGCAGGCCCACTTCACGCGGACCTTCCGGGCCACGTTCGGCGAGACGCCGCACCGCTACCTGCAACGCCGCCGGGTCGAGCGGGCCATGTTCCTGCTGCGGGAGACCGACCGCAGTGCGACGGACATCTGCTTCGCGGTCGGCTTCGGCAGCCTGGGCACCTTCAGCCGGACGTTCCGCGACATTGTGGGCCAGTCGCCGAGGACGTACCGCCGGGAAGCGACGGCCGTGGGCGTCCCGACGTGCTTCACGATGGCGTGGATGCGGCCGAGCGCCTGACCGTCCGCACTGCCAGTGGACTGAGCAGTTTTGGATAAGTTTTCGGCTGGCTGGCCCAGTAGCGTAAGGCACATGTTCAACGCCATCACGCACTCGCAGATTTTCGTCCTCGACCAAGATGAGGCCCTTGACTTCTACGTCGGCAAGCTGGGCCTGGAGGTCACTGCCGACGTTGACCTGGGCTTCATGCGCTGGCTGACCGTCAGCGTCCCCGGCCACCCGGAGCGCGAGATCCTGCTGGAGAAGCCAGGGCGCCCGAGGATGTCCGAAGAGACCGCCCTGCAGGTCCGCGAACTGCTGACCAAGGGCGCGATGGGTGGCTCGCTCATCTTCTCCACCGACGACTGCCGCAAGACGTACGAGACGCTGCTGAGCCGGGGCGTCGAGCTCACCGAGGAACCCACCGAGCGTCCCTACGGAATCGACTGCGGTCTACGCGACCCCTTCGGCAACAGCATCCGCTTCACCCAGCCGGGTTCCTAACCGGAGATCGATCGCCTCGTCCCCGCTGGTGGGTGAGGATGGTCGGCTGAGCCACCAGCGCCGCTGGAACCCCCCGCCGACGGCGAGGTGCTCGTCTGCTGCGCCCGGCCCGGCACTGACGTCGTCCTGGACCTGCAGCGGACCCCGGATAGAGGCTGGGCTCAGCCGCCCGCCCGGGGGACTTGCCCAAGGACTACGCCGAAGAGGTCGCGGTAGGCGGCCAGCAGGTCGTCGTCGCTGGCCAGTTCCTCCTCGGTGCGTGAGGTACCAGTGGTCCGGATCAGGGTCCGGCCGCTGATCGAGACCCGGCCCTCGTCGGTGCGCCGCGAGCAGATGGTGGTGCGGGTGAAATGAGACGACGGCGACGTCTGCTGCCACCAGCAGGTGGGCAGGAAGTCGGCCAGGGAACGCTCCCGCAGCTCAATCCGGTACTGCGGCTTCCCGTCCTTGAGTACGTCCACGTCCCCGTGCCTGGTGTCAGCGAGCTGGAACCGGCCGGCCGGATCGTCCTGCTCAGTCCGGCTGTCCAGCAGCAGCGGGAAGTCGCTGTGAGCGCCGAAGCCCACGTCGGCCAGCCAGGGCCCGCTCCCGTCCGGCAGCCGGACGGCCAGGGCCAGGTGGTCGAACGGCGGCCCGAGCTGGCCGTCGCCATACACTCGCGCCGCCATCCGGGTGACCTCGGCGCCGAGGGCCTGCAGCAGCAGCGCGAACCCTCCGTTGAGCTCATAACAGAAGCCGCCCCGGCGCCTGCGCACGATCTTGTCCACCAGGCCGGCCTCGTCCAGTGAGATCGGCTCGGGGATGTGGATGCTGAGGTTCTCGAACGGCACTGCGACCTGATGGGCCCGGTGCAGGACGCGGAACGCCGCCGCGTCGGCGATCACCGGAGGCGTGACCGCGACCCGGTCCAGGTACGCAGCCACCGTGTCTTCGTCCATCACCCTCCCTCCCCAGACGGCTGACGGCAGCATCGGTCAGGCCGCCGAACGTGCGGGGCGGTCAAGCGTACCGGGCGTCCTGAACGGTGGTCACGTGCCCGGTGGCGATGTCGTACACGTGGCCGGAGACGCTCACCCGGGGCGGCAGCGAAGGCGAGCCGAGCAGGCGCTGCACGTCGGCGCGGACGGTGGCGTGCGGGTCGGCTACGGCAGAGGCTTCGAGGGCCGCCTCGGACAGGCCGGTCGCCTCGGCGGCCTGGCGCCGGAAGCCGGGGTCGGCGAGGAAGCCCGTTCCGCACTGCGTGTGATGGACGACCGCGACTTCGAAGAGTGTGTCCGGCGCGCCCTGGCCGCCGAACAGCTGCCCGGCCAGGAAGCCGAGGAAGGCGACGTCGTCGACGACGGCCTGGGTGACACGTCCACCGGCGTTGCGGATGACGGGAGCGTCCCCAAGCTGCAGTCCGAGGACGATCGCGGGGTCGACCCGGTGGTCGAGGCAGGTGACGATGAGCATCTGCCGGGCGGGTACGCCCAGCGCGGCGGGGGTGTAGGTCCGGGCGAACTGCTCGTTGCGCTCGAGCAGGGGGGTCATTCTGGTCATGGTGTCTTCCCTTCTCGTTCAGGTCCTAGCGGCTGGCGGTGGCCGGGGTGCCGACGCCGTGGCGTTCGGCGATGTCGTGGATGGCGGCGGCGAGGAGGTCCGGGTGCTCGCTGGTGGTCAGGTGGCCGCCGGGGAAGGCGAGGATCGTGGCCTGCGGCACGCGTTCGCGGGTGGCCTGGATCTGCCGGTGCTCGTAGGGGTCCTGCTCGCTGCCGCCGACGTAGAGGGCGACCGTGCCGCCGAGGTCGCGGGCGATCGCGGCCAGGTCCCAGCGTTGCGCGTGCCGGCGGTGCTCGACGGTGAAGCCCGCGGCGCGGTGCAGGAACGCCGCCCCGTCCCGGCGGGTGATCGCCGACCGCAGCTCGGCGAGCTCGGCCGGGGTGGGATGGTAGTCGCGGGAGTACAGGCGGGCCTGCACCATCGTCGCGTCGAACACGCGCGGCGAGCGCTGCGCGCGCTGCATCCCGAATGCGCCCAGCGGTGTGCGCAGCATCGGCGTGGTCCGCCACGGGTGCGTGTGCGCGTCGGCGAACAGGCCGCCGTTCACCATGAACGCGGCCGTGATGGCCGGCCGGGCCAGGGTCCCCTCGAGCTGACGGCGGAGCAGTTCGAGCAGCGCCAGCGAGGTGTAGTCGAACGTGACGACGACGGTGCGGCGCACGTCGTGGTGCCGCCACAGCGCCTGGACCAGGTCCGCACGCTCGATGGTCGAGTACTGGTAGTCGCGGGGTTTGTCTGAGTCACCCTGTCCGACCGGCTCGACGTAGAGCCGCGGGCCCAGGGTGTCGCCGAGCATCCGGTCCACCCGCGCCCAGCCGTAGGAGCCGTCCGGGAAACCGGGCAGCATCGTGAGCCACACGGCGTCCGCGTCCGCGTCCCGCTCCGCGGCCGCGACGCGCTCGAAGACCCGCAGGCCGCCCGGGGTCGCGGCGGCCTCCTCCTCCGTCAGCACTCCGCGGACTCCGGATCGTAGGCAATCCGCTGTCCGCCCGCGAACCACTCCCCCGCCGTAACCAGCGGCGAGCCCTGCCGTCCCGTTCCCGTTCCCGTTCCCGTTCATCGGGAGCCTCCCTCGATTAAGTGGACACTGTCCACTATAACACAGGTAAGTGGACGCTGTCCACTTGTTATCCTGTCCGCGTGACAGCCAGCCGATCAGCAGGGGAAGTCCGCCAGGCGGAGCCACGGCGGCGGCCGCGGGGCGCGGTCCGCGACGGCCTGATCGCGGCCGGGCTCGAGCTGGCCCGGACCGGTGGCCCGGACGCCGTGGTGCTCCGCGAGGCGACCCGGATGGTGGGCGTGGTGCCCAACGCCGCCTACCGGCACTTCGCCGACCGTGACGAGCTCCTCACCGCGGTCTGCGCGGCGGCCATGCGCGAGCTCGCCACCCGGATGGCGGCCGGCGTCGCCCGGGTGCGCGGCAAGCACGGCGACGCCGCCGCGGCCCTGCGCCGGCTGCGCGCGATCGGCACGGCCTACCTGGAGTTCGCCCAGGAGGAACCGGGGCTGTTCGCCACCGCGTTCGCGGTACCGCAGCAGCACGCCTACGGCGCTCCCGACGGGGAGGCCGGGCAGGAGCGCACGCCGCTAGGTCATCTGCGCGCCGCCCTCGACGAACTGGTTGACGCCGGCGTGCTCGCGCCGCGGCGCCGCGACGGCATCGAATACCCCATCTGGTCCGCGGTGCACGGGCTGGCCGTTCTCGCCGGGCAAGGGCCGCTGCGAGACGTCCCCGACGCCGCCCGCCAGCACCTCGAGGAGCTCACCCTCACCTTCATCGACGAGGGCCTGGCCTGAACCCGGGGGATATCCCCCACCTCAAGATGGGCGGTGACCGGCTGCCGCAGGCCGGCGTACGTCCCTAGCGTGATTGTCAGTGCCATCACGCTAATCAGGGAGAACGTCCGATGATCGAGGCCCGCGGTCTCACCAAACGCTACGGCTCCACGCTGGCGGTCAATGATCTCGGCTTCACGGTCCATCCCGGCGTGGTGACCGGTTTTCTCGGGCCGAACGGCGCCGGCAAGACCACCACGATGCGGATGATCCTCGGCCTGGACTCCCCCAGTGCCGGGACCGTCACGACCAACGGCCAGCCCTACACGCAATTGGCCAGACCCATGCGCGAGGTGGGCGCGTTGCTGGAGGCCCGGGCGGTGCATGGCGGCCGCAGTGCCCGCAACCACCTGCGCTGCCTGGCGCAGACCAACGACATTCCGGAGCGCCGGGTGGATGAGGTGCTCGGCCTCGTCGGGCTGGCCGAAGTGGCCGGGAAAAGGTCCAGGGGATTCTCACTCGGCATGAGCCAGCGGCTGGGGATAGCCGCAGCGCTGCTCGGTGACCCGGGAATCGTGATGTTTGACGAACCGGTCAACGGGCTGGATCCGGAAGGCATTGTCTGGATCCGCACCCTGATGAGATCGCTGGCCGCCGAGGGCCGCACCGTGTTCGTGTCCAGCCACCTGATGTCGGAGATGGAGAACACCGCCGATCACCTGATCGTGATCGGGCGGGGCCTGCTCATCGCTGACTGCAGCATGGCCGAGTTCATCGCACGCGGCACCGGCCAGCCGGTGCTGGTCCGGACGCCGCAGCCGGACGGGCTGGCCCGGGCGGTCACCGCCGCGGGCGGCACGGTATCGCCCGCAGGCCAGGGCGGCCTGGAGATACAGGTGCGCGGCCTGCCGCCCGCCCGCATCGGCGATCTCGCGCTGGCCAGCGGCGTCGCGCTACATCACCTGGCCCCGGCCCGGGCCTCTCTGGAGCAGGCCTTCATGGAGCTGACCGCAGACAGCGTCGAGTATCACGCGGGGGTACCCGCGGGCAGTGTGGCCGGTGGCCGCGGAACGGAGGCATGACATGGCGGCCATCACGGCCAGGCAGGCCACATCTGGCGTCGGCCCGGCCCGGGGGCGCCGGGCCGGCGTGGCCGGGGCGCTCCGCTCCGAATTGACCAAGCTGCGCTCGGTCCGGTCCACCTACTGGTCGCTGCTGCTGCTGGTGCTGGCGGGCGTCGCCTGGTCCGTGGCCAACTGCGCGGGCGTGGCCGCGCACTGGGCGCAGATGCCACCGGGGCAGCGGGGCTTCTTCGACGCGACCCAGGACAGCGTGGTCGGGCTGGCCCTGCTCGGCCAGCTCGTCGTCGTGGTGCTGGGCGCGCTGACGATCACCTCGGAGTATTCGACCGGGATGATCCGCACCTCGCTCACCGTGCTGCCGCGGCGGGGGATGGTGTTCGCGGCCAAGGCCATCGTGCTCACCGCGGTCACCCTGGTCGTCGCGCTGGTGACCAGCTTCACCGCGTTCTTCATCGGCCAGTACCTGCTGCGAGGCACGCATGAGGCGGCGGCGCTCGGCCAGCCGGACGTGCTGCGCGCCGTGCTGGCCAGTGCCCTGTACGTCGCGCTGTCCGGCCTGTTCAGCTTCGGCCTCGGCGCCGCGCTGCGCAGCACGGCGGGCGCCCTCACTGCCGTCTACGGGCTGCTGTTCCTGCTCCCGCAGCTGGCCAAGGCGCTGCCCAGCCAGTGGTACGCGGACCTGGTGCGGTGGTTGCCGGGTGGCGAGGTCACCAACGCGATCACCAATACCCAACGCCAGCTCCCCCAGCATCTGTTCGCCGCCTGGGGCGAGTTTGCGGTGTTCGCCGGCTACACGGCCATCGTCCTGGTCGCGGGCGCGCTACTGCTGCGCCGCCGCGACGCCTGATCCGAAATCCAGCCAGGGAGATGCATATGCTCAGGAACCGCCCAGCCGCCCTGTTCGGCGCCGCCGTGCTAGCAGGCGCGCTCGCCGCCACCGGCTGCGCCGCGTCCGCAGCCAGCACCGGCGCCGCCAGCACCAGCGCCGCGACCACCAGTGCGACCGCGCCCGCTCCGGCGAGGGACAACGCGCACCTGATGGTGTACAGCATCAACAGCGACGGGCCGGACCTCCGGGCCATCGTGACCGGGGCGATCGGCGACTACGGACCAGCCGTGACCGTCTTCCCGGACGGGAAGGTTGACCCGTCACACACCCATGACCTGGAGCTGAAGCTGGCCCGCGGCTCGTTCATGCTCAGCATCACCGAGCTGGACAAGAAGTTCGTCGCGGTGACCAGCCACGAGCCGATCTACCCGCGCACCTGCTCGGACTACATGACCGCCAGCGCGCCGATGGCCGTCGTGCCAGGTTCGGGCACCGGCGCGTACCGCGGGATCAGCGGCCGCTTCGCCGTCACCATCACCGCTGACGAAGTGGAGAAGAAGCCCTGCCAGCCGGTCGGGGCGATCCAGTACCAGACCCTCGTGCTGCGCGGCCCGGGCCGTGTGTCGGTGGGCTAGCGGTCATGCGCGCTCCGGCCGCCGCGTCACCGCAGCCCGCGCAGCGAGACGATGCATACGCTGGGCCCATGCTCACCGCAGGCACCCGGCTGCGCGGTCACCCGATGGTGGCCGACGGCGTGCTGGCCGTCCTGCTCTTGTCGGTCAGTGCTGACCAGTGGCCAGACAGCCTGACCCTGGCCACGGCGGCCGCCGTGCTGGTCAGCGCGCTGCTGGCCGCCACGGTGCTGCTGCGCAGGCGCTACCCGGTGGCCGCGTTCGCGGCGGCCATGACGATCGCCGCCGCGCAGGTCCTGTTCGGCATGCAGGCGGGCGGCGGCGGCCCGGCGATCCGCGCCCTGGAGCCCACCGCCACCGACGTGGCCATCCCGGTGCTGCTGTACACGGTGGCCGCGTACCGCCCCCGGCGGGTCTCGGTGACCGCCCTGGCGGTCTGCCTGGTCGCCACAGGCGTGGCCATCACCCGATGGGCCCCCGCCCAGCCCCCGCTCTCATCGAATCTGGTCTTCATCGCGGCCGCCGGACTCGGCGGCGACCGCCCTGGCCGCCTGGGTGCTGGGCGACTCGATGGCTTACCGCTACCGCCGCGAGTACTACGCCTCGCTGGAGGAACGCACCGCCCGGGCCGAAGCCGAGCGTGACGCGCAGACGCGGATCGCCGCCGCGGCCGAGCGCGCCCGCGAACTCCAGGAACGGCGCGCCAGCGCGGTTGACGAGTCGGCCGCCAGGCTCCGCCGGATCGAGCGTGACCTGCATGACGGGGCCCAGGTCCGGCTGACCGCGCTGGCGATGACTCTCGGGGAGATCAAGGAGAACCTCGAGGCGGACGCGGGCGGGGCGGACGACGACGGCCACCTCCGCATGCTCGCCGACGCAGCCCACCGGAACGCCAAGGAAACCATCGCCGAACTGCGGGACCTCGCCCGCGGAATCCATCCGGCGGTGCTCGATCGCGGCCTCGAAGCCGCGCTGTCCGCCCTGGCCCAGGCGGGCACGATCCCGGCCCGGCTGAACGTCAGCATCCGGGCCCGGCCCTCTCCGGCGATCGAGGCGATCGCCTACTTCTGCGCCGCCGAACTGCTGGCCAACGTGGCCAAGCACAGCGGAGCCAGCCGCGCCACGATCAGCGTCAGCGACCAGGGCGGGGGGCTGCTGATGACGGTGGCCGACGACGGGACCGGCGGGGCCTGCCCGTCCCCTGGAGGGGGTCTCGAGGGGCTGCTCGAGCGGGTGCAGACCGTTGACGGGCGCCTCAGCGCCGACAGCCCGCCCGGGGGCCCGACCGTCATCTCGATCGAGCTGCCAGGCCACGCCTGATGGCCCCGCAGCAGTTGCGCATCGTGATCGCCGAGGACGCCGCGATCATGCGGGACGGGCTCACCCAGACCCTGACCCGCCGTGGCCACGACGTCGTGGCCGCGGTGGCCGACGCGCCGTCACTCCAGCGGGCGGTGCGCACGCACCTGCCCGACGTGGCCATCATCGACGTGCGGATGCCCCCCGGCCATACTGATGAAGGACTGCGGGCCGCGAAGTCGATCCATCAGGATCATCCCCAGGTCGGGGTGCTCGTCTTCTCTCAGTACATCGAGACCCGGTCGGCTGCGGATTTGTTCGCTGGCTCCCCGGCGGGCGTCGGTTACCTGCTCAAAGACCGCGTCGCCGACGTCAGCGACTTCATCGACGCGATCACCAGGGTGGCGCAGGGCGGCACGGTCCTGGACCCGGAAGTGGTCCGGCAGCTTCTCGGCGCCAGCCGCCGCGCCGACTCCCTGGCCACGCTCACGCCGCGGGAACGAGAAGTCCTCTCGCTCATGGCGCAGGGACGCTCGAACGCCGCCATCGCCAGCACGCTGGTCATCTCCGCCGGGGTCGTGGAGAAGCACGTCGCCAGCGTCTTCGCCAAGTTCGGCCTCGCCCCGTCCGACAACGACAACCGCCGGGTCATCGCCGCTCTCAAGTACCTCGGGTCCTGACCGCGGGCGCACCAACTCGTTAAGCCCGGTCGGGGTGAACATCCCCGTTCGCTCAGGTCACCGCGCTGCCGGGGTTCAGATAGCCCTTGACAGGATGGCCAGTCCGTGAATACTTAGGTATGTGCCTAAGTATTCGGGGCTTGACCAGATCTTCCATGCGCTCGGGGACGCCAGCCGGCGCGCCATGGTCGAGCGGCTGTCCCGTGGTCCGGCGTCGGTCAGCGAACTGGCCAAGCCGTTCCCGGTGGCGCTCCCGACTGTCGTCCAGCACCTCGGGGTCCTGGAGACGGCCGGGATCGTCACCTCGGCCAAGGCCGGCCGGGTCCGCACCTACCAGCTCGTCCCCGGGGCCCTGGACGGCGCCGGGGACTGGATTGGCCAGCAGCGGCTGCCCGCGGAACGCCGCCTGGACCGGCTCGGCACTTTCCTCAACCGTCCCGCCACCACCAAGGAGTGAACGCCATGAACGACACGATCGAGCGCAGCCAGACCCACGCGACGTTTGTCATCGAGCGCACCTATCCGGCGCCCGTCGAAAAGGTCTGGCGCGCACTGTCGGACAACGACGCGCGCGACCAGTGGTTCGGCGCCGGCGAGGCGTTCGACATCCAGGAGAAGTCACATGAGTTCCGGGTCGGCGGCCACGGAACCGAGGATGGCCAGTGGCACGGCGGGCCGCGGTCCAGGTTCGAGTCCACCTACACCGACATCGTCGACCTGCAGCGGATCGTGTTCACCTACGACATGTGGGTCGACGGGCGGCACCTGTCCACGTCCCTGACCACGATCGCCCTGGAACGTGACGGCGACCAGACCCGGCTCACCTACACCGAGCAGGCTGTCCACTTCGACGGCCTGGACAGCGTCGAGGGTCGCGAAGAGGGCAGCCAGGGACTGCTTGACCAGCTCGGCTCCTATCTCGCCACTGGCCGCTGATCTCCCGGCCGGCGGCCGCCAGGTTCGTCACGAGGCCGGGGCCAGCCGGGCGAGAACGCCGGTCTGGGCCAGCATGGCGAAGCGGTCCGGCACCCCCCAGTGCTCCACCAGGCGGCCGTCGACGACGCGGGCGATGTCGATCACGGTGAAGTCGACCGGGTGGTTGCTCGGCGGCCCGAAGAACGGGCCCGTGGCCGTCCCCCGGCCCCGGACCCGGACCCAGATGGCGTCGCCCTGCTCGACCGAGTCCTCGATCGTGAAGCGGATGTCCGGCACGGCCCGGTGGACGTCGGCGATCGCGTCCTTGAGGTGCTGGATGGCCTCGGCGCCGGTCCCGGCCAGGCCGAACTGGTGGTCCACGAGGTCGGGTCCGCAGACCTCGTCGGCCACGCGGCCGTCGCCGGTGGCGAAGCCCTCGTCGAAGATCCGCCGCATCACGGTGTAGGCGGCGGACTGGCTGCGGTCCGCGGCAGGCGGGCTGGTCGTGGTCATAACATCCTCCCCGGAGGCCGGTTTGCGAACCGGCCAAGGCTGATCGAATCGAGCTGGACTTGATTCGATACAGTGAGACTAGATCGAAAGGAGGCAGCTGTCAAAAATCAACGCGGCTACCACTCCCCGCTCCGCGAGTCGCAGGCCCGTGAGACCCGGCGCCGCGTCACCGACAGCGCGCGCGAACTGTTCCTCGAACAGGGTTATCCCGCCACCACGATCGCCGCCGTCGCGCGCCGGGCAGGTGTCTCGGCCGACACCATCTACAGCACCTTCGGCTCCAAGGGCGCCCTGCTCAAAGAGGTGCTTGACGTCGTCATCGGCGGCGACGACGCGGCGTCCCCGCTGCTCGGGCGGGCCGACCCGCAGGCCATGCGCGCGGAACGGGACCAGCGGCGCCAGCTAGCGATGTTCGCCGCGGGCATCACCCAGCAACTGGAGCGGATCCGCCCGATGGATGACATCCTGCGCAGCGCGGCGGCCGTCGATGCCGTGGCCGCGGACCTGCGCGCCGACCTGCAGCTGCGGCAGCGCCGCGAGGCGATGACCGCGATCGTGTCCTGGATCGCTGCCCACGGGCCATTGCAGGAGGGGCTGTCGGAGCAGGACGCCGCGGCCGTGGTCTGGACGCTCACCTCCCCCGAAGTGCACCAGATGCTCCGCGACACCTGGGACTGGCCACCGGAGCGCTACGAGCAATGGCTACGCGAGACCCTGACGGCGAGCTTGCTGCCTCCCCCGCCGCGCTAATGTGGGCTGGCGTACGGGGACCTGACAATGGCGGGAGGTGCCGTCCATGGCAGGCGGCTGGTTCCAGCCCATCACTCCCAGCCGGGATAAGCCGGCCAAGCTCGATACCAGCGTGGCGCATATCGCCAGGATGCAGAACTACTGGCGGGGCGGGAAAGACAACTTCGCCGCCGACCGGGTAGCCGCCGAGCACGCTATGGCCGCCTATCCAGGCCTGGTGTCGTCGGTCCGGGCTAATCAGGCGTTCTTGGCCCGGTCGGTGCGCTACCTGGCCGGTGAGGCGGGCGTCCGCCAGTTCCTCGACATTGGCACCGGTCTTCCAGCCGCGGGGAGCGTGCACGAGATCGCCCAGGAACTCGCGCCGGCCAGCCGGGTCGTGTACGTGGACAACGACCCCATAGTTCTGGCCCACGCCCGTGCCCTGCTGGCCAGCAGCCCGCCGGGCAGCACCAGCTACGTTGACGCCGACGTGCGCGACACCTCCAGCGTCCTGGAGCAGGCCGCGGCGGTCCTGGATTTCTCCGCGCCCGTCGCGGTCATCCTGGTCTCGGTCCTGCACATGATCCAGGACCACGACGATCCGAACGCGATCGTGCGCAGGCTGATGAGCGCTGTGCCCCCGGGCAGCTTCCTGGTCCTGACCCACGTCGCCTCAGATATCGAGCCTGAGGCGATGGCGGAGATGGCACGCCGGGTGAACGAGCACGTCGCCCAGCCGGCTACCCCGCGCGACTACGCCACGGTGGCACGTTTCTTCGCAGACCTGGAACTCGTGCCGCCCGGAGTGGTGCGGGTACCGGAGTGGCAGCCCACGTCGCCAGAGGCTGCTGCCGCTCCCTCGACCCAGTGGGGCGGCGTCGGCCAGAAGCCCTGACCCCGGAAGGAGCCCTGACCCCAGGAGAAGCAGGGCAGCTAGGGCTTCCCCGCTCCGGGCGCGGGGGCGGGGAACACGACGACCTGGCCGGTCGGCTCAGCCGCCGGCGGGCCGCCATACTCCTGGCCCACGACGTAGAGCTGTGGGTCGTCGCCACGACTGAGGGCGCAGGCGAAGGCCCCCCGGTCCAGTTTGACCGTCGCGAGCACCTCGCCACCTTCACGTACCCGCACACAGTGCCGGTTCGCCACGTCGGCGTACCAGATGGCGCCCTCGGCGTCGACACAGATCCCGTCGGGATGGTCGTCCCCCGTGTCGGCCCACACCCGCCGGTTGCCCAGGTCGCCGTCCGGGCCGATGTCGTAGGCCGTGAGCCGGTTCCCGTACGACTCGGCGACGACCAGCGTGGCCCCGTCGGCCGTGATCGCCATGCCGTTGGGAAACGCGAGGTCCCCGGCGACCAGGCGGACCGCCCCGCCAGGCGCCGCGCGCACGATGCTGCCTGGCGCGGGCTCGCCGCCGGGGAAGTCAAACCCGATGGTGTTGACGTAGGCGTTACCGCCCGCATCGACCACGATGTCGTTCCACGGCTTGCCTGAGATGGGGGCCAGGTCGGCATGAGTGACCATTGAGCCGTCCGGCTCGCGGCGCAACAGCCGCCGCCGCGCCGAGTCCACGACCAGCAGCCGCCCGTCGGGCAGGAAGTCGATGCACATCGGGAACGAGGGGACGCTGACCACGACTTCGTGGCCACCGCCGGGGTCGAGCGCAATTACCTGGTGGGCGCCCCAGTCAGAAAACCAGAGCCTTCCGTCGTGCCACCGCGGTGACTCACCGAACGCGATTCCCTCCATCAGCACAGTCATGTACAGACAGACGCCCCTCACGATCAGAACTCATCGGTGCGGGCCCGGCCAGGCGTCCGCAGGCCCGTCCGGCGGATACCGGCCGGGCCTGTCTGACGCCTCAGCCCGCCGCCGATGGCCAGCCTTACCCTTTCAGCCAGGCCAGCAGGTCGGCGTTGATGGTCGCCGCTTCCGTCGTGGGCATGCCGTGCGGGAAGCCGTGATAAGTCTTCAGCGTCCCGTTCTGCACCAGCTTCGCCGTCAGCGGCCCGGAGTCGGCGTAGGGAACGACCTGGTCGTCGTCTCCGTGCTGCACCAGGACGGGCACCGAGATCCCCTTGAGGTCCTCGGTGAAGTCGGTCTGCGAGAAGGCCACGATGCCGTCGTAGTGCGCCTTCGCCCCGCCCATCATGCCCTGGCGCCACCAGTTGTCGATGATCGCCTCCGAGGGCTTGGCGCCGGGCCGGTTATAGCCGTAGAACGGCCCGGACGCGAAGGCCCGGTAAAACTCCGACCGGCCCTCCGCGGTCTGGGCCTGGAGCCCGTCGAACACATCCTTGGGCAGGCCACCGGGGTTGGCCTCGGTCTTCAGCATCAGCGGCGGCACAGAGCTGATCAGCACCGCCCTCGCCACCCGGCTTTCGCCGTGCCGGGCCAGATAACGCACCACCTCACCGCCGCCAGTCGAATGCCCGACGTGGATGGCGTCGTGGAGATCGAGATGTTCCGTCACCGCAGCCAGGTCGTCGGCGTAGTGGTCCATGTCGTGGCCGTCATTGGTCTGGGTCGACCGCCCGTGGCCGCGCCGGTCATGGGCGACGACCCGGTAGCCATGCAGCAGAAAGAACATCATCTGCGTGTCCCAGTCGTCAGCCGACAATGGCCAGCCGTGACTGAAGACGATCGGCTGCCCGCTTCCCCAGTCCTTGTAGAAGATTTCCGTGCCGTCCGTTGTCGTGATCGTCCCCATGCTCTGTCTCCTCTAGATCGTTCTGGGCGCCCATACTGACAATCAAGGGTTGTCAGTACCGCCCACCGCCGCTGGCCGGCGGATGTCCCGGGTGTCCTGTGACTGGTAAGCGCAACCGACCGCCCTCCCCTCCCGAGCCCGCAAGCACCCCTACCCCGCGAACGTGAATCCTTCACCGGCCGGCCATGACGAACAGGTGCCTGTCCGCTGAGCCGGCCAGGGCCTGCTCAGCGGAGCCGCTTCACCAGGTGGATCTGGTCGTGCCCGCGCGGGTAGCTGGGGGTGCGCCCGCATTCGGTGTAGCCGAACCGGGCGTAGAAGCCGGGAGCCTGGAAGGAGTGCGTGCTCAGGGCCACCTGATCGCAGCCGCGCCGTCTGATCTCTTCCTCGGCCGTGGCGAGCAGCCGGGTGCCCAGGCCAGACCCGCGGCAGTCCTCACGCACCCACAGCAGATCGACGTAGCCGCATCCGCCCCACGTCCACCCGAACAGCCCGGCCTGCAGGTCACCACCATGGCCACGGGCTGAGATGCTCAGCAACCGGCCGTCGGTCCAGCCGGTCACCCCCGCGTTGAAGGAGTTGATCTCCTCGTCGAGGCGGGCGCGCAGACCATCGCCGGCGTCGCTCACCACGAGCCCGACTTCACCCATCGCTTGGCTCCTTGCTGATCGTGGGGAGTAGCTTCGTCGGGGGATTCGCCGGCCCCCGGCGGACCAGACGGGAGCGGATCAGACGTGAACCTGCCCGAGGGCCTCATCTCCCTGCTGCACCAGCCCAGTCTCTGCTTCGTCACTACCCTGATGCCCGACGGGGCACCGCAGATGACCCAGACCTGGGTTGACACCGACGGCGAGCACGTCGTCATCAACACCGTCCAGGGTTTCCAGAAGGTCAAGAACGTCGAGCGGGACCCACGGGTGGCCGTGTGCGTGACCGATCCGTCCCGCCCGCATAGCTACTACGAGGTTCGCGGGCGCGTCGTCAAGGTCACCACCGAGGGAGGCGCAGAGCACATCGAGGCCCTCGCCCAGCGCTATCTGGGCACTGCTTACCCGTGGTTCGGCGGCCGTGACCAGGTCCGCGTCATCCTCAGCATCGCTGCGGACAAGATCCACGGAATGGGGTAGGCGGGTGAGCCGGGTAGATGTTCAACGGCGTCAGCATCGAGTACCAGGTCACGGGCCAGGGGCGCCCGGTTGTGCTGCTGCACGGCTTCCCCGACTCCGGGCGGCTGTGGCGGCACCAGGTCCGGCCCTGGCCGCCGCCGGATTCCAGGTCATCGTCCCCGACCTGCGCGGGTACGGGAGATCCAGCCAGCCCGACGCTGTGGGGGCGTACTCGCTCGCTCTGCTGGCCGGTGACGTCCAGGCCGTCCTGGCCGCTGAGCAGGTCAGCCGCGCTCATGTGGTCGGGCACGACTGGGGTGCCGCCCTGGCCTGGGGGCTCGCCACGTTCGCGCCCGACCAGGTGGACCACCTGGCCGTCCTGGCCGTCGGGCACCCCGCGACGTTCCTGCGCACGCTCGAGCAGCGTCAGATGTCGTGGTACATGCTGCTGTTCCTGTTCCCCGGCGTCGCCGAGCGGTGGCTGTCGGAGAACGACTGGGCCAACTTCCGCGGCTGGGCGCGCCACCCTGACGCCGATCAGGTGATCGCTGACCTGGAGGCCACCGGCTCGCTCGTCCCCGGCCTGAACTGGTACCGCGCCAATATGCGACCCGAAGCCTGGGCCGCGCCACCGCCGCGGCTGCCGCCCGTGCAGGCCCCGGCCATGGGCGTCTGGAGCACCGGCGACATGGCCCTCAGCGAGGTGCAGATGACCGACTCCGCCCAGAGCACCGCCGGCCCGTTCCGGTACGAGCGGCTGGACGGGCCCGGCCACTGGATGCAACTCGACGCCCCCGGCCAGGTCAACGAGCTGCTGCTCGACTTCCTGCCGCGCTGACCCGGGGCGGCGAGGGCCAGAGCCGCCGTTTCCGGGAGCCGCCCGTCACCGGAGCTGGCCACCGGCCTTGAGGTCGTCGAAGAGCATCTGGTCGACGAGCGGTACCCGCGGGCGGTCGGTATAGGAGAACCAGGCGAACTCGTCAATCTCGCTGCTGGCGGCGAGTGTCCCGCAGTAGTCGCCGGTGTAGCAGCTCATCCGTACGACCGCGCCGCCGGGATGGGCGCCGGGCTGCTCGGCTTCGTAGGTGCCTGCGGGCCTGACCGTCTCAGGGATCAGCGTGACCGTCAGTTCTTCGGCTATCTCGCGCAGCAGGGTCTGCAGATCGCTTTCCGCGCCTTCCCGCTTCCCGCCGGGGATGTAGAAGACGTCTTTCCCGCGCGGCCGGGCGCAGAGGATCAGGCCGTTCTCCACCCGGACCCACGCCACCGTGTCGATAAGGACCGGCACAATCCGCCCTCATTTCGCGTGGAACAGGGACGCCGGCCGATCCCGGCCTGGTCTTATGAGAGCTTGGCCTCCGGCAGGACTGGTTCGAACAATTCCACCGGGTTGCCCGACGGGTCTTCGGCCAGGATCTGCTTACCGCCTACTCCGGTGACAATCTCGTTGCGGAACCGGACGCCGCTGCGGCGCAGCTTCTCGACCGCGCCGGCCAGGTCGGTGACTTCGACGCAGAACCGGTTCCAGCCTCCCGGCTGCGGCAGCGCGCCGTCCGCCATGGCCTGGCCGCCGCCAGGACCACCACCTGGCGCGCTGAGCACCAGCCGCAGGTCGCCCCGGGACAGCATGGCAAACGCTGGCGCGGGATGCATCACCTCGGTGAAACCGAGATTCTGGCAATAGAACGCGATCGCGGCATCGACGTCATTGACGATGTAACGGACGCTTACGGTAGCCATGGGCATGCCTCCTCAGCTCAGTGCTGACCTCCCGCGCGGCCCCCTCATCGCCCGCGCATGCCACCATCATGCCCGGCTGGTGCAGAGGACGCTCCAGCTACCGGCTAGGTGCCGTGGCGCCGGGGACTGATGCCGGGCGGTGCCGCAAGTTCCCCGCCAGCACCCGCACCAGCGTGGCCGGGCGGAGTAGGAGGCCCGGGGGTTCAAGCAGGCCAGCGGTCATGAAGAACCGCTCGGTGAGCACCATGTCATGCTCGGACGCCGTCTGGTACCGGCTGACGTAGGCATTGATGATCCGGACCGGGAATGGTCGCGGCCCCTCGACCTCGGGCAGGGCGAGATCACCGCCGGCCGCGAGTTGCCAGGCGGTGCCGACCGGTTTGGCCGCGGCCCGGAAGAACCGTCGCGCCAGGTCCTGATCACCGCCGGCGAGTGCGTCCCTCAGCGCCACCGCTTGAAGCGCGGCAACCGACATGCCCTGGCCGTAGACAGGGTTGAAGCTGCAGATCGCATCGCCGAAGACCAGCAGCCCGGCGGGGAACCGGCGGAGCCGGTCATAGCGCCGCCGCACACTGGCGGGGAACTGATGGGCGACGATGTCGCCGAGCGGCTCGGCGTCGCGGATCGCGGCGAACACGCCGGGCGGGGCGACGGCGTCGGCAAAGGCCAGGAATCCCTCGGGATCGGTGGGTGGCTGATGTCCCCCGTAGCCGAACACCGTGAGCATCCAGCGATCACCCTCGACCGCAAACATGCCCATGCCCCGGGGGCATCCGGGCGAGGCGCCCACGAAGATAAAGCCTTGTTTCTTGCCGCCAAGGGCGCCCGAACGCAGCCGCAGCGGCCGGCTTGCGTACCTGATGTGCACCCTCACCTGTTCTTCGGCTGCTGCGGTGTACCCAAGCGCCGGGAGCCAGGCGACGGTTCGGCCGGTCCGGCCAGAGGCGTCCACGACCAGGTCAGCCCGCATGATCTCTTCGCTACCAGCGCCGTCCAGTTCACCGTCGCTGGTGACGTGCCGCACGACGCGAACGCCCGTGACACGGTCCCGTGCCTCAGTGGCAGCCAGGCCGGCTACCTCGCACCGGTCCACGATCTCCACGTTGGGCAGGGCGCGGACCCGGGCGCGCACCTGCCACTCCAGATACGGCCGGGTCGGCTGCACGAAGGTGCCCGGCACCGGCACCGGCTGATCGCACATCCGATGGCCACCAAATGATGCCTGCATCTGGGAGAAGTCGCTGACGACCGGTGTTCCGTCATTGATGAGAGTGGCCAGCAGTCCAGGAAACAAGTCCTCGAGGATTGCGGCCCCACTGGGCAGCAGCACGTGAATATGCTGCCCTTGGGGAACACCTCGGCGGTTCCGGCCATCTAGTGGCAGGCTATCCCGGTCGGTGACGGTTACCTGTTCGTAGGCGTCGGCGAGTACCCGCGCGGCCAGCAGGCCTCCGATGCTCGCCCCGATGACCACCGCGCGCGTACCAATCTTCCCCATGTCGCCCCCAGCATCGCGGTACGGGAGTCCCCGGCCCGTTACCCAGTTGTCGCACACCGCTGGCGCTATAGGCAGTAGGGGAGCCAGGCATAATGGCGGTGGTGGCAGCACGCCTCAATTGTGCCGCGCGCGGTAGAGGTCGCGCAGCAGGGCGATCTCAGCGCCGTGGTGCAGCACTTCCTGGTTCACCCACCAGGCCGTCTCGATGAACGGATCCTCCGGGTCACTGCCATAGGGAAAAGTGCTGCGGCCCACTGCGTCCAGCGCCGCGTCGTCGGCGTCGGCCAGGACCGCCCGCCAGGCCTGCACCCCGGCGTCGAAGGCCGCGATCCCGCCCCCGGCGTCGCCGCTAAAGCGGTAGTCGTCGCGGGTCAGGGCATGGCTGCCGGCCATATGGTCGGCCCGCAGGGTCAGCATCTCGCTGAGATGGCCCAGCCGCCAGGCCAGGGTGGTGAACGGCGGGGGCCACGGGTGCGGGAAAGGAGCGGAGTCACGGCCCCACTCCCCCGCGCCGACCAGGAAGGCGGCGGCCGGCCCCGGGCCCACCGCCCGGCGGCGGATCGACCAGCAGCCCGGCACCGGCTCCCAGAGGTACTCGTCGTCGGTGATGGGGACGACCTCGATGGGTGTGCCGGTACCGGAGTCCCCGGCCGGACCGGTCATCCGATCGTGCAGACGCTGGCACCCCCAGTCGAACTGCTCGACCAGCGGAACGAGGCGTTGCGGCGTCGGCATCAGGCGCTCCCCGGCGTGGCTGGCGCGGGTACGGCCTGCACGCTCCGCCACAGATACAGGCAGGCCCGGGTCCGGTACGGGCGCCACGGCTCGCCCATCTCGGTCAGGATGGCGGGATCAGGGACGCCGCGGAGGCCGTACGCGCGCATGGCGGCGGTGCGGACGACGAGATCACCGCGGGCCAGTACGTCCGGCCGGTGCAAGGTGAAGATCAGGAACACGCTGGCGGTCCACTCCCCGATGCCCTTGACGGCCACCAGCGCCTGCGTGGCTTCGTCGTCGCCGAGTTCGCGGAGCCCGTCCAGGTCGAGATCGCCCGCCACGATGTGCTCGGCGAGCGAGCGCAGCGAGGCCACCTTGGCGTGCGACAGCCCGGTAGACGTGCGGAGCGTGTCCGGGTCATCAGCGAGCAGGTCTTCGGGCGCCGGGGTCCGGCCGCCGAACCGGGCGGTCAGCCGGCCATAGATGGCCCGCGCCGAGTGGGTGGAGAGCTGCTGGCTGGTGATCGCGAGGATCAGCGCGCCGTAAAGATCGTCGAGCGGCACGTCGAGATCCTCGTCGACGGGCCCGAACCGCCTGATCAGGTCGCCCATCACCGGGTCCGCCGCCGCGAGATGCGCGTCGGCGGCGTCGAGCTCCGCACCGTTGGCGTATGACAGCATGCGACCTCGCAGGACGAGTACCCGGACGCTATCAATTAGAGCCGGCTGAAGGAGGCCTTCATCTCCCTGGTCGCGTCGCGCACCGCAGCCGCCAGTTCCCGGGCCGAGTGAGAGTTGTACACCGGCCCGGTGCCGTCGCCCAGCAGGACGCTGGCCATCGCCGCGCCACGGGCGCTGATTGGCAGCGGGCTGGCCAGGACCGCGAGCATCGTCCGCACGTCGCCTTCGGCCGCGGCGATCCGGTCACGGCACAACGGTACGCGGGGGGTGCGCGGTGCCGCTGGCTGGCGAGCCCGGCGCAGGACGTGTCCCCACCCCCGGACAAGTTCCGTGCGTCCTGCTGGCGAGGTGATCTCCTGAGCGCGGGCGGCCAGGAGCCGGCTGGCCGCTGGCGGCCGCCCCGCCGCGAGCTGGCTGTCCAGCGACGGGGCGTACGCCCGGGTCAGCCAGCGATCCCAGAGCCGGTGGCCGCGGGAGCCGGGTCGAGTCAGCAGATCGGTAGTCATGCCTTCATCGTCTGCCTCGACACTGACCCAGAAAAGTGTCAGCATAGTCATTGTGCGCAACTATCCTGCCAATCTCGACGTAGCCATCGTCGTGTATGACGGGGTCACCGTGTTCGAGCTGGGGGTGGCCTGCGACGTCTTCGGCGACGAGTGGGCCGAGGCGGTCGGCGATCCCTGGTACCGCTCCTTCGTGTGCAGCCTCGCTCCCGGGCCGGTGACCACCGACAGCGGATTCCAGATCCTGCCCGGCCACGGGCCCGAGGCGATCCGCCGCGCGGGCACGGTCATCGTGCTTCCGGCGGTCTCCGTGACGCAGGCCCCGGAGGACCTGCTGGACCTGCTGCGGGAGGCTCACGCCGGCGGCAGCCGCATCGTCTCGCTGTGCACCGGGGCCTTCGCCCTGGCGGACGCAGGGCTGCTGGACGGCCGGCGCGCCACCACGCACTGGACAGAATGCGCCGAGCTCGCGCGCCGGTATCCGCGGGTGTCGGTCGACCCCGGGGTCCTGTTCGTCAACGAAGGCGACGTCCTGACCTCAGCCGGGAGCGCCGCCAGCATCGACCTGTGCCTGCACCTGGTCCGGCTGGACTACGGCACCGAGGTCGCCACCCAGCTCGCCCGCCAGCTCGTGGTCCCGCCCCAGCGCGAAGGGGGCCAGGCCCAGTACATCGACGCACCGATGCCCGTCCTGGACAGCTCCAGCCTGTTCGCCGGCACCGTCAACTGGCTCCAGGAGCACCTGCACGAGGAGGTCACCGTCGAAGACCTCGCGGCGCGCGCCGCGATGAGCCCGCGGACGTTTGCCCGCCGGTTCCTGGCCGGCACCGGCACCACCCCTTACCAGTGGCTGATCCAGCAGCGCGTCCAGCTGGCCCAGCGGCTCCTCGAAACCAGCGACCTGCCCATTGACTCAGTCGCGCAGAAAAGCGGCTTCTCCACCGGAGCCAATCTGCGCAAGCACTTCAGCCGCGCCGTGCACACCAGTCCGCAGGCCTACCGGCGCACCTTCGCCGTCCGGCGCGCCAGCTGACCCGGCGCCTGCGGCGTTATCCTTCAGCGGTGATCATCAGACCGGCCACCGAGCAAGACTGGCCGCTGATCTACCCCTTCTATGCCGCGGTCATGGCCGAGGGGAAGACGTATCCCTTCCCCGCAGGCCAGACGCTGGACCAGGCCCGGCCCTGGTGGATGGAAGAGCCGCCCGGGCAGACGGTCGTGGCCGCCCGCGGCGCCACGATCGTGGGCTCAGCGAAAATGGGCGCCAACCGGCCGGGCCGCGGGTCGCACATAGCGACGGCCTCGTTCCTGGTCAACCCGGCCCACCGGGGCCAGGGCGTGGGCCGCGCCCTCGGCCAGTACGTCGTTGACTGGTCCCGGTCGGCGGGCTTCACGGGCATCCAGTTCAACGCGGTGGTCGAGTCGAATCAGCCCGGCCGTGCACCTGTGGCAGTCGCTCGGGTTCCAGATCATCGGGACGGTCCCCGGGGCCTTCGACCACCCCGAGGACGGGCTGGTCGGCCTGCACGTCATGTTCCGTCCCCTGTGAGCGGCCCGCCTACCTGGGTTTCTCCCAGACCGAGACGTGCTGGCCGCTGTCGCTGGTGAACGGTTCCCGGGTCCATCCGGCCCAGCGTTCCCGCAGCCGCATCCCGGCGAGCTGGGCCATCAGGTCAAGCTCGGCGGGCCACACGTAGCGGAAGGGGATCGAGCGGTACTCGCCACGGCCGCCGGAGACCTCGACGTAGTTGGAGCTCATCGCCTGGGTGGCCGTGTCGTAGACGTCGAAGGCCCACCGGCCCTCGGTGACCTGGAACGGGACGGCGTTCTGCCCGGCCGGGAGCTTGCGCAGCTCGGGCACCATGACCTCGATGACGAAGCAGCCGCCGGGCTGCAGGTGGGCTGCGGCGTTACCGAAACAGGCCACCTGTGCGTCCTGCGCCGTCAGGTTCATGATCGTGTTGAAGACCAGGTAGGCCAGGGAGAACCTGCCCGGCACCACCGCAGTCGCGAAGTCGCCGATCGTCACGCCGATCGCGCCGCCGCCCGGCTTGTCCCGCAGCCGGGCCACCATCGCCCGCGAGAGGTCGATCCCGTGCACGGGCACCCCGCGGCGCGCCAGCGGCAGCGCGATACGCCCTGTCCCGACGCCCAGCTCCAGGGCCGGTCCGTCGCCAGCCAGCTCCGCGAGGAAGCCGACGGCCGGGTCCACCACGTCCGGCCCGCTCATGTCCGCGACCGACTCGTCATACCGCGCCGCGACCGGCCCGCCGAAGTAGCCGTCTTCGTCCATCGCCGGACCGTACCTCACGACACCCGGGGAACGCCCGCGGGTTTTCCTGCGACGCCCCAGGGGAGTGAGAGCCGCGGCCGGTGGTGAGATAACTACAAATTCAGCTCCGAAGGCTGGTGCCGGCCCGCTGCCATGGATGAGGATGGCAGGCGGCAGCAACGGTGCAGGTGGGCAGGCAGGAGGACGGATGACCGAGCTCATCGCCGGCACTCATGAATCCGACACGCATCAGAAGTCGCTGCGCATCAACCTCGATCCGCGCTGGTACGGGACGATCGCCGAGATCGGGGCCGGCCAGGAGGTCTCCCGCTGGTTCTTCCGTGTCGGCGGCGCCGCGGGCACCATCGCGAAGTCGATCTCCGCCTACGACATGGCCGTCAGCGACGCGGTCTACGGCAAGGCCGACCGGTACGTATCCGCCGGACGGCTCCAGGGCATGCTCGACAAGGAGTTCCAGCTCAACGTCGACCGGCTCGACGACGAGCGCGGTGACGACAACTGCTTCTTCGCGTTCGCCGACACGGTCGTGGCCCGCAGCTACCGGGGCGGCAACGAGTGCCATGGCTGGATGGGCGTGAAGTTCCAGGCCCAGCCGCACGACGAGCCGAGCCAGATCGTGATGCACGTGCGGATGCTCGACATCGAGGCGTTCGCACAGCAGGAGGCGCTCGGGATCGTCGGGGTGAACCTGCTGTACGGGGCGTTCTTCCAGCATCACGAGCCGGACAAGCTCATCGAGGGCCTCCTCGACCGGCTGACCACAGGCCGCATCGAGATTGACATGATCCAGTTCCGCGGCATCGAGTTCCGTGGCGTGGACAACCGGCTGATGGCGCTGAAACTCGTCCAGCTGGGGCTCAGCGGCGTGGCGATGTTCGGCCCCGACCGCGAGGTCCTGCAGCCGAGCGAGGTCCTGCGCAAGAAGGCGATCCTGGTCGAGCGGGGCAGCTTCCGGCCGCCGACCCACGTGAACCTCGACATGCTCGAGACGGCCAAGGCCAAGTTCGAGCAAGATCCGGACGTCGCGGGCAAGCCGGTGCTGACGCTGACCGAGATCACGATGCGCAACCTGCTCGCGGGCGGAGCCGCCGACGTGGACCGGCGCGACTTCCTGGCCCGGGCCGAACTGCTCGCGGCGTGCGGCATGACGGTGCTGATCAGTGACTACTTCGACTACTACCGTCTGGCCGCCTATATCGCCGAGCGGACCACCGAGCGGATCGGCATCGTCATGGGGGTGCCGAGCCTGATCGACCTGTTCGACGAGAAGAATCACGCGCGGCTTCCCGGCGGGATCCTGGAGAGCTTCGGGCGGCTGTTCAAGAACGAGCTGAAGCTCTACGTCTACCCGGTCCAGGCCTCGCCAGACGACGAGCTCAAGACCGTGAACGACATCAAGGTCCGGACTGAGCTGCAGCCGCTGTATGACTACCTCGCCGGGCGGGGCAGTTTCGTCCACCTCGACAACTACCGGGCCGAGTGGCTGCCGATCTTCAGCCGCGACGTGCTGCGGCGGATAGCCGCGAACGACGACTCCTGGGAGAGCATGGTCCCGGCCGAAGTCGCCGAGCTCATCAAGCGCCGGTCGTTCTTCGGCTACGCCAAACCAGGCCGGTACTGACCAGGCCGGTTACTGGGCGGCGATGGCGGGGTTCAGCCTGACCAGCCGTACCGGGTCGGTCTCGTCGAGTTCGGCGACGCCGTCCCGGGACTTCACGAAGTCTGAGAACGAGCGATACCCGAGCGCCCTCTCGCTGAACGACGGGTCCATGCGCCTCATCTGGCTCTTCACCGCCGAGCTATGCAGCCAGTCCGCGTCGTCTTTCTCCTGACCGAGCCGCAGCGCCCGTTCCAGCAGCCGGGTCGCCAGCTCCTGCGGATCTTCAGGTTCGGGATCGGGATCAACCTCGTCGGTCACGACGACCGCCTGCCGCCTGGTCCGCCGCGAGCTGCGCGCGGGCGGCGCGCTGCCGGGTTCCTCCTGATCCGCCGGGGTGCTGGTCGTCCGCGCGGTGGGCTGCTGGGGGGCGTCGGCCGGGGTGACGCCCGGAAGTGCGTCGTAGATCACGAGTTCGTCGCACGCCGCGGCGAGCGCCCGGCTGGTTGATCCTGCGACCCCGACCCCCACGACGTAGCGGCCCAGCCGCCTGCACCGCTGGGCGAGAGCGATGTAGTCCGAGTCCCCGGCCACGATCACCACGTGAGTCAGGTCGGGCAGGCGGAACATGTCCTCCACCGCGTCCACGGCCAGCCGGATGTCGGCGCCGTTCTTGGCGTACGCGGCAGTAGGAAAGAGCTGCACCAGGTCCACCGCCCGGCTGACCAGCTGGCCGCGGTACCCCGCGTTCATGGGCGCCGACCAGTCCGCGTAGGCGCGGGTGAGCACCAGGGTGCCGAACGACGAGGCGAAGTCGATTATCGCCCCGACGTCCACGGTGGCCCGCCGGACCTTCTCCGCGATCTCGGGATCGGACGACTTGTCGGCGCTGTCGAACCCGCGCACCTTGTCCCGCTGGAACTGGCCCCGGCCGTGGACCTGCTCGTAGCGTGAGATAACGATGTTGTCGAAGTCGATGTAGACCGCGACACGGGTGACGCCAGCGTCGTTCATGGCTGCTCTTCTCGTTGGGACGCGTGAGTTCAGTCTGCCGGTCTCTGGCCGGTAAAGGGGCCTGGTCCGGGTCGTGGATTCTGGATACCGTGATGCCCGATATCGGGGCCAGCTCCTCACCAAGCCCGATCTTGACCATGCCGAGCGGGGATCACGTGTTCAAGAACGCCAGAGAGCGAGAAGCCGCACGGCTTGAGCGTCAGGCCGAGCAGGCCCGCGAGCAGGCTGCCGCGGCCGAGCAGGCCAGGGCGGCGGAGGAGCAGCGCCAGCGACGCCTTCCTGGCCACTCCGGTCGGCGCCGCCACCGCTGTCAGCGGCGTTACGGTCGGGGTCTACCTGTTCCGCAACACCGCACTCCCCGGATCCGCCGCCTGAACCAGCCCGCTCGTCGATCCGCTCAGTCCGCGAAGTCCATCCGCATCACGACCCGCCGCGGGCTGGGGTGGCTCACCTCGGTGAAGCCGGCGTCGGCGAAGACCTGGCGGCTTCCGACGTGCAGCTCACCCCAGGTGATCTCCTTCCCGGGCGAAGTGACCATTGGATACGCCTCCAGCGCCCGCGCGCCCTGGTCCCGGGCGAAGCCGACCGTGGCGGCGGCCAGCGCATAGGTGATTCCGCGCTTGCGGTACCCCTTGCGGGTCACGAAGCAGGTGACGGCCCACACACCGTCGTCCGTCTTGTCCTCCTGGCGGCCGCTCCAGACGGTCCGGACCTTCGCCAGGCGGGGATAGGCCGTGCGTGGCTCGACCGCCACCCAGCCGACCGGCTCCTGGCCGAGGTAGGCCACGAGTCCCGAGGTGGTCCGGGCGCGCGGGTTGTCGCACCGGGTCTGCTCGCGGAGGCGGCGGTGCCGTTCCTCGCCGCTCAGCGAACTCCAGTGGCAGTCCCGCGTCTTGTAGTGCTGGCAGTTGCACATGCCGGGATAGTCGGCGGTGCCGAAGACCGCCTGCAGGTCAGCCCAGGAGGCCTGGTTCGCGGGGATGATGCTCAGCTGCGCGGGCGTAATTGGATCTCGGGTGACGCTGCCGGGCGCAGTCATTCGGGGTCCTCCCCGACCAGGCCATCGACCGACTCCCGGATCAGGTCGGCGTGACCCATGTGCCGGGCGTACTCCTCAATCATGTCCATGAGGAGGCGCCGCAGGCTGGGGGTCTGGCCGCCTCGAGAGGTGTAGGAGGCGAGCCGGCCCAGGCCGCCGTCGGCGACAGCCTCGGCGACCAGGGTGCGGGATCGGTCCACGGCCGCCTGCCACTGCACCATGAGCTGCTCCGGACGGTCTTCGGCCGCGGTGCGCCACTCCCAGTCCGGGTCGGCGTCCCAGTTGACGGTGTCCCAGGGCGGACGGGGAGGCCGGCCGTGCAGCTTGACCGAGAACATGTCGTCCTCGACCAGGGCGAGATGCTTGAGCAGGCCGCCCAGGGTCATGGTGGACGGTCCGAGAGTCGCCCGCAGCCCGGAGGAAGTCAGGCCCCCGCACTTCCAGGCCACATATCGGCGCTCGCGCTCCAGGGCGCCCAGGAGCGTGTCCAGCTCGTCACCGGCCACCGGCGGCTCGCGCAGGATCGCGTCACTGTCTTTGTCCATGGCAGACACGCTAGCGTCAGTCCCGGACGATCTACTTCCGGGTTGGGGACAATATGGCGCACGAGGTGAGCCCGACCGCGAGGGCGTTGCTGGCCCTCGAGGCGATCCAGAACAGCCCCGGCGTCACGGCCCAGAAGCTAGGCGACAGGCTGGGGGTCACGGAACGGGCGGCTCGCCGCTACGTCGCGATCCTGCGGGAGGCGGATCTGCCGATCGAGTCGGTCAGCGGTCCCCACGGCGGCTACCTGGTGGGGCGGGGCTTGCGGCTCGCGCCGTTGATGTTCACCGCCGCTGAGGCCCTGGGCCTGGTCATGGCCGTGCTGGAAGGCCACCGGAATGCAGCTGACCCTGGCGACCCGGTAGGCAGCGCGCTGGCCAAGATTGCCAGGCTCTTGCCGGAGGAGGTGGCCGGCCCGGTCCACGCGGTCCGTGAGGTCTCGGTTTCCCGGCCCGCGCACGAGATCTGGGCCAGCCCGGAGCTGACTACCCAGCTGATCGGGGCCTGCTCGGCGGCGCGGCGGCTGCGCCTGGCCTACCGGATGGGCCGGGCCCCGGACCGGGTGATGGAGGTCGACCCGTGGGCGGTCGTCCTGCGGCACAGCCGGTGGTACCTGCTGGGCTGGTCGCACACCAGGCAGGCCCGGCGGGTGCTGCGCGTGGACCGGATCGTCACACTCGAGGTCCTGGCGGACACGTTCACGCCGCCACCTGGACTCGACGCCCTCCGCACCCTCGAGGAACACCTGTCCCAGGGGTGGACCCACCCGGTCGACGTGCTGATCGAGGCCACCCTCGAGGAAACATCACGCTGGGTGCCGAGAAGTCTCGGCCGCCTGGAACCGGACGAGGAGAGCCGGACACGCCTCAAGGCGACGACGGACGAGCCCGACTGGTACGCCCGGCAACTGGCCGCCATCCCGGCGTCCTTCCAGGTCCTCGGCTCTGCACCGCTCCAGCGTGCGGTCGAGGCCCTGGGGCAGCGATTGGCGCGGGCCGCTACCGCTCTTCACCGGCCGGATCCGGACGGCCAGCATGAGCAAGGATGATTTCCTTCATGAGGGGGAGCTTCGGCCACGTTTCGGCCAGTGCCGTTGCGCCGCGTAGAGGCGGCGCTGCCGGTCAGCTTTTCGGCCGAACCCCTCGCGTAGCTGTTCCTGGGCCTTCGGCCGAACCCTCACGGCCACGCGGGGCGATCGGGTGGTGGAGGTCGTCTTCTGCCTAGCTCCCGGCTACCATCGGCCAATGTTCCGCCCTGAACACCCCGTTGAGACAACCCGGCTGACTTTGCGCCCGTTCACGCCCGACGACTTCGACGATCTGTATGCCTACCAGTCCCGCCTGGATGTAGCCCGGTATCTCCACTGGGATGCTCGTGCCCACGCGCAGGTGCGGGAGGCTCTGGCCGGTCAGTGCGACGAGACCAGCCTCAGCGCCGAGGGCGACTGGCTCACGTTCGCCGTGGAGCTGCGTGAGGCCAGGAAGATAGTGGGCGAGGTCGGGCTGAAGCTGGTCAGCTGGGAGAACTGGCAGGGAGAGATCGGGTTCTTCTTCAGCCCTGAGTTCCCCGGTCGAGGTCTCCCCACCGAGCCAGCCGAATCCATGCTCACGCTGGGGTTCGACACCGTTGGATGGCACCAGATCACCGGTTCCTGCGACGCCCGCAATCCCCCATCTCCCCGGCTCATGGAGCGATCGGCATCGCCAGGAGGCGCGCTTCGTGCACAACCAGATCGTCAAGGGACAGTGGGCAGACGAGCTCGTGTACGCCATCCTCGATCATGAGCGGAGAGCAGGAAGCCTCCGGGAGGTCTAGCTTCGTAGGTTGGCTGATATCAAGCCGCTCGTCCCTGCGGCACGCAGCACGGCCTCCGAGTCAACCGGCGGCCTCGGGCACGTAGTGACGGCTCAGGTCCGCTGGGTCGATCCAGACCCGCATGATGGCGCGTGTCGAAGGGTCGCGGAACCGCTCCGGTGTAGGAACCCACCCGGCACCTGGCTGCGCCTGCTGCGCGTGACGTCTCCGCTGCCCAGGCCGGCTGCGGCCGGCCTGGGCAGGCGATGGTCCGCCAGCACCCGGCGCGCCCAGTAGCGGAAGGTCGGTCACCGCCGCCGTGACCTCGTCGGAGTAGGCCGCGGCCAGCACGACGCCTACCCGCCGGCTCATCTCGTCCAGGTCCAGCTGCCCCTGGGCGTAGTGTTCCCGCAGCAGGCCCAGCAGCTGTTCCCGGTCCGCCTCGCTGAGCAGGGACCGGGGGCCGTGCGGCGGGGCGTCTGGGACACGGCTACCCAGCGGGACGGACGACGACCGCCGTGCCGTAGGCCACGATTTCCGTCAGCTGCTGGCCCATCTCAGACGAGTCGAACCGCATCGCGACGACAGCGTTCGCCCCCAGCAACCGCGCGTTCTCGATCATCCTGTCGATCGCGTGCCTGCGGCTGTCCTCGAGCAGCTCCGTGTACTGAGTCACCTCGCCCTGGCGCAGCGCCTTGAATCCGGCCCCGATCGACTTGATCGCCCCCATGCTGCGCACGACTAGGCCGAAGGCCACGCCAAGATCTCGCTCAACGGTCATCCCTTCCAGGGCGAGCGCGGTGGTGACCGGAAACGCGGCCGTGGCGGCCGGTGCAGGTTGCGTCATAGCCGTCATCGTTCCCCCGACGCGCAGCCCGTACCCAGGCACCCGGTCTGGACGGACCGGCAATCGCCAGCCTCCCGGACATCAAAGGGTGTCACCGACCCTGGGCGCGGGCTGGCGCCTAAGGTAGTTCACGGCTGCTCTGGGCCGGGACTTGAAGTCTTGGCATATTGGTACGCGTGGCCAGCGCCAGCCCTACCCCGAGCAGGCTGGCGAGCGTCTTCATGATTTCCAGGTCCGGCTGGCCCAGCGAATCCGGCCGGGGGCCGTCGAGGGTGAGGACGCCGGCCGGAGACTCACCGGCCATTACCGCCGCGGCGATGATCGTCTGATAGCTCCTGCGGTATGGGAATCTCACGGTGAGATCGGCGGCATCCACGTCCCGTATCAGCAACGCCTCACGTTCGCCAAGCAGGCGGAACATATACTGACCGACCGGGTCATTGGGACTATTACTAAAGATACTGCGCCCTGCGTCTTGCTTTCCTTCATACCCTGCGTAGCAAGTGCACTCCATGACATCGCCCTTGACGGCGAAGAAGATACTTCTGCGGAACTCGTCGAGCTCGCGGTGTTCAACCGCAGCCGCGACGACCGCTTGGGTCAGGCTCCCGATCAGCGGGGCTTCCACCGTTCCGGAGGACGCCGCGGCGATCTTCCCCAGGCAGTACAACACTGGTGACAGCCGCGCCCGCAGCCCTATGATGACCCGGGTCTCCGCATCGCCCTGGACCTCGGCCGCTTGCCGTTCAGCCCCCTCCTTGCCGAGCGCGGCGCGCTCACGGGCCGCAACCGCACGTTCCCGTGCGATGCCCGCGCGTTCCCGTGCGATACCTCCGGCCCGGAGAAACCGGATGTCGATGTATCGGTTAATAGCCGTCACGCTGACCAGAACGATGGCGCATACGACACCCAGGATAATGTTGCGGAGATGTCCCTCGCCGCCCTCGCTCGCCAGGGCCCCGAACACCGAGCCGCCAGCGGTTCCCAGAAGGGCCAGGGCGGCCAGGCCGAAAGTCTCGGCCCGGCTCATCCGTGATGGCATCTTCGTCGCTTTCGGTCGGGCAGCCCGCGAGAAACTGGCAGCTCGTTCTCGTCCGGATACCTCACCTAGAACAATAGCCGATACTGGAAGATCATTCTTGAACTTCTATTATCCGGATGGATAATCGCTTCCTGGTTATCCTTGCCTCAATGGGCGACCGGGGTATTCATCGGACGACTATATTGTCTATAGTTATAGACAATAGGAAAAGGGACGGTCTAGGTGAAATTTGCACCTAAGCCTTGCTATAGCAGAAGGCCCATCACGATCGAGTCCCACAGCTCACCGCTGCCTCGCCGGTACTGCTTGACACGCCGGCCTTCCTCCGTGAACCCGTACTTGCGGTACAGGGCGATCGCGGCCGAATTGTGCACGAAGACCTCCAGGCAGAGCTTGTGCAGTCCCTGACCGCGCGCCCATTCGATCGCGGCCTGCAGCAGCGCCGAGCCGGCCCCGCAGCCCCGCCAATCGCGGTCAACCAGCATGCCGAACTCGCCGAAGCCGTGCCGGCTGACGTCAACGTGGAGCAACCCCACAACCCGGCCGCCAGCGACAGCGACGACGGTCCCGGCCGCAGTACGCGCGAACAGAGCGGCCCGCTCCTCGACTTCGACTGGCGGCTCGGTCGCGATGGCGTCGCGCTCCTCAGCCACCGCGGCGAAAAGCTCTGCCATCGCCCGCGCGTCGCCTGCCGACGCCAGTCTCACGACGAACTGATGGGCCTTACTGGCGTTCATGCGGGTGCGGATAGTCCGGTGAACGGTGCTGGAAGGACAGGATGCGCGGGTTGCGGATGACCCCGTCGCGGATTTCGATGGCCCGCTGGATCGTCTCGTTCGCCTCCCACGCCTGAGGGCCGGTGAGCACCGGGAGCAGGTGCGGAAGCAGGGCCTCGCTTATCTCCCAGGTCGCGGAGTTCCACAGGTGCGACGGGCTGTGGTCCACGGCGTAGTAGTGAACGTTATTGCCGACCGTGACCATGGGCTCGGCGAAGCTGGTGGGGCGCGCCCAGCTGAAGCCCATGCCCTCGTCGCAGGACACGTCCACGATCAGGCTGCCAGGGGCGAACGAGGCCAGTTCGCCGGTGGTGACGAACATCAGCGGTGTGTCAGTGTCCTGCAGCACGCAGTTGACCACGATGTCGTGCTCGGCGAGGAAGTCCGACAGCGGTATCCGGCTGGTCCCGCGCAGCATGTAGCAGCGGCTGGGGTCGTCGGTGTCCTGCTCGAAGTGCACCATGCGCGCCGAGTGGATCTGGGAGGCGACGGCGTTGACGTCGCGATGGGTCAGGACGTCCACGTCGTTCACGCCGTGCGCGTTGAGGGCCGTCACCGCGCCCCGGCCGGTAGCCCCGAAGCTGATGACCGCCGCCCGGAGCCGGCGGCCGTAGTCGCCCGTCGTCCCGATGAGCTCCAGGGCATGCAGCACCGAGCAGTAACCGGCCAGCTCGTTGTTCTTGTGGAAGACGTGCAAACCGAACGAGCCGTCGGCGTTCCAGTAGTTCATCGCCTCAAACGCGATCAGGGTCAGCCGCCGGTCGATGCTCAGCTGGGTGATCTCTTCGTCCTGGACACAATGCGGCCAGCCCCACAGGACCTGGCCGACTCGCATCTGCGCGAGGTCCTGGGGCTGCGGCTTAGGCAGCAGGACGACGTCGCAATCCGCGAGGAGTTCCTCACGGGTGCCAAGGCCGGCCACGCACGCCGCCAGCTGTTCATCGGGCACGCCAAACCGCTCGCCGTAGCCCCGCTCGAGATAGATACGTTCCCGCAGGCCGGCGTCAATCCGCCCGACGTGCAGCGGATGGATCGCCAGCCGTCGCTCGTCCTCCTTCCGTGACCGCGATATCACTCCGAGGCTGAGCTGATCCACGCGCGCGCTCCCTGGTCGAGGCCGACCTCACGAATCGTCGGCGGTTCCCGCGACCCCGGATTCCCCAGAAGCTCCTGCGCGGAGTCTGTCACTTAAACCCGCCAGCTACGGGCGGGTCCACGGCCTCTCGTCGTCCGGTAGCCCCCGGCGGCCGCCAGCGGATGTCCGGCACGTGCCTCGGCCTGGTCAGGAACTGGTAGTTCCGAGCGCCGCGGTGATCTGCTGGATCGCCTCGGTCTCGGCGGGGCTCACGCTCTGCCCTTCCTCCTTGTGCGCCGCCGCGACCTTGCTCGCGAGAGCGAGGACGAAGCGCCGGTACTCGTCGACTTCCTCAGCCGTGGCCTTGCTCTCCAGCAGGGCCACCGCGTCGCGGAGGTGCTTCAGTCCGTTCTCCCTGGCTTCCTCGGCGGAGTGATACCGCGTGTGGTCCGTCTTGGGCTTCGCCGCGACGATGTCGTCGAGGAGCTCGCTTTCGCCATGCTGGGCGCGCGCTTCCACGTAGGCCTTCGACATCGCGATTGACTCGCGGATCGTTCCGCCGCGGGCGGCGGTGACCACGATCATGCCGGCGCTGGTCGGGCCCTCGAGCACCGCCGTCCACTCTTCGGGTGAGAAAGCCGCTGATGACGTCATTGGAGACTCCTTTGGGTCGATGTGACTCAGGAACTGACTACGCGCGGGGAGTGGAAGCGCACGATCGCGATCATCCCCGGACAGACACACGCTCACGCCGCATCTGGGTCTGGGATCTTGCGAGTGGTCTGAGGGACCCTGCAAGGGTCATCGGTCGTGACGGGGCCTCCTCACCGCGTGCCACTATCTGGCCGTCAAGTTGGGACGGCCCGGTGATCACCAGTACCGGGCCGCCCGTCGCCAGTAACCATGAACTGTGCGGGTGACCACGTGGCACGAAGACGAAGCCGCCTGCCAGCGGCCCATCTGTCCTCATCGCAATAGCCGGTGAGTTCACCGGCGAGCACGTAGAACCTCGTCCTCGCCGGGGTGCACGTGGGTGTGAACGGATAGCCCCGCCGGATAGGCGGACTCCATCACGCCCAGCTGGCCGTGCTCGCCCGACGCTGATCACGAGCGCGCGCCGTGGAACCCGTAGGCAGGGCCTTCCCCCGGCCCCAGGACGAATCCAGGCCGTTCGCGTGGCCTGGAAGGCTGCCCCGGATCAGTCACGGTGGACGGTGCCCGGGTCAAAGGCGGGCACGCAGACCGAGATGTACTCCGCGCCGTCGGCTCCTGGTGTGCTGTAGCGCACCCATTCGCCCGGTTTCGTACGCACTCCCTGGCCAGCCTGCACCGTCATCTGGCCATCGTCTGACTCCACGACCAGCGCCCCATGCAGCACGATCGTGAATTCGTCGAACTCCGGGCGCTGTCCCGGCTCAGCCCAGCCCGACGGGCTGCGCATGTGCGCGATGCTCAGGCCGCTCTCACCGGTGCTGGCCCGTCCCGCGTACTCATCGATCAATTTCGGCGGCTCGCCCGCTGCGGCGACCCGGCTGGGCTTGCTGATCAGTTCAGGCATGGCCGTCAGTATCCCGGGACGGGCACCGCGGTGCTACGTCCGCGGGGGTAGTTGCTGCAACGTCCACGGGTTGCCGTCGGGATCGCTGAAGGTGACGAACGAGCCCCACGGCTGCACGTCAACCTCGCTGGCCGCCACGCCCTGCGCGATCAGTTGCGTCCTGGCCGCCTCGGCGTCGGCGACCACGACTTGCACGCCCTTCTGCGAGCCCGGCGCCATCTCGGTGATACCGGTTCCCATCACGATGGAACAGGCCGAACCGGGCGGCGTGAGCTGCACGAACCGCAGGGTCTCGCTGACCTGGTAGTCGTGGTCGGCGTGGAAGCCGACCTGGTCCACGTAGAACGCCTTGGCGCGGTCAACGTCGGTGACCGGGATAGCGACGAGCTCGATCTTCCAATCCATGACCGGAACCTACCCACAGGGTCAGACAGTCCGCTTCGCTGGGAGTCCGGAGGCGAAATCGAGCCCTCGCTGCACCCACCTGGCGAGCTCATCGTCGGCCGCGAACCCGGCCGGGTCGACGCAGACGAAGCCGGACAGGGCCCGGCCGGCGAACTCCATCGGGCGCACATGCGGCTCACCGAGGGCCTGCTCGCGGTCGCGGGCGCCGACCCGGACCATGAGCGCCGTTCCCGTCACGCCGCAGCACATGTTGCCGTTGACCAGGAAAGAGAGGCCGCCCACCATCTTCTTTTCCGCCACATCGGCACGCCCGGACAGCAATCGCCGTACCCGCCCGGCGGCCTCGGGGTCATAACTCACCGATCCGCCGCCTCCCCTCCCCAGCAGGGCGCCGTGCCGCGCTCCGATCAGCCTGGTGCCTGCCGCTGAGGGTAGCCGGGGAGGGCGCTCGGCTGGCCCTGTCCGGGCGGCAGCGGGACAATGGCATACCTGGCCAGAACATGACACTGTTCCGCGGGCTCGGGTGCCCGGCAGCATTTCGTTAGGAGAGGAAAAGGTGCCGACGGTGGCGGCAAGGACAGCCGGGCTCGCGTGTGCCCTGGCGCTGGCCGTGCTTGGTGTCGCCGCTACCCTCATGGCGCTGGCCGGCCGGGCCGCGCCTGGCGGGCCGCCCGGGCCGCGGGCTGGACCGGCTGCTGGACCGGGCGCACGATCTGGGGCCCAGCCGGGCCGCTACCGCCGAGGTCCTGGTGGCGCTGCGCGCACCCCGGCGGCCGGCGTCGCTGCTGGGCTGGGCGGCGCGCCATGGGCTGCGGGCGACCTGGTTCCGCGGCCAGCCCACGGCGCTGCTCGCGGCGCGCCCAGCCGTGCTCGGCCGGGCTCTCGGGGTCCGCATCGACGACTTCCGGCTGCCTGGGTACCGGGTCTTCTACGCGTCCCGGCGTGCCGGGCATGTTCCGGCGCCGCTGAACGCCGAGGTCGCCACGGTCGGCCGGATCACGTCCTTCGGGCAGGTCCAGTCCGTGGGAGACCCCTCCGGTCCCGCCACGGGCGGCCTGGCCCCCGGGCGGCTTCCTCAACGCCTATGACGTCCGGCCCCTGTGGCAGCACGGTGACCTGGGGCAAGGCGAGACCATCGTGTTCTTCGAGGTGGACGGGTACCACCCCGCCGACCTGGCGACCTACGCAGCCCGGTTCGGCCTGCCCAGCGTGGCCGACCCACTGCCGCACATCGGCCCGCTGAACGCGAAGGTGCTCGGCGAAAGCGACATGGACCTCGAGGTGGCCCACGCGATCGCGCCCGACGCCACCCTGGTCTACGTGAACCTGGCCGCCTTCGGGAGCAAGAACTCCTCGCCCGCAGCGCAGTTCGAGCAGGCCTTCTCGACCGTGGCGCAGGAGTATCCGGGGGCGATCTGGAGCGCGAGCCTCGGCCTGTGCGAGGACATCTTCTCCCGCTCCGACGCGGCCGCCGTGAACAACGCCGTCCAGGTGGCCGAGCAGGCTGGCACGTCGGCCTTTGTCGCCAGCGGGGATTCCGGCGGGCTCGAGTGCCTCGGCGTGCACTCCCGCGATCCCCGGATCCCGGCCGCGGGCATCTCCTTCCCCGGGGATCTCCCGCAGGTGACCAGCGTGGGCGGGACCGCGCTGCAGCTGACCACCGGCGGGCAGGTGCTGGGCACGGCGGCCTGGACCGAGCCGCTGCTGTCCCAGGGCTCGACCGGCGGCCCGTCCACCCTGTTCAGCCAGCCGCCGTGGCAGCGGGCGCCGGGGGTGATCAGCCCTTACTCGGACGGTTCGCCGTGCGGGCAGCCGGCCGGCCGGTACTGCCGCGAGGTGCCCGACGTGTCCGCGGACGCCGCGCCGTCCAGCGGTGCAGCGGTCCGGGTAGACGGGCGGTGGCTCAGTGAGGGCGGGACGTCGCTCGCGACGCCGGTGTGGGCCGCGCTGACGGCCCTGATCGATCAGTACCTCCGCGGCCGGGGTGACGCGCCGGTCGGGTTCGCCAACCCTCGGCTGTACCGGCTGGCCAGCGGGTCACCGCCGTTCCCCGCGATCCACGACGTGACGGCCGGCACCAACGACTTCTATCCCCGCCGGGCCGGGATACGACATGGTTACCGGGCTGGGTACCCCCGATGCCTGGAACCTGGCCCGCGACCTGGCCCCGCTCACCGGCCGCCGGTCGTGATCACGTGACCAGCGCCCATGACCCCGCGACCCAACCGGGCACCGGAAGCCGCCCGCCCCGCCCGCGGTGACCTGCCCACTCTGCGGAACCACCGTCCCGGACGCTCCGTTCTGCGGCTCCTGCGGCGCGCACCTGGCGCACGGGCGGCCAGGCGGCTGCCGCCCGCAGGACGCACTCCTACGCCGCGTTCCCAGACGAGAGCATGGCCCGGGTGAGCGTGGTGAGCTCACTGTTCCCCCAGCTATCCGGCCACTCCCGAGCCCCGTTCCGGGTGGCGTTCGCGCTGGCCGTGGGCGTTCTGGTGATCGTGGCGGTCGCGGGACTCCAGGCCCCGGTGATCGCGGTCAGCGCGCTCGCGGTGCCCCTGCTCTTCCTGGTCTACGTGTTCGAGATCGACCCGCTGGAGATACGGTTCGCGGTGCCGACCACGCTCGCTGTTCGTGGCCGGCGCCGCGCTCGGGGTGGGCTGGGGCCTGCTGCTGGGCCCACTGGCCGCCGATTCCCTGCTGCCCACCTACTCGCCGTCGCTGCTCACCGGCGGGGTGCTGGTGTCCGCCGTCGTGGTTCCGGCGGTCGGCCTGCTGCTCATGGTGCTGCCCGTGGCGGTGGCGCGGCTGTGGCGGTCCGAACCCAGCGAGGCGCTCGACGGGTTCACCGGCGGGGCCGCGGGGGCGCTGGGCCTGACCCTGGCCGCCACCCTGACCGAACTGGCGCCGCTGCTGCGCCATGGCAACATGGTGCCGGGCTCCTCGGTGCTGGCCGTGCTGACCCAGGCGGTGGTGCGCGGGGTGAGCGTCCCGGTGGTGGCCGCGGCGACCGCGGGCTACGTGGGCGCGACGCTCTGGCAGCGGCGGGGCCGCGGCTCGGCGGCGGGCGGCCGCTGGCTCGCCTCGCCCCTGCTGGCGCTGGCCGTGGCGCTGGCCCTGGCCGTCGGGCTCGGCTTCGCCGACGATGCCGGGCTGCCGGACATCACCCTGCTGGTGGTGCACCTGGCCGCGGCGGCGCTGGCCCTGCTGGTGGTCCGGGTCGGGCTGCATCACGTGCTGCTGCATGAGCAGCGTGACGTGCGGATCGGGCCGCCGCGCAGGTGCCCGCACTGCCACCGGGTGGTACCCGCGATGCCGTTCTGCCCGAAGTGCGGGGTGGCCGAGCAGGCGACCGCGCTCAACCCGCTGCCGCTGGTCGGGACGCGGGGCCGCAGCCGCTCCGGGCGGGATTCGGCCGCCGGCCGCCAGCTCGGCCACCGCCACGTCCTCACCGCCCTGATCGCGGGCCTGGGGGCACTCACGGCCGTGCTGGTCGTGTTCGCCCTGGTGACTCCCCCGCCGGCGGGCGGCGCCGTGCACGTCGCTGAGCTGTTTCGCCCCCTTCGGCCCGGTGCCGGTGCACTCGGCCCACGTGTATACCGCCGCGCCGGGGTGGAGCGTGCGGTGGTATCCGGCGGACGCGGTGTTCAGCGCGCATCCCCCGGCGACCTCGGCGTCGGCGTCTGCTGACCAGCTGCGACTCGACTTCACCGCCCCGGTCTCGCCCGCCGAGGAGGGCCAGCTCGTGTTCGTCGGCATCCCCGCGGGCGGCCGCAGCGCGGCCGAGATCGTCGGGGCCCTGCAGCGGGCCAACGCCCCCAACGCCGTGCCGGACTATGTGCTGCCGGGGCCCAGCGTCGGCTACGTGCCCGGGTACGGCGAAGCGTTCCAGACCGCGCCGAACAGCGCCGACGCCACCAGGTCAGGTTCGAGGTGGTGATCACCTGCTCGGTGCGCAGCTGGCTACGCCATCTGCGCCTATGCGGCCGGCCCGCAGGTTGACCTGAACCGCATCGTGAACCACCCGACCCCGTCGAAACTCGCCCTCGCGCTGTGGGCCGACCCGGACATCAACGGCGTCCGCTGGAAGGGCCAGGCCTTCCCCTGATCGTCGTCTCAGCCAGCGGGCCGGGCAGGCGGGGTGGCTTTGAGCAGGCCGGCGAGCTGCCTGGCGTTGGCCTGGGCGTAGTCGCGGTAGCAGTTGTTGAACAGGACGTGGGTGTCCTGGGCGTCGCGGGCCAGGCCAGCGATCCTGGGCGCCCACTCGTTCAGCTCGCTATCGGTATAGCGGTAACCGAACCGCTCGTGGATATCCTTGCTGTCCCATTTCTGGGAGTGGCCGTGGAGCCGGACGACAGCCAGGTCAGACGTGGCGGCCAGGACCGGGGGGATGGAATCCCGGTGCCCCTGGGGCATATCGACGCACACGTACGGCAGCTGGTGCGCGGCGAGGAAGTCCAGGGTCTCGCGCTGGTTGTCCGGGGTCATCCAGGTGTGGTTGCGGAACTCCACGCAGACCCGCCGCGGTGCCGCCCGCTGGGCACAGGCCAGGATGTACTCCTTGCGGGCCCGGGAGATGGGGAACCAGGGCGGGAACTGCAGCAGGATCGCGCCGAGCTTGCCCGCCTGGCGCAGGGGCTCGAGCGCCGACAGGAACCGCTGCCACGCCTCGTCGACGACCGCCGGGTCGATGTCCTTGAGATACACCCGGTCCTTGCCGGTCTTCTCGGCGGCCGGCCGCAGGTCCTTCGGCAGCGCCGCGACCCGGGTCGGGTGCTGGGTGAACAGGCTGAACGCCTTGACGTCGAAGGTGAACCCGGCCGGGGTCCGCGCGGCCCAGGCTCCGGCGGTCTGCTCGGCGGGCAGCGCGTAGTAGGTGGCGTCCACCTCGACCAGGCCGAACTGGCGGGCGTAGTAGCGCAGCCGCCGCTCCGGGGTGTCGGCCTCCGGCGGATACCAGCCCGACTCCAGCAGCGTCCGGTCGGTCCACGACGCCGTGCCTACCTGGACCTGCCCCATCCCCGCACTCTAAGAGGCCCACGGACCTGCCCAGAACGCTCCAGACCGGCCATCTCTGGTTAGGTACGGTTCAGTGCATGACGATCGTGCCTGATACGAAGGACTGGACCTGGGTACTGCAGCGCCCCTGCCCGCAATGCGGCCTGGACACCCAGGGTTTTCCCCGCGAGGCGGTCGCCGGGATGATCCGCAATAACGCCGCGGCGTGGCAGGACGCTCTGACGGGACCCGGTGATACGCGGCGCCGCCCAGCCCCCGGGACCTGGTCAGCCCTGGAGTACGGCTGCCACGTCCGTGATGTCCTGCGGCTGTATGACGAGCGGCTGCAGCTGATGCTGACCGAGGACGATCCTCTGTACCCCAACTGGGATCAGGACGCCACCGCGGTCGCCGACCGTTACCGCGAGCAGGATCCCGCCGTGGTCGCCGCTGAGCTGGCCGAAGCCGCCGAGGCCATCGCGGTCCGGTTCGAGGGCGTGAGCGCCGGTCACTGGCAGCGCACTGGCCGCCGCAGCGACGGCGCCGATTTCACCGTCGAGACGTTTGCCCGCTACTTCGTTCACGACCCGATCCATCACCTCTACGACGTCACGGGGGTCCGGTGACGCCCCAGGAACTGGCCGGCGCCTACCTCGGCGCGCTCGGCCGCGGCGACCCCCGCGCCCTGGCTGGGCTGTTCAGTGACGGCGCGGTGGTGCACTCGCCGCTGTACGGCCCGCTCCCGGCCGCTGACTTCTTCCCCGCGTTGTTCGCCGACACCGCGCAGTCGCGCCTGACGCTCCGGGGAGTCACGCACGGCAGCACCGCCCAGGGCGCTCCGCTCGTCACTATCTGGTTCCACTTCGACTGGCAGCTACCCAGCGGGCAGTGGGCCCCATTCGATGTGGTTGACGTCCTGGAACTGGCGGCTGACGACCGGATCGCCGCCCTGCACATCGTGTACGACACCGCTGACGTGCGGCCAGTTTTCGAAAACGAAACCCGCCGGCCCTCCTGGCACGCGGACCAGTCCGGGCACTAGCGGCAGGAGCGGGATGCGGGTCGTGGTGGTGGGAGCCGGGTTCGCGGGGCTGATGGCGGCCTACCGGATCGTGCAGGCCGGCCATGAGGTGGTGGTCCTGGAGGCGCGCGACCGGGTCGGCGGCCGCGTGTGGTCCCAGGATCTCATCCCTGGTGACCCCCGCACGGTGGTCGAGCGTGGCGCTGAGTTCGTGCTGGACGGCTACGAGGTGATGCGGGCGGTCCTGGCCGAGCTGGGCCTGGGGCTGGCGGACACGGTCATGTCGTACTACCAGCGGGAGTACCGCGGCGGCGCGGCGGCCGCACCGGAGGAGGTGGCCCGCTGCGCGGCGGACGTCGCGGCCGCCGCGGCGGGGGCGGCGCCGGGCACCTCGCTGGCGCAGGTGGTAGCGGGCTGGCCGGCCTCGCCCGCGCTGGCGGCGTACCTGTCCCGGGTCGAGGTCACCAACGGCGTCAGCGCCGACGTCCTCGCCGCCGCGGCGGTCAGTGACGTCACCGGAGGGTTCGGGCCCCGGCCGTGCTGGCGGGTGCCCGGCGGTAACCAGCGGCTGGCCCGGGAACTGGCCCGCCGGCTGGGGCCCTCGGTGCACCGCCGCCGCCCCGCCCGGTCCATCCAGCACGATCACCAGGGGGTGCGGGTGCTCACGGACGACGGGGAGGCGGCCGGCGACGCGGCCATCGTCGCGGTGCCCCTGGCCGTGCTGCGCCGCCTGCCCTTCGCACCGCCGGTCCCCGGCGCCTGCCAGCGCGCCTGGCAGCGTGCGGGCCTGGCGCACAACGCCAAGCTGCACGTGCCGCTGACCCGCCCGGCCGCTCCCTCAGCCGTGCAGAGCGTGCCGGGGAAGTTCTGGACCTGGACCGCGGCCGACGCGACGGGCCAGGTCCAGCCGGTCCTGCACTCCTTCGGTGGCACCGAGCCGGGCCTGGCCGCCCTGACCCGGTCCGGCGGCGCGCGACCTGGGCGTCCCGGGCCGCCGCGCTCCGTCCCGAGCTGGGCCTGGACGTGACCCGGGCCTTGCTCACGACCTGGAACGACGACCCGTGGGCCGGTGAGTCGTACTCCGCGCTGACCGTCGCCGTGGCCGGCGGTGACGAGGAACTCCTGGCCGCGCCGGCTGGCCGGGTCCACATCGCCGGTGAGCACAGCGCCGGGGCCTGGGCCGGCCTGATGGAAGGGGCGCTGCGGTCGGGCGAGCGCGCGGCCCGGGAGGTGCTCGCCGGGGCGGGCTGACTGGTTCCTGCCGGGCGGGCTGGTCAGCCCCGGCCGGGGATCCTGACGATGACGGCGGTGCTGGCCCTCACCGTCAGGCTGAGCGTGGTCCCGGGATCCGCGGGCAGGGCACTCCAGGCGCCGTCCCAGGGAGTGTCGCCGGTGATCGCGGCGCCGCCGAGGGTGGCATGGCCCCCCGTGGCATCTCCTGGCTCCCGTCCGGCCAGGGTCATCACCTGCGCCCCCGGCCGCCCCGGTCCAGGGCTCCTGGTCCGGCGCGACGATCGTCACGGCCGCGTCCACCGCCTCCGCTCCCTGGGTCTTGTTGATGACCGTGACGTAGTCCCAGCTGGTCCCTTCGACGCCGTAAGCGGTCAGGTTGACACCGTCGGCGTTCTCGATCGCCACGGGCCTGACCCGCCCCGCCGAACCCAGGGTGAACGCCTTGATGCCGTAGCCCTTGGGGGTGACCGCGTAGCCTGCGCCGGGCCCGGCGCGACCCGGCACGACGGTGTCGGTGTAGAGCCACTGCTTGTTGTGGAAGTTCACTCCCCCGGCCGCGTGCGCGGCCCACCAGTGCAGGTAGTCCAGGGCCCACAGCGCCGACGCGAACGCGTCGCTCGCTCCCGGGACACCGCCGAGGTAGTCGTTCGACTCGGTGAGCCGGTAGGGCAGGCCCGCGGCGACCACCGCAGCGAGATGGTTCTCGTAGAACCAGGGGTACGGCGTGTACGTGGTGCCCTGAGGCTGAGCCCCGACTGCGGAACCGTGCACCCATTCGGGCGACAGCATGTTGCTGATCGCCTGCCGGGCGGTGGTCCTTCCCGGCCCTCCCCCGACGTAGAAGTGCTGGGTGACGTCCGCCAGCCGGCCGGAGCCCCGTTCGTCGGCGGCGAACCGCTCGGTCCACGACACGCCGCGGTCAGGGTCGGGGGTCCAGGTCATCGGGCTGTAGGCGCCGGTGTCCGGCCCCGTCAGCGGCGCGCCCGGCGCCGCCTCCGCGACCGCGTCGGCGAAGCTGCGCCAGGTGGCCAGGTACGACGAGTACGCGCTGCCCGGCACGCCCGAGATGTCCTCGTAGATGGCCGGGTCGAGCGGCCGGCCCGCGTAGGAGTGGAAGTCATGCCAGTCCGGCTCGTTCCCGATGGCGAAGCTGGCCACATGCTCCCGGTAGCGTTCCCAGATATACGCCGCCGCCTGGGCGTCGATCGACTTCAGCCCCGGGATGGGCTTGGCCCGCGGGTTGAGCAGGCGGAACGTGTAGATGACCTGCACCCCGGCCGCGGCGGCGAAGGCGAACAGGTTGTCGACCCCGGTGAAGCCATCGCGCCCGGTGCCCGCCGGGATGAACTGGTCCACTGAGCCGCCGCCGACCCGGAGGTTACGCAGCCCCGCGTTGCGGAACAAGGTGACGAGCGAACTGTTCGCCGGGTCGAACAGGTACCCCGGCACGCCAGCGTTGCCGGGGTTGAGCGGGCCCCGCTCGAAGCTCAGCCCGGCGAAGTCTTCCGGAATCGCCGGCCCCGGGGGCCCGGCGCGAAGGGTGATCGTGACGGGGCGGCCGGCCGGCCGGGCGTCCGCAGGCCCGGGCGCCCGGTCACGCCACCGGGAGAAGAACGGCATCCTCAGCCCGGCCATGACGGGCACGCCCGCGCGCCGCAACACGCCGTGAGCAGCATGACCCCGTCATGCCCAGTCACGGGAGCGGCCTAACCGCTCCCGGTCCGCGGCTGGCTGCGGACCGCCCACGGGTAGCCGCAGACTCGGACTGCGCCCGCCCGCCAGGCGGCTTCAGTTACCGGAGCCATTGCAGCCAGGTGCCGTGCCCGTCGGCCAGGGCCAGCGGGGTGCTGCCGTCCCGGGCGAGCACGAACGGCGCGCCCTGGTGGGGCGGTATGGGCACCCCGGGCACGACGCCGGGCGCCTCATTGGACAGCCAGACCGCCCGCAACCCGCGGACAACAGCGGCGAACTGCCGCCGGTCCTCCGGGGCGACGTAGGCCAGCACGGCGGAGTGGTACACGACCAGGGTCGCGTCAGCGGGAGCCAGCGCAGCCAGGGCGGGCAAGCCGGTCAGCAGGTCACCGCGGCGCACGACGGGAGGGTCACGGCGAGCGGTGGCGACCGCCGCGGCCAGCCGCTGACCGCGGTCACCTTCACCGGGCCAGACCAGGCACGACAGCCAGCGGACGTCGTCGTCACTGGCGACGTCGAGCGGGTTGAGGTCGAGCCCGGCCCGCCAGGTGATCTCGGGAACCCGCTCCGGCAGGGGCACGCGGCCGCGCGGCTCACACCGCACGGTGGGCGCCAGCGGGTCCTGGCCGGCGATCCGGTGCCCGGCGTAGTCGTAGGAGTACCGGTCGACGAGCAAGGTGAGCCCGGCACTCGCGCCGACCTCGATCAGCGCGAGCGGAGGCGGGAGCTGGGCCAGGGCCGGCAGCAGCGTGGCGCAGCGGGCCGCCTCGTTGGTCTGTGTCCGCCGGGCCAGCATCACCCCGGCCAGCACGTCCGGGTCCTGGCTGACCAGTTCGCGTATCTGGCCCAGGCTGGCCGGCTCGCCGCGCAGGTAGCGGGCCGCCGCGAACAGCAGGTTGGGCTGGCGCTTTTCCGGCGGCAGTGAGCCCAGGAAACAGAGGATCGCCTCGTCCCCGGCGACCGCCCGGGCGAGCGACTCGTACAGGGGGCTGCGGCCGCGGGCGTCCTCGGCGAACGCCCGGTAGTTCTCCGCGACGTCTAACCCGAGGTCATGACCGTGCATCCACACGTATCCCGACGATACTGGCCGGCCCGGGGCAAAGTCTTCGATCATGGTCGCCGAAACGGTAAACCATCGCGGCGCGCTCGCCGTCTAGTGACGGACGGCGCACCGCACCAGGCATGCGGGATCCAACGGGCCGCGCCCAGCACCGGGGAGGAACACAGACCCATGGCAGCCACGCTTCAGGAGATCCTGCTCGCGCCGGACACGCAGCCCCAGGTGATGGCCGACTGCTACACGCTGATCGAGCAGGAGCTTTCGGACAAGTCAGGGATGTCCGGGGCCGCGGTCAAGCTGGCCTACAAGACGGTGAACACCTTCATGCCCGGCCACGTCCGGCACATGGTGGGGGTCCTGCTTCCGGACATGGTGGCCCAGCTGGAGCCGTTCTGGGTGGACTTCTGCGCGTCGGGCAGCTCCGGGTTCGGGGACTACCTGGCCAAGCGCGGCGAGGAGGTGACGCAGGCCCTGCTCTCGGTCACCGACGCGCGGGCCGCGGCCTCCGACCGGCCCACGGTCATCAAGGCGTACGGCAGCGTCCGCAGAAGTGCCGTCAAGCATGTCGAGGCCGCGCTCCCGCGCGTCGGTGACCTGGTACTGAAGTACGCGGGCTGACCGCCGGCGTCAGCGGGCGCCCCTGCTCCAGGCGTCCGTGCTCTTGCTGCAGGCGGCGTAGCGCACCGAGGCGCTGACCACCGCCTGATCTGAGGACAGCCGCGGGCAGACGTCTTTCATGGCCAGGACGCTGAGCACGAGCACGCCCAGCAGGCTGAGCACCATGACGCAGATCAGCACCGTGCGCCGCGCCGACCTGGCTGGGATGGCCGGGATGACCTCGGTGACCGGCCTGACGTCCCGCGGCGCCATCCGGGCGAAGGCCGCGAACATCGATTTGAGCCGGGGATCAGCCGCCTGCAGAACCTGCTCGATCTGATCGAGAATCTGCTGCTGGCGCTCAGGCAGGCTCATCGGGCTCTCCGGGACAGCACGCAACGTGAGATCCTGCTCTGCACGCTAGCCGGCCCGGGGTCACGCCGACCCCTCCGATGCTGGACGGCGTACGGGCCCGGCGTTATTGGCGTGGCCGTGTGTCGGTGGTACCTGGCATCCTTGATGACGTGGCGATGCGTGTAGCGACCCCAGTCCTGGTCGGCCGGTCCGGCCAGCTTTCTGTGCTGGATACGGCGCTCACGGAGGCCTGCGGCGGCCATCCGTCTGCCGTCATGATCGGCGGCGAGGCCGGGGTGGGCAAGACCCGCCTGGTGAGCGAGTTCGCTGAACGCTCGCGCGGCAAGGGCGCGCGGGTGCTGGCCGGAGGCTGCCTGGAGCTCGGTGTGGACGGCCTGCCGTTCGCTCCCTTCACCTCGATGCTCCGCGACCTGGCCCGTGACATCGGCGCGGACGGCATCGCCGCGCTGCTACCCGGCGGCACGACCAGGGAACTGGCCCGGCTGCTCCCGGAGTTCGGCGAGCCGGCCGGGGCCGGTGACGCGGGCGAGGCCCGGGCCCGGCTGTTCGAGCAGGTGTTCGTCCTGCTGGAGCAGCTGGCCGAAGCCAGCCCGGTGGTCATGGTCATCGAGGACGCGCACTGGGCCGACCGCTCGACCAGGGATCTGCTGGCCTTCCTGATCCGTAACCAGCGGGCCCTGGACGGCCTGCTGATCGTCGTGATCTACCGGTCCGACGAGCTGCACCGTTCCCACCCGCTGCGGCCGTTGCTGGCAGAGCTGGACCGGGTCGGCTGGGTCACCCGGATGGAACTGGGCAGGCTGTCCAGCCCGGACACCGGCGAGCTCGTGGCCCGGCTCCTCGGCCGCGAGCCAGGCGAGGAGGTGCTCGAGACGGTCTACCGCCGCACCGAGGGCAACCCGCTGTTCGTGGAAGCGCTGCTCAGTGAGGGGGAGCTGGGATCCGGGCTGCCCGAGTCACTACGGGACCTGCTGGTCGCGGGGGTCCGGCGACTGCCGGAGGACACGCAGGAGCTGGTCCGGGTCGCGAGCGCGGGCGGCGAGCGGGTCGGCCATGCCCTGCTGGCCGCGGTCACCGGGCTGGACAACGCCGGGCTCGCCCGGGCGCTGCGGCCCGCGGTGGCCGCGAACGTCCTGCTCACCGATTCCGACGGCTTCGTGTTCCGGCACGCGCTCATCCGTGAGGCCATGCACGACGAGTTGCTGCCCGGCGAGGGCAGCCAGCTGCACAGCCGGTTCGCCGAAGCGATCAGCGCCGATCCGGCGCTGGTGCCACCTGGCCGCGCCGCGGCCGAGCAAGCGCATCACTGGTATTCGGCCCATGACACGACCTGGGCCCTGATCAGTGCGTGGCAGGCCGCGGAAGAGTCCGGCCGGGCGCTGGCCTACGCCGAGCAGCTCGCGATGCTGTCGCGCGTGCTGGAACTGTGGGAGCAGGTTCCGGGCGCCGAGCAGCGCATCGGTACCAGCAAGCTGGCCGTGCTCGAGGCGGCGGTGCGGACTGCCGAGCTGGCCGGGGAGTTCGACCGCGGCGTCATCCTGGCCAAGGCCGCCCTGCGGGAGATCGACGTCGCCACGGACCCGGTCCGTGCCGCGCTCCTGCTGAAGACCCGCGGTCACCTCAAGAAGCAGCTCGGCCTTGAGGACTATCCCGACGACCTGCGAGAGGCCGCCCGGCTGGTTCCCGCCGACCCGCCGAGCCCGGCCCGGGCCCGGGTGCTCGAAGCGCTGGCCCACGACATCCACCACCGGCCAGGCGGCTACGACGACGCCGAGTTCCGGACCCACGCGGAAGAGGCCGTGGCCGTGGCGCGGCAAGCTGGCGATACCGCCACCGAAGCGGCTGCGCTGATCACCCTCGCCTGCGCCGAGCCGCTCAGCGGGGACATGGAGGGCATCCGGTCGCTGCTAGCCGAGGCCCGCGCCCTCGCCGTCCGGGCGGACGCCTACCAGCCGCTGCTGCGGGCCGACATCACCGAGTCAGACATGCTGGAAGGCATGGGCCAGCACGAGCTGGCCGCCACGGTGGCCCGCGCCGGAATCACGGCCGCCCGGCAGTACGGGCTCGCCCGGACCTCGGGCGCGGTGCTGGCCATCAACCTGGCCGAGCCGCTGGTGTCGCTGGGCCGGTGGGATGAGGCGGGCGAGGTCATCGAGCGCGCGCTCCAGCTCCTTCCACCGCGGCTGAGCAGGTCCTCGCTCTGGCGGCTCTCCGGCGACATGACCCTGGCCCGCGGCGACCTCGACGCCACGGCGGAAGCTGTGGCCTTGGTCCGGGCCGGGGTCGACGGTACCCGGTTCAAGGACGAGCACCAGTTGCCGCTGGCCCGGCTGGAAACCGAATTGCGGCTGGCGCAAGGCAGGCCCGCAGCTGCCCTGACCGCCATCGAGGACGCGCTCGACGGCTTTGACCTGCTGCGCAGCCCCCGCTACGCGTGGCCTCTGCTGGCCGCGGGTGCCCGCGCCTGCGCTCCCGCCGCCACGGCTCACGACCAGGCCCTCACCACCCGGGCGGTGGCGCTACGCGAGCGGCTGCGCGCCGCGGCCGGGAAGCTCGCCGCGGACGGGCTGGCGCAGCGTGCCCACCAGCTGACGGTGGCCGCCGAGCTGATGAGTGCCGACGGCTCACCTTCGGGCCCCGGCCCAGGTCAGGCTCCGCCATCTGCGGGCGCCCTGGCCGCCTGGGACGACGCGGCCCAGGCCTGGGAGGCGGTGAGCCAGCCTTACCCGCTGGCCGCCGCCCTGCTGCGCGCAGCCGAGATAGCACTGAGCGCCGGTGACCGCGCCGGCGCCCGCGCCCGGCTACGCCGGGCCCGCGTGCTGGCTGACGAGCTAAGCGCCCGGCCGCTGAGCAGCGACATAGCCCAGCTCGCCCGGCGGGGCAGGATCTCCCTCGCCCGCGAGGCGGAGGCCACCGACGACGAGGCCGCGACCGGGACGGGCGAGCTGACTCCGGTGCCCGGCGAGCCGGCGCTGGGACTGACGGCCCGGGAGTACGAAGTGCTCCGGCTCGTCGCGGCCGGGCACAGCAACCGGGAGATCGCCGGCGAGCTGTTCATCTCCGCGAAGACCGCCAGCGTGCACGTGTCCAACATTCTCGGCAAGCTCGGCGTGACCAGCCGTGGCGAGGCCGCGGCCACGGCGCACCGCCTCGGCCTCTTCTCCAGCTGAGCGGCTTCTTCAGCTCAGCGGCGGGTTCATGGCTGTTCCGGTGCCGCCGGGGTGAGCAATCCCCGGTTGAACGCCTCGGCGACCGCGGCCGCCCGGTCGCCCACGCCGAGCTTGGCGTAGATGTGCAGCAGATGGGTCTTGACCGTGGCCTCGCTGATGAACAGCCTGGCCGCCGCCTCCCGGTTCGTGGTGCCCGCCGCCACCAGCGAGAGGACCTCGAGCTCGCGCTGGCTGAGCGGCTCGGCGCCGGGAGCCCGGACCCGGCTCATCAGCCGGGTCGCCACCGACGGCGAGAGCGCCGCCTGGCCCTGCGCGGCGGCCCGGACCGCGCGCAGCAGCTCGTCTCGGGGCGCATCCTTCAGCAGGTAGCCGGTGGCGCCGGCCTCGATGGCGGGCAGCACATGGCTGTCGGTGTCGTAGGTGGTGAGGACCAGCACCCGGGCGTCCACGCCGCGCCTGGCCAGTTCGGTGATCGCGGCCACGCCGTCCATGCCCGGCATCCGCAGGTCCATCAGGATGACCGAGGGCTTGAGCGCCAGGGCGAGCCGGACCGCCTCCGCGCCGTCTCCCGCCTCACCCAGCACCTCGAACCCGGCGTCGGGCGCGAACATCCCGGCCAGCCCGTCCCTGACCACCGGGTGATCATCCACGATCAGCAAGGTGATTGGGCGGTCCCCGGCGGCGCTCACGCGCTGGCCTCGGCGGGCGCCGGAGCCATGGCGGGGGCCGGAGCCACGGCGGGGGCCGGCGCCACGGCGGGGGCGGCCGGGACACAGGCCGAGATGGCCGTGCCGCCTCCCGGTTCCGACTCGACCTGCAGGGTTCCGGACAGGCCCTCGATCCGCTGCCGCATCGCGGCCAGGCCGAACCCGTCGGTCCTCGCTGCTGCCCCGTCGAACCCGACCCCGTCGTCCCGCACGTCCAGGGCGACTTCGCCGTCCATGTAGGACAGCGTCAGCCCGACCCGGGTCGCCCGGGCGTGCTTACCTACGTTGGCCAGCGCTTCCTGCGCCGCACGCAGCAGCGCGAACTCAGCGTCCGGAGGCATCGGCCGGGCTGTGCCCGTGGTCGTGACCTGGACCGGGATCCCGTGCAGCGCCGACCAGCGCTCGGCCACGCCGGCCAGCGCGTCAGCGAGCAGGGCCCGCTCCAGGGGCTCGGGACGCAGCGCCTCCACCGACCGCCGGGCCTCGGACAGGCTCTCCCGGGCCAGCCTGGTCGCGGCGGACACGTGCCGGCGCCAGCCCGCCTGATCGCCGCTGGCCTGCTCGGCCGCCTGGAGCTGGGTGATGATCCCGGTCAGTCCCTGGGCCAGGGTGTCGTGGATCTCCCCCGCCATCCGCTGCCGCTCGTCGAGGATGCCGGCCTCCCGGGCCTGGGTCAGCAACTGCTCGTGCAGTCCGGCGTTCTCGGCCAGGGTCGCCTCGAGGCGGCGATTGGCCTCCCTGGCCTCGGCCAGGGCCCGCTCACGTTCCTCCTTCTGGTTCTCGTCTTTCCAGTCCAGCCAGGCCAGACCGCAGAGGGGGAGCACGTTGATGCAGACGACGGCCAGGTACACGACCACCCCGAAGGGGGTGACCCGGTGTATCCCGCCGGTCTGGGCGGTGGCCGCCACGACCGCTACGGCGGCAACGCCGCCGAGCCGCCACGGCCACCGCAGCACGCTGAACGCGAACGTGTAGCCGGCGGGAGTGAGGAACCCGAACCAGGGATCCCTGATCACCAAGGCCGCCATGATCACGACCAGCCCGATGAAGAAGATCGCCATCGGCCGTTGGCGGACCCGCCAGGCGGGGTGCAGCGTGAACATCCAGAGAATCCAGGCCGCGGCCAGCCCGCTCAGCGCCAGGTCGATGAGCAGGGAGGTCCCCGTCGTGAACCCGGCGGTGACCATGAACAGGACGAGGATCCCCAGCAGCACGTACGGCCCGACGGTGATGAGCGGAAGAAACCGCCGGGTCCGCTCGTCCAGCTGGGAGAGGGGCATGGAATTGCTCATCGGTGCCCTCCACATCGGATCTACTCCCAGCGAAACAATCTAGTCGCGCCTAGCCCGAACACCACTGCGTAGGCCGCCATGGTCAGCAGCTGCAGCGGGTGCGGCCAGTGTCCCTGGGCGCTGTCCTGCAGGGCCTGCACCGCCGCCCCGAGCGGGGTGGCATGGCTGATGTGCCGCAGGACGGAAGGCATCTGGGCGATCGGCAGCCACAGCCCGGCGAAGAACATCATCGGGAAGAACAAGATCGCCCCGATCGCGTTGGCGGCCCGGGCAGTCGGTGCGGCCGCGGCGACGAACAGGCCGATGGCCAGCAGCGCCGCCGCCGCGAGCAGGGCGGCGAGGACGAACCCGGCCAGCTGCCGCGGCAGGGCGACGCCGTACCCCATCCTGGCCACGGCGAGGACCAGGACCAGCATGGTCACCACGACGGCCACGTCGATCAGGAGCTGGGCGGCGAGCACCCGGGCCGGGCCCACTGGCGTGGTCTGCAGGCGGCGCAGGATGCCCTTCTCCCGGTAGCCGGCCAGCACGGGGGGCAGCGCGTTGAGGGCCAGCATGGCGATCACGAACGCGATCAGGATGGGGACGTAGAGGTCGAGTTCGGTGAGGCCGCCCAGGGAAGCCTGCGCCCGGCTGAAGGAGGGGATGCTGCCGAAGATGATCAGCAGGGCCAGCGGGAACCCCACGCCCCAGATCGGGCCGATCCGCTCCCTCAGGAACAGCCGGAACTCGGTGCGGGTGAGCCGCCCCAGCGCCGCCCCCCGCGTGGCGGCCCGCGGTGGTGCGCCAGCGGCTGGTCCAGGGCTGGACATGGTGACTGACATGATGGTTCTCCTGTTCCTGTCGCTAGTTCTCGGCGTGCTGGCCGGTCAGCGCGACGAACGCGTCCTCCAGGCTGGCCTGCTCCACGCGCAGCTGGTGGGCCACGATCTGGTGGCGGGCCAGCGCGGAGGTGACCACGTTGAGCGCGTTGTCGTTCCCGGTGACCACCACGACATCGCCCCTGTGGATGACGCTGGTCACGTCGGGCAGGCCGGTCAGCAGCCCGTCGTCGAACGGGACGGACGGGCGGAACTGGATCCGCTGCCCGGCCTGGACCTGTTCGGCCAGTCCGGCCGGGGTGTCCACGGCCACGACCCGGCCCGCGTCGATCAGTGCCACCCGGTCACAGAGCCGCTCGGCCTCCTCCATGAAGTGGGTGACGAGCAGGATCGTGACCCCGCGGGAGCGCACGTCCTCGATCAGCGCCCAGGTATCGCGCCTGGCCTGCGGGTCGAGGCCCGTGGTGAGCTCGTCGAGCACCGCGACGCGCGGGCTGCCCACCAGGGCCAGCGCGATCGACAGCCGCTGCTTCTGGCCGCCGGACAGCTTCCCGAACTTGGTCTTGCTCTTGCCGGCCAGCCCGAGCACGTCCATGAGCGTGCGCCAGTCGGCTGGCTCGGCGTAGAAGGAGCTGTAGAGCTGCAGCGCCTCGGCGACCTGCAGCCGCTCCGGCAACTCGCTGTCCTGGAGTTGGACGCCGAGCTGCTGGGTCAGCTCGGCGCGGTCCCGGCGTGGGTCGAGGCCCAGCACGCTGATCGTGCCCCGGTCCGCCGCCCGCAGCCCCTCGACGCACTCCACCGTCGTGGTCTTGCCTGCGCCGTTCGGGCCGAGGATCCCGAAGATCTCGCCTTGCTGTACGTCGAAAGAGACATCATCGACCGCCACGGTCTCTCCGTAGCTCTTGTGCAGATGCTGCACCTCGATCACGGCTGGCATGCGCTCGCCTTTCCGGCCCGTGCTGGTAAGCCCTGTACTGCTGAGTCCTGGGTGACAGATCCCCTCCGGGGAGGTGCCTTCAGGCTCGCAGCGGACGCCCCGCGTGCGCATCGGCCGGGCCGCTACCGCTCACCGGCGGCCGGATGAACCCCCGATGAGCCAGGCGGCGCAGCCGCATCCACCGATCGGTTGACGGCCTCCGGAGCAGACGCTCCGGGGACCGAACGTCAGTTACCACGGCGAGTCTCCGGATTGCCTGCCTGACCAGTGGGTATTGTCCGCAACGTGCCGCTTCTGGCGTGGATAGGGCTGGCCCTCGCGTTCGCCTCGGCGCTCGTGACCAACACGGCCTACTCATTCGAGCACGACGCGGCCGCGGCGCTGCCGCCCCTTTCGCCGCGCCGTCCGTTCCGGACGGTCGAATCCCTGCTGGAAGACCGGCGGTGGCTCAAGGCGTTCGGGACCGAGACCGCGGGCTGGCTCATGTACGTGGCCGCGCTGCGGCTCGCACCTCTCGCCCTCGTGCAGTCGGTCACCGCCTCGGGAGTCGCGGTCCTGGCCTTCGCGACGGCCCGGGGGCACCCCTCCCGGCTGGCCCGGCGCGAGCAGGCCGCCGTGGTCCTCGCCCTCATCGGGCTGGCCCTGCTGGGGCTCTCGATCACCGGCGCGGAGGCCACCCAGAAGCACCCGCCGGTCCTGGGCCTCATCGTCTGGCTCGCGGCGTGCGGCGCCGGCGCGGCGCTCCTCATCGTCGTGCACACGCATATCGCGCGGGCCGCCTCGCTCGGCCTCGCCACCGGCCTGCTGTTCTCCATCGGAGATATCTCCGCCAAGCTCATCGGCTACGGCGGGATCTGGCTCGTGGCCCTGGTCACGCTCATCATCGGATACGGAATCGGCACCAGCATCCTGCAGTCGGCGTACCAGAAGGGTGACGCCCTCACGGCCGCGGGCACGGCCACGGTGGTGACGAACGCGGTCCCGATCGCAGCGGGCTTCGTCTTGTTCGGCGAGACCCTGCCGCACGGTATCCGGGCCGTGGCCCAGGTCCTGGCGTTCGGCTGCCTCATCCTGAGCGCGGTCGCCCTCGGGCGCCCGGACGCGCCGAGCGCAGCCGCCGCCCCCGCCCCGAACGCGGAGCCCGCCGGGGAGTCGCCGGCCTAGCCGCGCCTCGGCGGCAGGGAGGCTGGGCCGCCGGCTTACCGCTGCGCGGCCAGCAGCGGGATGGCCGCGATCTTCTCCTCGGTGAGGTCGTCCCAGCAGATGCCGGCGGCCGGCCGCGCGCCCCGGTGCGGGCGGCAGTCGATGACCCGCTCCGGGGTGACGACGAAGTCCACCGGGACGTCGTGGTCGGTCACCGGGATGACCCCGGCCGGGCGGAGCTGGATCTCATGCACGGTGGTCACCGCCACGGTGTGCGGGCCGATCAGCCCGGCTGCGGTGGCCAGGGCGAACTCCAGGTCGGCGAAGCCGCCGCCCTTCCCCAGCCGGGCGCCGTCCTCGCTGGCCGCGACGCTGCCCATCACCACCAGGTCCACCGGGGCCAGGTCAGCCAGGCTGACCTGGCGGGCAGACCGTGCTCGCCCCGCTGATCGAGGCCGCCTTCCGGGGCGGTTCGCTCAGGTGCGCGGGGTCCAGGGCAAAGAAAGGCTCGGCGCTGGCCAGCCGGGGCACAGCCATGTAGACGGTCTTGCCGTCCTCCAGCGCCCGCTGGCGTACCGGCCACTGCGCGGAGTCCGGGTTGGCCTTCAGGGTGCGGGCCTCCTGCCATTCGGGCAGGCCGCGCAGTCGCTGCGCGGCGGCTTCGGCGCCGGAGAAGTTCGGGATGCGGCCCGCCGCCCCGGGGAACCGGGCGACCCGGGCCGCGCTCATCTCCGCCCAGACCTCCTGCCGCAGCGCGGCCTTGGCCGCCAGCACGCCGGCCGGGCCGCCAGCATCCCGGTCATGACGAGGCGCGCGACGGGGCATCCCCCTATCGTGCACTATCGGCGTCCGGGCGATGACTGGCCGGCGGTGACCCAAGAGCCCGGATCAGGCCAGCCCGGGTCAGCGCGGGGACTGCGCGCTGGCGTAGGCCGCGGGCGTCTGGCCGATCGCGGCCCGGAAGTCCCGGGTCAGGTGGGCCTGGTCTGCGTAGCCGAGCGCAGCGGCTATCTCCGCCCACGACACAGGCTTCCCCTCGCGGACCGTCTCGGCCGCCTCCAGCAGCCGGTAGCGGCGGATTACCCAGGTGGGTGACACGCCTGCGTACTGCAAGAACATCCGCTGCAGGGTCCGCTGGCCGAGACCAGACCGCTCGCACAGGTCACCGAGCCGCCGCACCGTCCGGTCGCTCTCGGCCAGCCGGGCCACCTCGGCGACGCTGAGCGCGGGTTCCCTGCGCTCCGGGTCCACGGCCTGTTGCAGCGCGGCGGCCAGCAGCGCGACCCGGGCGGCTTCGTCCGGCTCGGCGGTCACCTGCCGCAGCAAGGCCACCTCGTCGGTGCCGAGGGCCTGCCCCAGCGGGACGACCCGGTCGGTGAGCGCGGCCGCTGAACCGGTGATGAACGCCCCGAGGCCCCCGGGCCAGGTCAGGGCCGCGACGGTCCAGCCCCGGCCGGCCAGCACCCGGGTGGACAGGCCCCGGGCCACCCCGTACAGGCGCGCTTCGACCGGTCCCGGCTCACACTGGCCCGGCGCCGCGTTAGCATGGCCGACGCTGACGTTGGCTCCGGGGTGAGTGAGCACCTGCTGGCGATGGACGGTCCCGGGCGGCAGGTCCCAGCGCACCGCCCAGAAGCGATCCACCAGCCCGTCCAGCACCGGCCCGGGCGGGTAGCGGGTCAGCTGGACCCGCTGGCGCAGCAGCCAGGGGTCGATGATGCCACGGCTGTCCCGCTCCACCGGTTCCGGCCCCGAGCTGCTCACTCCTGTGACCCTAGCCGCTGCTGCTGACGCAAATCTTCAAGCGGCGGGCAGGCCCGGCTCCGTAGGGTCGAACTCATGACCACACCCACCGAGAAGACCACTGACCTGCTTGTCGCCGTGCTCAGCGACCTCGAACCGGTGGTCGGCAGCGTCACCGGAGAGCAACTGCACGAACCGACGCCGTGCACCGAACTGGACGTCGGGGCGCTCCGCACGCACATCCTGGGCTGGCTGACGACCTTCGCGGCCGGGTTCGCCGATCCGGGCGGCCAGGCGCCCCTCGAACGCCTCGACGGGTACACCGTGCCCGCCGACCCGGCGGCCGAGGTACGCTCCGCGTCCGCCGTCATGGCCGCGGCCCTGCGCGGGGGCGCAGCCGGCCGGCCCCTGCGGCTCGGGGACAGCGCGATGCCGGGTGACATGGCCCTGAGCATGATCCTCTGGGAGTACCAGGTACACGGCTGGGATCTAGCCCGCGCCACCGGCCGGCCCTGGTCGCCGCCGGCCGAGGCGGCGGAGGAGTCGCTGGCGTTCGCACCTGGCATGCTGACCCCCGACTACCAGGGCGACGGGAAGGCCTTCGCCCCGCGGGTGCCGGTACCAGCCACGGCTCCGGCGCTGGACCGCCTGCTGGGGCTGTCCGGCCGCGACCCGGGCTGGCCCGCGCACTCACGAGGGGATCTGGCATGACGCTCATCGCCCGCTTCAAGGTCAACGGTTTCGAGCCCCGGCAGATCACCGGCCTGGATGCGGACTGGGTCGGGGTGCTGACGTTCGCTAAGACGTTCACGGCCGGCATCGTCGGCGCGGCCACCACCGTGTTCATGTCGGCCGGCACCGAGGAAGGCTCGCGGTCGTACGTGGCCACCGAGCGGATCACCGGCCGCACCGAGGACGGCGAGGAAGGCTCGGTGACCGTCCAGCACGGGGGCCTCGAATCAGACCCGGACACGTGGTTCGGCCACATCGTGCCCAAGACCGGATCCGGCGGTTTCGCCGGCTGGGCCGGCCCGGCCCGGATCACCCACGACGACCAGGGACCCTACTTCGAGATCACGCTGGCCTGAGGTCACGGCGCGCCGCCGTGACGGCGGCCAGAACCCCTGCCCGTGACGGCGATCAGGACTGCTGCGGCTTGAGCTTGCGCCAGCCGCCCGCGCGATTGTTGGCGATGATGTGCCGGAACATCGCGGTGAGCGCGCCTGCGTTGATGGGCTCAGCCTCGCGCACTGCCACCGTCCGGGCGGTCTTGTTGTCGTGACCGCCGGTGATGATCCCCTCCGGGTCCGGGACGATCGCGCCGTCATACAGGAAGACGTTGACATGGTCCCTGGCCGCCAGCAGCGCGCAGATGTTGCCCTGCAGGACGAAGTAGGGCAGCCGGGTGCGCTTGATGGTCTCGGTCACCTCCGGGTCGGCCGCATGGACCAGCCCGCGGACCTCGCGGCAGATGGCCTGCTGCCAGCCGGGCAGCGAATCGATGTAGGAGTCCACGCGCGGGTCGGTGGTGCCGGTCATGGCGGATCCTCCCTGACGGCCGTAGCGGGGCCACTCACCGCTGACGAGGCTAGACCACAGCCCACTCCTGACCCGCCCCGGCCACTCCGCTGACCCGCCCCGGCCACTCCACCGTCCCGCGGCGCTCTGGTCCAGGCTGGACCGCTGGGCGGATTCCCCGCAGACTGGGGTGACGGCGGTGCGCAGGGGGCTGGGACTCACCGGGCGGCCGAGGCAAACCAAGTCGGAGGTGACCGCGATGACGCGGCGCGATATCGAGTTCGACGCTGAAGGCGTGACGTTGCGTGGCTGGTTCTACGCGGCTGAGGGGGCCAGCGGCCCGGCGCCTACCGTCGTCATGGCGCACGGTTTCTCCGCGGTCAAAGAGATGTACCTGGACAGCTTCGCCGAGGTGTTCGCCGCGGCCGGGCTGAACGCGCTGGTGTTCGACCACCGCAACTTCGGGGCCAGCGGGGGCGAACCCCGCCAGGAGATCGACCCGTGGGCACAGGTCAGGGACTACCGGGACGCCATCACCTACGCCATCACCCTCCCGGAGGTCAACGCCAGCCGGATCGGGATCTGGGGCAGCAGTTACTCCGGCGGCCACGTCCTGGTCGTCGCCGCGATCGACCGGCGGGTCAAGGCGGTCGTGTGCCAGGTGCCGCTCATCAGCGGCCACGACAACCTGCGGGCCCTGGTCCGGTCGGACTTCATCGCCGGGTTCCGTGAGATGTTCGACGCCGACCGGCTGGCCCGTTTCAACGGAGAGCCGCCGGCCATGGTCCCGGTGGTCAACAAGGACCCGCTGGCCCCGTCGGCGCTGCCGACCGCAGACTCGTGGGAGTGGTTCAGCGAGACCGGCGACACCCGGGCACCGGCCTGGCGCAACGAGGTGACGCTGCGCAGCGTGGAGCTGTTCACCGAATACGAGCCGGGTGTCTACCTGCCCTGGATCAGTCCCACGCCGCTGCTGATGCTGGTGGCCGTCGGAGACCACCTGGTGCCCTCAGAACTCGCTATCGCGGCCTTCGACACTGCGCACCAGCCCAAGGAGCTGGTGATCCTGCCGGACGGTCATTTCGACGCCTACGTCAAGGGATTCGACATCGCCAGCGGGCAGGCGCGCGACTGGTTCACCAGGCACCTGGCCTAGGCTGTCCCGGGTTCCGGACGCCGCCAGGAGGACGTGCTCGTGCGAGCTGTGGTGCAGCGGGTGACCCAGGCCAGCGTGACCGTGGACGGGCAGGCCGTCGGGGCCATCTCCGAACCGGGCCTGCTCGTCCTGGTCGGGATCACCCACGACGACACCCCCGGGCAGGCGGCGAAGCTGGCCGCCAAGCTCTGGGGGCTGAGGATCCTGGACGGCGAGAAGTCGTGCTCCGACGTGTCCGCGCCCCTGCTGGTGATCAGCCAGTTCACCCTCTACGCCGACACGCGCAAGGGCCGCCGCCCGACCTGGCAGGCGGCTGCCCCCGGACCGGTCGCCGAGCCGCTGGTGGACGCGGTGGTCTCGTCCCTGCGCGGACTCGGCGCCCGGGTGCAGACCGGCGTCTTCGGGGCCGACATGAAGGTCAGCCTGGTCAACGACGGCCCAGTCACCCTGGTCCTGGATCTTTGAACCGCTAGCTTTTGACGGCCCGCGTCGCGACGTAGCCGGGCATGTAGCGCGAGGTGGGGTCGTCGTGATGGGGCGCCTCGGCCAGGTGGGTCAGGGACAGGCCGGCGGCCAGCTGCCCGCCGATCTGGGTGGTCAGCGAGTGGCTGTATTCGATCGGGCCGTCCCCGTAGTACTGGCGCCGCTCGGCGGCGGGCAGGTCGAGGGTGCTGAACGGGAGCGGGTGGCGGACCACGAACTCGTCGCGTTCCAGCGCGCCGACGTCGAATATGTAGAGGTCCGGGTTCATGAATCCGGCCATCAGGATGCCTGCCCGGTGCCAGCACCCGGGCCGCCTCCCGCCAGACCGGGGCCAGGTCGGGGCAGAACAGGTTCGACACCGGGTGGAACACGACCTCGAAGCTGGCGTCGGGGAAGGCGCTGAGATCCCGCATGTCGCCGAGCACGGTCGCGATGGTCAGCCCTTCCCGCGCCCCCACTTCCTCGTCGCGGGCCAGCTGCCGCGGCGAGTTGTCGAACACGGTCACCTGCGCCCCGGCCGCGGCCAGCACCGGGCCCTGCTGGCCGCCGCCGGAGGCCAGGCCCAGCAGCGGCACCCCGGCCAGGTCGGCCGGGAACCAGTCCCGGGGCACGGGCTGGTAGCCGATGAGCACCACGGACCAGTCCCCGCCGCGGGCCCGGGCGATCACCTCGGGCCCGACCGGCGTGGTCCACTCGTTGCCCGATTCCACCTCACGGTCCCAGGCGGCCCGGTTATGGGCCACGGGATCAAAGTCGTCAGCCATCCGAGCAGCCTAGAGGGCATGCTGGAGATGGTCACCGGCTTATCGAGGAGGGCGCATGCCGCACATCACCCTGAACTCAGCCGAACCGGGAATCCGGGGACTGCTCCGGTTCAGGCCCGAGACGGGCCGCCCGCTGAGCGAGCTGGCCGAGGTGCTGCTGCGCGGGCCGAGCACCCTCACCCGCGGGGAGCGGGAGCTGATAGCGGCGTACGTGTCGGGGTTGAACGACTGCCAGTACTGCTCGTCGTCGCACTCGGCCACCGCCGCGGCCCAGCTGCCCGGCGGCATGGCACTCGTGGATCAGGTCCGGGCCAACGCCGGCCAGGCGCCGGTCTCAGCCAAGCTCAGGGGCTTGCTCGCGATCGCCGCTGCGGTCCAGCGAGGTGGCCACCAGGTCACGGACGAGCACATCTCTAACGCCCGCGCGGCGGACGCGACCGACCTGGAGATCCACGACACGGTGCTGATCGCGGCTGCGTTCTGCATGATGAACCGCTACGTCAACGGGCTAGCCACGGTCGCGCCGGACGACCCCGCGGTGTACGCCGCCGGGGCACAGCACCTGATCCATGAGGGTTACGTGCCGCCAGCCGGGCCCTAAGCTCGTCTGGTGTGAGCAGGCATGAGGTCGTGCTGTTGCACGGCCAGCCCGGTTCGGCCTCGGACTGGCAGCTGGTGGCGGACCGGCTGCCAGGGACCCTCGACGTCGTGGCGCTGGACCGGCCCGGGTACGGGACCAGCCAGCAGCCCGCCGGGGGGTTCGGGTACGGCGCCCGTGCGGTCCTGGCTGAACTGGACGCGCGCGGCATCAGGCGGACCGTCCTGGTGGGCCACTCCTACGGGGGAGGCGTCGCGCTGACCGTGGCCCAGCGGGCGCCGGAGCGTGTCGAGGCGCTGATCCTGCTGGCCAGTGTCGGCCCGGGCTGCCTGACCGGCTGGGACCGGCTGCTGGCGGCCCCGGTGGCCGGGGAGGCGTGCGCGCTGACGGCCTGGTACTTCACTCCCTGGCTGGCCCGCTCCAGGCTGGCGGCCATCGCCCGGCTGCGCGGACGGCCCATCACCGCAGGGGAACACGTCAACTGGCACATCTGGGGCCACGCCTACCACGACCACGGGCCGCTGTGGCGCAGCTTCCTCACCGAGCAGCGGGCGCTGGTCCACGAGCTCGGCGGCCTGACCGCGTCCCTGGCAGGCGTGGTCCAGCCAGTGCTGCTGATCGCCGACCCGGACGACACGCTCGTCCCGGTCGGCACCACCCATCAGCTGGCCGCGGCTCTCCCCGACGCCCACGTACAGCTGCTCAGCCAGATCGGGCATCACCTGCCCCGCCGGGCAGCACCGCAGATCGCGGCGGCGATCACCGATTTCCTGGCTGATCTGGACAGCCGCCCGGCCCGCGCCTGACATGACTTGACTTGACTTGAAGCCGACTCCAAGTTCTAGCGTTACGACATGAGCAAGCTCAGTCTGGGACCGGTCGGCATCGCGCTGAACGTCTCGGCCGACGACACGTATCTTCGGGAAGCGGCGGAGGCCGAGCAGCTCGGGTACTCGGCGATCTGGCTGCCCGGCGGGCAGATCGACAGCCTGGACCGGATCGCGAAGATCGTCGCAGCTACCAAGTCGGTGCCCGTGATACCCGGGATCATCCCCCTGGACGTCTACCGCGCCGCCGCGGTCGTCCAGCTCTATACGCAGCTGCAGGCCAGCGCGCCTGACCGGTTCGTGGTCGGCCTGGGCGGTCCGCAGCAGCCCCGGCCGCTGCGGCCGCTGGGCGACTATCTCGACGAGCTCGACCGCGCCGAGCCGCCGGTCCCGGCCGGACGGCGGATCCTGGCCGCGCTCGGCCCCCGCAAGCTGGAGCTGGCCCGGGACCGGGCCGCCGGGGCTGTCGCGCTCCTGGTCACCCCCGCCTATACCAGGCAGGCGCGGCGCGTCCTGGGCGGCCAGCCCACCCTGGTCATCAACCAGATGGTGGTCTTCGACACCGACGCGGCCCGGGCCCGGCAGGCGGCCCGCGTGCCGCTGAGCTTCCTGTCCGGCGTCAGCGGGTACCGCGCCAACTTCGCCCGGATGGGGTTCACCGACCGCGACGTCGCCGGCCTCAGTGACGGGCTCGTCGATGAGCTGGTGATCTGGGGCGGCGCGGACAAGATCGCGGCGCGGGTCAGCGAGCACCTGGACGCCGGGGCGGACCAGGTCGCGCTCACCGTCCTGAACTCCGGCGGGCAACCGGGGCCCATCGAGGTAGCCCGGGAACTCGCCGGCCTTCCCGCTGACCTCCGGCCAGGGCACGATGGCGGAGATGGAATCCGATAACGCGGCCGGGCGGGCCCGGCGGCGCGACCTCGTCCGCCGCGGCTACGACGCCATCTCGCGGGCCTACCGCGGCGACGACGACCCGGCCGACAGCACGCCGGCCGCGGACGCCAGCCGTTACGCCGGCTGGGTAGCGGACCTGGCGGTCCTGCTCCGCCCGGGTGCCCGCGTCGTGGACCTGGGCTGCGGCGCGGGCATACCGGCTACCCGCGAGCTGGCCGCCCACGGGCTGCAGGTCCTCGGCGTCGATTTCTCCGCCGTCCAGCTTCGCCGGGCCCGGCGGCTCGTCCCCGCCGCGCGGCTGATCCAGGCCGACATGGCCGCGTTGCAGCTGAGGACGGCCAGCACCGACGCGGTGGTGTCCTTCTACGCCCTGATCCACGTGCCTGTCGCCGACCAGCAGGCGCTGTTCCCGCGGATCCGGGACTGGCTCCGCCCGGGCGGCTACTTCCTGGCCATCGTCGGCGCCACCCCCTGGACCGGCACCGCGCGGTACCACGGTGCCGACATGTTCTGGGACCACGCCGGCACCGGGACGTACCTCCGCTGGCTCGAGGCGGCGCGGCTCACGCCTCTGTGGCACCGCTACGTCCCCGACGGGGACAGCGGTCACACCCTCATCCTGGCCCGGGCCTCATGACCAGCAGGACACGCGCGTGGGTATGGTCCGGGCATGGACTCGGCCGGCTACCTGGGCCACTTGCGCGGCGACCTCGGCGCCTTCGGGGAGTGCCTGGCCGGAGACCTGGCAGCGCCGGTCGAGCCGTGCGGTGAGTGGACCCTGTACGACCTCGCCGACCATCTGGGCCAGGGCAATATGTGGGCTGCGGTGGCCGTGACCGAGAAGCACGGTGACTACGAGGGACCTGCGGCGCCCCGCGATCCCGCGGACCTGGTCGACGTGGTTCAGCGGCACCGCCGGCGTCCTGCTCGCCGCCCTGGACACCGATCCGTCCACCAGTGCGTGGACGATCGCCCCGCCGCCCACCGCCGGGTTCTGGCAGCGCCGCCGATGCCTGGAAACCCTGGTCCACCGCTGGGATGCCCAGCAGGCCCTCGGGCTTCCCGGCCAGATTGACCCCGCGCTGGCCGACGACGGGGTCGCCGAGGTCGTCGACACCATGGCCCCGCGCCAGGTCCGGCTCGGCCGCAGGAGCGCTCCCTCGCACGCGGTCCGCCTCTGCGCCGGTGATACCGGTTCATCCTGGACTCTCGGTCCTGGCGAGCCAGTGGCCACCGTCTCGGCCACGGCGGCCAGCCTGCTGCTCATGCTGTGGGGCAGGCTCCCCGCCGACGGCCCGGCGATCGCCTGGGATGGTGATCGCCGGACGGCCCAGGCTGCGCTGGGCGGGGCCCTGGTTCCCTGAGCCGGAAGGGCCAGGCCGGGCCACGCAGCGATCGCCGGTTCCGGCCGTGCACCGGCCGCCGGCTCGTCAGGAGCGCCGCCGCTTACGGCGCTTCAGGTACCGGAGCAGTTTGCGGATCAGGAAGTACATGGCCCCACCCTGCCGCCCGCGGCCCGGCCAGGACGTCAAAGTCGTCGCTCTTTACCCGATCCAGGAACACGGCCCACTCCCTGGGGGTGAACACCAGCGGATCCTGGCCGGGGAACTTGGAGTCACGCACCAGGATGTTGATGCCGACCGCGCCCCGCCGCCAGGCGATCTCTACGCAGTTGCCGTTGCTGTGGCTGGATTTGCGCCACACCGGCGCTGAACTGTGCATCTGACCGGCGCCCTTCGCTAGCTGGCCGCCAGCGGGTCTCGCTGCCCGACCGCGGTACCAGCCTGCGGTGTGCACCCTGACGGCCATCTTGCACTCGTCCTGACGCCTGCCTTGCCGCCCAGGTCACGCCCGCCTTCAGCGGGACGTGACCTCGCCGGAACACCTCGGTCCGGCCAGGGGACGCCTAGTCCCCGGCCAGGCGGAACGCCTGCGCCACCACCAGGGTGTCGTCGCTGACGGTAAATTCCGGGTCGCCCAGCTCGCTGCGCACCTCAGCCGAATGCCAGAACCGTTCGTGCCCGGCCCGCCAGTCCGCGACCGAGAGGTACCCCTCCCCCTCACCCAGGGCATGAGCCAGGTCCACCTCGGCCAGGCGCACCACCCGCACCGCGGTCGTCTCGATCACCGCCACCGGGTTCCGGGCCGAATCGACCACCACCTGCCGCAAACCAGGCTGGGGCAACGGCTCGTTCTCGCGCTCGTAGTCTGCGACCAGCGAGGTCGTCGTGGTCTTGTCACCGGCCACGATCGCCGCGACGAGCTGGTCGCGCAGCGGCCCGGGGAAGGCGAACTCCACGACCGGAAGATCGTCTGAGGACATGCTGGAAGCCTAGCCACCTGCCTGGGCACCGGGCGGAGCGTAGTGCCGGACGTAGTCGATCAGCATGGTCTGCGGAAACCTGGTCGAGTGGTCCGGCGGCTGAGAGGCGACGCCACCGACAGCCGCGTTGACCAGCAGGAAGAAGTCATGATCGAAGACCCACGGCTTGCCGCGCAGATCCGCCGGCGTGACTGTGTGGTAGTGCCTGCCGTTGACGTACCAGCGGATCCGGCCGGGTTCCCAGCTGACGGAGTAGACACAGAAGCTCTTTTCCAGGGCTGAGCCCACCCGGCGCGAGGCCGCGACACCCAGGGCGCCGGAATAGCCAGGCCCGTGCACGGCTCCCTGGACCGTACGCCGGCCGGTGCCGAAGTACTCCATCACGTCGATCTCACCGCAGCCCGGCCACCCGGTGCGGTCAAAGTCCTGGCCCAGCATCCAGAATCCCGGCCAGATCCCGCGGGCGACCGGGATCTTGATCCGCGCCTGGACCAGGCCGTAGCGCAACGACATCCGGTCCTTGCTGATCAACCGCGCAGAAGTGTACGCACGGCCGCCGTCCCGGTGGCCGCCTGCCTGCGGGTCCGCCTGCCGCACCACGATGGCCAGATGACCCGCACCGTCCAGCGCCGCGTTCGCGGTGCTGTCGGTGTAGTACTGCAGTTCCTGGTTTCCCCACCCGTGCCCCCCGGTCTCCGGCTCCCAGAACCGGCGGTCCGGGGGCGAGCCTGCCGGACCGTCGAACTCGTCCGACCACACCAGGGAATACGCGGCGAACTCGCCCTCCAGGCCGTTGCCCATCCGGCCCTCCGCCCTCTGTTCAGCTATCAGGCTAACTATTGATATGGTATAATATTCCCGTCTTAACGGCGGGATGCACGCATGAATATTGAGCGAGGACGGATACTCTTCAGGACCGCAGATATACTGATCACCCTGACGGCAGTTTTTTTCTTGCTATATATGCTGGTGGGATCCGCAAGACACCACGATATACGTTCCGCACCGCCGCGAACTGGTAACCAGGACGCTGACTATACTAATCTGACCACCTCGTGCACAGGCGGCTTCTCCAACCAGCGCACGGTGGCCGGTCAAACGCAGGTCGCATCGCGCGGAGCCCCGTTCAACGCCTACCAGCTCACGTTCACGAATGGCGGGAACACGATCGTGACGATCTACGGTGTCAGCGTGGATCTGGCTGATTATCAGCACCACGTCTTCGCCCGGCCACACGACAGTAATCTGGGTAACGGCGCCGGGATAACTCTCGGCGTCGGCCAGTCGCGGCAAATTGTGGAGACCGCCGGGGCTACCTATCCCGTGGCTTCATGCGAAGTCGTCAGCTGGCAACCTTAACGGACCTTTCTTGGTCGGGGACACGCCGGACCACTCGGCCATCCGGGGCATGAGCAGGTGCCGTCATTGCTTACTGCGCACATGGGTCTCACCTCCTGCCGCTGGGTCAGCGATTCCGGATGACTCTCCGACGGTAGGCCATGCTCCCGGCCCCGGCCAGAATCGCCACTCCGCCGACGGCGACGAGCAGGGGGTCCTGGAATCCGGCCGTACCTCCGCCACCGGTGGCCGGGGCAGCTGCGGGAACCGGGCTCGCCGCTGCCGTATGCGTCACCGTCACCGTGGGCGTCGGGGTCGGCGACGCCGTTTCGGTGGACGTCGGGCTGGCGCTCGGGCTGTCAGTGGGAGTAGCCGTGCTCGTGGCTGACGTAGAAGGTGTTGGCGTGGCGGTTCCGCCGGGTGAGAATGATACGGACGGCCCGGCCGAGGGCGTGGATCCCGAGCAGGCCGAAAGGGTTATGGAGGCGAGCAATGCCATGGTGCCGCACCCGATGATGGCCGACCTCGCGCTGAGTCTCGGCCTGGCGCTGGTGGTGCGCACCTTCATGAAACCTCCTCAGGTGGCGACCCGGCCGTTCGCCGCGCTGTCCCAGGACTCATCCCCCAAACGGCGAGGGCCATAAACGTATAGCCCATCTTCGGTCACGCGATGACCTGATCACCCTCGAAATATCAGGCTACGGGAGCGGCCCATCCTGGGGAAGTCGCAGCGGAAGGAGGGTGAGTTGAGGGATAGGGAGTGGCAGCGTGTAGCCGGGTTCCGGGTGGTCGTGTCCTGGCCGCAGACGGCGTGCGCACCTCCGCCCAAGACGCTCATAAGCCTCCGCGCCCGCATGGCCGGGCTGGCCGGTGCCGTTCTCATCGTGGCCGGGATCCTCGCGGTCGCCGTCGCGATCGGCGCCCAGGTGCATGCGCCACAGCCCTCACTGGCGGCAGCGGGCACGCTGGGGTCGTCGGGCCACGGGCCACGGCTGCGGCCCTCACGGCCGGTGTCGGTCGATATCCCGGCCATTGGCGTGCACTCGAACCTGATGCACCTGGGCGTCAACCCGGACGGCACGATCCAGGTACCGCCGCTCCGCACCCGGGCCGGCGAGGCGGCCTGGTACAAGTACTCGACCACGCCCGGCGCGATCGGCACGTCAGTGATCGAAGGTCACGTCGACAGCTATCAGGGGCCCGCTGTCTTCTTCCGCCTGGGTGCGCTCGTCCCCGGGAATCGCGTCTACGTCACGCTCGCCGACGGGGTAACCGCCGTGTTCCGGGTCACCGGCGTACGCCAGTACGCCAAATCCAGATTCCCGTCGAAGACCATTTACGGCGCGGCCGGCTACGCGGCTCTGCACTTGATCACGTGCGGCGGCAAGTTCGACTACTCAACCGGTCACTACCTCAGCTCCACCGTTGTTTTCGCGTCCCTCACCTCGTCGCACCGGGCCCACCGGACCGCCGGGTAGGTGCCCTCCCAGAGCTGGGTCCGGCCCCTATCCTGGCCTGGTGCCGATGAGTCCCGGGGAGTTCTACGCGCACGCGATGCGCGCTGCCGATGCCGAGGGACGGCTGCCGTTGTCCCGGATGACCGCCTGGGATGTGTTCCCGTTCGAGCAGGCGGGGCTGCAGGTGGTACCACTGGCCCGCCCGGCGCTGCCCGAACCTGGCCGGTCCGGCGAGAACGGCCTGGACTGCCCCGCGTGCACCGCCGGGCGGGTCCCGGTCTGGTCGGATGAGCACTGGCGGCTGTCGGTGCTCGGGCCGTCCGGGGCTCCGCTGGTCTTGCTGCTCGAGCCCGCTGCCCACCACGACCTGCCGGATCTGCCGGATGACCGGGCCGCCGAGATGGGGCGCCTCATGGTCACGATCTCCCGGGCGATCGAATCGCTGCCGCACATCGCCCGGGCGCACGTCTCCCGCTGGGGAGACGGCGGGGCCCACCTGCATCTCTTCTTCTTCGCCCGCCCGGCCGGGTTCAGCCAGTTGCACGGAACGTGCCTGGCGATCTGGGATGACCTGCTTCCCGCGGTCCCTGATGATCAGCGCGACCAGGACGCCGCCGCCGTCGCCCAGGCCCTGGCCGCATCCTACGGAGGCCACCCTCACCCAGCCCCCTGACCAGGGTCATCATCTGCCCAGGCGATAAATGCTGCGGCGCCGGACAACCACATGTGGCTGACTGCAGTCAGGGTGCCTTCGGGAGGGCGCAGATGATACTGTCGCCGGCTCTCGGGGTCCGCGAGATCGTCCCCACTCCCCAGAGCGTCGCCCGGCCGGGGACGCGGGTGAAGTTCGCCAGCGAACAGGCGGCAGCTGAGGTCCCGCCGTTGCCCACCCACTGCGTGCCGGTCCAGTGAGCCCACGGTCCCATCCACACCCCATGATGCCCGTCGGTGACCAGCGGGGTCTCAGTCTCGATCAGGCGGGGGGCGTCAACCATGTGCCATCGGCGCCCATTCCAGTGCATGAGGCGGCCGGGATGGCGGGCCCGGGTGGCGGACCAGGCGCCGACCCACACGTCCGTCCGCGACCCCACGGCGATGCCGGGCTCGTAGAAGGTGTGCTTGAGGGGCATGGATGGCGCCTTGCTCCACACGCTCCCGTTCCAGTGGTACGCCTCGGGGGCGTAGGAGCAGGGCGAGGACGGGCAGTCGCGGGATGAACCAGTCACCCAGACATTTCGCGGTCCCGATGCCGATATCCCGCCCGTGGACAGCGGGTCGATCACGAGGGGAACGCTGAACGGAGACCACGCGCTGCCGTCCCAGTGATAGACCGTGGTCGGGCACACTTCCGCGGCGCCGCTCCCGGTGCATGACTCGCCCCGGCCGACCAGCCAGGCGTCGGCCGGGGCCAGGACTACCGCGTCGTCGGGAAACACCCCCGCAGGCAGCGGGATGGTCAGCCACTGGTTCCCGTCCCAGCGAACGGCCTCCGGGTTGCCGCCGTTCGCGGACGCGGCGAAGGCCCAGACGTCGGATGCGGATGAGGCGGCCACTGCAGTCAGGTAGAAACCCGCCAGCCCGGGGACCGTCACCCGGCGCCAGTGCGCTCCGTTCCAATGCAGGACCAGCGGCCCGTCCTGGATGTTCCCGTGCCCCGCCTGGGCGGTGGACCCGGCCGCCCAGGCGTTGCCGGGGCTGACCGCGGCCACGGCAGCAATACTGTTGCTGACCTTGGACGTGGACCGGTAGACCACGCGCCAGCCAGCCCCGTCCTGTGACGCTGCCGCGCCAGCCAGGGCGGCCTGACTTCCGGCCCCTGCGAGCAGTGCGGATAAAGTCACCAGGGCGAGGCTGGCGGCCACTGCTTTCGGGCGGAATCTCATCACCGTGCCTGCTCCCAGAATCCTGACGCTCACCAAGCGCAGGGTCATTATTCACCCGTCGGGCCGCCGGCGAGTTCACTGACGATGTCGAGCTGGCCGACGTGCCGGGCGTACTCCTGCAGCAGGTGGAACAGGACCCGCTCTAGCGGCGGCGGGTCAGCCCCCTCCCACCTCTCGCCAGGGGCGCCGAGGTCGTCCAGAGCGTGCGCGCCCACGATGGCCCGGGTCCGCGCGGCCTGGGCATCCAGGGCCTGGATCAGGCCGGCGAGCGTCTCCTCCGGGGCGGCGTACCAGCGGCCATCCCGGCCGTCACCCCAGGGATCAGGGACATCGCGGCCCTCGAAGCCCCATTCGAGCCAGCGCATCTCGACGTAGGTCAGGTGCTTCAGCAACTGGAGCGGCGTCCAGCCCGAGGGCAGCCTGGCTGCTGCGCAGTTCGCTGCCGGGCACACCCTCCAGCCTGGCGACCAGCTCGGAGCGAAAGTAGTCGAGGTAGCCGAGGAAGACTTCAGCCCGGGACGGCACCGGAGTCGTGGGCTCGGGGAACGGGATGCTCACCGCACCAGCCTGCCATGCGGCCTACGGGCACTATGCGAAACTGGCGCCATGGAGCACGGGTCTGGCTATGAGTTCTGCCCTTGACGCGCCCCGGTGGCCGCCGGGCGGCGCACGCCGATGACGATCCGGCCGCTCCGGTCCCCGTCGAAGACGTCGCGGTCCGCCACGCGAAGGTCGCCGTCTACGTCGTCTTCGTCAGCGCGGGATTCATCTACGCCAGCTGGGCGTCCCGGATACCGCAGATCCGGTCGGAACTGCAGGTAGGTCCGGGGGCACTCGGACTGGTCCTGCTCTGCGGGGCGGTCGGCTCCACCCTCGGCACCCCCCTGTCCGGGCTGCTCATCGGCTGGCTCGGGCAGCTCCGCACGGTGGTCGTCATGGCGTGGGCCGCCGCCGCGGGCCTGATCGTGGCCGCGCTGGGCTGCCGCCTGGGCCCGGGCGGCATTCCGGAGGTGGCGGCCGGGCTGTTCGTGTTCGGCTTCGGCAACGGAGCCTGGGACGTCGCGATGAACGTGCAGGGTGCCGCGGTGGAGCGCGAGCTGGGCCGGGCGATCCTGCCCCGGTTCCATGCCGGGTGGAGCATCGGCACGGTGGCCGGAGCGGGCGTCGGCGCGGTCATGGTCGCGCTGCACGTGCCGGTCACCGCGCACCTGATCGTGGCCGCCCTCGGCGTCGCCGTGGCGGTGCCCGTCGCGGCCCGCCACTTCCTGCCCGCGGCGCGCACCGCCGACCACCCGGCCCCCGGCACCGCGACACCCCGGCGGCGGGCGCTGGCGGCCTGGACCGATCCGCGGACCCTGCTCATCGGCGCTTTCGTCCTCTGCATGGCCTTTACCGAGGGAACCGGGAACGACTGGCTGAGCCTCGGGGTCATCGACGGCTACCACACGATCGCGGTCCTGGGCACCCTGGCCTTCGCCCTCTTCCTGGCCGCGATGACCGCGGGCCGCTGGTTCGGGCCCGGGCTCATCGACCGTTACGGGCGGGTCCGGATGCTGCGGATCTGCTGCGCCACCGCGCTGACTGGCCTGCTCATGATCGTCTTTGGCGGGCTCCTGCCGCTCGCGCTGGCCGGCGCGGTCCTGATGGGGCTGGGCACGTCGCTGGGGTTCCCGGTCGGTCTGAGCGCCGCCGCCGACGATCCCCGCTATGCGGCTCCCCGGGTGAGCACCGCCGCCTCCATCGGCTACCTGGCCTTCCTCGGCGGGCCGCCGGCCGTGGGCTTCCTCGGCGACCAGGTCGGGGTGCTGCGCAGCATCACGATCGCGGGCTTCCTGATCGTCGCGGCCTTCTTCCTGTGCCGCTTCACCGCGCCGCTCCCCCGGCCCGCCGACAGCGCGCAGGTCAGCCCCACTCACCCAGGCTGATAGCCCGCACTACCAGGTCATCTGGGAACTACTGCGCAGCGCGTACTGCAGCTCCCGGTAGCCCGCGGCTGACCCGGGCAGCATGGCACCGCCCATTCCCGCGAACGACCCGTTGCTGAGCACTCCCAGCACGTTCAGCTGGTCGCGGGGCTGGAGCACGATGAGCTGGCCGCCGGAGACGTTGGACCAGGCCACCTGCTGCCTCGGAGAGCCTCCCCGCCCAGGCGGGGAGGTTCCGCCTGGCCACTGCCAGGCCGCCAGCGTGTGCAGCAACGCACTGGTACGCGCGGAGTACACGGCGAGTTCGCCGGCCGAGCCTCCGTCCTTAAGATGGTCCGTCTCGACCGAGCCGATGAGCCGGGTGCCGTCGGGCGTGAGGAAGACCGCCCCCGGAGCCGAGCGGCCCGCCGGGGCGTGCAGCGTGCGCACCGGGCTGGAAGCCAGCCCGCTACCCTGGGCGGCCGTGTCGAGCAGCTTCACGGTGGTGGCCGCGGGCGGCTGATACTGCCGCCTCGCTGCCCTGGCGGGCAGGAGGAATGCGCCCGGTTCTTCTCCGACCATGAGGGTGCGCCCGTTCCCGCTCCAGGCCCCCCTCCCCGCGAGTACCGGGCGCCACGCGGCCCGCGGCTGCTCCCACGTGCGGACCTGGCCGGAGCCGAGCGTGACGACCTGCACGACCGGACCCGTCCCGCGGGAGTAGGCCACCGCGAGCCGGGTGCCGTCCGGGGATAGCGCGGCGCTGGGTCCCTGCTGGGGGGTCAGCGTCTCCGGCAGGGACAGCGTGGACAGGCGCACGTGGCCCCCCGTGGTGATGCGGAGCAGCAGGAAGATCATCGGCGTCGTCTGGTTACGCGCCGCCAGCCTGGGCGACGGGCCTGCGTTGCGCTGCCAGAAACGCATGGCCCCGAACACGAACACCCGTCCGTTGGCCGCGGCGGTGATCACGCTGAAGTCGTTGTACGGCTTCGGCGGGCTGACCGAAGCCAGCAGCTTTCCCGTGCTGGTGGCGCGGACCTTGATGTAGCGGCCCTGGACGCCCGAGCTGATCTGGGTCCCGTGCGAGACGTAGTTGAATATGTCGCCCTGGACGGTGTACGCGTAGTAGCCGGGAGCGGTGGAGTAGTCCGGCGGGATACCCGCCACGGGAGGCTGGCCCTGGATCGCGCGGGACAGGGCGAGGGCCCCGGCGATCACCGCGATGACCGCAGCCGCGGCGGCCAGCGGCTTGGCCCAGGCCAGCCGGGGGTGGCCGGCCTGGCGCGCCGCACGGCCGGGCAGGCGCAGGTCAGGCAGGCTGTCCGGGGTGATCTGCCCGGACTCGGCCCGCAGGTCCCGGCGGAGCCGGTCTTCCAGCGCGCTCACTGGTCCTCCCGGAGCATCCGGCCCAGCGCCGCCAGCGCCCGGGCGGTCGTGGACTTGACTGTCCCGCGGCTGACTCCCATGGCCAGCGCCGTCTCGTATTCAGGGAGTTCGGCGAAGTAACGCAGGACAAGGGCCTCCCGCTGCCGGGGCGGGAGCCGGCGCAGCGCGGCGACCGTGGCCCGCTGTTCCTCACCCGCCAGCGCCTCGGCCTCGGCTGAGGCGGCCGCCGGCACGGCCAGCGGCCGGGGCACGCGCCGGTTGCGCCGCAGCGCCGACCGGCAGCCGTTCAGCACCGAAACCCGCAGGTAGCCGTGGACGTTGCCGTGGTCGGGCAGCCGGTCCCAGGCGCGGTACAAGCCGCAGAACGCCTCCTGCACCACGTCCTCGGCCGCCTGCCGGTCCCCGAGCATGACGAACGCGAGCCGGGTCAGGCCGAGGGCGTGACCTCGGTACAGCGCGGTCACCGCGAGACTGGCCCCGGCCTCGCCGTCGTCCGCCGGGCGAGCCGCCCCGGCCGCGTCAGGATCGTCCTGAGCAGCGCCGATGAGGTCGCCCGGGCGCGCCATGTCGCCTTCCACATATCAGAAACGCCGGCGCCAGCCAAGGGTTGCCTGGACTACAGCGAAAATCCGATCGCCCGGAGCTGGTCGCGGCCGCTCCCGGTGATGTCGGCCGGCCGCCAGGGCGGCAGCCACACCCACTCGATCCGGAAGCCGTCCAGGTCGCTGAGCCCGGCCAGCTCCGCGCGGATCTGGTCTTCCATGATGCTGGTCAGCGGGCAGGCCGCCGAGGTCAGCGTCATCGTGATGACCGCCGTCTGGTCCTGGATCCCGACCTGGCGGACGAACCCCAGATCGACGATGTTGACGCCCAGATCCGGGTCGATCACCTCGAGCAGGGCTTCGCGGACCTCCTCGGCCCGCTGATCAGGCGCGGTACCCACCGGGCTCGGGGGCGCCGGGCTCGCGGGCGCCGGGCTCGCCGCCGCTCTCCCCGCCTCCGGGCTCGCGAGCGCTGTCCCCGCCTCCGGGCTCGCGGGTCCTCCCCCCGCCGCCGGGCCGGACACCGCCGCCCCCGGGCCGGTCATGCCGCTGGCGTGCAGCCCAGCGGGCCGCAGCGTGATCTGCACCCGGCACGTCGGGCTGGCGATCCAGTCGGCCTGGCCGTGCGCCGTGCGGCGGACCCGGACGATGTCCTCCCCGGCCTGGGCGCTGCCCGCGGCCAGGACGAGCCGGGCCGGGCTGAGCCCGGCCTGCTCGGCCTGCACGATGACCCGGTCGAGCAGGCGGGCGACGGGCTCGCAGGTGCGGCCCGGCCCGAACCGCAGCCGGGCCCGGGCGGTCACGGCGTCCAGGCCCAGCACCGCCCCGAGCGCCGTCCGGCCGTCCGGCTCGGCCAGCCGGACCTGCTCCTCGTCCACTCGCAGTTCGGCGGACAGCGACCCAGGACCGTTCACCGGCCGACGTCCACCCAGATGATGCCGTCCTCACCGACCTTGCAGCCGAAGACGGTCAGCCTCGCGTTGTCCGGGTTGATGCCGCAGCCGGTGGCCGCGTCGAACTCCCACAGGTGCCGGGCGCAGACCAGCGTCTCCCCGTCGAAGTCGCCTTCGTCGAGGGGGCCGGCCTGGTGCGGGCACGTGTTGGCGTAGGCGCGGACCTGGCCGTCCACGTTCATGAGCAGGACGTCCTCGCCGTCGACGGTCACGGAGGTCATGTCACCCTCCCAGAGGTCGTCGAAGTTGATCGTCTCGCGCCACTGCTCCGTCCGGGCGGTCTGTTCTGTCTGGGAAGCCTGCGCGGTCCCGGCAGTGTCGGCGGTCCGGGCGCCGTCCACGGTCAGCCCGCTCCCGCCGCGGCCGCGCTGGCCGGATCGAGCAGCGCGCCCAGGAACTCTTCCCGGGCCGCCCGGGCCTGGGCCACCACTTCGCCGGCGGACCTCCCCTGCTCCGGCAGTGATTCCAGGAACTGCCCCAGGCCGTGCGCGGCGTCGTCGGCGCGGGCCGACCAGCGCGCGATCCACTTGCCCAGCACCTCACGGTTCTCCGGCCGCTGGGTGACCGCGAACTCCGCCAGCGCGCGACTCCAGCGCCCGCGCCGCTGGATGTCGGCGGCCAGGAACGACGTGAGCAGCCAGCTGAGATCGTCGCCGTTGGCCCGGGCCACCTCGCCGAGCTGGGTGAGCAGCACGTTATCCAGCGTCGGGCCCAGGACCAGGTTCAGCGCCGTGAAGGCCTCCCCCCAGTCGTAGCTGACCAGCGCGTACTCGACCGCCTTGCGGGCCGGCTGCCAGGCGGCGTCGCCCTCCCACAGCGACCTTTCCGCGGAGCCGATGCCCGAGTCGGGCTGGCTGATCTGCAGTTCCCGGGTGCGGTACGCGATCGTGGTGACCCGGCGCAGGAAGTCGGCGGTCGAGAAGGCCGCCGCGTTGGTGATGTATGAACTGGGGGCCATGTAACCGACATAGGCCTCGACCTGCTGGAAGCCGTGGCACAAGTATCGCGACGGGGTGAACAGGCGGGCCAGCAGAGCCACTGACCCGGGTGACAGCGCGGTGTCTGAGCCCGCGTCAGCGTGGGCTTCCAGCACGCCCTGGACTTTCGCCTCCGCCTCGGACTGCAGGCCGACGTAGGACTTGTAGGTCAGCGCGTCCGGGTCGCGGTAGCCGTCCCAGTCGGTGGCCTGCAGCGGCGAGTTGTCCCGGTAGGTCAGGAACCACAGGTTGGGTGCGGACGACGGGTTCTGCTCGAACGCCGCGGCCCGGTTCGTGCGCAGGGTCCAGTTCTGCTTGTGCGTGACGATCTCGTACTCGCTGGGCATCTTGCGCACATCACCGAACGCGCTGAACGTGCGGCGCGGGCGGGGCTTGCGCGCCGGGGTCTCGGTCATGCCGGCACCTGCTTTCCGCTCTGCGGCTCTCCGCTCCGGGCGGCCGCGCTCCCGGCGGCCGCGCTCTTGGCCGCCGCGTTCCGGGCGTGGCCGAAGCTCTCCCACGTGATGGCGTCGCTGCTGGTGATGGCCCGGCCGCTGAAGGCGGTCATCATCTCGCCGAACGAGGCGATCGCGAAGTCCGCGCCCAGGTAGCGGCGCAGCGTCTGCTCGGTCACCGTGATCCGGTCCTCGCCCTGTATCCGGACGTAGGCGCCCCGGTCGACCACCTCGATGTCGGCGTCCGGGTTGTCGTCCTCGATGGCGGCGATGACCTGCTCGACCTCATCACCCATCCGCAAGATGGGGCCGACCGGGTTCTTCATGACCCCTCCGGGATGTCGTACTCGACCGCCACGTGGTCCAGCGGCTGGATCCCCGCGGCCGCGACGGTGATGTCGGGGGGCATCCGCTTGCCCTGGTAGATCACGACCTTCTCGTAGGGCAGCGCACGGACGCGCCTGCCCTCCACGTGGTGCGCGACCGCCGCGGCTACCTCGCGCATGGTGTTGGCGGTGGTGACCGGAACCAGGATCTGCACGAAGTCAGTGGCGAAAATGGCGTTCAGCGGGACCAGCTGAGGGGGCTGGTCCTCGACTCCCAGTTCGGCCGTCATGACTGGGCCCCCAGCGAGATGCCCTCGACCGGCCGCCCGACGTAGTCCTTGGTCCACGCCTCGTAGTCGGGGTCGTCCCCCATCGCGTCGGGCGTCATGCCCATGTACCCGAGGATGCCGCCGACGTCCATGGGCTGGATCTGCCCGGCCAGGAACCGGTTAACCAGCGTCTCGTGGTTGACGTTGTCGCGGTCCTTCCAGAAGATCTGCCGGCACGCGTTGGTGCAGAAGTGGAAGGTCTTCCCGTCGTAGCGCAGCGACCAGTCCCGCACCCGCCAGGTGCCGTCCCGGGACTGGGTGGCGTTGCAGCAGGGCAGGTGGCAGGTCATGCACAGCCAGGGCAGCGTCTCCGGCAGGGTCGCCTCGACGTTGTTGGCGTTGACGTTGTCGATCAGCACGTCCCACTTGTCGCCGAAGACCTTCTCCCAGTTCGGGTACTTCTCGGTCAGCCAGGCGCGCTCGTCCTTGCTGACCCCGGCCTTGGGCCGCCACCACAGCGTGGGCCGCCAGTACCACAGGCCCATCTGCAGCCCGTGGTGCCAGATGTCCAGGCCGCGCATGAACTCGTCCCAGAACCAGGGCTTGCGCAGCCCGTAGTCCTCGATGGTGCGGACGAACTGGTCGATGACCCACTCCTCCATGAACTCCCGGTAGGACTGCTTCCGGTGCTCCAGGGGCGTGTAGTAGTCCATCGCCGGGCCGGTCAGCGCGGCGAACGCGCGGGCTGACCCCCAGAAGGCCTTGTCCACCACCCACTGCGCCCGGACCGGGTCGTGCTCGACGAGGATCTCCAGGGTGGGGCCGCCCTGCTGGGAGTGCCGCGCCTCGTCGGTCTGGATGGAGGAGATCATGTTGGCGAAGTTGACGTCGCCGGACTCCAGGGCGTCAGCGGCGAGCGCCACGAACTGGAGGTTGGTGAAGCCGGTCTCGAACGTGAACGGCAGCTCGATGGCCATGTCGACCACGTTGGGCGCGATCATCATGTTGTCGAACAGGTTGCGCAGCGAGATCAGCACCCAGTCGTTGGTGTGGAAGGCTTTCTGCGTCCAGTCGTACTGCGCGTCCTTCCCGACGAACTCGTGCCCGAAGAACGTGGTGATCTGAGCGTGCCGCAGCTCGTCCAGCTGCCCGAACGTGGCCATGTTCCGCCACGCCCCGTTCAGCCCGAACCGGGCCATCTTCAGCTCGGCCAGCACGGCCGCGTACTCGACCAGGGCTACCCCGCCGAAGTGCATCTTGGTGGCTGACTTCCAGCCCTCGTCGAGCTGGGAGAACGTCGAGGAACGCTGCAGGGCCGCCTTCACCGCGTAGGCCGAGGCCTCCTTGTCCCGCTGCACCGCCACGTACTCGGGGTAGCTGACCTTGTAGTCCTCTTCCCACGCCGACCAGGCCTCGCGTGGCACCTTGCCGGTGCCGCTGTGCCACTCGGGGAAGACCGCCTCGTCGTCTACGTAGCTGTAGGTCCAGTCCACGTCGCGGACGAAGCCCTGCCATTCCTCGCGCTTGAGCAGTGCCATGGTCCATGGCCCCCTTCGTCAGTTGACTTCTTCGTGGCCGAGCTGCTGGCTGATGCCGGCGTCGTTCCAGTAGCCCGTCATGCTGTCGATGAGCAGGTCCGGCCCGACGTGGAAGACGAACAGGTGCGGCTCGCAGTAGTGCTGGCCAGCTGGCCTGATCAGGCCCCAGGCCAGCTGCTGGGTGCCCTCGATGTCCACCTCGGCGACCACGTCACCCCCGTCGCTCGCGGCCACTGTGTGCACGGTGTTGGTCAGGTCCGGGAACGCGGTGACCAGCCCGGTCCACAGCGGCTTGCCGATCGTCCCGACCTTGCCGTCGCCGCGCACCACCCGCTGCTTGCCCCAGACCTCGAGCGGCACGTACGAGAGGCTGGCGTTGATCGAGCACAGGTCAGCCATCCCGTTGATGTCGTGGGCCCGGTAGCGGTCGAAGAACTCGGTGACGACGGCGGCGGCCGACTCGGCGCTGAGCGCGGGCGCCGGGGGTGCGTCCTCGGGTGCTGTGGTCATCGTGCCTCCTCAGGCGATGGCGATCGCGTCGAAGCGCTTGACCGCGAGCCGCCGGTAGAGCTGCTGCTGGCACCAGTACGCGGTCACGCCCGTGATCACGCCTTCGGTCACGGTGAACCGCCACGCCTGGTCGATGTCGAGGTGCTTCTCCTGGTTGATGGCGCCGGCGTAGTCGGCGGCCTGGGTGCCCTCCACCTTGATCAGCGCGGTGACCACGTCACCGGTGGTGATGATCTGGCCGGTGGTCATGATGAGGTCCGGGAAGGCCCGGATCAGGTCACCGAGAACGACGCTCAGGACACCGGGGCCGCGGCCGCCGATGCCCAGCGGATGAACCGTGATCGCCGCCTGCGGGCTGAGCTCAGCGAGCGCGGCGTCGAGGTCGTGACGCGCGAACGCGTCCAGGAAGGCCTGCACAGTCTGGGTGGGACTGGTCATGAGCGGATGCTCCTAGCAGCTCAGGCGGCGGCGCGGGCCGGGGTCCGGAGGGCCTTGATGACCGCGTCCGCGGTCGCCTCGGTCGATCCCGGGTTCTGCCCGGTGATGAGGTTGCGGTCGGCCACCACGTGGGAGACCCAGGCCGCGGGCGCGTCGTCGAACACGGCGCCCGCGTTCTTCAGCGCGGTGTCCAGGAACCAGGCCATGCCGAGCAGGCCCGCCTCGGTCTGGAGTTCTTCCTCGTCGGTGAAGCAGGTCAGCCGGTAGCCGTCGAACAGCCACTGCCCGTCGGCGCGTTCCGGCGCCGACAGCAGCAGGGCCGGGCCGTGGCACAGCGCGGCGATCGGTGCGGACTTGCGGTGCAGCGCGACCAGCAGCCGCCCGACGTCCGGGTTTCCGGCCAGGTTGACCATGGGCCCGTGGCCGCCGGGCGTGAACACCGCGTCGAACCCGGCCAGTTCCTCGTCGCTCAGCGCGGACAGCGCCACCGGGTGCTGGAAGCCCGGGATCGCCTCCAGCTCGGCCAGCCGGGCGGCGGCCAGCCGCTCACTGTCGGCGCGCTGCGCGTCCACTTCGGCCTGGATCTCCTCCCGGGTCAGCCCGGGCGGGCTGTCCTCGGCGAGCACCTCGGCGAACTGGCGGTCCTGCCGCCAGGCCCGCTTCGCGGCCGCGCTGACGATCCGGTGCGCCTGCGCGGGGCTCTGTCCCCGCGCTTCGAGCAGCACCGCGACCCGCCGGGCCGCGGCCAGCCCCAGCTCGGTGTTCTGGTGCAGCGTGATCCGGATGTCGTCCACGTCGTGGGCGAAGGTGCGTACCACCGAGGCCAGGTAGTCCTTGTCTTCCTCGGGATAGTGGAAGAACCACGACAGGCCGTACGGGTCCGCGTACGGAGGCTGGCCGTCCGGGGTGATCACGGTGACGTCAAAGCCGGCGGCGGCGAACCGCTGGTAGGGCTTGAGCGCTTCCTCGGCGAAGTAGCCGGTCGGGTGCGTGCTCCCGTCCGCGAGCGTCATCTCACGGGCACTAGTCATCAGATAGGCGATCCGGGTCATCAGCCACCTCCACGGCGAGGGCTGCCTCGGCACGTTGCGCGTGCTGGTGACTTTGCCATCGCGCCGACGATCCAGCTACGCCCCGCCATGACGGTTTCCTGCTGAGATGTTGCCCATTCCGGTCTGAGGCCAGATTTCCCGCTGACGTCTACCGTGATCCAGCGGAACTGGCGGTGACCAGGGATGGATCCGCGGGGCCCGGTACCGCATGCTGGACAGCAGCGAGGCAAGGAGGCAGCGCGATGAGTCCAGGGCAGGCCGAACGGCCGGTGACCTCCGGGGAGCTGATCGCGGAACTAGCCGCCCGCGCGCCCCGGGCCGGCGCGAACACCGGGGCGTGGCCGGGGCTGACCGTCTACCGGTTCACCGCACCCACCGGGCCCAGCTGGGAAGAGATCCAGTCGCTGTCTCTGTGCGTCGTGGCCCAGGGCCGCAAGGCGGTCACCGCCGACGGTGAGACCTACCTGTACGACCCGTTCCACTACCTGGTGCTGAACAGCCACCTGCATTTCCAGGCCGAGATCCTCGAAGCGTCGCCGAGCCTGCCGTTCCTGTCCTTCGTTCTGCAGATCGAGCCGGCCCTGGTCCGCCGGGTGTCCAGCGACATGCTGGAACGCCGCACCACGGCGTTCCGCTCGCGCCCGGGTGAGGCGCAGGCCCCGGAAAGCCCGGCGCTGGTGTCCGCGCTCGACCAGGAACTGCTGGGGGCGGTGCTCAGGTTCCTCCGCGCGGTGGGCCGGGACACCGACCGGCGGGTGCTGGCTCCCCTGTACCTGCAGGAGATGGTCTACCGGGTGCTGCAGCGGGAGCAGTTCGCCCGGCTGCTGTCGATCGCCGCGGTGCAGGCCGCGACCAACCCCGTGTCGGCGGTGCTGGACTACGTGCGGGCTCACCTGTCCGAGCCCCTGACCGTGGCGGACATGGCCGAGCAGGTCAGCCTCAGCCCGTCGGCGTTCGCCCACCTGTTCCGGGACGTCACCGGCCGGTCGCCGTATCAGTTCCTGAAGGAGATGCGCCTGGACCAGGCCCGCGAGCTGCTGGTGGACGGGAACCTGGCCGTGGCCCGGGTCTCCAAGGAGGTGGGCTACGCCAGCGTCTCGCACTTCATCAGCGAGTTCCGCGGCCGGTTCGGCGTCACTCCCCGGGCCTACTGCGACATGAACGCCATGCACGCCGAGCTGGGCAGCCAGCGGCTCCCCCAAGGCGGCACCCGGGCCTGAACGTGATGGCAGGTACGCGAAGGGGAGCCCGCGCAGTGGCGCAGGCTCCCCTTTCCAGGTCGGCCCTGGGACGCGTTATGTCCCCGCGAGTGCCTCGCTTACCGGGCGGGGAAGGGATCCTGCCGGACTTCGTCGAGGAACTGCCGCCACGAGTCGTGACCGAAGCGAAGGACGGCGCCTGCCTTGTCTTTGCTGTCACGAACGGCTATAACGCCTGCTGGGAAGCAGGCGACTTCAACGCAGTTCCCGTTGGTGGTGCTGGCACTGGACTTCTTCCACGCTACATCGGGCAAGTCCGCCGTTCCCGCACATCCGCCCGTCAAGGGTGACGATCCGGCCAAAGGTCCTGGATCAGGATTTTTATGACGGCTTGCCGTGCTCTCTCGTCGCATATCGTACCTTCTCGATTGGGCGTACTCTTGATTTGAGGTTGATTCACGAAAACCATTAGACCCAAACCTGCTGAGAAGTCCGTAGAATCAGCTCGCGGGATTGCTCTGGGTCCAGAGCCGCGTAGGAAAGGGCCTGGAAGGCGCGCCGGTACTGGTGAGTATCGGCTTCGCCTTCGAAGTAGAGATCGCTCTGGAGTTGCTCAGTACTCACGACATCATTGAGCTCTGTGTCATGCGCCCGGCCGAACTTCAGGAGCAAGAAGGAAGAGGTCGCCACAGGATGCAGCGTTTGCAGTGGGAATATCTGGACTGTCACATTGGGCAGCTCGGAGACCTCTAGCAGGTGCGCGAGCTGAGTACGCATGGCCTGTGTATCTGTATTGCGCCGCAAAAGAACTGACTCGTCAAGCACGACAGACAATTCCATCGGGTTGTCCGCGGGTCAGGGTGTTCTGCCTCCGCAGCCGCACTTCGACCCGCTGGTCGATCTGCGACGGCAAGAGCGGGATACCGATCTGGTAGCCGCCGCTGATTACCTGCCGTGCGTACTCTTCGGTCTGCAGCAGCCCCGGGATCACGTCGAGCTCCCACATCCAGGAGGAACTCGCCTCGTCCTCCAGGGCGATCAGGGCGGTCAGTTCCTCTGGAAGGGCATCCGAATACGCCTCCCACCAGCCCTTCTCGGCCGCTTCGCGGGCCAGGGCCAGTATCTGCTCCCGGTGGGAGCCCGTGACCCCGTAGTAGTCAAGGAGCTTCCCTACCTCAGCCAACTTGGGGGAACTGCGAGCCAGCTCGTAGCGGCTCACCTTGGAGGGGGACCAGCCCAGCGCAGCCGCGACGTCGTCCCCGGTGAGATCGCCGCGCAGCCTGCGGAGTTCGGCGGCCAGCCGGCGCTGCCGAACGGTCGGAGCCCCTGAGACAGCCACGTACTTCCTTAGCTCGAAGCGAACAGCGGGAGCAGTGTGTCAGATGTGACCGCCCTGTCGCTGCTAGATGCTATGACACGCCCACGGATTATGTTGGTGCAGGTATTGATGAAACTTGCACCGCGACTGACAATGAAAGCACCGATAGTACACCTCGCCAGGATGAGGTAGCGAAGGAACTGCGACATGGCGGACGGCTGGAGCGACCGGACGGCCTTTCCGCGCTCCGCCGCGCTCCGGCCCCCGTGGTCGTGCGCGAGGGCGGCTGACCGGGGAGACGTCCATGCGGCCCGCGGTCCTCCGGGCCAGAGGTGTCCGCTTGATCCCCGCGAACCCCGTCGTGCCAGCGAGAGCCTGATACGACACCGGGCCGACGGTTGCCCCCGTCGGCCCAGCGAGAACCACCCAACCCCATTCCGTAGCCTCAGAACAGGAGTCTGATAGTGATTGCCTTCCACCATACATCCCAACGTGTCCAACCATCCATACTGACTGTCCAATCGGTACGGCGCCACCGTGGCGGGCGTTGCGGGCACCGACGAGCCGGGCCGTCATGCCGGCTGTGGTGATCGCGGTCGTCTCTTTCCTGTCGGGCACGCTGGGGGGCTGGTGGCTGACGATGGTCGTCGTCACGGCCTCGATCTCGTTCTCCCAGGAACGGATGGAACGGAAGGTGCGCTACTGGCAGGCCGAGACGGCCCGGGCCCAAGCAGAGGCTGACCGGGCCCGCGCGGTCACCGCCCCGTCTCGCCCGGCGCAGCGGCCAGGCGGTGACTGGCCTCACGTTCACTAGCCGCCGCCGGCGGCCTACCCGGCGGCCGACGCTCCGTTGTCCAGCAGGACAGAGCCCGGCCGCCGGGTAGCCGTTCCCTATCCAGGCCAGCAGCGCGATCCTTGCCATCGCTTGGTGCGCGGTGATCACATTGGGTGGGTACTTCTGGGCGCGGGCGCTGGATAACCAGGAGCCGCGGATGCTCACCATTGGCCAGCTGAACGACCTCGCCCAGAAACGTCTTGAAGAGCTGCGCGACTCACGGAGGCCCGCATGACCGGGGGTATCGAGATCCGCGGGCCCCGGCTACTGCTCCGGGCCCTGAAGGCCAGTGAGATCGACGAGGAATGGCAGGCCATGGTCGACGCCGACCCCATGGTGATCGCCGAGCTGCCTGACGAGGAGGCGTTCCGGGACCGGCTGCGGCAATCGGGCCGCCTGATCGGCAGCGAGCTCGACTTGGCCGTCGACCTGGACGGGGCGCTGATCGGGCGGATCCAGACGTTCGTGCCCCCGGGCCGCCCGCTGCCCCCGGCGACTTTCGAGGTAGGGATCGGCCTGCGCGAGCACGCCCGGGGCCAGGGTCATGGCCGCGAAGCCCTGGCCCTGTTTACCGGCTGGCTGTTCGAGCACGCCGCTGCCCAGGTCGTCGAGAGCGCCACCGACCCCGCGAACGCCGCCGATGCGGGCGGTCTTCCGCCGGGCCGGCTGGGCCGAGGCCGGATCGCAGACCGAGTTCGGCCGCGAATGGGCGGTCTACCGGATCACCCGGGAGGACTGGCTGACCTCGCGAAGTACGGGGCGGACTCCTTACTGAACAGCAGGATGATCGCGCCCAGCCCGACGAGCCAGACAATGACGCCGACGATCACCGGAGCCAGCGCGTGCACCTGGGTAAAGGAAACGATCAGGTCCAGTGTGTTGATGCCGAAGAACACGGCCGAGACGATCCTGGCCCAGTTGCGGCCCCGGCGGTTGGCCCAGGCCATCCACAGCCAGAGGGCTACCGCGATCAGGCCGCCGATCACTGAGGTGACGATCGCGGCTATCTCTGCGTTGTGCCGCTGGGCCGCGGTGTAGTCCGGGTGCCGGGCGAGAATGCCGTGCTTGAGGCTGGCGATGGTCACCAGGGTGACGACGACCACGACAGCGCTGAGTGCGGCGCCCGCGTACATGAGCCGGACCGCGTTCCGGACCGAATTCGGCGGCTCCGCGTTGACTGGCCCGGGTACCTGCGACGGCGACGACGGATAGGGCTGGTACATCGCTGCTCCCCGTGCGCGTGCCAGCCAGCAACCGGACCGCTCCCCCGTGAGCTGCGGCCGGCCAGCAGGGCCGCATAACTGGTCCTTCAGCCACGTTACGCCGCCCGCACACAGCCAATCAGCCTGATTTATCTTGCCGGCGCCCCATCTGCCCGCCGTGACATTTTCCCTTTAAGGGTTGCCCCTTTCACGGCCTGCCATCCCGGTGAACCGGGCACTGGGCTCACCGCGCAGATGCCCGGGCGGGAGCGTGCGGCCGCACAGGACGAGCGCCAGGTCCTGGGCCTGGCCGGACATCGGCACCCCCGACCCGAGCGACCAGTCCAGGTCTTCGGCCTGCAGGGCGACACCGGCCAGGTCGGTCCCGAAGAACTTCTGTGACTTCGGCCCGGTGACCGCGGCCAGGACCGTCCGCAGGCGGTCCTCGGGAACCCGGCGGTCGAGGCCGAGCGCGACCGTGATGTCCAGGCCGTGGATCACGTCGTGGGTGAGCGCGCCCTCGAACCCGCCGCCGGGCGGTTTCCACGGGTTCTGCTCGTTGTCCCGCAGGGCCGCGGCGAGTTCTGCCGGGCGGGGCGGCTCCGTCCCGCCGGGCGCAGCGGTCGGCCATCCGGCTGAAGTTCCCGCGCGACCTGACCATCTCGAACGCGAACCGCGGGAGACGGTACCGGAACGGCATGGTGATGTGCGCCACGACTTCACGGACCCGCCACCCCTGGCACAGCGTCGGGGCGTCCCACGCCTCCGGGGGCAAGCCGGCCAGGATCGCGGCCAGGTCCCGGCGCTCCGCCGCGATCGCCCCGGCGATGCCCGTGTTCGTTCGTCTCCGCGACGCTCATGGCGTGCTCCTCGTCCGCGGGCCTGCGCTGCGGGCCGCGAGGTATCCGGCGAAGCGGTCCAGGGAGGTACGGAAGCCAGCCTGGGCCTCTGGGGACCGGGCGAACTCGGGCACGTTGACCTGGCGGATCTCGACTCCGGTGCGGGTGCCGCCGAGGTCGGTGAAGGTCACCGTTACCGTCATCCCGGAGTGGGCCTCGGTCCACACCAGCCTTTCCGGCGGGGCGACCTCGTCGTAGACCGCCTGGGTGGGGTAACGGCTGCCGTCGGCGTCGTTGATCATGACGGTCTCGAACACCCCGCCCGGGCGCGGGTCCACGGTGATGTGCTCGACCGGGGCGCTGGTCCCGGCCGGGCCCCAGAAGTGGGTGAGGTGCTCCGGCTGGGTCATGCACTGGAAGACAAGCTCACGCGGGGCCTCGAAGACCCTGGTGAAGACGAGTTCAGCCGGGCCTGCTGCTGAGTTGCTCACTGGTCGCTCCTTTCGTTCGACGGCGGCCGCCCGTCCGGCGGCTGCGGGCTTTTGCGGCGGGGTCCGCCCGGGATCGCCAGCTGGTCCACGCTGGAGATCGCGCAGGTGGGCGTCGAGCTTGTCGAACCGCTCCGCCCAGATCCGGCGGTTGTCCTCGATCCAGGCGGCGGCTGGCTCGAGCGCCCCGGCCTCGAGGTGGCAGGGCCGGAACTGGGCGCGCCGGGTCCGCGAGATGATCCCGCTGCGCTCGAGCACCTTCAGGTGCTTGGAGATCCCGGGCAGGGTCAGGTCGAAGGGAGCGGCTAGCTCGTTGACCGTGGCGTCTCCGCGCGCCAGCCGGGCCACGATGGCCCGGCGGGTCGGATCCGCCAGGGCCGTGAAGGTGGCGTCGAGCTGGTCTTGCGCCACCGCTGTGCCGGCACTAGGCATCTGACCTCCCGCAACTGTGATCCCTGGTTCGTATTTGACCACTTGGTTAATTAGCTGTCAAGTTAAATACCCATACACGCGATCACCATGCCGTGCGGGCGCGTGCTGTCCTGCTTGATGCTCTGATGCCGGGCCGCGGATGTGCTCGCATGTCAGCTGTCGTTGACGCTACCCCGACGTCAGTATATGCTGACGCTCATGGAAGCCGCACTGGAGATCACCGAAGGTGCCGCCAGCACCGACCCTGACGTTGGGCTCCGCGCGCGTGGCGGCCCTGCGGGCGCTCACCGAGCGGCTGCAGATCCTCCAGGTCGATAACGCCCGGGCGCTAGGGTGGTCCTGGCAGGACATCGCCGGACGGCTGGGCGTCACCAGGCAGACCGTGCACCGCAAGCACGGCAAGCGGGACCGGGACGCGATGATGGCCGCCCACCTGACACCGGACGCCCGCGCCGTCGCGATCAGCGCCTACGACACGCCATCCGGCTCGGGCACCGCCGCCTCGGCGGGGCGCATTTCCTGCTCGCCCTGGCCGCTGCGGATCAGCCGGCCGGCGCCGCCCTGCGCGGCTACGGCGTCACGCCGGAACGTGTCGAGGGGGAAATCGTCCGCCTGGCCGGGGACAGCCGGTTCGGCGGCCTGGACCAGGACGCGCTCGCTTCCATCGGGATCGACGTCGCCGCCGTGCGCACCAGGATCGAGGCGTCCTTCAGGCCAGGAGCCCTCCACGCCGGGGCCGTCCACCACGAGCCGCGTCCGGCCAGGCTGAACCCCCGCCGCGTGTCCGGCGCCGAGCGGGATGGGGTTTTCCTCCCGCACGGCCCGGATGTCGAGCAGAAGCCTGCGCAACACCCTCGGTGAGGCGCAGGCCAGGCCCGGCACCCAGATCAGTGTCGAGTATCTCGCACTTGGCCTCCTCGCCGTCAGCGAAGGGCTGGTGCCTCCTATCCTGTCCGCGCTCGGCGTGCCAGGCACCGGGATTGCGCTGCGCGATCCTCGACCGCTACCGGCAGGCGGACTGAAAGGGACGTCCGGCATGTCTCATCTGTTCAGGAACTACAGCGGGAAGGACGCCCACGAGGGTTGACGCCGCGCTGCCCGCCCGGGCCGCGGCGGCCCGGGCGAGCAGGTCGTACGCCGGCGAGGAGGGTTCTAGGTCGCCGCCGCGGTCCGCCTGGGCGCTTTCTAGTTCGCCGACGCTGATCTCGACGCAGAACTCGTTGCCCTCAGGATCGGCGAGGATCACCCAGCCGAACTCGGGGCGCCGGTCGCTGACGACCGTGGCGCCGAGCCTGGTGAGCCGGGCGATTTCCTCGTCCTGGGTCCGGTCGCGGGCATGACGTCCAGGTGCACCCGGTTCTTGATCGTCTTGTCCTCGGGAACCCTGACGAAGTAGAGCCGCGGACGACCCTCGCCCGGGTTCCCGACGGCGGACTCCTCGGAGCCCGGCTGGGGCTCCTCGATCACCGGCCACCCGGTGACCTCCCCCCAGAACCGGGCCAGCGCGCGAGGATCGGCGCAGTCGAACGTGATGTTAAGAATGGCAGAACTCACGGCATTCTCCGCTCGTGTGCGGGCGCCTGCCGCCGGGCGTCAGCGGACGGCGGGAGGCGCGGGAATCAGACCTGACATCGACCGCCCTCCCTCCTGTTCGCAAGTGAGAAAAGATCGGCACCATCATGCCACGGGAGGCGCCGGAAACCGAAGGTATAAACCTGGCTCTCGTCGCCCACTGCGGCCGCCAGCTGGAGCCGCGAACCATCCACCGGCAGATGATCTTTCGGGGCGTGAGCCAGGCGGCTGTACCGTGCCGTCATGGCTATCTCGTTCAATGCGGAGACGCTCAGGCTGCTGGCGGGGCGTAACTACGCCGTCCTGGCCACCGTCAACCCCGACGGCAGCCCGCACACCTCAGCGATGTGGCTCGCCCTCGACGGGGATGACCTGCTGTTCTCCACCGTGGAAGGACGCGTGAAGCACCGCAACATGCTGCGCGACCCGCGCGTCAGCGTCACCGTGTGGGACTCCGCGGACCCGGAAATCTCGGTGGATCTGCGCGGCCGGGTGTCGATGACACCCGATCCCGGGCGGTTGCTGCATATCCAGCTGTCCCATAAGTACGACGGCACCGATCCGGGCGAGGACGCTGCTGGCGCGCAGCGCGTGATCGTGCGGATGGCAGTGGAGAAGGTGGCCGGGCATGCCGCCTAGCCCGTGATCACCTACGAGTGGCGCGGGACATTCACCAGCAGCGAGGTCGGCACGCTGCACGCGGCGGCTTTTGGTCACCGGGACGCCGCCCGGAACTGGCGGGATCAGGTGGAACGCCACAGCCTGGGCTGGGTCTGCGCACGAAACGGGGATGACCTCGCCGGGTTCGTCAACGTGGCCTGGGACGGTGGCGCCCACGCCTTCGTCCTCGACACCATGGTCGCCCCCGGGATGCGCCGGCAGGGCACCGGCACCAGGCTGGTCGCCCTCGCCGTCCAGGAGGCACGCCGGGCAGGCTGCACGTGGCTGCACGTCAACTTCGAGGAGCACCTGCAGCTCTTCTACCTCGGCGCTTGCGGATTCACCCCTCCCCCGCCGGCCTCATCGCCCTGTGAACCGCCAGCCGCTCGTGATCAGCGTTCGTGTTGTCAGCGACACCGACGTTTGATCACGAACACGGCAAGCCCGGCCAGGGACACACAGGTAACACCAGCCGGCTGGCCACAGGAGCACCACGCGGCTGGGTCGTGGCGTGGCGGCGCCGGGCGTGGCGCACCTGCGCGCTGAGTCCGCCCGGCGCAGCAGGTGGCGGAGGGCCCGGGCGGACGGGGTGCCCGGGTCCGCGGTCATGAACACCACCTGCTGATCGTCGTCGGGCACGGCCAGCACGTCACAGTTGACGCGCACCGCCCCGATCTCGGGATGGGTGAACGTCTTCGACCGGTGCCCGGGAGCACGTACCGGGTTGGTGTCCCACACCTGCACAAACTCCTCGCTGCCCGCCCGCAGCTCGGCCAGCAGGCGGGCGAGCCGTTCGTCACGGGGGTAGCGGTCGGCGGCCCCGCGCAGCCGCGCCACCACGATGTGGCTGAACTCCTCACCGCCGGAGCTCCGGTGCCAGCCGGGTTCCAGGAAACGCCGCCGGGCCAGGTTGGGCTCGTCCCCGAGGTGGCCCAGCAGGGCCTCGGCGAGCGGGTTCCAGGCGATCACGTCGTAGCTGGCGTCGGTGACCACGGCCCCCGCTTCCGGGATCCGGCGCAGCAGATCAGCCACGTACGGGCGAACCTGGCGAGCCGGGCCTGGCGGGGGCGCCGGGCTCGTGCCCGCCAGCCGGAACAGGTGGGTCCGCTCGGCCGGGGTGAGCCGGAGCGCCGCCCGCGAGGGCGTCCAGGATCCGCGGCGAGGGGCGCGGACCGCGGGCCTGCTCGATCCGGGCGTAGTACTCCACGGACATGCTGGCCAGGTGGGCGACCTCCTCGCGGCGCAGGCCGGGCGTGCGGCGGCGCGAGCCCGCGGGCAGGCCCACGTCGGCGGGGCGCAGGTCCGCCCGCCGGTCGCGCAGGAAACAGGCCAGCTCCTGTCGGGCCACGAGCCACCTCCACTTCCAGGTATCACTTGTGCCTGGATCAGCCAGCCTGCCACCGGGCAGAGTCGACACCATGAACGATTCCACGGCCCTCGTTACCGGGGCCAACAAGGGCATCGGCAAGGAAATTGCCCGGCAGCTCGTGGCGGCCGGGTTCACCGTGCACGTCGGCTCCCGCGACCCGGAGCGCGGCCAGCAGGCCGTTGACGAGATCGGCGGCGGAGCCCGGCTCCTCGTGCTCGACGTGACCGAGGCCACCAGCATCGCCGACGCCGCGCGGCAGGTCGAAGACCTCGACGTCCTGGTCAACAACGCGGGTGTCATGGTCGATGGCCACGCGCCGCCCGAGGCGGACATGGACAGCTTCCGCCGGACGTACGAGACGAACGTGTTCGCGGTCCTCGCGGTCACCAACGCCTTCCTGCCGGCGTTGCGGCGGTCCGCGCGGCCCCGGATCGTGAACATCTCCAGCGGGACCGGATCGCTGACCTGGAGCACCGACCCGGAGCGGCAGCCCCCCTCCGTGGGCACCGGCGCCGCCTACCGCTCGTCCAAGACGGCACTGAACGCGCTGACCGTGTTCTACGCCCAGGCCCTGGAGGGTGAGGGATTCCGGGTCAACGCCCTCGCGCCGGGACTGCGGAGGACCGACCTTAACGAGCGCGCCGCCGCCAGCGACGGGGACCCGGCCGAGGCGGCCGCGGGCGCCGTCCAGCTGGCCCTGCTCCCCGACGACGGCCCCACCGGCGGGTTCTTCTCCTGGGACGGAACCCCCGCGCCCTGGTAGGTCACCGCCGGCCGGCGGCCGCGTCAGCAGCCCGGCCCAGCGGCCCCCGTCCATAATGAGGCTGTGCCGCGACTCGTCACCCCCGCCGTTGCGCCCGGCAGCCTCGCGCGGTTGCGCCAGCCCGTACTGGAAGAGGACGGCTTCGTGCTGCGGCCCTGGCGGGCGCCGGACGCGCCCGCGCTGGCCGAGGCCTACTCTGACCCCGGCATCCAGCGCTGGCACAACCGGTCGATGGACGAGCCGGAAGCGCAGGCCTGGATAGCCTCGTGGCCGGGGCGGTGGGCTGAGGAGAGCGGCGCCGGCTGGGCCGTCGAGGGTCCCTCCGGCCTCCTCGGGCAGATCAGCCTGCGCCGGGTGGACCTGGCCGAGGGCCTCGCGGAAGTGTCCTACTGGGTGGTGCCCGCCGCGCGCGGCCAGCGGGTGGCGCCGCGGTCCCTGTGCGCGCTGAGCGCGTGGCTGTTCGACCAGCTCCGGCTGCACCGGGTCGAACTGGCTCACTCGACGATGAACGCCGCCTCGTGCCGGGTCGCGGAGCACGCCGGCTTCCCGCTCGAGGGGACCAAGCGGGGCGAGTCGCTGCACCGCGACGGCTGGCATGACATGCACCTGCACGCCCGGCTGGCCGGCGACCCGCGGCCGTCCTGACTGGCATGATGCCGGAAGGCCTAGCGGAAAAGGTGAGCAGATGGACGCGTTGTTCGAGCGGGTAGTGGACGTCAGGTGGCGGGACACGGACGCCCTGGGCCACGTCAACCACGCGGTGTTCCTGACCTACCTGGAAGAGGGCCGGGACGCGTTCTTCGTGCAGACCCTCGGCGGTGAGCCCGACTACGTGGTCGCCCGGATCGAAATCGACCTGCGGGCGGAGGTCCGCCACCCGCAGCGCCGGGTGACGGTGCGCCTGGCCGTGGAACGCCTGGGCACGACGAGTCTCACCACCCGGGAGACGATCCTCACCGCGGCGCGGGAGGTCGCCGCCGAGGCGCGCGTCGTCAGCGTCCGGTGGGACCGCCGGGCCCGCAAGCCCGTCCCGTTCAGCGAGGACGAAAGGGCCCGGCTGGCCGCCGTCATCGAACGTTGACCGGTTCTGGCGCACGACGCGCGCGGCGGTTATCCGGTGAGCCGGGCTTCGCGCCGCAGCAGCGCGGGAAGTTCTCCAGGTTCGGGTGACACGCCGGACAGGCCGCGCGCGGAGAACCACCGGGCCACGTTCGCCGCGTCCCGGTCCAGGAACTCCGCGCCGCGCGGGTTGGCGATCACGTCCACCACCTGAGGCAGGTCGATCATGATCAGCCGGCCCCGGTGGACCAGCAGGTTGTACGCGGACAGGTCGCCGTGGGCCAGGCCGCCGGCGGCCAGGGCGACCAGCGCCTGCACCAGCTGGCTCCCACAGTGCGGCCAGCTCGCGGCCCTCCGGGCGGATCTCGGCGAGCCGGGGCGCGGCGGTGCCGTCCGGCTCACCGACGAACTCCAGCAGCAGCTCGGTGCCGAGCACCTGCACGGGGTACGGCACCGGGACACCCCAGCGGTGCAGCTGGGCCAGCGCGGCGAACTCGGCGTTCGCCCACTGCCGGGCGATCATCTGCCGCCCGGCCGCGGTGCGCTGGGCCATCGCGCGGGTGTCCCGGGACTCGCGGACCCGGCGGCCCTCCAGGTAGGCGCTGTCACGCTGGAACATCTTGTGGTCGGCGTCCCGGTACCGTTTGGCCGCCAGCAGGCAGGAGCGGCCGCCGCCGGGCAGGCCGCGGCGCAGCAGGAAGACGTCGGCTTCCTTGCCGGTCTTCAGGACTCCCAGCTCGGTGTCGACCGCGGCCAGGTCGGTGACGAGCCAGGACGGGTAGGGCCGGGGTCCCCGCTCGAGCGGCGCCGACTGGTCCCAGGTGGTCCAGCGGTCTCCCTCGGGCAGGCCGTCGACGGCGTCGAAGGCGTCCAGGGCGGGCAGCGCGCGGCGATGCCGGTTGCGTTTGGCGAAGGTGGGCTGGTCGTCGTCGTCAAACCGCCGCTTGCGGCGGCTGAAGGATGGGTCGCGCACGGGTGGTGCTCCTCAGGCAGGCGGTCAGGGCGGGCAGCATGAACTGCGAAACGGGCGCACGCATGATCAGCCCTCCTTCCGCTCGGCCGGCATCGCCGGCTCTCGGCCTGTGACTCCCGAGGCTGTCATCCGCGCGCCGCCGGGGCAACCGAATTTCCCTGGCCCTCGCCCATCGGTGATGACGTGGCAGAACTAAAGATCTAACGTTCTATAACGCCCCTACCCGGCCGCTGCTACTGGCCGCGCCATGTCGTTCAACGAGGAAGGCCTGACCCCGTGGTGGATGTGCAAGGAACCTGCGACGCCCGGTTCGGGCCAGTCCGGGACGTGCTCGCCGAACAGCTCGACTCGGGCAACGACACGGGCGCGAGCATCGCGGTCAACGTCGGCGGCCGCACCGTGGTCGACCTCTGGGGCGGCTGGTGCGACCCCGGGCACGGCAGGCCGTGGACGGAGAACACGATCACCAACGTGTGGTCCACCACCAAGACCGTCACCAACCTGGCCGCCCTGATGCTGGTCGACCGGGGTCAGCTCGATCCCTACTCGCCAGTCGCGAAGTACTGGCCGGAGTTCGCCGAGAACGGCAAGGAGCGCATCGAGGTCCGGCACGTACTCAGTCACACCTCCGGGGTGTCCGGCTGGGACGCCCCGGTCAGCACCGAGGACATGTACGACTGGGACACCTCGACCGGCCGGCTCGCCGAGCAGGCCCCCTGGTGGGAGCCGGGGACCGCGTCGGGTTATCACGCGGCGAACCAGGGCCACCTGGTCGGTGAGCTGGTCCGCCGCGTCACCGGCCAGCATCTGAAGACCTTCGTCGCGCAGGAGATCGCCGGACCGCTCGGCGCCGACTTCCAGATCGGCGCCCGTGAGGCTGACTGGGACCGGATCGCTCCGGTGACGCCGCCACCACCGCTGCCTTTCGACTTCGCCAGCCTGGACCCCGAAAGCCCGGTGTACAAGACGTTCACCGGGCCGGTCATCGACGCCGGCTCCGCGAACACCCCGGCCTGGCGGCAGGCCGACATGGGCGCGACTAACGGCCACGGGAACGCCCGCTCGGTGGCCCGCATCCTCCGGGTGCTCGCCCTGGGCGGCGAGGCCGCCGGGGTGCGGTTGCTGTCGCCGGAGACCATCGGGCTGATCTTCGACGAGCAGAGCCACGGCCCGGACCTCGTCCTCGGCGTCCCGCTGCGCTTCGGGATCGGCTACGCGCTGCCCGAGACGCAGACGGTGCCCTACGTCCCGCAGGGACGGGCCTGCTACTGGGGCGGGTGGGGCGGCTCGGTCATCATCATGGACCTCGACGCCCGGACCACCATCAGCTACATGATGAACAAGATGGGATCCGGGATCATCGGCTCGGACCGCTCGGAGGCGTACGTCCGCACCATCCGGGACTGCCTGGCCTGAGCTGGGCTGGCCTGGGCTGCTGGCCTGATCTAGCGGTTCCTGAGATAGCCGTCGGCGAGCTTGCGCGGTGCGCACGCGAGCCAGCCGTCGGTGATCGCGTCGCGCAGCGGCTGGTCCGCTACGTCCGGCAGCTGGATGAGCACCGCGGAGTACCCGTCGAAGTGCGGGATGGTGAAGAAGGGGCCCGGGTTCGCGGCGAGCACGGCCTCCTTCTCACCGAGGTCCTCGACGCGGACCGCGAGAATGGGCCCCCCCGGCGGGGTCTGGTCGCCGAACCGCCTGAGGTCGGCCTTACTGAACGGCCGTTCCCACGCGAACGCTTTCCCGGCCACGGACCACGTCCGGTTCCCGTGCCGCTGACTCTCGGTGACCTCAGGCAACTGCGCGGCCATCCCGGCTACGTCGTCGATAGTCGCCACGGTCATAAGCTACCGGCGCGGCACCTCACCGGCCGGCGGCCCGCCGGCGCCGCACGTTAGCGGCGCAGCGGGTCGAACGGCGCGAGGTCGAGGCCGGGATCCAGGCCGAGGGCGGCCCGGGCGGCGGCGCCGCCGGCGTGCGGCCCCATGGTGAGCCCCTCCGCGCCCAGGCCGGAAGCCACGAACAGGCCGGCCACGCCGGGCACCGGGCCCAGCAACGGGCAGCCGCCGGGACCTGCCGGGCGGAAGCCGACCCGCGTCTCCAGGTAGGTGGCGGAACCGAGGCCCGGGGCGACGATCAGGGCCTCCGCCAGGACCTCGGACAAGCCCGCCGCCGTCACCCGGTGGTCGAAGCCGGCGCCCGGCTCCCGGGTCGCGCCGACGACCACCCGGGAGCCTTCGAAGGCGAGCAGGTAGTGGCCACTGCCGACGGGCAGGACCACCGGCCAGTGACGCGTGTCGGTCGATCCGAGCGAGAGGTGCACGATCTGGCCGCGCTGCGGGGTGACCCGGACCACGGCACCGGCCGGCTCCACGAAAGACGTCGTCCAGGCGCCGGTGGCCGCGACGACGGCGTCCGCCTCGATCAGTTCTCCCTCAGCCAGCACACCGGCGGCCTGCCCAGCCCGGCACACCAACGCCGCGTCGCCCCCCGGACCGTGGCCCCTTTCCGGCACGCCGCCCTGACCAGGGCGTCCCTGAACTTCCGGCCGTCCACCCGCGCCGCGCCCGGGATGTAGACCGCGGGCATGTGCGGGCGCAACGGCGGGAACAGGCGCTGGACCGCGGATCCGGTGACGACCTGGACGTCCCCCATCTCAGGGTGCCCGGCCCGCTGGGCCTCGAGCCCGGCCAGGACCGGCTCCAGCTCGTCCTCACGGTCGGCTACCACGATCGCCCCGGACTGACGGTAGGAGACATCGGTCTCACCGAGGTCCGCGAGTTCTGCCACCAGCGCGGGGTAGGCCCGCGCCGCGGCGCAGGCTGAAGGCGTATCCCCCGGGGTCGTCCACCCCGGAGGTCCAGGGGCAGATGATTCCCGCGCCGGCCGCGGTCGCCTGGCCGGGCCACCCCGCATCGATCAGGATGACCTCCGCCCCCAGGCTGCTCGCCGCGTAGGCACAGGCACTTCCCACGATTCCGGCGCCCACCACGACCAGCCGCATGCGGTTCTCCTCCCGGAACGATCTCCCCCGGGAATCCTCCCGCGTGTGGCTGACGGGAAACCTGTCGCACGAACGCCTTTCCGAGCACAATGTAGGCGCCGTTTCCGGACACCAGGTCCGGCCCGAGGCCGCGGAGGACCGCATGACGCAGACCACGATCCAGGGCGGGCACGGTGACCTGCCGGTGTACCTGGCCACGCCGCCAGGGCCGCCGCCCTGGCCAGGCGTGGTGGTCATCCACGACGCCATGGGCATGAGCCAGGATGTGCGCAACCAGGCCGACTGGCTGGCTAGCGAGGGCTACCTCGCTGCCGTGCCCGACCTGTTCTCCTGGGGCCGCACGCTGACCTGCGTGCGCGCCGCGGTCGGCGACATGAGGCGGCGGCGGGGGCGCATCTTCGAGGACGTGGAGGTGGCCCGGAACTGGCTGGTCGGCCAGCCAGGCTGCTCCGGCCGGGCCGGCGTGATCGGCTTCTGCATGGGCGGGGGCTTCGCCCTCCTGCTGGCCCCAGACCATGGCTACGACGTGGCCAGCGTCAACTACGGCATGGTGCCCAAGGACGCGCCGGACCTGCTCACCCGGGCCTGCCCCGTTGTCGGCAGCTTCGGCGGCCGGGATCGCACCCTGCGCGGCGCGGCGCGACGGCTGGAGAACGCGCTGACCGCAGCGGGGGTCGCCCACGACGTCAGGGAGTACCCAGCCGGCGGGCACGGGTTCCTGAACGACCGGCAGGCCGCCGGCGACCCGATTCCGCTGATGGTCAGGGCGACGACGCCCTTGCTGGGCTTCGGCCCGGAGCCGGCGTCCGCCGCGGACGCGCGCCGGCGCATCATCGAGTTCTTCGGCGCCCACCTGGGCCCATCAGCAGACGGCCCAGCCGGAGCCGGGCCGCCCGGTTAGTACGTGGCCCGGCCGCCGCTCAGGTCATACACCGCGCCGGTCGAGAAACTGCATTTGTCCGAGGCCAGCCAGGCCACGAGTTCCGCGACCTCCTCGGGCCGTCCCAGCCTGCGCATCGGGATGAGGCTGGTCATGTACTCCAGCACCTCGGGCGTGTTGGCGGCGTTCATGGGCGTCTCGATGACCGCGGGCGCGATCGCGTTGACGAGCACCCCGCTGGTGGCCAGTTCCTTGCCGAGCGACTTGGTCATCCCGATCACGGCGGCCTTGGTGGCCGAGTAGGCCCCGAGCCGGGGATTGCCGTCCTTGCCCGCCATGCTGGCCAGGTTCACGATCCGGCCCCAGCCCCGGTCGCGCATACCCGGCACCACGGCGCGGCACAGGTGAAACGTGCCGTTCACGTTGACGGCGAACGTCGCCGCCCACTCCTGGTCGCTGACCTCCCACAGCGGCTTGTTGGGACCCACGACGCCGGCCGAGTTGACCAGGATGTCCACCGGGCCGATCGCCTCGATGGCCGCGCCGACCGCCGCGGGGTCGGTCACGTCGGCCACCACGTCGGCGTCCCCCGACACGTCCAGGGTGACCACCCTGATCCCGTCCTGGCCGAGACGTTCCGCGCTGGCCCGCCCGATGCCGCTGGCTCCTCCGGTGATGACAGCTGTACGGGACATGGTCTTCCTTCCGTCGCGGGGCAGGCACGATCAACGAGAACGTTAGGATCGCAGCATCCGGCGCGCAGGCGGCATTCGCCAGGGCCGCCGCCGGATCCGGGAGGGCGGGGCATGCGGGCGTTCGTACTCACCGGCCCGCGCCAGTTCGCCGTGGCCGAGGTCGAGCCGCCCGTAGCCGCGCCCGGCCAGGTCGTGGTGGACGTCGAACGCGCCGGGGTGTGCGGGACCGACGTCGAGTTTTTCACCGGCCACATGGCGTACCTGCATCAGGGCCACGCGACGTACCCTATGCGGCTCGGTCACGAATGGTGCGGCGCCGTGTCGGCGGTCGGGGCCGGAGTTGATCCGGCGTGGGCGGGCCAGCGCGTCACCGGCGACACCATGCTCGGCTGCGGCGCCTGTTACCGCTGCCGCAGCGGCCGGCAGCACGTCTGCGAGGACCGCTTCGAGATCGGTGTCCGGGGCGGCTGGCCTGGCGCCCTGGCCGAGCAGGTGCCGGTGCCGGTCACGGCGCTGCGCGCGCTGCCGGACAGCGTCGGCGCGACCGCCGGGGCGATGGTCGAGCCGGCCGGCAGTGCCCTGCGGGCCGTCCAGGCCGCTGCCCTGGCGCCAGGCGACACGGTCCTGGTCCTGGGCGCGGGCACGATCGCCCTGCTCGTGGCGCAGTTCGCGCTGGCGCACGGGGCGGTGGTCCATGTCCTGGGCCTGACCCAGCCGTCGCTGGACTTCGCCCGGACGCTGGGCGTGCACGGCGCCTGGACCGCGGCCCAGCTGCCCTCTGTCCCGTTCGACGCGATCATCGACTGCTCCACCGGCACCGAGCTTCCCGCCCTGGCCCTGGACCTGATCGAGCCGGGGAAGCGGATCGTGTTCGTGGGCCTGTCGGCGGAGCCCAGCCTGATCGACACCCGCACCCTGGTACTCAAGGACGTCACCGCGGTCGGGATCCTCAGCGCCTCCCCCGCACTCGACGGCGTGATCGAGCACTACGCCTCCGGGTCAGTCGATCCGGTTCCGCTGGTGGCGGCGACCGTCGGGCTGGACCGGGTCGGCGACGTTCTGGCCGGTACCCGCCCGCCGGGAGCCGGTCCCGGGCCGAAGATCCACGTCGATCCCCGCCTCACCAGCTCATGAATGCGCCACCGCCGCGACGTGGAGTGGAACGCTCTGGCGGGCAGGCCGTCCAGATCGGTGCTCTGGTTCCGCTGTCCCGGCCTGGCTGGGTCGAGGCGGGCCGCAACTTGCTCGCTGGACTCGAACTCGCCGCCGGCGAGGTCAATGACGCGGGCGGGATCGGCGGGCGACCACTTGAGCTGGTGATCCGGGACACTGCCGGTGATCCGCGCAGGGCCGCAGCGGCCGTCGACGAGCTGGCTGGCCTGGGCGTGGCCGCGCTGGCCGGGGAGTATCACAGCGTCGCTGCCCGCGCCGCTGCCGCCCAGGCCGACGCCCTCGGCCTGCCGTTCCTGTGCTCGTCAGCGGTGCTCGACGCTCTCACCGAAGAGCCGACGCAATGGGTCGCGCGCCTGGCCCCGGCGCAGTCACACGGCTGGCAGATCTACGCCGACTTCCTCCTCGGCGCGGGCCACAGCCGGATCGCCGTGGCGACCGAACCGAGTGTGTACTGGGCGTCAGGGACCCGCATCCTCCGGGACCACCTTGCTCCCCGCGGCGGCACCGTGATCGAAATCGATGTGCGCGCGCTCGCCCCGGCCGCCGTGTGCGGCGAACTCGCCGACCACGGCGCGACGGCCCTGCTTCTGCTGGCCGGCTTCCCGGCCGGCCGTGCCGGTCGTCCAGTCGGTCCGCCGCGACCAGCGCCTCGCCCAGGTCATGATTGGTGCTCCAGCCGGGCAGCCGGAGTTCGCCGAATGGCTGACGTTGCTGGGCGACGACGGTGCCGCGATCCCGTTCTTGCGCTACCTGCCCGAGCGCCTCAGCCCACTCGGGGCGCGAGTCGGGACGGCCCTTCGTGAACGGCTAGCCCAGGAGCCCTCCTTCGTCGCCTTCGAGGGCTACGACACTGTCGCGGTCCTCGCCAGCCTGCTGCGTTCTCACGGCCCGGACCGGGCCCGCATCGCCCAGTCCTGGTCTCGCGTCGCCGTCGAAGGCACCCGCGGGCGGATCCAGTTCTCCCGCACGCCCGGCATCAGCGTCTGGCAATGGGCCTGGCCGCCAGCCCAGGTCGCGGACCGGGACCCGGCCCGACCTGGCCGCTTCCGGGTCCTGCACCCCAGCTGAGAAGGCACGGAGGCTCGCGTGCCTGGTATCGACGGCGGTCGATCCGGGAACTGCGTCCCCCCGTTAAGCTTGGCTTATGCCTTGGCGTGCCGCAGAGGGCGTCTTGATTACCGGGGTGTACGGCTCGGGAAAGAGCTCGGTCGCCGCCGAGATCACCTATCTGCTGGAACAGCGTGACCAGCCGTACGCTCTGCTCGATCTTGACTATCTGGGCTGGGTCGGTGACCACGCGATGGGGCACCGGCTGATGCTGCGGAACCTCGCGGCCGTCGCGCCCAACTACCGCGACGCCGGGGTCGAGGTCTTCGTCGTGGCCTATTTCCTTCGTGACCTCAACGCGTTGCACAGCGTCCGCGAAGCGCTGGGGGTGCCGCTGCGGGTGGTCCGCCTGTCGGTGCCCTGGCCAGACATCGAGCTCCGCCTGGCCAGCGACGTCACCAGCGGCAGGCGCGACGACCTGCGCGACGCGGCCTCGTCGGTCGCCGAGGGCGAAGGCGCCGGGGTGGAAGACATCGTGGTCGGCAACGACCGTCCGGTCGGGACAGTCGCCCGTGAGGTGATGTCCTGGCTGGGCTGGCTCTGACTCCCACCGCGAGCAGGCCAGCTCCTGCTCATTCCCCAGGCCCTCAATGGGCGAGGACGAGGTAAGCGAACCCGAGGACGCCCCGGTACACCTCGACGTACTGACGTTCGCGGGCGTCTAGCCAGTCGCGCACGTCAGCGGCGCGCGGGTCCCCGGCCTGCGCGAGCAGCCACTCCTGACGGCCAGCGCGGAACGTGGACTCGAAGTCGTCCCACTCCAGCTGGCTCGCGACGCTCAGGTGGACGACCCGCCAGCCCGCGGACCGGCAGGCCTCCAGCAAGCCCGCCAGGGGCAGCACCTGCTCGCCGAACAGTTCCGTCGCCGCAGCCGAGGGGGCTGTCTCCCAGTAGCCGTCCCCGAACAGCAGCCGGCCTCCGGCCGGCACGACCCCGGCCAGCGCGTTCAGCGCGGGGGTGGTGCCGCCCAGCGCGTGGGACGCGCCAGCGCACAGCACCCGGTCGGCCGGGCCGTTCCAGCCCGAGACGTCGGCCTCCGTGAACTGAACCTGCCCGTCGAGATGGCGCTCTGCGGCGAGGCGTCTGGCGCGGCTCAGCGCCCGGACATCAGTGTCCACGCCGACGCCGGTGGCCCGGCCGGCGCGTTCGACGACCCGCAGCAGGAGCTCACCCCAGCCGCAGCCCAGGTCGGCGACGCGGGCTCCCGGCCGCACGTCCAGCCGGTCCATCAGAAGTTCGGCGTGCTCCACCGACAGCGGCACGTTCCAGCGCATCCGCGCGTACCGCGCTGCTTCGAGATCGTCGTCTTCCACAGGGTCACGGTAACCGTCCCGCGAGGCTGCTCGCTGGCGGGAGGCCAGCTAGGCTCCGCTGCTGCCGCTGGCCCGCCCGCCAAGGTATCGCAGAGCGCCAATGCATAAGCAAAATGGAAAAGGTTCAGGTATGACTTGCCCGCCCGCGCCCCTTTGTGAGACAGTCGTCCATATCGTGGCAGTCTGCGGTTCACACCGCGTGGGACCTGCCGCCAGTGTACCGGTTCTCGGCTTTATCGCCTTCGGGTTAAGCCGTGCCTTTTAATGGGGGGTTAATGCGTTACAGCACCGTACTTCTCGCTGCCCTTTTTGGGTCCGCCACGCTTATGGTCCCGCTCGCGGCGAGCGCGCAGGCGGCTCAGGCACCGGCGGGCCAGATACAGTTCCGCCTCATTCAGTACAACACGCCGGGATCAGATCTTCCGGTGACGAACGCCAAGCTGAACCAGGAGTTCGTCACCCTCAAGAACACCGGCAGGACCAGCCGTGACCTGACCGGCTGGACGGTGGAAGACCTGGCAGGCCATGTCTATACGTTCGGCAGATTCACCCTCAAGGCCGGCGCCAAGGTGGTCATTCACACGGGTCGCGGAACGAACAATTCGGGCAACCGCTACTGGGGCCGCGGTTACTATGTGTGGAACAACACCGGGGACAAGGCCAAGTTGCACACCGCCGCTGGACGGTGGAAAGACTCATGTTCCTGGGGCGACGGCTCGGGCTCCCTCTATTGCTGACCTTCCCGTAACGGCCCGTCCTGCGCGCAGGACGGGCCGACGTGATCCATTCCAGGTGGGCGGGGCCGCGCAGCCAATAACGATGTCCTGAGCGTGCTGGCGGCTCCGCCGGGAGCGTCAGGGCAGCAGGCGGCTGGCGTGCCTGAGGTACAGCTCGCGCATCTGCTCCGGGTCGGGTGGCGCGTCGGGTGACAGGGCCGCGCCGACGTCGCGCATGAAGGCCAGGGCCGGCCCGGCGGGCGCCCAGACTCCCAGCACCAGGGCCTCGGCGTCGTAGGGGTTGCTGAAGCCGTGCCGCGATCCACGCGGCGCGGTGAACATCGACCCGGCCGCCGCCTCGAGGGTCTGGTCGCCCGTCACCTGCAGCTGGCCGCGAAGCACGTAGATGGCCTCGTCGAACCCGTCGTGGGCGTGCGGGATGGGCCCGGCGAAATGCGGCGGGATGAGGAGCTCCATGGCGGCGAAGCCCTCGGGCTGGCCGCCCTGCCCGGCCAGCACGTGCACCGGCTGCCCGGCGTAGGAGAAACTCGGTCCTTCGCCGCGGCGGGTAAGAAAGCTCATAGGGTCATTTCTATCGTCCCGTGTCCTTGAGCCGGCTGACCGCCCGGCGGGCCTTCTGCTGGGCGTTCTTGGTTTCGCGCACCCGGCGCCGGGTGGCGGTGAGCCGGCGGCGGGCCTCGTCCAGCTGGTCTTCCAGGCCCCAGACCTGGTCTTGCTCGTCACGCTCGTCCTGGGCCGCCTGGTCCGCCGCCTGGCTGGCCTCGGCCGCCACTTGTTCCGCGTCGGCGATGGCCTGCCGTCGCTGCTCAGCCGCCCGCGCCTGCTCGGCCGCCCTGGCCTCCGCTGCGGCCCTCGCTTCCGCTGCGGCCTTCGCTTCCCGCGCGGCCCTGGCCTGCGCCGCAGCGCGGACTTCACCGGCGGCCTTGGCCCCGCCAGCCGCCTCCGGCCGGTCAGCCGCGTTCCCCGGCTGAGCCTTCCGCGCCTTCCCAGCCGCCCCAGCCGCCTGCGGCCCCGTTGAGCGCGGCCTTCCGGCCGCCGGTACGCTCTCCCCCGCCTCTCCCGCTTCAGGGACCACAGCCGCCCCGGTTGTGCCTAGCGGAGGCGTTCGCAGGCGGCGGCACCAGGGACAGCCCGGACAGACCGGGGCTGAAATCAGCGCGGTGGACCGGCCGCAGCAGGGTCCCCGCGGCCAGGTCACGGGCGACCTGCGGATCGGCCAGGGCCGCCCCGAACGTGGCGGTGAGGTCTTCCCGCAACGCCGCCGACGGGGAGTCCTCGCCGGCCTGCTGCAGCGTCTGCCGGATGAGGGTGTCAACGAGCCGCCGCCGCGCCTGGGACAGTTCACGGATCTTCGTGCCGTCGAGCGCAGCCGCGGCGGCGCGCAGCTCATCGCCGAGCTGGACGAGCTGGCCGGGCACCCCAGGGTCGGCGCGGACCAGCTGATTGATCATCCAGGCCGGCCTGGTGGGCTTGCGCAGGCCGGCGATCTGTCTGGCCGCGGGACGGTCGCCGGCGGCCCGGGCCTGGGCGGCCAGGGCGCTGCGGCGCCCGGTGAACCCCTCCGGGTCCGAGCCGTACAGCTCGGTGGTGGCCTCATCCACGAAATCGGTACCGCTCACCCCGTCATCGTTCCCCGCGCCCGCACGCCCCACCACTACCGGCGTGACCCTCCCCGCGCCGTCCGGTCCGCACCCGTGGACGGCGCGGGGAAGGAGTACCTCAGGCGGGCGTGATGACTACTTTCAGGGCCGAGTTCGCGGCCGCGTTCTTGAACACGTCGTACGCGTCGTCCATCTGATCGAACGTGAACGTGTGCGTGCCCATCTTCTCGGCCGGGATCCGGCCGCTGGCCACCATCGTGAGCAGTGTGGGAATGGACACCGTATCGACGAGCCCCATGGTCAGGGTGACGTTCTGGATCCACATCTCCTGCATCGGCAGCTCGACCGGGACGCCGTGCACGCCGATGTTGGCGATGTGCCCGCCCGGCCGGACCAGGGACGCCGTGGTGAGCAGCGTCTCGGGATATCCGACCGCCTCGATGGATACGTCCACCCCGAGCCCGTCGGTGAGCGCGATCACGTCCGCGGCCGCGTTGGCACCCGCCTCCACCGCGTCGGTCGCCCCGAACTCCAGGGCCTTGTCCAGCCGGAACTTGTTCGTGTCGACCGCGATGACCTTCGAGGCGCCCCACAGTCCGGTGGTCAGGATGGCCGACAGGCCGACCGCCCCGGCGCCCACTACGGCCACCGTGTCGCCCGGCCGCACCTGCCCTGCGAGCACCCCGACCTCATACCCGGTCGGCAGCGAGTCGGCCAGGAAGATGGCCTGCTCGTTGGTGACGTGCCCGGGGACCGCGTACAGCGAGGTGTCGGCGTACGGAACCCGCACGGACTCGGCCTGGGTGCCGTCGATGAGGTGGCCGAAGATCCAGCCGATCCCGCCGACGGTCTGGCAGTGCGAGGGCATGCCCCGCTGGCAGTACTCGCAGCGGCCGCACTTGGTGATAGCCGGGACCAGCACCCGGTCGCCGACCGCGAAGCCCTTGACCGCCTCGCCGACCTCGGTAACGGTGCCGACCGCCTCGTGGCCGAGGATGCGGCCGTCGGTGACCGCGGCGACGTCGCCGTGGAGAATGTGCAGGTCGGTGCCGCAGATCGTGGTGGTGTCAACCCGTACCACCACGTCGGTCGGGTCCTGAATCGCCGCGTCGGGAACGTCTTCCCAGGCCTTCTGCCCGGGGCCGTGATACACCAGCGCTTTCATGGGCACCTCCGTTGATAGGTAGTGCGACGTTAAGCCCGCTGGGCGGATCGGACTGTTTCAGAATTGGACCGTTGAACCGGATCCCCGCGGCGCACCGGCCTGCCGGGCCGGTCATAGGCTGACATTTGTGCGCATCTTCACCGCTGGCGCCAGCGGTGTCATTGGCACCAGGCTGGTTCCGCTGGCCCGGCCGGGTCCTGTGGTGCTGACGCGGGTGTCCCCGGCAACGGCGGACAGCCCCTCGCGGGGGCTGTCCGGGAAGACCGGGGCGGGCGGGCCGGTTACAGGCCGCCGAGCAGGTCGCGCAGGGCCTGGGTGTAGGCGCCGAGTGCTTTCCGGCCGTGGCCGGTGAGGGTGACCGTGGTGATGGACACGGTCCCGTTCCTGGTCTTCTCACTGCTGATGTAGTCGGCTTCTTCGAGTTTGCGCAGGTGGATGATCAGGTTCCCGGGGGTGAGCCCGATCAGGTCCTGCAGGCGGGTGAAGGAGAGCGTGTCGCCGTCGGGGAGTGCCGCTAGCGTTGCGACGATCTTCAGCCGGGTCGGGACGTGGATCAGCGGGTCCAGGGCGTCGTCGTTCATGTCACGCCGGCTCCCGGCGCTGCCGCCGGGCGATGACGGCGGCCCGGGCCAGGAGCGCGGCGCACACGCCCACGCCGGCCACCGCCCAGGACCCGGCCGGCCCGGCGAACGCGCCCGCGACACCGGTGGCGGCGAGCACGAGGCCCATGACTGACTCGCGCCAGCCTTCCCGTTCCGCCTGGACGGCCGCCCAGGCCAGGCCCGGGACGATCAGCACCGTGGTGGGGTAGGTGGCGAAGCTGGCCCCGGCGGCGTGCAGTCCCCACATCAGCACGGGCACGGCGGCCCAGGACAGCGCGAGGACGGTGATCTCGGCCGGGCGCAGCCGGGTTCTGCCGCGCACGCCGGACATCGCGTGCTCGCGGACCCCGACGGTGGCGGCGAAGTTCAGCACGACGAACGCGATCAGGATGGGGATGTCCGCGCCAGTCAGGCCCTGGTAGGGGTGCTGCCCGCGCACGGTCAGCCAGATGGCGCCGAGGGCGGCCAGGACCGCGACTGCCCTGGTGGCCAGGAGCCACGGCGGGGAGGGTGCGAGCTTGCGGCGGGCCTGCTGGGTGGTCTGGTCGAGCAGGGCGGCGGCCTGCCGGGGGTCGAAGTCGCCGCCGTTGCCGGCCGAGGTAGTGGTGTCGGGTGTGGGGTTCATGGTGCCTCCCGTCCATGACTCTATGCCATAAAGTAGACTCTGCTTTACGGCACAAAGTCAAGGGTTCAGGCCCCGGAACTTTATGACGCAAAGTCAGGCGGCCAGCGGCGGCGGCATGGGGCCGGCACGGAGCCCCAGAGTCCATGGGGGGCTGATCAGCCGCCGGGCGGTCGCCGACGGGTCCGGGCCGGTCAGGTGCGGGCGGTGATCGCGGCGGCGAACTCCGCCGGGCGCTCCAGCGGGGTGAAATGACCCGCCCCGGGCAGGTGGATCAGCCGGGCGTCCGCGAAGAACTCGTCGATCCGGTCCGACCACTCCGGCGGGAACAGCGGGTCGTGCGCGGGCCAGAGCACGGTGGTCGGCACGGTGATCCGGTCCGCTGGCGCGGGCGCCTGCTCTGCGAGGGATCTGGCCACGGATCCGGCCCCGGCCCGGTACCAGCCAATAGACGCCGCGAACGCCCCCCGCGGCGCGTACGCCGTGACCAGGTCCTCGAGCTGCTGGGCCGGCAGCTCGAAGTCCGGCCCCGACCAGTGCTCCCAGAAGTACCGGAGATAGGTGCGCACCGCTTCGGGGTGGCCGTCGATCAGCTCGGTGGCCAGGTCGAGCCGGTGGAACTGCTGGTACCAGAACTCACGCTGGGCGTCCGGGCTGAGGATCCGGCCGCCGATGCCAGGCACCGGGGGCGAGATCACCAGCGCCCGGACCAGGTCGGGACGCTCCGCGGCCAGGGTCTGGGCGATGCGGCTGCCGATGTCGTAGCCGACGATCACCGGCCGGGTCAGCCCCAGTTCCCCGATGAGCCCGGCTACGCTCCGGGCCTGCGCTGCGGCGCTGTACTGGGCCGCCGGGTCCGCCGGGTGCTGGTCGGACTCGCCGAACCCGCGCAGGTCCGGGGTGATGACGTCGGCGGCGCCCGCGAGCAGTGGCACGAGCTCGCGGTAGTCGCCCCGGCCGCCCGGCCAGCCGTGCAGCAGGACCACGGCCGGGCCACGGCCCGAGCGGTCATAGGCGAGGCGGAACCCATCGACGGCGGAGACCTGGCGCATGCCGTGAGTATCCCGTCTCCGGGGAAAACCTGTTTCAACGGCCCCCACCGAACGCGATCATGAAAGCCTGCCTCAACCGAAGGAGCTCCCGTGCAGGGACGCCGGCACGCGGTCACCAGCGCGGACGGCACCGAGATCGGCCTGCTGACCGCGGGCACGGGCCCGGCGCTGCTGCTGGTGCATGGGGGCATGGGCCGCCTGGAGCGGTGGGCTCCCCTCTGGGAGCTGCTGACCGGGCACTGGCAGGTCACGGCCATGGACCGGCGGGGGCGCGGCACCAGCGGCGACGCCGGACCGTACCGGCTGGAGAAGGAATACGACGACGTGGCCGCGGTCGCCACGAGCCTGGCGGACAGCAGCGGCCGCCCGCCCGACGTGTTCGCGCATAGCTACGGCGCGCTCTGCACCCTGGGTGCCGCCGCCCGGGGCGCCCCGTTCCGGCGGATCGCCCTGTACGAGCCGCCGGGACCCCGGACCGTCCCCGGTGAGTGGCGGGAACGGGCCAGCGCGCTGGTAGCGGAGGGGCAGCCCGGCCGGGCCATGATCAGCTTCCTGACCGAGATCATCGGCCTGACCACGGCGCAGGTCAGCCAGCTCAGGGACACCCCCGGTGCTCAGGACGTGCTGCCCATCGTGTCGGCCACGCTGCCGCGCGAGGCCGGGGCTCTGGCGTCGGCTGACCCGCTGGCGCTGGCCGGTGAGGTCACCGCGCCGGTCCTGCTGCTGCTCGGGGAGACCAGCCCGGCCTGGGCGGCGGACCTCACGCACGCACTCAGCGCCGCGCTTCCGCAGGCCACTCTGGCGGTCCTGCCGGGCTATGGGCACGAGGCCATCGACGCCGCTGCTGGGCTGGTCTACCGTGAGCTGGCTCAGTTCCTGGCCTGACAATGGCGGCGTGCAGATCAGGATCAAGGGCTCGGATCTCGCTGGGAGTTCCTGCCCCGGCTGGCCGACCCGCTATCCCGGTTCCCGGGAGTGCGGTACGACCAGGCCTGACTCGTAGGCCGCCACCACCGCCTGGGTCCGGTCCCGCAGGCCCAGCTTGTTCAGCACCCGGCTCACGTGGGTCTTGACCGTCTCCTCGGTGACCACCAGGCGGGCCGATATCTCCGTGTTGGACAGGCCCTCGGCGACGAGCCGCAGGACCTGCGTCTCGCGCGGGGTGAGCGCGGCGAACACGGCCACCGGAGTCGCGTCGGGCTTGGGGCGCATCAAGGCGAACTCCCCGATCAGGCGGCGGGTGATGGCCGGGGCGAGCAGCGCGTCTCCGGCCGCGACCACCCGAACCGCGTCGAAGAGCCGCTCGGCGGTGACGTCCTTGAGCAGGAAGCCGCTGGCCCCCGCGCGCAGCGCGTCGTAGACGTACTCGTCCAGGTCGAACGTGGTCAGGATCAGCACTCGCGGCCTGCCCGGCGGGGACGCCGCGGCCGGGTCCCGCCTGCCGTCATCGGGCAGAGTTCCGCCGGCCCCACCTGCGCCGACTACCTGCCTGGTGGCCTCGATGCCGTCCATGCGCGGCATCCGGACGTCCATCAGCACGACATCTGGCTGCAGCTCGTGGCAGATCCGCACCGCCTCGGCGCCGTCGCAGGCGGTGCCCAGCACCGCGAAGTCCGGCTGGGTTCCGAGCAGTTCGGCGAACCCGGTGCGGACGACTTGGTGATCGTCCGCGACCACGATCCTGATGGCCGGGACCGGGCCGGTCATCCCGACTCCCCCTTGCCGGGCAGGGTGGCGCAGACCAGGAATCCGCCGCCTGCCGCCTCGCCGGTGCTCAGCTCGCCGCCGACAGCGGCGGCCCGCTCCCGCATTCCGAGTAGCCCGTGGCCTCCGTCCGGACGGACTCCACCCCACCCAGCGGTGCCCGGCCCGGCGGCGCCGGACCCAACGACGCCCGGCCGCGGCGCGCCGGACCGGGCTGCGTTCGGCGAGGGTACGTCCGGCCGGGCT
>CAWAES010000007.1:0-30174 GCA_963781085.1 uncultured Actinomycetes bacterium
CCTTCGGGCCGGGGACGTCAGCCCGCCCCGCGTCGAGATCCAGCAGGCGGGCAGCTCACTCGCGGAGGAACTGCAAGCGGACGAGGGATCCACCGTGGTCAGCCGCCACCAGGAGCGCCATATCGATGGCACGCCATGGTCGCTGCAGACCTCTTTCTATCCGCTGAGCCTGGTCCAGCGCGGAGCCACACGTCTCATCGACGCCAACGACATTCAGCAGGGATCGGTCGAATACCTCCGGGAAAGCGCCGGCATCAAGCAGGTCGGCTACCGGGACACCGTGAAAGTGCGGCCGCCGGACGCGACAGAGGCCCGTTTCTTCGGACTGGCGGACGATGGCCGGGTGTCGGTCATTGAAACCCGACGGACGGCATTCGACGAAACCGGCGCGCCTTTTAGGCTCACGGTCAGCGTGTACCCGGCGGACCGGAACCAGTTCGCCGTCAACGTCGGGCAGGTGCCCGACGCGATCGCTACCCCGCCCGCCGCGGATGGCGAGCCGTCCTCGACCACGGCCTGAGAAGAGAACTTTTCGGAGAGGTAACCAGAGACTTCCGTGAGCCAGCCTGCTTGAGGGCCACGGAACAGGGCACCAGCCCTGGCTAACCCGGGATTCTCCGGGCGCGAATCAGTGCGATAAGGAACGAGGAGGTGTCATGGCCAAGCGCATCGGTCGCCCGTCGCTCCAGTACCGTTATGAGCACTACGACCCACGCTGAAGAGTAGGGCGTTTCCCGGCCGGAGGCATCTCCGTAGTTCGGATGCCGTCACGGTCATAGCACGCTGCCGGCGCTGAGTGAGCTTGGACGGCCAGCCAGCGCCGACAGCGGGGAATGAAAATAGCACGACCCCTGGGTCAGGAGTGGCCGAAGGGACGATTGTCAGATCCCACGGCTTTCGGTGTCCCCACGGGCCCGGCCACCCTCTCCGGGCCCCATCCAGTGACGCGTGGCCAGGCTCTGACCGGCCTTTCGGCCCGGCAGGCCGCGATTCCAAATCGTTCGTTATGGGCAGGATTTGGAATCGTGAGTTATGTACCGCTGGAACTCCGCCGCGCCGGTGAAGACGATCACGACGTCATCGTGGGCCTCATCGACGCAGCGGCTCAGTGGCTGCGGGCCACCAAGGACACCGATCAGTGGACCCAGCCGTGGCGCAGCGAGGAAGACCGGAGCAACCGGATCCGCCGCGACCTGACCGCGGGCAAGACCTCGCTGCTGCACGACAGCGGACTTGCGGTCGCCACGATCACGGCGGACCCGGAGGACTACCCGATCTGGCCCGCTGACCAGCAGCGCGAACCGGCGGTCTACGTGCGCCGCCTGGTCGTCCGCCGTGACCACGCCGGGCGGCGGCTCGGGACGACACTCCTGGACTGGGCGGGCCTGAGGGCGAGAGAGGCCTACGGCGCTAAGTGGATACGGGTTGACGTGTGGCGCACCAACAAGGAACTGCACAACTACTACGAGGACCAGGGCTTCAGGTCCTGCGGCGAGTGCCGCGACCCTGCTTACCCGTCCGGCGCACTGTTCCAGAAACCTACGGAGCATCTCAAGGAACAGGTGCCCCCGTTGTTTCACGAAGCGTGACCGCCGCCGGGCCCAGTTCCGGACGACAGGGCCGGGCGGCAGAGTGTCGCAGTCCCGCGCGGCGGGTACTTTCGGTTGAGTTATGGCGATGGCCGGTGGCGTGCGCGACGGTCTGGGTCCCTGCCGGGGCGCGGGCCCCCTGCTTCCGTGGCGCAGCGCAGGCAGGCTTTCTCACCGCTGGATCTGCGGCGCGTCCGGCCGCAGTCACAGCGCTTCATGACGCGGCCCGGGCAGCGCGCCGCCGCAGCGGTCACCGGAGCGCAGCAGCCTGCCGCGCAGCCGCAGGCCGCCGGGGACCCCACCCCGGAGCCGCGCCCCGATCGGCAGCGAGCCTGGCCCCGCCGCCCCGGGCGCCGCACCCGCTGGGCCATCTGGCTGGCCGCGGCCCTGGTCACCGCGGCCGTCTCCATCGGCGTGGCGCTCAAGGTCACCCCGCTGCAAACCGTCACCGTGGCCGGGCAGGTCATCAGGGTCGGCGCGACCGCGCCGACGTTAAGCTTCTCCGGCCCCGGCGAAATTGACCTGTTCGGCCAGAGCCTGCCCACTCACGTGCAGTTCCTCGGCCCGGTGCGGCCCAGCCTCCAGCTCACCCAGATCACCATCAACAGCGAGCTGACCAACTTCGTCCAGGGCGCGGGCCCGGCCGGCGCGGAGCGGATCCTGGGTGACCGGCTGGCCAGCGGCTGGATCCACTACTTCGCCTGGGAGATCGGGCTGACCGCGGTGGGGTCCCTGATCCTGCTCGGAGCGGTGGCCGGCTGGCGGCGGCTGCCGCACCGGACGACGGTGAAACTGCTGGCCGGAGGCCTGGTACTGACCGAGGTGATCAACCTCGGCGCGATCATGCTGACCGCGTACACCGCGCCGTCCACGCTGCGGCAGGTCCGGTCGCTCAGCCAGCTGGTCGGCAGCGAGCGCACGGTCACCGACGCCCGGAGAGGAGTCCCGGTACCGCCCGGCGTCCGGCTGGTGGTGATCGGCGACTCCACCGCGGCAGGCGCCGGGCTGCCCGCGGTCCGCAACGCGTCCCGGGCCGACCAGGCGTGCGGGCGGAGCACCGACTCCTACGCCGAGGACCTGGCCCGCTCCAACGGCTGGCAGGTGATGAACCTGGCCTGCAACAGCGCCACGATCAGCCAGGGCCTGCTCGGCCCCGAGGGCCGCGGCGGCGAGACCGTGCCCGCGCAGCTCGACGCCGCCCAGCGGGCCACGCACGCGTCCGCGGTCATCGTCAGCGTGGGCGCGGACGACCTGGACTGGTCGGCCATGCTGCGCCTGTGCGCGGTGGCCAAGAACTGCAACGACAAGGCCACGACCGCCTACTTCCAGCAGCAGCTGCACTCGTTCAGCAAGGACTACCTCGAGCTGCTCGACCAGCTCGCGGCGCTCCCCAGTCACCCGCAGGTGATCATCAACCGGTACTACAACCCGTTCGACCTGCAGCTGGCCTGCCTGAGCAAGGTCGGCCTCACCACCGCCAAAGAGCGCACCCTCAGCTCGCGGCTCGCCACCCTGAACGCCGTCCTGGCCCGGGGGGCGGCTGAGTTCGGCTTCACCTCGGTCAAGCCCGACTTCACCGGCCACCAGCTGTGCACCGCCCAGCCGTACGTGCAGGGCCTGGGCGACCCGGCCCCGTTCCACCCCACGGCCATGGGCCAGCTGGCCATCGCGCTCGCCGACCAGGCGGCGCTGAACTCGCCGCACCTGCCCAGCTCGTCGGCGGTGGCGACGCCGTCAGCCAGCCCCACCCCCGCCGTCACGGCGAGCGGCGCAGCCGGCGCCGCCCCGGGCGGCCCGGCCAGCGCGACGCCCACGGCCTGCCCGTAAGCTCACGTCCCTACGCCCAGGCCCCGTGCGCCCAGGTCCGTGAGCCCGGGCCCGCCGCTCAGACGTACGAGCGGGTGATCACCCCGGCCCAGGGCTGCAGCACCAGGCCGTCCAGCGCCCCCTCGCCGGTCGCGAGCAGCACCGCGCCGGGCAGGGCGTCCAGGGTGGCGGGCTCGTCGCTGAAGTTGGCCGCGACCGTCAGGCCACCGGTCTCGTAGACCCACACCCCGGCCGGCGCGGCGAACTGCTCGTAGCTGGCCAGCTGGCCGGCGAACTCCCGCCGCCGCAGCGCCAGCAGGTTGCGGCACAGGTGCAGGACGGACGACGGGTCCGCTTGCTGATCCGCAACGGAACCCTCGACGGCGTGGCCGTACGGCAGCCACGGCTGGACACCGTCGCCGGTGAACCCCCCGGACGGTGAGGAGTCCCACCGCATCGGAGTCCGGGACCGGTCCCGGCTCTCCTGCGCTCCCGCTGCGGCCCGCATCTTGTCGCGGACCAGGCCGGGGGGGACGTCCCGGTCGGTCATGCCCAGCTCGTCGCCGTAGTACAGGACCAGGGCGCCGGGCAGGGTGGCCAGCATGAGCAGGGCCAGCCGCGTCTTGCGCTCGTCCCCGCCGCACCAGCGGGTCGGGAACCGGCTGATGTCATGGTTGGACGCGGTCCAGACCGAGCACTCCCCGGCGGGCAGCAGGGCCAGCGACTCGGCCACCACACCGGACAGAGCCTCCGCGGCGAACGGCGCGAAGACGAACGGGAAGTTGAAGGTGAGCTGCAGCTCGTCGCCCTGCCCGTGGAAGGCGGCCAGCGCCGCGACGTCGCCGACCCAGGTCTCGCCGAGCAGTACTCGAGGCACCGGGTAGCTCTCGGCGATCTTCCGCCAGTCCCGGAACACCCCGTGCGACTCCGGGCGGTTCGCGCTGTATATCTGGGCCAGGCCGAACCGGCCGCCGATCATTCCCTCCTCGGGGACTGGCGGGTCGTCACGGAGCTGGGCGTCCTTGTAGAGCCCGTGGGCGACGTCGATCCGAAAGCCCGCCACGCCCCGGTCGAACCAGAACCGCAGGATCTCCTGGAAGGCCTGATGCACGGCGGGGTTCCACCAGTTCAGGTCGGGCTGGCTGGGCAGGAAGTTGTGCAGGTAGTACTGCCCGCTGGCCTGGTCCAGGGTCCAGGCCGACGCGCCGGTCGCGGCCAGCCAGTTGTTCGGCGGCCCGCCGCCCGGGGCGGGATCGGCCCAGACGTAGAACTCCCGGTGCGGCGACGCCGGGTCGCTGACCGCCTCGACGAACCAGGGATGCGCCCAGCTGGTGTGGTTGGGGACGAGGTCGAGCAGGACCCGCATGTCCCGCTGGCCGGCCTCGGCGATCAGCCGGTCCAGGTCGGCCAGGGTGCCGAGCTCCGGGTGCACGCCCAGGTAGTCCGACACGTCATAGCCCCAATCGTCGTCCGGCGACGGCATGGTCGGCGACAGCCAGACGCCGTCCACACCGAGCCAGGACAGGTAGTCCAGGTGGGCGGTGACGCCGTTGAGGTCTCCGTAGCCGTCGTCGTTCGTGTCCTGCCAGGACCGGACGTAGATCTGGTACAGGGTGGCTCCGTGCCACCAGCGGGGCTGGGTTCCTGGCATGTCCATGGTTCTCCTGGGCGGTTGGGGTCGGGCCCACAGTAACCCCGAACCCGTCCCGAGCTGGCCCAGCCCTTGCCTTGGTCCCAGGACTGGCGGAGACTGGTCAGATGAACCCGGCTATCGAGCTGATCGGGGTAATCCTGCTTCCCACCGCGGTGGGTTACTCCCTGCTGGGTAGCGTTCGCCTGTGCCGCTGGGTCGCGGAACGGCGGAGGACGACCCGGTTCCGTGCGCAGGAGCCAGTGCTGGGCGAGCCGATCGAGCGGCTGGCCGCGCGGATGCGCCGCCTCCGCGCCGAGCTGGAGACTCTGGAGACCCGGACCGACGTGCAAGGCAAGGGGGTCAGGCTGCGCGCGATCCGCGGTGCGTACCTCGACCTGCTGCGAGTCGCCTGCGAGCGGCTGGAGGTCGCTCCGCCGCCGTCCGGTGACCAGATCCCGCAGGCCGAGATCTACCGCGCCGAGGCTGCGTTGCGCGGGGCCGGCCTCGACGTCAGGGAAACCGCCTCGCGCTGATCCATCGGCGAGCCGGGTTTCGCAGCGTACGATCGCAGTGTGGTTCGCGTCCTAGCCGTCTCCGACGTGGTCGAGGAAAGCCTGTGGGCCGACATCGGCCCAGCCCGCGGCGCCGACCTCATCGCGGGCTGTGGCGACCTGCCGTTCGAGTACCTGGGTTACCTGATGAACGCGCTCGACGTGCCGCTCGTCTTCGTGCCCGGCAACCATGACCCCGACCTGTCCGGGTACCGCGTCAGCCGGGGCGGACTGACGCTACGCGCCGGGCTGCCGGCCCGGGCGCCGTGGCCCGACGGCGCGGTCAGCGCGGACGGCCGGGTGGTGAACGTGGCCGGCCTGCGGATCGCCGGCCTGGGCGGCTGCCGCCGCTACCGCCCCGGCCCGAACCAGTACAGCGACCGGCAGCAGGCCCGGCGGGCCCGGCGGCTGGCCCTCCGGGCCCGGCTGGCCCGGACTGGCGTGGACGTGCTCATGACCCACGCACCGCCGCGCGGCGTGGGCGACGGGACCGACCCGGTGCACCGGGGCTTCCCGGCGCTCAACGTCCTCGCCGCCCGGCTGCACCCCGCCCTGCTGCTGCACGGGCACGTGGACCCGGATCCTTGCGGCCGCCCGGACGGCCGCCTCGGCGGCACGCTCGTCCGCAACGCCACCGGGTGGCAACTGTTCGACCTCGACCCCGCGACGGGCCAGGTGAGCGACGTCACCACACACCACAGCGCTGGTTACAACCATGCCGGCTGACACCGGGTTTCCCCGCGCCGACGTCGAGAACGACTTCCAGCGTGCCCGGCGGCGCGAGACCCTGGCCCGGCTGTCGCAGCGACTGCGCCGCGAGCCGGACGACGTCAACCTCATCCTGCCGTTCGACGAGGTGGTCGCCGCGCTCGGGATGACCGGCGAGCGGAAGCTGGGCCTGCAGGTGATCAAGCTGGACACCGTGGTGGGCACGGTGGACTCCACCCGGGACTTCGACCGCCGCTTCCGGCCCACGTCCAGCCGGGTCCGGGAGCGCTGGGAGCGGCTGGCCCTGGCCCAGCGCCGTGGTGAGTCCATCCCGCCCATCGACGTGTACCGCGTCGGTGAGCTGCATTTCGTGATCGACGGGCATCACCGGGTCTCGATCGCCCTGGCCATGGGGCAGAAGACGATCGACGCCTACGTGACGGAGATCCTCACGGCGGTACCGGCCCGGGGCATCCGGCGCCGCGGGGACCTGCTCTACAAGAGCTACGAGCGGCTGTTCCGGTCGCGGGTCAAGCTTCCGGCCCGGGCCTACGCCAAGATCACGTTCTCTGATCCCTGGGGCTACGCGGAACTCGGTGAGGCCGTGGAAGCCTGGGGGTTCCGCCTCATGCAGCACGACCACAAGTTCTACGACCGGGCCGAGGTGTCGCGGCGCTGGTTCGCCGAGGAGTTCACCCCGGTCGTGCGTATCCTGCACGCGGCTGACCTGGTGGGCTCGGGCACCGACGCGGACGCCTACCTGACTATCGCCCGGGAGCGCTACCGGCTGATCCGCACCCACGAATGGAACGACGAGGTCATCGAGGAACTCCAGCGGAAGTTCAGGGCCCCCCGCCGGCGCATCCGGCCTTCAGTGATCGCGCCGCCAGCGCAGCCGACGGCCGCCGACGAAGTCATTGACCAGCCGGGCGACGAGGTCGCTGACCAGCCGGACAGCGCAGCCGCCGAGCAGCCGAACGCAGCCGACAACTAGCCCCAGTGGCGAAGCCGGAACCTAGCACCGGGGCGCCGCCCCGAACTAGCTGGGACGGCGCCGCCAGTGGCTAGCTAGCTGGCGGTGCGGCCGCGGAGCCGGTGTCCTGCCCGGCGGCGTCGGCCTCGGGCTGTGCCGGGGCGTCACCGCTTCTCGGCTCGGTGAGGTTAACGGACGAGCCGGAGTCACCCAGGGTGAGGTTCTGCCCGGTGTCCGGGTCGAACACGTGCACCCGGCGCGTGTCTACCCAGATCTCGGCGTGGTCTCCCTCGGTGAGCCGGGTGGCCGGGTCGAAGCGGGCCACCACTGTTTCCCCGGTCCCGCCACTGTCCGCCCGCCCGGCGTCCCGGGCCAGCTCGGTGAGCTCGGCCGCGTCCACCGCCCCCAGGTCCTGGGTGAAGTAGACGTATTTCTCCGAGCCCAGCGACTCCACCACGTCGATGGTGCTCTGGAAGGTGATGCCGTTGGGCCGGGTCTCGCTGGATACCAGCGACGCGTCCTCGAAGTCCTCCGGGCGGATGCCCACGATCATCTGCCGGCCCCGGGCGGAACTGCCCAGTTCCAGCAGTTGGCCAGAGAGCGGGAGGTCCCCCAGTCCGGTGCGCAGCTTGCCCTCCTCCAGCGTGCCACCAAGGAAGTTCATCGCGGGCGAGCCGATGAAGCCGGCCACGAACAGGTTGGCGGGGCGATCGTACAGTTCCTGCGGCGAGGCGACCTGCTGAAGGAGGCCGCTGCGCATGACCGCGACCCGGTCTCCCAGGGTCATCGCCTCGGTCTGGTCGTGGGTCACGTAGACCATGGTGGTTCCCAGCCTGCGCTGCAGCCTGGAGACCTCGGTCCTGGTCTGCACCCGCAGCTTCGCGTCCAGGTTGGACAGCGGCTCGTCCATCAGGAACGCGGACGGGTCGCGGACGATGGCCCGGCCCATGGCCACCCGCTGCCGCTGGCCGCCGGACAGGTTGGCGGGCTTGCGCTCCAGGTGCTGGGTCAGGTCCAGGATCCGCGCCGCCTCGTTGACCTTCTCGTCGATGACGTTCTGCGGGGTCTTGGCCAGCTTGAGCGCGAAGCCCATGTTCTGCCGGACCGTCATGTGCGGGTACAGCGCGTAGCTCTGGAAGACCATGGCGATGTCGCGGTCTTTGGGGGTCATGTTGTTGACCACCTTGCCGCCGATCCGCAGCTCGCCCTCGGTGATGTCCTCCAGGCCCGCGATCATGTTGAGCGTGGTGGACTTGCCGCAGCCGGACGGGCCGACCAGGATGACGAACTCGCCGTCGGCGATGTCCAGGCTAATCTTGTTGACCGCCAGCGCTCCGTCGGGGAAGCGCTTGGTGACGTTGTCCAGAATGATTTCAGCCACTGGTCTCTCCTTGCTCCGCTAGCCCTTGACCGCGCCGGCTGTCAGCCCCGCGACGATCCGGCGCTGGAAGAACAGCACGAAGATAATGATGGGAATGGTGATGACCACCGCCGCCGCGGAGATTGACCCGGTCGGCACGGCGAACTGTGAGTCCCCGGTGAAGAAGGACAGCGCGGCTGGTGCGGTGCGGGAGGCGGTCGTTGCAGTCAGCGTGATCGCCAGCAGGAACTCGTTCCAGCAGAACAGGAAGACCAGGATCGCCGTGGTGACCATGCCCGGGGCGGCCAGCGGCGCGATGACCCGGACGAACGCCTGGAACGGGGTGGCCCCATCCACCTTGGCCGCCTTCTCCAGCTCCCACGGGATCTCCCGGAAGAACGCGGACAGCGTGTAGATACCGAGCGGCAGGCCGGTCGCGACGTAAGGGATGATCAGCCCGGGCCAGGTGTTGAACAGGCCGAGGAGCCGCTCGATGTTGAACAGCGGGGTGGCCAGCGCGATCGCGGGGAACATCGCGATCAGCAACGACACCCCGATCAGCACGCTCTTGCCCGGAAAACGCAGCCGGGCCACCGCGTAGGCCGCCATGGAGGCCAGCACGACCGCGATGAACGTGGCGATGGCCCCGATGCCGATCGAGTTGAGCAGCGGGCGCAGGAAGGTGGAGGTGGTCAGGATGCCGGAGTAGTTACTCCACGTCCAGTCCACCGGAAAGTAGGTCGGGTCGGTGATCGAGGCGGTCGTCTTGAACGACAGGGAGATGATCCACACCAGCGGGATCAGCACGAGCACGATCGTGACGATGTTGGCGACACTCCAGCCAACCTTCTGCGGTGTCGTGGCAACCACTAGCCGCGCACCTCCCTTATTCTCGTCGGCGCCGTCATCGCTGGAGGTCCGTTCCGGGAGCGGCCGTGCCGAAGCCCTTGATGAAGGCGACCGCGATGATCGCGACGCAGATCAGGATCAGCACTGACATCGCCGACCCGAGACCGAAGTTCAGCCCGGTGAACAGGTTGTCGTAGTTGAGTATCGACACCGATCCGGTGCCGTTGTTGCCCTGGGTCAGGATGAAGATGTTGTCGAAGATCCGGAATGCGTCGAGCGTCCGGAACAGCAGCGCGACCAGGATCGCGGGCTTCATCAGCGGCAGTATGACCCGGGTGAACCGCTGCCAGGCGCTCGCCCCGTCTACCCTGGCCGCCTTGAGCAGATCCTCGGGTACCAGGGACAGCCCGGCCATCAGCAGCAGCGCCATGAACGCGGTGGTCTTCCAGACCTCAGCCAGGATGATGATCGCGATCGCCTTGGGCTGCGAGGTCAGCGGCGCGGAGTTGCCGAACAGCGCCGACAAGTACCCGGTACTCGGCGTCCAGGCGTACAGCCAGCTGAACGCGGCGGCCACGGTCACGATCCCGTAAGGGATCAGGATCGCGGTGCGGATCCCGCCCTTCCCCCAGATCGTCCGGTACATCAGCAGCGCCAGTGACATGCCGAGCACGAACTCGATGCCCACCGACACCACCGTGATGATGACGGTCACCAGCAGCGCGTGCCACCAGAACGGCGAGCTGAGGATGGCCCCGTAGTTGCTCAGCCCGACGAACTTGGTCAGCTGCGGTGCGGACAGGATGTACCGCTGCAGCGATATGTAGATGGCGTAGCCGATGGGGTACGCGGTCACCGCGACCATGACGATCACCGCGGGTGCGCACAGCAGCCAGCCCAGCCGGCGTTCCGCGCGGGCGCCTTCGGACAGGGGCGCCCGCCCGCGCCGCCGGGCGACGGGTTCCTGGGCCGTAACCGGAGGAGTAACGGTGGTCATGTCTCCACCTCTCTCTGCGTGCGCGGGACGCTCACGGAGTCAGCCCCTTTCCGGTCAGGGCGTTGTTGATCTGCGTCTTCAGGTTCTGCTCGGTGCTCGCCGGGTCGATGGAGCTGGGCGGCGACACCAGGTGCGAGATCGCCACGGACACGACCTGGTAGAGCGGGGTCTTGGGCCGCACGGATCCGTTGTTGACCTGCTGCAGGATCAGCTGCCGGAACGGGTAGGGGCCCTGCATCTTCGGGTTGCTGTAGACGCTGGCCAGCGTGGGCGGCAGCCCGCCCTCGACCGCGGCCGTCAGCTGGTTCTGCGCGTTGCGCAGGCACAGCACGGCCTGCTGCGCGAGCGCGGGATGGGGTGAGTAAGAACTGACCGCCAAGTCGATGCCGCCGATCGTCACCTTGGCCCGCGTGCCCGGGATCACCGACGGGTAAGGCGCCCACTTGAACACCTTGAACAGCTTGGGGTTGTCGGCCTTCATGGCCGGATAGACGTACGGGTAGTTCAGCTCGAACGCCGCCGTGCCGGCTTCCATGGCCAGCCGGTTCTGGTCCTCCATCTGTACCCCGAGCGACGGATCGGCCGAAGATGAGCTGGCCAGCGTCTTCATGATCGACAGCGCCTTGACCGCGGGCGCCCCAAGCTGGGCCTTCGTCGAGGTGGTGTTCAGGATGCTGCCGCCCGAACTGGCCACCAGCGTGTTGAACCAGACGACGACGCCCTCGTACTGGGCGCCCTGGATCTCGATCAGGTGCGGCTTGCCCTGCTTGGCCAGCGCCTGGGCGTCCGCGAACATCTGCGCCCACGTCTTAGGCGGGGTCTTGACCAGGTCCGAGCGGTACCAGAGCAGCTGGGTGTTGCTGTTGTAGGGCACCGCCACCAGCTTCCCATGCCAGATCGCGGTCTGCAGTGGCCCCTTCAGCGTGCCGGCGACGGCCGCTGCCTTGGCCTGGCCGGTCCACGGCCGGATCCAGCCGGCGGTGGCGAACTCAGGCTCCCAGGTGACGTCGAGGCCGAGGATGTCCATCGAGGGGTCATGGGCGGCCAGTCGGCGGGCCATCTGCAGCCGCTGCTGGTCGGCGGCGTTCTGCAGCTTGTTATAGACGATGGTGTAGCGCCCATGGCTGGCCTTGCTGCAGTTGTCCGCGGCCGACTGGACGGCCCCGGACGGGTCCGGGAAGTTGTAGAACTGCAGCGTCACCGGCCCGGTGCTGGCGTTGCTGGTCCCGCAGGCGGCCAGGAGCGCGGAGGCCAGAATGGCCCCACCCGCCGCCGCAGTCAGGACGCGGAATCGGGATCCAGCCCGGCGTCCACGTTTCGGTACCAGGGGGGTCCGACTTGGACTGGCCTGGCGATCACTGCCACCTACCATGGTGCCTCCTGCGGCCCCGATGCCTCTTTGCACCTATCACCCCTGGCGTTGACTGCAACGTTAGGGGCTTTCCCCACCTGTAACAAGAGATGCACTTCTGGGGAACTTTTGCTAGCCTGCCACGCCGCAATGGATCATGCTGACACGATTTGGCCGCAGTTCCCGCGATCGCGGGCATCATGCATGTTTCGGCCGCATAAGTTCAGTGGCCTTACGACCTTCCTGGGATTGGGTCGGGACAGGCCGGCGCAGTCCTGGCGGCGCCGGCCCGGACGGCCAGTCCTCAGCCTGCGGTCCTGGTTTTGACGAGCGGTCAGGCGGGCTGCCAGAGCTCGACCCGATTGCCCTCGGGATCGGTGACCCAGCCGAACCGGCCGACGCCCTCCATGTCCTGCGTCTCTTCAGCCACGTCCGCCCCCTGGGCGCGCAATTGCGCGAGCATCGCGTCCAGGTCGCGGACCCGGAAGTTGAGCATGGTCTGCTGGGCGCGGGACCCGAAGTAGTCAGTCTCCGACTCGAACGTCGCGAACACCGTCGGCCCGGGTTCCTGACGCCACAGGCCGTTCTCGTCGGCGTCCAGGCCCAGGCAGTCGCGATACCACGCGCCCAGGGCCGCCGGGTCAGCGGCTCGCTTGAAGTATCCCCCGATTCCAACCACACGTTCCATGCCGCCATCTTGCCAGGCCGGCGATCGGGCGGGCCAGCGCCAGGCCGGCCGCGAGGTCAGCGGGCGGGTTCGGCCGGGGCGGGCGCGCCGGCCCGGGTCCCGCTGATGGTGCCGCTGCCCAGCACGGTGTCCCCGTCGTACAGCACGGCGGCCTGGCCCTTGGCCACGCCCCGGGCCGGCTGGTCCAGGGTGATCGCGAGCGCGTCCCCGGCCATCTGGGCGGTGGCCCGGTGGACCTCGCCGTGGGCCCGCAACTGCACCAGGCACTCCCGCGGCTCGCGCAGCGGCTCGCTCCCGCTCCACACCGGCCGCTCGGCCAGGATCTCCTGTACGTCCAGAGACTCGCGCGGCCCGACGGTCACGGTCCGGGTCACCGGCTCGATGTCCAGCACGTAGCGGGGCTGGCCGTCGTCGGCCGGCACCCCGACCCGCAGCCCTTTGCGCTGGCCGATGGTGAAGCCGTAGGCGCCGTCGTGCGTGCCGACCTGCGTCCCGTCCTGGGCCACGATCCGGCCTGGCGCGTCGCCCAGCCGGCCCGCCAGAAACGACCGGGTGTCCCCGTCCGGGATGAAGCAGACGTCGTGGCTGTCCGGCTTGGTGGCCACCGCCATCCCCCGGGCGGCCGCTTCCGCGCGCACCTCGGCTTTGGTCGAGGAGCCCAGCGGGAACATGGCCCGGCCGATCTGCTCGCGGTTGAGCACGGCCAGCACGTAGGACTGGTCCTTGCCCTGGTCCACGCTGCGGACCAGGCGGCCGTCGCGGATCCGGGCGTGATGGCCGGTGCAGACCGCGTCGAACCCGAGGGCGACGGCCCGGTCCAGCACCGCCGCGAACTTGATCTTCTCGTTGCAGCGCAGGCAGGGGTTGGGGGTGCGGCCCGCGGCGTACTCGGCCACGAAGTCCGCCACCACGTCCCGGTCGAACCGGGCGGCCATGTCCCATACGTAGAACGGGATGCCGATCACGTCCGCGGCCCGGCGGGCGTCACGGGCGTCTTCCACCGTGCAGCAGCCCCGGGCGCCGGAGCGGTAGGACTGGGGGTTGGAGGACAGCGCGAGATGGACGCCGGTCACGTCGTGACCGGCGTCGGCGGCACGGGCGGCGGCCACCGCCGAATCCACTCCGCCGGACATGGCGGCGAGCACACGAAGACGATTCATCGCCTACCGAGCCTACGTGCCGCCGGCCTGCTCCCGCGCCACGCCGCCGCCTGGCCCGGGGCGGCGGTCAGCGGGCGGCGCGCCGGGCCCGCTGCACGGCCTCCCCGATGGCCGCGCCGAGCGCGTCCACGTCATCCTGGGTGGAGGTGTGCCCCAGCGAGAACCGCAGCGACCCGCGGGACCTGGCCTCCTCCGCGCCCATGGCGAGCAGCACGTGGCTGGGCTGGGCCACGCCGGCCGTGCACGCCGACCCGGTCGAGCAGGCGATGCCCTTGGCGTCGAGCAGCATCAGCAGCGCGTCGCCCTCGCAGCCGGGGAAGGAGAAGTGCGCGTTGCCGGGCAGCCGGTCCGGTCCCGCGGGCGGGCCGTTGAGGATGGCGTCCGGCACGGCCGTGAGCACCTGGGCGATCAGGTCGTCGCGGAGCTTGGCCAGCCGGGCCGCCTCCTCGTCCCGGTGGCTGGCCATGACGCCCGCCGCGACCGCGAACGCCCGGATGGCCGGGGCGTCGAGCGTGCCCGAGCGCACCTCGCTCTCCTGGCCGCCCCCGTGCAGCACGGGGACCGGCTGCACCCCGCGGGCCAGCAGCAGCGCGCCCGCGCCGACCGGCCCGCCGAACTTGTGCCCGGTGATGGTCATCGCGTCCGCGCCGGTGGCCGCGAAGCCGACCGGCAGCTGCCCGGCCGCCTGCACGGCGTCGGTGTGGAACGGGATGCCGTGCTCGCGGGCCAGCGCAGCGAGCTCCGCGATGGGCTGGACCACGCCGACCTCGTTGTTCGCCCACATGACGGTGACCAGGGCGACCGCGCCAGGATCCTCGCCGATGGCCTGCGCCAGGGCGGCGGGGTGAAGAACCCCGGTCTCGTCGACCGGCAGCCAGTGCTCCTCGGCCTCCTCGTGGCCGGCCAGCCAGTGCACCGAGTCCAGCACCGCGTGGTGCTCGATCGCGGTGGCCAGCACCCGGTACGGCGCGACCCCGGACCGGCCGGCGCCGGACGCACGGCGCGCCCAGTAGAGACCCTTGACGGCCAGGTTGTCGGCTTCGGTTCCGCCGCTGGTGAAGATCACTTCGCTGGGCCGGGCGCCGAACACCTCGGCGACCTGCTCCCGCGACTCCTCCACCACCCGCCGGGCCCGGCGCCCGGCGTTGTGCAGAGACGAAGGGTTGCCCAGCCGGCCGAGCTCTTCCGTCATCGCGGCCAGAGCCTCAGGCAGCATCGGAGTCGTCGCCGCGTGGTCCAGGTAGACCACGCAGTCCTCGGCCGGCCGCGGGCGCGCGGCCGCGTAGTCGATGTACCCCATGACGGACTTCAGCCTAGTGGGCGATCTGATCCCTGAGCACGTAGCAAGACGTGTTCGGGGGCCGGCCCTAGTTCGCCGAGCGCTTCTCGACCTCCTCGGTCAGCTGCGGCACCACCGCGAACAGGTCGCCGACCACGCCGAAGTCGGCGAGCTCGAAGATCGGCGCCTCGGGGTCCTTGTTGATCACCATGATGGTCTTGGAGGTCTGCATGCCGGCCCGGTGCTGGATCGCCCCGGAGATACCCACCGCCAGGTACAGCTGCGGGGAGACGGTCTTCCCCGTCTGGCCCACCTGGAACTGGTGCGGGTACCACCCCGCGTCGGTCGCGGCCCGGGAGGCGCCCACGGCCGCGCCGAGGGAGTCGGCCAGCTTCTCGATCAGGGCGAAGTTGTCCGCGTTCCCGACCCCGCGGCCGCCGGACACCACGATCGCCGCCTCGGTGAGCTCGGGCCGCTCGCCGCGCTCGGCCACCACCCGCTCGGTGATCCTGGCCGCCTTGGCCGCGTCGCTCAGCTCGACCCCGGCGGGCTCGATCTCGGCGGCGGCCGGCGCAGGCTCGGCCGCGACGGAGTTGGGCCGCACCGCGATGATCGGGGTGCCGGTCCGCACGGTGGACTGCACGTTGATGGCCCCGCCGAAGATGGACTGCTCGGCGACCAGGCCGCCGTCACCGGGGGCGAGCCCGACCGCGTCGGTGATCACGCCGGAGCCGGTCTTGACCGCCAGCCGCCCGGCCACTTCCTTGCCCTCGCCGGTGGCGGCGAGCAGCACGGCGGCCGGCGACTTCTGCCCGACCAGCCCGGCGAGCACCTCGGCGACCGGGGCGACCACGTAGTCCTCGACGTCAGCGCCGTCGGCCACGTACACCTTGACCGCGCCGAACTCGGCCAGCCGCTCCCGGCCGCCCTCGGCGCCCGCGCCGATCCAGACCACGGCGGGCTCGCCGAACTGGCGGGCCAGGGTGAGCAGCTCGCCAGTCACCTTCTTCACCGTCTCGCCGTCGTGCTCGGCGAGAACCAGAACCTCAGCCATCGCAGGCCACCCTTCCCGGGTTGTCCAGATAAACAAGCTGCTCAGATGTCGGTGCCCAGGCTCAGCCCGCGCCAGGCTCAGCCCGCGCGGACGGCCTGAGGCTCAGATGAACTTCTGCGCGGCGAGGAACTCGGCGGCCTTGGTCCCGCCGTCGCCTTCGTCCTTGACGACCGTGCCTGCCTGCCGCGGCGGCCGCTTCGCGAAGCTGACCACCTCAGTCGCGGCCGAGGCCAGGCCGACCTCGCCCGGGTCGATGCCGGCGTCGGCCAGGGTGAGCGTCTCCACTGGCTTCTTCTTGGCCGCCATGATGCCCTTGAAGGAGGGGTACCGCGGCTCGTTGATCTTCTCGACCACGCTGATCACCGCGGGCAGGCTGGACTCGACCTTGTCGTAGCCGTAGTCCCGCTGCCGGTGGATCCGCAGCGCGGTGCCGTCCACCTCGACCTTGCTGGCCAGCGAGACCTGCGGGACGCCGAGCCGCTCGGCCAGCATGGCGGCCATCACGCCCATCCGCGCGTCGGTGGACTCAGCACCCAGGATGACCAGGTCGAACCCGATCCGCTCGAGGACTTTGGCCAGGGCCGCCGAGGTCGCCAGCGCGTCCGATCCAGCCAGCGCGTCGTCGGTCAGGTACACCGCCTTGTCCGCACCCATGGACAGCGCCTTGCGGATCGACTCGCTGGCCTTCTCCGGGCCCATGGTCAAGATGGTGACCTCGCCCCCGTGAGCCTCGGCCAGGCGCAGGCCTTCCTCGATCGCGTACTCGTCGAGTTCGTTGATGACCCCGTTGACCGACGCCCGGTCCAGGCGCGAGTCCTCGGCCCTCAGGGTCCGCTCCGCCCACGTATCCGGTACCTGCTTCACGCAAACGACGATGTTCACCACCGGCGGCCAACCTCCTGCCTCGTGCTGCCTCAGGCACCGCATCGCGGCCGGCCCTTCCTCGGCCAGTACTGACTGGCCAGGCTGGGCCCGGCATGCGGCGGCGCACCTTAAGGGTGCCAAATGCCGTGTTCTGCTTTACCCTCCGGGGGCCCCGTAGAACTCCCGGCCGTAAGTTACTAACTGGTAGCTTAGCCGGCCGACGCGGCGTTGACCACGTTAGCCAGCAGCATCGCCCTCGTCATCGGGCCGACCCCGCCGGGCATAGGGGCGAGATAGCCGGCCACCTCCCGGACCTCCGGCGCGACGTCGCCGACCAGGCCCGCCTCGGTCCTGGTGATCCCCACGTCCAGCACGGCGGCCCCGGGCTTGACCATGTCCGCGGTGAGCAGGCCGGGGCGGCCGGCCGCCACCACCACGACGTCCGCGCCGCGGGTGTGCGCGGCCAGGTCCTTGGTCCCGGTGTGGCAGAGGGTGACCGTGGCGTTCTCGGAGCGCCGGGTCAGCAGCAGCCCCAGGGCCCGGCCCACGGTGATCCCGCGGCCGATCACGGTGACGTCGGCCCCGGCGATCGGCACCTCGTAGCGGCGGAGCAGTTCGACGATGCCCCGCGGGGTGCAGGGCAGCGGCCCGGGCTCGCCGAGCACGAGCCGGCCGAGGTTCAGCGGGTGCAGCCCGTCCGCGTCCTTGTCCGGGTCGATGAGGCTGAGCACGCGGTTCGCGTCGAGTCCGGCCGGCAGCGGCAACTGGACCAGGTAGCCCGTGCAGGCCGGATCCGCGTTCAGTTCGTCCACCACCGCCTCGACCTGCCCCTGGGTGGCGTCGGCGGGCAGGTCCCGGCGGATGCTGGCGATACCCACCTCGGCGCAGTCCCGGTGCTTGCCGTTGACGTAGGCCCGGCTGCCCGGATCGTCCCCGACCAGCACGGTACCCAGGCCAGGCCGCACGCCCCGCTCAGCCAGGCCCGCGACCCGCGTGGCGAGCTCGGCCTTGATCGTCGCGGCGGTCGCCTTGCCGTCCAGGATGATCATGATTCTCTTTCGGTGGAAGTGCCGGGCTTCAGTGGAAGAAGTGCCGGACGCCGGTGACGTACATGGTGACCCCGGCCTGCTCGGCGGCCTCGATGCTGAGCTGGTCGCGGATGGACCCGCCGGGCTGCACCACGGCCCGGATCCCGGCTGCGGTCAGCACCTCCAGGCCGTCCGGGAACGGGAAGTACGCGTCGCTGGCCGCGACTGAGCCGGCCGCGCGCTCACCGGCCCGGGACACCGCCAGCCGGGCCGCGTCCACGCGGTTGACCTGGCCCATGCCCACGCCCACCGTGGCCAGCCCGGAGGCCAGCAGGATGGCGTTGGACTTGACGCTGCGGATGGCCCGCCAGGCGAAGGCCAGGTCGGCGAGCACGTCGGCGGACGCGGGCTGGCCGGTCTTGAGCTCCCAGCCGGCCGGGTCGTCCCCAGGCGCGTCGATCTCGTCGGGGGTCTGCAGCAGCAGGCCGCCGTCCACCTGCCGCCATTCGGGCGCCTGGCTGCCCCGGACGGGCGGCGCGCAGGCCAGCAGGCGCAGGTTCTTGCTCCCCGACAAGATGTCCAGCGCGGCGTCCTCGAAGCCCGGGGCGATGACGATCTCGGTGAAGATGTCCTTGACCTGGCCGGCCATCTCCGCGGTGACCACGCCGTTGGCCGCGATGACGCCGCCGAAGGCGGACGCCGGATCGCAGGCGTTCGCCTTCCGGTGCGCCTCGGCCAGGTCGGTGCCCAGCGCGATGCCGCACGGGTTGGAGTGCTTGATGATGGCCACGCACGGCTGGACGAAGTCGAACGCGGCCCGCCAGGCCGCGGCGGCGTTGACGTAGTTGTTGTAGGACATGGCCTTGCCGTGCAGCTGGGTCGCCCCGGCGATGCCCGCGGGCGGCTCCCCGGCCTGGGCCGGGGAGCCTTCCGCAGCCCCGGCCGAAGGCCGCTCCGCAGCCGAGCCGCGGACGTACAGCGCGGCCCGCTGGTGCGGGTTCTCCCCGTAACGCAGGGCCTCGCGCCGGGTCCACAACGCCGCGGTCACGTCCGGCCAGCCGGTCTCCTGGGCCGTCTCGTCCGGCGCGTAGGCGGACGCGAACCAGGAGGCCACCGCGCAGTCGTACGCGGCGGTGTGGGCGTAGGCGCGGGCGGCCAGCCGGCGCCGCTGCTCCAGGGTGAACCCGCCGTCCGCCACCGCCGCCGCGACGTCCCCGTACCGGGACGGGTCGGTGATGACCGCGACATGCTCGTGGTTCTTGGCGGCCGCCCGGACCATGGCCGGACCGCCGATGTCGATCTGCTCGACGCACTCGGCCGGGGGCGCCCCGCTGCTGACGGCCGCCTCGAACGGGTACAGGTTGGACACCAGCAGCTGGAACGGCGCGATGCCCAGCTCGTCCAGCCGCGCCCGGTGGGCGGGCCGGCCAGGTCGGCGAGCAGCCCCGCGTGCACCGCCGGGTGCAGCGTCTTGACCCGCCCGTCCAGCGCCTCCGGGAACCCGGTGAGATCCTCCACCCGGGTCACGGGGACACCCACGGCGCTGATCGTGTCCGCGGTGCTCCCGGTGCTGACGATCTCCACGCCCGCGGCGTGCAGCGAGCGGGCCAGCTCACCGAGCCCGGCCTTGTCGTACACGCTGATCAGCGCGCGCCTGATCGGTACCCTCGTCAACGCCTCGTCCTCACCTTCACCGCCCGATCCTTACCTTCCGGCCCGCGGTGGCCCAGCCGTCGCGGACCATCCGGCCCACAGTCTCCACGAGCAGGGCCCGCTCAGTCACCTTGACCCGCTCGTGCAGGGAGCTCTCGTCGTCGTCGTCCAGCACCGGGACCGCCGCCTGGGCGACCACCGGGCCGGTGTCCATGCCCGCGTCCACCAGGAACACGGTGCACCCGGTCAGCTTTACCCCGTGCTCGAGCGCGTCGCGCACGCCGTGCATGCCCGGGAAGGCGGGCAGCAAGGCCGGGTGGGTGTTGATCAGGCGCCCGCCGAACGCGGCCAGGAAGGGCGGGCCAACCAGCTTCATGAATCCGGCCAGGACGACCAGATCAGGCTGGGCGGCCAGGCAGGACCCGGTGAGCGCCAGATCCCAGTCCGCCCGGGACGGGTAGTCCTTGACCCGGTGCGTGAACGTGGGCACCCCGGCCCGCTCGGCGCGGCGCAGCGCCTCGACGCCGGCCCGGTCGGCGCCGACCGCCACCACGTCCGCGCCGTACGCCTCGTCCGCGCAGGCGTCGAGCAAAGCCTGCAGGTTCGTGCCCGCACCCGAGACCAGAACCACCAGGCGGGCACGCGTGCGGCCAGCGGACTCGGACATGCCGCCACCCTATTGGCACTGGCCCGGTGATCTGCCCGAGGCGGCGGACGGGTCAGGCCATTGGCCTTGCCGAGCGGCCCGGACAAGGCAAAATAGGAGGTTGCGTCTCCCCTGGCCCCCCGAGCACCGCCACCAGCCGCCCCAGGAGCACCCCCCTGATGCCCCCTGTCGTCCAGCCGCCACCGCCACCCGAGCGCTCGCCTGCGGAACAGCCGCCCGCTGAGCCGCCCGCCGCCGGGACGCCGCCCGCTGAGACCGCCGCACCCGAAGTCACGCGGGCCGGGCGGGCCGACCCGCTGCTCCAGCAGCGGTCGGTCGCGGCGCTGTTCCTCGGGCTATTGAGCTTGCTCGGCGTGCTGGGCCTGAGCAACTTCCAGCGGGGGGTCTACGTCGTGGCGTTCGCCTTGGTCGCGGGGACCATGGCCGTCTGGCTGGCGGCCACCGCGATGCGGCGCGCCCGGCACCGCGGCACCGCCGGCCCCCGGGGCTCGGTGGTGGCCATCGTGATCGGCGGAGTCGGGGTCCTGGTCAGCGCGGTCCTGCTGGCCGGGTTCGCGCTGTTCGGGAAGCAGGCGAGTACGTACTCCCAGTGCCTGAGCGGAGCGAACACCGTCGCCGCGCAGCAGACGTGCCGGACCCAGTTCACCCGCGGTATCGAGAACGCCACCCGCTGACCCCTCGGACCCAGCGGTTCCCCGGCGAGGAGTGGTTCCTCAGGGAAGGGACGCGGGGCCGGGGGGACCGGGCCTGCCGTCCCGGGCGTCCTCCGCGTCCCCCCACGGGTCCAGGTAGATGTGGTGGCTGGCGTCCGGGCCGTCGCCGGCGTCATCGACCGTGACGGCGGGCCCAGCGGTCGGGAGGTCAACGCCGGCCGCCGCCAGACGGCGGACCCGGACCCAGTTCACCAGGCCGGTGGTCACCGCGGCGGCCACGCCGACCTCGAGCACGCACACCACCCCGGCCTGCCACCCGCTCGGCCCGACCGCGGTCAGCCTGCCGCTGCCCAGCGGGCCGCCCGCGAACGCCGCGAGCAGCCCCAGGGCGCAGCCGGTGGCCACGCCGCAGGCGAAGCCCCACAGCGGCGCCAGCTCGACCGCCGGGATGGGCGCCGCCCGGGCCGTCAGCAGCCCGCCGAACGCGCCGGCCAGGTAAGGCACGCTGAGCATGAGCAGGGACACCCAGCCGGTCGCGAACGAGTGCGCGCCGGACGGCAGCGCCGCCAGCATCGGCAGCATCGGCAGAGGCCCCAGGGCGGACCCGGTGGGCGCGACCACGGTGCCGGTGCCGAACGCGAATCCCGGCCCGAGGGTGTAGCAGATCGACCACACGATGGCGTTAGGAATGTAAGCGAGCTGGGCCAGGAGCAGCAGGCCCCCGCCGACCAGGCCGGGCGCGAGCGCCACGTCCACCGACCGGAAGTCGGCCATGTGGGTGGCGAGGGACGCACCGGCCAGGACGGCGCCCGCTCCGGTCAGCACGGCGAGCGTGCCGACCGTGCCCAGGAACACCGCCCGGGCCCGCGGGGGCAGTAGCTCGATCAGCCTTCGCCAGGGGGCCAGCGCGCGGGCCCCGCCCAGTCCGCCGGCGACCAGGGCGATCAGGAAGCCGGACAGGACCGCCTGCAGCAGCGAGGGTGTCGCCAGCGCCGACTGGCCAGCCAGCGCCAGCGCGCCCGCCACCAGCCCGTACGGGACCGCCAGGGCCAGCGCCGCGTAGCCGACGTCGGCGAGCCGGGTGACCTGTCCCCGCCGGACCACCCAGCGGCCCGCCATCCAGAGCAGCGCGCCGGGCAGCAAGACCAGCCCGAGCGGCAGCATGCCGATCCGGCCCGTACCGTGCAACGCGAACCCCACGTGGTGGCCCACCAGCCAAAGGTCCGCGGCGGTGCGCAGCACGCCGGGCAGCCCGAGGCCCGCGTGCGGGGCGGCGATCCACCCGGCGAGCACCAGCAGGGTGATGAAGACCACTCCGCTGCCCGCGGCCGCGCACGCCGCGATGGCGCCGGTGATGACCAGCGGGCGGCTCGGCCTGGCCGCCGGCCCCCCGCCCCCGTCGCGCCCGCCGGCGCGCTCGGCGGGCAGGGCAGAGGCAGTCATGAAAACCCATTCTGGCCACCGCAGCACCCGGGATGGCGGAGGCGCGCCGCGCGGCGACCCGGCGAGGAGGCTCAGCGCAGGCCGGTCCCTCGCGGGCGGCCAGGTCTCAGCGGGCCCGCATGACTTCGCGGACGCCGGGACTCAGCCGGCCCGCATGACCTCGCGGACGAGGCGGGCGGCCTCGCTCGGCGTGCGGCCGACCCGGACCCCGACCTTCTCCAGCGCTTCCTTCTTGGCCTGCGCGGTACCCGCGGAGCCCGAGATGATCGCGCCCGCGTGCCCCATGGTCTTGCCCTCCGGGGCGGTGAAGCCCGCCACGTAGGCCACCACTGGCTTGGTGACGCTCGCGTCCACGTAGGCGGCGGCCCGTTCCTCGGCGTCCCCGCCGATCTCGCCGATCATCACGATGGCGTCGGTCTCCGGGTCGTCCTGGAACGCGGCGAGGCAGTCGATGTGCGTGGTACCGATCACCGGGTCACCGCCGATGCCCACCGCGGTGGAAAAGCCGATGTCCCGCAGCTCGTACATCATCTGGTAGGTCAGCGTGCCGGACTTGGAGACCAGCCCGATCCGGCCCTCGGTCGTGATGTTGGCCGGGATGATCCCGGCGTTGGACTTGCCGGGTGAGGCGACCCCGGGGCAGTTCGGGCCGACGATCCGGGTGGCGTTGCCCTTGGCGCTGGCGTAGGCCCAGAAGGACGCCGTGTCGTGCACCGGGACGCCCTCGGTGATCACGATCACCAGCGGGATGCCCGCGTCCACGGCCTCGATCACCGCCGTCTTGGTGCCCGCAGGCGGGACGAAGACCACCGACACGTCCGCGCCCGTGGCGGCCATGGTCTCGGCCACCGTGCCGAACACGGGCACCGCCGCGCTGCCCAGGTCCACGGTCTGCCCGGCCTTCCGCGGGTTCGTGCCCCCGACGACCGTGGTGCCCGCGGCGAGCATCCGGCGGCCGTGCTTGGTGCCTTCCGAGCCGGTGATGCCCTGGATCATGACCCGGCTGTCGCCGGTCAGGAAAATCGCCATCTCATGCTCCTGTCGGGGCGGCAGCGGCCAGTTCCGCGGCACGCCGGGCTGCGTCGTCCATGGTCGCGACCTGCTCGACCACCGGCAAACCCGCGTCAGCGAGGATGCGGCGGCCCTCCTCGGCGTTGTTGCCGTCCAGGCGGACCACGATCGGGTGCCGGACTTCCTGGCCCTGGCTGGCCAGCATGCCGATCGCCGCCACGATCCCGTTGGCCACCGCGTCACACGCGGTGATACCGCCGAACACGTTGACCAGGACGCTGCGCACCGAGTCGTCGGACAGCACGATCTCCAGGCCGTCCGCCATCACCTCGGCCGAGGCGCCCCCGCCGATGTCCAGGAAGTTCGCGGGCTTCATCCCGCCGAACGGCTCACCGGCCAGGGCCACCACGTCCAGGGTGGACATGACCAGCCCGGCCCCGTTTCCGATGATGCCCACCTGGCCGTCGAGCTTGACGTAGTTGAGGTGCTTGGCCTTGGCCCGGGCCTCGATCGGGTCGTCCGCGCCGGGGTCCTCGAACTTCGCGTGATCCTGGCGGAAGGACGCGTTGTCGTCCAGGCTGACCTTCCCGTCCACGGCGAGCACGTCGCCCTGGTCGGTCAGGGCCATGGGGTTGACCTCGACGAGGGTGGCGTCCTCGTCGGCGAACACGGCCCAGAGCCGCTCGGCGAGCAGCGCCGCCTGCGGCGCCGCTTCGGCCGGGATCCCGCCCGCCTCGATGATCTCGGCGGCCTTGGCCGCGTCCACCCCGTCCAGCGGGTTGACCGGGATCCGCGCGACCGCCTCCGGGTTGGTGTGCGCGACCTCTTCGATCTCCACGCCGCCCTGCACCGAGCAGATCGCCACGAACGTCCGGGCGCCCCGGTCCAGCAGGAAGGACAGGTAGTACTCCTGCGCGATGTCGACCGCCTGGGCGATCAGGACCTTGTGCACGGTGTGGCCCTTGATGTCCATGCCGAGGATCTGGCGGGCCTTGTCTTCCGCCTCGTCCGGGCCGTTGGCGAGCTTGACTCCGCCCGCTTTACCCCGGCCGCCGGTCTTGACCTGGGCCTTCACCACGACGAGGGGCGAGCCGTCGGCGGCGAAGGCGGCCGCGATCTCACGTGCCTCTTCGGGGGTGGAGGCGACCCGGCCGCGCTGTACGGGTACCCCGTACTCGGCGAACAGTTCTTTCGCCTGATACTCAAACAGGTCCACTAGCGTCCGTCCTCGGGGTGACCTCGGGTAACCAGGATTCCGCACGCAGCCTACCGGGAGCACGTGCCTCCGTTTCCGCGCGCCCTGGACAACCCGCGCCGGCCGCACCACCTGGGCGGGGCGGGCGGCCTCACCCGGGCGAGGTGGGCGGCCTCACCCGGCGCCGAGACCGCCCCAACCACCCCGGCCGTCCCACTCCACTGTGGCGGCCGCCGCCATCCGCAGCCCTCACCCAGCCGAGGGGCACGGACCCGTGAGGTGTGAGGCTGGAGAGGCGGGTGGGCTGCGGACCGGCCGTCTGGCACCGGCAGGATAAGCACAGAGGCTTACCGAAACCACCCCACCGTCCCCACCAGCCCCAGGGATCCCAGCAGGAGTTGATGATCATGGGATTGCTGTGGCTATAGCCACAGCAATCCCATGATCACGACATCAACCCGGCGGAAGGCTGAGCTGAAAGTGTCGGATCGTTTGGGCATGCTGGCCCAGTGGCGTCATCAGCGAAGCCAGGCCGGACCCCGGTGAATCGCCTGCTGTGGGAGCAGGACCTCGTCATCTCCCGGCCACAGGCTCGGACCTGCGGTATGTCATCGGAAGAGCTCCGGCACCGGATCCGCGCCGATGGCCCGTGGCAGCGCTTATTACCCGGGATCTATCTCGCGGCCACGGGTGAACCGACTCGTAGGCAACTCGAGGTCGCGGCGCTGCTGCGCGCTGGGACTAGCAGCGCCTTGACGGGCACGGCGGCGTTGCTCCACCACGGCATCCGGGTGCGGGAGACCAGGACAGTCACCCTGCTGGTCCCGGCCAGGCAGGCCCGGGCAAGCCGGGCGTACGTCAGGGTGTGGCCGACTACGCGGATGCCAGAGTTCGTGTTCACCGATGGCGCGGTGCGGTTCGTGGAGGCGGCCCGGGCGGTGGCTGACGCGGCTCGGGAGCTGGGGTCGTTTCGTGAGTTGCGGGCCGTCGCCGCGGACGCGGTGCAGCGGCGCCGGTGCCGGATAGATCAGCTGGCCGAGGAGCTGGCCCACGGGCCGGTGCGCCGGTCCGCGTGGCTGCGCCGCACGCTGGCCGAGGTCGCGGACGGCGTCCGGTCAGCGGCGGAGGGCGATCTGCGCAGCCTGATCCGGGCGGCCGGGTTGCCGCCACCGATGTTCAATGCCCGGCTGTACATCGGCCCGGACCTCCTGGCCGTGCCGGACGCGTGGTGGCCGGACGCGGGGGTGGCCGCGGAAGTGGAGTCCCGGGAGTGGCATCTGTCACCGGAGGACTGGGAGCGGACGATGGGCCGGTCCCGCCGGATGGGCGCGAAGGGGGTTCTCTTGGTGCAGGTCTCCCCGCACCAGATAAGGACCGAGGCGGAGAGGATCGTCGCGGACATCTGGGACGCGCTCGAGGCCGGGCGGGCCCGGCCACCCCTGGCCATACGGACGCTCCCAGCGGTGGGTTAGCCAGGGCGGGTCAGCCGAGCAGAGCAGCGGCGGTCGGGCGGGAGAAAGGGAGAGGGAGGCCCGCCAGACGGCGGGGCCGCCGGTTAGGGCGGTCAGCTGCCCTGCTGGGCGGAGACCCCGGCGGCCTGGCCGCCGAGGTGAGACTCCACCCACTCGACGATCTCGTAGGTGGACGCGCCCGGAGTGAAGATCTTCGCCACGCCGAGCCGCTGCAGTTCGGTGATGTCGGCCTCGGGCACGATGCCGCCGCCGAACACCACGATGTCGCTGGCCCCGCGCTCGGCCAGCAACTCCAGGACCCGGGTGAACTGGGTCATGTGCGCCCCGGACAGGATGGACAGGCCGATGGCGTCGGCGTCTTCCTGGATGGCGGCCGCGACGATCTGCTCGGGAGTCTGGTGCAGCCCGGTGTAGATGACCTCCACGCCTGCGTCACGCAACGCCCGGGCCACGACCTTGGCCCCCCGGTCGTGACCGTCCAGGCCGGGCTTGGCGATGACGACCCGGATTGTTCCCATGATCTGCCTCCCGGCCGCCGCACTTGTCCTTCCAACGCAGGGTAACCCGCCGGTCCCCGGGACGGCGCCGCCGGCCCGGCCGCCGGTGGCTGCCTGGCCGTCGCGCGGGCTAGAGCTTCTCGATGGGCGCGTAGCGCAGCACCAGGTGCTTGATCCCGTACTCGCCGCCGAAGTCGATCTTGGCTTCGGGGTCGTCCCCGCGGCCCTCGACGGACAGCACCGTGCCGAGCCCGTACGCGTCGTGCGTCACCTTGTCGCCCGGGCTGAGCGACGGCACCCGCCGGTTGCCGGGCGTACGGCCACCTGGCCGCTGGGCCAGCCGCTCCGACGCGGGCGCCGCCACGGCCCGCTCGTCGCGCCGCCACTCGATGAGGTGGCCGGGGATCTCGTCCAGGAACCTGGACTGCTTGTGGTACTCGGCCGGCCCCACCAGGTGCGCGCCACCGCGCGGGTGAGGTAGAGCCGCTGCTGGGCCCGGGTGATGCCCACATAGGCCAGGCGGCGCTCCTCCTCGAGTTCCTTGTCGTCGGTCATCGAGCGCTGATGGGGGAAGACGTGCTCCTCCATCCCGGTAAGGAACACCACCGGGAACTCCAGGCCCTTGGCGGTGTGCAGGGTCATCAGGGTGACCACGCCGCCGTGCTTTTCCCCGTCCGGGATCTGGTCGGCGTCAGCGACCAGGGACACCTGCTCCAGGAAGTCGGTCAGTGTCCCGTCCGGCTGCTGGGCGTCGAACTCCCGGGCCACCGACACCAGCTCGTTCAGGTTCTCGATCCGGCTCGCGTCCTGCAGGTCGGTGGAGGCCTGCAGCTCGGCCAGGTAGCCGGACCGGTCCAGGATCATCTCGGCGAGGTCGGCCACGGGCAGGAGCTGCTCCGCCTCGGCCCGCAGCCCGGCCATCAGCTCGTTGAACGAGGTGATGGCCTTGGCCGACCGGGCGGCCAGCCCGGGCGCGTCGTCGGGACGGCCCAGCGCCGCCGCGAACGTGACCCGGTCGCGCTGGGCCAGCGCGGCCACGCAAGCCTCGGCCCGCTCCCCGATGCCCCGGCGGGGCACGTTGAGGATCCGGCGCAACGACACCTCGTCCTCGGGGTTGGCGGTCAGCCGCAGGTAGGCCAGCAGGTCACGAACCTCGCGGCGTTCGTAGAAGCGGACCCCGCCGACCACCTTGTAGGGCAGGCCGGCCCGGATGAACACTTCCTCGAACACCCGGGACTGTGCGTTGGTCCGGTAGAACACGGCGACGTCGCCCGGCGTGGCCTCGCCCTCGTCCCCGAGCCGGTCCACCTCCTCGGCCACGAACGCGGCCTCGTCATGCTCGCTGTCGGCCACGTAGCCCACGATCGGCGGCCCGTCGCCCGCGTCGGACCAGAGATTCTTGGGCACCCGGCCGGAGTTGCGGGACACCACCGCGTTGGCCGCGGCCAGGATGTTCTGCGTGGAGCGGTAGTTCTGCTCCAGCATGATCACGGTCGCGTCGGTGAAGTCCCTGGTGAACTCCTCGATGTTGCGGATGGTGGCGCCGCGGAACGCGTAGATGGACTGGTCCGCGTCGCCGACCACGCACAGCTCGGCCGCCGGCAGCGGGCCGGCGTGATCGTCGTCGGACTGCCAGGCGGGATGCGACACCAGCTCCCTGACCAGCATGTACTGCGCGTGGTTGGTGTCCTGGTACTCGTCCACCAGGATGTGCCGGAACCGCCGCCGGTAGGTCTCGGCGACGTCCGGGAACGCCTGCAGCAGGTTGACCGTGACCATGATCAGGTCGTCGAAGTCCATCGCGCCCGCGGCGACCAGGCGGCGCTGGTACTCGGCGTACGCCTGCGCCAGGGCCTTGTCCCGGTAGTTGTCGGCCCGGGCGAGGAACGTCTCGTAGTCGACGAGCTCGTTCTTCAGGTTGGACACCTGGGCCAGCATCTGCTTCGGCGGATGATGCTTGGTGTCGAGGTCGAGCTCGCGGCAGACCAGGGCCATCAGCCGCTGCGAGTCAGCCTGGTCGTAGATCGAGAACGAGGACGGGTACCCGAACCGGGGCGCCTCCCGGCGCAGGATCCGGACGCAGGCGGAGTGGAAGGTCATCACCCACATGGCCCGCGAGCGCAGCCCGGTGAGCTCGGCCACCCGCGCCTTCATCTCGCCCGCTGCCTTGTTGGTGAACGTGATGGCCAGGACCTCGCTGGGGCTGACCTCGCGCGCCGCCAGCAGATAGGCGATCCTGCGGGTCAGCACCCGGGTCTTGCCCGAGCCGGCCCCGGCCACGATGAGCAGCGGGGAACCCTGGTGCGCGACGGCCTCCCGTTGCTGCGGGTTCAGGCCTTCCAGCAGTGAGTCAACGGCTTCGGCGGTCACCGGTCAAGACTAGGCGCTGGCGCCGACATCCCGGCCTGGACCGGACGGTTCGCCCGGCCCGCCGCCGCCCGCCCCGCGCCCCGGCCAGGCCCGGCCCCGCCACCGCCCACCCCGGGCCCGCCGCACAGCCGGGCCCGGCAGCGTCACTCGTCTGGCACCAGAGTGGGCGTAGCCCGGGTCAGCGTCTTGCCCTTGAAGAAGGCCGGCTGGCTGACCCGCAGGATGATCCAGACGATGAGCCCGGCCAGCCAGGACAGGAACACGATCACGAAAACGCCGCCCACCTGCCAGTGCAGCCCCGGGACCGTGTACATGGTGTAGCTGTTTTCGGTGGCCACGTCGTAGTCCTCCCAGAGGGCGTAGCCGCCCAGGAACCACAGGATGAGGCCGCCCAGCAGCGGCAGGATGCCCTGCATCCACAGGTTGCGCGCGCTGGTCCGCAGGTTGCGCCGGTAGTACCAGACGCAGGCGAAGCCGGTGAGGCCGTAGTAGGTGGCGATGAAGATGCCGCAGCTGGTCACCGCGTCGGCGATCACGTTGCCGCCGGAGATGTAGTTCATCGCCGCGTAGAGCACGATCGAGATGCCGCCCATCACCAGGGTCAACACGGTCGGGGTCAGGTAGCGGGGGTGCATCTTGGCGAACGACTTCGGCAGCGCCTTGTAGGTCGCCATCGACAGCGTGGTCCGCGCCGTGGGCAGGATCGTGGTCTGGGTCGAGGCCGCGGCCGAGGAGAGCACCATCAGCAGCAGCAGGTGGTAGAACACGCTGCCGACGGCGCCGGCCCCGAACACGGAGTGGCCGAGGACCGACAGGACGTCGCTGGAGTTGTTCGCGTTGGCCAGGCCGATGCCCTTGGTCCCGTTCCCGGCGAACGACTGGGCCGCGAAGATCACCAGCGTGTAGGTGACGACCAGGATGAGCGTGGACAGGATCGCGGCCCGGCCCGGCGTCTTGGCCGGGTCCTTGGTCTCCTCGTTGATGGACAGGGCGGTGTCCCAGCCCCAGTAGATGAACACCATCAGGATCAGCCCGACCTGCGAACGCGCCGAACGGCAGGCCGAAGGGGTTCAGCCAGGACCACGACGGATGCAGCGAGACGGCGGGATGGTTCCCGGTGCCGACCCGGATCAGTGCCACGACGGAGAGCACCAGCAGCATGGTGATCTCGATGGCGAGCAGGGCCTTCTGGAAGTTCGCCGAGACCTCGATACCGCGGTAGCAGATATAGGTCATCACGACGATCCAGATGATGCCGGTGAGCAGCACCCAGCCGCTGGCCGGGTTGGTGCCGATGCCCTGGGCGTTGAAGAGCAGGAAGAT
>CAWAES010000008.1:0-94507 GCA_963781085.1 uncultured Actinomycetes bacterium
GTGGTGGGCCAGCCCGGCGGCAGGCGGGGGGCACGACCCGGCACGTGGTCTCATCTGGCCTTCACGCGGCCTCCATCACGGCCGCATCCGTTATTCCTCGCCGGCTCCTACTAATGGGCTCAGCCAGTGAGACCTGTCGGGCCAGCGCTAGGACGGTCTGCCCGGCGGCGGGCCGCCCCATCGCCAGTAAGGACGTCACCAGCAAGGAGGAGCGATCATGGGGAACGTCAGCACATGCCTTTGGTTCGACGGCCAAGCCGAGGAGGCCGCGCGGTTCTACACGTCGGTCGTGAAGAACTCGCGGGTCGACGACATCGTGCCCTATGGCGAAGCGGGCCCGGGCGAGAAGGGCTCGCTCATGGTGGTCATGTTCGAGCTCGACGGGCAGAAGTTCATCGGGCTCAACGGCGGCCCGGAGTTCAGGTTCGACGAGGCCATCTCGATTCCACATCACCTGCGACTCGCAGCAGGAGATCGACGAGCTATGGCAGCAGCTCACCGCTGACGGCGGTGCGGAGGGTCCATGCGGGTGGCTGAAGGACAAATACGGCCTGTCGTGGCAGATCGACTCCCGCGCGCTGCATGAGATGATCATCTCCCCCGACCGGGAGGGCGCGACCCGGGCGGCCAATGCGATGCTGGGCATGAAGAAACTGGACGTGCAGGCATTGCGGGACGCGTTCGACGGCCAGGCGTGACCGCGCCCCGGCCAGCACCGCGCACACCGCCATGGACCAGCTCGCGGCCGGGGTAGCTCGCGGGCTGGGCGCCGCCGTCAGTTCACGCAGGGAATGCCGTTTGCAGCCACGACCGCCCCACCTTGCGGTCCGGCCGTGGGGATGACCGGGGCCGGTGCCCCCGGCGTGGCGGAGGCTGGTACGTGCGGCAGCGTGGCGCTGGCGCCGAGCAGGATCTCGACCTGGTGCGGCGGCACTTCGGCGCTGGCCATGGCGGCCGCGCCGAACAGGGCGGCGATGGGGCCGGCCGCGGCCGACGCTCCCGGCCCGTAACGGACCTCGGTGCTGGACCGGGCGCTCGTGTTCCCGACCCGCCCGGCCCGGAAGCCCGCCCCCGCCAGGGCCACCGCGACCCGCCCGGCCAGCCCGGTCGTGTCGCCGCCGTTCAGCACGTCGACGGTTATCGCCCGGCTGCCCGCCAGGCCGGGGTGATGGTGCTGCGGCGGGCTGGGCCGGGGATAGAAGGTGCCCCGCACGATCGAGGTGATGTAGGCGGGATCGACCACGTTGGCGTCCTGGCCGTCGATCGTGGCGTAGCCCTTGATCGGCAGCGTGTGAAAGACCAGGTCACCGTTGGACAGGCTGCGCATCTCCGTGGCGAAGTCGAGCAGGTTCCAGCCCGCGTCGGTGATGACGTACTGCTTCGCGACGGACAGCAGGGCGTTCAGCTTGGTCAGGTCGCCGAGCACCCCGTCGGCCCGGAGTTGGTGGATCACCGAGTCGAGGAAGGCCTGCTGGCGGTGGGTACGGTCCAGGTCGCCGTTGGGCAGGCCGTCGCGCTGGCGCACGAACGCCAGCGCCTGGGCGGCGTCCAGGTGCTGGAGTCCGGCCGGGAAGTTGGCGCCGGAGTTGACGTCGTGGACCGGGTGCTTGAGGCAGACCTCCACCCCGCCGAACACCTTCGCGAGCTCGTAGAAGCCGTCCATGTTGACTTCGGCGAAGTGGTCGATGCGCACTCCGGTGAGCTTTTCCACGGTCGCCACGGCCGCGGTACGGCCGGCCTCGTTGCCGAGGAAGGCCAGCTGGTCCTGGCCCATGTCGGGATGCTGCTGGCGCAGCCTCCCCTCCTCGTAGAACATGCTCACGCCGTAGGCCTGGTCGATCTTGCCCTGCTGCTGCGGCCCGACCGTGCCCGCGAAATGCACCCAATCGTCGCGCGGGATCGAAAAGCCGACCGCTTTCTTACCGCCCGCCGGGATGTGGATGAGGATCAGCGTATTCGTATCATTACCGCCCGCGCCGTTGGCGACGGCCCGGGCGTTTCCCGCGTGCAGCTTGGACAGGACGCCTGCAGGCAGGATGTTGCCATTCCAGTCCCGGCGGCTTTCCAGTCCCATAAGGAGGATGTTCTGCGGGCCTACAGAGGGGCCGCTGGCGATAGCGTGCGAACTGCCGATGCTGCTCACGTCCTGGACGAACGAGTGCGAGAAGCCGCTGACCAGGAGGATCAGTGCCGCGAGGACGCAGCAGAGCCAGTATCCGGTCTTCCGCCGGCGCATCGCTTCCCTCCCGGGCGGGTAGTTACTGTTGCGGCGAAGACTACCCGTGCAGTTCCCTCGCCAAGCCGGAGCGGCTAACCTTTAGGACCACAATGCCGACCCCATCAGGATACGACGCGGCCCGGCGGCCGCCGTATCGCGGCGCGCCGGGGCCTTATGCGGCCCGGCACCGGCCCGATCCCGTAATGCGTGCGCAAATGCACGGGCGTGATCCGGTAACGTCCCCAGGGCTATTCCGTAACCGGCGGGCAAATGCACCGGCGGTCATCACCGCGTGGCCCGTTGCCGTCGTGGTGGGGCTCGCTGACCGCCAGGGGCGGGGTGTGCATCGTGCTGGGCGGGACCGCGCTCGGCGCGCTCATCACCGTGCTGGCCGGTACCGGCCCGGGCCCGGTACTCGGCGGGTGCCTGGTGGCCGCCACACTGGCCGCTGCCCTCGCGATCCAGCCCCGGTCCGTCTACCGGGTCATCCCGGTCCCCGCGCTGGCCTATGTCGTGACCGCCACCGTCGCCGGGCTGGCCGGGGACCGGGTGGCCGGCGCGTCCCACACGGCCCTCGCCGTCAGCGCCGCCCAGTGGACCGCCAGCGGGTTCCTCCCGATGACCGCGGCCACCGTGCTGGCCATCGCGGTGACCGCGATCCGCTGGTTCGTTCAGTCCAGGATCCGGTGACGGTCAGGCGGCACCGGCGTGGGCATCGTTCAGCCCGGGCGGCCCCACGGCCGGGCGGCGAGCACGGCGAGGTGCAGGTCAACCAGCGTGTCTTCCAGGTCGCGTACGGCGTCGATCGTGCCGTGCCGGACTTCGGCGCGGACCAGTTCGGCCGTGGCGCCCGCTAGCGCGTAGTAAGCCTCGTAAGGAACCTCAGGCCAGCCGGGGTGCTCGCGGCGGGCCCGTTCGTGCCAGGCCTGATTCAGTCCGGCGAACTTATGCTGCGCGGCCGCGAGCCGCCGCACCGCGCGGGGGCCGGCCGCGGGCATGTCCACATAGAAGGCCCGGGTGAACGCGGGCTCCCCGGCCAGGAAGTCCAGGAACGCGGCCAGGCTCGCCCGCAGCACGTCTTCGGCGCTCGCGCCGGCGGGTAGCTGCCGGGGTGCGGCCGCTACCCGGTCCAGCAGCAGCTCCCCTCCCTCGCGGGTGGCGGCGAGGAAGCAGCTCTCCTTGTCGGCGAAGTGGGCGTAGAACGCGGCCTTGGACACCCGCGCGCCGCGCACGATGTCCGCGACGGTGACGTCGTTGAATCCGGTCGTGGCCACGGCGGCGATGGCCGCCCTCAGCAGCCGTCCGCGCTGCGCGGCACGCACCGCCCCGGGCGGCAGCCCGTTGCGGCCGCGGGGCAGCCCAGGCTCACCTTCGTGGGTGCGGGCGAGCTCGCCCTCTTGTCTCACTGCCGACACACTCTTAAGCTATCAGCGCTAAAGTACACCGCCGTACTTCTGTGGTCGCTGCTGTGCCACGACCACGCCGAGCAGGGAAGGCCGCGATGAGCGCGACTGCGACAGATTTAATTCCTGGCCGCCAAGGAAAGGCGTCGTGGCTCTGGCGCCGCCAGCTGGAGACCTATCCCAACACCGGGCCTCGCGTGCTCTACCTGGCCATCACGGTGCTGGCCACCATCACGCTGTACTACGAGCTGTACGTCGTCGGCTCGGTGTCCACCCTGGTCCTGGCCGACCTGCACATGACCTTCACGTTCTTCGTGGTCATCCTGGCCTTCGGCAACCTGATCGGAGCCTTCGGCTCGCTGTTCGCCGGGCTCGCCGACCGGCTGGGCCGCGCCAACCTCGTGGTCGGCGGGCTGCTGCTCACCGGGATCTTCACCGCGTTCGTCATCCCCGCCATGACCAGCAAGTGGGGATTCGGCATCGCCACGTTCGTGGTCGGCCTGGTCGAGGGCATCTGCCTGGTGGCCACCCCGGCCCTGATCCGCGACTTCTCCCCCCAGGTCGGCCGGGCCACCGCCATGGGCTTCTGGACCGCCGGCCCGGTCCTGGGCAGCCTGATCGTCGCGGTGGTCGGCAGCGCCACCATCCCCGCGGTGGTGCACGACCCGGGGATCTGGACGCACCAGTACCGCATCTGCGGCATCGCCGGGCTGGTCGTGTTCGTGATTGCCCTGGTCGGGCTGCGGGAACTGTCTCCGCGCCTGCGTGACCAGCTGATGGTGACGATGCGCGACCGTGCGCTGATCGAGGCCCGGGCCAAGGGGATCGACATCGAGGCCGCGCTGCAGCACCCGTGGCGTCAGCTGCTCAAGCCCGACGTGATCATCTCGGCGGTCGGCGTGTCGCTGATGCTGCTCATCTACTACACGGCCGTCGCGTTCGCCGTGATCTACCTGACCACGGTGTTCGGGTTCTCCGTCAAGGACGCCAACGGCCTGGGCAACTGGAACTGGGGATTCAACGTCATCGCCGTGATCCTGATCGGGATCATCTCCGACCGGTTCCGGGTCCGGAAGCCATTCATGATCATCGGCGGCGTGGTAGCGGCCGTGATGACCGTGGTGTACCTGGAGCAGGCGGGCCATCACCCCAGCTACTACACGCTCGCCATCATCCTGGCGGTGGGCTCGTTCTTCCTGGGCGTGGCCTACTGCCCCTGGATGGCCAGCTACACCGAGACCGTCGAGGCGCGCAATCCCGCGCTCACCGCGACCGGCCTGGCCATCTGGGGCTGGATCATCCGGGTCACGATCTTCGTCGCGTTCCTGATCATCCCGGCCGTCATCAACTCGGTCACGCCACTGATCAGCTACGGGCCCACCGTGTCCGCGTACGCGGCCCGCTACGGCAGCGAGATCACGTTCGCGCAGACCCACCCGCAGGTCGTGGCCACCGCCACCACCTACAAGACCCAGCTGGCCAACGCGCAGAAATTCGCGCCCGAACTGGCGGTGATCCAGGCCAATCCGGCCCTGTTCGCCAAACTGGCCACGTACTCCAGCCCGGCCGCCATCCCGCCGAAACTGGCGGCCCAGGCCGTCGCGGCCGCGGGCGGCGGGGCGAAGGGGCTCGCCATTCTGTCCACCATCAACGCCAACGGCGCCGCCATTAAGGGCGTCATCGCGGTGGCCCCCAAGCTGCAGACCGTGGCGCCCTTTGCGGCCCAGCTGACCGCGCTGTCCAAGGTCCCGCCGCAGGTGTTCCCGTACCTGAAGGCCCATGCCGCCGCGGTCCAGAAAGCCGCCGCACAGGCACCCGGGCAGTGGAAGACCTGGTACTGGGTGTGCTTCGGCGGGATCATCTTCTTCCTGCTGACCGTCCCCTTGCTGCGGGGACGCTGGAAGCCCGCCGACGCCCGCCGGGACGAAGAGGAGCACGAGGCGATGGTCACCGCCGAACTGGCCAAACTTCACACCTGAGCAGGCCCGGCGCTCTACCCGGATCGGCTGATCCGGGTAGAGCGCCCGCTCACGTGGCTAGCGGACCGCCGCTAGTGGGCCGCAACGAACTTGCGTTCGACATCAGCGGGGATCCGGCCCCGGTCGCTGATCACAATGCCCTGCGTCCGGGCCCAGTCACGGACGTCAGCACTGTGCTGCCGGGAGCTGACCGTCCGGCGGGGGGCCGGCTCCCTGGCCACCTTCCGGGCGAACGGGACGAATTTCTGGGCCGCCTTGTCCAGGGCCCGGCCGTCCTTCCCGCACAGGTCGATCTCAAGAGCACGGCCGTCCAAGGAGATAGCCCGCGTCCGCGCGTCCTTCGTGCCGCCGCAAATGTCGCATGTGACCGTGACAGTCGTCTGAGTTGCCATACTTTCCCACCCCTAGATTCCTTTGCTGCTCCGCGGAAGGATACCTGACCAGCGCATTCCCTCACGTCAGGGACGCCCTCTGTGGGACCTGTGACGGGATTGGGTCAAGCCAGGCGCCGTCGAGGATCATTTCGGCGTAGCCCGCCACCTCAGACGTGAGGAAGAACGACTGCCGGGCCCTGGCCCTTGCGACAATCACGCCCTCGGCGCCGCTCGCGCCGAGGCACGTGCCCGGCCGCTCCCCGCGATCCAGGGCGCTGGGATGATGCGGTTATGGCGGATCAGATCGAGCCGTTCATGGTCAGCGTGGACGACGCCGCGCTGGATGACCTCCGTGGCCGGCTGCGGAGGGCGCGGTGGCCCGAGCGCGAGACGGTGAGCGACTGGTCGCAAGGCGTCCCGCTGGGTTACCTGCAAGACCTGTGCGGCTACTGGGCCAGCCGCTACGACTGGCGGGCCACCGAGGCGCGCCTCAACCAGATCCCGCAGTTCACCACCAGGATCGACGGACTCGATGTGCACTTCCTGCACCTGCGGTCCCCGTACCCCAACGCAACGCCGCTGATCATGACTCATGGCTGGCCCGGGTCGTTCCTGGAGTTCGAGCAGGTTCTCGGGCCGCTGACCGATCCGCCGGCGCACGGGGGTGACGCAGACGACGCCTTCGACGTGGTGGTGCCGTCGCTTCCTGGGTACGGGTTCAGCGGCAAGCCAGGCAGCACCGGCTGGGACGTCCACCGCATCGCCCGGGCCTGGGCTGAGTTGATGACCCGCCTGGGCTACCACCGGTTCCTGGCCGAGGGCAGCGACTGGGGAACCAGCGTGTCCACCAGCCTGGCGCGGCAGCGGTCCGGCCGCCTGCTGGGCATCCACCTCATCCCGCCGCTGGCGCCACCCGGCCGAGACGCCGCCGGGCTGACCGCGCGCGAACGCGCCGCCCTGGCCGACCTCGACGAACGCGGCCGCAGCGGCTCGGGCTACTCAGCAGAGCAAGGCACCCGGCCGCAGACCATCGGCTACTCGCTGACCGACTCACCGGCCGGGCTGTGCGCCTGGATCGTGGAGAAACTGTGGGCCTGGACCGATCATTCCGGCGACCTCGGCCAGGTTCTCACCGCCGACCAGGTGCTGGACAACGTCACCTTGTACTGGCTGACCGGTACCGGCGCCTCCTCCGCCCGGCTGTACTGGGAGAGCATTGCCCAGGTCACTGAATGGTTCACCACCGCCACTGACGACACCATCACCGTCCCGGCCGGATGCAGCGTCTTTCCCAAGGAAGTACCGCGGCCCTCGCGTCGCCAGGCCCAGCGCCGCTTCGCCAACATCGTGTACTGGAACGAACCCGGCCGCGGCGGCCACTTCGCGGCCTGGGAACAGCCCGCCGCCTTCGTCAGCGAAGTCCGCGCCGTCGCCCGAAGCTGCCACCGGGCCGCTCCTCAGACGTGACTACGACCTTGGGCCACGGCCGCCACGCCGGGATTCTGGATGCCGGGGTCTGGTCAGATCGTCGATGCGACGTCGTAGTGGGTCACGGTGGTCTCGCGGTCGATGAGGTAGTCGTCATCCTCGGGGTAAAAGACGGCGACCTCGATGTTCTGGCCCGCGAAGCCTTCGACGTCCGTCAGTGACGACCACCAGCTGACCGTCATGACTTCGGTCCGGCCGTCGCCGAGATCCGCCGTCCACATCTGGGCGCCCAGATTGCCGGGTGTCTGCTTGTAGCCGCTCAGCCCCGTCCTGGTGATGTACTCGACGTAGGCCGCAGCCTGCTCAGTCCTGACCCAGCCCCGCCATGTCCGGGCAATCATCGTCGCTCCTTCCGCCTCATCGGCGCCGGCTGTCCCGGCCCGGTACCGCACCTACCCGGCATCAGCGGCTGAAAGCCGCCGGCCAGCCGAAGGGCGGCCTGCTCGAAGACGAGGGCGTCTACGATCGCCAGATGAGAGCCCTGCGGCACGTCATCCCCCGGGCGGCCACACTGGCCGTCAGCGCCGCGATGCTAGCCAGCGCCGCAGCCGCGACGGCGGCCGGGCCGGCCGGCCTCCCGGCGTCAGCGGCGGCCCGGGCAGCAGTCGCCAGCCGTGCGGCCAGGCTGCAGGTGGGCACGATCACCCTGCGCCGCTGCGCCGCGAAACCGCTCACCTTCTGCGGGAGCCTGGCGGTACCGCTGGACTACTCCTCAGCGGCCAGCCCCCGGATCCGGATCGGCTTCCGCTGGCTGCCGGCCACCGGTGCCGCCACGGGGACCATCCTCGCCGCCGAGGGCGGGCCCGGGTACGCCTCCACCGGTTCCGAACCGGAGTACCGGGCCATGGCCGGCCGGCTGCTGGCCACCCGCAACCTGCTGCTGATCGACCTGCGCGGCACCGGCACGTCCACCCCGGTGAGGTGCCCGGGGCTCGAGCATGCGGGTGCGAAACAGCACGGCCGCCACTTCGACCATCTGGTGGCGGCCTGCGGCGCGCGGCTGAACCACACCTGGCACTACCGGGACGGCGGCTGGGTGCACGCCTCTGACTTGTTCAACACCGCCTACTCAGCCCGGGACGTGGCCGGGGTGCTGCGCGCCCTGCGGCTGGGCCGGGTGGACCTGTACGGAGACTCCTACGGCAGCTGGTTCGCCCAGGTGTTCGCGTCCCGGTACCCGGGGCGGCTGCGTTCGGTGACGCTGGACTCCACCTATCAGGTCCTGGGGCTCGATCCCTGGTACACCACGACGGTGCTGACCGCCCGGCGCGCCTTCGCCCAGGCGTGCGAGCGGTCCGCGGCCTGCGCCGCGGCTACCCGCGGCGGGCGGGCCTGGACGCGGATCGGGGCGCTGGCCCGGCGGCTGGCCCGGCGGCCGGTCAGCGGCCCGACCACTTCGGCGTCCGGCACCCCCGGGCGGCTGACGGTGACCCCGCTGACCCTCGTCAACCTGGTCAACAACGCCGGCTTCGACCCGGTCGTCTACCAGGATCTGGACGCGGCCGCCCGGGCGCTGCTGCAGCGTGACGACGCCGCCCCGCTGCTCCGGCTCGCCGCGCTGTCGCTGGGCTTCGACGACACGAACGAATCGCTGCCCGGGTTCAGCGACGGGCTGTATTTCGCCGTGTCGTGCACCGACTACGTGCAGCTCTTCGACCGGTCCGCACGGCCCTCGGTCCGGCACCGGCAGTACCGGGCCGCGCTGCGCCGCGAGCCGGCAGGCACCTTCGCGCCGTTCAGCCTGGCCCAGTGGACCTCGATGGACCAGTACACCGAGGCCTACAGCGCCTGCCTGGACTGGCCTGCGCCGGTCCACCACAACCGGCCGATCACCCGGCGGCTGCCGCTCGTCCCGGCCCGGCTGCCGGTGCTCATCCTGTCTGGGAGCCTGGACTCGCTGACCCCCCGGCTGGACGGCGCGACCCTGGTCGCCCGGCAGGTGGGCCGCTCGGCCCGGCTGGTGACACTGGCCAACCTGACCCATGTCACCGAGCAGGACGGCGACAGCGGCTGCGCCATGTCGATCTATCAGCGCTTCGTCTCCGACCCCGGCGGGCTGCCTGACGAGAACACCTCGTGCGCGGGCCGCGTGTCCCCGATCCACACCGTCGGCAGCTATCCGCGTCGGCTCGCCGACGCCGTCCCGGCGAGCCCGCGGCCTGGCAACCAGGCCGGCCGCCAGGCCCTCCGGGCGGCCACCGTAGCCCTGGCCAGCGTGGGCGACGAGGTGAGCCGCTGGCCGCTGCTCAGCGGGAACCGGGACCTGGGACTGCGCGGTGGCCGGGTCGCCTTCTCCGGCGGAACCGACCTGAAGATCACTCTGCGAGGCGTGCGGTGGGTGCGCGGGGCCGTCATCGACGGCACCGCTGTCTGGGATCAGTCGTCCGGCTGGGTGACCGCCCGGCTTACCGTGCACCCGGACCGCGGCGCGGTGGTCCGGCTGGCCGGCCGATGGCAGGTGTTCGGCCCGCAGCGGCAGCCCGCGGTAGTCCGCGGCTCCCAGGGTGGCCGCCGGCTGGCCGCGCAGTGCCCGGCACCCTGACCGCGGGGTCGTCATGGCGCAGGGCGCGGCATCAGCGTGACGCGGCCAAGAGGCGGTCGACCGCTGCGCCGGCGTCGGGCAGCGCCGGGCGGAGCTCCTTGCGGGAGCTGATCCCGAGCTTCCCGAGCACCCTGCCCAGGTGCCACTCCACCGTGCGCGGGCTGAGGAACAGCCGGGCCCCGATCTCCGGGTTCGTCTGCCCGCCGGCGGCCAGGCGCGCGACCTGGGCCTCCTGCGGGGTCAGCTCGTCGAGCGTCTCGACCGTCCGCTTACGCACGGTCTCGCCGGTGGCCAGCAGCTCGCGCCGGGCGCGCTCGGCGAACGCCTCCATGCCAATGTCCGAGAGCATCGTGTACGCGACTCGAAGCTGCTCGCGAGCGTCAACGCAACGGTGCTCGCGGCGCGGCCATTCGCCGTACAGAAGGTGGGTACCTGGGTGACCGTGCAGACCAGTCCGCTCACCCGGCACCCCAGCGACCCGGTGACCGCCAGGACCTGATCGGCGCCGCCCGCGCACTGGTACTGGCCGCGAGGGAAAACGCCAGCCAAAAGAAGGGGCGGATTCCCCGTCGCTTAGACGAATCTGGCTTATCTCGATGGTCATGGATTAGTTGACATCTGGTCAGGAACCAGTAAATGCTTGGGGACTCAAGCATCCAAGTGTCGGGGGGCCAGGATGCGCACAATTCCACTCATACTCATTGCGAGCTGCGCGGCGGCGGCTGCGTCGTTTCCATTGGCGTCGCTCGCTAGCGCTACCACTCCTGCGGACAGCAGTCACCTTCGGCAGATTACGAATTTGCCCGCAGTAGCTGCCGAGCCTGGATTTGGGGCCGTGGCCGCGGTCAGGCAGACCGGGATCGCCTGGAAGAGCTGCGGTAAGCGGTTGCAGTGCGCCAAAGTTTCCGTGCCGTTGAACTGGCACCGGCCGGCCGGCCAGCACATCAAGCTCGCGGTCATCCGCCGCTTGGCCAGCGATCAGAAGCACCTGATCGGCTCAATGTTCGTTAACCCCGGCGGCCCCGGTGAAAGCGGCGTCGGCCTGGTCCGGGATCGAGAGTCCGCTGATGGGATCAGCGCCTGGGGTGGCGGCCGGTTCAACCTGGTGAGCTGGGACCCCCGGGGAACGAACGACAGCGACCCCGTGCGCTGCTTCACCAGCCAGGCGAGCGAGGCGCGGTTCTGGCGGGGCGTGCAGATTCCGACGACCGCGGCCCAGTCGCGTGCTTACGAGCGCAAGGCCGTCGAGCTGGCCCGCCGCTGCGGTCAGGTCAGCGGGCAGCTGCTAGACAACATCTCCACCGAAGACACCGCCCGTGACCTCAACTATCTGCGCCAGCTCGTCGGGGACCGGGCTCTGACCTATGTGGGCTTGTCCTACGGCACCATGATCGGTCAGACCTACGCCAACATGTTCCCGGCCCGGGTCCGAGCCATGGTGCTGGACGCCGTTGTCGACCAGAGAGCCTGGGTGAAGAGTACAGAGGCGAGGACCGCCGTCAACGTCGGGTCAGCCGACGGTGTCTTCGCCCAGTTCGTGGCGCTCTGCCAGGGTGCCGGCCCGGCCCACTGTGCGCTCGCCCGCCACCCCGAGACGGTGGCCCAGCGCGTTGCGAGCCTGTTCCGGCGGGCGCGCCGCGCGCCGATCCCGGCCCCGCACGCACACCCGCCCGGCGTGGTCAGCTATAGCGATCTGCTGCTGACGACGTTCCAGCCGCTCCGGTCTCCGGAGGCGTGGCCCCAGTACGCGCGGGAACTCGACGCGGCCGCCAGCGGCAACGCCTCTGCCCTGGAGACCGCCGCGCGCCAGATGCGGACGCCAGCGGCATTTTCCACGGCGACGACGTCGGCCGCGATCCAGTGCCTGGACGGTCCCGCCAGCGAGCCGGTCAGCGCGTGGCCCAGGGTCATCGGGCATCTCACGCAGATGGGCCAGCTGTGGGGGCCGTTCCTGGGCTGGGCGCAATGGGCTCCCTGCGCGGCGAACTGGCCCGGGCACGCCACCGAGCGCTACACCGGCCCGTGGGACGCCAAGACCAAGACCCCGATCCTGCTCATCAACAACGTGTACGACCCGGCCACCGGCTACCCCAACGCCCAGCGCGCTGAGCGCCTGCTGGGCAACGCGGTGCTGCTCACCGTGGCCAGCTACGGCCACCCGAGCTATCAGCTACCCAGCAAGTGCGCCGACAAATGGAGAGTCCGCTACCTCGTGCACCTCAGCACCCCGCCCCGGGGAACGGTCTGTGGAGCCCAGCCCCCGTTCCAAGCCCGGCTCCTCGGGGCTACCCGCCGCCGGCGCCCCGTAGTCAGGACTCCGGCTCGCTCCCTCAGCGGCCCCAGTCGGGCCGGAAGTCAAACCGCGGGGAGCGGGAGACCTCGCACCAGGTCGCGGCCGTCGGGCCGCATCGTCCAGATGTCGCCCACCGGCGGCTTTCCGGTGGGGAAGAGCGCCTGGGTGAAGGCGATCCGCCGCCCGTCTGGTGACCACGACGGGTTGAAGCTGGTGTGCGGGCCGGCGCCGTTGTGCGTGACGTAGCGGATCTCGCGGATGCAGACCGCCAGCGGGTGGCAGGTGGCGGGGACCGTCGCGATGTCCTGCTCTGATCCCTTGGGGGGGCCCGACCCGAAGGTCTCGAAGACCACCAGGTTCCTGGTCGCACCGCGGGTAGCCAGGGACAGGTCGGGAACGTCGGCGGCCAGTCGCCACGGGGTGAGCTGATGGACACCGGAGCCGTCCCGCCGCATCCAGAACACCGCCGTCTTGCCATCGCTGTTGCGGAGCCGGAGGAAGATCAGGTACCTGCCGCTGGCGTCGAACCGGGCGTGGTAGTCCTCGTAGACGCCGTCGATGCCGCGCTGTGACAGCCGGCGCATCCCGCTGCCGTCCAGGCGGGCGGTATACAGCACGGCCGAGCGGGCCGCCCCGCCCGGCCCGTCGAAGGGCCCCATAACCCGGGTGAAGGCGATGCGGCGGCTGCCCGCCCAGCCGGGATTGTCCAGCCCCGCGCAGGGGTCCGTGCAGCGCACCGGGACGATGCGCACTCGCCCGCCGCCAGCGCCGACCATCCCCAGCACGCTTCGACCGCTGGGCAGGTCCCGCTCGAACAGCACCTGGCCCCCACCCGGCGAGACCACCGCGTCGATGTCGAACCGCTTCGGGCCGGGATGGGTCAGGACGCGGAAACCCCTGCTGTCCGGGCGGGCCGAGACGAGCCGTGCTGTGGTGAAGTTGCTGTCGAGAACCTGGGTCCACACGATCCGGCCGCTCTGGGCCGGGCCGGGCCATCGGTGCGTCGTGGCCAGTGCGGGTGCCGCCGCCGTCAGCGCGGTCAGGATCGTGCCCGTGACCAGCGCGGCCAGCCGTTTGCTCATGATTCTGGTCCCCCTCCAGGCGTTCGGGCCTCAGCGCTGTGAGCCAGGGTCCTTGCCCCGCGCCGGGCATGCCGTCACCCTGGCCCTGGGGTGTTTCAGGAATGCTTCAAAGCGGCTTCAGCCTGCAGGACTAGCCGGCGTCACGCCAGCGGAGCACACTCGGGAGCGGGGGGATGGGATGGGCGCTCGCCCGGTGTTCGGCGTTCTTGGGCCGCTCGAGGTCCGGCTCGATGGTGCCCTGGTACGGGTGGGCGGTCCACGGCAGCGAGCGCTGCTTGGGCTGCTGCTCTGCCACGCTAACCGGGTCGTCTCGCGCGACCAGCTGATCGCGGAGCTGCTCGGCGACCAGCCGGCGGCAACGGCAGACCGGATGCTGCGAGTTCAGGTCTCCCGGCTGCGCAAGGCGCTCGGCGACGTCAACGGCGACGGCCAGCCGCGGCTGCAGACCAGGCCGCCTGGTTACCTGCTCCACGTCGCGGACGGCGAGCTGGACCTGGACGTGTTCGAGCAGCAGGTAGCCGCCGGGCGGCAGGCGCTCGCGGACGGCAATCCGGGCCGGGCCGCGGGACTGCTGCGGGAAGCCGAGTCGCTGTGGCGCGGCCGGCCCCTGGCCGATCTGGAGTCCGAGCCGTTCGCGGGGCTGGAGGCGCGCCGCCTCGAGACGCTCCGGATCCAGGCCGTCGAGGACCGGATCGATACCGAGCTCGCGCTCGGGCGTCACGCCGTCCTGTGCCCCGAGCTCGAGCAGCTCGTCACCGAGCATCCGATGCGCGAGCGGCTCCGCGGGCAGCTGATGATCGCCCTCTACCGTTGCGGTCGCCAGGCGGACGCGCTCCAGACCTACCAGGAGGGACGGTCGCTGCTGGTCGAGGAGCTGGCCGTCGAACCCGGCCCGCAGCTGCGCAAGCTTCAGCTGGCGGTGCTCGAGCAGGACCCGGCCCTGGACCTGCCCCCACCCGCCGCGCGCCAGGACGCCCGGGAGGCCCTGTCGCCCGCGAACGTCGCCCCGGACGTTGCGGCTGGTCGATCGGGGGTGGTGGCGGACCCGCCCGCCGCTTTCCGGCCCGGCCCGGGAACGATGCCGCGCCCCCGGCCCCGCCGCCGGATCCGCTGGATCACACTGGCGCTGGGGACGGCCGCCGCGCTGGCCGCGCTCGCTCTTGTGCCCCTGTCCCGCCACGGAACGGCGCAGACCCCGCTCAACGGCAACCTCGTCGCGCTGGTGTCGGCCAGCAACGGCGCGGTGCAGGCGACCGTGCCGCTGCGGGCGCCACCGGCCAGCGTAGCGACGGGAGCTGGGTCGGTGTGGGTGGCCGAACCGGGCGCTGGCCTGGTGGTCCGAATCGACCCGGTACGGCGCGCGGTCGAAGCCGCTATCCCGGTTGGTACCAGGCCCACCCGCGTCGTAGCCGCCGGCGACCAGGTCTGGGTGCTCGACCAGGCCGACCGCACCCTGGCCCGAATCGACCCGCAGACCGACACCGTGGCGCAGACGATCACCCCGGCCGGTCAGCCGAGCGACATCCTGCTCAACGCCGGGTCCTTGTGGGTCTCCAGCGGGGGCAGCGGGAGTGTCCTGCGGATCGACCCTGGCACCGGCCGCACCAGGAGCGTGGTCCGCACCGGCGGGAACCCGAGCGGCCTGGCCGCCACGGGCGGCGCGGTCTGGGTGGCGACCGGCGACTCGGGCCTGCTGGCCCGGATCGACGCCCGGACCGGCCAGGTGACGAGCAGGATCCGCATCAGCGACGCACCCGCCGCGGTGGTGGCGGGCGCGTCCGGGCTCTGGGTGCTCAGCCCGCTGGACGCGACCGTGTCCCGGGTGGATCCGCGGCGCCAGGCGGCTACGGCGACCATCGCCCTCGGCGGCCAGCCCGCGGCGCTGGCTGAATCGGGCGGAAGTATCTGGATCGGGGACCGGGCGGACGGCACGCTGCTCCGGCTCGCTCCCGGGAACGACGTGGTCACCAGGTTCGGCCTCGGCGGCCGCGTCAGCGCGCTCGCCGCCGCGCGCGGTGGGCTCTGGGTCGCCACCGACACGGCCGGGGCCAGCCACCGCGGCGGCACCCTCACCACCACCGACACCATCGACGGGCCCGTCACCACCATCGACCCGGGCGCCGCCACCGCGGAAGACCTGCCCCCGACTCAGCTGTTCGGGCTGACCAACGACGGGCTCATCACGCTGAACCATGTGGCCGGCCCGCAGGGCACCCGGCTGGTCCCGGACCTCGCCCTGGCGATCCCCGCGCCCGCCGACGGTGGGCGCACCTACACCTTCCGGCTGCGACCGGGTATCCGGTATTCGACCGGCGCCCTCGTCCGGCCCAGCGACGTCACCCACTCCTTCGAGCGGCTGTTCCGGCTCGGTGGCGCCGGGGCGCCCTACTACCAGGCCATCAGCGGCGCCGCCGGGTGCCGGAAGGCTCCGGCAGGCTGTGACCTGTCCCGCGGCATCGTCGCTGACGACCACGCTGGCACGGTGACCTTCCACCTCACCCAGCCGGATCCAGATTTCCTGCCCAAGCTAACCCTCGCCTTTGCTGACGTGCTGCCCGCGACGGTCCCCGGCCGCGAGGCCCGGGCACCGCTGCCCGCGACCGGCCCGTACATGATCAGCCGTTACGTCCCGGGCCGGGAACTGCTGATGGTCCGCAACCCGCGGTTCCGCGAATGGTCAACGGCGGCCCAGCCCGCCGCCTACCCGGACCGCATCCTGATCCGACTCGGCCTCAGCGGGGCCCGGGCCGCGGCTGCGGTGGCGGGCGGCCGCAGCGACTTCCTGGCGAGTATCGGCCAGTTCCCGTCCGGTGCCGCCTACTTTAAGCACTACCGCAGCCAGCTCCAGATCAACCCACAGCTGATCACCGCGTTCCTGTTCCTCAACGTCAACGCCCCGCCCTTCACTGACCTGCGCGTGCGCCAAGCCGTCAACCTGGCCCTGGACCGTGGCCGCGTGGTGGCCGGCTGGGGCGGCCCGCTCGCAGCCCGGCCCGCCTGCCAGATCCTGCCTCCCGGCCTGGCCGGATACCGCCGCTACTGTCCCTGGACCCGGGACCCGGCGGCTGATGGCCGCTGGCACGCACCGGACCTGCCGCGCGCCCGCCGGCTCGTCGCCGCGTCCGGCACTGCCGGGATGAAGGTCACCGTCTGGGACGTCTCCCCCTCGCCCGAGGGCGCCATCATGGAGGCCGCCGAGACGGTGCGGGCTCTCCGCCAACTCGGATTCCGGGCCTCGCTGCGCCTGCTGCCGCCTAGTACTTACTTCGCCGTCACCAGCGACTCCCGCAATCACGCTCAGGTTATTGACGGTGGCTGGAGCGCTGACTACGCCTCGGCCGATGATTTCATCGGCAAGCTGACCTGTGCCTACTTCGTCCCCGGCGATAGCGTTGCCACCGATGACGCCAGCGGGTTCTGTGACCCGAGCCTGGACCAGCAGATCACCCGGGCCGCCGCCGAGCAAACCAGCAACCCCGCCGCCGCGGCCGGCCAGTGGGCCCGGCTCGACCGCCAGCTCACCGACCTGGCGATCTGGATCCCCACGGTCACCCCAAACATGATCGACTTCTTGTCCAGCCGCGTTCGCAACTACCAGTACAACCCGGTCTGGGGAGCACTTATCGACCAATTCTGGATCCGCTAGTACCGGTTGCGGATCAGTCGCCCGTAGGGCTGGGCTCCCGATCAGAGGGAGAGCATTCCACTCACCAAGGCCCGCCCGGTGACGGGGCCGACGATGCCGTCCAGGTGAGGTCCCGCGGCCGAAAAGCCCACATCGCGGGTTAGCTACACGCTGGCCCACCAGGCGTGGATGATCACGTCGTCGGCGATGCCGGTGTCGATGGTGTGATGCAGGTCGAGGCGGACGATACGGTCATCGTGCGGGCAGAACGGCCGGGTGGGATCTTCGCCCAGCACGGGACCGAAGGCATCGATGAGCGGCTTCCAGAGGTTGGCCCAGTTGCGGCCTGCCCCAGTCGTCACTGCGATTGCCAGCCCGACGGGACCCGGATCGATAGTGGCCGCCTGCACCGCGAGCCGGTCGTGGAGCTGTTGTCTCCACTCCCGGCGCCCATAAGACCCAGTCATCCGGGTCGAGAACCGGGGGGTGGCCAGGGCCGTGTACGGCTGAGCAGGTCCCACCGCTAGTGACGAAGGTCCGTGGATCTTGCGGCCGAAGATGGCTGCCACTCGCTTCTGGCCTAGCCGCTGAGTGACCGGGAACAGATAGTTGTCCAGGTCATGGCCGCCATCAATCAGGGAGGCGCTATCGGTGAACCCGACGATGAGCTCGACGGCAACTCGGCTGGCCACGGTCGCCAGTACCGGCCCGGCTATGGCGTCCACGTGCGCCAGGAAACGAGCCAGCTTCACCTGGCTGGGATGGCCCGCCCGATCCCAGCTAGCCAGCTGCGGCTTGACGCTCTGCCGCATCACCCCTACCGGGCGGCGGTACACCATGGCGGTGCGAGTCATAAGGGAGGGCCAGGTTAGCGAACTTCGGTGTACTCGCTACGGTCCAGCTGCACAAGACTGGTGTAAGGCTTGCCCTCTGGCTCGGCGACGTCGGTGTACTGGCTGCCGTCCAGTCGCACGACGCGGAAGCTGTCCCCGGAGAGCAGCTTGCGCAGGTGCCGCATCCCGTTCATGCCCGCGAGCGCGACAGCGATACCGGCGGCGAGGACCGAGCCCCCGAACAGCGCGAGCCCGCCCACCACGTATCCCAGCATCATCATGATCACCGCGGCCAGCAGGGCCAGCGGCACGGCCGCCACCAGCACCAGCGCGAGCAGCGTCACGGCGATCATTACCCTGGCCGACCAGCCCGGCGTCCGCTCTGCGTACCAACCGGTCATCACGCTCACCTCTCAAGGCCGGAGCCGTCAACGGCCCACGCCTGCCCAACGACACGATATGTCGTGTCCATGGTTAACGCGTCCCTCGATCAGAATCATCCCGCAACGGCCCGGAGCACTGACGGCGGGCGAACAATACCGCTTCACGCGGCATGACAGCGCTCTCGGGTCAGCTGAGGAGGGTGTCACCTCAGAGGCTCAGGAGGGTGTCACCTCAGAGATGAGGGCATTACGGGAGGAGGACCTCGAAAGGAGGCTAGTCATGCTGCCTCGGTGGGAGAACAGCCAGCCAGTGCTGCACGCCGCGCACGGAGCAGGCAACTGGATAGGTGCTGCCAGCGCTCTCATCCACGGCGACTACATTTATCTTGCCTACCGGGACAGGCACCCAGCCAGTAAGGGGCGGGGCAACCGGGCTTATGTAGCCCGCTCTCCAATTGACAGTGGCATCAATTTTGAGGTTTTGTGCGTCGTTGACAAAGCGGACATGGACGCAGAGTCGTTGGAGCGACCAGCCCTGGATGTGACGCCTGACGGTGATTGGGACTTGTATCTGAGCTGTGCCACCTTCAACTCGAAGCACTGGCGGATCGAGAGACTGCGCGCGGAGGATCCGGCGAGTTTCCGGGCCGTGAACCGCAAAGTTATATTTCCTGGCAGCGCAGCATTCGGTATTAAGGACCCGGTGATCGTTCGCGGCCAGGATCTGCGGATATGGGCAACGGAACATCCTTTGACCGAGGGTAACGATAATGCCGACCGAATGATTAGCGTGAATGCCTTCAGCGGTGAGCCTGTTATGGTGCCGGAGCCAGGAACCTGGTATAGCCGAGGTACCCGGGTGACGGCGGTACTGGGTGACTATGCTTATTTCGACGGTCGGGCGTCGGCGGCACAGAACTTCGAAGAACAAACCGGAGTGGCAAAGTGGGACGGGTCACGCTTCCTTGCCGTAGCAGGCCCGTCGTCCAGCCCCTTCGGTGGGGGCGCCCTGCGCTATGTTTCGGCCATCACACTGCCGGACGGAAGGCTGCGTCTTTACTACGAAAGTGCTACTGAGTACGGCAGCCACGAGTTGCGCACTGAGCTGCACGTTCAGAGTTGAAAGTCCCGGTCGCGCCAAATGAACGACCCCCCATCCAGTGATGCGGGAAGCTCATTGTCTGGCGGAACTCAGGGTAACCACGGTCACTCACGGAACCACCCCGCTCAACTCAGGAAGTGTCAGCTGACCGGCGGCGGAGCCGGCGGCGATGCCGTCGGCTCCGGCGGCTGAGACTGCATCTTCTGTTCCAGGATGGCTTGCTTGGCCGCCGCAAAGGCAGCGTCGGAAAGTACTCCCTGGTCGCGCAGCTGTGCCAGCTTGCTCAGTTGCGATATCCACGACGTCTGGTCATCCGCAGCCACAGGCGGGTACTGGGCGGCGGCTGACTCAAGGGGGACGGCTGGCTGGGCGGGGGCGGCCGGACCGGGGCCGACTGGAGTCACGGACTGCTGGCCTGCGGGGCTCATCCCCAGCTGACGCCAGAACCGGTCGACCTGGGCCATGTACCGGGCCTCGGTAAGCCGCCCGGCGCGGAACGAAGCGGTGGCGTCGGACATCGAGCGTATGTAACGCAGTTGTGCGTTGCTGACCTGAAGGCCCCGGCTGCAGACGGGACAGACCAGGTAGTCCTCCGTCCCGTAGGGCACCACGGGCACGAAGTACAGGCGCACCGACTTCTTCGAACGGACGTGATGGAGGAACACCTGGTTATGGCAGTTCGGGCACACGCACGAGGCAACCTCGCCCAGATCCTCCGGATGGCCTGGCCCGAAGCCGAAGATCACCACCATGCGGTAATTAAAGCCGAGTCACCCGGGCGGCGGCTCATCCCTGGCAGGTGATACGGGCGAGGGCCGCTGGTATTTGGCACCGGAAGCGCGGGCTCTCAACGGCGCTGTCCCGGGCCAGCCGCCAGGGTGGCTACCGCACGCGAGGAGGCCCGCAACGGCGCCGGCTCGACCAGCCTGTCGATGAGGAAGCCGGCGCTGCTGATGGCTGCGGTGATCGCGTCAGCGGTCTGCGCCAGAACGTGACCTCGTACGGCTGGCCGCCCTTGGGCCAGGTCTCGGTGACCTGCATGACTTTGAAGAAGTCGCCGCGGCTGTGCTGCTGCCAGTCCATCGCCGGGTGATGGGTAGAGAACACCATCGCGCCATCAGGCTTAAGAACCCGGTAGAACTCATCAAGCGGCCCTGTCCAGTCGGCCAGATAGTGCATCACGAGCGATGCCACCACCAGGTCAGCGATGGCGTCGGTGGCGAAGTCCAGGGGTTCCACCAGGTCGGCATTGAGGATGCGGGCCCGGTCGCCGAGGCGGTCGGTGGCCAGGCGGACCATCTCCGGGCTTACGTCGATTGCTGTCACCCTCGCGCCGCTGTCGGCGAGCCAGGTAGTGAGGGCACCCGCGGCTAGTTCGCCGTCTCGCATTGGTTCCCCGTCGATGGTCATGCGTCGCTTGGGCCTGGTTCCCATCCGACTTGCTGCGCCCACTCGTCAGCTCTGTGAATGATCTCCCAGCAGATGGTGTCCCAGGCCTTGGAGCGGTATCCGGAACGGGTCGACGGGCTCAAGACTCTGGACTGACACCTGCATGTCGATGATCGGCTTAGCGGCCAGCCCTGGCACTGAGGTTGAGCCGATGTGATCGATACGGACAGCTACGTCAGCCAGCGCCTCGCGCATGGCGGTCGCCAAGTTGCTGAATCGAGCTGGCCAGCCGGTGTCGTACCGGGCGATGTAGATGACCCGTTCCGGCGTCGGCATAGAGCGTGAGGGTAGTGAGCTGTACTGCTCCTGTCCATTCCTCCGATCTAGATGTGAGGTAGTTGCTGGCCGTTGTAGTACCAGAGCGCCGCTGTGTACCAGAGCACGCCGATGATGGTGGCGAGCGTCCCGCCGGCCACAGGCAGGACCCATCCGGGCAGTCGCCGGCTGCGCACAAGAAGTACCTTCGCGGCGAACGCGCCGTAGAAGAAGCAACCAGCGATCGAGTGGATCGCTACCCTGAGGCTCGTGAGTTGCACGCCGTAGGCGATCAGGCAGTGCACGGCAACCGGCACGGTAAGCGCGAACAGGCAGAAGCCGGTCACCCTGTGCGTCAGCCGCAGCCGGCGCGGCGGCGCCCCCACCACCGGCAGCTTGCGGTACATCCACAGCGCGAGCAGCACCTGGAGCGCGGCCAGGCCCAGCGCAATGGTCGACAGCGCGGACTTCAGGGCGAACGCGTCCACGCCGAACATGACCTGGCTGTAATCCGGCTGATGCAGCCTGCCCGCCACGAATAGCGCGACGGCGACCCCCGCGGCCAGCAGTCCTATCCACGTCAGGCGCCAGGCGGCAGGCTTGCCATAGGAATCGGGTAGTGTCATGCCAAACCGCCTCAGCCGCTGCCAGTACCGGTGTATACGGATCGCTCACTCTGACCACGACTGCATACCCGCCCAGGTTCATGCCGCCGAGGAAGCGCTGGCACTAGGCACAGCATCGCCAGGAGCTAGGGGGCACGCTTTAGCCTGCCTGATCCCGACCGTATCCATCCATCCGGAATGGCCATTTCCTGTGGCAACCTTGCGTCAGCGAGCTCCGCGTCCCGGAGATCCGCATGAGTGAGGTTCGCGTGGCTGAGGTTCGCCGCTTGTATGGCGGATCTAGTCAGGCTGTCGGTTCTGAAGTGGTTCGGATCGTCCGTTGCGCAGCCACGCCCGGAGGCCAAGTATCACGGAGAGTGCGCTGAGGAGGACGGCGGCGAGCCCGATCTCGAAGTGGCCGAGCGCCAGGGCGACGACGCCGCCCGTCAGCATCACTACTACCCAGGCCACGTGGTGAGCGACTGCCAGCTTAGGCCGCAGCCGCCCGTAGCTGCCACGGTCAGTGTCGTGGGAGAGCCCCTGGAACTGCGATGGATCATTCATCCTGATAGACACCTCACCGCCTACGGTACCCACACCGTGCTGGCGGTCATGCTGGCTGGTGGCCGGTCAAGGGGCGTTCTGGCACAGCTTCTGGAGGGATGCCCACATGGGCCCGGCAGGGCAGGTCAGCTGTACACCTCCCCGCGGCTGGGGGTTTGAGGCTAGTTTCCCCGCCCATAGTCCGATGATGAGCAGGACCACGATGATCCATCCAATCCCCACCCACGAATGCACCGGCTTCCTGGGCGGCCGATGGTAGCGGGGCGGCGGCGTTTGCTGCCACGGCGCCTGTGGGCCTTCACCGCCACCCGGTGGCTGCCCCGGAGTCTTCTTTCTCCCTCCGGCCGCTGTCGTGCTTTCTGCTATTCCCGCGCGCCATTGATAATTCAAGTCACGACGATAACCAGTTGCTTCACTACCTGTCACTCGACCAGACTACGCTCGCCTCGCGGAGCAGACGAGGGTGCAGTTGTACAGATCAGAGATGGGCAGGTACCTCATCGAACTAATTAAGCAACGCACCTGGACGGAGGGCGTCAGGTACCTCGTGACACGCGACAGGCGCATACCCGTCAACCGTGGCGGCGAGCGACCTCGTCGGCGCCACCGGCCACCCAGCGGCTCAGGTGACGCCCGACGTCAGCGATCCGTTCTCGATTGAAGCTGCACACGATGCGGATTCCGGCCTTGGGGGGTTCCACGCGGACGTGGCCGGCGCCAAGCCGTTCTACTCGGACGTGCTCGGCTGGGAGACGGACGGCCAGCCGATAGGCGCGTTCATCTGCACCGTGATGAGGTCGGCCGACACAGGCGATGAATAGCGATCAGAGCGGCATCATGCCGCTCAGCCGAGATGGCAGCGGCCCGAGCTACGCCGCGGTGGGCTTCGAGGTCGCCGGCTGCGATGTTGCGGCAGCCCTCTGGGGAGGCAGTCTTCGATCTTGTCAGGGCCATCTCTGGTGACCCGTCCCGGGCATCTGGGTTCGGCAGCTGCGGGTAGGTTCGGGGCAGCCTGGTGGCGGGGTAGGAGGATGCGATGGTGATGCCGTTGGCCGGGCGCGTGGTGGCTGCGGTGGCCGGCGGCCTGCTGGTGTTCGTGGCGGTGTCCAGCGTCACCGTCACGCTGATCGTGTCGCGGCCGTTCAAGAGCCGGCTGACGCGGTGGGTGGACCAGATAGTCGACTGGGCCTATGAGCAAGTGGTGGGGCGCTTCGCCGATGCCCGGCGGCGGGATCAGCTGCGCGCGACCCAGGCGGCGGCGGTGTTGCTGGGCCAGCTGGCGGCGTGGCTGCTCGTGGCGTACATGGGGTTCGCCCTGCTGTTGTGGCCGTTCGCTAACCGCGGCGTGGTGTCCGCCTTCGTCGACGCCGGGTCCTCGCTGTTTACCCTCGGTTTCGCCGTGCCCCACGGGGCGGTGCCGGCGGTGATCGTTTTCCTGGCCGCGGCGACCGGGCTGGTGATCCTCACGCTGCAGATCGCCTACTTGCCGACCCTGTACGGGGCGTTCAACCGCCGGGAGACTCAGGTGGCGCTGCTCAACGCGCGGGCCGGGGTGCCGTCGTGGGGCCCGGAACTGCTGGCGCGCACCCACTACGCGCTGGGAACCGGGGTGTCGACCCTGGATACGATGCCGGATCTGTACGAGAAGTGGGAAACCTGGGCCGCCGACGTGGCCGAGAGCCACACCACCTACCCGGTGCTGGTCCGGTTTCGCTCCCCGGAACCGCTGTCATCCTGGGTGGTCTCGCTGCTGGCCGTGCTGGACTCCGCCGCGCTGTTCCTGGCCCTGTCGCCTGAGGCTGCGCCGGTGGTCCCCGCCCGGCTGTGCCTGCGCGGCGGGTTCCGATGCTTCAACCGGATCGCCCGGACGATGGGCTTCGACATCCCCGATGAGCCCGCCCCGGACGCCACGACCAGCCTGACCTACGCCGAGTTCCTCGACGCGCTGAGCCGGATGCGCCAGGTCGGCTTCCCGATCGAGCGCGACCCGGCCGAGGCCTGGCCCGACTTCGCCGGATGGCGGGTCAACTACGAGCCAGCGGCTTACGCGGTGGCCGCCGCCGTCTACGCCGTGCCGGCCCTGTGGTCAGGCCCGCGCCGGCACCCGGCGACGCCCATCCCGCCCCTCCGCCCCAAACCCGGCCGCCCGCCCAAGTAACAAGGGTGCGGCGGGCGGAATCCGGGTCAGGCGCCAGGTGAGGGCGCCGTTCAGCTCAGGTTGTTTAGGATCCCTTGGGGAGGAAGCCTTGGCCGCGGCAACGACGATCGTGAACGCGAAGGTGTTCGACGGGACGAAGTCGCAGGACTGGACTTCGGTCCGGTTCGCTGACGGCCTGATCACCAACTGCTCGGCCGCCTCGGCCGCCCAAGAAGGCGACGAAGTGATCGACGCGGGCGGCGGGACGGTGCTTCCCGGTCTGATCGACGCGCATGTGCACCTCGTTCCCGGCGCACTCGCACAATCGCTGACCTTCGGCGTTACCACCGTTCTCGACATGTTCAGCAAACCCGGCCTGGTGGCCAGCGCTAAGGAGCAGGCCGGCTCCCGTCCGGACGTGGCCGACGTGCGTTCCTCGGGAGTCGGTGCCACCGCGCCCGGCGGGCACCCGTCGATGATGTACGCCCCCTTCCCGACGCTGACCGCGGCTGACCAGGCCGGGCAGTTCGTGGCGGAACGAATCGCGGAGCGCTCGGACTATCTGAAGATCATCTCCGGCACCGGGGGTCTATGGCCCTCGCTGGACCCCGAAACCATCCAGGCACTGGTCATTGCCGCGCACACCCGCGGCTTGGTCGTTGTCGCTCACGTGAGCTCGACGGCCGGTGTCGAGGAGGTCGTGTCCGCCGGCGCCGACGTGGTGGCCCACGTCCCTGCCAACGCCGAGCTGGACAAGGCCCTGGCCGGACGCATGGCCGAAGCCGGAATCGTAGTCGGTCCGACGCTGGCCACCATCGAGAACACCCTCGGCGAACCGGGTGGCGCGGCAGTGGCAGCGGACCCACGGCTCGCTGAAACGCTCGGCGACGCCTGGGCACGCCGGCTGACTTCGGATGCCCCGGGATGGCATGGCCGGCACATGCCGCCCTACTCCCGGGCTGAGGACAACGTGCGGCGACTGGCTGACGCGGGGGTCACTCTGCTGGCGGGCACGGACGCCCCGAACCCGGGGACCGTGTTCGGGGCAAGCCTGCACCGGGAGCTCGAACTCCTTGTCCGGTGCGGCATCAGCCCGGTGCAGGCCCTGGCCGCTGCCACGGCTGAACCGGCACGAGTGTTCGGCCTCGCCGACCGGGGACGTGTCGCCGCCGGGCAGCGCGCGGACCTGGTCCTCGTGTCCGGTGATCCGTTGACGGACATCACCGCGACCCGCGCCATCGAGCGGATATGGCGTGGCGGCATAGCCTGCGACCGGCACGCCTTCGCCGCGAGCGCTGCCGAGGCTGAGCAGCTTGACGCTTTCGACGCCCAGCTCGCCAAGGTCGTGGCGGCCGTGCGTGAGCGCAGGTCCAGCTGATCTAGGGAAGGCGCCTTGAACGCGGGTCCCTGTACCCCCGGCCGAGTCGACTCCCTGCTTGCCAATTGCCCGTGCCCGGCCGATGAATGAAGGTTGAGCTGCGACGCGCTGGGGTAACCAGCGTCACAGCCCGAACGGTTGATCGCTCACGCCAGCTCATTCCTTGATTAACGCGCCACCGGCCCCAGGTCAGGGGCGGGTGGTTCGCGTCCGGGTACCTCAGCAGGACTGGGGGACTCCGGTGCTAGCAATGCGTTCGGTGGGTCGCAGCAGTGTGATCGCAGCGAGCGCGCTGGCTGCGGCAAAGATCGCGGCGGCCAGGACACTGCGGTGGAATGCCTCGGTGCCGTTGGCTGTCCCGCCCAGGGCGAACGACACGAGCAGGGCCAGGCCGAGCGCACCACCCATCTCGCGGGAGGTTTCGACGGCTCCGCCCGCGAGTCCGGCTTCGTCCTCGTCTACGCCAGTGAATGCCGCGATCTGGATGGCGACTTCTGCGAAACCGAGGCCGACACCGACGATTGAGAACGCGGGGAAGATGTCGGCCAGGTAGGAAGCGTTGGTCGGTACGCGGGTGAGGAGCAGGAGGCCGGCGCCCAGGAGGACCATGCCGATGGCGAGAGTTCTGGCCGCGCCGATCCGGGTGATGACCTGGGGCGCTACCTTGGCCGAGATGCTCAGGGACAGCACGGCGATCGGGATGGTGGCCGATCCCGCCGCTAGCGGAGGGTAGTGGAGGACCTGCTGGGTAAACAGCGTCGCCTCGTAGATCAGCCCGAGGAAGCTCGCCCACAGTAGCCCGGCAGCGAGGTTGGCGGAGACCAGGGAACGCCTGCGCAGCGTGGTCAGGGGAATGAGTGGCGCGGCGACGTGCGCCTCGATAACGGCGAAGGCCACGAGCAGGCCGAGCCCGCCGAGGAGTGGCACGAGCGTCTGCGCCGACAGCCAGCCCGCGCTGATGCTCTCGTGCACGCCGAGTGTCGCCGCCACGAGGCCGGCGGTAAGCGTCACGGCCCCGCCGACGTCGGACCTGGCCCGGCTCGGACGCGGGGTGTCAACCGGTACGCGAGCCAGCACCAGCCCGGCCAGCACCGCGCCCAGCGGCACGTTGAGGAAGAACACCCAGTGCCAGCCCGGCCCCTGCACCAGCAGCCCGCCGAAGATCGACCCCGCGATCGCGGCGGTGCCGCCGGCCGCGCCGAAGATGCCGAGCGCGTGGTTGCGCTCCGGGCCTTCGGCGAACGTCCGGGAAAGAATGGCGAGCGCGTTCGGTGCCGCCAGCGCCGCACCGAAACCCTGGCCTGCACGTGCCGCGATCAGGAAGCCGAGGGTGCCGGACAATCCGCCGGCCAGCGACGCCGCGGCCAGGACGCCGATGCCGGTCACGAGCACCTTGCGATGGCCAGCCAGGTCGCCCGTGCGGCCGCCCAGCATCAAGAAGCCCGCCACGACAACGCCGTAGATGACCACTACCCATTGGAGGTCGGCCGCCTTGGCGTGGAGGCTGGCCTGGATTGCGGGCAGGGCGACGTTGACCACGGACAGGTCAACCACGGTCATCGCCGCTACACCGCACATCAGGACGAGAACGGAGTTCTTGGACAACGTGCGGGCCGGGTTCCTGATCATGCTGGTTCCCGCGTGCGCGTCGGTCAGTTCCATGCGCTGGCCTGCTTCGTCAGCGGCGCTGGTCACGGCGCCGGGCCGGCTGTCCGGTGACTGCGTGTTTTCCGTCTGCTGCTCCTGAGATACGGTCATGAATATGACGGTACAATCAGCTAGTATGAATAAGCAAGTATAAATTCCTGGAGCCTGGCTTCGGATCAGGAGGCACAGATGCCCGTACAACGCGGATACCGGCAGGCATGCGGGATCGCCCGCGGCCTTGACCTGGCCGGCGAGCGGTGGGCCCTGCTCATCGTCCGGGAACTGCTGCTGGGGCCCAAGCGCTTCACCGACCTGCGCGCTGGCCTGCCCGGCGCGAGCCCTAACGCGCTGACCGACCGCCTGCACGAACTCACGCAGGCCGGCGTCCTGCGCCGCCGGCAGCTGCCCCCGCCCGCGGCATCGTGGGTCTACGAGCTCACGGATTGGGGCCGCGAACTCGAGCCGATCCTGCTCGCGCTGGGGACATGGGCACTCGGCTCACCGCAGGCCGACGAGCACAGCTTCACCAGCCTCGACTCCGTCATGCTGACCATCCGCACCTACTACAGCGGATCCGGATCAGCAGATGCCCCCGCCTCCCTCCAAGTACGGCTCACCGACGGCGGCACCGAGCATGCGTTCGGCGTATGGCTCCACGCCGAAACTGCTGATGTCCGCCACGAGCTTCCCGAGCAGCCCAGCGCAACGATCACCACCGACACAGCCACCCTGCTCGCCGTCCTCGACGACCACGATCAGCTGCCCGCCGCCCTTACCGCCAGCATGGCCATCGACGGCGACCACCGGGTCGTACACCAGCTGATCAAGGGCGTCGCCATACCTGGCCCCGCCCCCGCCGCACGCCGGGCCGACTCGCTTAGTGACGCGACCAATCCGCTCGAATGGCATACCGGCGAGGGAAACAGATCCCTGCGCTGGCCATGATAAGTGGCGAGCGGTACGGGCGGCACTGACGGGGAACCACGGTCAACCGCCAGGAGGCGCCAAAGCAGGGCACACTGAGCATATTCGCAGCTCAGTAGGGTTGCCGATCAAACTCCAAGGGGTGGTCAGGGGCGGGATCGAACCGCCGACCTTCCGCTTTTCAGGGGTTCTATCCCCCTTTACGACCATGATCTCGTAAGTATCACGCAGCCCAGCTCACCGGCATAAGGGCTGGTCAATAGGCTGATACCACCATCATAGCCACTGTGCCGTCGTGTGCCGCGTAGTCCCGTTTCGTCTGTGGGCTTCCCGTGGTGAGCCCTCCGAAAGCAAGGGTTTGTGGGTCCTCTGTGGGGCCCGGCGAGGCGCGGACGGGCTCAGCGATTGCGTCGGGCACAGAATCTGGGGTAATCGTCCCGCAACGAGCAGCCGTCGAGTCGGGCCAGGAGTCGTCACGCAAGGTGAGGAAGGTCGAGCGCCCATACCACTCGCTGAGCGCAGATCGCCGATTATTCACATCATTCCGAGGGTGGCCGTCATTGCCGCGTCTAGCACAGATCAGCCTGTTCAGGGGGACTCAGCGCTTACCCGCCGGCGGAGTGGTGCGGCATCCGCCTCGGTTGCTCTGGCGCGGTCAAGGGATGCAGCCGTTCCGGTAGACGATCCGTCCAGTAGGGAGCGGCTGACGATGCCGTGGGGGTAGGCAAGTCCTAAGCTCGAGGATGTAAGTGAGTACACCGCCTTGCTGCCGCTGTCATGGTTCACGTGCGCCTGGCGGTTTGGGTGTCGGCGGTGTCCGTCGCGGTGGTGTGCGGCGTTTGAACGTATTGGGAGGTCGAGTGCGGCTCGTCCGGTATCTGTCTGCTCGGCGCTCAAGGCTCGGCGCCGTAGTTGATGACCGGGGGACGGTGGTGGCGACACCGTGGGGCAGTTTCGAGGAGCTGTTCGCGCATCCGGACCCTTGGGAGGCGGTGGCGGGCTTCGATGTCGCGTCGGCCGAGCCGGTGGCTGTCGAGCGTCTGCTGGCGCCGACCGTAGATCGTGCCACCGTCATCGGCACAGGCGGCAACTACGCCGACCACGCAGCCGAGGCGCGGACTGGTGGCGTGGACGTCCGAGAGCCCGTATTTGTTCCGTTCCTGTGGGGAGCAATCATCGGCCCTCATGACGACATCGTCATCCCGAGCCAGGACACGCTTACCGACTATGAGGTCGAGCTGGCGGTGGTCCTCGGCCGCCCGGCGCGGGGTCTGACCGAGGACGACGGCATGGACGCGGTGTTCGGTTACACCGTGGTCAACGACGTGAGCGCACGGGAGGTGATGGTACGGGAGCATATGCAGGTGATGCTGAGCAAGTCCCCGGACACGTTCGTGCCGATCGGTCCCGCAGTCGTGACGAAGGACGAAGTCGCTGACCTGTACGACTTGCGGATCGGCAGCTACCTCAACGGTGAGGTCCGCCAAGATTCCAACACGGGCTTGATGACATGGACCGTCCCCCGGCTGCTCAGCGCGATCACCCGGACGGTGACCCTGCACCCCGGTGACATCGTCACCACCGGCACCCCGGGCGGTGTCGGGTTCTTCCGGGACCCCCAGGAGTTCCTGCACCCCGGCGACACGGTCGCCGTCGAGGTCGAAGGGATCGGCCGACTTACCAACAACGTCATACAGGGGTGGTGAGCGGACCGGCCCGGTCAGGGCTGCGACGCCACGGCCTGCGGACCTCGGTACGCACGGGCGATCCCGTCGGTATCGGCGTAGATGCGGTACCGGGTAGCAAGGCCCTCGTCGTCGAAGGTCCAGACGTGCGCCGAGTCGCCGACGAATACCTGCCCGTTGCGGCGCATCGTGCTTTCGATGTGGATCAGTGCCACGACCGTATTGCCCTGGGCGATGATGTCGACAATCTGGAACGACCGGATGTCGGCGATGGCCGACAGTTCGGCGAAGTACGCCGCGACGGCCTGTTTGCCTCGGAACGTCCCACCGATGGGATAGTCGGCGGGGAGCGGATCCCACCACTCGATATCGTCGGACAGGGCTGCCATCAGCGGGCCGCCGTCGTGCCGGTCGAACGCCTCGTAAGCCTGGCGGACCCTGCCTACCAGCTGCTCGGTTTGCATGCTCAACCTCCATACCGTGCATCCGACGTCTGAGGCGCCTCTACTGTGGCGGCGCCGGACCTAAGCTAAGCTCACGGCCGAGCGCATGCCTGCAGGGCACGACTAATCCGCGAGAGCATTCAAGTGGATGCCCGATCCGGGAAGGCTCCGGGATGACCACTACCGGCACCGACGGCGTGCACCCCAACGTCACCTTCGTCGTCGAGGCGCACGCGCGGCTGGAGGAGGGGGACATGGCCGCGATCCGCGACATGTTCGCCGCCGACATCACGTGGCATGAGTTCGGCTCGTCGTCCCTCGCCGGCAGTTACGTGGGGCCCGAGGACGTCATGGCGTTCTGGAAGCGGTACTTCTCGGCAGCCGGCGCCGGGTTCAGGCAGGACATCCTGTCCATCATGGCCAACGACGACTACGTGTCGAGCATCGTCCAACTCGCGGGGACGAAGTCGGAAGCCACCTTGTCCCAGACCGCTGTGGACGTCATGCGAATGGCCGACGGCAAGATCGCCGAATTCTGGCGCTACTACGCCGACCTCGGTCAAGCCAACGCATTCTTCGCAGCGAAACCGTGACCTCTAGGCGCCTTCGCCCGCACAGGCCCTCCCATGCGCTGAGCCCGACTTTGCGGATGCTCGAGACAGGCAGCACTCAGATCATGACTGAGGGCCGTCGCAGTCGAGGCCTATGGAGGCCCAAGCCCGGGGTAGGCACACAGACGAGTCTGATAACGGCCTCCAAGAGCAGCACCGTCAGCGCGACGCTGGCCGCCCCGAATGGCGGGTCGGCGCGCGGTTGCCGCGGCCAGGGACCCTAAGGGAGCGTGCAAGCTACTGCAATGTGTGTAAGCAGGCCGGTCGCCGGCTCTGAGCGTCCGCTGCCGCCGTTGCTGTGGCTTGCAAGGTGTTCCTGGCTCCTCGGATCGATCTCACTCGGCGTCGCGGACCGGGCGCACAGACCGGAAATGGCGCGCTAGGTCCTGCCGTCGGCGACGACATCGTCTGCACTGTGACCTGGCCCGCCGTCCCTGCCATGGCCTGCGCCGTCCGCCGTTTCGCCTGCGTCTTCCGCTGACGTCGCGGTCGTTCGCAGGGTTCTGGCCTGCCTGGTACAGCGGCGTAGCCAGAGCAGGCCGAAAACGGGAAGCACGAGCGGGACGAAGCCGTAGCCGCTGCCATAGCCAGACCACACCGTGGCATCTGGGAACGTGGCCGGGTCGGCGAGGCTCCAGGTGCCGACCGCCAGCACGCCGGCGAGTTCGACCGAGCAGCAGACGACGGCGATCCGGCGTGCTGCCGGACTGCCGGCGGCGAGGGTGACCGTGGCGAGGATATAGACCAGGCCAGCGAAGGCCGACAGCAAGTAGGCGACCGGAGCGTGGCCGAACTTCGTCGCGATCTGCACCCCGGCCCGTGCGGAAGCGGAGAGCGCGAAGAGCGCGTAGATGGCCACCAGCAGACGGCCCGGGCCTGTCCTCGTCGAGTCCGGCTGCGACGCCCTGGGCTCAGGCGGTGCCGCGGGCTCAGACATGGATGACCGGCCAGATCTGATGCAGCCGGACCATCAGCACGGCCGCGACGAGCCCGGCCACGGCGATGACCGCAGGGCCCCACCGCGATCGTTCCGCCAGCCCCCAGAACGCGGCGGCCACCGGGATGAACGGCATCGCAATCAGGTATCCGATGAGCGTAGCCAGCCCGGCCGGGCGTTCACCGTCGGCGAGCCTGGCCACGATGAGACCGACCTGGACAAGCAGCAGGATCTCAAGGACGCCCACTGCGGCGAGGAGGGGGACGCTCATTCGCCGGTTTCGGGCGGTCATCACCAGCGCATATCCGGCCAGCGCGAGACCGGCGATGATGATTGTCGTGGGAACGGCGCCGTTCACACTTAACATGTTACTACGGTTCGTAGTAACAGGCGCCGGGCGAGCAGTGAGATCCCCTGGACCGTGGTTTGCGTGGCACTGTTCCCCGGTTCGGGGCTGCGCTGGCCAGCGATACCGCCCGGGCCATGGCACCAGCCACCGCTAGCGCCGGGAAATTCGAGGTCCCCTCACCGCCTAGGCCCACGTCATGGCCGGACTCACCGGAGGCGGGCCCCTCAGCAGGAGACACCGCAGGCCGACACAGTTGTCGCGCTTGCGCCTCGGTCCGCCGGGCGCACGTCTTGTCAAGCCTGACGCACCAAATGCGGCAGATGAGGATGTCTTCAGCGGGTGACCTGGGGCCGTGCCAGACTTGGGGTGTGGGCAAGGGTGTGCGTCCGGTCCTGGGTCAGTGCTGCGCTCCTGGGCAGGTCAGCCCGGGACTGAGACAGGAACTGATTGACTGCTGGATCACCGTCAGCAATGACGGTGGGGCGGTTGGTTTTCCATTTCTGCCCGTCAACACCGCCATTGTCTCGCCAGTAGCTGATGAGCTCATCGCCAGCCTCAGTCCCGATCGCAGGCTCCTGGTCGCGGTCGCTGGCGGTGCCCTGGCCGGCTGGGTGCACCTGCAGCGTCACTCCAACCCCGTCATCGCGCACTGGGGCTTGATCAGCCATCTGCAGACCCTCCCGGCCGTCCAGGGCCAGGGAATCGGTGGTGCCCTGATGACGCACGCCAGGCAGGTGGCCCGCCAGGAGATGGGCCTGGAGCAGTTGCATCTCGCCGTGCGGGGTGGCACGGGGCTGGAGCACTTCTATGCCCGGCTCGGCTGGCGGGAGATCGGCCGCTGGCCCGGCGCATTGCGGCTGGCACCTGGCGACGACCGCGACGAGGTCCTGATGGTCCTATCCCCGTTGTGACGCCGCGGACTCGCGCGACCCGCGGCAAATGAGGACGCTCTCAATACCGCGCCCCTGCCGCATAATTATTCAGGCTGGTCGGCCTCGCGTGGGCCCGAACCGTCGGTTACCGGACGAGAGGGAAATCCGATTATCCCTCCAATAACAGCGCGCCTACCCGCCGTTCGGGTGTGGTCGGCCGCGGCCCTCTTGGCGATTCTTGTTATACGCGCTGAACTTGTGCGTCTGGGCAGGCTGAATCCGCTTGGCTGTGCCGCGGCCGGCGGTGGCATGTGCCCAGCCGGTGTTCCCTCTGCGGCCTGTCAGTCAGCCGGCGCCCGGAGCAACTGGCCGCCCGTAGGTCACGGCCTCGCGTACCTGCTGGGGCAGCGACCGGGCGAGTTGCGCGTCAGGCTGAGCGCCGAGCGAGTCGTTGATCGTGGAAAAGGCCAGGCGAAGGGCCACGAAGGCGGTGATGGCGAAGATCTGCCCGTCATCGAGCCCGGAATCGCGGAGCGCCTGGATGTCGGACGGCGTCGTCGCGTTCGGGTCCCGTGCGACCTTCCGGGCCCACCCGGCCATGGCCTTCTCCTGACCCGTCAGCCCGCCGTCGCTGGCATTCAGCACCCCCGCCGCGATCGCGGCGTCGGCCACATTGCCGAGCTTCCTGCCCCACGCCAGCGAGCAGTAAGAGTCACCGAACGCCGAGGCGGCGGCGGTCACCAGGATCGCGCGCTGGCGGAAGGTCAGGCCGCTCGGCGTGAATGCCTCAGACATCAACCCGAACAGCTGGCTTAGGGTGCCTGGCTGGTGCGCCCACAACCGGGACCCGTTCGACACGTAGCCGTCGTCTTCGAGGTCTTCGTCGTAGAGCGCCTGGACCTGGGCGGACACCGGGGGTTCTGGGAGAAAGCTTCCGCTCATGGGCGTTCTGCTCCTTCGGGTTTGCGGGCCAGGTAGCCCACGACGTTGAGGCCGGCCCGCAGCGGCAAGCCCTCCCGCAGCTGCCCCTGAGCCTGCTCGACGGCCGCCCGATGGAACTCAGCCTCGCCGACGTTCTGGATGGCCTCATACGCTGGCCCGGTTGAGGCCAGCGCACGCGCGTACAGTTCCGGGTCGGCGAACTCCCAGGTGAACGGAACCTCGAGGCGCTCGACGTCGAGGAATCCGTACGACGCTAGGAGTCGCTCGCCCGCACCAGGCCGGCCGAGCGACACCATGACCGCCTGATTGCCGACCTTCTCGGCCGCGGCCAGCCGGAACGGCGCCAGCGCCCAGGCTCCGGGAGACACCTTCAGGTGACCCCACACCGTTATCCCGGCCCGTCCGCCGGGGCGCAGGACCCGGTGTATCTCGGCGACCGCGCCGGGTGTGGTGCCCCAGATCCCCCGGAAGCTGGTCACGACGTCGAACGACGCCGGGTCCCACGGCAGGGCGTGCATATCACCGGCCCTGATGTCGCAGTCCGGGTTCCGGTCCCGGGCCACCGCCACCAGCCGGGCCGAGGCGTCGATACCGGAGCAGGAGGCGCCGCGCAGCCGGGCCAGCTCGACAGCGAGCCCGGACCCGCAAGCCACGTCGAGCAGCCGGTCCCCGGCATCGACGCCGAGCCGATGGTGGATAGTGACGTACTCCCGGCAGTTGCCCGGCTCGCTGAGCGTCGCGAAGTCCACCGCTTCGCGCCCCCAGCCCTCGTCGACTAGCGCCCACTGGGCAGAGCCCGCACCCGGTCTCGTCATCACCACTCCTCCCCGCCACCAAAGTCCGCCCGCTGCGATGTCATGCGCGGCGGATCCAGGTGGCCTGGGCCACCGCGACTGGCTGTCCGGACGCTGCGAACAGTGCGGAGCCGGCTACGATCTTGCGGCCCTGCGCCGCCAGGCGCCAGCCAATCACGACATGAGGCTCGCCTGCCTTGACCTCGCCGATCTGACGAGCCGACAGACGACCCAGCAGGAATGGCGCGCCACCCTTGACGGCGTCCCCGATTGCTCCGATACCTCCAGCGCAGTCGAGCGCGGCCCACATAAATTCGGTCCGGACATGGCCATTTGCGGTCGAAAGCTCCGCGGCGGGATACCAGAGATCAGCGGATAGCTTTCGGCCTGCCACCGGCCCGACCAGGATGCGCAGTCCGTCACCTGGCCGTCGGTCTGGCCCGCATACAAAACAGGTGGGAAATGGGTGCAGTCCGGGGTGTACCCGCAGATGCGACCTCGCGCCTGCGGAGCGGGCCTGCTGGACCGAGACAGGATCGGGGAGTTGTAGCGCTGGGCCCTTCGGCGAGCTGATTGCCTCCGCTATCAGGGTTTGTCCGTCGCGGACTCGCACTGAGCCGTCGCCGTCGCGCTCGAGGTTCAGAGCTGTTTCCAGCGGTGGTGGCTTACGAAGGGTGACTTCCGCAGGTCCGTCGAGGTAGCCGGCGATGAGCCCGCACACGTAGCCGCCGTTGCCGCTGTCCGGCGGCCCGCAGAACCGCGACCCGATAACCAGGGTGCCGGTCATGTCTGTGCCAGTAGCTTCTTCACGGCTGCCACGCCGGCGATGGCCTGGTCATTGTCGGGTGACTGCGGGATGAGGTTGAATTCGGTGCAGCCAGCATCCACGTAGGGCGCGAGGAACTCGGCGACATCATCGGCAGTGCCGTAGGGGCAGTACCGCTCGAAGCGCTCGAACGGGAGCTGATAGAAGGCCTGCATCGCGGGTGCGATGCAGGCCAAGGCGGTCTCCTTGGAGTCCGCGAGCCCGCACCAGACCTGCATCGCGTCGCGGCCTGGCGGGTCGTCCCGCCCGGCGCGGGCCGCCTCGTCCGCTGCCAGCTTGGTTGCGGCGGCGAACCGCGCCGGGGAGTTCCAGATGCCGAGCCAGCCATCGCCCAGCCGGGCCGCCCGCCGGATCGCCGCGTCAGACCGCCCGCCGATGATGAGCGGGATCGGGACGGGCGGGGCGGGCGCGATGACCGCCTCGTCGAGGTCGAAGAACACGCCGTGGAAGCTGACCGCCGTGCCGGCCATGAGCTGGCGGAGGACGGCGAGGCATTCATTCATCCGCTCGCCCCGGGTCGCTGGTTCCACTCCGCACACCGAGATCTCGTGGCGATCCTCGCCACCCACCCCCACTCCGAAGACGAGCCGGCCGGGAGCGAGCCGGGCGAAGTCAGCGAGCTGGCGGGCCACCAGCACGGGATGGCGCAGCGGCAGCAGGTAAACGCCGACGTGGACGGGCAACGTCGGATGCAGCATCGCCAGCGCCGTGGCTTGCACGAGGCCGTCGAACCCGCTGCCGCCAAAGAAGCTTACGTGGTCGCCGCAGCAGACATAGTCGATGCCCGCGTCCGCGACCTGCGCCAGGAACTCCCTAGCGGTCTCCTGGTCCTGCTCGAGCAGGCCAAACGGCGGGAACATGCCAACCCTGGTGGCTGGAGCGCGGACAGTGTTTGCGGTATCAGGCATATCCCGACGCTATGACCGACCAGCTGCGCGCCGCCATCGGGTGAACTACCGACCATCCGTGGGCCTATCGGCAGCAGGAAGGCTTTGGCCGGAGCGCGCATCGGCCGGACTACCTAGATGTTCAGCGCGAAGGCGGCGCTCAGTGACCCACGCCGCGATCTGCGCACGCGAATGCACCTGCAGCTTGCGCCGGATGTTCTCGACGTGCGCTTCGGCCGTCCGTGGCGCGATCGACAACCGCGTAGCAATGGAATGATTCGTCAGCCCCTGGGCGACCAGCCCGGCCACTTCGAGCTCGCGGTCAGTGAGTGGCAGCCGCGGACCCGCGGGCTCACACAGGAATCCGAGCATCGTGCTCAGCACCCCTGCCCAGTCCCCGTGGTAGAAAAGGTGGCTGGAACCCGGCAGCGGGAACAGCGTCGCGGCCGGGATCAGCGCGGCTACTTCTTGCCCGAGCTTGAATCCTGTGGCCCTGTCGCCCTCACGGTGCAGGACCGCTGTCCGCGCGCGAATCACCGGGAGCAACTCCCTAACATCAGTGGCGTAATAGATCTCGAGAAGCCGGCTTCCCACAGCAGCCGAGGCGCTCTCCCGCTGCAACCGCGCAAACGCATCGATGTCCTCAGGACTCGGGTCCGGGATGAAGATGCCGGTCATCATCTTCAGCCCAAGACCCCAGTTGGCCCGCACCAAGGACACGATCGAGTCCCTGACCTCCGGCGGTGCCAGATCCGCCCCGCTGGCGCACATTCCATACAGCACCAGCGCCTCGACACGATGAGGGAACCTCGCCGCCACAGCCGCGGCGATCTGGCCACCCTGGGATGCACCGAACAACCGGAAGCGGTCAGCGCGCACCGCGTCAGCTACTGCCAGCGCCGTCGCTACCTGCCCCTCGAACGAGAGATCCATCGAGTCCCGGGCCGACAGGCCGCATCCAGGTTTGTCGTAACGGATCACGGTGAACCGCTCGGCCAACCGCTCGATGAAGCTGCCGAAGGCAAACAACTCCATCTGGCCCCGGAGATGCGACACCCAGCCCGTCTCGCACAACAGCGGCGGACCAGCGCCAACCGTTGAATAGGCGACGCGACCCGCAGGCGTGCTGCAGTACCGGACTGCCGGCATCATCCGCCAAGCCTGACAGTCCCGCACGGTCCAGTAAAGGACGATCCTGGACGGGCTTCCAGCTAGGTTCTCGCGCAGCCCGCCGCGGCGGCAGCGCTGACGCATGCGGGCCATATTCGCCGCCACTAGGCCCGGGGAAGGGGACGCCGGAGATGACCCGGGGGTCGCCGTCGATCGTTGCGCCCGGCCAGAACTGCGAATTTCGAGCAGCACTTCAGAGTCACTCCGTAACCTGACGACACCCAGTTAGCAGGCGACGCAGAATTGGGCGATCTGTGCGCTATCACGTGCCGAGCTCTCGGCAGCACTTACAAGCACCGAGTCAGCGTCCACCTCTATATGGTGAAATGAAACCTTATGCAGCAATCGCCGCTGCGACGTAAGCGCGCCGACTGAATCATGGAAGGTTATGCACAGATGTGCATAAGTGCGTGCGTAGGCAACGCCCTCTATTCGGCTACTTGTTGACTTGCCTCAGGACCGGCGCCTGGCGAGGCTCGGTCTAGGCGCCCGGCTCGTCGCTCTCATTTCGGCTGCTCACGCTGAGTCGTGTAGCTCTCATTTGGCCTGCGCGGGCCGGGCGCTGCCCTGGGGAGGGAGAGGCTCAAGAGGGGTTTGCGCAGCCCGGAGTAGCGGTGCCCTCCCTCGTCCCGCAAGTGACTGGCGAGATGGGGCGGAGGGCTGCGATGAGCGCAGTGGTGATCGGGATGGATCCGCATAAGCGGTCCGCCACGATCGAGGTCATGACCGCAGACGAGGCTGTGCTGGGTGGTGGCCGGTATGGCACTGATGCGTCCGGGTACCGGGCGAATGCGCCGGGCGGTGCGGCGCTGGCCGGAACGGGCCTGGGCGGTTGAGGGATGCCAGGGCATCGGCCGGCATATCGCCAGGCGGCTGATCGCCGACGGCGAGCATGTGGCAGACGTCCCGCCGAAGCTGTCTGCCCGGACCCGGGTGTTCGCCACCGGCCAGGGCCGCAAAACCGGCGCCACCGACGCGCATTCCGTCGCGCTGGCCGCGACCCGCATGACCGGGCTGCGCCCTGTGATCGATGATGAGCAGCTGGCCGTGCTGCGGATCATGGCTGACCGCCGTCGGTCCCTGGGCGAGGACCACACCCGGATGATCTCCCAGCTGCACCAGCTGCTCCTTGAGCTCATCCCGGGCGGGGGCGAAGAAGGCTCTGTCCGCGGCCCAGGCGAAGGTGCTCCTGGCCGGGGTCCGGCCGCGGGACCCTGCAGGGCAGGCCCGGCGGCGGGTGGCCGCGGAGCTGGTCAGCGACCTGGAGCGCATCTACCAGCGCAAGAAAGCCGCCGACAAGGAACTACGGGACCTGCTGAAGGCCACCGGCACCACCCTGACCAGCCTCAACGGGATCGGTCCCTCCGGCGCCGCCCCCGCTCCTGGTCGAAGCCGGCGACCCAGCCAGGTTCCCGGACAAGGCGCATTTCGCGTCCTGGAACGGCACCGCGCCGATCGACGCGTCCCCCGGCGACCAGGTCCGCCATCGGCCGTCGCGGGCGGGGAACCGGCAGTTCGTCTGTGGGCTTCCCGTGGCGAGGCTTCCGGAGCAAGGGCTTGTGGGGCTTTGTGGGCCCCCCGAGGTACGGACTGGCACCGCGGACGTTGAGCCAGGCGCGAGAAGCCGAGGCGGAGGTCCTAGCCAACTGGCACCTGTGGTTGACCGAGTCCGCTCGGGCGGCTTCTATCGCGCCGGGCCAGGAGTCGTCACGGAAGGCGAGCAAGTGTCGGGCGTCTGTACCCCGCGCTAGCGCAGATCGCCGACTCGGCGCCTCTTTCCGCGGTTGAGTGGGCGGCGGTCACTAAGCGCAGATCTGCCAGTTCGGGGCTGCTACCGCGGACCAGATGCGAGCCTGGATGTCCGTGGCGAAAGCGGTCGGCTGTGTACCGGTCGGTGTGCTCGGCTGGACGGGGTTAGTGGTGTCATCACGTTATCGCCGGAATGCCAGGGGCTTGCTGGCGTGCTCTGTTTGAGCCTGGGGTCAGGCTCACTCGCCGGCGGGATTGTGGGCCGCGTGCACCGTGATGACCGTCGTCCTGAGGTGGAGACCGGCGCGCCGCAGGTGGCTGCGCCGACGTAGGCTCTGCAGACGTGGAGCCTGGGCTGAGGTTCGCCGACTTGCTGAGGCAGCTGCGGACCGAGGCGCGGCTGACGCAGGAGGAGCTGGCCGAGCAGGCGGGGCTGAGCCCGCGGTCAGTCAGCGACCTGGAACGGGGCATCAATCGGACTGCGCGCAAGGATAGTGCCCTGATGCTGGCCAGTGCGCTCAAGCTGACCGGCCCGGTGCAGGAGGCATTCGTCGCTGCCGCCCGCGGCCGGGCCGGGTCGGCGCGGGTGCTGGCGGTCAGGAGCGAGACCGCTCCGGAGTCGTCAGCCGCCGCCGCGGCGCGGACTCTGCCACGTGACATCGGCGGCTTCACCGGCCGCGAACGCGAGCTGACGGGCCTGGAGAAGTCGCTGGCCAAGGTGGTGGGTGGCGGCTTGGTAGGCATCTACGCGATCGACGGGATGGCCGGCGTTGGCAAGACGACGTTCGCCGTGCACGCCGCGCACCGGCTCGCCGGGCGCTTCCCTGACGGGCAGTTGTTCCTCCCGCTGCACGCGCACACCGCTGGTCAGTCACCCGTCGACCCGGCCGATGCCCTGGCGAGTCTGCTGATGACGGCGGGGGTGGCCGTTCAGCACATCCCCCCTGGCCTGGAAGCGCGGGCAGCGAAGTGGCGAGACCACGTCGCGGGCAAGAAAATTCTGCTGCTCCTCGACGACGTTGCCGGACACGAGCAAGTGCGGCCGCTGCTGCCCGGCAGCGCCGCCAGCCTGGTGCTGGTCACCAGCCGACGGCGGCTGACCGCGCTCGAGGACGCCATCGTGATCAGCATCGACACTTTGTCTCCCGATGAGGCGTGGGCGCTGCTCGTCCGGCTCGCTGACCGGGCCAACCTTGAACTGGACGAGGCCGCCGGCCGGGAGATCACCCGGCTGTGCGGGTTCCTGCCGCTGGCGATCGGAATGCTTGCCCGGCGGCTCAGGCATCACCCGGCCAGGACTGCCGCCGAGCTCGCGGCCGAGCTGGCCGCTGCGCACGATCGCCTGGCGGTCATGCGCGCGGAGAACCTGTCCGTAGCGGCGGCGTTCGATCTGTCCTATCAGGACCTCACGGCGGATCAGCAAAGGCTGTTCCGGCGGCTCGGCCTCACGCTGGGACCAGACATCGACGCGTACGCAGCCGCCGCGCTGGACGACATGAGCCTCGAGGATGCCCGGCGCCAGCTGGACGAGTTCTACGATCATCATCTGCTCACTGAGCCGGCGCCGGGCCGGTACCTGCAGCACGACCTGCTGCGTGAATACGCACGCGCGCTCGTCGCGGCCGACCAGCCGACGCAGGCGCGCGCCGCCGTCGAACGGCTGATCAACTTCTACGCTCACGTCGCCGCCGGCGCGTGCCGGCACATCGCGACCTGGACCACGGCCGGCGGACGACTGCCGCCGACCGATCCGCCCGCCAGCGCCCCACAGCTGACCACGTCACGGGAAGCAGCCGACTGGCTGGACGCCGAGCGCCCCAACTTGCATGCGGCGGTCAGCTACGCGGCAGCCGAGGGGATGCCGCTGCACTCGATCGCGATCGCCGCGGCGATGGGCGGTTACCTGCGCGCCCGCGGCCACTGGCAGCAAGCGACGGCCCAGTACCGGACGGCGCTGCGCGCAGCGCGGGCGGCCGGGGACCGGCGCGGCGAGGCCGGCATGCTTGACGAGCTTGGCTTGCTGCAGCAGCTGACCGGGGATTACCCAGACGCGGCAGCCACCTTGACGCAGGCCATCGAGCTGTTCGGCGAGCTGGGTGACAAGCCGGATCAGGCTTATGCGCTCAATCACCTTGGCCTGGTCTACGGGCACACATCCGACTTTCGGGCCACAATCGACTGCCACCAGCAGGCGCTGGAGCTTGCCCTGGCGGCGGGCGACAAGCTGGCTGAGGCAGTCTCGCTGACCGGCCTCGGGATGGGGCTGCTGATGACCGGCGCCTACCCGGCTTCTATCGAGAACTACCAGCAGGCGCTGTCGCTGTTCCGCGGTCTTGGGTCAACGTTCGACGAGGCCGACGCGCTGACTGAGCTTGGTTTCGCGTGGCGGCTGACCGGGGACTATGCCGCCGCCTTGGCGAACGAGCGCGAGGCGCTTGAGTTGTGGCGTCAGCTCGGCGACCGCCTCGGCCAGGCCTGGGCTCTCGACGAACTCGGCAGGGTGCACCAGGAAACCGGGGAGTATTCAGCGGCCGGCGCTTGCCTTGAGGAGGCCCTGGAGTTGCATCGCGACCTGGGCTCGCGGCACGGCGAGATCGTGGCCCTCAACGACCTCGGCGAGCTGGCTACCCGGACGTCGGTACCCGAGAAGGCCAGCGAGATTCACCGCGAGGCGCTGGCCAAGGCGGTCGAGCTGGGCGCACCTGCGGAGGAAGCCAGGGCGCTGGCCGGCCTCGGCCGCAGCCAGCTTGCCGGCGATAACGTCGAGGCCGCCAGGAACCTGCGCGAGGCGCTCGCTATCTATCAGCGCATCGGAACACCAGAAGCCCGGCTCGTCCAAGACACACTGGATGAACACGGCCTCTAGACAGCCACGGGTCACCTTGCCCGCCGGCCAGCCATACGCCGCCAGTCATCTTCGATGCCGACCACGTCCGTGGCCGGGCCGCTGAACAGAGCCTGAGCGTGCAGGAGTGCCCACCTCCGCCCCCTGGGCCGACGTCGCATTCCGGGCGGCACCCCCACCGACCGCAGTCGAAGTCATGGCCATCGGTCGCGCCGTTCGGGGAAGCCGACCGGATCAGTGTGTCGATCATCGCCCCCTTGCCTTCCTGTGTTCTTCAGCTGGCTCCACTTTCGCCAGCCCAGGCGCTGCGGTACTGGTTACTGGCATAGGAATCGCTGTAGCGGCCCAGCAGCCACACCATTCACCGCTGGATGTCGTGCCCGCTGACCTGCTCCCACCTGGTCCGGGATGTCTGCGGGATCAGGTGCGCCGCGGCGAACCACTGCACCGCCTCGGTGTACATCCGCACCGTCTTGCCCGACTTTCCCTCGGCCATCAGGCAGAGCCGGAACGAGGCGATCTCGGACTGGAGCACTCCCGCGGCCAGCGGCTTAGGCTGCCGCGAGCACGGTCCCGGCACGCTCATAGTTTGTCTCTCTTCCTGCGGCCGAGCTGCGGCGCAGCTCTCTGCAGGCCAGCGTTTCCGCTGGTCAGAGACTCTCAGCAAAGGTGAGGTCGTGGCCGTCATGTACCTTCTCTTCCTGCGGTTAGCGCAGGTGAGAGGGCTGGCAGATGCCACGAGAAGAGGTGGTCAGGGGCGGGGTCGAACCGCCGACCTTCCGCTTTTCAGGCGGACGCTCGTACCGACTGAGCTACCTGACCGTGACCGACCGCCGTTACGCAATCACGAGCGGTCTGAGCCTAGCGGTCCTGACGGGACTTGAACCCGCGACCTCCACCTTGACAGGGTGGCGAGCTAACCGGCTGCTCTACAGGACCATCGGTGCCGGCCATATGGCCGACGGTGCCCCCAACGGGATTCGAACCCGTGCCGCCGCCTTGAAAGGGCGGTGTCCTAGGCCACTAGACGATGGGGGCCGGTGACGGCCGCCGCCGCCGTGACCCTTGGCGCCCGCCGTCGGGGACTGCCCCAGCATAGGGGACAACCGGCGTGTCCGCCAAAGCGTTCCCCCGCAGACCCCCAGATCCGCCGGCCGGATGCCGCATCCGCAGGCCTCACGCACTCTCGGGCTGGCCGGCCGGACCTGCCCAGGACTCCCCTTCAGGACACCGTCTGGTCCCCGTCCAGAGGTGTCCCCACAGGAAGCCACACCTGTCACCGCAAACCCGGTCACTTCCGCTCCGGGACTCCCTCGCTGCTCAGGGCCTACTTAGCAACACGCCTATGACATACGTGATCACTGGAACCAAGACGATCATGCAGGAACCCCTTGCGCATTTCCTAAAAATTCGACACGGTAGGCAATCGACTCACGACTTACAGTCACTACTGCCGGTCACCGAACTGGGGCCCGTGTCCCCACATTCGATGACACAGCGTGAAAGAAGGAATGCGATCTGCTCTGGCGGGCCCGGATGCCGGAGACCAGACGCAGCCAACCGAAGAGAAGAGCCACCCGTGCGCAACGGAGAGCACCCCCCGCTTTCCCGGAGGCGGGCGCGCCCATCGCAGCCAGGCCGGCATCGGCAACCCGGCGACCAGCCGGTGGCCTACCGCGATGTGTTCGCCGTCAGCGAGTTCCGCGCGCTGTGGTCCGCGCAGGCACTGTCCTGCGCGGGCGATCAGTTCGCGCAGGTCGCTATCGCCTTTGTGGTGTACACCCGGACCGGATCACCGTTCCTCACCGCGGCGGCGTACGCCCTGACGTACCTGCCGCCGGTGCTCGGCGGCCCGGTCCTGTCGGGGCTGGCCGACCGGTTCCCGCGCCAGCAGCTGATGATCGCTCTGGACCTCATCCGGGCCGGGCTCGCGGCCCTGATGGCGGTCCGGGGGCTGCCGTTCGCCGGGTTGGGAGTGTTGTTCTTCGGCACCGTCCTGCTCGGCACGCCGTTCTCGTCCGCCCGGTCGGCGTTGCTGCCTGAGGTGCTGCCCGGCGACAAGCACCCACTGGGCGCCGTGATCGGGAGCCACACCACCCAGTTCAGCCAGATCGCCGGCTTCCTGGCCGGCGGCGCCCTGGTCGCGGTGCTCGGGCCGTACCGGGCCCTGGCTCTGGACTCGCTGTCGTTCAGCCTGTCGGCCGGCATCCTCGCCTGCGGGGTGCGCCCGCGGCCCGCACCACCCAGCACCGGCGCTCCCTCACCGTGGGAGATCACCTGGGACGGCACGGCCACCGTGTTTGGCAGCCCGGTGCTGCGTACCCTCGTGCTGTTCGGCTGGCTGGCCGGTTTCACCGTGGTACCCGAGGCTCTGGCCGCCCCGTACGCGCACGCGCTCGGCGGTGGCGCGCCCACCATCGGGGTGCTGATGGCGGCCATGCCGGCCGGCACGGTGATCGGCGGGTTCGTGATCGGGCGGCTGCTGCGCCCCTCGGACCGGATGCGGCCGATGGGCTGGCTGGCCATGCTGTCCTGTGCGCCGCTGATCTTCAGCCTGGCGCACCCGCCGCTGCCGGTCCTGATCCTGCTCTGGGTCCTGGCCGGCGCGGGCGGGGCCTACCAGTTGGTGGCGGCCGCCGCGTTCGTGGCCGCCCTGCCCGCCGCGCGCCGGGTGCGCGCGTTCGCGGTAGCCCAGTCCGGGCTGCTGGCCTCGCAGGGCCTGGGCATCCTGACTGGCGGGGCGGTCGCCCAGCGGGTCGGGCCGACCCGGACGGTGGCCCTGGCCGGGCTGCTGGGCTTGCTGGCCGCCGCGGCCCTGGCCAGCGACTGGACACGCAGGCACACCGAACTCATCAGGTTGCTGATGAGCGGGCGGGAGACAGCCGCCGCCGAAGCGCCGGCCGCCCGGCCCCCGGTGCTCAACCCGGCGGCGGATCGAGGCACCGGCTGGCCCGCGCCCTCGCAACCCGCCGAGACCACCGAAACCGCCGAGCCCGCCGGGTCCGCGCCCAGCGTCACCCCAGTACCCGAACGCGCTCCAGACCAGGGCCTCCGCCGCGGGTCAGCGCCCAAGGCGCCGCGTGACCGGCCGGTGCGCACCCGCCTAACTGCCCCCCGTCTTCTTGATCAGGTTCTCGGCGATCGACGCGCCCTCCCCTTCCTCTGGGATGACGATCCACGCCGCGAGGTACACCAGCACGAAGACGCCGAAGGTCACCACCGCCAGGGCCACGAAGATCAGCCGGACCACGGTGGGGTCGATACCGGCGTACTCGCCGAGCCCGGAGCAGACGCCGGCCACGAGCCGACCTTTCCGTGTCCGGATTAGCCTCTTACTCCCATTGGCCTCGTTCATGCCCCCGATCATTCCCGCCCGGACCGGGACCAGACAGCCGAACGGCGGCACGCATACGCTGAGCGCGGGAGTTAGTGACTGACCGGAAGGACCCGCCATGCCCACGCACGCCGCCGGACAGCCTGGCCACGACCTGGACCTGCTCCGGGTCGACCGGCAACTGAGCTCCGACGAGGTACTGGTCCGCGACACGGTACGGGCCTTCGCCGCCGAGCGGGTGATGCCGCACATCGCGGACTGGTTCGAGGCAGGCACGCTGCCCCGTGAACTCGCTCCCGAACTAGGCAAGCTGGGGCTGCTCGGCATGCACCTGACCGGCTACGGCTGCGCGGGCATGGGCCCGGTCGCGTACGGAGTCGCCTGCCGCGAGCTGGAAGCAGCCGACTCCGGGCTGCGCAGTCTGGTCTCCGTCCAGGGCTCGCTGGCCATGTTCCCGATCTGGAAATACGGCTCTGCGGAACAGAAGGAGGAATGGCTGCCGCGGATGGCCGCTGGCGAGGCGATCGGCTGCTTCGGGCTGACCGAGCCCGATCATGGAAGCGATCCGTCCAGCATGACGACCAAAGCGATCCATAACGGAACCGGCTGGGTGCTCTCCGGCTCGAAAATGTGGATCACCAACGGGTCGGTCGCGGATATCGCTGTGGTGTGGGCCCAGACTCCGGAGGGGATCCGGGGGTTCCTGGTCCCGCGGGCGGCGCGCGGGTTCACCTCCCGCACGATCCACAAGAAGATGTCGCTCCGCGCGTCGATCACCGCGGAACTGCACTTCGACTCGGTAAAGCTGCCCGCGGACGCCATGCTGCCCGGGGTGGTCGGGCTGAAAGGGCCGCTGTCCTGCCTGACCGAGGCGCGGTTCGGCATCATCTGGGGGGTGACCGGGGCGGCCCGGTCGTGCCTGGACGCGGCGGTGGACTACGCCCGGACCCGGGAGCAGTTCGGCAAGCCGATCGGCGGCTTCCAGCTCACCCAGGGCAAGCTGGCCTGGATGCTGGCCGATCTGTCCCGCGCCCAGCTGGTCGCACTGCACCTGGGCCGGCTCAAGGAAGCCGGGGAGCTGTCCCCCGAGCAGGTCAGCCTGGGCAAGATGAGCAACGTCCGGGCGGCTATCGAGATCGCCCGCCAGGCCCGGACCATCCTCGGGGCCAACGGGATCACGCTGGAGTACCCGGTGATCCGGCACGCCAACAACCTCGAGTCCGTGCTCACCTACGAGGGCACCGAGGAAGTGCACGCCCTCGCCCTGGGCCAGGTCCTGACCGGCATCAGCGCCTACCGGTAGGCCCCCCAGTAAGCCCGTACTTACTGCAGAGCCGCTCTCCTCAAAGCCCGCCTGCCCCCGCAGAGCCCGCACGTTCCGCAGGGCCGTGCTTATCTCAAAGACAGGGCGGCCAGGGCGGCGTTGACGATGGAGCCGGAGTCCAGGTCGTGCGCCCGGTACAGGTCGCTGACCGACCCCGATTGGCCGAAACCGTCCACGCCAAGGCTGACCGCGGGCACCCCCAGGGCGGAGCCGAGCCAGCTCAGCGTGTGCGAGGCCGCGTCATGCACGGTGACGATCGGTGCCCGGTCACCGAAGGCACTGCGCAGCGCGCCGGGGATAGACGGCACCGTGGCGGTGCGCACCCCCTGGCGCAGCGTCCGCTGCCAGGCCCGGTAGAGGCGGTCCACCGAGGTCACGTCGATCACGTTGGCGGCGATGCCTTCCTCCCCCAGTTCGGCCGCGGCGGCCAGCACCTCCGGCAGCACCGCGCCGCAGCCGGCCAGGTGCACCATGGGTGTGCCGTCGGCAGCCGGGCCGGCGTCGACCAGCCGGTAGGCGCCCGCGAGGACCTGGCGGCGCAGCACCGCATCGCCCAGCCGGTCCCGCGCGGCCGCGAACGGCTGCTGGTCGATGCCCCGGGTGCTGAGCCGGAAGTAGTACGAGCCGTCCTCCATGACCGGCGCCCCGCTCCGGGGCGGGACGGGCGCGGCCGCGTTGGCCGTCGCGATGGCCTGCAGCGCCCCGCACATCAGCCAGTCCAGGGCGGTGCCGTAGGCGGGCTCGATGAACGTGACGCCCGGCAGTTCCAGGCCGACCGAGGCGGTGATGGTGGACTGGTGCGCGCCGCCCTCCGGGGCCAGGGTGATCCCGGACGGGGTGCCGGCCACGATGAACCGCGCGCCGGAGTACACCGAGTAGACGAAGGCGTCCAGGCCGCGGAGCACGAACGGGTCGTACACCGTGCCCACGGGCAGCAACGGCTGGTCCGACAGGTCCCAGGCCAGGCCGAGCTGGCCGAGCAGCAGGAACAGGTTCATCTCGCTGATGCCCAGCTCGATGTGGTGGCCGTCCGGGCCCTCGGCCCACTTCAGCACGGTGTCCTCGCTCCACGACCGCCGCGCGTCCGGGCTGAACACCTTGGTGCGGTTGATGAAGCCGGCCAGGTTGGTCGAGGTGGCCACGTCGGGTGCCGTGGTGACCAGGTAGGGCGCCACGGCCTCGTCCCGGGACAGGTCCACCAGGATCCGGCCGAAGGCTTCCTGGGTCGAGAGGGCCCGCCCGGTACGCAGGCCGGTGGAGTCGGGCACGGTCACGGCCGGCGGCCGGGCGCCTGGGGGCTGGGACGGGCGGGCCAGGTGCTCACGCCGCGCGGCGGCCCACTGGCCCGCCGGGGTCATCGGGTCGAAACGGTCCCACTCGGTGTCCGCGGTCAGTCCCAGCCGCGTCCGCATCTCGTCCATCTGGGTGGTGGTGAGCAGCGCCGAATGGTTGCGCGGGTTGCCGGCCATGGGCAGTCCCCAGCCCTTGACCGTGTACGCGAAGACCACACTCGGCCGCTCCTTCTCCGCGTCGCAGGCAGCGAACGCGGCGAGCAGCGAGCGCAGGTCGTGCCCGGCCAGGTCGGTGACCAGCCCGGCCAGTTCGTCGTCGGCCAGCCCGGCGCAGAACCCGCGGACCTCCTCCGGGGCGCCGTCCAGGAAGCGGGCCCGGACGTCGGCCGGGGCCAGGCCGAACAGCGACTGGTAGTGCTCGTTGGGCAGGGCGTCGATCCAGTCCCGCAGGGCGTCCCCGCTGGGCCGGGCGAACGCCTCCTGGAGCGCCGCGCCGTACTTCGCTTCCACCACGTGCCAGCCGGCCGCGGTGAACTGCTGCTCCCACTGGGCGATCCGCATCCCAGGCACCACCCGGTCCAGCGACTGACGGTTAAGGTCCACCACCCACATGACGTTGCCGAGCCCGTCGGTGGCCGGATCGGCGACCGCTTCCCAGATGTTGCCCTCGTCCAGTTCGGCGTCGCCGATCAGGGAGACGAACCGGCTGCGCGGCCGGGGGCCGAAGTGCGCGTCCACGTAGCGGCGGGCCACGGCGGCGAACAGCGGCGCGGCCGCCCCCAGCCCGACCGACCCGGTGGAGAAGTCCGGGCTGTCCGGGTCCTTGGTCCGGCTCGGGTAGGCCTGCAGGCCGCCGAACGCGCGGAGCGACGGCAGGTAGCTGCGGTCCAGGTTGCCGAGCAGGTACTGGATCGCGTGGTACACCGGGGAGGCGTGCGGCTTCACGCTCACCTTGTCCGGTGCGTCCAGGTACGCGAAGTACAGCGCGGTCATCACGCTGACCAGGCTGGCGCTGGAGGCCTGGTGCCCGCCTACCTTGACGCCGTCCCCGGTGTCGCGGTCGTGATTGGCTGCGTCCACGATCCGGGTCGCCAGCCACAGGACCCGCTGCTGGATCTCGGCGAGGACATCCAGATCGACCTGATCGGTACTGGCCACGGTCATGACTCCACCCCGGGTGACGTGCTGGTCAGGCCAAGCTTTGCATCCACCCCCGCACACTCGCCAGTCCGGTCCTGAGACGATAGGCCGTGTGATCGATTCGCAGGTGACTCACGACCCAGACGATTCCCGGTTCGAGTACCGCTCGGGAGACTCCGTTGCGGAGCTTGTGTACCGGCTGCGCGGCCAGCGGATGGTCCTGCTGCATACCGGCGTACCGCACGCCCTGGAAAAGCACGGCATCGGGGGCGAGCTCGTGCGGACCGCGGTCGGGTATGCGGCAAGCCAGGGACTGACTGTCGTGCCGGCCTGCCCGTTCGCGCGGGCCTGGCTAGAGGAGCACCCGGACGTCGCGGCCGAGGTCTCGATCGACGAGCCGGCCTAGCGGGCGGCTGCGATGGTACCGGAGTACGCCCGCATCCTGGCCGCCGTCGTCGGGGCGTTCCTGATCGTCCTCGACTGCATCAGCCTGGTCGGGACGCTGATCGTGCCCCGCCCGGCCGGCGGCCGGCTGATGATCTGGGTCGACCGGATCGTCCACGCCGGGTTCCAGCTGATGACCGCGCCGGTCAAGAACTACCACCGGCGGGACCGGATCCTGGCCGCGCAGGCCGCCACCCTGCTGATCGCCCAGCTTCTGGCCTGGCTGCTGGTGGCGTACGTCGGATTCGGGCTGCTGCTCTGGCCGTTCACGCACGGCGGGGTCACGCTGTCCTTCGACAATGCCGGGCCCGCCTTCTGGTTCGCCGGCGACTTCACCGAGGACGGGGCGGCGGTCCGCGTCATCCTGTACGCGGCCGCCCTGATCGGGCTGGTCACGGTGACCCTGCAGATCGCTTATCTGCCCACGCTGTACTCGGCCTTCAACCGCCGCGAGACGGACGTCGCGCTGCTGAACGCGCGGGCCGGGGTGCCCTCGTGGGGCCCGGAACTGCTGGCCCGGACGCACTACGCGCTGGGCTCGGGCGCGTCCACCATCAACACCCTGCCCGACCTGTACGACCAGTGGGAGCGCTGGGCGGCGGACATCGCCGAGAGCCACACCACCTATCTGCCGCTGGTCCGGTTCCGCTCGCCCCGGCCGCTCTCGTCCTGGGTCACGGCGCTGCTCGCGGTGCTGGATTCCGCGGCCATGTACCTGGCGCTGTCCCCGGAGTCCGCGCCGACGGTCGCGGCCCGGCTGTGCCTGCGCGGCGGCTTCCAGTGCTTCAGCGACGTGGCCCGGGCCATGAGCCTGCACCCGCCGGAGATGCCCGATCCGGCCAAGGGCATCAGCCTGACCTACCAGGACTGGCTGGACGCGATCGCGACGCTGGAAAAGGTGAACTTCCCGATCGAGCGCACGCCCGCCGACGCGTGGCCGGACTTCGTCGGCTGGCGGGTCAACTACGAGCAGGCCGCCTACGCCATGGCCAAGGCCGTCGACGCGGTCCCGGCGCTCTGGTCGGGCCCGCGGCGCCATGCCCAGAAACCCATCCCGCCCATCCGCCCGCGGGCCTGACCAGCTCGCGGCGACCACGGCTACGCGGATCGCCGCTTCAGTCGGTACGCTTCGTCCGACGGTGCCGGCCTGGCCGGTTCCAGGGGCGTTAGCTCAATGGCAGAGCAGCGGACTTTTAATCCGTCGGTTCTGGGTTCGAGCCCCAGGCGCCCCACTGAGCTTGACCTGCGGTTTCTTCCCGCCTGGCTCGTGCAGTTGCCGGTCTCCGTTGCAGTCTCAGTCGCAGCTCGGCCAGTTCGCAGGCAGCGGGCGGCCCAACCGCTGTGCTTGGCCTGCCCCACGGTGAGGGGGTGCTGTAAGCCAAGTCCGCAACGTACTACGTTCCGCGTATGGACCCTCAGGTGGTCACGGAGATCGTCGCAGCTGCCGTTAGCGCGCTGGACACAGCGTGACGGGTGAGCTAGAGACCGACCTGTTCGCGGACGATCCAATTACCGAGCCGCTGACCTACCCGGGGAGAATCCCCGGCACGTCAGGTGTCCTTATTGACGCGAAGTTTCATTCTCTGCGGGCGGTGGCTGGCGCAGAGCCCGAGCAGTGGCAGATGTCATCAACGCCGCTCAGCAGGGTGCTACAACAACACGGCGGCTCACCCATGAGCGCCCGCGTGCCAGTGGTAGCAGTGGGGTCAAACGCCGCACCCAGTCAGCTCGTGCGCAAGTTCGCAACCCGGTCCGTCCGTGCAGTTGTACCGGTTACGCTCTCGGACGCGTCAAACCTCGTACCCGGCGTATCCGCGCACGTGAGTAAGCCGGGATACATTCCAGCCGTACCGGTCAAGATTCCGGGCGGAGCATCGCGCCTGTCCGTGCTCTGGCTCGACAATGTGCAGCTTCGCATTCTGGACGAAACCGAGCCGAACTATTGGCGCCGCAGGCTCCCCGCTGAATCGTTCCCAGTCAGGCTGGAGTCAGGAGTCGCGCTGTCGAAGTGCTTTCTATACGTTGGCAAGCATGGCTGCCTCGTGGATACGCAAGGGCAACCTAGGCGGTTGACTGACCAGCGGACTCTTATTCAGGAGTTGCTTGACGACTCTCCGCTACTTCGGAAGCTATGCGGGAAATCACCGGAAGAGTTCGTAGCGCGAGTGCGGGGTTCGGAGACGCGCGAAGCCGTTCGGCGGACCTTTGCAAAGGAAGGCAAGGTAGCGGCTCAGTCCGGCCTGACCCAGCTCTCAGAGTCGTTATCCGCCGACGCACTGGTAGGCCTGCCACCTACGGGGTGAAACCCCTGGCCGATGAGGCATCTTGATGCCTACGCTGAGAGGCACCATGATGCCTATGTGCGTACCACGCTGACTCTTGACCCCGACGTCGCCCGGCCACCTCATCCCTGGCCCGCGGCATGTAGAAATTGCCTTCAGCCTGCTGCACGGTGTCGGGACCGGCGGAAACCTCACGACGGACGTTCAGCTCGCCACATTCGCACTCGAGCACGACGCGGAGATGTTGTCGAACGACACCGATTTCGCCCGCTTTCCCGGCCTGCGCTGGCGTAACCCGCTGGCCTGATCGCCGAGCCTCATGTGCCGGGACGGTCTAAGGCTTCTCTCTGGTGATCCTCGTCGGCGGTACGGTCGGGGCCAGGCGTAGCAACCGGGCTTCGGCGAAGTCCCCCTCTTGCCGCCGATCGGAGTCGTCCGCCACCTGGGAGCTGACGAATACTGGCGTGCCAGTGATCGCGGCCAGGTTCAGCGCATCGCTCGCACGGGCATCGACCGGCCGCACTCCCAGCGCGCCCTCGACATCGACCGTCGCGGCGTACATGCCGTCGATCAGACGATCGACCCGCACCTCTCGAACCCGGCCACCGAGACTGCCCAGCAGCCCGGCGGTGAACTGATACGTCATCGGGCGAGGAAACTCCAGATCCTGAAGGGTGGCGGCCAGCCAGAACGCCTCCGCTTCGCCGATCTCGATGACGACCTGCCTCGAGCCAGAGACCTCGTCCAGCACCACGCATTCGAAGACTCGCTCCGCCAGGGGCGGCCCGAAGCCGACCACCTTAGCGATCCGCATCTCAATGAAGCCGACGTCAGTGGCTGCGGGCATGGCGACTTCCCCTTTCGGTCCTGCTACCAGACTACGGTCTGCTACCAACCGATTTCCTGGCTCGAATAGCCGGACATGTGCCGGATTCGGGAAGGCTGGCGCGAGCCGTTCCTTGCTCGGTTACCGCGACGTCACGCGGTGTACTACCGCCATGGCTACCCTCCATCACCCGGCCTACGAGTACCGGGATTCCGCGTCCCGGCAGGCGGACACACCCCTTTTCCACGCGGTCGAGCAAAAGCTGCACGCCGGATGGCTGTTCGATCCCCGGATCCCGGCACCGGGGCCGGTCTCCCGCAGGCCGGCCCCGCGCCACCGCCACGCCAAACCGGGGCGTACGGCAACGCCGTAATCACCGGTAGCAGCCTCAGGCTCCGGTCACGGACCGGAGCCTGAGGGTGGCCTGGCTGGCCAGGCAGATGACACCGCCGGGGCGGCGAGGGGCTCAGCGAGCTGCCCCAGTCACGCCGTCGCAGTTCCTTCCTTCATCTCCTTGAGTTCCTCGAGCACTTCCTCCGTCACCTCGGCCAGCTGCTTGGCCTGCTCCGCGGCCGCCTCCGCCTGCGCTTCCGCGGCCCGGTCCGTCTCTTTCAGGGCCGCGTTCTCGGCCTTGATCTCCGCGACCGTGGCCTTGGCCTCGTCGGTCTGAAGGTCCATGCCCGCTGGCTCAGGCTGTGCGGAAGGGTCCGTCTGCTCACTCGATGTCGTCATGCGCGCGCAGGTACCCAAGATCGGCCATCTCACCGCGGCCGCCGCTGCCGCGTTGCTAATTCCTTCTCGGGCTGGCCAGCTTCGCCTGGCCGGGTGCGTTCCGCGGCCGGACGCGCAGGGTGGCGCGGCCGGGTTTCCGGCGCGAGCAGGCCGAGTACGGCGGCCACGGCGAGGACCCCGGCGGCCAGACCGAACGCTGCCCCGTACGAGGCAGCGTCCACGAGGTAGCCGGCGGTCACGGGTCCGGCGACGGTGCCGAAGTCCCCGGCCATCTGGTAGGAGGCGATCACCGTGCCGCCCTGCCCGCCCAGGATGTCGCCGATCATCGCCGCCGGGGCGACGTCGAGCAGTCCCGACCCGAGCCCCAGGATGGCCAGTGCGGTCATGTACCCCCAGAGCCCGGGCAAGAGGCTCAGCGCGACCAGGCCAGCGGCCGACACGCTGCAGCCGGTGACGATGACCGGCCGCCTGCCGAGCCGGTCAGCGGCCCACCCGGCAGGCAGGAGCGCCGCGGCGTTCAGCACGGCGACGGTCAGGAACCCGATGCCGGTCCACACCGCCGAGCGGTGCAGGACGTCGCGGACAAACAGCGGCACGATGGCACTGCGCACGCCGACGGTGGCGAAACCATCGGCCAGGTTCGCGGTGGCCGCGGCGCGGTAGGCCCGGCTCCGCAGCGCGCGGGCCATCCCGGCGAACCGCCGCGGCGGCCGGGCGTCGCTTGGGGATCCGCCGGGGCGGGTCCCGCAACACCACTGCGGCGATCACCGCGGGCACGATGAGCATGCCGCCGTAGATGAAAAACGGCGCGCGCAGGGACCAGGCGGCGAGGAGCCCGCCGACTGCGGGGCCACTGATCCCGCCCACCAGGAACCCGCCCGAGTACAGGCCGCTGGCCCGGCCCCGCTGGTCGTCGGGCACGCTGACCAGCAGCAGGGTCTGGGCGCTGACACTGAACATCGCCGAGCCCAGGCCGCCGATCCCGCGCAGGACGAGGAGTTCCCCGAACGATCCCGACAGCCCGGCGAGCACGCTGCTGGCCGCGACTACGGCGATACCGATGGCCATCACCCGGTGCTCGCCGAACCGGTCCACCAGGCGTCCGGCGGGCAACGCCCCTATCACCCGCAGCAGGGCGAACGCACTGACCACTCCGGCGGCCGAGGCGGTGCTGACCCCGAAGTGACTGGCGAACGCCGGGATGTCCGGGGCGACGATCCCGAAACCCAGCGCGACCGTGAAGGAGACCGCGGTGAGAATAGCCACCTCGACCGGCATGTCGCGGAAGGGTCCGTGAAGGTGGCGGGGCACGGCACGGCAGTCTAAGCGCCGCGACCTGGTGCCCGGTGACTCGCAGTGCGCTCGACCTGGCGCTTCTGGCTAGCTGAGCTTCCTCAGCCCGTCCAGCACACGGTCGAGGACCTCCGGGGGCGGCGGGACATCGGTCTCGCCGGCCAGCTGTGGTTCTTCCAGGCGCACGTAGTCGAGAAGGGTGAACTGCAGGGGCCGGTCATCCCGGGAGCCGGCCCTGCGGCTGGCTGACTCAGGCCATCCGGTACTGCTGGCCCCTCGCGTACGCTGCGGCAGGGTCTCCCCCGGGCCGCGCGCGGCGGTGTGCGGCCACGGCGCCCGTTGACCCCTGTTCTCGTCCGGGATCGCAAGCTCCTCTGCTCGGTGTGGCGCGACCACGCCCGCGTGCTCGGGGGCGGCGTCACCACAGCCGGAATCCCATCTTGATCACGCGCTACCCGGTGCGTTTCGGGTCAAACGGTATCGGGCCGGGCCCTCCGTCCCGCGAACCGCCGCCGGTCAGCGCCCCGGCGTGTCGCCCGCCCACTGGGCCGGGACCGGCCCAGCCCTGCGACCTGCCGCGGGGTGGCGCGCAGCGGTGAGTCCGGTCGGTCGTGGTCGTCTCAACCAGGAGTCCGGCGTGGACGGCACACCGGTGTGACAGACAGCCCGGGCGGGTAACCCGGCGAGAGGACCGGCATGACCATGTTCGCGAACACCAGGGCCTTCAGCGGCTTCGCCGTGGATGACCTGCAAGCAGCCCAGAAGTTCTACGGCGACGTACTCGGCGTCGCCACCTCGGAGCAGAACGGCCTGATGACCTTGCACCTGGCGGGCGGCCGGGACACGCTCGTCTACCCGAAGCCTGGTCACGTCGCGGCGGACTACACGATCCTCAACTTCCCGGTCGACGACATCGACTCCGCCGTGGACGAGCTGACCGCCCGCGGCGTAACGTTCGAGCGCTACGACGGCCTGGCCCAGGACGGCAAGGGAATCAGCCGCGGCTACGGGCCCGACATCGCCTGGTTCCGTGACCCGGCCGGGAACATCCTGGCCGTCCTCAAGGAAGCCAGCCCGGGCTAGCCAGGCAAGCCCGGCTGCCGCACCCGGCCGCTCTAAGGTGGCTGGCATGGAATTCGAGGATGTGATCCGGCGGCGGCGGATGGTGCGTGCCTACACAGACGAGCCCGTCGCCGAGGAGTCCGTTGAGCGGATCCTGGCCGCCGCCAACAAGGCGCCGTCCGCCGGGTTCAGCCAGGGCTACGCGCTGATGACCTTGCAGGGACCGGAGCAGCTGGGGCCGTTCTGGGAGTTGCTGTCGCGTTACCACGGTGACGAGGACAACGCCGGACCGTCCTTCGACCCGGTCACCCGCGCGCCGCTGGTCGTCGTGCCGCTGTCGTGCAAGGACATCTACCTCGACCGTTACGCGCGGCAGGACAAGGGCTGGACGGACCGCGACGAGGCGCACTGGCCGGTGCCTTACTGGGATATTGACACCGGTTTTACTGCGCTCCTCATGCTGCTCGCCGCGGTCGACGAGGGTCTCGGCGCACTGTTCTTCGGCATTCCCCCGGACCAGATCGGCGAGTTCCGGACGCTCTACGGCGTGCCCGCTAACTACCTGCCGATCGGCGCGGTGGCTATCGGTCATCCGGACCTCGCGGCCGACCGGGGCGGCTCGGGCAAAGTGATCAAGCGCCGGAGCCTGGACGACCTGGTCCACCGCGGCCGATGGGGCCGCCGCTAGGTGTACTTGGCCGAGTACAGCTAGGCGTGGGCGCCGAACAGATGCTCTCCGGCCGCGCCCGGCAGCCAGCTCAGGTTCTTCTCGAAGTGCACCGTGGTCCCGTCGCGGCCGTCGCCGGTGAGCTCCAGGTTGTTGACCACCGCATCGATGATCTTCAGCCCGCGGCCGTGCTCGGCGGTCACCGGGACCGGCTCCGCCGAGGGCAGCCCCAGGGCCGCGCCCGCGGGCGCCGGCGCCTCGCCTCGGTCCCCGCAATTGACCACCTCGATGACGCATTTTCCGTCCCGGGCCGTAGCCAGTACCTCGTAGTCCATCCCGGACCTCGCGTGCTGGACGACGTTCGCGCACGCCTCACTCAGGGCCAGGGCAATGTCGATCCGGGTGTCCTCGGTCACGCCGAGGGTCTCCAGGCAGCCATCGAGAACCTGACGGCTGACTGGCACGCTCGCGGCGTCGCGGGGCAGGAACAGCACCATCTTGATCTCCATGTCATCCACCTCCGGGGTCGGGGCACCGGCCTTGGGCATGCCCCACCCAGTTCCCCGGCTAGACGATCTCTAACTCACCCGGCACCCTGACCAGCAGCGCGCCCGGGCGCAGCGTGATGGTGAGCGACCGGCCCGGGCTGATGACCTCCCCGTCAACCTCCCGCGGCAGCTCTGCGTCGGCCTGGATCTCGACCCGGCGGCCCTGGTACCGCTCCAGGTTCCGGCTGTCGCGGCGGCTGCCAGTGAGTACCCGCTGGGCGACCACGCACCAGCCGATCGGGCTCGCCGGGGCCAGGATCCCCACGTCGAGCACGTTGTCGTCCAGCCGGGCGTCCGGCAGCAGCGCGAAGCCGCCCGGCAGCAGCCCGACGTTGCCCACCACCACGGACCTGGCCAGCCGGGTCAGCGGCGGGCTGTCGTCCAGGCGCACCGTGAACAGGCGCCGCTGCCCGGCGAGCCGGATCACCCCGCCGGCCGCGTAGGCCGTCCAGCCAAGACGCCGTTTGAGCAGATCGGGCGTGCTAGCCACGACCGCGGCGTCGAGCCCGATCCCAGCCATCGCGGCGAACGGCATCCCGTCGGCCTCGGCCAGATCGACCTGGCGGTCCTGCCCGCCGAACCCGGTCGCGAGGGCAGCACCCAGCCGGCCCGGTATCCGCAACGTCCGGGCGGCCAGGTTGGCCGTGCCGCGCGGCACGATGGCCAGCGGCACCCCGGTGCCGGCCAGGGCGTGCGCGCAGGCCCGGACGGTGCCGTCGCCGCCAGCCGCCACGACCAGGCGGGCCCCGCCCGCGACGGCGCCGCGGGCCAGGCTGACGCCCCGGTCCTCGTGGCTGGTCTCGGCGAACGAAGGTGCCCAGCCCGCCGCCCGCGCCGCCCGGCAGCACTCACGCCGGAACCGGCGCTGGTCCCGGATCCGGGTGGGATTGATGATGATCACGGCGGCGGGCATAGCGCCGGATCAGGCTAGACCATGCCCGGCACCCCGCCGCCGGCAGGCACCCCACGAGGCTGGCTCCGCTCACCGGGGAACGGCAGCGGATCGGCGTCCCGGGTGCGCGGTTACCGGCGGGTGAGTCACCAGATGGGCCGGAGGGGGCCGTGCGGCGCGATGCGGAGCAGGTCGTCCTGCAGGGCCCGCAGCCGCTGCTCGCCGAGGACGGACGCCCACGGGCGCACGGTGTCCGCTATCGCGGCCTCGGCGGCCCGGGTACAGGCCCAGCCTTTGCTGGTCAGCGTGATCAGACGGGCCCGGGCGTCGTCCGGGTGGCGGCTGCGATGCACGTAACCCTTGGCTACGAGCTCGTCAACGATCTGGGCCGCAGCCTGCCGGGTGACGTCGAGATGCTCGGCCAGCTCGGTGATCGTCGCCCCGGACGGGGCGAGCCGGGTGAACGCGAAGCCGTGCGCGGGGCGCAGGTCGCCGAACCCGCTGGCCCGCATCCCTGCCGTGATGCCGTCCACGAGGGCCCGGCTTACCGACAGGAGCCCGACCGCCAGCGCCTCAGGGTCATGCTGCTGCATGCTCCTAGCTTGACAGATTTAGGCAAGTAGCTTGAACATATAAGCAAGCTACTTGCCTAAATTCCTGCCGAGGAGCACCCATGCCCGTCATCCGCGCCGCCCAGTCCGTCGTGCACCAGATGCACGGCACCAGTTTCACGTCCTACGCCAGCCCCGCGCGGGGCAGCCGGGAACTGTGCGCCTGGCGCATTGAGATCCCCGGCCGCACCGACGGGGTGCCCCATCACGTGTCCCGGGAAGAGGTGCTCTACGTGCTCAGCGGGACGCTGCGGGTCACCCTGGACGGAGACGTCACCGAAGCCGCGGCCGGGGATGTGGTCCTGGTTCCGGCGGGCGCCCAGTTCGGGGCCAGCAACCAGACCGGCAGCCCGGCCACCGCGTGGGTCACTACGACGGTCGGGTTCGCCGGGGTCCTCCCGGACGGATCCTGGTTCACTCCCCCGTGGACCCGCTGAGCGTGGGTGGCCGGGCTAGCTGGCCGGCCCGCCTGGCCGGGCCGGCTGACTGGGCCAGGTCAGCACCGGATCAGCCCGGGTACCCTCACGATGAGTGGACGAGACTAGCGCGGACCAGGTCAGCGCGGAGGTGGCGGGTGAGGCGCCCGCCCCGCCGCGCCGTGCGGCGACCCGGCCGTACTCCCGGCTGATCTCCGGTGCCCTGCTCCTGATCCTGGTCGTCCTGACCATCGACGTACTCGTGCACGGCCCGCTGACCAGTCTGGACGAGCGGATCCGCGCCAGCCGTGCTGGCCAGGGCGGATTCGCCTGCGTGGCGCTGGCTGAGCGACACCCCGCACTCTCTCGCGCCGCTGCTCACCGACTTGGGCATGAACACCGTGGCCGTGCCGGTACTCGCGGCGGTCGCGGTGGCCCTGGCCATCCGGCGGCACACGCTGCGTCCGGTGCTCATCGCCGCGACCGGTGTCGTGCTGCTGCTGGGCACGGTCCTTCCTGCGAAGATCATTATTGGCCGGCCGGGACCAGGCCTCCCGGCGGTCCTGCCCGGCCAGCTGGGTGTCTTTCCATCCGGGCATACCAGCACCGCGTGCATCTGCTTCTCACTGGCCGTGCTGATGCTGGTGGCGGGCCAGCCGGCCCGGACCCGGTACCTGGCCGTGACCGGCCTGGCCCTGCTCTGGCTGGGCGTCGGGGCCGCGCTCGTCTGGTGTGACTGGCACTGGTTCACCGACGTGGCCGCGGGCTGGGCCCTGTCCGGGCTGCTCATCCAGCTCACCTTCTGGATCAACCGGGCAGGCAAGCCCCTGGAGGGCCGTCCGCTGTAACCCGCCAGGCCGACGCAGCAGCCGGAGCGTCCACCGCGCTGGCGGACGCGGTGGACGCTCCGGGGCTCAGGGTCGGTTAGTGGCGGCTGCCGGGCGGCCAGGGCAGCCGGTAGGCGCGGTAGGTGTTGACCCCCGCCGGGAACTCGGCGTTGAACAGCAGCCGCCCGGACGGGCTGAACTCCGAGATGTAAGGCAGGATGCCCCAGCCGACGAACAGATCACGGTTGCGCGTGGTCTGCGCGTTGCCCTGGGACGCGGCGGACAGGCCCTCCGGCTGGTCGTCCGACTTGACCAGCGTGGCGGTCCTGGCCCGCTCGTTGAGCCGGACGGTAATGGCCCGGCTGTACGGCAGCTCGGGCGTGCCGGACGACTCGTTGTCGAAGAACGTGTAGGTGTCGTGCCCGACCGCCTCGGGGTCGTGCTGCCAGGCGAACGCCTCGCCCGCGCTGTCCAGCACCTGCCCGGGCGCGGCCTTGATCGCGAACGAACTGTCCTTGCCGCCCAGCTGCCAGATGATCTTCCCCGTACGCAGGCTCACCTTGTAGGTGGTCCAGGTGTCCCGGGCGTCGATCAGCAGGTTGCCGTCGGTGTCCAGGTGCACCGCGTTCACGTGGAACCAGTCCCACGGGGTGCTGGCCGAGACGGGCAGCGGCTGCTCGCTCTGGCTGTAGGGCACGTGGTCGGCGCTGTTCCACTGGAACAGCACCTTGCCGGTCCGGATGTTGACCTCCTGGACGATCCCGTCGATGACTTCCTGGTCCGGCGGGCCGCCGATGGAGGTCAGGTCAGCGGTAGCCGTGGTGTAGGCCAGGATGAGCGCGGTGTTCCACGGCGTGATGAGGAACTCGTGCCCGTCCGCGGAGTAGCCGTTCCCGGCCTGAACCGTGGCGATCTGCTGGTAACGATCGTTGTAGATGTAGTCGGTCCCGCTGGCCAGGCCACCCAGGCCGGTGCCCTGCCACCAGGTGAGGACGGGGTGCCCCAGGTAGGTCTGGGTGCGGAAGTCAGACGCTTCCTGGCCCGCCGGTACCGGGTGGAACCAGATCACGTGACCGGCGTTGTTGATGATCTCCGCGCCATTGGCGTAGCTGGCGGTGTCGCCGAACGGGGAGATGAAGATGTCCCCGTTCCCGTTGTCCGCGCCCGGGGGTGAGCACGGTCACCGGGGGCAGGCGCCGTCGGGGTAGCTGCCGAGGCTGACGGCCACGCCCAGGGAGGCCGGAAGCGCGGCCGCGAGGACGGCGGCCGCCACGGCCTGTCCGGGCCGCCGGGAGCGCCAGGGCCGCGCCGGGCGGATGCTGTGAAGTAATGACCTGGTGTGCAAGGGCGTCTGCCTTCCTAGGAGGGTGACCAGTTGGCTCGCGCCACGAGCTGCCCGAGCCTCCGGTGGCACGGTACCCCGACTTCCTAGAAATTAGACCTTCTTAATAGGTATTACGATGAGGCATAGCGAGGCAGGACAGGGACGGCGCCCTGGGCCCGGCCAAGCCGAGCGGCCGGCCTGGCCGGGTGTCCGCGGTGCCTGCTCGAGGCGCCGCACCCGGCCAGCCGGCCGCTGGGCTCGCTGTTACTACTCACCGCGGTGCGGCCAGATCAGCGTATGAGGCCAGCCAGCATGTCGCGGTAGCGGTCGCTGCCCGGTGTGGCGGGCGTACCGTTTCCTGGCTGTGAGCCCGACGGGGCGACGGCCGGGATCCCCGGACGGGCCATGGCGGGCCGCGAAACGGCAGGGCGGGGCAAACCTGCCTTCGCGGCCGTACCCGCCTTCTTGGCCAATCCCGGCCTCGCGGCCAATCCTGGCTTTGCCGTCTGGCCGGGCTTTGCCGTCAGGCTTGGCCGCACCATCGTTCCCGGCTTCGCCGTCGTGCGCGACTTCGCTGGCGCGGTGGATTTTGGCTTGACGGTCATTTTGGGCTTAACCGCCATTTTTGGTCTGGCCAGCCCTGTGGGCGTGGACGCTATCCGTGGCTTCGCCACGGCCGTCGCCTTTGCTGGGGCGACGGTCTTCGGCTTCAGGCCCGGGCCGGCCCGCACCGCCGTCTTCGGCTTCCCGGCGGACCGGGATGGCGCGGCCGCCCTGGGCCGTGCGGCCGCCTTCGGCTTTGCCACCGTCCGGCTCGCGGTCGTCCGGGCCGCGCCCGTGTGGCCGGCGCTCACCCGGCTCGCGGTGCTCCGGCTCGCGGTGCTCCGGCTCGCGGTGCTCCGGCTCGCGGTGCTCCGGCTCGCGGTCGTCGCGGGCCGCCGGGCACTACTCCGGGTCGCGGCGCCCGTGGACGTCCGGGCCGTGCTCCGGGACCCGGCCGCCGGCCGCGGCTTGGCCGCGGACGCGGACCTCGCTGTCGGCCGGGACTTCGCCGTCGCGTTCGGCTTCGCCGCCGTCCGGGACTTCACGCTGGGCTTCGGCTTCGTGATGGCCTTCGGCTTCGTGATGGCCTTCGGCTTGGCCACTGACCTGGGCTTGGCTGCCGTCCGCGGCTTCGCGGGCGGCCTGGGCTTCGCGGTCGTCCGAGGCTTGGCTGGTGTCCTGTTCCGGGTCCCCGTGGCGGCGGGCGCGGCTGAGATCGTCATCGCGGCGCCGGTCAGCGCCTTGGCCGCGGACGACATGGCCTTGGTCGCGATGTTCATCGCCTGCATGGCGGTGGACATCGTCTTGGTCGCGGTGTTCATCGCCTGCATGGCGGTGGACATCGTCTTCGCCGACGAGGTGGCCTTGGTGGCCGCCGCCGCCAGCTGGGTCGCCGACGAGGCGACCTTCACCGCCGCTGAGGACACGGTCCTCGCGGCGGCTCCTGTGGTTCGCATACTTCTCGCCCCCGTGGCCGCGCCGCGCATTGGCTTGGCGGCGGTTGCCTTCGCGTTGGTCCTGGTCTTCTGACTGCTGGCGGCATTCTTGGCCACACTGCTGCGAATCTCTCCGGTGCGCGCGGTCGCCGCCGATTTGCGGCTAACGGCCTTACGTGCCTGGGTTTGAACAGGCATTGATCTCCCCCCGTAATTGATCAATTACGGGAAGGTCTATTCCACGATTGGCGTGTTCTCACACCACCACAGAGAAAGTGTTCATCGCCCCGTGTTCACGACACCGCAGAAAGGAACTGCGCCAGTTCGTTAGCGGTAGGGGCAGTCGCCGGCCCGCGCCTGGTCACCGAGAACGCGGCCGCGGCGTTGGCGAGCCGGGCCGCCTGCCGGGCGTCCGCCCCCGTGGCCAGGGCGGCGACGAAGGCTCCGGTGTGTGTGTCGCCCGCCCCGTTGGAGTCGAGTTCAGTGACGTGGAAGCCGGGCACCGCGACGGGTTTCGTTGCGGAAAGAGCCAGCAGGCAGCCGTCCGGTCCGGTGCGGACCAGCACGCCCGCACCGGGACGGCCGTGACCGGCGGCGCGGTCCGCCAGCGTGTGCAGCGCATCGGCGGGACGGGTCTCGCCGGTCAGCAGGAGGGCCTCGCGCGCGTTGCAGGTCAGCCAGTCCGCCCGGCGGAGCACCCGGTCCAGCGCGTCCGGCGGGATGGACGTGACCAGCGGGCCGGGGTCGAACACGACAGTGTTCTCCGCGGGCAGCCGGGCCAGCCAGCCGAGCAGCGCGCCTCGGTTGCTCGGATGCACCAGGCCGTAGCCGGACAGCCCGGCCGCGTCGCCCGGACGGGCGGTCACGCCGGCCAGGTCGGCGGCGGTCAGCGTGGCCTCGGCGCCGCGGCTGGTCACGAACGTCCGCTCGGCCGTGTCGTCCACCACGGCGACCACGAAGCCGGTGTCGCTGTCCGGCCGGGCCGGCTGGAGCACCTCGATGCCCTCCGCGGCCAGCCCGGCGCGGGCCAGGTCCGCGAACGGCCCGCTCCCATGCGCCCCTGCGTAGGCGACCGGCAGGCCCTGCCGGGCCGCCGCCGCCATCACGTTGAACCCGCCGCCGGGAGCCAGCCGGGACCCGCGCGCCAGCACGTCACCGCCGCGCCGCGGCAGGGCGGGCACGTCCAGCTCGATGTCCACCACGACGTTGCCGAGATACAGCAACCGCGCGATGCTCGTGGGCTGGGTCACGAGTCACGGACCGCGAGCAGCCCGGCGGTCACCTTGTCCAGCTCCAGCCCGTTGACCGCGATGACCGTCACCCGGGCCTGCTCCGGGAAGGCCCCCGCGCCGTGGCACGCGCCACCGATCGCACCGGTGATGGCCGCGATGGTGTCGGTGTCCCCGCCGGCCGACGCGGCCAGCCGGACGGCCAGCCACGGGTCGTCCGGGGCCGCGGCCAGCATGGCGAACGCCGCAGGCACCGACTCCTGGGTGGCCAGGCTCGTGCCGACCAGCACGTCCACCTGGTCCAGGACCTCGCTGACAGGCCTCCCGGCGGTCAGCCCGGTGGCCCAGGTGATCCGGGCCGCCACGTCCGCGGCCGCGACCCAGCGGCCCAGCCCCACGGCGCGGCGGGCAGCGGTCACGGCCACGCCGACGGCTTCGGGGACCGTCGCTCCCGCCACGCCGGCACTGACCGCCGCGGCGACCGCGGCCGCGCCGGCCAGCGCGACCCCGGTGTTGTGCGTGACCCGGCTGGCCGTCACCACCCGCCGCAGGAGCAGGTCGAGATCCCCGGCCGGGGTGGCCACGCCGACCGGGGTGACGCGCATGGCCGCGCCGTTGGTCGTGCCGTCGCGGCCGGTCTCCGTGAGCGGGGTCCCGGCGAGCAGCGCGGACAGCGCCCGTTTCGTGGACGGGCCGAGCAGGCTGAGCGAGCCGCGAGCCCGCATGTCCTCTTCCCAGGCCAGCAGCTGGCGGGCGAAGTCCTCCTCGTCGATCTCGCCCTTCCCGCCGATGATCAGGCGCGCGAGCAGCAGCGCCTGCTCGGTGTCGTCGGTGACGGTCCCCGCGGGCAGGCCCGGCGCGAGCGGCTGGTCAGGCGCGCCCGGCTGGAACTCCTCCAGCAGCGGGCCGTACCGGGCCACGATCTCGCGGCGGGGCAGCGACTCGGTGGGCATGCCGAGCGCGTCGCCCACGGCCAGCCCGTACAGCGCGCCAGCCGCGCGGTCTCGGCGTTCGCGGCAGTCGCGGTCCCCGGCAGCGTGGTCCTGGGTCATCCGCCCAGGACCGCGTCCAGGCTGACCACCTCGACCAGCGGAGCGTAGAGCCGGAGGATGTCGAGCGCCTTGCGGTGGCTGTCGTCGTCCACTCCCGCGCACGCGTCGGCGACGACCCGGACCGCGACGCCTGCGTCGGCCGCGGCCACCGCGGTGGACAGCACGCAGCAGTCGGTCGTCACCCCGGCCAGCACCAGCTCGTTCGCGGGACCGACCCGGCTGGCCAGCGCCGGGCCCCACTTGGTGAACGTGGTCGTGTCCACGGTCGGCCCGGCGCCCACGGCGAACTCGTCCACCAGCTCGTAGATCCGCGCGTCCGGCGGCTGGAGCGCGAACGGCCACGCCTCGTAGTAGCGGCGCCAGGCTCCCGCCGGGGTGGCGGGCGCGACGAACCGGGTGAACACGACGTCCGGACCGAACGCCGCCACCAGGTCGCGGACGGGCTTGACGATCTCGCCGAACCGCGGGGTGAGCCAGGCGCTGCCCGGCTCGGCGAACACCCGCTGCATGTCGATGACCGCCAGGCAGCCCACGGGTCTACTCAACGGCCGAGGCCGCGGCCGGGGCGCGCACGGGCCGGGACTCCTGAGCCCGGACCGGTGCGATGTCGGACGCCCACCCGGCGAAGAACCCGATCGCCAGGGCGACGAGCACGCCCAGGTTCGCGAAGGCCCACGCGCCGGTCTTGCCGCCCAGGCCCAGCGGGCCGAGCAGGTAGCCCTGCCAGGTGAGCCAGCTGGCGTAGGTGTTGGTGACCAGGCCCCAGCCCACCACGGTCGCGACCACGACGATGGCCAGCGGGGCGAGCCGGATGTCACCGTAGCGGCCCCGCGGGTCATACAGCTCGGGCTCGGAGTAGTCCTTGTGGCGCAGCATGACGTCGGCCAGCATGACGCCGCACCAGGCGGCGATGGGCACGCCCAGCGTGATCAGGAAGCCCTGGAACTGGTTCAGGAAGTTGTGGGCCACGAACACCACGTAGATGGTGCCGAGGACCATCACGGTGCCGTCGATGAGCGCCGCGGCGTAGCGCGGGATCCGCAGGCCCAGGCTGAGCAGCGCCAGCCCGGAAGAGTAGATGTCCAGCACCGAGCCGCCGACCAGGCCGAGCACGGCCACGATCGCGAACGGGACCAGGAACCAGGTGGGCAGCAGGGTGGTCAGCGCCCCGACCGGGTCCGCTCCGATCGCGGCGCTCAGCTTGGCCGAGGAGCCAGCCAGCAGCAGCCCGAAGACCAGCAGGAAGACCGGAGCGATGGAGGAGCCGAACGTGGTCCAGCCGATCACGCCCCGGCCCGAGGACCGTCGCGGCAGGTAGCGGGAGTAGTCCGCGGCCGCGTTCACCCAGCCCAGCCCGAACCCGGTCATCACGAACACCAGCGCGCCGATGAACTTCTGCGGCGACCCCGCCGGGATCGCGGACACCGTGTGCCAGTGGATGTGGTTGGCCACCAGCGCGATGAACACGATGGTCAGCACCCCGGTGACCCAGGTGATCACCGTCTGCATGCGCATGATCAGGTCGAAGCCCAGCACCCCGCCGGCCACGGTCAGCCCGCTGACCACGATCAGCGCGATGACCTTGACCCCGGTGCCGCCGCCCCAGCCGAGCCGCTCGAACACGGTGGCCGTGGCCAGCGTGGCCAGGATGATCAGCACGGTCTCCCAGCCCACCGTGAGCACCCAGGAGATGAGCGACGGGAGCTTGTTGCCGCGTACCCCGAAGGCGGCCCGGCTGAGGACCATGGTCGGCGCCGAGCCTCGCTTGCCGGCCACCGCGATGAACCCGCAGAGCAGGAAGGAGACGATGATCCCGATCAGCCCGAGGGCGATGGCCTGCCAGAACGAGACCCCGAAGTCGAGCACGAAGGCGCCGTACCCCAGGCCGAGGACCGAGATGTTGGCCGCGAACCAGGGCCAGAACAGGTCGCGCGGGTGGCCTTTGCGCTCGGCGTCGGTGATGACGTTGATGCCGTTGGCCTCGATCTGCAGCGGTCTCAGTTCGGGCTGGGCGTCGCGAGTCGTCGGGTTAGCCATGGCGGGCCCCTTCGTGCGAGATGTACCACGCGGTATCGAGGAGTTGGGCGACTTCCGGGTGGCGGCGCCGCCACACGGCCAGGGCCAGCGCACCGGCCGCCACCGCCCCGCCGGCCAGCAGCAGGGCCGCGGCGGCGACCGCCCGCTTGTCGGGCCGCGAGGCCGTCCAGCGGGGACGGGCCGCACGAGGTGTCCCGCTCCCGGACCGGGTCGCGTCCGTGTGGGTCGCGCCTGCGTGGGCGGGGCCCGCCTGGGCGGCGCCGGCCTGGGTCGCGAGCAACTGCTCGACGTTGCTGGCGAACTGCTCGACCAGGCGCTGGCCGACGTCGCCGATCGCGCCCGGGGCGTACTCCGCGGCCTGGCCCCGGACGATCAGGTCGGCGCTGATCAGCACGCGTGTGCTGCCGCCCCGGGATTCCACCCGCAACGTCACGCTGGCGTCCGCCCGGCCGTGGCCGCCCTGCTCCCGCCCGGACGCATGCAGCGTGGCGGTGCCCGCGTCCCGGTCGGCGTTGTCGAGACGCACGGTGCCCGCGTAGACCGCGTGCGTCGGGCCGATGCGCAGCCGCAGTTCCCCGGCGTAGGTGTTGTCCGCGACCTCGCCGATGAGGCGGCTGCCTGGCAGGCAGGCGGCCACCGTTCCGGCGTCCAGCAGCGCGTCGAGCACCTCGGGCGCAGGCCGGCTAATACGGATCGCGCTGGTCAGCTGCACAGCCTGTATCCCTACCGGTCCATGATCGCTTTACGCCGGGTCCCGTGCACCGGGTTGTGGGCAGTAATGGCCGCCTCGGTGCTCTCGGCGGCGAGATGCCCGGTGACACGCCGGCCAATACCTTGGCCGGCCCGGGCCATCTTTTCGCCCCGCTGCAGATCCACCGCAGACCCCTTCCACCGTCCCGCGGCCGGCCAGGCCGCCGGCCCGGGCCAGCATTAACGCCGTGGCGGTCGCGCTGTCGCGGTAACGCCCGTGTAGGCCCTCCAACGCGCCTGGGGAGCTGTGCATGCCCTGGGAGGCACCTCAGCCAGCGCGCTGGCAGGATGGTATACCAAATATCAGTTTGGCGGAAGGCTCCTCGCCTGGCCGTAATAACGGACATATCGCCCCGCTACCCCGGGTGTCCATCCCGCGGCCCGTCACGCTCTGCCCCAGGCCGCCCGGTTCGCCTCCCGCTCGGCCCGCAGCCGTTCCAGCAGGCCGCCGGCCGAGGCGATCAGCTTCACCTGCCCGGCCGCACCGGCGCCGCGGGACACCAGCCCGCGGGCCAGTTTCGCGGCGACCTTTCCAGGCTCGTCCACGACCAGGTTCACCAGCCCCAGCTGCTGCGCCTCCGCAGCCTCCACCCACCGGCCGGTCAGGGTCAGCTCGAGGGCGGCGCCCCGGCCGATCAGGTCCGGCAGCAGCCAGGCCCCCACCGCCAGGTCCCGGCCGGGCGGGCCGGCCCAGCGGAACCGTCCGCCCGGTCCGGCGACGCGCAGGTCCGCAGCCCCGGCGAGCTGCGCGCCGCCCCCGACGGCCGGCCCCTCGACCACCGCGATAACCGGGCCGGGCCGGGTCACCATCGCCTCGTAGCACTGGTAGAGCAGGTCAGAGACCTCGGCCCGCTCGCGGTCCGGCCCGGTCAGGTCGGCGCCCGCGCAGAACGCGGCGGGGTCGGTGCTCTCGAGCAGCACCAGGACGGCGGGGTCGGCGCGGACGATGTCCAGCAGGGCGCGGGTCATGCCGGCGTCCAGCGCGTTGCGGCGCTCCGGGCGGGCCAGCCGCACCCTGAGGTACTCAGACGGGCCCGGCCCAGACGCGCCGGTCCCGGGCGCGTGCGGCGCAAGCCGGTCCGGCCCCGGCGCGACCAGCACAGTCTCCGCCAGGACAGACGGGTGCGGCATCGGCGACTCCCGGCCAAGCGCCCTCGGCGACGTCCTTGACATATGGTATACCAAATCGGAGTACTCCCCGAGGAGGCCGGTTGATGCGCGCCCCGTTCAGCTACGACCGCGCTCGCTCCAGGCCGGCGACCGTCGCGCTGCTGGCCGGACGCCGGGACGGGACGACTACCCCGGCCGGCCGACCGAGCCTGGTGCCGGTGAAGAACGTCCGGCTGGGCCTGACGCCGACGATGAACTTCCAGCTGGCCTGGCGGACCGCGCCGGTATGCCCGGCTGCCGCTCACCCCGGCCTGGGTGCACGAACTCGCCACTAACGGAGGCGGCAGATGACCACGGCCAGCGCAGGGATGCAGGGCACGGGGACACAGAGCACGAGCGTGGGCAGCGCGGGCCGCCAGACCGGGGGCAGCGGGCCGGTCCAGGCCGCCACGCCCCCGGGTCTGGCTACGTGAGCAAGACCGACATGGTGGCGGCGCTCATCAGGGAGCAGATCATCACCGGGGAGCTGGCCGCGGGCGAGCAGCTGCGGCAGCGGGACCTGGCCCAGCGCTTCCAGGTCAGCCAGACGCCGGTGCGCGAGGCCATGCGCCGGCTGGAGTCCGAGGGCCTGGTGATCGGCGACACGCACCGCGGGTTCACCGTGGTGGAGCCGGACGACGGCCCGGTCGAGGAGAACTTCCAGATCCGCGCGGCGCTGGAGTCGCTGGGCGCCTCGCTGGCCGCGCGCAAGATCGACGCGGCCGGCCTGGCCCGGCTGGAAGAGCTGAACAACCAGATGCGCACGCTCGGTGATGCTGACCGCCGGGGGGACGACCCGAGGTACGCCGTCCTGAACCGGGAGTTCCATTTCACCGTGTATGAGTACGCGCGCAGCCCGCTGCTGCTCTCCCTGATGCGGCTGCTGTGGACCTCGCTGCACGGCGGGCCGAAGGTGGCCCGGACGCACGCGGAGTCCGCCCGCCAGCACGACGTCATCCTGGCCGCGCTCCGGGCGGCTGATCCCGCGGCCGCGGCGGCCGGCACGTACCAGCACATCATGGGGAGCCTGGACCGCCGATGCTGACCACGACCACCCGGATGACCGTCAATTTCCGCCAGCTCACGCCCGTTATTGACCGTGATCATGGCCGGGGGTGAGCGTGGCACCCCTCCTCGGGCGGCTCTCGCCGCGGCGCCGGCTGTTCGTCGTGGGCGTGGCCGGGCTGGTCGTCGTGATCGTGGTGGCGGTGGTGGTGGGCGTCCTGGTCTCGGGTGGGGACGCCAGCCCGGCGACCCCGGCGGCCGGCACTCCCCCGCAGGACCGGCCCGGGCCGGTGCTGCTCGTCCCCGGGTACGGGGGGAGCCGGGGTTCGCTGTCTGCCCTGGCCCGCCGGATCCGGGCGGCCGGGCGGGTGGCGACCGTGCTGCACCTGCCGGGCAACGGCACCGGCAGCCTGGTCGCCGACGCGGGCGTGCTGAACGCCGCGGTCAACCGGGCGCTGCGCGGTGGCGCCCCGTCGGTGGACGTGGTCGGTTACTCGGCGGGCGGGGTCACCACCCTGCTGTGGGCCAGGCAGGACGGCGGCGTGCACAAGGCCCGGCGGGTGATCACCCTGGGCTCCCCGTTCCACGGCACCGAGCTGGCCTCGGCGGCCGAGGCGTTCGTGCCCGGCGCGTGCCCGGCCGCGTGCCGGCAACTGGTGCCGGACAGCAGGCTGCTCACCCGGCTGGACGCGACGGCCGTGCCGGCGCGGCCGCGCTGGCTGTCGCTGTGGAGTACCGGCGACACGACGGTCACTCCGCCGGACTCGGCGCGGCTGGCCGGGGCGATCAACGTGCCCATCCAGTCGGTCTGCCCGGGCGTGCAGGTCAGCCACTCCCAGCTGCCGACCAACCCGGCCGTCACCGCGATGGTCTTGCAGGCGCTCGGCTCCGGCCCGGTCCGGGTGCCCACAGCGTCTGACTGTGCTGGCTGACCGAAGTGGCGGCTAACGCTGCGGTGGCTGGCCGTCCGGTGGCCGGCTCCGCGCCCGGTGGCTCCAGCAGGTGACCCGCGGCCCGTCCCCAGCTCCCGGGCCGCGGGTCACCGTGCCGCCCCCTCCCCCGAGGGACGTCGGCCGGTCGCTGCCCACACTCCGCCGGGCCTGGCTGGCCAGCTCGCCTGCCTGGCCGCGGATCCGTACCCGGCGACCCGCAGATGCCGCTGCACTGTCAAGGTCCCGGCTCCTGTCGCGAGTGGACATCACCACCGTGTGTTCCCTGTCCGTGTCTACACCGGGTTTCGGTCCAACCTCAATGGGTCCGCCATGCGCACATCCGGGTGCGATGACGCGTACCTTCTGGTGCGTTAGGTGCCCTGCGGCAACATGGCGACCAGAAGTGACAGGCGTGCCGACAGCGCGGTGAACACCACGCTCACCTCGGCCGCCAGGCCCGCCCGGTTGTGCACCCGCTGGCGGTACAGCTTCCGCGGGATCTCCACCTCATGGCGCTTCCACAGCTCCCGGGCCTCCGGGCCGGTAGCCAGCAACCGCTCAACCAGGACGGCGAACCGGGGGCTGGCCACGTTCCGTGCGAACTGGTATCGCAGCCCAGCCAGGGCCGCCCGCCGCGCGGCCTGCACGTCGGACACGATGTCCGCAGCCTCTGGGCTGAACAGGTACAGGATCAGGTTCTGCTGATCGGGGGGCACCCGGTCGAAGTACTCCCCGACCCAGTAGGTCATGGCCGCGTTACGGACGAGGATGGTCCACATCTCGTCAGTAATCGCGGCCGGCGTGGGGTCGAGCCGCCGGACCAGGTCACGCAGCGGCAGGGGGACCACGGGCGGCGCGGCCGGGAGTCCGGTCAGCCGGGCGGGCATGGGCGGGTCATGACCCACGGCCAGCACATGCAGGGCGGAGCGCTCCGCCACGCTCATCCGGAGTGCGGACGCGATCGACTCGACTAGCTGGACGCTCGGGTTGTCGATCTCACCGCGCTCGAACGAGGCGTAGTACCGCGCGCTGATGCCGACGAGGTCCGCGACATCCTGCTGGCGAAGACTTCGTTCGTGTCCCTCGCCGTCCGCGCGCAGCAGCCGAGACCGGCAGCTCAGCAACAGGTCGCTGAGTTCGCCCCGCCTTCGCCAGGCGGCCTCAGCGGAGTCCACCATGCCGGCATTCCCTGTCCCGGGCCGGCTGGCGGCCCGGCGCCCCAGCGTGATGGGAACTCACAGTTCCGCCCTGCCCCTCACCGCTGTGCTTTGGTGGACGACTATGAGTCGCCCCCAGCCTCGCGATGATCCTTTTTTCCCCTGGCCATCCAGACTGCTGGGCCGGGCCTTCCGTCACATTACCGGCCGGTGCCGTGACGCGGCAGGCAGGCCCCCGCGAACCCCGCGGAGCCCGGGGGGTGCCTCACGGTGAACTGGCAGCACTTCATGCAGTTCCTGGCCAGCATCAGGGGCCGCTGGGATCTGGCCATTCTGGCCAACCTGACCGAGGGCAGCAGCCGCCCCACCGAGCTGCTGGACGCGATCAATCAGCAGGCCTGTGACGGGCACCAGCTCACCTGGAAGGTCATGCGCGACCGGCTTCGCCACCTGGAAGACGCGGGATACGTGACCCGCTATGAGGTGAAGCGGTTCCCGCGTGAGACCCATTACTGGGCCACCGAGTTCGCGCGACGGCTCGTCGGCGAACTAGACACTCTGGACGCCTGGTACACAGCAAACGCCCCGGCCCCTCCGGTTAACACAGGCCCGCCAGATGGTCATTCGTGAACCAAATGCTTATACGCACCTGAAAGTAATATCAGGACGAGCAGCAGCAGAACATCCCCACTCCGCTCATTCCGACTGGTGACATATTCGCCGGTGTTCACTACGTTTATCCAGGTGCGATACAACGGGGGGCGCACCGCCCTTAGCGCCGCGGCACGCCCGCCTCTCGCGCGATCACGTCCAGCCTTCGCCGCGCATGCCGGCCACCCCCTTCCTGGCGGAAGTTACCCGGCCTCCAGACCCCCCGGTACCCGCGCGGGGCCTAGATACATCTACCGAGAGCGTAACAAATAGGCCTAAACGCCATTACTATGAGAAACCGTATGATTGCCTGCAGTCATCGATGGCAGGTCGGGGAGCTGCCCGGCTGGTTAGTGGTGTTCATCTCGGCCGTCGTCGGCGCGGACCTCGCCGTCATCGCGACGTGTGCCACGGTCACCCGGTTCCGCGGCGCGGACCTGGAGCTGGCCGCCGTCCTGCTGGCCTGTGACCTGCTGACGGTAGAGCTGACCCACCGGGCCGGCGAGCCCGCGGGCCTGGTCAAAGACGTGCACGCGATGTGGGAGCTCCCGCTCGCCCTGCTGCTCCCTCCCCTGTACGGGCTCCTGGTACCCATTCCCCGGATGGTTCTGGTCCAGTGGCGGGTCCGGGCCACGCTGGTGCACCGGCGCGTGTTCACGGCCGCGGCCGTGGGCCTGTCCTACGGCGCGGCCTCCGCGGCGTTCCACGGGATCGCACCGGTGATCGCCGGATCGGTACCGGACGTCCAGGCCCGGGTGCTGGCCTGGGCCCTGGCCGCGGCCGGGTGCGGCGTGCTCAAGTCGGCGGTCAACAAGGTCCTCGTCATGACGGCGGTCAAGGGCGCCGATCCGGCCGCCAGCGTGCGCGCTCAGTTGTTCACCCGCGAGCCCCTGTTCCACGACGCCGCCGAGCTCTCGGCCGGCGTCATCGTCGCCCGCGCGGTCACCGGCAGCCCGTTCCTGGCCCTGGCCGCCCTGCCTTTAGTCGTGCTGCTGCACCGATCCTTCCGGCACGCCCAGCTGGTGGACGACTCCCGCATCGACGCCAAGACGGGCCTGCTCAACGCCGGCACCTGGCTGCGGGAAGCGCGGCTGGAGACCGCCCGCGCGGCCCGGACCCGGACACCACTCGCCGTGGCGATCGCCGACATCGATCACTTCAAGAACGTCAACGACACGTTCGGGCACCTGACCGGGGACGCCGTGCTGGCCGCCATCGCCAGCGCCCTGAGCGCCCTGCTGCGCGAGGGTGATCTGACCGGCCGGTTCGGCGGCGAAGAGTTCGCCATCCTGCTGCCCGGCACCGACGCCGCCGAAGCCCGCCAGATCACTGAGCGGGTCCGGGAGAAGATTTCGCGGGTCGCCACGCCGGTCAGCGACAGCCTGGTCAGCAGCGGCCCGGACGGCGGCCGCCCCGGTGCCACCGGTGGCGAGAGCCCGGGCGGTCACAGCCTGGGCGGGAACGAGCCGCTGCGGGTCACCATCTCCATCGGCGTCGCCGTCCTCGGATCCTCCCGGCTCGACCTCGAGGAGCTGCTGGCCGCCGCCGACCACGCCCTCTACCAGGCCAAGGAGGGCGGACGGAACCGGGTGTGCCTGCAGGCCGCCGGCCCGGGCTGACCTCAGCTGGTGATGTCCTTGGTGGCGAAGTGCGCCCACGACGCGGCCAGGAACACCACCACGTAGACACCCTGTACGGCGAAGCCCCGCTCGATGTTCCGCCAGACGATGGGGTCGCGGAAGAAGTCGATCCAGGCCAGCCAGTACCGGGTGGGCAGGTAAGGATCGACCGCCGACGCGGCGTTCAGGGTGACCAGCACCTCGCTGGTGATCAGGGCGGCCAGCGCGCCCAGGGCCGCGCCGAGGGCGGAGTCGGTGACGGTGGACAGGAACAGCGCGATCGCGCCCACGCCCAGCATGGACACGGCGATGAAGGCGACCGCCCCCACCGTCCGAAGGGCGATGCCGGACGGGGTCAGCCCGCTGCCGGACAGCGAGGTCGCCGCGATGTTGGAGGTGGTCAGGCCACCGGGTGTGGCCGTCACCGGCTGCGCGCCGAACAGGGCGATCCCGGTCAGGTAGGCAGTCACCGCGATCAGGATCACGGCCGACAGCGTGTACACGACGAGCGCGACCAGCTTGGCGGCCAGCAGCCGGGTCCGGCCCACTGGGCGGGCCAGCAGGTACCGCAGGGTGCCTGACCCGGCCTCGCCCGCGATGGAGTCGCCGGCCACGACCGCGACCGCCACCGGCAGGAAGATGGGCAGCACGATCGCGAGTGCGGCGGCCGGGTAAAGCGACCCGCTGGACAGCACCGCGGACAGCAAGGCCGGCCCTGGCCCGGAGGTGGCGCGAGGTGAGTCACCGCGACGAACACGGCGACCAGCACGGGCAGGCCGCACAGCAGGACGAGGCTCACCCAGCTGCGCGGGCGGCGTACCAGCTTCGCCAGCTCGACGCGGATCATCCGCGCTCCCCGCCCAGAACGTCGACGCGGTCAGAGCCCGAGCCGGTCACCGAGAGCACCACGTCTTCCAGCGACCGCCGCTCGGCGGCGATCTCGGTGACCCGCACGCCGCTGGCGACGAGCCGGGAGTTGAGCGCCGCGGTATCGCCGTCAGCGACCACGAGGCGGCCGGACTCGGCCCTTTCGATCTGGCCGTCCAGCACCTCACGGGCCAGGTCGGTGTCGGGAGTGTGCACGATCGAGCGCCCGGTCAGCGCGCGCAGCGTCTCCAGGTCGTCCTGGCGGACCAGCCGGCCCCGGTTCACGATGCCGACCCGGGTGCACAGCTGCTCGACCTCGCTGAGCTGATGACTGGACAGGAAGACGGTGGTGCCGGCCGCGTTGAGCTCGATCAGCAGGTCACGGATCTCCCGGATCCCCTGCGGGTCCAGCCCGTTGGTCGGCTCGTCCAGGATGAGCAGCTTCGGGGTGCGCAGCAGCGCGGCAGCCAGGCCGAGGCGCTGGCGCATGCCGAGGGAGTACCGCTTGACCGGCCGGTTGTCGATGCCGCCCAGGCCTACCCGGTCCAGGGTGGCGGCGATCCGGCTGCCCCGGGTCCGGCGGCTGCCCGACTTCCCCGCCGCGTCGATCAGGGCCAGGTTGGCCCGCCCGGACAAGTGCCCGTACGCGGACGGGCCCTCCACCAGTGCGCCGATCGAGGGCAGGACCGCGGCGGCCCGTTTCGGCACCGGCTGGCCCAGCACCGTGATCTCGCCGCTGGTCGCGTAGACCAGGCCGAGCAGCATCCGGACCACGGTGGTCTTCCCGGACCCGTTGGGGCCGAGGAAGCCGTATCGGTCCCCTTCGCGGACGTCCAGGTCGACCTGGTCCACCACGAGCAGGCGCCCGTAACGCTTGGTCAGGCCGCGCGTAACGATCATCGGTGGAACCCGGATCTCAGCTGCGACAAGTCGGTGACCAGGGCGCCGGCTGAACTCTCCAGCACGGCCGGGGTCACCGCCCCGGCGAACAGGAAGACCGCGTGCGGGAACCCGGCCCTGACCATCAGAACGGACAGCAGCGCCGTCCGGATCAGCACACCGGCCTGGGTTCCCGCCTGGCCCCCGGGGGTCCCGGGCAGCGCCACGCTGTCGGCCCCGGCCTGGATCGCGGCGTTCAGCGCCTCCGTCCCCACCTCCCTGGGCAGCGGCAGCAGCACGAAGCGGGAAAGCCCGCTGCCGTAGATCGCCACCCCCGGCGGGCTGCCCGGGACAGCCACGTGAGGCTGCCTGCCGAGCCGGGGCGGGAACGGGTCGCCGTCGTTGTCCCCGTCGCCGTCGCCGTTCAGCACGCCGTTCACGTCGGGCAGCCGGGTGGTGGTGAGCCCCACGTCCGGCGCCGGATGCGGGGTGACGGCGCCCAGGTCGGGCTGGGCCCGGCTCAGCTCCAGGAACGTGCTGAACAGCGCGGCCTGACCCGGCTGCCCGGCTGTGCCGCGGCCGATGATCTGGACCTGGACCGGGAGCCCGCTGGCCGGGTCGGCCCAGATCTGCACCGATCCGACCGTGGTCCCCGACCCGGCAGGGACCAGCCGCAGGCCCGCCGCGTCCACTCCGGCGATCCGGCGGTCCGGCAGCCGTGAGATCCGGTCCGCGCGGCCTGCGGTGTCCAGCAGCCGCCGGGCCAGCGCGGGCGGCAGCAGGTCCGCGGCCCGCGGCAGCCGCACCGGCTCCGCGCCGGTGATCTGGGTGAGCAGGTTGGTCCCGTAGCTCCACAGGTAGGTCACCCCGCCGTCGGCGTAGGTGTCGCTCTCCCCCGTGCCGGTCACGTCGTCGGCCCGCCAGTACGCCGCGGAGCGGTACCAGACGTACTGGTCCGTGGTGCCGTCCAGCAGCGAGCTCACGTTGTGCAGGTCAGGGAGTTCGGGCAGGCCCAGGTTCACGGTGCTTTCCGCGTAGCCCTGGTACGGCACGCTGGCCGAGGCCAGGATGCGGTCCCGCAGGACTGGCGCGCTGATCGCGGAGGAAGGCACCGGCAGAGCGGCGATCACCGCCGGAAGTGCGCAGAGCAACGCGGTCCCACCCGCCACGAGCGACCATCTGCGCCATCGACCCTGGCTCACCGGCAGCGCCGCATCTCCGCTTCGGCCACGCAACCAACGTACGTCGGGACGCGGCCCAGCGCACCGATCGGGCCCTCCCGTAAGGTGCCCTAAGGACAGCGCCGCGGCGCCAGTACGGCGAAGGACACCGCGGCGAGGACAATGCGGCACAAGCAGTGCTCGAGGAGGCAGGCCCGTGATCCTGGTGACCGGAGCGACCGGAAGGGTCGGCTATCCGCTGCTGGAGGCGCTGGCCGACGCCCGGGCCGACGCCACGGCGATGGTGCGGGTGGAAGCCAAGGGCCTGGACCTGCCCGGCCCGGGGGAAAACCTGGTGGCCACGTTCGACGACCCGCCTGCGGCGGATCAGTTGCAGGCCTTCGACCGGGTCTTCCTGCTGAGCCCGTCGAGCGAGGCCCAGGCCGAGCTGGAGATCGACTTCATCGACGCACTCGTGGCGGCCGGGCACGGTCCGCACGTGGTGAAGGTGGCCGCGGACGGCTTTATCGACCCCGGCTGCGACGTGCGCTTCATGCGCAGCCACCGTGAGATCGCCCGGCACCTGGACGCGAGCGGCCTGCCGGTCAGCTACCTGGCCCCCTCGCCGTACATGGAGACGCTGCTGCCCGCCGCGCAGGCCATCCGGAGCGAGGCCACGCTGTACGCCCCGGCCGGTCACGGAAAGGTGGGCTTCGTGGCCGCGGCGGACGTGGCCGACGCCGCCGCGCGGCTGCTGACCAGCCCGGCACCGGAGGCCGGCGGCGACCCTCAGGTGTTCACGCTGACCGGACCCGAGTCCCTCACCTATCCGAACGTGGCCAGCCGGATCTCCGAGGTGTTCGCACGCCAGGTGCGCTACTCGAACCTGCCGGAGGAGCAGGCCCGGGAGGAACTGCTGGGCTCCGGCCTGGCCCCCTGGGACGTCGAGGGGACGCTGGAACTGTTCGCGTGGATCCGCGCGGGCGGCGCCGGACAGCTCACCTCGCACGTACGGGAGATCACCGGGCACGCTCCCCGGGGACTGACCGACTGGCTCGAAGGGTCGCGGGCCGCCTTCCTGGAGCCCCTGCTGGACGGGCCGGCCCCGACGTACTAGGCGCCGGCGCCTTCGTGGGTCAGTGGCCGGACGGGTCCAGACGGTGGTGGCCCGGCGGGCTCTGGTCCGGAGGCGGAAAGTCGCCGTGGCGATGAACGATCTTCCATTCGCCGTTCTCCCGGCGGAACACGTGGGTGACGCGCAGCACGTTCTCCCGGGCGGGCCCACCGTCGATGGAGACCATGGAGCGCTCGAAGCCGACCGTATAGGCCAGGTCACCGCTGAGGCCGGCGGCCACCAGGTCCAGGCGGTAGCCGCTGACGCCGGAGAACCGCGAGGCGAGCCAGCGGAAGACGGGGCTCACCTGCTCCCATCCGCTCTTGCACGGTCCCCACGCCCCGAACAGGGTCACCGGGTCCTGGTCTGACCACATGGCCAGGCGCGGTTCCGGGTCGCCGTCGTGCAGGGCTCTCTCGGCTTCCGCGAAGCGGGCGAGGGTTACGGTCCGGAAGTCGTCCAGCTCGCTCATGGCCTGCTCCCTTGCGCTAGTCCGGGCCACCGTCGCTACCAGTGCACTCCCGGCTGGACGCTGAGTCGATCCAGGTGACACGCATGTGCCCTGCGTGCTGGCACGACGGCACGCCGGTGGCTGGCCACCTTGGCGCCCGGCCCGGACCCGGGAGATGCTGAGCGGGCCGGGCAGGGATGGCCGAACAGGGGGTGCCGTGCGAGCCGTCGTCATGGTGCTTCGCGGCCGGTTCCGCCAGTACTGGAAGTCCTGGCTGGCCCTCAGCGTGCTCGTGGCCCTGGCGGGCGGGTTCGTGCTGGCCTCGGCGGCCGCGGGCCGCCGCACCGCGGCCGCTCTTCCCGGGTTCACCGCCCGGCACGGCTACGACGTCATCGTCTACAGCGGAAGGCCGCTGCCGCAGCTGGCCCGGCTGCCTCACGCGGTCGCGGTGACGCCTGTCCCAGCGACTTTCCCAGTCACGTTGGGCTGCGCGTCCTGCCGGAAACCGATCGATCTCGAGAACACCCTGATCAACGAGGTACCGCCGGGGCAGCTGCCCCGGCTGGTGATGCTGCTCTCCGGGCGGATGCCCCACCCCTCCGATCCGCGTGAGGTGCTGGCGTCCTTCACGCTCGCCCAGGACAACGGGGTGCGCGTCGGCTCGGTGATCCGGGCCCAGCTGGCCAGCGAGGCCCAGCTGAACGGGGGTCCGGCCGACCCGTCCCCGGTCCTGCGCCCGGCGCTGCGCGTGGTGGGCATCGTCGCCGCCGAGAGCGAGTTCCGCTCCGGGGCGGCGGTGCACTACGACCTGTACGCCACGGCGAAGTTCGCCGCGGCGGTGAATCAGCGCGCAGCGGTGCAGCACACCTACTACGCCCGATTCGCCCACGGTGCCGCGGACCTGGCCAGCCTGGACAGCCGGTTCCGGGCGCTGAACGTCTACGGCACCTACGACCTGGACGCGGCCGCGGGCGCGGTCGAGGACTCGATCCGGCCCCAGGTCATCGGCTGGTACGTACTGGCCGGCCTGGCCGCGCTGGCCGGCCTGGCCGTGATCGGGCAGGCTGTCGCCCGGCAGGCGGCCACCGAGCGGGCCGATCATCCGGCCCTGTCCGCGGTGGGCCTGCGGCCCCGCCAACTCGCCGCGGTCGCCCTGGCCCGCGCGGCGCTGATCGGGACGGCGGGCGCCGTCGTCGCGGTCCTGGCCGCCGTGGCGGCGTCGCCGCTGACCCCGGTGGGTGAGGCGCGGGTCGCCGTTCCCTCTCCGGGCCGGATGTCCTTCGACCCGGTTGCCCTCCCGTTCGGCGCGGTGGCGCTGCTAGCCGCCGTGACTGCCCTGTCGGTCTGGCCAGCGGTCCGTTACGCCCGGCTGCTGCGCACCCGCCGGCCACGGCCGACGGCCCCGGTGTCGGCGGGCGTAGGCCGGGCCGCCGCCGTGGCCGGGCTGCCGGCCACGGCCCTGATCGGGATCCGGTACGCGCTGGAACGTGGCCGGGGCGGCCAGCCGGTGGGGACGGCGCTGCTCGGCATGGTGCTAGCGGTCGCGGCGCTGTGCGCGACGGCTGTGTTCGGCGCCAGCCTGACCCACCTGGTCTCCTCGCCCGCGCTGTACGGCGCGCCGTTCCAGGTCTACTTCGCCAGCGACGGGCTGCCGCGGTCCCAGGCCGTGGTCACCGGTCCGCTGCTGGACAGCCTGCGCAAGGACCCTGCCATCTCGCAGATAACGCTGGGCGCCTTCGTCGCGGTCAACGTCAACGGGCAGCATGTCCGGACCGTGACCATGACCCCGGTCCGCGGCCCCGCGCTGCTGTCGGCGCTGGACGGCCGGCTACCCCGCGGTGACCGGGACATCATGCTCGGGGTGGCCACGATGCGCGCCACCGGCGCCCGGGTCGGCGGGACGGTCCGGGTGACCGTGTCCGATCCTGCGGGTCACTCGCACGACGCCCGGTTCCGGGTTATCGGCCGGGCCTCCCTGAACGCCGGCACCGGCGGGCTCGGCAACGGCGCGGTGATGACCACGAGCGCGTTCCTCGGCGCGCAGTGCCCGCCGGGGCGGAACCGGGCCGGCTGCCAGCGATCGGCCCGGCAGGGCATGGCGACCGTGGTGCTGGTCCGGGCTGCGGCCGGGCAGGCCGGCCACGCGGCCCTGGCCCGGTACGTCCGCCGGTACCCCTACCTGACGATCCGGCCGGCCAAGCCGACCGCGCTGGTCAACTTCGGCGAGTCAGTGAACTTCCCGCTGCTGTTCGGGATCGCCCTGTCGGTGTTCGGCGCCGCGACCATGATGCACCTGCTGCTGGCCGGCATGGCCCGGCGGCGCACCGAGACCGGTCTGCTGAAGGTGCTGGGCTTCGTCCGGCGCCAGGTAGCCGCGGCCGTGTGCTGGCAGGCCACGACCGTCGCCCTGGCCGGAATCGCCGTCGGGACACCGCTGGGGGTCGCGGCCGGCCGGGTGCTGTGGCGCGTGTTCGCCACGAATTTCGGCGTGGTCCCGGTGCCGGTGGTGCCGGTGCTGCTCCTCGCCGCGCTGGCCGCCGGAGTGCTCGCGGGCGCCAACGTGCTGGCCGCCGGGCCCGCCGTGGCGGCCGCGCGAGCGCATCCCGGCCAGCTGCTCCGGTCGGAGTAAGAGCGCCGCCTGCGGCGGGGACTGACCGCGGCGGACCGGGAGGCAACGCATGGAGTACCGGCTGCTGGGTCAGCGCCGAGGAGGTGCAGCTGCTGGACGAGGCCAGCGAGCCAGCCCCCGGCTATCCCTACGGCGAGAAGGGCCAGTCCCAGCGCGAGCGCCGCGTCCAGGGCGGCGGGTTCTGAGGGCGCCGGCCGCGGTCGCACATGGTCACAACTAGGTAACGTCACGGTCATAGAATCTTCTGTTCTTCGCGTCCCGTGCCGGATGATGAGGGCCTTCACCATGTGCTCGCCGGAGAGTTTGGCGAGGAGAAGCCAGGAAGGGATCCAAGTATGAGGAGATTCCTAGCCCTAGCGGCAGCGGCTGGCCTGCTGACCGGCGGGCTAGCTGCGGCCGCACCGGCCGTAGCCGGCACAGCGGCTCCGGCGGCCGCCCAGGCCCTTAAGTGGGGCAAATGCGCCGAGAGTGACCTGCGCCAGGCTGGGGCCGCGTGCGCCATGCTGAGCGTGCCACTCGACTACAGCGACCCGTCGGGGGCGACGATCAAGATCGCCGTGTCCCGGATCAAGCACACGTCCAGCGCCGCCAAGTACCAGGGCGTCATCCTGACCAACCCGGGCGGCCCGGGCGGCAGCGGCCTCGACCTGAACACGTTCCTGATCGCCCAGCTCAAGGCCGAGGGCTCGGCCGCGGACAAGGCCGCGGCCGGGGACTATGACTGGATCGGGTTCGACCCGCGCGGCGTCGGCTCCAGCGTCCCCGCGATCACCTGCGCGCCGTATTACTTCAGCGGCGACCGGGAGAACTACAACCCGCGGACCAAGCAGATCCTGAACTACTGGCTGCACCGCAGCGCCCGGTACGACCAGCGCTGCGCCACGCACAGCGCCGCCCAGTCGGCCCTGCTGGACAACGACACCACGGTCGACACCGCCCGGGACATGGACAGCATCCGGCAGGCGCTGGGCCAGAACCAGATCTCCTACTACGGGTTCTCTTACGGCACCTACCTGGGCCAGGTCTACTCGACCCTGTTCCCCTCGCACGTCCGGCGGCTGATCATGGACAGCAACGTCGACCCGCGCAAGGTGTGGTACCAGGCCAACCTGGACCAGGACATCGCGTTCAACCGGAACATCAAGATCTGGTTCGGCTGGCTCGCCCAGCACCACTCGTTCTACCACCTGGGCCGGACCGAGAAAGCGGTGGAAAACCGCTTCTACGCGGAAAAGGCCCGGCTGTTCAAGCACCCCATCCAGGGACTGGTCGGCCCGGACGAGTGGATCGACATGTTCCTGCAGCCCGGGTACTACGAGGAGACCTGGCTGCAGTTCGGCAGCGCGTTCGCGAACTGGGCCCACGGGCACGGCAAGAAGGCCGGCGCCACGCTCGTGAGCCTCTACCAGGCGGTGGACACGCCCGGTGACGACAACGGATTCGCCGGCTACAACGCGGTGCAGTGCACGGACGTGCAGTGGCCGACGAGCTGGGCGGTGTGGAGCAAGGACAACCACCGGGTCAACAAGATCGCGCCGTTCGAGACCTGGGGGAACGCCTGGTTCAACGCCCCCTGCCTGCACTGGCCGGCGCCCGCCTCGCGAACGAGCCCGATGCAGATCAACGGCAATGGGATCAGCAGTGCCCTGCTGATCGACGAGACGCTGGACGCGGCGACACCGTTCGAGGGCAGCCTCGAGGTCCGCAAGCTGTTCCCGCACTCGGTGCTGCTGGCCGAGCCGGGCGGCACCACGCACGCCGACTCGCTGTTCGGCGACCTGTGCGTGGACAACACCATCGCCAACTACCTGGCTAGCGGCAAGTTGCCCGCGCGCAACCCGAACGCTAAGTGGGACAAGACCTGCAAGCCACTGCCAGTGCCGACGCCATCGGCCAGCAGCAGTAGCTCGCCGGGCGCGGCCCGGGCGCTCGTTCCCGCACTGCGGAGCTAGCTAGCCCCTTAGCAGGGCCGCGACGGGCCTCCCAGCCATACCAGGCTGGGAGGCCCGTCGCGCTAGCGGGTCAGTACCAGCCGTAGGCCTGTGAGTGGTTCCAGGCCGCCCGCGGGCGGCCGTACCGGCTCTTGATGTAGCGCAGCCCCCAGCGGATCTGGGTGGTGGCGTTGGTGCGCCAGTGATTGCCGGCGCTGGCCATCTTGCCGCCCGGTAGGGCCTGCGGGATGCCGTAGGCGCCGGAGTACGGGTTCTCGGCGTACTTGTTCCAGCCACTTTCCCGGTTCCACAGCCACTTCAGTGGCTTCCACTGGCGCTGGCCCCAGCCGAAGCGGCGGAGCATCCGGTCGGCGGTGCGCTGGGCGGCCCGCCGCTGCGAAATCGCGGCCGCGTCGAGGGTGGCCATAGGCCGCGAGACGGCCGGGGCCACGGCGGCCGCGGCGGCCGGCTGGGCCGCCACCGGCTGGGCGGTGGCCGGCTGCGCCGCTGGGGCGGCGCTGAGGGTGATGACCGCGGCAGCGGCGGCGCTGCCCACGGCGGTCGTGCTCAGGAGGAGCTTCGGATACTTACGGAAAGACGTCCTGATTGAGGACAAAAGGAACCTTCGGTCGGCGCGCCATTCACGCGCACGGCTGTCACCCGGGCACGTGCCAGCTACCGGCGGATTCTCCAGGAAGGGCAGCGGCGTGCGGACGTGACGCGGGGGCAGGGCGCCGGGCGGCTCAAGGGCGGCCATCTCACACGCAGGGTGCTTGCGGCCTAACGATGCCGCAAACCACCCACTAACATGACCAAAACTACAAATATGGACGATATGACATGGGTCACAGCCGGACAGCGTGATCTTCGGGGTCTTGCGGTGGAGCGTCTCGCGGCGGTGCGTCCTGCGGTGGTGCGCCTTGCGTGAGGGAGTCCGTCTGCTGAGGGACAACGCGAACCTTTGGCCGGGCGCGTGTGCGCCCTCGTCTCCACCCGGGCACAGACCAGCCACCGGGGTTGCGGCGGGGTCAGCGGCGCGGGGACAGGGCGCCCGGGCCGCTCAGACAGCGGCGGTCATCACGTACGCAGGGTGCTTGCGGGACCCACGATGCCTGAGACCATCATTCCCATGACCGAAAAGTACCTTTTAAGCGCTACGAAAAAGGTCACACAACGTCACCGTCCCCCGCGTTCACCTGGGCGGGACCGCCCTTTCCGGCGCTCGGGCCAGAGGGGCGCGGGCGCGGCGCCGCTCAGCTGAGCGCCGGGATGATCTCCGCACCGTAGGCGGCCAGCGTCTCCCGGGGCTGGTCGTGCATCAGGTACACCGCGAACTGGTCCGCGCCGATGTCGGCCAGCTCGCGCAGCCGGTCCAGGTGCGCCGCGGCCGGCCCGAGCAGGCAGAAACGATCCACGATGGCGTCCGGCACGAAGTCGGTGGACGGGTTCCCGGCCCGCCCGTGATGGGCGTAGTCGTATCCGTCCCGGCCCTTGATGTAGTCGGTCAGCTCGCGTGGCACCGGGCCGTCCTCGCCGTACCGGGCCACCAGGTCGGCGACGTGGTTCCCGACCATCCCGCCGAACCAGCGCAGCTGGTCGCGCTGGTGCGGGACGTCGGTGCCGACGTACGCGGGGGCGGCCACGCAGATCGTGATCGCCTCCGGGTCCCGGCCGGCCGCGCGGGCGGCGGCCCGCACCGACCCCACCGTCCAGCGGGCGATGTCCGGGTCGGCGGTCTGCAGGATGAAGCCGTCGGCCTGCTCGCCGACCAGGGCCAGCGCCTTCGGCCCGTAGGCGGCCATCCATATCTCCAGCGACCCGTTGCGGACCCACGGGATGCGGATCGGCGCGCCGTGCAGCATCACCTCGCGCCCCTCGGCCAGCTCCTTGATCACGTGCATCGCCTCGGACATGGTGGCCAGGGTGACCGGCGGCTGGCCGATGACCCGGCGGGCCGAGTCACCGCGGCCGATGCCGCACACGGTCCGGTTGCCGAACATGTCGTTCAGCGTCGCGAACAAGGACGCGGTGACCGACCAGTCCCGGGTGCCCGGGTTCGTCACCATGGGACCGACCTTCATCTGCGACGTGGCCGCCAGGACCTGCGAGTAGATGACGAACGGCTCCTGCCACAGCACGTGCGAGTCAAAGGTCCAGCCGTAGCGGAAGCCCTGGTCCTCGGCGTGGCTCATGGTCTCCACCACGGCGCTGGCCGGCGGGTCCGTCTGCAGGACCATCCCGAATTCCATCTGTGCCCCCGTCAGATCAGGTACTGGGACAGGTCACGGCGCAGGAACTGGCCGTGGCCGGTATGGCCGTGGTACTCGCCGCCCTCGATCACCACCGAACCCCGGGACAGCACGGTCCGCACCTGCCCGGTGATCTCGAAGCCCTCGTAGGCCGAGTAGTCCACGTTCATGTGGTGCGTGCCCGCCGACAGGACCTGGGTGGCCCTCGGGTCGTAGAGGACGATGTCGGCGTCGGCGCCGGGCGCGATGATCCCCTTGCGCGGGTAGAGGCCGAACATCCGGGCCGGCGTGGTCGCGGCCACCTCGACCCAGCGCGCCAGCGACAGCTCCCCGGCCACGACTCCCTGGTGCAGCAGGTCCATCCGGTGCTCGACCCCGGGGATCCCGTTGGGGATCTTGGAGAAGTCGCCGCGGCCCAGTTCCTTCTGCTCCTTGAAGCAGAACGGGCAGTGGTCGGTGGACACCACGGACAGGTCGTTGGTGCGCAGCCCGCGCCACAAGGTGCCCTGGTGCTCGCGCGGCCGCAGCGGCGGCGACGCCACGTACTTGGCCCCCTCGAAATCCGGGCGGGCCAGGTCGTCCAGGGACAGGTACAGGTACTGCGGGCAGGTCTCAGCGAACACGTTCTGGCCGGTGTCCCGGGCTTCGGCGACCGCCTGCAGCGCCTGCGCCGCCGACAGGTGCACGATGTACAGCGGCGACCCGGTCACCCGGGCCAGGGTGATGGCCCGGTGGGTGGCTTCCGCCTCCAGTTCCGGCGGCCGGGTCAGCCCGTGCTGCACCGGGTCGGTCTTCCCCGCGGCCAGCGCCTGCGCCACGAGCTGGTCGATCGCGATGCCGTTCTCCGCATGCATCATGATCACGGCGCCGGTCTCGGCGGCCCTGGTCATGGCGCGGACGATCTCCCCGTCGGTCGCGTAGAACACGCCCGGGTAGGCCATGAACATCTTGAAGCTGTTCACGCCCGCCCCGATGCAGGACTCCATCTCCTTCAGCGTGGTGTCGTTGACGTCGGAGACGATCATGTGGAAGCCGTAGTCGATCACGCAGTGGCCGTCCGCCTTGGCGTGCCACTTGTCCAGGGTGGCCAGCAGCGAGGTGCCCTTGGCCTGGACCGCGAAGTCCACGATCGTGGTGGTGCCGCCCCAGGCCGCGGCCCGGGTACCGGTCTCGAACGTGTCCACCGAGAAGGTGCCGCCGAACGGCATCTCCATGTGGGTGTGCACGTCGATGCCGCCGGGCAGGACGTACAGGCCATGGGCATCCATGACCCGGTCCGCCGAGGCGCCCCAGGCCACCGCGGTCTCGCTGCCGGGGACGGCCAGCGCGCTGACCTTCTCGCCCTCGACCAGCACGTCCGCGGGCACGGCGCCCGTCGGCGACACCACCGTGCCGCCCTGGATGAGCAGGCTCATGGCGTCACTCCGTCCTCGGTCCGCCGGTTCACGGCGTCACCAGCGGCCCGTACTGGTCCGGGCGGCGGTCGCGGTAGAACTGCCACAGGTCCCGCACCTCGGCCAGCTGGTCCATGTCCAGGTCGCGGACGATCACCTCGTCGTCGGTGTCCGACGCTGCCTCGCCGACCAGCTGGCCGCGCGGGTCCACGAAGTAGGTCTGGCCGTAGAACTCGTTGTCCCCCAGGGGTTCCACGCCGACCCGGTTGATCGCGCCGATGAAGTACTCGTTGGCCACCGCGGCGGCGGGCTGCTCCAGCCGCCACAGGTACTGCGACAGGCCGCGGCTGGTCGCCGACGGGTTGAACACGATCCTCGCCCCGGCCAGGCCGAGCGCCCGCCAGCCCTCCGGGAAGTGCCGGTCGTAGCAGATGTACACGCCGATCCGGCCGACCGCGGTGTCGAAGACCGGGTAGCCCAGGTTCCCGGGGCGGAAGTAGAACTTCTCCCAGAACCCCTTCACCTGCGGCAGGTGGGTCTTCCGGTACTTGCCGAGGTAGGTACCGTCGGCGTCGATCACCGCCGCGGTGTTGTAGTAGAGCCCCGGGTGCTCTTCCTCGTACATGGGCACGACCAGGACCGTCGAGTGCTGCCGGGCCAGCTCGCACATGAGCTCGGTGGTCGGCCCGCCGGGGATGGCCTCGGTGTAGGAGTAGTAGTCCGCGTCCTGCACCTGGCAGAAGTACGGCCCGTAGAACAGCTCCTGCAGGCAGACGACCTGGGCGCCGGCGGACGCCGCCCGGCCGATCGCGTCGGCGGACGCACGGATCATGGAATCCTTGTCACCCGTCCACTGCTGCTGGACCAACGCAGCCCTGACGATCTCTGACACGGGTGCCTCCTTCTCTCATCGGGACAACCAGGGACAGCACCAGGTAGGACAGTAGCCCTGCCCCGAAGCCGGCCACCCAGCTGTAGCCTGCAGCGGCTTGAGGGCCGGGATCAAGCCCTGGCTGGGGAACGGTACGGCGCGGCCAGGGCGAGTCCTGCTGGTCATCCAGTACCCCGCGGCCAGCACGCCACCCACCGTCCCGGTCCTAGGCCGGCGGCTCCATCGGCTCGGGCGGCCGCCGCTGGGCCCGGATCACGTGGATGACCGCGTTGATCAGGGCCAGATGGGTGAACGCCTGAGGGAAGTTACCCAGATGGCGGCCGGTCCGCGGGTCGATCTCCTCGGCGTACAGGTCGAGCGAGCTGGCCAGCGAGAGCAGCCGCTCGCACAGCTGCCGGGCCCGGTCGGACTCGCCGATCTCGGAGAACGCCGAGACCAGCAGGAAGGAGCAGATCGTGAACGTGCCCTCGTCCCCGGGCAGGCCGTCGTCGGTCTCTTCGGGCCGGTACCGCACGACCAGCCCGTCCACGGTGAGCTCGTCCGCGATGGCCAGGATGGTGGCCCGGACGCGCGGGTCGTCGCGGGGCAGGAACCCGGTCATGGGCAGCAGGAGCAGCGAGGCGTCGAGCGTCTTCGTGTCGTAGTGCTGGGTGAACACGCCGCGCTCGTCCACCCCGTGGGCCAGGACGTCGTCCCGGATCTCGTCGGCCGCCTCACCCCAGGTCTTGGCCAGCGCGGCCTCCCCCCGGGCCAGCGCGGCCTGGGTACCGCGCTGCACCGCGGACCAGCACATCAGCTTGGAGAACGTGAAGTGCTTCGGCTCGCCGCGCACCTCCCAGATCCCCAGGTCGGGCTCGCGCCAGTACTTCAGCGCGGACTCCACCTGGCGGCGGACCACCCGCCACATCCGGTCATCCAGCCGTTGCCAGCTACCCAGCCGGATGTGGATGGCCTGCAGCATGGTGCCCCACACGTCGTGCTGGCGCTGGGTGTAGGCCTCGTTGCCCACCCGGACCGGCCGGGCTCCGTCGTACCCGCTGAGATGCTCCAGGATCTGCTCACTCAGGTCCCGTTCGCCGTCCACCCCGTAGACCACCTGGACCTCGTCGTCGCGCTGGGCGAGATCGGCCAGGAACCAGAAGAAGTCGTCGGCTTCCCAGTCGAAGCCGAGCGCGTACAGGCTCCACAGGGTGAACGCGGAGTCGCGCAGCCAGCAGTAGCGGTAGTCCCAGTTGCGCTCGCCGCGCGGGACCTCCGGCAGTGACGTGGTCGCCGCCGCCACCATGGCCCCGCTGGGCGCGAACGTGAGCCCTTTGAGGGTGAGCGCGCTGCGCTGCAGGTAGCGGGTCCACGGGTGGTCCGGGAACCGGCCCCGGGCCAGCCAGTGCTGCCAGTGGTGCGCGGTCCAGAGCAGCCGCTGGCGCGCCTCGGAGTAGGTGAACGGCGGCGCGTGGTCGGTCCAGGACAGCGCGCAGAAGTGGACTTCGCCCTCCTGCATCCGGGTCCGGGCCATGGCCCGGCCGCCCTCGAACCCGAGCCGCATGTCGGTGGTCAGGGTCAGCGGCACCCCGGGGGCCCCGCCGGCGGGGTGGCAGACGCCCTGGGCGTATCCCCGGTCGCTGTAGGACCAGGTCCCCTGGTAGCGGCCGTAGTCGAAGACCGGCTCACACTCGAACGTGACCTGGACCTCGCCCGTGACGCAGCGGATGGTGCGCAGCAGCACGTGGTCCGCGTCGTAGTCGGTGGGCGTGCGGCGGTGCGTGTGGGACAGCTCGTTCTCGTGGTGCCAGGGCCCCATGATCAGCGCGTCGCGCACCACCAGCCATCCGGTGGGGGTGGCCCAGCTGGTCTCCAGCACCATCGTCCCGGGCAGGTACCGGCGGGCCGCCGGAACGTTGATCCCCTCCGGCCCGAGCCGGAACCCGCCGGCTGACCGGTCCAGGATCGCGCCGAACACGCTCGGCGAGTCGATCCGGGGCAGGCACAGCCATTCCACGTTCCCGCTCGGCGCGATCAGGGCGGTGGTCTCGCAGTCGGACAGGAAGCCGTACTCACCGATCGGCGGGAACAGCGAGTCCTCGGCGGTCACGTCCACAGGACCGGGAGTCGCCATGTCCAGGCCGTCCCAGTCGTCGGCCGCGTCGCCCCTGGCCCCGCGGTCACCCAGCGCGCTCATCTGTTCGGTATACCCCAGCCGAGGGCCGGGACGACGCTCAAGCCGCAGATCAGCCGCGAGGCCGCTGCCCGCGGAGGCGGGCCACGTAGCGGTCCGCCGACCGGCGGACGGCGGCCGCGCCGTCCGCGACCACGACCCGTCCCCACCAGCCGCCGTAGACCCGGTCGAAGGTGAACCGCTCCACCCGCCGGGCGATCTCGAGCACGGTCGCCTCGTCCAGCGGGATGAGGTTGGGGTAGCTCCACATGAAGCTGACCCAGGCCCGGTCCGGGACGACCGTGACGGTGTCCCCCGTCAGCAGGGCGCCCCGGCCGCCGGAACCGGCCGGCCAGTGCAGCACGGCCGCCCCGTCGAAGTGACCGCCGATCCGGGCCACGGTGACGCCGGGGACCGGCTCGGCCTCGTCGTCGAACAGCTCGATGCGCGGCGAGGGCCGCTGGATCCACTGCTGATCGGCCCGCGGGATGAAGACGCGGGCGCCGAAAGCGTCGGCGAAGTCCACGTGCGCGGCGTAGAAGTGCGGGTGCGACATGCAGATCGCGTCGATGCCGCCCAGTTCGGTGATCCGCGCCCGGGCCGCGTCGTCCAGCAGCGGGACGCAGTCCCACAGCACGTTGCCCTGCGGGGTGCACACCAGCAGCGCCCGCTGCCCGATGCCGACGGACGGTTCCAGGCCGACGCCGGCCAGGCCCGGTTCCTCCTCGCGCACCACCACCGCATGATCGCGGGCGATCTCGGCCATCGTGGTCCACTGCTGGCCGCCCCAGCCGACGTACTGTCGCTCGTCGTCACAGATCGGGCAGCTCCCGGGCGGCTCCGGCGTGTCGGGCTGCTGGACGGCGCAGGTGCGGCAGATCCAGGCGGGCATCAGAATGCCTCCTCGTTTAGGGACAGCCCCCACAGTAGAGTGATCCAATGCACCGGATCATGATCACTGCCGCGGCGCTGGCGCTGGGCGCCGGGCTGGCCGCGTGCGGCAGCACCACCAGCGGCAGCGGGTCCGGCAGCGGCAGCCGGCGCCAGCTCGGGCGCCACCACGGCCAGCTGCAGCAACGCCTCGATCCAGAAGGATCTGTACGCCAAGGGCACGCTCACCGTGGCCACCGACAAGCCCGCCTACCCGCCGTGGTTCAGCAGCAACGACCCCGCGAACGGCAAGGGTTACGAGAGCGCCGTGGCCTACGCGGTGGCCGCCCAGCTCGGCTTCAAGAAGTCGCAGGTCACCTGGGCGTACGAGCCGTTCAACGACTCTTACGCGCCCGGCCCGAAGAAGTTCGACTTCGACATCAACGAGGTCTCGGTGACCCCGGCGCGGGCTCAGGCGGTGACGTTCTCCACCAGCTACTACGACGTCGATCAGGCGCTGGTGGCGCTGAAGGGCACCCCGATCGTGACCAAGCACACGCCGTCCGACCTGAAGGGGTACGTCTTCGGCGACCAGATCGGCACGACCAGCCTGGCCTTCATCAACAGCGAGATCCAGCCGACACAGACCCCCAAGGTCTACGAGTCGCTGAACGACGTGAAGCAGGGGCTGCAGACCCACCAGATCGCGGCGCTGGTGGCGGACACGCCCACCGCCCAGTACATCTCCTCCTCGGAGATCAAGAACTCGGTGCTGGTGGGACAGTTCCCGTCCAGCGGCGAGCACTTCGGCCTGCTCTTCCCCAAGGGTAACCCGCTGGTGGGGTGCGTGGACAAGGCCCTGGCCACGCTGCACCAGAACGGCACGCTCGCCGCGCTGCAAAAGAAGTACCTGCAGGTGTACCTGAGCGTGCCCCTGCTCAAGCCCTGATGGTCGGCCCGCCCCAGACCTCCTTCGGGGCGCCCCAGCGCAGGTCACACCTGCTGAGCAGCGGCCGCGGGGCGGTGGCCGTGTCCACGGCCAGCACGATCGTCGTGCTGGCCGCCATTGTCGCGCTGTTCTTCCTGGCCCCGGGCAGCGCCGCGGTCCGGCACACGTTCTTCAACCCGGAGTACATGTGGAAGTCCCTGATCGGGGACCCCCGGGCGGGCTACTACTCGGTGGGCGAGGCGCTCTGGCTGAACATCCGGATGTTCCTGGCCGCCGAGGTCCTGATCCTCATCCTGGCCCTGGTCATCGCCGTCATCCGGCAGTCGGACAGCCCGGTGATGTTCCCCCTGCGGATCGTCAGCACCATCTACGTGGACGTGTTCCGCGGCGTCCCGCTGATCCTGGTGATCTTCGCGATCGGGTTCGGGGTGCCCGCGCTCAACCTGACCTTCGTCTCCACCCAGTCCGCCCCGGTCTACGGGGTCGCCGCCCTGGTCTTGTCGTATTCGGCGTACGTGTCCGAGGTGTACCGGGCGGGCCTGAACTCGGTCCACCAGAGCCAGGTCGCGGCGGCCCGGTCGCTCGGCCTGTCGCACACGGCGTCGCTGCGCTACGTGATCTTGCCGCAGGCGGTGCGCAACATCATCCCGCCGCTGCTGAACGACTTCATCAGCCTGCAGAAGGACACCGCCCTGGTCGGCATCCTCGGCGCGATCGAGGCCAACAAGGCCGCCGAGATCTTCAGCGACACCGTGTTCAACTACTCCAGCTACGTGGTGGCGGCCATCCTGTTCCTCATCCTCACCATCCCGCTGGCCCGGTTCACCGACCACCTGATCGCCCGGGACCGGCGCCGCCGGCTGGCCGGGGCGGCCCCGTGACCGGGGAACCGCGGGAGGAGCCGGCGGCCACCGCGGCGGTCCAGATCGAGGGTCTGCGTAAGTCGTTCGGGGCCAATCTGGTGCTGGACGGTATCGACCTCAGCGTGGCCTCGCACGAGGTGATCTGCCTTATCGGGGCGTCCGGTTCGGGCAAGTCGACGCTGCTGCGCTGCATCAACCTGCTGGAACCCATCGACGCCGGCCGGATCCTGCTCTGGGGGCAGGACGTCACCCAGCCGGGCATCGACCAGAACTGGGTGCGCCGGAACGTGGGCATCGTGTTCCAGGCCTTCAACCTGTTCCCGCACATGACCGTGCTGCGCAACGTCACGCTCGCCCCGGTCAAGGCGCTCGGCGCGTCCCGGCGGGAGGCCGACCTGGAGGCCCGGGCGCTGCTGGAACGCTTCGGGCTGCTGGACAAGCAGGCCGACTACCCGGACCGGCTCTCCGGCGGGCAGCAGCAGCGGGTGGCGATCGTCCGGGCCCTGGCCATGCGGCCGCGGCTGATGCTGCTCGACGAGGTCACCAGCGCCCTGGACCCGGAACTGGTGGCCGAGGTGCTCGACGTCATCCGGGAACTGGCCGCCAGCGGCATGACCATGCTGATCGCCACGCACGAGATGGGCTTCGCCCGGGACATCGCCAACCGGGTGTGCTTCCTGTCGGGCGGCCAGATCGTGGAGCAGGGGCCGCCCGCGGAGTTGTTCACCAGCCCCCAGGACGAGCGCACCCAGCGGTTCCTGCGGAGGATCACCGACGCCGGGCGGCTGTAGGACCCGGGCTCTGGCGTCAGTGCATCACCCAGCCGCCGTCCACCACCAGCAACTGCCCGGTGATGAAGGACGTCTGCGGCGCGGCCAGGAACAGGGCCGCGTTCGCGATGTCAGCGGGCTCGCCGCGCCGCTTGACGGCCTGCTGATCCAGGATGAACGCGTTGTAGGCCTCCAGGTCGGGGTGGATCGCCTCGGCGGCGGTGGGGAAGGCGCCCGGGGCGATCGCGTTGACCGTGATCCCGTGTTCGCCGAGTTCGCGGGCCAGTGCCCGGGTCAGCCCGACCAGGGCGCCCTTGGACGCCACGTACGGCACGAGGAACGGGGTGCCGCCAAAAAATGTGATGCTGGACACGTTGATGATCCGGCCCGACCCGGCGGCCCGCATCGCGGGCAGCGCGGCCTGGGCGCAGACGAAGGCCGCATCCACGTTGACCCGCTGGACCGCCAGCCAGTCCGCGGTGGTGTAGTCCGCCACCTCTTTCCTCGGGTAGATGGCGGCGTTGTTGATCAGCACGTCGAGCCCGCCCAGACGCGCCGCGAGGTCGGTGATCAGCTGCCGGGCGGCGTCCAGATCGGCCAGGTCACACGGGGCAAAGAAGGCCGCGCCCGGGCCGTCCCGGTCGGCGGCGGCCGCGTTGATGGTGCCCGCCACCGCCTCCCCGGGACTGTCCGGCCGGTCCACGAGGGCGACGTTCGCCCCCTCAGCCGCGAAGGCGGCGGCCATCCCCGAGCCCAGCCCGCCGGCGGCTCCCGTGATCACGACCGTGCGGCCCGCGAAGCGCATTCAGGCCCTCCCGATAACCGGTTGTCAGAGCTTCTTAGGATTGTGATCACGGTAGTCCCCCGTGCTGA
>CAWAES010000009.1:0-63225 GCA_963781085.1 uncultured Actinomycetes bacterium
GCGATCGGGAAGGTCAGGCAGTCCACGATGATGTCGCAGGTCGCCATCCCGTAGTTGGTGGTGAGGTCCTCGATCAGCCGGGTGGCCACCGCGAGCTTCCACTCGGCGGTGCGCGCCTGGCCCTGCTCGTCGATGGTGAGGGCGATCACCGCGGCGCCGTGCTCGACGATCATGGGCATGACCCGGGCCATCCGCGAGCCCGGCCCGTCGCCGTCCTCGTAGTTGACCGAGTTCACCACCGCCCGGCCGGCCAGCAGCTCCAGCCCGGTCTGGATCACCTCCGGCTCGGTGGAGTCGATCACCAGCGGCAGCGTGGCCGCCGTGGCCAGCCGCCCCGCCACCTCGGCCATGTCGGCCGGGCCGTCCCGGCCCACGTAGTCCACGCACACGTCCAGCAGGTGGGCGCCGTCGCGGGTCTGCGCCCGGGCGATCTGCACGCAGTCTTCGTAGCGGCCCTCGACGAGCGCGTCCCGGAACGCCTTGGACCCGTTGGCGTTCGTCCGCTCGCCGATGGCCAGGAAGGACGTGTCCTGCCGGAACGGGACGGCGCTGTACAGCGAGGCGACGCCCGGCTCGGGCCGGGGCCTGCGCGGGGCCACCGGCCTGCCCGCCAGCCGCTCCACCACGGCGGCCAGGTGCTCCGGCGTGGTGCCGCAGCACCCGCCGACCAGGGCCAGCCCGAACTGCTCGGTGAACATGGCGTGCGCGTCGGCCAGCTGGGCCGGGCTCAGCGGGTACCGGGCGCCGTCGGAGGTGAGCACCGGCAGGCCCGCGTTGGGCATGCAGGACAGCGGGATGCGCGAGTGCCCGGCCAGGTAGCGCAGGTGCTCGCTCATCTCGCCCGGGCCGGTCGCGCAGTTGAGCCCGATCAGGGAGATGCCCAGCGGCTCCAGCGCGGTGAGCGCGGCGCCGATCTCGCTGCCCAGCAGCATGGCCCCGGTGGTCTCGATGGTGACCTGGGCGATCAGCGGGAGCTGGGCCCCCGCCGCGGTCATCGCCCGCCGCGCGCCGATGATCGCGGCCTTGGCCTGGAGCAGGTCCTGGCTGGTCTCGATGATGATCGCGTCGGTCCCGCCGCTGATCAGCCCGGCCGCGCCCAGCTGGTAGGCGTCGCGGAGGTCGGCGAACCGGGCGTGGCCGAGAGTCGGCAGCTTGGTGCCCGGCCCCATGGAGCCGAGTACCCAGCGCGGGCGCTCCGGGGTGGACCACCGGTCGGCCGCCTCCCGCGCGATCCGGGCCCCGGCCTGCGACAGCTCGGCGATCCGCGCCGATAGCCCGTATTCACCCAGGTTGCTCAGGTTCGCGCCGAACGTGTTGGTAGTGACGCAGTCGACCCCGGCCTCGAGGTAGCCGTCGTGCACGGCGCGGACGATGTCCGGCCGGGTGACGTTGAGGATTTCGTTGCATCCCTCATGGCCGTCGAAATCTTCCAGCGCCGCGTCGCTGGCCTGGAGCATTGTCCCCATGGCCCCGTCGGCCACCACTACGCGATCCCCGAGGACGGCACTGAGTTCCGGCCGGGCCGCGTGGGCCGGGCGGGCAGTGTTCGTCATAGGCCGCTTATTCTAGGGCGACGCGCCCCGCGGGGGCTGGTGGCCGGGACCGGCGGCAGCGGCCCCCCGGGCCACGCGACGATCATCGAGGTGCACGTAACCTGGTCTCATCCGGGTGAGCGGCGGCCCCGAAGGAGGTGGTGGGCGATCGAGCTGAACGGCGCGCAAGCGCTCTCCTCGCCGGCAGTCATCGCTGCCTTCGAAGGCTGGAACGACGCAGGTGAGGCGGCCAGCGGGGTGGTTGATCACCTGGGCCTGGCCTGGGACGCCACCCAGGTCGCCGCCATCGACCCGGAGGACTACTACGACTTCCAGGTGACCCGGCCGGTGATGGAGGTCTCGGAGGGCCGCACCGACCGGCTGGTGTGGCCGACCACGCGGCTGTCGGTGGCCAGCCCGGAGGGTCTGGGCCGGGACGTCGTGCTGGTGCACGGGATCGAGCCCAACATGCGCTGGCGGGCGTTCAGCGACGAGCTGGTGCGGTCCTTCACCGACCTGGGCGCGCAGACGGTGGTGCTGCTGGGCGCCCTCCTCGCCGACTCCCCGCACACCCGGCCGGTGCCGGTGGCGGCGGCCGCGTCGGATCCGGCGCTGGCCAGCGAGCTGCACGTGGAGCCGGTGGAGTACAAGGGCCCGACCGGGATCGTCGGGGTACTCCAGCACGCCTGCGCCCAGGCCGGCATCGCGACGGTGTCGCTGTGGGCGTCCGTGCCGCACTACGTGGCCCAGCCGCCCAGCCCCAAGGCCACCCTGGCCCTGCTCCGGGGGGTCGAGGACGTCCTGGACATCTCGCTCCCGCTGGGCGACCTGCCGCAGGAGGCCCGGGCGTGGGAACGCGGCGTCGACGAGCTGGCGGAGCAGGACACGGAGGTCGCGGACTACGTCCGCACGCTCGAAGAGGCCAAGGACGCGACGGATCTGCCCGAGGCGAGCGGGGACGCGATCGCCCGGGAGTTCGAGCGTTACCTGCGCCGCCGCCGCCACCCCGGCGAACCCGGACGTTAGCCCTTAATAGGGCGGCCAGGGGACGGCAGGCCAGTCCTCGGGTGGGTAGGGGTGGACCTTCGCGGCCAGCAGCAGGCCGATCCGCTGGCTGGTGGCCTGGATCTCGCTCGCCGCCAGCCGTTGCGGCAGTTCCTCGGCGAGCGGGCCGCTTTCCATCTCTTCCTGCAGCCTGAGCAGCGCCTCAATGGCCCGGGCCGGCAGTTTGCGGCCGCGCCACTGCCACAGCACGGTGCGGAGCTTGTACTCCTCGCCGAAGCACACGCCGTGGTCACAGCCGTAGAGCCGGTCGGCGCTGACCGGCAGCAGGTGCCCGATCTTGCGGTCCGCGTTGTTGACCACGGCGTCGAACACGGCCATGTCCCGGAGCATCTGGTGGTCCGAGCGCCGTGACAGGGCCACCTGGTCCACGTCGGCGTCGGTGTCGATCCACAGCTGGCACATGCCCGGGCCGAACGGGCCGTCCCGGTACACGGTCGGCGGGACCAGGTCCCAGCCCGCGGCCCGGGACACCGCGTAGGCGGCCACTTCCCGGCCGGCCAGCGTGCCGTGTGGGAAATCCCACAAGGGCCGCTCGCCCGCGATCGGCTTGTAGACGCAGGCTGACTCGGTGGACCCATGCCGGATCGTGCAGTACAGCGTGGCGTTGGACGCGACGATCAGGCGTCCCTCGATCTCCAGTTCTCCCTCGCTGAGCAACTCGAGCGCAGCCGCGTGGTCGTCGGGGGGCTGCCTGGGACGACGCGGGGGACGGGGCCGGGACAGCCGGCGTGCAGGCGGCTTATCAGCCATTGGCGGCCCGGTGGCCGTTCTGGCGCGGGCAGATGTGCCCCTCGGAGTCGAGCGGCAGGCCGCACAGCGGGCAGGGCGGCCGGCCCTGTCCCAGGATGCGCAGCGCGCGCTGGGAAAAGGCCCGCGCGGACGCCGCGGTGATGCGGACCCGAAGGACTCCCGGGCCATTTTCGGGAATGTCCTCGGCCAGCGGCTCGACCGGCGTCTCGGACTCCTCCTGCGCCTCGATGACCACCCGCTCGTCCTCGCCGTCCCAGGCCAGGGCGATCGCGCCGACCCGGAAGTCTTCCATCAGCGGCAGGTCGAGTGGCTCGTCGTCGCTGAGGTCGCTGGGCGTGGCGGCAGGCACGGAGGTGAGCCCGCCGGTCCGCCGCAGCACCTCGTCGAGCAGTTCCTCGAGCCGTTCGGCGAGCAGGCTGACCTGGAACTTCTCCAGGGCCACGCTCGTCACCCGGCCGGTGGCGCTGGCCTGCAGGTAGAACGTGCGCTCCCCCGGCTGCCCGACTGTGCCGGCCACGAAACGATCCGGCGGGTCATAGGAGTACACCGGCATGATCCCTATCCTCCCGCTCCCCCGCCGATGGCCGCGTCGCCCTCCCCGAACGGGGGACGCGACGCTCCCTCGGCGGCCGCCCGTGGCGCCCCGCCATTTGCGGCCGCCTTCGCCGCGCCCGCGTCGTGCGGCCTGGCCAGCCCGGCGGCGGTGCGGCCAGTGTCATTCATTCGTACCAGGAAAGGCCGAAGCGGGGTGTACCGGATGACGCTCAGCGAGCACGGATCGACCTGAATACGCTGGCTCAGGTCCAGGTGCAGGCCGAGACTGTCCGCGATGACCGCTTTGATGACGTCCCCGTGCGAGCAGATCACGTAAACGGCGTCCTTGCCGAGCCGCGCGTTCCACTCCCGGACCGCGTTCACCGCGCGGTGCTGAACCTCGGGCATGGACTCCGCGTCTTTCCCCGGGAAACGCACCGCGCTGGGATGGGCCTGCACCACCCGCCACAGCGGCTCCTTGGCTAGCCGCTTGAGCGGCTGGCCCGTCCAGTCCCCGTACTTGACCTCGGCGAACTGCACGTCTTCGGTGACCTCGGGCCCGGCGCCGTCCCGCGCGGCGGCGATCGCCTCCGCGGTCTCGCGGCAGCGGTCCAGCGGGCTGGTAACGATCGCGTCCAGGGGCACGTCAGCCAGCCGGGCCGCCAGCGCCCCGGCCTGCGCCCGGCCGCGGTCGTCCAGCGGAATACCCGGGGTCCGGCCGGTGAGAACGTTTCCCGTCCCCGCCGTCAGCCCATGCCGCACCAGCAAAACCAACGTCACGCCATGACTCTAAAGGGTCGGCAGGACTGGTGGAAAAACGCGCCTCCGCCAGCTCGCGGCCCGCTACCAGACGATCACCGGCTGGTCTAGCCGCCCGCCTGCGGCAGCCCGCCACCGTCGCCGGGCCGGCCGATGACGTAGGTGACCGCGCCGAAGCTGACCAGATCACCGTCTCGCACCGGTACCGACGCCCGGACCCGCCAGCCGTTCAGCCTGGTGCCGTTCATCGATCCCAGGTCGTCCAGCATCCAGCCGCTGGCCTCGCGCTTCAGCCCGGCGTGCCAGCGGGAGACGGTGGGGTGGGGCAGCACCATGTCGCAGCCCAGGTCCCGGCCGATGGTGAAGCGGCTCTGGTCGCCGGACGGGAAGAGCAGCACGCGGTCAGACGCCGGCCGCGGGGGGCCGGGAATCAGGCTGGCCACCGTCGCGCGGCCCCGCTGCCAGTACGCCTGCAAGGTGGCGCCCAGCGAGCGCCTGGGCCGGCAGATCGGCCAGCACCTGCGCCAGGTCGTCCTGGTAGCGGGCCTGCAGCGCGGCCTCCAGCCGGTGGCTCAGCGTGTCATGGGTGAGCCGCCCCTCCGCGTACCGCTCGCGGAGCTGGCTGATCGCGTCGTCCCGGTCGGCGTCGGACGCACGGACCCGGTCAGCGCGCCCTCCATCACGGAGCGGATGAGAACGCTCCGCCGGGGCGGCGCCGCCCGGGTTCGCTGCCATGGTCCCGAGTATCAGCGAGGGCCGCCGCCGGCACAAGCCATACAATCGACGCCGCCACCGGTCGCGGGACAATGCGGAAAGGCCGGGACAATCCGGCGGCATTCCTGGCTCCGGCCCGTTCTCGGCCAGCCACGGTTTGTTCCTAACGCCCGCCCGCGCCCGCGCCGTTCCCGGCCCGGGCACGTTTCGCTGCGGGGCATTGTCGGACCCCGCGGATAGGCTGGCTCGCGATGTCCGTGGCAACTGAGGCAGGCGGCACACCGGTGCCCGACGACCTTCCTGACGTATTCGGCGAGTTCTGTGCGGCCGGCCTGTGGCCGGGGCTGGGCCGGAAGCTGGCCAGCCAGCTCGCGGGTGCGGGCATTACCGGGCCCGCGCTGGTCAGTGCGGATCGCCTGGAGCTCATCGAGGGCGTGAGCGCTGAGCGCGCCGGATGGCTGGCCACGGCGTTCGCCGGCGCCCGGCCCTGCTACGAGACGGCCCAGCTTCTCGCCGCCTGCCAGGTGCCGGCCCGGTTCGCCGGTCCGGCCGTCGCCATGCTGGGCCGCACCGCCTGCGACCAGCTGCGCCAGGACCCGTGGCGGCTGCTGGCCCTGCCCCAGATCCGGCCGGAGCAGGCGGACTGGTTCGCCCGCAAGCTGCTGCGCGAGCAGGCCAGCCCGCAAGACGAGCGGCGCGGCCGGGCCCTGGTGAGCTACCTGCTGGCCCGGGCGGCCCGGGACGGCCACACCGCGGTGCCCGCCGGGGTGATCGCCAGCGCCCTGGGCCGGTTGCGGATCGAGGATCCGGCGGCCGCCATCGCCGCCGCGGTGGACGAGGGCGGCGTGCTGCCGTTCGAGGCTGATCCCGGCGAGGTGGCAGAGGCTGGTGCGGCGGACCTGGCTGAGGGAGAGGCCCCGGATCCGGGGGAAGCCGCTGATCCGGGGGAAGTCCCGGACGAGGGCGGGCTAGACGGCTTGGGACCGGACGGCGACCTGGCCACGGGCGGGCTGGTGCTGACGCTGGCCCGGTACGCGATGGCCGAGGAGACGGTCGCGGAGGGGTTGCAGCGGCTGACCGCCCTGGCCGAGCCGCTCGACGGCGCGGACCCCGGCCCGGACGCTGAGACCGCCCCGGACCCCGGCCCGGACGCTGAGGCCACCCCGGACCCCGGCCCGGGCACGAGCCTGGACCCGGCGCAGCAGGCGGCTGTGGCGGCGGTCGCGGCGCACGGGGTGTCCGTCCTCACCGGCGGCCCGGGCACCGGCAAGAGCCGCACGGTGGCGGCGGTGGTCGCGATGGCCGCCGCGCCAGGGCCTGACCGTGGCCCTGGCCGCCCCGACCGGCCGGGCTGCGAAGCGGCTGGAAGAGCTGACCGGAGTCCCCGCCACGACTGTGCACCGGCTGCTCGGGGCGCAGGGCGGGGCCCGGGCCAGCGACCCGGCCGGCGGCGCCGGCGCTCCGCCGCCGCGCGGGGCGGCGGAGCCGGCCTGGGTCTTCACCCGGAACGAGGAATGGCCGCTGGACGCGGACCTGATCGTGGTGGACGAGGCGTCCATGCTCGACGCCGAACTCGCGGCGGCGCTGGTCGAGGCGTGCCCGGACGGGGCCAGGCTGCTGCTCGTCGGTGACCCCGCCCAGCTGCCGTCGATCGGGCCGGGCCGGGTGCTGGCGGACATCATCGACTCGGGCGCCGTGCCGGTCACGGAGCTGAGCCGGCTGTACCGCCAGCGCGACGGCGGCGTGATCGCCCGGCTGGCCACGGCCGTGCGCGGCGGCACCCTGCCCCCGGTGGACTCGCCGGACCGCGAAGTGGTCGTGCTGGCCGCCCGCAGCAGCGCCGACGCCGCGCACCGGGTGATGCAGCTGGTCACCGACTCGATCCCGCGGGCCCTGGGCATTCCCGCGGCGGACATCCAGGTGATCACCCCGGTGCACAAGGGGCCGGCCGGGACCGTCGCGCTGAACCAGGCCCTCAAGGAGCGGCTCAATCCCGGGCCGGGCGCGCACGGCGGGTTCGATCCCGGCGACCGGGTGGTCTCGGTGGCCAACCACGCCGACGCGGGGTTCAGCAACGGTGAGGTCGGCACGGTCGTGGGCCGCGGCGAGGGCGGCCTGCAGGTCGCCTTTCCCGGCGCCCCGGTGTGCGTGCCGGACAAGTTCCTCAGCGACTTGCGGCATGGCTGGGCGGTGACCGTGCACCGGGCCCAGGGGTCTGAATGGCCCGCGGTGGTCGCGGTGTTCCCCGCGGAAGCGGCCGGGATGCTGTCCCGCCCGCTGGCCTACACCGCGCTGACCCGGGCGCAGCGTCACCTGTCCGTGGTGCACGGGGCCGGGCCCGCCCTGTCCCGGGCGGTGTCGACCGTCGGCGAGCCGCCCCGGGTGACCCGGCTGGCCGGGCTCCTGGCCGGGGAGTAGGCCCGGCGGGCGCCCCTGGCGGGAGCAGCCGATGACTACGTGAAGATCCCGGTGGTCACGTGCAGGTCCCCGTGGTCACTTGAAGATCACGGTGCGGCGGCCGTGCAGCAGGATCCGGTGCTCGGCGTGCCAGCGCACCGCCCGGGCCAGCGCGATCCGCTCGGCGTCCCGCCCGAGCGCGGCCAGGGCCGCCGGCGAGGCGTGGTGCTCCACCCGGGCCACCTCCTGCTCGATGACCGGCCCCTCGTCCAGGTCGGCCGTCACGTAGTGGGCGGTCGCGCCGATGACCTTGACCCCGTACTCGTACGCCTGCTGGTACGGCCGGGCGCCGCGGAAGCTGGGCAGGAACGAGTGATGGATGTTGATGATCCGCCCGGCCAGCTTCGCGCACACCTCCGGGGACAGGATCCGCATGTACCTGGCCAGCACCACGAAGTCGATACGGTGCGCGGCCACCAGGTCCAGCAGCCGCGCCTCGGCCTCGGCCCGGTCGGCCGGGTCCGGGCCGACCGGCACGTGCTCGAACGGCACGCCGTGCCCGGCCGCCAGCCGGGCCAGGTCGGGATGGTTCCCGACGACCAGCGGCACGTCGATGGCCAGCGCCTCCGCCTCCCTGCGGTACAGCAGGTCGTTGAGGCAGTGACCCTCCCTGGACACCATGATCAGCACGCGCGGCCGGATGGCCAGGTCGTGCAGGTCCCAGTCCATGCCGAACTCGCCCGCGATCGGCCCGAACCCGGCGCGCAGGGCCGCGATGTCCGCCGGGGCGGCGCCCAGCGTCTCGACGTGGACCCGCATGAAGAAGCGGTTCATGGTCAGGTCCGCGAACTGCTGGCTGTCCAGGATGTTGCTGCCTGACCCGTGCAGGTAGGCGGCGACCGCGTGGACGATCCCGGGCCGGTCCGGGCAGGACAGCGTCAGCACCAGCTGCTTGGGGCCTGCGGCGGGCCCGCCGCCTCGCTGTGCCGTCAACTGCGCCGTGCCTCCAGTCGTTCAGGCGCCGACCGCGTGGACGCCGCCGTCGCAATGCACGATCTCGCCGGTGGTCGCGGGGAACCAGTCCGACAGCAGCGCGACGCAGGCCCGCGCGGCGGGTCCGGCGTCGTTGATGTCCCAGCCGAGCGGGGCCCGGCTGTCCCACAGGGCGGTGAGGCCGTCGAACCCGGGAATGCTCTTGGCCGCCATGGTCCGCAGCGGGCCGGCCGACACCAGATTGACCCGGACACCCCGCGGGCCCAGGTCACGGGCCAGGTACCGGGCGCAGGACTCCAGGCCGGCCTTGGCCACCCCCATCCAGTCATACCCGGGCCAGGCTTGCCTGGCGTCGAAGTCCAGGCCGACCACGGAACCACCGTCCGGCATCAGCGGCAGCGCCGCGACCGTGAGCGCCTTCAGCGAGTAGGTGGACACCTGCACCGCGGTGGCCACGTCCGCCCATTCGGTCTCCAGGAAGTTGCCGCCCAGCGCGGCTTGCGGGGCGAACCCGATCGCGTGGACGACGCCGTCCAGCCCGTCCAGGTGCCCGCCGACCCGGTCGGCCAGCGAGCTGAGCTGGGCCTCGTCGGCGACGTCCAGCTCGATGACGGGCGGCGGGTCGGGCAGCCGCTTGGCGATCCGCTCCACCAGGCTGAGCCGGCCGAACCCGGTCAGCACCAGCCGGGCGCCCTCCTGCTGGGCGATCCGCGCTACATGGAAGGCGATCGAGGAGTCGGTGAGCACGCCCGTCACCAGGATTCGCTTGCCGTCCAGGATTCCCATCGCTGTTCCTTCCCTACCTAGTGACCCATGCCGAGGCCGCCATCGACCGGGATGACCGCCCCGGTGATGTAGCCCGCGTCCGGCCCGGCCAGGAACGCGACGGTCGCCGCGACCTCGTCGGCCGTGGCCAGGCGGCCCAGCGGCACCTGCCCGAGGATGGCGGCCTTCCGGTCGTCGGGCAGCGCGGCCGTCATGTCGGTGTCCACGAAGCCCGGGGCGACCACGTTGGCGGTGATGTTCCGGCTGCCGAGTTCCCGGGCCAGCGAGCGGGCCAGGCCGACGAGCCCGGCCTTGGACGCCGCGTAGTTCGCCTGGCCGCCGGAGCCGAGCAGGCCGACGACGGAGGAAATGAACACCATCCGCCCGCGGCGCAGCCGCATCATCCCGCGCACGGCCCGCTTGGCCACCCGGTAGGCGCCGGTCAGGTTGGTGTCGATCACGTCGGTGAAGTCGTCTTCCTTCATCAGCGCCAGGAGCTGGTCGTGGGTGATACCCGCGTTCGCCACCAGGACTTCCACCGGTCCCTGGTCCGCCTCGACCTTGGCGAAGGCCTCGTCCACGGCGGCGGCGTCCCGGACGTCACAGGCCACCGTGGCCAGCCCGGCGACGGCGTCACCGGACCGGGAGGTGACGGTGACCTGGTCACCGCCGGCCGCGAGCCGGCGTGCGATGGCCAGCCCGATGCCCCGGTTCCCGCCGGTGACGAGGACGGATCGGCTCATCGGCATGCCTTCTTTCCTGGACGTCAAATCGGGTCGGCGGCCGGGTGCTGGCCGGCTTGGCGAGCGTACCCGGCTGGAGCCGGCGGGCGTGGGATAGGTTGCCACTCGTGGAGCACAGTACTCATAAGGATCAGACCAGCGGCCCCGCACCATCCGGCGGGGCGGCCGGGAACGGGCACCGGATCGATCCCGAGTTCGCCGGGCTGCCGCTGCGCGAGTTCTCCGTGGCTGCCCTGGAGCGCGCCCGGGAGCTGGGCGCGGAGCACGCCGACTTCCGCGCCGAGCGCATCCGGGGCCAGGAGATCGGGCTGTCCGACGGCCATCTGGAGACGTTGCTGGACGCGGACGAGCTGGGCCTCGCGGTCCGGGTGGTGCTGAACGGGACCTGGGGCTTCGCCGCCGCGGTGGACCTGACCCGGGAGGCGGCGGTACGGGCGGCCGAGGAGGCGATCGACGTGGCCAAGGTCGCCGCCGCGATGAACACCGAGCGCATCGACCTGGCTCCCGAGCCGGGTTACGGGGACGTCAGCTGGGTCTCCGCCTACGAGCAGGATCCGTTCAGCGTGAACGTCGCGGACAAGCTGGCCCTGCTGTCCGACTGGAGCGCGCGGCTGCTGGCCAGCCCGGTGATCGACCACGTCGACGCGCTCGCTGCTCCAGGTCCGGGAATGCAAGTTCTTCTCCGACGGCGCGACCACGGCCACCCAGCAGCGGGTCCGGCTGCACCCGGTGCTCACCGCGGTCGCGGTGGAACCGAGCGGCCGGTTCGAGACCATGCGCACGCTGGCCCCGCCGGCCGGCCGGGGTTTTGAGTACCTGACCGGCACCGGCTGGGACTTCGACGCCGAGCTGGCCCGGCTGCCGGATCTGCTGGCCGAGAAGCTGGCCGCGCCCGCGGTCCAGGCGGGCCGCTACGACCTGGTCATTCACCCGTCCAATCTGTGGCTGGTGATCCACGAGTCGATCGGGCACGCCACCGAGCTGGACCGGGTGCTCGGCTACGAGGCGGCGTACGCCGGGACTTCCTTCGCGACCCTGGACAAACTAGACCGGCTCCAGTACGGGTCGCCGTCCATGCGGGTCACCGGTGACCGGACCGTGCCGCACGGCCTGGCCACGGTGGGCTACGACGACGAGGGCGTCGCGGCCCAGTCCTGGGACCTGATCTCCGGCGGTGTGCTGCGCGGCTACCAGCTCGACCGCCGTATCGCCCAGCTGACCGGGTTCGGCCGGTCCAACGGCTGCGCGTTCGCCGACTCCCCCGGCCACATGCCCATCCAGCGGATGGCCAACGTCTCGCTCCAGCCCGCCGCGGGCGGCCTCGACACCGAGGATCTGATCGCCGGGGTGACCAACGGGATCTACATCGAGGGCGACAAGAGCTGGTCCATCGACATGCAGCGGTACAACTTCCAGTTCACCGGGCAGCGGTTCTACAAGATCACCAACGGCCGGCTGGACGGCCAGCTGCGCGACGTGGCCTACCAGGCCACCACGACCGACTTCTGGAACTCGATGGAAGCCGTGGGCGGCCCGCAGACATACCTGCTCGAGGGGGCGTTCAACTGCGGCAAAGGCCAGCCGGGGCAGGTCGCCCCGGTCAGCCACGGCTGCCCCACGGCGCTGATGCGCGGGGTCCGGGTGCTCAATACCGCGGAGGAGGGGGCATGACACCGCAGGACGCAGTGCCGCACACCACACCGCACGCCACGGGGCCGCAGGACACCGTCGAGCGCGCGCTGGCCGCGGCGCGCTCCGACGACTGCATCGTGATCGCCGACGAGAGCTCGACCGCGAACCTGCGCTGGGCCGGCAACACGCTCACTACCAACGGTGTCTCGCGCTCCCGGCAGCTGACGGTGATCGCGGTCAGCCGCCGCGCGGCAGGCACGAGCGTCGGCGTGGTGTCCCGCGCGGGCGTGCGTGACGACCAGGTGGAGGACGTGGTCCGGGCGGCCGAGCAGGCCGCCGCCGACGGCTCCCCGGCCGAGGACGCCGAGTCGCTGCTGAGCCCGGGCGACGACGCGGTGAAGAACATCGCGGGCGGGGGCCGCTGGGACGATCCGGTGACGAGCACCGAGATCGGCGTGTTCCGCGGTTTCGCGGCGGAACTGGGCGGCGCGTTCGAGGCCGCGCAGGGCGGCGGGCGCAAGCTCTACGGGTACGCCGAGCACTCACTGAACGGCACGTTCCTGGGCACCTCGACCGGCCTGCGGCTGCGTCACGACCAGCCGTCCGGCAAGGTCGAGATGAACGCGAAGTCCGCCGACCTGGCCCGCTCGGCCTGGGCGGGCTGTGGCACCAAGGACTTCACCGACGTGGACGTCGCCTCGCTGGACGCTGGCCTGCAGCAGCGCCTGGACTGGGCCCGGCGGAAGATCGATCTGGACCCCGGCCGGTACGAGACGCTGGTCCCCCCTGGCGCCCTGGCCGACCTGCTCGTCTACATGTACTGGTCGTCCGGGGCCAAGGACGCGCTGGACGGCCGCAGCGTGTTCAGCAAGCCGGGCGGCGGCACCCGGGTCGGTGAGCGGCTGGCCAGCCTCCCGCTGAGGCTGTACAGCGACCCGGCCCTGCCCGGGCTGGAAAGCTCCCCGTTCGTCGTCGCGCACGCCTCGCGCCGCGACGCCTCGGTCTTCGACAACGGCCTGGGGCTGCAGGGCACCGACTGGATCCGCGACGGCGAACTGGCCGCCCTCATCCAGACCCGGCACACCGCGGAGCTCTCCGGGCTGCCCGTCACTCCCAGCGTTGACAACCTCGCCCTGAACGGCCCGACTGGTTCCTCGGCGTCGCTGGAGGACATGGTGTCGCGCACCGGGCGGGGCCTGCTGCTCACCACCCTCTGGTACATCCGCGAGGTGGACCCGCAGACGCTGCTGCTGACCGGGCTGACCCGCGACGGCATCTACCTGGTGGAAGGGGGCGAGGTCACCGGGGCGGTGAACAACTTCCGCTTCAACGAGAGCCCGGTCGGCATGCTGGGCCGGCTGACCGAGGTCGGTGCGACCGTCCCCACGCTGCCCCGCGAGTGGGGTGACTACTTCACCCGGTGCGCGATGCCCCCGGTCCGGGTCGAGGGCTTCAACATGTCCTCGGTCAGCCAGGCCAGCTAGCGCGCCGTAGCGCGCTCGCCAATCTGACTAGCTGTCTTCGAGGCGGAAGCCCACCTTCAGGCCGACCTGGTAGTGCGCCACCTCACCGTCGGTGATCTGCCCCCGCACCTGGGTGACCTCGAACCAGTCCAGATGCCGCAGGGTCTGCGAAGCCCGCCGCACCGCGTTGCGGATGGCGGGCTCGATCCCGTCCGGCGACGTGCCGACGATCTCGGTGACGCGGTAGGTACGTTCGGTCATAGCCCCTCCAAGGGAAGTGGGTCCCGCTCGCGGGACTGGTATCCCACCCGGCGTTCCGGCAGGGTGTTCCGGTGACAGTTCACATTTCCGAGCTTGAGCAGCAGGCCCGAGAGCTGCTTCGCCCCGAGGTCTATGAGTACTACGCCGGGGGCTCCGGAGGCGAGGTGACCCTCCGGGCCAACGACGAGGCCTGGCGCCAGGTCCGGTTCCTGCCCCGGGTGCTGCGCGACGTGTCGGCCGTCCGGACCAGCGTGGCGCTGGGCCACCCGCTGAACCTGGAGCTGCGTACCCCGATCGCGGTGGCGCCGACCGCCTTCCACCGGCTCGCCCACCCCCAGGCCGAGATAGCTACGGCGTCGGGCGCCGCCCGGGCCGGGGCCCTGTTCGTGCTGTCCACCCGGAGCACCCGCCGCATCGAGGACGTAGCCGCGGCAGTCGCCGACGGCGGGGGCAGCTGGTGGTTTCAGGTGTACCTGATGCAGGAGCGGGAACTCACCGCCCGCCTGGTCCGGCGGGCCGCCGCGGCAGGCGCGCAGGCGCTGGTCCTCACCGCGGACACCCCCGTGGTCGGGCGCAAGGCCCGGATGCCCCGCGACGGGCTCATCGAGGAGCCGGACTTCCTGGTCAACCTCGGCCCGCTGGAGGACATGGCCGTGACGGAGTTCGTCCCGGTGAGCCTCGCGGACATCGGCTGGCTCGCTGAGGTCAGCGGCCTGCCGGTAGTCGTCAAGGGGGTGCTGCGGGCCGACGACGCCGCCGCCTGCCTGGCGGCCGGCGCGGCCGCGGTCATCGTGTCCAACCACGGCGGAAGGCAGCTGGACCAGGCCATGCCCACGGCCCTGGCGCTCCCGGCCGTGCTGGCCGCCGCGGCGGGCCGCCCGGTGTACGTGGACGGCGGTGTGCGGACCGCCGAGCACGTGCTGGCCGGGCTCGCGCTGGGTGCCCAGCTGGTGTTCGTGGGCCGTCCCGTGCTGTGGGCCCTGGCCTGCGGCGGGGCAGACGGCGTGCAGGCGTGGCTGGACGGTCTGACCGACGGCCTGGCCCACGTCATGACGCTGGCGGGCGCCGCCGCGCCGGACGAGCTCCCCGGCCTCGCCATCGTGGATCATGAGACAAAGGTGCCCGGCTGACCCCGCAGACCACTCACCCGATCCCGCATTCGCTTGCGGCCCCCGGCGGACGTACGTTGGAGGGGTGAAACCCACCGCTGGGGCGCGCCGTCACCGCGCGTACCTCGTTACGGAGGCGCAGCCGCCTCTGTCGGCGGACATTGCCTCACGGCAGCGCCGCTACCTGATCATGATGGGAATCCGGGTCGCTTGTTTTGCGGCCACGATTGCCCTGTTCGTCGCGGGCGCCGGGTGGTGGGCGGCGATTCCGGCAGTGGGTGCTATCACCATCCCCTATTTCGCCGTAGTGATCGCCAACGGCGGCCGCGAGCCCGCTAGCACCAGGGGTTTTCGGGCCTACGAGCCACGGCTGCCAGAGCGCTACATCCCCCCGGACGCAGCCGGGTGGCCTGCTGGGAGGCCCGTCCCGGAGGGCACGTCCTCCGGGCCGCAGCCGCCCCGCACGTTTAGCCAGGAAACAGGGCCTGAAAAGCAGCCTGGAAACGGCTGAACGACCGAGCAGGACACGGTGCTGACCCGATCTGCTCGTAATCCGGTCTTGACGCACAAGGGGGGGTTTCGGTGTAACATGCATAGCGGTGCTCTGGTCCCCCGTCGGAGCACCTGCCGGCGTTCCGGGCCCCCGTCGGAACGCCGATGAATGCGACGCCGGGTGGTTTGCCCCCGTAGCCACCCGGCGTCGCTCTATGTTCGCTGACCTCCGGTCGCCTGCGCCAACGGCTCGCAGTACTGACCCCGGGCGCGACCCCCCGAAGCGCACTCCGCAAGCCTCCCCGGCACTGGCCAGCCGCCCCGGTTTTGCTTATGGGCGACTGGAGCGCTTCGCCGGTTTTGTCCCCCAGTGACCACGCTGACTGGAATGCCTTAGTTGACTTAGCGACTTAGCAATAGATCGACCTAGCCCCGACCACACGAGGCAGCGAAGTGGCGCTCCGACACGGTAGACAGGCCCTGGGCCGAGGGCAGCGAGGTGCGTTCCGCCCCAGCGGATAACCGGGCTTACCCCAGACACCTACTCCGTCTTACTGAACTCCGCGATCGCGACGCCCAGCATGACCAGCCCCATCACCGCCACGATGGTCAGCGACAGCCAGATCGGCACCAGCCAGCCGTTCCAGGTGATCCCGGGCGACAGATGGGCGAAGGCCGCCGGGGGGATGTTCAGGTGCGAGAACACCGCGTGCCGCATCGGCCCGACCACGTACGTCAGCGGGTCGATCCGGGTCAGCACGCTCAGCCAGCCAGGCAGCCCGCTCAGCGGATAGAGCGCTCCGGACAGGAAGAACAGCGGCAGGACCAGCATCTGGGTCAGCGCCATGAACGCCTGGAACTGCTTGATCCGGGCCGCCATCATCACCCCGAACGCGGTGATGGTGAAGGACAGCAGCAGCAGCTCCCCGATCAGCGTGAGGATCAGCACCGGGGTGTAGGGCACGTGGGCTATCCAGGCCAGGCACAGCATCACGATGCCCTGGAAGGTGGCGATGGTCGCCCCGCCGAAGCACTTGCCGATCACGATCGCGGACCGGCTGACCGGCGCGACCAGCATCTCGCGCAGGAAGCCGAACTCCCGGTCCCAGACGATCGACGCGGCCGAGAACACGGCGGTGAACAGGACCGACATCGCCAGCACGCCAGGGAAGATGAACGTCTTGAAGTCCACCCCGGACGGGAAGTTGCGCCCGGCGAGCGAGGACAGGCCGGTGCCGAGGACCAGCAGGAACAGCAGCGGCTGGATCAGCGACGTCACCGCGCGGAGCCGGTCCCGGCGGAACCTGATCAGCTCCCGGCGCCACACGATGCTCACCGCGCGCAGGTCAGAGCGCAGGCTCCGCTCCGGCACCGCTACCCGGATCTGGGCGGCCAGGCCCTCGTCTGGAGCCGCGATCCCGCCGGGCTGGGCGGTCTGGGTTGCCATCCTCATCGCCTTCCTCGGATACGCTGCGCCATCTGCCGCATGTGGTCCGTGCCGGACGCCTCAGCGTCCCGGATGGTGGTCCCGGTGTAGGACATGAACACGTCGTCCAGCGACGGCCGGGACACGCTGACCGACCGGATCGGGACGCTGAGCCGGGCGAAGAGCTGGGGCACGAACTGCTCCCCCGACTCGACGGAGAACGTCACCGCTCCCTCGTGGATGCCGGCCTCGAGGCCGAACACGTCGGCCAGCTCCTTGATCGCGGCGTCGTCGTCGGCGGTCTGGATCTGCACCCGGTCCTTGCCCACGCTGGCCTTGAGCGCCTCGGGCGTGTCGATCGCCACGATCTTCCCGTGGTCGATAATCGCGATCCGGTCGCAGTGCTCGGCCTCGTCCATGTAGTGCGTGGTCAGGAAGATCGTGATGTCTTCCCGCCGCTTGAGGTCGTTGATGTACTCCCAGATCGACGAGCGGGTCTGCGGGTCCAGGCCCACGGTCGGCTCGTCCAGGAACAGCACGTGCGGCGCGTGCAGCAGGCCGCGGGCGATCTCCAGCCGCCGCTGCATGCCGCCCGAGTACGTACTGACCAGGCTGTCCCGCCGGTCCCACAACCCGACCATGTCGAGCACCTGCTTCATCCGCGGCGCGACCGCCGCGGACGGGACCGCGTACAGCTCCGCGTGGAAGCGGAGGTTCTGCGCCCCGGACAGGTAGTTGTCCAGCGTGGTGTCCTGGAACACCAGCCCGATGTTGCGGCGCACCGCGTCCCGCTCGCTGACCACGTCGTGGCCGGCCACGGTGGCCCGGCCGGACGTCGGCCGGGCCAGGGTGCAGAGAATCTTGATGGTGGTGGACTTCCCGGCCCCGTTGGGTCCCAGGAAGCCGAACGTCTCCCCCGCCGCCACCTCGAAGTCGATGCCCCGCACCGCTTCGATGTCCCCGTAGCTCTTGGTCAGCCCGGACACCACCACCGCGGGGGGCCGGGTCTCCAGCTGCACGCCGCCGGCCGGAGCGAGCTCGCTGGCCCCGTCTGCGCCTGCCTGTGTCGCCACTCTCACGCGCCTCCTGATAGTCCAAGCAGAGCCTAGCCGCGATGGTCTCCCGACTCACCGCGGCCAGGCTCCGGCCTTGCCTACTCGGCGGGCTGGTTGTTCCCGGCCTGCTCGGCTGCGTTCCCGGCGGGGGACTGCTCGTCCTCGGCGGCCAGGATCTGGTACAGCTTCCGGCGCGCGTCCGTGAGGATCTGCTGCGCCTGGGCGACCTGGGCGTTGTTGCCCACCCGGACCACCTGCATCGCCGCCATCGCGACGGTACCGAACAGCCGGCGCATCTCGATCGCGTCACCACCGACCGACTGGGCGACCAGGTCCCAGGGCGCCTGCAGCTCGTCCGGGTGCGCCGCCACGTAACTGCGGCCCTCCTCGGTGAGCTCGAACGCCCGGCGGCCGCCTTCGCCCGTCGTGGCCGCGATCAGGCCCTCGTCCTCCAGCTGCTGGAGCGCCGGGTAGACCGACCCGGGGCTGGGCTTCCACACCCCGCTGCTGCGCTCGCTGATGTCCTGGATGATCTGGTAGCCGTTGCGGGGCCCGTCGGCCAGCAGCGCCAGGGCGGCTGCCCGCACGTCGCCGCGCTTCACCCGCGGACCGCGCATCCGCGGACCGCCGAACCAGGGCCCGAAGTCGGGCCCGGGTGCGGCCATGGACTCGGTCCTGCCCCAGCCGCCGCGTCCGCCCGGTCCTCCGGGCCCGCGGGGTCCGCGCCGGCGCGGACCGTGACGGTGGCCCCACACTTCTTCTTGCTCGTCTCCTGGGCCTCCCCAGGGTTCGCTGTGTCGCATTGCTGTCACTTCCTTGATCTTGTGGCAGGGCTCTGACTGGAGTGTCCAGGAGCTCTTCTGCCTTACTGGATAGCTCAAAGATATATCGGAATGCATCGGAGAGCAAATCCCGGAAGCGTGGTCCGGCCACGCGCACAGCGCGCAGGGACGGTGGAGGGCCCGGCGGAGACGGTCAGCGCGCCGGGAGGGTGGAGGTGCGGATCAGCCGGCCGTGCGCACCGGCAGGTCGTAGACGCGCCGGACGCTGGAACCCAGCCGCGAGATGTCCGCGCCGTACACGTGCAGCGAGATCGCGACCCCGGCGCCACGGTTGCGGACCCGGTGGATGTCCCCGGGCGGCGCGAAGCCGGACACGTCACCAGGGACGGCCGCGTTCGTGCCGACTTCCTCCAGCAGGGTGCCGCCTTCGCGCAGGGCGAAAAGCTCCTCGTACTCAGCCCCCTGGAGCACGCCGCTCACGCACCAGGTGACGTGGTCATGGACCGGCGTGATCTGGCCCGGGCGCCACACCAGCCCGACGACCGAGAAAGAACCGTCGGGTTCGGCGTGCAGCAGATGCTGCTGGTAAGCCGAGGGGTTACCCCGCCGCTCGGCGGCGCTGAGGATCTCCGGCCCGGGCAGGTGGCGGCGCAGGGCCCGGGCCACCCGCCGGGCAGCCTGGTCCCAGTCGCCGCGCTGCCGGACCGCCGCGCGCAGGGCTGTGCGGAGGTCGGCCGGGCACCGGCTGGCCGGCGCGGCGGCCCGTCCTGGGGCCCGGACGAGGGCAGGGACGGTGGCGAGTGGCATCGGTCACCTCCTGAGCTGCGGCGGACCGCTCCGCGGTGAGCGGCGTACCCCTCCACGGTAAGGAAGCCGGACCCATTAGCGCCAATGCCAAACAGCTCAGCGATTCATCAACCAGATCGATGAGTCAGTCGCTGGGGGCCGGCTCTGCCGGAGCCCACTGCGCGGCCAGCTGGCTGATCCGCGCGGCCGACTCGGCGGGCGGCCGGCCCTGGCCGACGGCCACGCCCAGCAGGTAGGCGGTGAGCGGGGCGGCGGGACGGGCCACGCCGTGCGCGACGTCGCGGGCCAGGTCGAGTACCAGCCGCAGGTCCAGGGCGGCCGGGTCCAGGCCAAGCTCCGCGCAGACCGCCGCGGCCCACTCGTCCAGCGTGTTCACCGGATAGCCTCCTGTTCACCGCGAGCCTGGGTGGCCCACTGCCGTGCCTGGCGCAGATCAGCGGCGGTGTCGCAGTCGAGCCAGCCGGGCGGCTCTCCCGCCGCTGTCTCGTCGGGCAGCAGCACCGGATCCAGCGGGCCGAGCAGGCCGCCCAGTGAGCGGCCCGGGTAGCGGTCCAGGGCGCCCCGCAGCCGCGCCGCCCGCCAGCCGCTGACCAGCCACTGCGAGCGCCCGGCGTCGTCCAGCAGGACCACGCCCGGGTCCTGCCGGGCGGCCAGCGCCGTGAGCAGGCGCGTCACGTGGGCCGGACGCAGGAAGGGCAGGTCGGCCGCGAGCAGGACGACCAGGGACGCGGACACCTGCTCCAGCCCGCAAGCCAGCGCCGCGACCGGGCCGCGGCCCGGCGGGTCCTCCCGGACGTGCCTGACCGGTCCCCCGGCGCCGGGGCGTCCCGGGCCGACCACGACGACCCGGTCCGCCCCGGCCGAGGTCGCCGCGGACACGACCGCGCCGAGCAGGGTCTGCCCGCCGACGACGAGCCCGGGCTTGTCCAAGCCGCCCAGCCGGGTGCCGCGGCCGCCGGCCAGGACGACCGCGTCGAACGCGTGTGCAGGAGCAGGCACGGTCCCTCCCGGTCAGCCGCCGATCGCGGACATCGGCCGGACGGGCTGCAGGAACCCCGGGTCGTTGATGCCGTGCCCGGGCAGCTTGGCCGCGACCGCGCGCAGCCAGATCCCGGCCAGCTCGTCGTCGCCAGCGCCGCGGCGCAGCGGGTCGCGCAGGTTGCTCTCGTCCCGGGCGAACAGGCAGTTGCGGACCTGGCCGTCGGCGGTCAGCCGGACCCGGTCGCAGGTGCCGCAGAACGGCCGGGTGACCGAGCCGATCACGCCGACCCGCGCCGGGCCGCCGTCCACCAGGAACGTCTCGGCGGGGGCGGAGCCGCGCTCCCCGGGGTCAGCCGCCGTGAGCTTGAAGTGCGGGCTCAGCGCGTCAAGGATCTCGTCGGCGGTGACCATGTCCTCCCGCCGCCAGCCGTGCTGCGCGTCGAGCGGCATCTGCTCGATGAACCGCAGCTCGTAACCCCGGTCCAGGCAGTACTGGAGCAGGCCGGGGGCGTCACCGTCGTTGACGCCGCGCATCAGCACCGCGTTGACCTTGACCGGCGCCACGCCGGCCGCGGCGGCCGCGGCCAGGCCGGCCAGCACGTCCTCGAGCCGGTCCCGGCGGGACAGGCTGCGGAAGGTCTCCGGGTTCAGCGTGTCCAGCGAGACGTTGATCCGGTCCAGGCCCGCGGCGCGCAGCGGATCCGCGAGCCGGGCCAGCCCGATCCCGTTCGTGGTCATCGAGATCTCCGGCCGGGGTGACAGCTCTGCGGTGCGCGCCACGATGCCCGGCAGGCCGCGGCGCAGCAGCGGCTCGCCCCCGGTGAACCGGATCTCGGTGATGCCGAGGTGCTGCACCCCGATCCGGGCCAGCCGCACCACCTCGTCGTCGGTCAGCAGCGAGGGGTTGGGCAGCCACTCCAGGCCCTCCGGCGGCATGCAGTACGAGCAGCGCAAGTTGCACCGGTCGGTCAGCGATATCCGCAGGTCGGTCGCGACCCGCCGGTAGGAGTCGGCGAGCGCACGGGAGTCGGCGGGAACGGGACCTCACCACCCTTCGTCTGTGGGCGAAACGCCCATACGGTCACCCAGCCTACGTTGCGCCTCAGCTGTCCACCGATCGGCTGACCCCAGCCTGGCCGGCCGGGCGACGAGCGGGCCGCCCCGCCTGGCACAGGCTCTGATCATGACAGTGACAGCACCAGCCGTCCGGGTCCGCGGGCTCCGCAAGGTGTACCGGCCTGACCGCTACCGCCAGGTGGCCGCGCTAAACGGCCTCGACCTGGAGATCGGCACCGGTGAGATCGTCGCCCTGCTCGGCCCGAACGGTGCGGGCAAGACCACCACGGTGCAGATCCTCACCGGGTACCGGCGCCGGGACGCCGGCGAGGTGGCCGTGCTGGGCACCGACCCCGCGGGGGCGGGCCGGGGCTGGCGGGCCCGGATCGGCGTCGTGCCCCAGCAGGCCAGCGACTTCGGCGAACTGACCGTACGCGAGGTGCTCCGGCATCTGGCCGGCTACTACCCCGACCCGCGCGACCCTGCCGCCCTGGCCGCCGCCGTGGGACTGACCGGGCAGGGCGGCACCCGGCTGCGCCGGCTGTCCGGCGGCCAGCGCCGCCGGGTGGACCTCGCGCTCGGCTTGCTGGGCCGTCCGGAACTGCTGGTCCTGGACGAGCCGACCACGGGGCTTGACCCGGCCGCCCGGCGGCAGTTCTGGACCCTGATCCGGGAGCTCGCGGCGGGCGGCACCACGATCTTGCTCAGCACGCACTACCTGGACGAGGCGGAGGCCCTGGCCGCCCGGGTGGCCGTGCTGGTCGCCGGGCGGATCGTGGCGGCCGGGCCGCCCGCGGCCCTGGCCGGGCGCGACACCGCGGCCGCCACGGTGAGCTGGCTCGAGAACGGCCTTCCGCGCCACCAGCACACGGCCGCGCCGACCCGGCTGATCGCGGCCCTGGCCGCCCGGGCCGCCGGGCCGGACGGCGAGATCCCGGGTCTGGCCGTCACCCGGCCCTCGCTGGAAGACACCTACCTGCGGCTGATCGGCGCGGCGCCGGACAGCCCAAGCACTGAGGAGGAGAGCGCATGACCGCCGCGTCCAGCACTCCGGCCCGCCCCGGGCCGCCGCCGCCGCCACGCCCGGCCCCGCCAGCCCCCGCGCCGCGAGCCCCAGTCCAGCGGGCACTGCCCTCACTGGCGCGCACCAGCCTGTCGCGCGGCCGCCTGGAGATCACCTCGTTCTTCCGCGACCGCGAGTCGGTGATCTTCACGTTCTCCCTCCCGGTCATCCTGCTGATGGTGTTCGGGGAGGTGTTCCACGGCACGATCGGGTCCACCGGGGTGGCCTTCCGGCAGTACTTCACGGCCGGGATCATCGCCAGCGGCATCATGTCCGCCACCTTCGTGAACGTGGGCGCGAGCGTGGCCGCGGACCGGGCGGACGGGACACTGACCCGGCTGGCGGGCACGCCGATGCCACCCGCCGCCTACTTCGCAGGCAAGGCCATCGGCGCGCTGGCCGTGGCGGCCGCCGAGGCGGGGCTGCTGCTCGCCGTGGGCGCGGCCGCGTTCGGGTTGCGGCTGCCCGGCACCGCCGGCCGCTGGCTCACCCTCGGCTGGGTGTTCGTGCTGGGCACCGCGACCTGCGCCGTGCTCGGCCTGGCCCTGAGCAGCCTGCCCCGCAGCACCCGCGGCTCCTCGGCGGTGTTCAGCCTGCCCGTACCTGGTGCTGTCGTTCATCTCGGGTGTGTACTTCGTGTTCCGTGACCTGCCGCCGGTGCTGCAGCAGGTGGCGGCGCTGTTCCCGCTGAAGTGGCTGTGCCAGGGCCTGCGCTCGGTCTTCCTGCCCGCCGCCGCGGCCGTGGCCGAGCCGGCCGGCAGCTGGGAGACGGGCAAGGTCGCACTGGTGCTCGGGGCCTGGTTCGTCGCAGGCTTGGTCCTGTGCCTGACAACTTTCCGCTGGCTGGACCGCGAGTGAGCCCGGTCCCGCCCCTGAACCCGACCCTGCCGGCGGATCCGGACCCTCCGGTGGATCCGGGCGCACCGTGCGGGCACGCCTGGGACGGCGGCGTCCGGCGCTGGGACGTGTACTACGGGATCATCCTGGTCGGCGTCCTGGTCCTGGTCATCGCGGTGGCGGCCCAGCAGAACCGGCCTGGCCGCGGACCTGGCCGTCTCCTGCGCGGCGCTGGCCGCCATGGCCCCCTGGTACGCGCTGAACCGGCGCGCCCTCTACTACGACCAGGGCAGCCTGACCCGGGGCCTGATCTACCTGGCAGGGCTCTGGGTCCTGTTCGTCGTCGCGTCCAGCCAGGGGTACATCGAGACCTGGGTGCTGCTGGCCCTGGGCCCGCAGTGCTTCCTGGCCGTCCCGTTCCGCTGGGCCGTCGGTGCCGTCGTCGTCCTCAACATCACCCCGGTCGCGCTGGCCCTGGCCGAGGGGGCGAGCCCTGGCGAGCTGACCACGGTGACCGGGGCGGCGGTGCTGACCGCGGCGTTCTCGATCGCGTTCGGCCGGTGGGTGTTCCGGATCATCGACCAGAGCTACGAGCGGGCCAGCCTGATATCCGAACTCGGCCAGACCCGGGCCGAGCTGGCCCGGGCCAACCGGAGGGCCGGCGTGCTGGCCGAACGGCAGCGGCTGTCCGGGGAGATCCACGACACCGTGGCCCAGGGGTTCACCAGCATCATCATGCTGCTTCAGGCGGCCGACGCGGATGTGGGCCGGGAGCCGGCCGCGGCCCGCGAGCATCTCGCGCTGGCCTTGCAGACCGCCCGGGAGAACCTGGCCGAGGCCCGGGCCCTGGTGGCCGCGCTGGCCCCGGCCGGCCTGGAGCCGGGCGCGCTCGACGGCGCGCTGCGCAGGCTGACCGCCGCCGTGCCCGGGCACCTGGGTCCCCCGGCCAGCTTCGAGGTGACCGGCCGGGCTGTGCCGCTGCCCAGGCCCGCCGAGGTCATGCTGCTCCGGGTCGGCCAGGAGGCGCTGGCCAACGTGCGCCAGCACGCCCAGGCCCGGCACGCGCAGGTCCGCCTGCGGTACGGCGAGGGGCAGGTCGGCCTGGAGGTCACCGACGACGGGGTGGGCTTCGATCCTGGCCAGCCCGGCGGAGGCTACGGCCTGCCCGGCATGCGGTCCCGGGCCGGCGAGGCGGGCGGCCGGCTCGAGGTGCGCAGCTCGCCGGGGTCCGGGACCACGGTGAGCGTCGTGGTCCCGGTGGACGCTCCCGGCGCCCAGGCGGGGACGCCGTGAGCACCGTGGCCTTCCCGGCGGGGTCCGGCCCGGTGCGGGTCCTCGTTGCGGACGATCATCCGGTAGTACGGGCCGGCCTGCGGGCGCTGCTGAGCGCCGAGCCCGGGCTCGCGGTCGTCGCCGAGGCGGGGTCGGGTGAGGAAACGGTGGTCATGGCCCGCCAGCACCAGCCGGACGTGGTGCTGATGGACCTGCGGATGCCGGGCGCGGGCGGGCTGGCCGCGATCCGGCAGCTGTCCGCGGACCAGCCCGGCGCGCGGGTCGTGGTGCTCACCACCTACGACAGCGACGCCGACATCCTGCCCGCCGTGGAGGCCGGCGCGGCCGGGTACCTGCTCAAGGACGCGCCGCGGGACACCCTGGTGGGCGCGATCTTCGCGGCGGCCCGGGGCGAGACGGTGCTGGCCCCCGCGGTGGCCGGGCGGCTGGTGAACCGGCTGCGCGCCGCCCCGCCGGAGGCGCCGCCCGCCCGCGAGACGCTGTCCGCGCGGGAGGCCGAGGTGCTGACCCTGGCGGGCCGGGGGCTGACCAACGCGCAGATCGGCCGGGAGCTGTTCGTCAGCGAGGCCACGGTGAAGACCCACCTGCTCCGGGCCTACGCCAAGCTGGGGGTGTCCAGCCGGACCGCCGCCGTCACCCGGGCCATGGAACTCGGGGTCCTGCCGTCCCCCGGGCGCCCCTGACCCCTGCCGCCGGATCCGGAGGCCAGGCCATATCCGGCGGCGGCCCGCATTCCGGATAGCAGCGGGCAGAACCTCATTGTCTGTCTACTTGATGGCTAAAATAGGAGTTCGCGCTCGTCCTGGGAGGCAGCGATAGGGTCGTGCTTGTGGAGACTGCTATCTGGCTTGACCAGCTCAACGCAGCGGAGCGCGCTGAGCTCGTCCGCGGTGCGGGTACGATCCCGCAGCCGCGTCCTGATCTGCTCATCGTCGGCGGGGGGATCGCCGGAGTAGCGACCGCAGCCGCCTGCCACCAGGCAGGACTGGGCTCGGTACTGCTCATCGAGGCCGGCCACCTGGGCTCCGGGGCCACCGGCGGCGCCGCGGGGCTGCTGACTCCCGACATCCATGAGTGGAGTGACCCCGAACCGTTCGTGGACCTGGCCCGGGCCAGCCTGGGCCAGTGGGCCGAGCTGGAAGAGACCTGGCCGGGCGGGGTCGGGCTGGTGGACGCGGACTGGATCGGCCTGTCCCCCGACCCCGGCGCCCTGGCCCCGCACCAGTCGCCCGCGGTGGAGTGGCTGGAGCCCGACTACGTGGCCAAGCTCATCCCCGGGCTCGCGCTGCCCATGGCGGGTGCGCTGATCCATCATCAGGGCCGGGTGAACCCGCTGCGCTCGCTGGCCCGGCTGGCCGCGGAACTGCCCGCGGTGGCTACCGGGGTCGCCGCGACCGGCATCACGGTCCGGGGCGACCGGATCGTGAGCGTGGACACGACCGCGGGCCAGGTGCAGCCGGGTGCGGTGGTCTTCGCCACCGGGCTCCCGCCCGTGCTGGACGGCCTGGACCTCGACGTGCCCTGGGAACGGGTCAAAGGCCATCTGCTCGTCACCGAGCCGACGACGTTCCGCCTGCCTGGCATCGTGGCGCCGGTCGCGACGCAGCTGGAGGACGGGCGGCTGCTCGTGGGCGGGACGTTCGACATGGGCGACGAGAGCCCGGTAGTCCGCCAGGAGATCATCGACAGCATCCTCGCGGGCCTGTACGCCACGCTCCCGCAGCTGCGCGGGCTGCGCGCCGACTACACCTGGTGCTGCTTCCGGCCCCGGCATCCCGACGGGCTGCCGGTCATCGACCGGATCCACGGTCTGGCCAACGCCTGGCTGACCTCCGGGCACTACCGCACCGGGATCCTGCTCGCCCCGGTGACGGCCCAGGCCCTGGTCCGCTGGATCGGCTCGGACCAGCCGCCCGCCGAGGCGCCCGCCTGGAGCAGCGAGCGGTTCGCCGGCCGCGGCCTCACCGGCCGCTGACCGGTCCGGCCGGGCCAGTCACCGTGCGCCGGTCGTCGGGCCGCCGCCGGGTGAGCCCGCGGCGGTCCAGGTACTCCAGCAGCGGGATCGCCACCCGCCGGGTGGTGTGCAGCACCTGGCGGGCCTCGGCCGCGGTGAACGGCCCGGGCAGGCCGGCCAGGATCCCGGCGGCCTGCACGTCCGCGCCCGGCGCCAGGACGACCTGATCGGCCAGCCGCAGCAGCAGCCCGGCCCGGGCCGCCGCGGCCAGCGCCCGGCTGTCCAGCCCGAGCTCGCGCAGCCGGGCCGCCTCGGGCGCCGCGAACGGCTGCCCGGCGAGATCCTCACGGAGCAGCCGCACCGCGGCGAGCACCCGGTCCGGCAGCGCCGGACCGCCCGCCGTGACCCCGTCCCGCTCCAGCATCAGGTAGCCGCCCCGCACGGCCAGCGGCGGCGCGGCGAGCCGCTCGACTAGCTGCCGCTCGGGCAGTCCCAGCCCGGCCCGGGCCGCCTCCAGCGGCAGGCCCGGGGCGAGCGGCTGACCGGCTGCGTGCGCCGCGACGTTCGCGGTGAGCCGCTGGCGCAGCTGCGCCCAGTGCTCCGGGTCGGCCACCCAGTCACCGCCGGCCGGGACGGGCAGTTCCGTCACCCCCATGGCCCGCAGGTCAGCGGCGCGCAGCAGCCCGTGACGCCGCAGCAGGTCGGCCGCGCCGGGCACGGCGGGCCAGCCCGCAAGCTCCCGGCCAGCCGCGGCGGCGGCACCCCGGCGGCGGAACGCGGGCGGCGCGACGTCCAGCACCGTGGCGCCGACCAGCGGGGGCCACGCCAGCCGGCCGCCATGACCGGCGCCGTGGCCAGCGGCGGAGCCCGGGCCGGTCCCGGCGGCCGGTCCCGGCTGGGCGAAGGCCACCGCGGCCGAACCCGGGTCGCGGAGCAGCAACCGGTCGCCGACGTGCAGCGGCAGCGGCTCGTCCAGGGTGAGCCGGGCGATCAGGCCCCCCAGCGGGCGCAGCCGGGCGCCGGTCCGCGCCGACCCGGCGTGCACGGTGAGCTGCCGCGGCGGGCGGTCCCCGGCCGCCGCCAGGCGCACGTCCAGGGTCGCAGCCAGCGTCCAGCGGCCCGGCTCGACCAGCGCCATGCCGCGCGCCGGGGTCACCCGCTCGGCGCCGCGCAGGTTCAGCGCCACCCGGGCCACCCCGCTCACCTGGGTGGCCGGCTGCTTCAGCGTCTCGATGCCGCGCACCCGCACCGCCTCCAGGGACGGCGTGAGCAGAAGTTCCTGTTTCTCGCGGACAGTGCCCGCCGGCAGGGTCCCGGTCACCACCGTGCCGCTGCCCTTGATCCGGAACACGCGGTCCACCCACAGCCGCACCGGGGCGGCGGGGTCCGGCTGCGGCAGGCGGGCGGCCAGCCGGTCCAGGGCGTCCCGGAGCGCGGGCATCCCCAGGCCGGTGCGGGCGCTGACCGCGACCGCCTCGACCTCACCGAGGCTGGTCGCGGCGAGCCTGCCCAGCGCCTGGCGGCGGGCCTCCGCCGGGTCTGCGAGGTCGGAGCGGGTCACGGCGAGGAGGCCGTCGCTGATGCCGAGGGCGTCCACGGCGGCCAGATGCTCCTCGGACTGCGGCATCCAGCCCTCGTCGGCCGCCACGGTGAACAAGACCGCGGGCACGGCCCCTACCCCGGCCAGCATGTTGGGCACGAATCTTTCGTGCCCGGGCACGTCCACGAACGCCATCTGCTGCCCGCTGGGCAGGGTGAACCAGGCGAACCCCAGGTCGATGGTCAGGCCACGCCGCCGTTCCTCGGCCCAGCGGTCCGGTTCCATCCCGGTCAGCGCCCGGACCAGGGTGGACTTCCCGTGGTCGACGTGCCCGGCGGTGGCGATGACCTGCATCTAGCCGGGATTCCGTGACGGTGCGCCGCCAGCCAGCACGCGGCCCGCCAGCCGGGGGGCGGCCTGCGCCGGGCCTGATTCCACGGGCCGACCCTACCCGGTGCAATGACGGGCCCCTGGCTGGCCCGAATAAAGGCGGACGGCTCGGGTAGTTGCGGCGCGCGGGATAAAAACCCCTGCTGGACTGTTCTAGGGAGTGATCGAAATGGCCGGGATGCTGCGGGTTCCGCGGAGCCGGGGAGCATTGAGCGGCGCTCTTCTCGTCTTGCTTGGCCTATGGGGCGGCCTGGTCGCGTTCGTCGGGCCGTACTTCCACTTCGCCTACACGCCGGGTACCGCCTGGACCTACACGTCGGGCCGGTTGTGGCTGGAGATCCTGCCCGGTGCCGCGACCGCGCTCGGCGGCCTGATCCTGCTGGCGAGCCGGGTCCGGCCGGTGGCGATGTTCGGGGCCTGGCTCGCCGCGCTGGGCGGGGCCTGGTTCGCGGTGGGCCGGGTGCTCAGCCCGGTGTGGAACGCGCAGGGAACCGTGCTCCTGGGCACGCCCATCGGCGGCACCGTGACCCGGGCGCTGGTGGAGCTCAGCTACTTCACCGGGCTGGGCGTGATCATCGTGTTCCTGGCCGCCCTGTCGCTGGGCCGCCTGACGGTGGTCGGGGTCCGGGACGCGCGGCTCAGTGAGCGCGCGGCCGAGGAGGACGCGGCCGTGACCGAGCCGGCCGTCGACCGACGGCCGTCACCGAGCCTGCCGTGCCGAGCGGCCGACCGCCGGCCACGGTCGGCGCCTCCGATCCTGTCGTCTACGAGCGTCCCGCAGGTGAGCGGACCGAGGTCGTCCGGCCGACGGCGGACAGTACGTCCAGCGACTAGACCGCCGTCCCGGCCAGCCGGGGAGCCAGCCTCAGCGGCACCCCGGCGCCGGGAAGCGGCCCCACTCAGCCTGGCGGGCCCGGGCGCGAGCCAGTCTCGCGCCCGGGCCCGCACACGTCTCCCCCACGACTCCCTCGCGCCGGGCCGGGAAGAATTCGATGACGCCGGGCGGGAATGAGAACTTCCAGGGGAAGCTTTTCGTTAGGGAAGTGACGAGCAGGGGGGGACGCATGAGCACAACGCCTGCCGCTGAGCTGGCCGCAACCCGGACGCGGTGGCCACTGTGGTCGATCCGTGCCGTGGGCCCCGGAAAGGGCACCGGCTTCACCGCCCGCCGTCACGGCGCTTCCGGATTAGACGATCTCTGGGCCCCGAGCCTGACCGCACTCGAAGATCAGCTCCGCGAATACCGGCGGGTGCCGCGCCGGTCAGGCTGAGGCACGCTCGGGGTGAGTCGCGCTGAAGTGCAGCGGAAAATGCGGGTCACGGCAGCGGTGATAACGCAGCGCCCCGCACGTCGGGCAGTCCCGGGCCCGGACGGCGGGCTCCAGATGGGCCCGCTGGTCGGCGCTGAGCCGCACCGCGTAGGGCTCGTCCCCGTCGCGCCGCTGGGCCTCGCGCCGGGCCAGCTCACGCAGGAAACCCTGGCCACTCGCCTCGCACGGGCCACACCGGCACCCCTGGTACCAGGCCAGGAACGATCCATGCGGTGGGGGCGCCGGGGGAAGATCACGCCACGGTCCCGGATCACCGGACTTCTGCGACACCCACACGACTTTACCTTCGATGGCGGACATCGCGCCCGGGCGGCGACCAGGGTCGTGGCCGCCGCCTGCCGCGGCGCAGATGCGACCGCCCCGCCAGTCTCCTGAGCCTCATCGCGCATAATCTGCCACTTGCCTCGATTGCCCGCATCCGTGCCCTGGTCGGAATGGCCCTTCGGGCAATCGTTAGCACCCGCAAAATCCGGCGTATTACTAGCGGACATAACACCTCACGCCGGAAATGATCGTTATGATCGCGCGGTGGCCGGGCAATGGGTGGGGGAACCTTCGATGCCGGCGCGGAGCATCTGAGGCCCCCCGGGCCAGCACGAGAGGAACACTGATGACAGATCGACCCGCCGCGGCGATCGTGGGGATCCCGCCCCAGCCGGCGGCCCGCCTCGAACCCAACGCCATCGGCGCCGGCCAGGACACGGTCATCGGCATGGCGTCGTCCGCGCCGGCGGCCACGGTAGGGCTGTCGCTGGCCGCGCTCGCCGCGGCGACCGCCTACGGCAGCGCCCCGATCCTGATCCTCACCGCGATCCCCATGCTGATCATCGCGAACGCCTACCGCCGGCTGAACATGTGGAACGCCAACTGCGGTGCGTCCTTCGAATGGGTCGGCCGCGCCATCAACCCGTATCTCGGCTTCCTCACCGGCTGGCTCATGATCGCCGCGTACATCATCGGGACCGTGGCCGAGGTCCTGCTGCTCGGTCCCTCGGTGGTCGCCGTGTTCGGCTCCAGTTCCACCAGCACCTGGCGGCTACATCGCCATCGGCGCCGCCGTCGGCCTCATCATGCTGATCATCGCGGTGGTCGGCATCAAGATCACCGCGCGCGCCCAGGTCAGCATGGCCCTGGTCGAATACCTCATCCTGATCGGGCTGGCCGTCGCCGGGCTGTTCTTCGTGCTCAGCCACCACCCGGGCACCGTCCCCATCACCAGAGGGCTGGTTCACCCTCTCCGGGGTCGGCGGCAAGGGCAGCGCGGTGGCAGGATTCCTCGTCGCGGTGTTCGTCTACGGCGGCTGGGACGGCACCCTGTACGTCAACGAGGAAGTCAAGCACCGGCGCACCAACCCCGGCAAGGCCGCCATCCTGGCCGTCGGCCTGCTGGCCATCATCTACACGGTCTCCCAGCTCGGCTTCCAGGGAGTGATCTCGCCGGCCAAGCTGCAGGCCGCCTCGGAGAACGGCACCGCGCTCGTGGCCGTGGCCCAGGCCCTGGGCGGCGGCTTCTGGGCCAAGGCGATGGCCCTGTCGATCGCGCTGTCGGTCATCGCCACCACCGGGACCGGCATCGTGCTCAGCGCCCGGATCGTCTACGGGATGGCCAGCTACCGGGCGCTGCCGGAGTTCCTCGCCAACGTGTCCCGCCGCTGGGCCACCCCGGTCGCGGCCAGCGTCATCGTGGGGCTGCTCATCGTCGCGCTCAGCACCATCTACTACCTGGCCACGTCGGTGCAGAACGCGTTCTTCGACGTCATCGACGTGACCGGGCTGCTGTTCTCGATCTTCTACATCCTGACCGCGCTGGCCACCATGGTCTACTACCGGCGCCGCGTGTTCAGCAGCGCCTGGGACGCGCTGATCCTGGGCCTGCTGCCCCTCGGTGCGGCCGTGTTCCTGGCCTGGATCCTGGGCAAGTCGCTGCTGAGCGCCCCGTCGACCCAGGTCTGGTCGCTGGTCGGCATCGTCATCGCGGGCGTGCTGCTGATGTTCTCGGCCCGGTTCATCCTGAAGTCGCCGTTCTTCCGGATGCCCCGGGAGAGCGACTCGCCGCGGCACGCGCGCTAACCGGGCACTAGCCCCGCTCCCCGCCTCAGCGGAGGGTGCTGGCCGGCCTGGCCTCCCAGGAGGTCCACAGCGGCCGGTACCCCTGCTGATGCCAGAACGGCCCGGACAGCGGGTTGACCTGCTCGTAGTGCAGCAGGGTGACCTCCACCCCGGATTCGTCGGCGGCCCGGTGCAGCTCCCCGACCAGCGCGGCGGCGACCCCGCGGCCCCGCTCGCCAGGCAGCATTTCCATCAGCTCGAGGTAGGCCACGGGCGCCGCCCGCACCATCGGGGCGATCCAGCCGGCGAACTCCGGCCGTTCCGCGTAGAGCAGGCCGAACGGCGTCTCCGTCCCGCTCGGCCAGCCACACCCACGGGTCAGCGGCGGCCAGCACCTGGGCGACCTCGTGGCGCAGCGCGGCAGGCGTCTCCGGCCGCTCGATCACGGTGCCGAAGTGGGCGTCGTACCGGATCGTCTCCATGCCGAGCCGGACGACCGTGTCCAGGTCCGCCGGGCCCGCCTGGCGGATCCGCACGCCGGGCTCCACCGGCAGCCCGGCCGCGGCCCGCCGTCCGGCGGCGCGCGCCGCGATCACCGCGCGCGGGGCCAGCCCGTGCCGCAGCAGGGTCCGGGGCCCGTCGACGTCCCGGGTCGGCCAGGTCAGCACGACCGCGGTGTCCTCCTCCGCTGCCTCTGGCACGCCGGCCAGATGATCGCGCCAGCGGGTCAGCAGCTCGTCCAGGGCCGCGGGCACGTCCGGCCCCGCGATCTGGGGGGTGAGCTGAAACCGGCGGACCGCCCCCCAGGTCAGTTCGAGCGACCCCGGTTCCCCGGCCCAGTGCTCGCAGGTGCCCAGCGCGGCTGGCCGAGCCGTCCGGGCCGGTGGCGGCCAGTTCCGCGCCGCAGCCCGCGGGAACGGCCGGGGCGGCCAGCAGCGGGTCGAGCGCGGCCAGCCGCCTGGCGGCCCGCTCACCGACCGCACTGGCGGTGTCTGGTGTCACTGGCGGCATGAGTGACCTCCACATACGTCGTGCTTCCGGAGCCGGGCATCCCAGGACGGGGGCGTCACTTCGACGCCGTGACCGCCCCGATGATGACGGCGTACAGGACGTGCCACTGCGGCGACTGGAACCCGGCCCGGGCCAGCAGCCGGGTGGCCCGGCGCCGGGTGCGGGCCTTGCCCCGGCGGCTGCCGATCAGGGTGGGCAGGTACAGCGGCGAGAACTGGTCGACCAGGACCAGGCGGCCGCCCGGGGCCATCACCCGGGCGCACTCCAGCAGGCCGGCCTGCTGGTCGGCCCAGTGATCGAACGACGTGGTGCTGACGACCAGGTCGAAGGCGCCGTCGGGCTCGGGCAGGTGTTCGGCGGTGCCGGCCTGGAAGCGGGCCCGGGGGTCATCGGTCAACTCCCGGGCGACCCGGACCATCTCCGCGGCGGCGTCCAGGCCCGCCAGCTCGACCGCGTCCGGGGCCCGGGCGGCCAGCTGGCGGAGCAGGTAGCCCGTCCCGCACCCGACGTCCAGCACCCGGTGCGGCGCTGGCACCTGCGCCAGCGCCAGGTCCGCGGTCCGGTCGGAGATCTCATGGTGGAGCCGGCCGAGCCAGCCCGCTTCGTAGCCTTCGGCACGCTCAGCGAACGCGGCCACATCACGGTCCCGGGGCATGCCCCAATCCTGGCATTGCGCCCGTCCCGGAGGCACGCCACTTAGCGGCCGGGCCGTTGCTCACGCCCGGAAGGTGCCCCAGCGCGGCACAGTGCGGATCAGGCCCTCAGCCGCCAGGCTGCGCAGTACCCGGGTCACGTCGCCTGCGAGACGCCGTAATGCTCAGCCAGCGACGCCGTGGTCGGCAGCGACCTCGTCAGGCCGCCCACTCGCCGGCCGCGATCCGCCGCCGCAGGTCTGCGGCGACACGCTCCCCTGGCCGCTCCGGTGTCCGTGGCACATTTCGATCATTCCCACTCGTGATCACCATGACGCGACCTGCACGCTCTGCATCGCTTGAGTCTGTTGAGTCACTTGTCCTACTCCTCGGCTACGACCGACTGCGCTGAAGCCGAGACCGGAAGGCGGACGATGACCCCGGAGAACGATCACGACGACGCCGCGACCCTGCGCGACTTGCAGGCCGACTTCCCGGACCTGGACATCTCGATCGAGTTCCTGGCCACCTACCGCGCCTGGTCGGCGCGGGGCCGCCACGGGCGGAACCCCTGGCTGGTGTTAAGCACCGACGTCCACCGGTTCCGCCGCACGCTGGAGCACGCCGACTGGCCGGGCTAGACCTGTCCCCGGCCGCTGTGCCGCCTTGACAGCCGGGCCCCGCTCTGTACCCTTGTCTTATGGAGATAGATAAAGGGATCAGCCGCGACGAGCCTCCTGCGCCGGGCCCCAGCGGCAGCCGCGGCCCGCAGCCGGGCGGGTCCATGTCGCCGATCGAGTTCCGGCTCGACGCCGCGTCCGGCGTGCCGACCTACCTGCAGCTTGTCCATCAGGTGGAGCACGCGCTCCGGCTGGGCTACCTGAAACCCGGCGACCAGCTGCCCAAGGTCCGGGACGTGGTCGCCTCGCTGGCCATCAACCCGAACACGGTGCTCAAGGCCTACCGCGAGCTGGACACCAAGGGCCTCACGGCCGGCCGTCCCGGCCAGGGCACGTTCGTCCAGGCCACGCTGAACCAGGTCGCGCTGCCCGAGCTGACCACGCTGCACCGCTCCCTGCTCGGCTGGCTGGCCACCGCCGACGCGGCCGGGCTGGACGAGGACGGCATCGTGGCGCTGTTCACCAGTGCGCTGCGGGACTTCCGGGGTGCTCGGGGGGTCGTCCCCCCGGGAAAACAGGGCCGTGAGCGCCGTAGCGGAACGGAGGGCGTGGCATGAACGTCATCGAAGCCAGCGGCCTGGGCAAGCGTTACGGCAGTACCTGGGCGCTGCGTGAGTGCAGCCTGGCGATCCCGGCCGGGCACGTGGCCGCGCTGGTCGGCCCGAACGGCGCCGGCAAGAGCACCCTGCTGAACCTGGCGGTCGGCCTGGCCGCCCCGACCACGGGCGTCGTCACGGTGCTCGGCGGCCAGGCCGCCGGGTCATCCGCCGCGCTGGACGGCGTCGCGTTCGTGGCCCAGGACACGCCGCTGTACAAGAACCTGTCCGCCGCTGACCTGCTGCACCTGACCCGCAACCTGAACCGGCGCTTCGACCAGCGTTACGCCCAGTCCCGGCTGGCCGAGCTGGGCATCCCGGTGAAGCGTAAGGCTGGCCAGCTGTCCGGCGGCCAGCAGGCGCAGCTCGCCCTGACCCTGGCGCTGGCCCGGCGGCCCCGGCTGCTGGTGCTGGACGAGCCGATGGCGATGCTCGACCCGGTCGCCCGGCACGACTTCATGGCCACGGTGATGACCGCGATGGCCGACGACGGGGTGTCGGTGGTGCTGTCCTCGCACGTGCTGGCCGAGCTGGAGCGGGTGGCCGACTACCTCATCCTGATGTCGCAGGGCCGGGTCCAGGTGGCCGGCGAGGTCGACGACCTGCTCGCCAGCCACCGGGTGCTGACCGGGCCGGTCGCCGAGGCTGGCCGGCAGGCCGGGCGGCTGAACGTGGTGCACGCCCGGCGGGGCGGGGCGCAGGCCCACCTGCTGGTCCGGACGAACGGGGCGGCCGACCCGGTGCCGTCCGGCTGGGACGCGCCATCCGGTCAGCCTGGAAGAACTGGCCCTCGCCTACCTGCGCGAGCCCGGCGCCGCAGCGCTGCCCGGCCCGGCCCGCGGCCGGCCTGCGCCGCTTGAATCTGGGGAACCGTCGGAGGTAACGCAATGACCGCGCTGATCACGCCCGCCCGCCCGGAGCACGACGCCGGCCTGCGGCCGGTGCCTTGGCCGCGGATGGTCTGGGTCACCTGGCGCCAGCACCGTGCCGCGCTGGCCGGCGTGGCCATCCTGCTGGGCGCGCTGGCGGTGTACCTGTGGCTCGCCGGCCTTCAGATACACCACGCCTACGCGACCGACTGCCACCCGGGAAGCTCACTCGCCTGCGACATAAACTTCAGCGGCAGATACGGAACCACCGGGATTCTCGTCAGCATCTTTCTGCAGGCGGTGCCGGTGCTGATCGGGGCGTTCGCTGGGGCGCCGGTGCTGGCCCGTGAGCTGGAGACCGGGACCTACCGGTTCGCCTGGACGCAGGGCATGGGCCGGTGGCGCTGGACGCTCGCCAAGCTGGTGCTGCTCGCCGTGGTGGTGACCGCCGTAGCCGGGGCGTTCAGCGTGCTGTATTCCTGGTTCAACCAGCCGTTCTTCGCCGCGGGCTACGCGATCCCGTTGGCTACCCGGGTGTTCGGCCTGGGCGAGGTCGCGTTCGCCGCCTGGACGCTGGCCGCCTTCTCAATCGGCGCCCTGGCCGGGATGCTCATCCGCCGGGTCGTCCCCGCGATCGCCGCCACCCTGGCCGTCTACACCGGGCTCGCCCTCGCGACCGGGCTGTGGCTGCGCGAGCGCTACATGACACCCCTGCTCACCACTAACCCGAACCTGCCTGGTTCCGCGTGGAGTGTGGGCCAGTGGTACGACAAGGGCGGCAAGTTCGCGTTCCCCGCCCAGGGCTCTCAGCTGGTCAGGACGGTCACGCATCTCTGCCCGCCGCGGATTGGGGCCTCCAGCAGCTCGCCCGCGCAGTGCCTCTCCCGGTACGGATACACGCAATGGACCAGCTATCAGCCCGGCAGCCGGTTCTGGGCCTTCCAGTGGATCGAAGGGGGCTGGCTACTCGTCCTGTCCCTACTGCTCATCGCCGCGACCGTCTGGCTGGTCCGCCGCCGCGCGGCCTGACCCGGCGGCGCCACGTCACCGGCCGGCTCTTCGGGGGTCCGGCTGGTGGCGGAGGCGGACGGGAATCGAACCCGCCAGGCCGAGAGACTCGGCCTCACCGGTTTTGAAGACCGGGAGGGCCACCAGGCACCCAGACGCCTCCGGTCCAGACCCTATCCGGCGTAGAGGGTGTCGATGTCGTCGGAGTACTTCGCGTGCACCACGCGCCGCTTGAGCTTCAGGGTGGGCGTCAGTTCCTCGCTCTCCGCGGTCCATTCCACCGGGAGCAGCCGCCAGCGCTTGACCTGCTGCACCCGGGCCAGGTGCTGGTTGGCCGTGGCCACCGCGTCCTCGATCTCAGCCAGTACCACCGGGTTCTGGGCCAGTTCCGCCAGCGATCCGGCCTCGACGCCCCGCGCCCGGGCCCAGACCGGGGCGACCTCCGCGTCCAGGGTCAGCAGCGCGACCACGTACGGCCGCCGGTCACCGTAGGCCAGGGCCTGGCCGATCAGCGGGTTCGCCACCAGGAGGTTCTCGATGACGGCGGGCGGCACGTTCTCCCCGCCGGCGGTGATGATGAGTTCCTTCTTCCGGTCCACCACGGACAGGAAGCCGTCCTCGTCGAGTCGGCCGATGTCCCCGGTGTGCAGCCAGCCGTCGGCGTCGATCAGTTCGGCGGTCAGATCAGGGCGATTCAGGTAGCCGGGCGTGTTGAGCGGCCCCCGGGTGAGGATCTCATCATCGTCAGCGATCATGATCTCGGTGCCCGCGAACGCCCGCCCCACGCTCCCCATCCGGAACTCGGACACGGTGTTGGAGGTGAACGCGCCGGTGGTCTCGGTCATCCCGTAGATGTCCAGGATCCTCATCCCGAGCCCGGCGAAGAACGCCGACACCTCGGGCGGCAGCGGGGCGGCCGCGCTGGACACCACGTCGGCCTGGCCGAGCCCGAGCAGCGAACGGATCGGCCCCAGCACCCGCGTGTCGGCCTGGCGGAACGCCTCGGCGAGGTCGTCCGGCGTGGTCTCGCCGTACTGGGTGCTCTCGACGTACCGGCGGCCGACGTCCATGGCCTGTTCCACCGCCGCCCGCCGGGCCGGGTCGGCCTCGCCAGCCAGCAGGGCCTGGATCCCGGCCTTGATCTTCTCCCAGACCCGGGGCACGCCGAAGAAGGCAGTCGGTCGCACCTCACTGACCGCCTTGATCAGCTGCTGCGTGTCGGGGCAGAAGTACACGTGCCCGGCCGAGCTGACCGGCAGGTAGATGCTGAACATGCGCTCCGCGATGTGGGCCATCGGGAGGTAGGAGACCCACCGCACGTGCGGGGTGACGGTGCCGCCCAGCTTCGCGGCGGCCACCTCGTACAGCACGCAGTGATGGGTGAGCAGGACTCCCTTGGGGTTGCCGGTGGTCCCGGAGGTGTACAGCAGGGTGACCGGGTCCCCGGAGGCGAGCGCGGCCACCCGCCCGGCGACCAGCTCCGGGTCCGCGGCCAGCCGCTCGCGGCCCAGCGCGGCGAAGTCGTCCCAGGTCAGGTACGGCTCTCCCGCCGGGCACACGCTCGCGTCGCGGACGATGATCCGGCTCAGGCCGGGCAGGCTGGCCAGCACCGGCTGCCACCGGGCCAGCTGGTCCGCCCCGTCCAGCACGGCGATCCGGGCCGCGCAGTCCCCGGCCACGAAGCCCACCTGCTCGGCGGCGAGGGTGGCGTAGAAGGTGACCGGGACCCCGCCGGCGTGCACGGCGCCGAAGTCCGCCAGCACATGCTCGGTCCGGTTGGGCATCATGATCGCGACCCGCTCGCCGGGGGCGAGGCCGAGCGCGACGAAGCCGGCCGCCAGTTCCAGCGCCTGCTGCCGGGCCTGCGACCAGCTCAGGGTGGCCCAGCCACCCGGATCGGAGCCGCCCTCGCTGACCTGGGACAGGGCCGGGTCGTCCGGGAACTGCTCGGCGGTCTCCCGGAGCTGATCACAGACCGTCCTGCCCCGGATCGATTCCTCGACCTCCGCCCGCTGCCGGAGAACCTCGGTGCTCACCGCTCACCTCCGCGTGATAGGCCCGGCCGGGCCCGGCTTTTCACCGAATGGCACCACGTCCCTGCGCCAGCCGCAAGATGATGCCCGATTAGAGTGCATCACATGACGATCTCCGCTGATTTCCGGCTGACCCAGTACGCGTCTGGCGGGGGCTGTGCGTGCAAGATCCCGCCGGGTGAGCTGGAGCAGGTGGTCGCCCACATGCTGGCCGCACCGGTGCCCCCGGGCCAGCCCGCGGTGCAGCGCATCGACGCCGACCTGCTCATCGGGGTGGAGAACGGCGACGACGCGGCGGTCGTGCGGATCAGCGACGGCCAGGCGATCGTGGCCACCGCCGACTTCTTCGGCCCGGTGGTGGACGACGCCTATACCTTCGGCCGGATCGCCGGCACCAACGCACTGTCAGACATCTACGCCGTCGGCGGCACGCCGCTGGTCGCGCTCAACCTGCTCGGCTGGCCCCGGGCCAAGCTCCCCTTCGAGCTCGCCGGTGAGGTACTGCGCGGCGGGCTGGACGCCGCCCGGCACGCGGGCTGCCTGCTGGCCGGGGGCCACAGCATCGACGATCCAGAGCCCAAGTACGGCATGGCCGTAACCGGCCTGGCCGACCCGGACGCGTTGCTGCGGATCGACGCGGGCCGGCCCGGGCTGCCGATCAGCCTGACCAAGCCGATCGGCAGCGGGGTGCTCAACGCCCGGCACAAGGCGACCGGCCAGGCCGAGCCGCACGCGATCGAGGTGATGACCACCCTCAACGCCGGGGCCAGCCGGGCCGCCCTGGCCGCCGGGGTGCGCTGTGCCACGGACGTGACCGGCTTCGGCCTGCTCGGTCACCTGTTCAAGCTGGCCCGGGCGAGCGGTGTGTCCGCCGTGCTGGACCACGCGGCGGTCCCCCTGATCGAGGGTGCCCGGGAGGCGGCGGCGGCCGGCTTCGTGCCCGGCGGCAGCCGCCGCAACCTCGACTGGGTCGCGCCGCACACCGACACCGGCGGACTCAGCGAAGAGGACCTGCTGCTGCTGGCGGACGCCCAGACCTCGGGCGGGCTGCTGATCGCCGGCGAGATCCCCGGCGCCCCGGTGATCGGGGAACTGGTCCCGCCGCTGGCCAGCACCCTGATCCTTCGCTAGCCCCAGGCCGGGTGGCCGGTGGCTACCATCTGAGCTGGGAAATCGCGTCGTAGTCGGCGGCGGAATACCCGACCAGGCCGTCGGAGAGCGCGAAGATCCACTCGGCCACGCCGAGAGACAGGGCGAGCCGGCTGCAGCGCGCGCAGAAGTGGGGATCTTCCAGGCGGACCGAGTCGTCGGGTGCGAGCCGCACATAGACCAGTTTCGCGTCCTGCAGCGTGCGCCAGCCCTCCCCCTGGCGGGCCAGCGAGATCGCCCGCTGCTCGGCGTGCGTGCGGCAGTGGTCGTGGTTGCCGTACTCCGCGACCTTGCAGTAGCAGTGGTCCTCGCCGGGGAACGGGACGCCGTTAGTCCCCCAGCCCAGCACGCTGCCCTCGGTCATCAGCACCGCGGCGTGCCGGGTCCGGGCGTGGGAGTCACGAGCCAGTTCCGCCGCCCGTTCCACCATCTGCTCCGCGGCCTGGCTGTCCTGGCGGTTCAGGGGCCGCCGCTGGGGCTCTGGACCAGGTGGCACGTTGTCTCCTCGCGGCAAGGCCGGGTTTGGCGTCATCAGGCCGAAGAACGACTGTAGCGGCCAGGTCGGGGCCAGCTGGTGACCACCCCATGCCGCTGGCCCCGGCGGGCCGGCCGCCCGACGTAGGCTCATGGGCAGGGCGACGTCGCGGGAGGCGGTCATGACCCCGAGGACAGCACGGCGCCGGGTGGTGCGTGTCACGGTCCCGGCCGGGCCGGACGGCCAGGCCACCGCGGACCCGCGCGCGGACCTGCTGGCCGCCGAGGAACCTCTCGAGATCCGGGTCGGCGGGCAGCCGCTCGCGGTGACCATGCGCACCCCCGGTCACGACATCGACCTGGCGGCCGGCTTCCTGGCCACTGAGGGCGTCATCGACGCCGCCGGTGACCTGTCCCAGATCAAGATGTGCGACGACAACGTGGCCGACGTGACGCTGGCCCCCGGAACCGTGCTGCCCATGGAACGGCTGCACCGTAACTTCATCACCTCCAGCGCGTGCGGCGTGTGCGGCAAGGACAGCATCGACGCGATCCGGATCCGGGCCCGCTACGACGTGTCCGCCGACCAGATGCGGCTGGACCCCGCCGTGCTGGCGGCCCTGCCGGACCGACTGCGGGCCGCCCAGCGGGTGTTCGCCAGCACCGGCGGACTGCACGCGGCGGGGATCTTCACCGCTGCCGGGGACCTGCTGGTGCTGCGGGAGGACGTCGGCCGGCACAACGCCGTGGACAAAGTGGTCGGCTGGGCGCTGCGGGACGGGCGGCTGCCGCTGACCGGGTGCGTACTGCTGGTCAGCGGCCGCGCGTCGTTCGAGCTCACCCAGAAGGCGCTGATGGCCGGGCTGCCGGTGCTGGCCGCGGTGTCCGCACCGTCCTCGCTCGCGGCGGAACTGGCCGCGGAGTCCGGCATGACCCTGGTCGGCTTCCTGCGGGGTTCGTCGATGAACGTCTACAGCGGGGCTGAGCGCCTGACGGCGGTGTCCGCGCTCAGCTAACCGCTGCAGCGCCTTACGCGGCGCTGTCGGCCACGCCCCAGCGACGCCGGATCCGCCCGTTGACCAGGTTGAACAGCAGGTCAACCACGATGCCGATGGCCAGGATGACCAGGATGATCGAGATCGCCCCGGCCATGTCCGCCTGATCCTGGTCGTTACTGAGCAGGACACCTAGCGAGGGCTGGCCCAGGATGATGACCACGATCTCGGCCGCGACCAGACCGTGCCAGCCGAAAGCCCAGCCCTGCTTCAGCCCGCTCACGAAAGCGGGCAGGGTGGCCGGCATGATCACGTGCCGGTACAGCGAGACGCGGCGCAGCCCCATGATCTTGCCCGCCCGGAGCAGCAGCGGTGGCAGGTAGTCCGTCCCCGCGATCAGCCCGTTCGCGATGGCCGGCGCGGCGGTCATCACGATGACGAACAGGATGGCCTGGGTGGTCGCCCCGAACAGGATGATGGCGAACGGGACCCAGACGATCGAGGGCAGCGTCTGCAGCGCCGTGATCAGGGATCCGACCGCGGCCCGCAGCGGCTTGATCCGGGACACCAGGGCGCCCACCACCGTGCCGATGACCACGGCTATCGCGAACCCGATGACCGCGCGGCGCAGTGTGGTGCCAAGTGCCGACCAGAACTGGGCGGTGTGCAGCTGGTGCCACAGATCGGGCAGGGTCGCGGCAGGTCCGGGCAGGATTCCTGACTTGAACCCGCTCAGGTAGATCAGCTGCCAGACGGCCAGCGCGAGCACCAGGGCCAGCAGCTTGGGCCAGGCCGCCGCCCAGATCTTGGCCAGGACGTGCCGCCTGGCCTGCTGCGGCGGGGCCAGCTCCAGCTGGTCCAGGCCGGCCAGGGCCGCGGCCGGCTCGGACGGGGTCTCAACGGCCATGGCGGACGATCTCCTCACGCAGGCGGTCCTTGATCTTGATCGCGAGCCCGACCGTGTCCGCGGAGTCCATCCCGCGCGGCCGCTCGAAGTCAACCCCGAATTCGCCGATCACCCGGCCGGGCCTGCTGCTCAGCAGCACCACCCGGTCGCCCAGCCGGACCGCCTCGCGGACCTCGTGGGTGACGAACAGGATGGTCAGCTGACGGCGCCGCCAGATCCCCTCCAGCACCTCGTGCAGCAAGTCCCTGGTCATCGCGTCCAGCGCGCCGAAGGGCTCGTCCATCAGCAGCACGTCGGCGTCCTGGGCCAGGGCCCGGGCCAGCGCGACCCGCTGCCGCATCCCGCCGGACAGCTGATGGGGCAGCTTGTCCGCGAACGCGCCCAGCTGCACCAGGTCCAGCAGCTCGGCCACCCGCTCGCGGCGCTGGGCTTTGGGCACGCCCGCCGCGCGCAGCGGCATCTCCACGTTCTTCGCCGCGGTCAGCCAGGGGAAGAGCGCCGGCTCCTGGAACATCAGCGCGACCTTCCGGCCGCCGGTGTTGACCTGCCCCGAGGTGGGCGCGTCCAGGCCGGCCACCAGGGACAGCAAGGTGCTCTTGCCGCACCCGGAGGCGCCGATCAGGCAGACGAACTGCCCCGGGGCCACCGAGAGCGACACCCCGTCCAGGGCCAGCAGCGCCGTGTCACCCCGGCCGAAGGTCTTGGTCACGTCGGTGATCTCGACCGCCGCTCCGGCACGGGTCTCGTCCAGCCGGGGGTCAGTCGTCATGGGGGCTCCGGTACCGGTAGCAGCCTGAGAGCGGGCTGACGCCCCCGGGATCACTCCCGGGGGCGTAGCACCGCGCGAATCAATGGTCATGGGCTCACCTGTGGTTGTCCGTCGGCTTTCAGCAGGGCGTTGAGCGGACCTAGGTCGTAGATGCCGTTCAGGTTGACCGGCGTGAGCAGCCCCACCGCCACAGCGTGCTTGGCGTCCGTGGCGAGCGAGGAGGCGATGGGGTCGTTGGTGAAGGTGATCTCCTTGAACGACGCGGCGAGCGCAGCGGACTTCAGGCCCTTGCCGAGCAGCGTCGTCAGCTCGGCGTTAGCCGAGGCTTCCGCGCCGGACGTGTTGCTGTGGATGTAGTTGTTGGCCTCGATCTGCCCCTTGAGCAGGTTGCTCACCACGGCCGCGTGGGCGGCGAGGAAGGCCTGGGAGACGACGAGGTTGGTGGTGACGAACTTGCCGCCCGGCCACAGGTTGGCCTCGTTCACCAGGACCTTGCCGCCGTCCGCGACCATCTCGTAGTCGTAGGGGGCCGGCTTCCCAGCCACCGGCGATCTGGCCCGACTTGAACTCCAGCACCGCGTCGGAGTTCGGCTTGATCGGCGTGACGGCGACGTCCCCGCCACCGGTCTGGGTGGTGGTCAGGCCGTGCGTCTTGAGGTAGTACCGCAGCGCCACGTCCTGCGTGTTGCCCAGCGACGGCGTGGCCACCTTCTGGCCCTTCAGCTGGCTGACGCTGCTGATGCTCGGCTTGACCACCAGGGACGCGCCACCGGACGCCGCCCCAGAGATGATCTTGATGGCCTTGCCGCTGGACTTCTGCCAGGCGTTGATGGCCGGGTTGGGGCCGACGTATGCCGCGTCCAGCTGGCCGGCCAGCAGCGCCGTGGTTTCCTCGGTACCGGAGCTGAAGATCGACGTCTTGAGCGTGACCCCGCTGCCCAGGTTCTTGGTGAAGAATCCCTTGTTCAGCGCGACCAGGGCCGACGCATGGGTGATGTTGGCCAGGAGGCCCAGGCGCAGTGTGACGTGCTGGCTGCTGCTACTGCCGCTGCTGCTGCTACCCCCCGAGGCGGAGGGCGAGGACGACCCACACCCCACCGCTAGCGCTGTGATCGCTGCGGCTCCGGCAGCAAATACCACTCGTCTCATCTAAGGACCGCCTTGTCGATCATGTAAGTTTCTCGATCAGGTTAGTATGTCGATCTGTTTGATAGGCAAGGCCGATTAAACCATACCCACTGACCGGCGGTGCAAATCCGCGCACGCCAGGCAGGCCACAGGATCTGGCCGGCCCTGCAGGCAACGCGAATCCGGCCTTGAAACTACATACAGCGATGCTGTTGTAGCTGTGTGTTAGATGACACAGCGCATGACAGCCTCGGTAGCGCTACTTTCCGCTTACCACTGGCTTCCCGCTGTCATCAGATGGAGTGGTAGACGCGGCGGCGGCTTATCACGGTGGCGGCGGAGGGTGACGCCGCGAGATTCCTCGTCACCGCGTCCGGGGACGCTGGCCGGCTGGGCCGGTTCAGCTGTCTCCTGGGGTCTGGATGTCGATGCCGAGCACCGACGGGTATTTTTGCAGGCATGACTCGAGCCGGGCGAGCTGCGCGTTGCTGGCGTCGTTGACCCGGTAGATAACGTCGTACAGATTGTCTGAGGCCAGGTGGTCGGTCGGCAGCGCCTCCGGCTTGGCCTGCGGGATGTGAGAGCAGGCGGCCCGGACCTTCAGCCGGGTGGCGGTGGTGGTCCCGTCCTTGAACTGGACGACCGCCTCCTGCTTGCCCAGCGCGGCGTCGAACTTGGCGCAGCCGCCCAGCCCGGCGGTCAGCAGCAGGGAGCCCGCGATCGTCAGGGCCGCTACGCGTGGATGCACGGTGCACAGCTTACGATCGGTCACGGCCAGCGCAGGCCGAGGGGATCCGGGTACGGTACGGCAGGAGGAGTCATGCGCGGGTGGGGTGCCAGCCCCGCCGCTCCTCGCGCCGCGGGGAGCGCGGCTCCAACCCGGAGGTACCGATGCCAGGCATGATCGAGGATTATGCGCTCATCGGCGACATGCAGTCGGCGGCCCTGATCAGCCGGGACGGCTCGGTGGACTGGCTGTGCGTACCCCGCTTCGACTCCCCCGCCTGCTTCGCCGCACTGCTCGGCGACGACCGGCACGGCCACTGGAGCCTGGCCCCGGCCGCGGTGGCCGAAGCGGTTGACAACGTGGACGGCTCATCCGGCCCGAAGTCCAGTCCTGCGGCCCAGCCCAGTAAGCCTCAGTCCGGCCAACGCCCGCCGGGCCAGCCTGAGCCCGTCCGGCCGGGCGAACCCCAGACCATCTGCGAGGGCATCGAGGTCACCCGGCGCTACCGCGGGGACACCCTGATCCTGGAGACCGAATGGCACACGCCCACCGGCGACATCCGGGTCACCGACTTCATGCCGCCCCGGGACGGGAAGCTGCCGGTCCTGGTGCGCATCGTGGAGGGCCTGTCCGGGTCGGTGGACGTGTCCTGCGTGTTCCGGGTCCGCTTCGGGTACGGCCAGGTGACGCCGTGGGTGCGCCGGGCCGACAGCTGCCTGCTGGCGGTGGCGGGCCCGGACTCGCTCTGGCTGGACACGCCGGTCGCGCTGACCGGCCGGAGCTTCGCGCACGAGGCCACCTTTACCGTGCTGGCCGGCGAGCGGGTTCCGTTCGTGCTGGCCTGGGTGCCCTCCCACGAGAGCGCCCCGGACCGGTGTGACGCGCTCCAGGAGGCGGAGGTCACCCGGCGGTACTGGGAGGAGTGGGTGTCCCGCTGCACCTATCACGGGACCTACCGGGACGCGGTAGTCCGCTCCCTGATCACGCTCAAGGCGCTGACCTTCCAGCCCACCGGGGGCATCGTGGCCGCGGCCACGACGTCACTGCCGGAAGATCTGGGCGGAGTGCGGAACTGGGACTACCGCTACTGCTGGCTGCGGGATGCCACCATCACCCTCGAGGCTCTGCTGCGCACCGGGTATACCAGCGAGGCCTCCGCGTGGCGGGCCTGGCTGGCCCGGGCCGTGGCGGGTGACCCAGGCGACGTGCAGATCATGTACGGGGTGGCAGGCGAGCGCAGGCTGGACGAGTGGGAGGCGGACTGGCTGCCGGGCTACGAGAACTCCGTGCCGGTGCGGATCGGCAACGCGGCGGTGAACCAGCGTCAGCTCGACGTCTACGGCGAGGTCATCGACGCGCTGTCGCTCGGCCGGGCGACCGGCATCGCGGTGGACCAGCACGCCTGGTCGGTGCAGCGCGCCCTCCTGTTGTTCCTGGAGAAGCACTGGGACGAGCCGGACGAGGGAATCTGGGAGGTCCGCGGCCCGCGGCAGCACTTCGTGTACTCCAAGGTGATGGCCTGGGTGGCGTTTGACCGCGCGGTGACCGCGGTCAAGAACGGCCTGAGCGGCCCGGCCGGGCGGTGGCAGGCGATCCGGGACCAGATCCACCGTGAGGTCTGCGAGAAGGGATACGACGCGGAGCGCGGCGCGTTCATGCAGTACTACGGCTCGTCCCAGCTCGACGCGTCGGTCCTGCTGATCCCGGAGGTGGGTTTCCTGCCACCGGAGGACCCCAGGGTCGTGTCCACGGTGCGGGCCGTGCAGCGTGAGCTGATGAGCGGCGGGCTGGTGCGCCGGTACCAGCTGACCGCGACGGGCTCGGGTCAGCCGGGCCCGGACGGGCTGCCCGGCAGCGAGGGCGCCTTCCTGGCCTGCAGCTTCTGGCTGGCGAACGCGCTGCAGATGATCGGCCAGGACGACGAGGCCACGGAGCTGTTCGAGCGGCTGCTGAGCCTGCGCAACGACCTGGGGCTGCTCAGCGAGGAGTACGACCCGCGCTACGGACGGCAGGTCGGTAACACGCCGCAGGCCTTCAGCCACGTGCCGCTGATCCAGGCCGCGCTGAACCTGGACCGCCACCCCGGCGCGCACAGCCGGACGGCGGACGCGGATCCGACCGTCGCCCGGCACGGCGAACGGTGACCGCGGCGTCCCGCCCCGCCGCCGATCCGGGCGACTACCAGGACCCGGGCGACGGCGCGCCTGGCCCGGCGCCGTCGGGGCCGCGCCCGCACATTCTCGTCGTCAACGGGCGGAAGGTACGCCAGCCGGTCTTCGTCATCGGTGCTCCGGCCTCCGGCGTCGACCTGCTGGCCCGGGCGCTGAAGCGTTCCGCCGGGTTCCACTTCACGCTGGGCCAGCGCTGGGTCGTCCCGGTGGTGCAGGCCTTCGCCCGGCGGCCGTCGATCTCCCGGGGGAAACCGGAGGCGGCGGCCACGGTGCTGCGGGACGCCTTCGCGCAGGCCTGGCAGGTCACCGCCGACTGCTGCCTGGGCTGCACCCAGCAGTGCCGTGAGGCCTGCCGCCTGGACGGCGTCGGGCCGTGCGTGAGCCAGCCCGGGGTCATCCGCTACGGGGACGCCAGCCCGGACCTGATGTACTGCACCGAGGCGCTGCTCGACGCGTTCCCCGACGCGCGGATCCTGCAGATCATCCGTGACGGCCGGGACGCGGTGGCCGGGATGCTGGCCGATCCGGCGGTGCTCGCCTGGTTCCGGCCGGGATTCGTGGACGTGGACGCCGAAGTCCCGCACCCGCTGCTGGGCCTGGAGACCGAGACCGACCGGGCCGCCTGGACGGGGCTGTCCATGACGGCCAAGTGCGCGATGCGCTGGCGGGGCACGGTACGCCAGATGGCACGGCTGCGCGGCCAGCTGTCGGCTGATCAGCTGGTCACCTTCCGCTACGAGGACGTGGTCCGCCAGCCCGCCGACGCGGCCGCGGCTGTCTCGGATTTCCTCTCCACCCCGGTACACGTCCTGGAGCCGGCCGCGCCGGGTCACGCGGCGGCGGCCGAGCCAGGCTCCTGGCGCCGCCTGCTGGTCCCGGCGCAGGCCGCGGAGATCGAGGCCGTCGCGGGCGGCGAACTGCGCCGGGTCGGATACGGCGCCTGAGAAACCAGCACTGCACGAGAAGGTCAGGAGAAAAGACGTGGATCTGGGCTTGCGTGACCGGGTGTACCTGGTAACCGGCGGCAGCCGGGGGCTCGGCTACGCCTCAGCTGAGGCTCTGGTCGCGGAGGGGGCACGGGTCGTGGTGAGCGGCCGCGACGGCGTGGCCACGGCGCGGGCGGCCGCGGCCCTCGGGCCCGGGCGGGCGGTAGGGCTGGCCGCCGACAACGCCGACCCGGCCACCCCGGGCCGCCTGGTCAGCGCGGCCCGGGAGGAGTTCGGCCGGCTGGACGGCGCCCTGATCAGTGTGGGCGGCCCGCCCGGCGGGAGCGCCGCGGACACCCCGGACGAGGCCTGGCAGGCTTCGTTCGACAGCGTCTTCCTCGGGACGGTGCGGCTCAGCCGGGCGCTGGCCGCAGCCCTCACCGACGGCGGGTCCATCGCGTTCGTGCTGTCCTCGTCGGTCCGGGTCCCGATCGCCTCGCTGGTCATCTCGAACGCTCTGCGTCCCGGCCTGGCCGGGTTCGCCAAGACCCTGGCCGACGAGCTGGGGCCGCGCGGGATCCGGGTGAACGGGCTGCTGCCTGGCCTGATCGCCACCGACCGGATGCGTGAGCTCGGCTCCGTCCTGTCCAGCACCCGGGAGGACATCCCGCTGCGCCGGATCGGCGAGCCAGCGGAGTTCGGCCGGGCCGCCGCGTTCGTGCTGTCCCCGGCGGCCAGCTATATGACCGGGACGATGCTCCCGGTCGACGGCGGCGCGCTGCGGGCCATCTGATCGGGGCTGGCGCCGCGCTCCTGGCCGGCGAACTGGGTGTGGTAGAGCTCCGCGTACAGGCCGCCCGCCGCGAGCAGATCCGCATGCGTGCCGCGCTCGCGGACCTGCCCCGCGTCGACGACGAGGATCTGGTCAGCTTCCCGGATGGTGGACAGCCGGTGCGCGATGACCACGGACGTCCGGCCGCTCAGCGCCGTCTTCAGCGCCGCCTGCACCGCGGCCTCCGACTCGGAGTCCAGGTGCGCGGTCGCCTCGTCCAGCACCACCACGGACGGGGCCTTGAGCAGCAGCCGCGCGATGGCCAGCCGCTGCTTCTCCCCGCCGGACAGCCGGTAGCCCCGGTCCCCCACGACCGTGTTGAGGCCGTCCGGCAGCGCGGAGATGAGGTCCCAGATCTGCGCGGCCTGGCACGCGGCGACGAGGTCGCCCTCCGTGGCTTCGGGCCGCGCGTAGCTGAGGTTGGCCCGGATCGTGTCGTGGAACATGTGCGCGTCCTGGGTGACCACGCCCACCGTGTCGTGCAGCGAGTCCAGGGTCACGTCGCGCAGGTCCTGCCCGCCGATGAGCACCGCGCCCTGGTCCGGGTCATAGAGCCTGGACACCAGGTGGGTGATCGTGGTCTTGCCGGCCCCGGACGGCCCGACCAGCGCGGTCAGCTGCCCGGGCGGCGCGGTGAAGGTCACCCCGCGCAGCACCGGCTGGGCGGCACCGGCGTGCTCGGGCACGGGGAGCGCGATCGACTCGAGCGAGGCCAGCGAGACCTCGCTGGCGGCCGGGTAGTGGAACGAGACGTCGCGGAAGTCGATGGCCGGCGCGGAGTCAGGCGGGCCGCCGGCCGCCGGGGTGCCCGCATCCGGGGTCGTGGCGCGCAGCGCGACCGCGCCGGGCTTCTCCTGGATCAGCGGCTTGAGATCCAGCACCTCGAAGACCCGGTCGAAGCTGACCAGCGCGGTCATCACGTCCACCTGCACGTTGGACAGCGCGGTGATCGGCCCGTAGACCCGGGCCAGCAGCGCGGTGAGCGCGACCAGCGTGCCGATCTCGAAGATGTGGTGGATGACCAGCGTCCCGCCCAGCCCGTAGACCACCGCGGTAGCCATCGCGGCGAGCAGGGTCAGCGCGATGAACAAGGTCGACCCGTACATGGCGGTGACGACGCCGATGTCCCGGACCCGGGCCGCGCGCCCGGCGAACACGTCGCTTTCCTTCTCGGGCTTGCCGAACAGCTTGACCAGCATCGCGCCGGCCACGTTGAACCGCTCGGTCATGGTCGAGCCCATCGCGGCGTCGAGCTGCATGGACTCGCGGGTCAGCCGCTGCAGCCGCCGGCCGACCAGCCGGGCCGGGATCACGAACGCCGGGATCATCGCCAGCGTGACCACTGACACCAGCCAGGACAGGCTGAACATGGCGATCAGCACCAGGACCAGGGTCAGCGCGTTGGACACGATCGAGGACAGGGTCGAGGTGATGGCCTGCTGCGCGCCGATGACGTCGCTGTTCAGCCGGCTGACCAGCGACCCGGTCTGGGCCCGGGTGAAGAAGGCGATCGGCTGCCGCTGGACGTGCGAGAACACCTCGGTGCGCAGGTCGTAGATCAGGCCCTCGCCGATCCGGGCCGAGTACCACCGCTGGGCGAAGGTCAGCAGCGCGCTGACCAGGGCGAGACCCGCCACGATCGCGGCCACCGCGATGACCACGCCTTCGTTCCCGGCCAGGATGCCCTGGTCGATAAGGGTCTTCAGCAGCAGCGGCACCGCGACCGTGGCCACGGCGGCGAGCGCGTTCATGCCCAGGAACAAGGTCAGGTCCCAGCGGTAGGGCCGGGCGTAGGACATGATCCTGCGCACCGTGCCTGGCTTGATGCGCTGCTTAGTGACCGAGGGGTCCCGGTAGTAAGAGCGCATGGCCTGCCAGCTGGACGCGTTCATGAGCCGCGGCAACCTCCTCGAGGCGGCGGATCTTCCCCGGTCAGCTGAGGGCGAACGCTCTGCTAGTCCGGGGGGACGACCCCCCTGGACCCCCCGCTCGCCGCTCCGCGCCGAACGCCGGCTCGGCGAGCACCCGCCTGCGGCGGGCCTCGCCTCGCCGGCGAGCGCGCTCGGGTACAGCTCGCCCCGCCTCGCCAGCGAGCTAGTCCGGGTACAGCTTGCTAGCCGCCGAGGCGGGCGCGCTGCAGGGCGGCCTGGGTGCGCCGCTCTGCGGCGGCCTGCTCATCCAGGGTACGGCCGGGCGCCTGCTGGAGCAGTTCCTTGGTGGCCCGGGCCACCGCGGGCTCGACGGCGAGCAGCGCGGCCACCAGGTCAGCGACCGCGCCGTCCAGTTCCGCCCCGGGCACCACCAGTTCGGCCAGCCGCAGCGCGGCCGCTTCCGCCGCCCCGACAGTGCGGCTGGTCAGGCACAGCTCGAGCGCCCGGGGCAGCCCGACGATGTCGACCAGCGGTTTAGTGCCGGTCAGGTCAGGGACGAGGCCCAGCGCGGGTTCTTTCATGCACAGCTGGGCGTCGTCGGCCAGCACCCGCAGGTCACAGGACAGTGCGAGCTGGAACCCGGCTCCGATGGCGTGACCGCGGACCGCGGCCACCGACACGACGCCCGGGTCCCGCAGCCAGAGGTACCCGGCCTGGCAGCCGGCGCAGCCACTCGTCGAACCCGGGATCGAGCGGGCTGACCAGGGCGATCCTCGCCGGGCACGCCCTCGGGCGGTGAACAGGCGCAGGTCTATCCCGGCCGAGAACGAAGGACCGGCGCCCTGCACCACCACCACCCGCACCTCAGGCGGGAGCGCCCGGCCGATCGCGGCCAGCCCGCGCCACATCCCGGGAGTCATGGCGTTGCGCCGCTGGCTCCGGTCGAGCGTGATGGTGGCGGCCCCGGGAGCGGGCACGCCGACCTCGAAGCGCAGCCCGGCCCGCGCGAGGTCGGCCTGTCCGAGTTCAGGCTGTCCGGCCGTCATTCTCCTTAGTGCTTCGCCCGCGCCTTGCCGCGGGTCGCGCCACCGCGGCCACGCAGCGAGACCCCGTTCTCGGACAGGATGCGGTGCACGAAACCGTACGACCTGCCGGTAGCTGTGGCCAGGGACCGGATGCTCTCCCCCGCGTCGTACCTCTTCTTCAGATCCGACGCCAGCTTGGTGCGGTCGGCACCGGTGACCCTGGTGCCTTTCTTGAGGGTCTCGGTCACGCGTACCTCCCGTGAACTGAAGTGACCGCTGCGTTACGTCTCCCGCCATGATCACTCATCAGGGCGGGATCGGCTACCCACATCCAGGTAAGTGATCACTTCTTTTTCGCCCATCCCCGGGTGGCCGGTCACGCAAGGGCGACGAGGTCGGCCAGGCCCTCGTTCCAGGTGTCTTCCACGCCGTCAGGCAGCAGGATGACCCGCTCCGGCGACAGCGCCTCGACTGCCCCCTCGTCGTGCGTGACCAGGACGATCGCTCCCTGATAACGCCGCAGTGCGCCGAGGATCTCTTCCCGGCTGGCCGGGTCGAGGTTGTTGGTCGGCTCGTCCAGCAGCAGCACGTTCGCACCGGAGACGACCAGGAGGGCGAGCGCGAGCCTGGTCTTCTCCCCGCCGGACAGCACCCCGGCGGGCTTGTCCACCGCGTCGCCGGAGAAGAGGAACGAGCCGAGGATGCGCCGCTGCTCCGGGTCCAGCAGATGCGGCGCCGCGGTGCGCATGTTCTCCAGCACCGAGCGATCGTTGTCGAGAGTTTCGTGCTCTTGGGCGTAGTAGCCGAGTCGCAGCCCGTGTCCGGGGCTGACCTGCCCGGTGTCCGGTTTTTCCGTGCCCGACAGCAGGCGCAGCAGCGTGGTCTTGCCCGCTCCGTTCAGGCCGAGCACCACGATCCGCGAGCCCCGGTCCACGGCCACGTTGACGTCGGTGAAGACTTCGAGTGAGCCGTAGGACTTGGACAGGTCCGTCGCGGTCAGCGGGGTCTTGCCGCACGGCGCCGGCTCGGGGAAGCGCAGCCGCGCGACGCGCTGCGGGGCGCGCTCGGCCGACACCCCGGCCATCAGCCGTTCCGCCCGGCGCTGCATGCTCTGCGCGGCCTTGGCCTTGGTCGCCTTGGCCCGCATCTTGTCCGCCTGGGACGACAGCACGGCGGCCTGCCGGGACGCGCTGGCGTTCTCCCGGCGGCGGCGCCGCGCGTCGGTCTCCCGCTGCTGCAGGTACGCCGACCAGCCCAGGTGGTACATGTCCAGCGTGGTGGTGTCGGAGTCCAGGTGGAACACCTTGTTCACCACCACCTCGAGCAGCGCGGTGTCGTGGCTGATCACCACCAGGCCGCCGCGGAACGCCTTCAGGTGGTCGCGCAGCCACGCCACCGAGTCGGCGTCCAGGTGGTTGGTGGGCTCGTCCAGCAGCAGGGTCTGCGCGTCCGCGAACAGGATCCGGGCCAGCTCGACCCGGCGGCGCTGCCCGCCGGACAGGGTGGCCAGCGGCTGGGCCAGCACCCGGTCGGGCAGTCCCAGGCTGGAGGCGATCGACGAGGCCTCGGCCTCCGCGGCGTACCCGCCGAGCAGGGAGAGCCGTTCTTCCAGCTGGCCGTACCGGCGCACCGCGGCGTCGCGCCGCGCGGGCCGGCCGTCGGACATCTGCTCTTCGGCGGCGCGCATGGCCGCGCGCAGCTCGTCCAGCCCGCGGCCGGACAGCACCCGGTCCAGGGCCAGGCCTTCCATGTCCCCGGACCGCGTGTCCTGCGGCAGGTAGCCGATGCTCGACGTGCGCCGCACGCTGCCGGCCGCCGGGAGCGCCTCACCGGCGAGCACCCTGGCCAGCGTGGTCTTGCCCGCGCCGTTGCGGCCCACCAGCCCGATCTTGTCGCCCGGGGCGATCTGGAAGCTCGCGTCGGTCAGCAGCAGCTGCGCGCCCGCGCGCAACTCCAGGCCGCTCGCGGCGATCACCAGGCACCACTCCAAACGAGGATCGGGGAAGAAGCGGCACGGCCGCGGCCCGTATCCCAGGGTACCCGGCGCCCGCCCCGACCCCGCTCGGCCAGGACCCGGTGCAGACCTCCCGGCCGCCGCGCGGCTTACCCGCCGACTGGCAGCTGAGTAGGCTGCAGCCTACTGAGCCCTCACTCCAGCAGGAGATCCGGGAGCCGGGACATGCTTGATCCCCAGGCCGTTCTGGACCAGGCCAGCCAAGGGAGAGCCCCGGCGACCTGGCGGGTCTTCACGAAGGAGAGAGGCCGGGTGCGCGGCTTCCTGCGCGGGACGTCGGCAGATCCCGATCCCTTGCTCGTCATTACCCCGGACGGGGTGGTGGAGTACGTTGACAGCAAGAAGGCCGCCGCGGTGGTCGACTTCGACCGCCTCTCGCGGATCAGGTTGCGGGTGACCGGGAGCACCTTCTCCGACAGCATCCAGGTCCGGCTGGATGTCTGGCTCGACCTGCACTACCGCGACGGCAGCAAGTCAAAGTGGCGCTCGGCCTCGTTTGCCAGCCAGCACCAGACCATCCAGGCCTTCATCGAGGCCTACGGCGCCCACCAAGCGCTCTGCGGCGGCGGCCCCGACTCGCAGTGATCCCCGCCTTGCGGGTCCGGGGCGGGTGGACGCCGCGCGGTGGTCAGCCGTCGTCGCGGCAGAGGCAGAAGGGGTGACCCGCCGGGTCGAGGAGCACCCGGACGTTCTCCTGCGGCTGGGCCGGAGCCAGCGACGCTCCCAGAGCGACCGCGTCGGCCACCGCGGAATCCAGATCGCCGACCTGGAAGTCGAAGTGCATCATCGGCCGCTGCTCCCCGTCTTCGGGAGGCCACACCGGGGCCTGATAGCCCGCCGCCTGCTGGAACACGAGATAGATGCCGCCCTGGGGAGCTGCGAGGATGGCCGTTCCCGGTTCCTCGTGCCCGATGGGCCAGCCGAGCAACTCGGAGTAAAACCTGGCCAGGGCGCCTGGGTCCGGCGCTTCGATCGCGGTTCCCCACCACATGCCGTCGGTTCGAGATTTCACGCTGGCACCCTGCCGCAGGACCCGGCCACTGTCCAGGAGCGGCCGCCGGGCTGCGGGCCCATTCAGGTCAGCGGACGGCCAGCACCATGCGCCGGGCTGGGCCAAACTCAGTGTCGCTGACGCCGCAGTCGACGAAGCCGGCGGCGGTGTAGAACGCCAGGGCGTGAGCGTTCGCAGTCACTTCGAGTCGTTCCGCGCCCTGCGCGCGTACGACGCCGGCGATGCGTTCGACGAGGGCCGTGGCGATCCCGCGTCTCATCCATTCCGGGTCCACGAACAGGTCTTCCAGTTCGAAGACGCGGCCGGCCTGGGCCCAGGTGGCGAAGCCGACCAGCGATCCGTCTTCCTCCGCGACGTGAGTACGGCCTTCAGCCAGCCCGCGGCGCCCCAGGGTCAGGTACTCCGGATGGGCCAGCAGGTTTCCGCGGTCGCCGGCATTGGACAAGGACGCGTTGCGATAGACGTCCGACGCCGCCGGAAGATCAGCGGGCACGCCAATCCGGATCATGGCCCCAGCATAGGGACGTCGCCGCGGCGCGGACGGTCATGGATCAGGTGTGCTGGCCCCGACGAGGTCGAATTTGTACGCCAGCCCGGTCTGGGTCCGCAGTACGTGGAGCGGGCCGGTGCCGGTCCAGTAGGCAGCCTGGAAGAAGAGCCCGTCGGTCGCCACGACCCACAGTCCTGAGCCATCCGCCGCCCAGCGCGCGGAGACGACGTCGCTGGAGCCCGCCGGGAACGCTCCTGGCACGGCGGGAAGCGTCGCCACCGGGATCGGCTGGCCCGGAACCCGGACCATCGTGCGCGCGCTGAGGTCGGCGACGTAGACGTTCGTGCCCGTGGTCCCGCCCTGCTGATCGATGGTGTCGAGCGGGAGCGCGAGACGCTGGTCTGCCGGGTCGAAGTCCGGCGTGTCGCCGGGATTGAGGGCCGTGTGCGGCGGCAGGCCGATCTTGGTGACCCGGCCGCCCCGCAGGCTGGTGACGTGCAGCGGGCAGTGGGTCGTGCAGGACGCGGGCTGCCAGGCCACGCGGCCGGCGTCGGCGCCGGCGAGGATCGCGTATTGCGGGATGCCAGACGGCCTGGCCCGGCCGCCGGCCGGGTCGATCAGCGTCAGGGCCCGGGAAGGGTCCTGCACGAGCAAGCCAGCGACGGTGGCCGCGACCAGGACCCGGTGACGCGAGATGAAGGACACCGGACATCGCGGTGACCGGCCTCATCGATGAGCCAGGCCAGACTGCTGGCCGGCCCGTTACCCCAGGGCAGCCCGGCGCGCTCAACCCAGATGCCGCGATGATCCGGCGCCACCGCCATGTAGTTCGCCCGGCCGATGACGCGCGGGGCGCCCGCCCCCGACCCCGTGACCGGGATGAAGAGAACCACCCCGACGTCGGCCAGGCCTGCTGAGCCGTGGCTGGATATCAGCGCGACCACACCGCCGGCCACCGATTCGACCTGCTGGACGGCGGGATCGGGACCAAGCGGGTCGCGTGCGGCGACGCTGCCTGGCCACACCTCCGTCAGGGACGCCCGGGCCCGCGGGCCGACGCTCAGCAGCCGCAGCCCGTCGCCGCCGAGAAACAGCAACGCGGGGCGCGCGGCGCCCGGCCGCAAAGGCGTGCCCTGGAAGATCCGCGGGACGGCCAGCGCCACCGGGGCCGCGGAACTGCGCGCCGCGTGGTGACGCGGACGGCTGGATCCGCCCAGGGCCAGGTGGACGGCGACGCCGCCAGCGACCAGCACGACGGCCAGGCCCGCAATCAGCCATCCGCGGACCGGATTGCGGCGATCGGGATCACGGCCACTATGGATAACGTCGAAGGCCGGCCCGTCAGGCACAGACTCAACGTATCAGCGACCCTGGTGGTCTGAGCAGAGCAGACGCCGTCGCCGGCTGGCCTCGCGGCTGGCACGATAGAGAGGTGACCGACCGCGCGATGGTGAGCCGCTGGCTGGCAGGTTATGAGGCCGCGTGGCGGGCCCCCGGCACCGGCGGCCTCGCCGATCTGTTCGCCGGCGACGCCACCTACCTCCAATCTCCCTATGAACCTCCAGTGACCGGCCTGGACTCGATCAGGCGGATGTGGGAGGAGCAAAGAGAAGGAGCCGCCGAGATCTTTACTATGGCCACCGAGATCATCGCCGTAGACGGGCCGACAGCGGTGGTCCGGGCCGAGGTTCGTTACGGGAACCCGCTGCGCCAGGAATACCGCGATCTGTGGGTCATCAGGCTCGGCGAGGACGGCCGCTGCCGCTGGTTTGAGGAGTGGCCCTTCTGGCCCCTTCGCCCCCATTCCGCCCGCGACGACCTGTCCTAGTACGGCAGCAGCCAATTTGGGCTTTGACCTGGAGAAACGAGGGTTAGGGACAGCGGCCCGGCAGAGTGCAGCAGCGAGCCGTAGGTGAGCGGAGCGAAATGCCTCTCAATGACGATGTCAAGCTGCAGCGGCGATGGCCGGTGGGGCTGGGCTGAAGGTGCGGTTGTCACGCAGCAGTGCCCACAAGACATCGACCAGGCACCGGGCCAGGACGAGCAGGGCCTGGGTGTGGATGCGGTGTTCGGGTTCGGTTGTAGCGCCTGGGGCGCCGCCAGTGGCGGCCTGGTGGTCGGGGCGTGGATGAGACCTGTCAGGTTAAGCAGGCCACGGCCACCGCCGCGGTCAAGCGACACTACCTGGGCTGCGCTGGGAAGTGGCGAATGGGATCGCCACGGTGAACCTGTCGTATGTGCGGGAGAAGACCGGGCACGCGGGTGATCGAGACCGTCATGACTTGTTGTCTTCTGCCAGGTGATCGTTGAGTCGTTGGGTTGCGGCCTGGAGTACCCGAAGGGCTGTTGCCAGCTCCGCGGCGTCCGAGCCGTCGAACGCGATCTCCCGGATGAGAGCGAGCGGATCGGGTAGTTCTTCCCAGAGCTTCATTCCGGTGTCGGTGATCCGAAGCACCCGCTGGCGCTGGTCCTCGGAGTCGGGCATTTGATCTACGAGGCCCTTGCGCACCAGCGTCGTCACGATCACGCTCAGCGTCGCCCGCTCGATCTGGAGCATGCGCACCAGGTCACGCTGCCTTGTCGGTCCGTCGTTCGCCAGCTGGTACAGCACATACCACTGTGTGGTTCCGAGGTCGTAGGGACGCAAGACCGACTCCATCGTGGCCCGGACCGCGAAGTAGTACCGCTTCGCCCACGCCCCCACCGACCCCTGGGCCTGGTCTTCTATCTCGTTAGCCACCTAACATAGTTAGCTAGGTACCGAACGGCTTGTCAAGGTCACGCTGGGGCCGTGTGGTCGAAGCCGGGCGGTACGTGCTTGTGAGTCGCGCGAGAATGGATCACCACGGGATGGTGGTATTTTCCCATCTCGTGAACGTGCCTGTGGGGCCGTCCGGACCGAGCAGCGCGACGCGCACCACCTCGCGAGAGCCATCCTCGACAGACTCGGTGCCTGCGTATCCGTTGAGGTTCGTCTTGGTAAAGCCCGGCGAGACCAAGTTGATCTTGATGTCGGTTAACTCCAGCTCGATCATCATGGCAAGTGTCATAGCGTTGAGCGCGGCCTTGGACGCAGGGTAAATGGGCCCGAACATGGCGTGGTACGGGTAAGCGGGGTCCGCGTTCGTCGTCAGCGACCCAACTCCGCTCGACACGTTGACGATGCGGGCGTCCGACGATTCGCGCAGGAGCGGCAGCATCGCCTGGTAGACGGCGAGGACGCCGAACACGTTGGTCTCCCAGACGGCGCGTATTTCATCGAGGGACGCGTTGCTCGCTTGGGACGACGCCGCGTATTCCGGTGAACCCATGCTGCGCTCCGTCGTCTTCGAGATGCCCGCGTTGTTGACCAGCAGATCGAGGCGGCCGGGCTCCTTGCGGATGCGCTCCGCTGCGGCGGCGATCGAAGCCCCATCCGTCACGTCGAGCTGGAGCGCGACGGCGCCCGGCCCGATGTCCTTTGCCGCAGCCTCACCGCGCTCGAAATTGCGTGACCCGACCAGCACAGTGAGGCCGCTCGCCACGAGTTCCCTGGCGACCTGAAGGCCGACTCCTTGATTGGCTCCGGTGACCAGGGCGACGCGATCGTCGTGCATAGCGATCTCCTTTGGTGATGAATCCGTGGTTGATGCGGCGCCGTTGGACGGCCAATGCTGAAGATCGCCGCCAAAGGCGGCTGCCGGCGTCAGGAGTTTGATCGACAACGCCTTTGCGCACGAGTTTCGCCACGATCCGTCCTGCGACGTGAATACTTCCTCGGTCACGCCCAGCGGCTCATGCTCTCTCCATCTCCCAGCTTGTCAGCCACCTAACAAACTCTGCTAGGTACCTAGCAGATATGTCAAGTCCGCATGCCAGGCCGCTCAGGAGGAATGACCACGAAGTGTCGCTGCAGTACCGGCCGGCCAGCACCCCGGCGGGCCGCCGGCTGCCGGTGGCTGACCCGGGGTCGGACCGGAGCCGGGGGTAGCATCCCGTGTCGTGGCTGAGCCGGATGTGGTCCGCAGATTCAATGTCGCGATCCCGCTGCGTGACGGCGTCACGCTCGCGGCCGACCTGGCCTTGCCGGCCCGGCTGCCCGCGCCTGCGGTAGTGGTCCGCACGCCGTACGGCAGGTCGGGCGCCCCGCAGTCGAAGCGTGCGGCCGGGTTCGCCCGGGCCGGTTATGTGTCGGTGTTCGCCGACGTGCGGGGCCGGGGTGACTCTGACGGCGTGTTTGAGCCCTACCGCAACGACGGCCCGGACGGGGCCGAGGTCATCGCGTGGGCCGCGGCGCAGGAATGGTGCACCGGCGACGTCGCGACCTGGGGGGCCAGCTACGGCGGCCGGATCCAGTGGCTGACCGCGCTGCAGCGCCCGCCGGCCCTGCGCGCGATGGTGTGCCTGGTGACGCCCAGCGACCCGTTCGTGGAGATCCCCACCGGGCTGCCCACGCCGATGCACATCAACTGGCAGCGGCTCACCGACGGCCGGATGCCGCAGTTCCGCGACGACGTGGACTGGATGGCGGTGTACCGCCACCGGCCGTTTGCGACCATGGACGAGGCGGCGGGTTTCAACTCGCCCAACTGGCGTGCGGAGATACAGCACCGGACCCTGGACGACTGGTGGGAGCCGGTCCGCTATCAGCACCGCATCGGCGAGATCGACGTGCCCGTGCTGCACGTCTCAGGCTGGTACGACGACGAGGAGGTCGGCACGCCGGCCAACTTCGCCGCCATGGTCGCCGCGGGGCGGGCGGGCCAGCGGCTGCTGATGGGTCCGTGGGGGCACGCGGTGAACACGACCCGGACCCTCGGCGAGCTCGACTTCGGCCCGGCCGCGCTGATGGACCTGGACGGGTACGTGCACACGTTCCTCGACGAGCACGTCAGGGGCGTCCGCCCGGAGCCGCCGCCCGCGCCGGTGCGGATCTTCGTCATGGGCGCCGGCGAATGGCGCGACGCGCAGACCTGGCCGCCCCCCGGCGCGGCGTCCGCGGTCCTGTACTTCTCCAGCGGCGGGCAGGCCAACAGCCGGTTCGGCGACGGCCGCCTGGTCCCGGAAGCGGTGACGGCCGACGAGCCGCCAGACGAGTGGGTCCATGACCCCAGCCGGCCGGTGCCTTTCATCACTGACGCGAGCAGCGCGCAGATCGGCGGCCCGGACGACTATCTCGGGGTCGAAAGCCGGGGCGACGTGCTGGTGTTCACCAGCGATCCGCTGACCGAGCCGGTTGAGCTCATCGGGCCGGTCACGGTGATCGCCCATGTCGCCACGTCGGCCGCTGACACCGACGTCACGGCCAAGCTCGTGGACGTGCATCCTGGGGGTTTCGCGCAACGCCTCTGCGACGGCATGGTACGGCTGCGTTACCGGGACGGGTTCGAGGGCGAGCAGGCCGTGGTAGCGGACGAGGTGTACGAGGTCGAGATCGCGATGTGGGACACCTGCGTGCGGCTGCCTGCCGGGCACCGGCTCCGGGTCGAGATCGCGTCGTCGGCCTTCCCCAAGTACGACGTCAACCTGGGCACCGGCGGGGACATGATCACCGAGACCGCCGGTGTGGCCGCCACCAACCAGATCTGGCACACACCGTCCCGCCCGTCCCGGCTTATCGTGAACTAGCCGCCCAGACGCGCGGGCTCGGTCAGCTGGACGCGGATGGCCCGGAACTTGCGCGGGGTCTCGCGCAGCACCGCCAGCCGCGGATCCGGCACGGTCAGGAACCGCTCCACCGCGACGCTGAAGTACCCGCGCAGCCGCGGGTCGTCGCTCAGCCCGGCCACTGCGCGCCGGTCTCCGCCCAGCACCAGCGCGTCCAGCGGCCGGCCGTAGCGGCCGAAGACCCCGGCCGCGGTGTCCGCCGCCGCGGCCAGGGCCTCAGCGGCCTGCTTCTCGCGGCGCCGGGCGAACCGCTGCTGCGACTGCCCCCCGGCCGCGCTCCGCCCGTGCACCAGCCGCGACCCGACCTTGGACGCGGCGAGCCGGGGCGGCGCGCCCGCGAACACCCCGGCCGCGTAACCGCCCAGCCGGACCAGCAGCACGCCTACCGTGCGGTCGGCCGCCGCGTGGGCCGCGATCACCCGGGCCGCCTCGTCCGGATCCCGCGCCGCGCCCAGCGCGGGGCCGGCGGAAACGGGGCGTGGCACCGCGCGACCGACCCGTCCGCCGCGGCGAACACGACCGCCGCGCCCGGCTCTGCCGCAGCTGCCCCCGCCTCTCCCGGACCCGTACCAGCGTCCGCAGAGGCGGGCCGCACGGTGACCACGCCGTGCCGGTCGCCGAAGGACGCGATCCAGCCGGGGAAGCGCTCCGGGGCCACGTCGATCCAGCGCGCGGGCAGGGCCGCAGGTTCACTGAGCATGAGGTGCAGGGTATTGCGCGTGAAGCAAGCGGGGGCTGAGGGCCGGGCCAGCAGGCCGGCGGCTCAGACGTTGAAGCCGAGCGCGCGGAGCTGCTCGCGGCCGTCGTCGGTGATCTTCTCCGGGCCCCACGGCGGCAGCCAGACCCAGTTGATCCGGAAGTCGGTCACCAGCCCGTCGAGGGCTGACCGGGCCTGGTCCTCGATCACGTCGGTGAGCGGGCAGGCAGCGCTGGTCAGCGTCATGTCGATGGTCAGGGACTTGTCCTCGTCCAGGGTGACGCCGTAGATGAGCCCGAGGTCGACCACGTTCACGCCGAGCTCGGGGTCGACCACGTCACGGAGGGCCTCGACCAGGTCCTCGGTCTCCGGAGTGATCTCCAGCAGCGGGCCACTGGTGCCAGTGTCGTCAGTCATTCTGTTCCTCCAGCGCTTGCGCGGTCGCGTCCTTCCAGGCCATCCAGCCGAGCAGGGCGCACTTGATCCGGGCCGGGTACTTCGCCACTCCGGCGAACGCCACGCCGTCGCCGAGGACGTCCTCGTCCGGCTCCGTCTGGCCCTTGGACTGCATGAGGCGGAGAAATTCCTCGGCCAGGCCCATCGCCTCGGGCACGGTCTTGCCGATGATCAGCTCGCTCATCACCGAGGCGCTGGCCTGGCTGATCGAGCAGCCCAGCGCGTCGTAGGACACGTCGGCCACGACCGGCTCCCCGGTGGCGTCCTTGAGCGTGACCCGCAGCGTCACCTCGTCCCCGCAGAGCGGGTTCACGTGGTGCACCTCGGCGTCGTAGGGCTCCCGCAGTCCCTTGTGGTGCGGGTGCCGGTAGTGGTCCAGGATGACTTCCTGGTACAGCGACTCCAGGCGCATCAGGCCCCCCCGAAGAACTGCTGAGCCTGCCGGATGCCCTGGACCAGGGCGTCCACCTCGGCGGTCGTGTTGTACAGGTAGAACGAGGCCCGGGTGCTGGCCTGGATGCCGTACCGCCGGTGCAGCGGCCACGCGCAGTGGTGCCCGGCGCGGACGGCCACGCCGTGCTCGTCGAGCACCTGGCTCACGTCGTGCGGGTGCACGTCTTCGAGGGTGAACGAGATCGCCGCGCCGCGGGTGGCCGGATCGGCGGGGCCGAGCACCCGCAGGCCCGGCACGGTACCCAGGGCGTCCAGCGCGTAGCCGATCAGATCCTGCTCGTGCGCCCGGATCGCGTCCAGGCCCACGTCGGTGAGGTAGTCGATGGCCGCGTCCAGCCCGGCCGCCTCGGCGATGGGCATGGTCCCGGCCTCGAACTTGTGCGGCGGCGGCGCGAACGTCGAGTGGTCCATCCAGACGCTCTCGATCATCTCGCCGCCGCCCAGGAACGGGGGCATCTCCTCGAGCAGCTCGCGGCGGCCCCACAGCACGCCGATGCCGGTCGGGCCGCACATCTTGTGGCTGGTGAAGCCCAGGAAGTCGGCCCCGAGCTCTTGCACGTCCACCGGCATGTGCGGGACCGACTGAGCCGCGTCCACCAGCACCACGGCCCCGGCCGCATGCGCGGCGTCGGCGATCTCGCGGACCGGGTTGATGGTGCCGAGGACGTTGGACTGATGGGCCAGGGCCACCAGCCTGGTCCGCTCGTTGATGAGCTGGCTGGTCTGGGACAAGTCGAGCTGGCCGTCGTCGGTCACCCCGAACCAGCGCAGCGTGGCCCCGGTGCGCTCGCAGAGCAGCTGCCACGGCACGATGTTGGAGTGGTGCTCCATCTCGGTGATGACGATCTCGTCGCCGGGGCTGAGGCGGAACCGCCCGGAGC
>CAWAES010000010.1:0-68065 GCA_963781085.1 uncultured Actinomycetes bacterium
CTGGGCGACAGCTTCCAGCGCGGCCCCTGGCATCTGGGCCGGTGGAGCAGGCCGGTCGGGATCATCGCGGTGACCTGGGTGGTGATCATCACGATCCTGTTCATGCTTCCGCAGGTCGGTCCGATCACCTGGACCACGTTCAACTACGCGGTGTTTGCCGTCGTCGCGGTGATCGGCTTCGCCGGCATCTACTGGCTGGCCTCCGCGCGGAACTGGTTCACCGGGCCGCGCGTCCAGGGCAGCGCCAGAGGAACTGGCCGCGATCGAGCAGGAACTGGCCAGCTGACGCCGCGGCGTCCCCGGCGCCGCCCTATTCATCACCGCCGGGCCGGGTGTGCCCCCTGCCCGGCGGACTGGATCAAACCACACCGGGTAGCACGTAGGCAGACCGACCCTCGGACTGGAGGCCCATGGAGAAGCAGCGCGGTGCGACCCCGCACACCCGGCGCCGCGGGATGCTCACCCTGGAGCAGCTGCGCGTGGAGGTGAGCGAAGGCAACATCGACACGGTCGTGGTCGCCTTCACCGACATGCAGGGACGGCTGCAGGGCAAGCTGCTCGCCGCGGAGTCTTCCTCGACGACGTGGTGGGCAGCGTCATCGAGGGCTGCAACTACCTGCTCGCGGTGGACGTGGAGATGAACACCGTCGACGGGTACGCGATGTCGTCCTGGCAGACCGGTTACGGCGACTTCGTGATGGCGCCGGACATGAGCACGCTGCGCCGGGTGCCCTGGCAGGAAGCCACCGCGCTGGTCATCGCCGACCTCACCTGGCACGACGGCTCACCCGTGGTGGCCTCGCCCCGGCAGATCCTGAAGGCCCAGACCGACCGGCTCGCCGAACGCGGCCTGCAGGCCATGGCCGGCACCGAGCTGGAGTTCGTGGTCTACGCCGACACCTACGCCGCCGCGCAGGCCGCCGGGTACCGCAACCTCACCCCGGCCAACTCCTACAACGTCGACTACTCGATCCTGGGCACGGCCCGGATCGAGCCGCTGCTGCGCAAGCTCCGCAACGGCATGGCCGGGGCGGGCCTGCAGGTGGAGTCGGCCAAGGGCGAGTGCAACCTGGGCCAGCACGAGATCGCGTTCCGCTACGCGGAGGCCGTGACGACCTGCGACAACCACTCCATCTACAAGACCGGGTCCAAGGAGATCGCCGACGCCGAGGGCATGAGCGTCACGTTCATGGCCAAGCCCAACGCCCGGGAAGGCAACTCCTGCCACATTCACCTCTCGGTCCGCGGGGACGACGGGACGCCGGTGATGGCCGGGGACGGGCCGCACGGGCTGTCCGCCTTCGGCGAGCACTTCATCGCGGGCCAGCTCGCGCTGCTGTCCGAGCTGGTGCTGTGGCACGCGCCGAACATCAACTCCTACAAGCGCTACGTGCCGGGCAGCTTCGCGCCCACCGCGGTCCGGTGGGGCGTGGACAACCGGACCTGCGCGATGCGGCTGGTCGGGCACGGGGCCGGGCTGCGGGTGGAGAACCGGGTCCCGGGCGGGGACGTGAACCCCTACCTGGCCGTGGCGGCCATGATCGCCGCCGGGCTGCACGGCGTGGACCATGAGCTGCCGCTCGAGGAGGCGCTGGAGGGGAACGCCTACACGGCCGAGGGCAGCCGGGTGCCGTCCACGCTGCGCGACGCGCTGGATCTGTGGCTCAAGAGCGAGCTGGCCCGCGAGGCCTTCGGGAACGACGTGGTCGAGCACTACGCCAACGCGGCCCGGGTGGAGATCGCGGCGTTCGACGCCGCGGTGACCGACTGGGAATTGCACCGGGGCTTCGAGCGGATGTAGGGCCGGGCCAGCCACCGACCGACAATCCGGACCAGGGGATCCGGACCACGGGCGAAGGAGACTGGAAGCGGGCATGTCCACGTTCACCGTGCTGAACCCGGCCACCGAGGAGACGGTGGCCCCCGTGCCGTCGTGCTCGGCGGAGCAGGCTGACGAGGCCATCGCCCGGGCGGCCGCCGCGCAGGCCGCCTGGCGGGCGGTGTCCCCCGGCGACCGGGCCACCCTGCTGCGCCGCTTCGCCGACGTGGTGGACTCCCACATCGAGGAACTCGCCCTGCTGGAGGTGGCCTGCTCGGGCCACCCGGTCGGCCAGGCCCGCTGGGAGGCGGGCAACGTCCGCGACGTGCTGCGTTACTACTCCGCCGCCCCGGAGCGGCTCACCGGCCAGCAGATCCCGGTGCCGGGCGGCCTCGACGTCACGTTCAAGGAGCCGGTCGGCATCGTCGGGCTGATCGTGCCGTGGAACTTCCCCATGCCGATCCTGGGCTGGGGGCTGGCGCCCGCCCTGGCCGCCGGGAACCCCGTGATCGCCAAGCCCGCGGAGCGCACCCCGCTCACCGCGATCCGGATCGGCGAGCTGGCCCTGGAGGCCGGCCTGCCCGAAGGCGTCTTCCAGGTGCTGCCGGGCAAAGGCTCAGTGGTGGGCCAGCGGCTGGTGGACCACGAACTGGTCCGCAAGATCGTCTTTACCGGGTTAACCGAGGTGGGCAGCAAGCTGATGGCCGACTGCGCCCGCCAGGTGAAGCGGGTCACCCTGGAACTGGGCGGCAAGAGCGCCAACATCGTGTTCGCCGACGCCGACCTGGAACGGGCGGCGGCCACCGCGCCGTACGCCGTCTTCGACAACGCCGGGCAGGACTGCTGCGCGCGGTCCCGGATCCTGGTCCAGCGCAGCGTGTTCGACCGGTTCATGGAGCTGCTGGAGCCGGCGGTGAAGAACGTGGTGGTGGGTGATCCCGCGGACTCCGCCACCGAGATGGGCCCGCTGATCACGGCCGAGCACCGCGCCCGGGTCGCGTCGTACGTCCCGCAGGACGCCCCGGTGGCGTTCCGCGGCAGCGCCCCGGCGGGCCCGGGTTTCTGGTTCCCGCCCACCGTCCTCGCGCCAGTGGCCACGGACGACCCCGCGTTCACCGAGGAGGTGTTCGGGCCGGTCGTCGCCGTCGTCCCGGTCGAGGACGAGGCGGAGGCCATCGCGGTCGCGAACGACACCCCGTACGGGCTGTCCGGGTCCATCTGGACCGAGAACATCGGGCGGGCGCTGCGGGTGGCCCGGGCGGTGGAGACCGGCAACCTGTCGGTGAACTCGCACGCCTCAGTCCGGTACTGGACCCCGTTCGGCGGGTTCAAGCAGTCGGGGCTGGGCCGCGAGCTCGGGCCGGACGCGCTGGACGCGTTCACCGAAGTCAAGAACGTCTTCATCGCCACCGAGTGAGAGGCAGGTATATGCAGCGGCTGCAGGACCGGATCGCGGTGATCACCGGCGCGGGCAGCGGGATCGGGCTGGCCAGCACGCGCCGGCTCGCCGCTGAGGGAGCCACCGTGGTGGCGGTCGACGTGGACGAGGCGGCGGGCAAGCGCGCCGCCGAGGAGGCCGGCGGCCTGTTCGTGCACGCCGACGTCACCGACGAGGACGCGGTGCGCGAGATGTACCAGCAGGTGGTGGACGCCTACGGGGCGGTGCACGTCGCGTTCAACAACGCAGGTATCTCGCCGCCCGACGACGATTCCATCCTGAGCACCGGCATCGACGCCTGGCGCCGGGTCCAGGAGGTCAACCTGACCTCGGTGTTCCTGTGCTGCAAGTACGTCATCCCGCACATGCAGCGCCAGGCCGCGGCGGGCGGCCCGGCGGGTCGGTCATCAACACCGCGTCGTTCGTGGCCACGCTGGGCGCGGCCACCTCGCAGATCTCCTACACCGCGTCCAAGGGCGGCGTGCTGGCGATGACCAGGGAACTCGGCGTGCAGTTCGCCCGGGAGGGCATCCGGGTCAACGCGCTGTCCCCCGGCCCGGTGAACACGCCGCTGCTGCGCGAGCTGTTCGCCAAGGACCCGGAGCGGGCCGCCCGGCGCCTGGTGCACGTGCCGATGGGCCGGTTCGCCGAGGCCGAGGAGATCGCGGCCGCCGTCGCGTTCCTGGCCAGTGACGACGCGTCCTTCATCACCGCCGCCAACTTCCTCGTGGACGGCGGCATCTCCGGCGCCTACGTGACGCCGCTGTGAGCGGCTTTCCTGGGTCACGCGAGGGGACAAGGCTGGCACTGTGAGCTCCGGCGCCACCACCCCGCACGTCGGCATCAGCGCCTACGGGGAGCCCGCCCGCTGGGGCCCCTGGGACCGGCCCGCGGCGCTGGTGCCCGATGAGCTACCCGGAGGCGGTGGCCGCGGCCGGGGGCGTCCCGGTCCTGCTCCCCCCGCTGCCCGGGATCGAGGAAGCGATCAGCAGGCTCGACGCGCTCGTGCTGTCCGGGGGCGGGGACATCGACCCGGCCGCCTACGGCGCTGACCCCCACCCGCTCACCGAGCGCGTGTATCCCGGCCGGGACCAGGCCGAGCGTGCCCTGCTGGCCGCGGCCCTGGCCGCCGGGATGCCGGTCCTGGCCATCTGCCGTGGCCTGCAGATCGTCAACGTGTCCCGCGGCGGCACGCTGCGCCAGCACCTGCCCGACGAGGTGGGCCACCACGATCACGGTTCCGCGGCCGGGACCTACGGCTCGCACCCGGTGCGGATCGCGGCGGACAGCGCGGTCGGCCGGATCCTCGGGCCGCCTGAGGCGGACGGGCAGGTGCGCGCGGCCGTGCCCACCTCACATCATCAGGCCATCGGCCGGCTCGGCGCGGGCCTGGTCGCGACCGCCTGGGCGGACGACGGCACCATCGAGGCGGTGGAGCCTGACCCGGCCGGCAACGGGGCGGCCGGGTTCCTGCTCGCGGTGCAGTGGCACCCCGAAGCCGGAGACGATCTGCGGCTTTTCGAGGCATTGATCAGCGAAGGCAGGCGCCGGGAAGGCCTGGCGCTGCCCAGCCTCTAGACTCGCGTGCGTGAGTACCGGACTCGCAGTCGAGATCACCAGCCTGGTCAAGAGATATGGCCGGGTCACCGCGGTGAACGGGCTCTCGCTGCGGGCCGCGAGGGCTGCGGTGACCGCCATCCTGGGCCCGAACGGGGCCGGGAAGACCACCACGATCGAGATCTGCGAGGGCTACCGGCGGCCCGATGACGGCGAGGTCCGGGTGCTCGGCCTGGACCCGGCCCGCGACGCGCGGGAGCTGCGCCCGCAGGTGGGCGTGATGCTCCAGTCGGGCGGCATCCCCCCGGCCGCGCGGCCCGCCGAGTACCTCCGGGTGGTGGCCGCGTTCTATGCCCACCCGCTCGACCCGGCCATGCTGCTGGACCGGCTCGGCCTGGGCGGGACCCTGCGTACCCCGTTCCGGCGGCTGTCGGGCGGCCAGCAGCAGCGGCTCGCCCTGGCCGCCGCGGTGATCGGGCGCCCGGAACTCGTCTTCCTGGACGAGCCCACCGCGGGCCTGGATCCGCAGGCCCGGCTGGCCACCTGGGAGCTGATCGCCGGCCTGCGCGCGGCGGGCGCGGCGGTCATCCTGACCACGCACAACATGGATGAGGCTCAGCGGCTGGCGGACCAGGTCGCCGTGGTGGACCACGGGCGGCTGGTCGCCGAGGGCTCGCCGGCCGACCTGACCGGCACCGCCGGGCAGCTGCGGTTCCGGGCCGAGCCAGGGCTGGACACCGACGGGCTGATCTCCGCCCTGCCGCCGGGCAGCGCGGCCAAGGAATCCCCGGCCGGCCACTACATCGTGGAGGTGCACGACCAGGTGGACCCGCAGCTCCTGGCGGCGGTGACCGCGTGGTGCGCCGAGCACGGCGTGCTGGCCCGGGACCTGCGCATCGAGAGCCGCACCCTGGAGGACGTGTTCCTCGAGCTGACCGGGCGGGAGCTGCGCTCGTGAGTGGCTCTGCTAGCCCGGGGGGCGACCCCCCGCGCCGCTTCGCTACCCAGCGGCGGCGCAGCGCCGCGGACCGCTCCGGCCGCCTGCCGACAGCTGCGAGTATGGCCGGCCCGGATCCCGGGAGCGCCCCGCGGGCCCGGATGATCGCCGCGCAGGCCGGGCTGGAACTGCGCATCCTGGTCCGCAACGGCGAGCAACTGCTGCTCACCCTGATCATCCCCGTCGCCCTGCTGGCCGGGTTCAGCCTGGAGCCGCTGATCAAGACCGGGTCCGGGCCCCGGATCGACTTCCTGGTGCCGGGCATCCTGGCCCTCGCGGTCATGTCCACCGCCTTCACCAGCCAGGCCATCGCGACCGGCTTCGAGCGGCGTTACGGCGTACTCAAGCGGCTCGGCTCGACCCCGCTGGGGCGGGACGGCCTGATCGCCGCGAAGACCGTGGCCGTGCTCGTCGTCGAACTGGGCCAGGTGGTCGTGATCCTCGCGGTGGGCCTGGCCCTCGGCTGGCGGCCGGACGCGCGCCCGGCCGCCGCGGTCTGGGTGGTGCTGCTGCTGCTGGCGGGGACCGCCGCGTTCAGCGGCCTGGCCCTGCTGCTGGCGGGCACCCTGCGGGCCGAGGCCACGCTGGCCGCGGCCAACCTGGTCTACCTGGTGCTGCTCGGCGTCGGCGGGGTGATCTTCCCGCTGAGCAAGTTCCCGGCCGGCGTCCAGCCGGTGCTGCGGCTGCTGCCGTCCGGGGCGCTGTCCGACGGCCTGCACTCGGTGCTGCAGCACGCGGGCGGGCTGCCCGTGCGCGACCTGGTCGTGCTGCTGGCCTGGGCCGCCGTCACGATCGGCGTGACCGCCCGGGTGTTCCGCTGGGAGTAACGCCGCCGTGACCCAGGCCAGGTCGCAGGCGGCACTCGGGGCCACGCCGCCGGCGATTCTCGTGCTGACCGGCGTGGTCTCGGTGCAGGTCGGCGCGGGCCTGGCCGCCCGGCTGTTCAGCCAGGTGCCGCCGGCCGCGGTGACCGGGCTCCGGCTGTGGACGGCGGCGCTGCTGCTCGCGGTGCTGGGCGCCCGCGGGCTGCGCCGGGAGGTCACCGGGCTGATCCGCAGGCGCGCCTGGCCGGACGCGGCCGTGGTCGTGGCGTTCGGGCTCACCCTGGCCGTCATGAACTACTCCATCTACCAGGCGTTCGCCCGGATCCCCCTGGGCATCGCGGTCACGGTGGAGTTCCTCGGGCCGCTCGCCGTGGCGGTGGCCGCGTCGCGGCGCCTCCTCGACCTGGCCTGGGTGGGGCTGGCGGGCGCCGGGGTCGCGCTGCTCAGCCAGGCAGGTGACACGGCGCCGGCGGCCGCCGTGCATGACCCGGGGGGCGCCAGCCTGGCCGGGCTCAACCTGGCCGGGCTGCTGTTCGCGCTGGCCGCGGCGGCTTCGTGGGCCATCTACATCCTGCTCAGCGCGGCCACCGGACGGCGCTTTCCCGGGTCGTCCGGGCTGACGGTGGCCATGGCCGTGGCCGCGCTGGCCGTGACCCCGGCGGGGCTGCTGGCGGGCGGCCGCTCCCTGCTGCGCCCGGGGGTACTCGCGACCGGGGCGGCCATCGGGTTGCTGTCCTCGATCATCCCGTACTCGCTGGAACTGGAGACCCTGCGCCGGGTCCCGGCCAAGGTGTTCGGCATCTGGATGAGCGTGGAGCCCGCGGTCGCCGCCCTGGTCGGGCTGGTCATGCTCAGCCAGAGCCTCAGCCTGGCCGAGTGGGCCGCCATCGGGTGCGTCACGGTCGCCTCCGCCGGCGCCGCGCTTTCGGCCAGGTAACCCTGGCTACCCGCCCGGGGCCGAGCCAGCGCGGGCCAGCCAGCCGGGGCCACCGGGTGCACACCGGACAGCACGCTCCTACCATGGGTCCGTGCCAGCCGATCTCAGCCCGGACGTCACCGGGTCCGCCGCGACCGGGTCCGCCACCACCGGGTCCGCCACCACCGGGTCCGCCACCACCGGGCCCGCCACCACCGGGCCCGCGCCCAGGCGGACCGGGGCGCGCCGCGGCCGCGGGCCTGGGCGGCCCCTTCCTCTTTCCCACGCCCACCTCGATGCGCCGGGTCGCGCTGGCCGGGGTGGTGGCGAACGCCGGGATCATCATGACCGGCGCCGCGGTCCGGCTGAGCGCGTCCGGCCTCGGCTGCCCCGACTGGCCGGACTGCACCTCCAGCAGCCTGGTCGCGGCGCATACCCGCGGTGACCCCATGGTCCACACCTACATCGAGTTCACCAACCGGATGCTGACCTTCGCGGTCATGGTGGTGGCCGTGCTGGTCATGGTCACGGCCTGGCGGTTCCGCCCGGCCGGGGCCCGGCGGCGCGGCCTGGTCTGGCTGGCCGCCGCCCAGCCGCTCGGCGTGGTGGCCCAGGCGGTGCTGGGCGGGATCGTGGTGCTCACCGACCTCAACCCGGCCGCCGTCTCGCTCCACTTCCTGCTGTCCAGCACGATCCTGGCGCTGGCCGTGACGCTCTGGTCCCGGTGCGCCGAGGGGGACGGGCCTGCGACCAGGCTGGTCCGGGCGGACCTGCGGGTGCTGTCGGTGGCCCTCGTGCCGGTGGTGGCGCTGATGCTCGCGGCGGGCACCGTGGTCACCGGCACCGGGCCGCTGGCCGGGTCGACGTTCGTGCCGCACGCCGGGGGCCGGCCCTCCTACGTACCGCGCTACCACCTGCCGCTGGAGGGCGTGACCCAGCTGCACGCGGACATCGGCTGGATGCTGGGCACCCTGGTGGCCGTGCTGGCGGTGTGCCTGCAGCTGACCGGCGCGCCCCGGCGGGTGCGCAGGCTGGGGTGGCTGCTGCTCGGGCTGGTCGGGCTGCAGGGAGTCATCGGCTACGCCCAGTACTTCAGCGGCCTGCCGGCCGGGCTGGTCTGGGTCCACGTCAGCGGGTCGGTGCTGATCTGGATCGCCGCCCTGCGGCTGATGTTCGCCACCCGGGACCGGGGCCCGGTGGTGCCGCCGCTGACCGGACCGGAATCGCGCCGGGGCAGGACCGGGCCAGCTAGGGAGCGTGGGCGGGACCGTGACGGTGCCGGCCAAACCCTGACGCGGCGCTCGGCGCCCACGGGCGGCTGCGGGGGCTCCGGCTGGCGCTGGAAGAACGCGCTGCGGGCCATGGCCATCAGCCGCAGCAGGTCCCGGCGCCGCTGTTCGAACTGGTCCGGGGCGATGATCTGGCGCTGGGCCCGCAGATGGACCAGGGCCAGCTCGGTGGCGGCCAGCTGGTAGTCCTCCATGGCCCGGGCCGCGGCCCGGCCCCCGGTGCGCCGCGCCCACAGCCGGGCGGCCCGCCGCTCGCGCAGCGTGCTGAGCATCTTCAGGTCCGCCTCGGTGACGACGCCGATGGCCTCGTACACGGGCAGGAACCGCCAGATCAGCCGGACGATCCGGCGCCGGTCGGCGACGATCACCCCGGCCAGGACGCCCAGCACGCAGGCCAGGATGGCGTACGCGATGGCCAGCCCGTGCAGCCCGAACGCGGTCAGCCCGTTCCACGTCCCGTGCAGCACCATGGCGGCCAGCAGGCCCAGCGGCACCGCCCAGCGGGCGTGCCGGTGGGTGGCCGCGTAGGCCACCCCGAGGCCGGTCATGGACGTGAAGATGGGATGGGCCAGCGGGGACAGCACCCCGCGCAGCACGAACGTGGCGCCGAGCAGCCTGACCCCGCCCACCTCGGGGCGGACCAGGGCGCCGATGTAGTACCCGATGTTCTCCATCATCGCGAAGCCGAGGCCCACCATGGCCGCGTAGATGATGCCGTCGGTGGGGCCGTCCAGTTCCTGGCGCCGCCGCCAGAGCAGGATGATCAGGATGAGCCCCTTGAGGCTTTCCTCCACCACGGGGGCCCCGAAGGTGGCGGACACGTACTCCCCGGTGTTCTGGCCGAGCGCCGGCTGGGTGACGAAGACCAGGCCGGCGGTGTTGATCACCGCCGCGAGCAGGGCGGCCACCCCGGCCCCCCAGGCGAAGGCGAGCACCAGGTTGGCCCGGGGCTCGGGCTCCAGCCGGTCGAGCAGCAGCACGCAGCCCACCAGGAAGGGCACCGGGAGCAGGGCGAAGGGCACCGCGATGAGGAAGGGCGCGACGCTGTGCCCGGCGGCGTCCACGCTCTGCAGGACGTCCGCGCCGAGGACGACGATCGCGCAGCCGATGGCGGCGATGATCCCCAGGATCAGCCCGATCCGCGGCCTGCCCGGGGGCCGGCCCTCGATCACGGCCCGCGGGTCGAAGCCGGGCATCGGGGTCGCCATGGCAGGGAGCGTACCGGGAACCGCCCCGGCAGGCCGACGCCGCAAGCCCGTGGCCCTGAGCATGGCCGCGGCCGCCGTCCGGGCATCGCGGGGTCGGTCCGGGAAGTAGGTCAAACTGGGGATAGGGTTTCGTTTGCCTGGCCTAGGGGCGGCCAGGCGCCGGCCACGAGAGGAGCCCTGATCCCGCGGTGAGCAGCCCATCTCGCAGTGCACCGGACACCCAGGCAGCAAACACCGGCTCCGCCACGCTGGAGTGGACCGAGGCCGACCAGCGCGCCGTTGACCTGATCCGGGTCCTGGCCATGGACTCCGTGCAGAAAGCGGGCTCCGGCCATCCGGGCACGGCGATGAGCCTGGCCCCCGTCGCCTACCTGCTCTACCAGCATGTGCTCCGGCATGACCCGGCCGACCCGAACTGGCTCGGCCGGGACCGTTTCGTCCTGTCCTGCGGGCATTCCAGCCTGACCTTGTACATCCAGCTCTACCTGTCCGGCTACGGGCTGACCCTGGACGACCTGAAGCGCTACCGGGAGTGGGGCAGCCTGACCCCGGGGCACCCGGAACACGGCCTGACCGCCGGGCGTGGAGACCACCACCGGCCCGCTGGGCCAGGGCCTGGCCAACGCGGTCGGCATGGCCATGGCCGCCCGCCGGGAGCGTGGCCTGCTCGACCCGGACGCACCGGAGGGCGACAGCCCCTTCGACCACCACGTCTACGTGTTCGCCTCGGACGGCGACATCGAGGAAGGCATCAGCCACGAGGCGTCCTCGCTGGCCGCGGTCCAGGATCTGGGCAACCTGGTCGTGGTCTACGACGACAACCGGATCTCCATCGAGGACAACACGCAGATCGCGAAGTCCGAGGACGTGGCCGCCCGGTACGAGGCCTACGGCTGGCACGTGCAGCGGCTGGACTGGCGGCACCCGAACGGCTACCGCGAGGACCCGGCCGGGCTGTACCAGGCGCTGCTGGAGGCCAGGGCCCGTACCGACAAGCCGTCGATCATCGTGCTGACGACGATCATCGCCTGGCCGGCCCCGCACGCGCAGAACACCGGCGAGGCGCACGGCGCGGCGCTCGGCGAGGCCGAGGTCGCGGCCACCAAGCAAGTCCTCGGCTTCGACCCCGCGGTGAACTTCCCCGCCGAGGACGCGCTGGTCGCGCACGCCCGGAAGGTGGGCGAGCGGGGCAAGCGGCTGCACGCCGAGTGGGACGAGGCCTTCGACGCGTGGGCCCGGGCCAACCCGGAGCACGCCGCGCTGCTGGACCGGCTCCGGGCCCGGCGGCTGCCCGACGGCTGGGCCGGGGCGCTGCCCTCCTTCCCGCCGGACCAGAAGGGCATGGCCACCCGCAAGGCGTCCGGCGAGGTGCTGAACGCCCTCGCCCCGGTCCTGCCCGAGCTGTGGGGCGGCTCGGCCGACCTGGCCGGCAGCAACAACACCACGATGAAGGGCGAGCCGTCGTTCCTCCCGGCCGAGCGCCAGACCGAGATGTTCCCCGGCAACGTGTACGGCCGCACCCTGCACTTCGGGATCCGCGAGCACGCCATGGGCGGGATCCTCAACGGCATCGCGCTGGACGGGCTCACCCGGCCCTACGGCGGCACCTTCCTGGTCTTCAGCGACTACATGCGGGGGTCGGTCCGGCTCGCCGCGCTGATGGGGCTGCCGGTGACCTACGTGTGGACGCACGACTCGATCGGGCTCGGCGAGGACGGCCCGACCCATCAGCCGGTCGAGCACCTGGCCGCGCTGCGCGCGATCCCGGGGCTCGACGTGGTCCGGCCCGGCGACGCGAACGAGACCAGCGTGATCTGGCGGACCGTGCTGGAGCACACCGACCGGCCGGCCGGGCTCGCCCTGAGCCGCCAGAACCTCCCCGTCCTGGACCGCTCTGAGGGCACCGGCCTGGCCAGCGCGGATGGGGCGGCCCGGGGCGGGTACATCCTCGCCGAAGGGGCAGGCGGTGAGCCGACAGTGATCGTGATAGCGACCGGCAGCGAGGTGCAGATCGCGCTGGCGGCACGAGACGTTCTCCAGGATGAGGGCATCCCGACACGAGTTGTTTCCATGCCGTGCGTGGAATGGTTCACCGGGCAGGATGCTTCCTATCAGGAGGAGGTACTGCCACCGCATATCAGGGCGCGCGTCAGCGTCAAGGCCGGCGTCGCGCAGCCCTGGCACGTGTTCACCGGAGACTTCGGTGAGTGCGTGAGCCTGGAGCACTTCGGGGCATCCGCCTCGTACATGAAGCTGTACGAGGAGTTCGGGTTCACAGCGGAGCACGTGGCAGCGGCCGCCCGCTCCAGCCTGGCCCGGCTGAGCACCGCAGCGAACGCGAGAAGCGAGGAGTCATGACCTCCGTGCCATCCACCCCACAGGCCCACCCGATCCTCGGCGAGCTGACCGCCGCCGGCGTATCCATCTGGCTCGACGACATCAGCCGGGAACGGCTGAGGACCGGCAACCTCGCCGAGCTGATCCGGGACTGGGCCGTCACCGGCGTGACCTCCAACCCGACGATCTTCGCCAGTGCCGTGGCCCACGGCGACGCCTACGACCAGCAGCTCGCCGACCTGGCCGTCCGCGGCGTGAAGCTGGAGGAGGCGGCGCGGTCCATCGCCACCTACGACATCCGCTGGGGCTGCGACGTGTTCCGCCCCGTCTACGACGTCACCGACGGCGTGGACGGCCGGGTCTCGATCGAGGTGGACCCGCGCATCGCCCGGGACACCGCGAAGACCATCGCCGAGGCCCGGGCGCTGTGGTGGCTGGTGGACCGGCCCAACCTGTTCATCAAGATCCCGGCGACCCTCGAGGGCCTGCCCGCGATCACCGCCGCGCTGGCCGAGGGCATCAGCGTCAACGTCACGCTGATCTTCTCCCTCGAGCGGTACGGCCAGGTCATCGACGCGTTCATGGCTGGCCTGGAGCAGGCCGTGGCGGCCGGCCGGGACATCTCCAACCTCGCCTCGGTGGCGTCCTTCTTCGTCAGCCGGGTGGACACCGAGGTGGACAGCAGGCTCGACAAGATCGGCACCCCGGAGGCGGCCGCGCTGCGCGGCAAGGCGGCGATCGCCAACGCCCGGCTCGCCTACGAGCTCTACGAGCAGCGGATCTCCACCCCCCGGTGGCAGGCGCTGCGCGAGGCCGGGGCCAAGGTGCAGCGCCCGCTGTGGGCGTCCACCAGCACCAAGGACCCCGCCTTCGAGGACACCATGTACGTGGTCGAACTGGTCGCCCCGGACACGGTCAACACGATGCCGGAGGCGACGCTGCGCGCCACCGCCGACCACGCCAAGCTGCGCGGGGACACGATCCGCGGCACCTACGACGAGTCCCGGAAGGTCTTCGCCGACCTGGAGAGGCTCGGTATCTCCTATGACGACGTGGTCCGCGTGCTCGAGGACGAGGGCGTGCAGAAGTTCGCCGCCTCCTGGAACGAGTTCCTGGGCACGATCGAGTCGAACATGGCCGCGGTGGGCAAGCCATGACCGCTGCCGCCTGGCACCAGCAGACGGAGCGCAGAGATGACTGATTCGGCGACCACAGCCCAGGACGGGACCGAGGCGGCCGGCCCCGGGCCGGACACGGAGCCGGGCTCCGTCCCGGTCATCAGCCAGGCCGAGCAGGAGGCGCTGGGCGACCCGTCCGGGCTGATGGAGGTCATCAGCGGCCCGGCGGCCAACCCGCTGCGCGACCCGCGGGACCGGCGGATCCCGCGGGTCGCGGGCCCGTGCGTCCTGGTCATCTTCGGCGTCACCGGGGACCTGGCCCGCAAGAAGCTCATGCCGGCCATCTACGACCTGGCCAACCGGGGCCTGCTCCCGCCCGGCTTCTCGCTGGTCGGGTTCGCCCGCCGCGACTGGGAGGACGAGGACTTCGCCCAGGTCACTTACGAGGCGGTGAAGGAGCACGCGCGGACCCCGTTCCGGGACACTGTCTGGCGGCAGGTGTCCGAGGGGGTCAGGTTCGTGCCGGGCGAGTTCACCGACGCGGAGGCGTTCGACCGGCTGGCCAACTGCGTGGCCGAGCTGGACCGCGAGCGCGGCACCGGCGGCAACTACGCCTTCTACCTGTCCGTCCCGCCCAAGTTCTTCGAGCTGGTCGTCACCCAGCTGAAGGACTCCGGGCTGTCCACCCCGCCGCCACCGGCCCCCGGGCATCCACGGCCCTGGCGCCGCGTCGTTATCGAAAAGCCGTTCGGTCATGACCTGGCGAGTGCCCGCGAGCTCAACAAGACGCTGAGCGCGGTGTTCCCGCCCGAGTCGGTGTTCCGCATCGACCACTACCTGGGCAAGGAGACGGTCCAGAACATCCTGGCCCTGCGCTTCGCCAACACGCTGTACGAGCCGATCTGGAACCGCGGCTACGTGGACCACGTGCAGATCACCATGGCCGAGGACATCGGCGTGGGCGGCCGGGCCGGGTACTACGACGGCATCGGCGCGGCCCGGGACGTGATCCAGAACCACCTGATGCAGCTGCTGGCCCTGACCGCGATGGAAGAGCCCGTCTCGTTCGACGCGGACGCGCTGCGGGCGGAGAAGGAGAAGGTGCTGTCCGCGGTCCAGCTGCACGAGGACCTCGCGGCCACCACCGCGCGCGGGCAGTACGCGGCCGGCTGGCAGGGCGGTATCCCGGTCCCGGGCTTCCTCGAAGAAGACGGCATGGCGCCCGACTCCAAGACCGAGACCTACGCCGCGGTCAAACTGCGGGTGGATACCAGGCGGTGGGCCGGGGTGCCCTTCTACCTGCGCACCGGCAAGCGGCTGCCGCGCCGGATGTCGGAGATCGCGATGATGTTCCAGCGCGCCCCGCACCTGCCGTTCGCGGCCACCGACACCGAGGAACTCGGGCAGAACGCCCTCGTCATCCGGGTCCAGCCGGACGAGGGGGTCACGGTCAGGTTCGGCTCCAAGGTTCCCGGCTCGGCGATGGAAGTGCGCGACGTGAACATGGACTTCGCCTACGGCGAGTCGTTCACCGAGAGCAGCCCGGAAGCCTACGAGCGGCTGCTGCTCGACGTGCTGATCGGCGATCCGCCGCTGTTCCCCCGCCATCGCGAGGTGGAGCTGTCCTGGATCGTCCTCGACCCGATCGAGGAGTTCTGGGCCACCCACGGCAGGCCGGAACCCTACCCGGCCGGCTCGGCCGGGCCGCCGTCCGCGGACGAGATGATGGCCCGCGACGGACGGGCCTGGAGACGGCTGTGAACGGCCGGGTCTGGGCGGCACGGGTCTGCGCAGCGCGGGTCTGCACAGCACGGGTTTGAGCAGCGCGGCCGGAAAGGACTGCCTCCGATGATGATCGACCTGGCCGAGACGACGACCGACCGGATCCACGAGGCCATCCGGCAGGCCCGGCAGCGGCTCGGCGGCCCGGCCAGCGGGATGGTGCTGACGCTGGTCATCGTGACCGACGAGGCCGCCCAGTACGACGCCGTGCGGTCGGCCAGCGAGGCGGCCCGGGAGCACCCGATGCGGGTGCTCGCGGTGATCACCCGGCGGCCCGAGGCCGGATCCCGGCTGGACGCGGAGATCCGGGTCGGCGAGTCGGGGCCGGGCGAGGTGGTGCTGCTCCGGATGTACGGCCCGCTGGGCGAGCACGCCGACTCGGTGGTCACCCCGCTGCTGATGCCGGACACCCCGGTGGTGACCTGGTGGCCCGGGACTCCCCCGGACGTCCCGTTCCGCAACCCGCTCGGCGCCCTGGCGCAGCGCCGGATCACCGACGCGGCCGCGGCCGCGTCCCCGCACGACTGCCTGGCCGCGCTGGCGTCGCACTACAAGCCCGGGGACACCGATCTGAGCTGGACCCGGGCCACGCCCTGGCGTTCGCTGCTCGCGGCCACGCTGGACCAGCCGCACGGCGCCATCGGCGGGGGCCGGGTCGAGGCCGAGCGGGGCAACCCGAGCGCGGACCTGATCGCCTCCTGGCTGTCCGTGCGGCTGGGGGTCCCGTTCGAGAACCGGGTGTCCGGCGGGCCCGGGGTCACCGCGGTCGTCTTCGACACCAGCGACGGGGAGATGACGCTGACCCGCCCCGATGGCCGGCTGGCGGTGCTGCGCCGGCCCGGCGAGCCGGAGCGCAGGGTGGCGCTGCACCGGCGGGACACCGCGGAACTGCTGTCCGAGGAGCTGCGCCGGCTGGACCCCGACGAGGTGTACGCGGAGACCATCGCCCCGTTCGTGGCCCCGGCGGCCCCGGCGCCGGCCGAGACGAAAAGGAACGGCGGCAGCAGCCGCAGGCGGGTCACCGCCAGCGCGGACACGCCGCGCAAAGAGGCCGGGGCGGCCCGCAAAGACCGCGCGCGGTGAGCACGCCCGAGGTGCTGGTGCACCACGACGCTGGCCTGCTGGCCAAGGCGGCGGCGGCCCGGCTGGTGACCAGGCTGGTGGACGCGCAGGCGAGCACGGGCGCGGCCGACCTGGTGCTGACCGGCGGCGGTATCGGCACCGCGGTGCTGGCGGAACTGGCGGCCGCGCCGGCCCTCGACGCGGTGGACTGGCGGCGGCTGGACATCTGGTGGGGCGACGAGCGGTTCCTGCCCTCCGGTGATCCCGAGCGCAACGAGACGCAGGCCCAGCAGGCCCTGCTGAGCCACGTGGACGCGGACCCGGCCCGGGTGCACCGGATGCCAGCCAGCGACGGCCCGGACGGTAACGACCCGGAGGCGGCGGCCGCGCGCTACGCGGCCGAACTCCGGCAGGCGGCCCAGCCGCAGGACCACGGCCCGGTGCCCGCGTTCGACGTGCTGATGCTCGGGATCGGGCCGGAAGGGCACGTGGCCTCGCTGTTCCCGGGCCTGCCGGCGCTGTACGACGAGCGGCCGGTCGTCGCGGTCCGCGGCGCGCCCAAGCCGCCGCCGACCAGGATCAGCCTGACGCTGCCGGCCATCCAGAGGGCCCGTGAGGTGTGGATACTCGCGGCCGGCCAGGAGAAGGCCGGAGCGGTCCGGCTGGCCCTGTCCGACGCCGGGCCCGTGCAGGTTCCGGCCGCGGGCGCCCGCGGCCAGCAGCGCACGCTGTTCCTCCTGGACCGCAGCGCGGCGAGCCAGCTGCCGCCCCAGCTGAACCGGATCGCCTCGCCCTAACCAGGGTCTCCCGTCCAGGTATCCCGCCTGGCCGCCTGGTCCGGGCGCCTAGTCCGGGTGGTGGCTGGATCCGTCGCCAGGCCCCGAGTCGTGGTCACCGGGCCGTCCGGGCGGTCCCCACCGGGTGCTGCGGGTCGGCCGGGTGGCCAGCCGGAGCAGCATGAACAAGATGACCAGGACCGGGATGAACGCGAAGGGTTCCCGGGCGGTCAGCGCGATGCCCAGCCAGATGACCAGGATGGGCAGCATCGGGCTGACCCGGCGCCGCGGCGGCCCGGCCGCCACCGGCAGCGGCTTGTCCTGGGCCGGCTTGACCCCGGGCGCCGGCCGGGGAACCTCCAGCCTGGCCTGCTGCGGAAGATCACTGGTGAGCGTCCGGAGGCCGCCCCAGGTCTTCGCGGCGAAGGCGCTCGTGGTCCGCTCGTCGAACTCTTCCAGGGTCAGGCGTCCCGCGCTGTAGGCCTCGCGCAAGATCTCGACGACGTGCTCCCGGTCGGCGTCCGAGGCGCGGATACCGCCGTCATCCGTCATCTCCGGACCTCCCCGAGCCCCTGGCGTTCATTCGCCCCTTTCATCCGGAGGATACCCCGGACCGGTCACGGCAGACCCCGGCCGGGTGCCCAGATAGCCGGCATGTGCCCCGCTATGGTTAGATCTCGCCGTGCCCCCGGTACCCCGCCGACTCACCCAGGACCGGAACCACCTGATCGTGTGCGGGGACGACGCGCTGGCCTACCGGGTCGTCGAGGAGCTCACCACCAACTATGGCGAGCGGGTAACCGTGCTGCTCAGCGCGCGGTCTCACGGTCACGGCCCGCGGATCGCCCGGCTCCCGGGCGTCCGGGTCATCGAGCGGCCGGAGCTGGACGGCGCCGCCTTCGCCGACGCGGGAGCCCCGTCGGCCCGGGCGATCGCCCTGATGGGCCGGGACGACCTGGCCAACTTCCACGCCGCGCTCCGCGCCCAGGACGTCAGCCCGGGCCTCAGGCTGGTGATGCGGATCTTCAACACCGGGCTGGGCGAGCGGATGCGCAGTTTCTTCCCCGACTGCGCGGTGCTGTCGAGTTCCGCGATGGCCGCCCCCTCGTTCGTGGCCGCCGCGCTGGGCGAGCCTGCCCCCAGCCATGTCCGGCTGGCCGGGCGCACCCTGTTCGTGGCGCGTCCCGGCGAGGCCGACGCCGCGCACCTCGTCTGCGGGCTGGCCACGACCGGGGCGCCCGGCCACCCCCAGCTGCTGCCTCCCGACCAGGACCTGGCCGACCTGGTGCTCGCCGTGGCCGACGGCACCCCGCGCAACCCGCTGACCAGGCCGCGCCGGCGGCCCCTGCGGGCCGTCGCGGACCTGCCCCGGCTCCTCTTCGGGTACAAGCTGGGGCTGGTGTTCCTGGTCCTGTTCGGCGTCCTGGTGGCCGGTTTCGTGCTGCTCGCCACCGCGGGCGGCTACTCCCCCGCCAACGCGCTGTACCTGACCTTCCTGGACGCCGCGGGCGCGGCGTACACCAACTCCCGGCTGAGCGCCCCGGAGAAGTTCGCCCAGTTCATGCTCACCTTCGACGGGATGGCGTTCCTGCCGGTGGTCACCGCGGCCGTCGTCGGGGCCCGGCTCACCGGGTCAGTGCGCGGCAAGGAACGGCCGCTGAGCGGCCACGTCATCGTGGCCGGGCTGGGCAACGTCGGTACCCGCATCGCCGGCCAGCTGCACGACCTGGGCGTCAACGTGGTCTGCGTGGACCGGGACGAGAACGCGGCCGGGATCCGCCTGGCCCGCCAGCTGGGGCTGCGCGTGGTGATCGGCGAGACCACCCGCGAGGAGACCCTGCGCAGCGCGGACATCCGCACCAGCCAGGCCCTGGTCTCCGTGACCAACAGCGACATCGTGAACCTGGAGACGGCCCTGCACGCCCGGGCCCTGGCCGCCGACGTGCGCCTGGTCCTGCGGCTGTCCGACGACGACCTGGCCGAGCGGGTGCAGAAGACGGTCGGCAACGCGATCTCGCGCAGCGTCCCCTACCTCGCGGCCCCGGCCTTCGCCGCCGCCATGCTGGAGCACCAGGTGCTGCGCACCATCCCGGTCGGGCGGCACGTGCTGCTCATCGCGGACGTCCGGGTCGGGGCCGGGTCAGAGCTGGCGGGCCAGCCGGTGGAGGACGTGAACCGCGGCGGCGCGGTCCGGGTCATCGCGGTCAGCCCCGCCACGGGCGGCGCCGTCGACTGGTCACCGCGTCCCGGCTACCTGATCGCCCCGCAGGACCGGATCTACGTTCTCGCCACGCGTACCGGGCTGAGCGCGGTACTGGCGCGCAGCCAGAGCGGCGGCGCGGTAACGCCTGCGTAACCCCAAAACCTGGGTCTCCCCCAAGGAGGAATCCGGCGTTACGCTCAGGGCAGATCTTCCGTGTGGTTCTGCTGAGCCGCTTGTGAAGACGGAAGAAGGTCCCAAATGGTTCGTTCTATCCGGTTTTTCCGCGCCGTTCCGGGGACGTCGGCCGCGGTCCAGGCCCGGGGCACTTCAGCCTGCCCGGTAGCCGCCGCCGGGATCTTCAGCCAATCCACGCGCCGTCCCGGCCGTCCGGGCTACCTGCCCCCGTGGCCGGGCAGCGCACCGCCTCATCAGGAGGATTCACTTGAGCGTCAACGATGACCTGCCTGCATCTCCTGCAGCTCCGGCAGCTCCAGTGGCCGCACTGGGGTCAGGGATAGCTGACCCCGCACCGCTGGGGCTGGCTGCCTTCGCCCTGACCACGTTCCTGCTGTCGGCGTTCAACGCCGGCTGGATGACCTCGGCGAGCGGCCTGGCCTGGCTCGGGTACGCGTTCGCCTATGGCGGCCTGGGCCAGTTGCTGGCCGGCATGTGGGAGTTCCGCAACCGCAACGTCTTCGGCGCCACCGCGTTCGCCAGTTACGGTGGCTTCTGGATCGGTCTCGGTCTCTACTTCGTGCTGGTCGGGAACAGCCTGCTCGCCCACCCCTTGCTCGCGCACGAGTTCGGCAAGGACGTCGGCTGGATCCTGCTGGCCTTCGCCATCTTCAACACCTACATGCTGATCTGGAGCTCGCAGGTGAACGCGGCGGTGTTCGCGGTGTTCCTCACCCTGGAACTCACCGAGATCATCCTGTTCATCGGCAACCTCTCGGGCAGCAGCGGCACCGTCAAGTTCGGCGGGTACGTGGGCATACTCACCGCGATGTGTGCCTGGTACACCTCGGCCGCCGGGGTCGCCAACGGGATGGGCGGCCGGCTCAGCCTTCCCGTCGGCCGGCCGCTCCTCGCCCCGCGCGTCTGAGCGGGGCCGCCCGCCCGCGCCGCGGGGCCGGGCGACCGGGCTAGCGGGTAGCACACGAGCTGATCCCGGGGGGCCAGACCAGGGCCCCCCGGGATCACGCGTCTGAGGGCCCCCGGCAGGATTGGGCGCGTGGATCTGCACGAGAAGCGGCAACTCGACCGGGCCGAGCACCTGGCCAAGGTGAACCAGCATGTGGCCAGGGCCAAGGCGCACGCCCGTCCGTGGCGGGCGATCATCGCGACGGTCCTGGCGGTCAGCGCGGGCGCGGTAGCCAGCCAGGCGGCCCAGGGGTTCAAGTACTGGACCGGCCACGGCAATTACGGCTACAAGATAGTGGCCGCGGCGTGCATCGCGGCGTTCTTCATCTTCGGGGCCATAGCCGTGCTCGCGCTGGCCGGAAAGACGAGGGACGTGCTCACTCCCGCCGTTGGCTCGTCACACGCCGCCGTGGTCCGGTACGCCATACTCCTCATCGGCGGGCTGACCGTGCTGTGCCTGGGGGTGAGCCTGATGAAGGTCCCGATCGGGCAACTCCTCGTCGGGGGGGCGGTCACCACGATCCTGCTCGGCATCGCCGGCCAGCAGTCCCTGTCCAACATATTCGCGGGCCTCGTGCTGCTGCTGTCACGGCCCTTCATGGTGGGGGACTATATCCGGCTCAAATCCGGGGCGCTGGGCGGCGTCACCGACGGCCTCGTGGCCGAGATCGGCATTACCTACTTGCGCCTGGACACCGAGGACGGCACCCTGCACCTGCCTAATTCCCAGGTCCTCGCGGCCGCGGTGGGGCCTCTCAGGCCGCCCCGGTCCAGGGAATCAGGGCAGGTTGAGCCGGGCCGGCGGGCCAGATCGGTGGAGCCAGGGCCGGCGGTGACCCCGGTCGCGGCCCTCGAGCCAGCCAAGCCGGATCATGACGACCCGCCGTACGGCGCGCCAGCCGTCCCGGATCGCCAGTGATGGTCCATTGCCCAGTGCTGGTTCTTCTAGTGCTGGTTCACGTGGTGACGCTCTGCCTAATGTTTCGCCTCGTACCTGGCCACCACGTCAGCCGGGATGCGGCCGCGGTCGCTGACCTCAATCCCGCTGTCCTTGGCCCACGTCCGTATCGCGGCGCTGTGCTGCCGGTGGGCTGTCGTCCGCCGCTTGGTCCGGTTGACCCGGGCCGACGCCCGGCGGGCGTGCTCCGCGTAACGGCTCACCACATCGTCAAACTTTTGGCTGTGCTTGGCGCACAGGTCGATCTCATAGTCCCGGCCATCCAGGCTGAACCGGCGTGCGTGATGCTGGCCCTCGGGAATCGGTTTCTGGTCGTAGTCACAGGCAAAAGTGACGGAAACCTTCTGTGCCACTTGAGGCCCCCCTTCCTCTGGTGGCAAATATATCCCGCCACGGGCGCCCCAACCATAACGACACCCAAAGAAGGGCAGAGCGCCAACCGGGGAGGCCGCCATTCGGGAGGGGTTGATGCCCGGCGGCGCGGGCCGCCGCCCCGCCGGGGACGGCTATCGGTCAATGACGGCCGGGATAGCGTCCCCGTTCCCGGGGGTCGCGATTGCCGGGGGGAGGCCCATAGGGGAAGGATTCCTCGGGCTCACTGCCGTAGCCCTCCACGGAGTGGTCGGCTGTGTCATCCCACTCGTCGCCCTCGCCATAATCCGGCCCGGCGCGGATAAGCCCCCGAGTCGTCGGCGGGCGCTTCGCCGGGATAATCCGCATTGCCCGTCTGGCCGGAATAGGGGTGGAAAGAGGGGTCACCGGGGTACCCGCCCGCCGGGCGGCGGTGGCTGCCGGACTGGACCGTGCGGTAGTCGCCGGTGGCCGGCACGTCCGGGTAGCCGGCGTCGTGGTAGCCGCCGTGGTCGTCCTCGTCGTGATACCCGGCCTCGGCGGCGTCTGTCCCGTACCGGGGCCCGCGCGGATCGCCCGGAAAGTCGCCGGGGTCGCGGCGGTGGCTGCCGGACTGGCCGCTGCGGTAGTCGCCGGCGGGCGGGCAGGTCGTGGTAGCCGGGCGTCCCGGCGTGCCGGTACTCGCCGCTGGCCGGGCTGCCGGGGGCCCGGGGTCAGCGGGATAACCCGCCGCCGGGCCGTACTCCTGGGCCGGACGGCGGTAGGTCCCGGTGGCCGGCTCGTCCGGGTACCTGGCCGCCGGGACCGGGTAGGCCGGGTCGAGCGGGTCGATGGGGTAACTGCCGGAGTCCCCGCCGTAGCCCCGCTCCGGGCGCGGGCCGCGCCCGGCCGGGGGCCGTCCGGGCGCGGGCCTCGGGCGCGGCGCGCCCGGACCCGGCAGGCATCCGCATGGCCATGGTCGCCTGGCCCTCGTCGGGGCCGCGGACCGCGGAGCCGGGCCCGGCCGCCGGGCGGCCCGCCTCGCCCGGTGCCTCGCGGCGGCCCGCACGCTGGCCCTGCGGGCCGCGGCTCAGTGACTCGATCATCCGGGCCAGGTCATCCATGGGCAGCCGGAACGTGCCCGTGCACGTGCCGCCCTGCCAGATGCTGAAGACCGCCACGCCCGTGTCGGCGTACCAGCTCAGCCGCATGCTGCGGGAGTTGCCTCGTACGTCGAAGAACACCTCACCCAGCCGGGGCAACGGGGCTGCGTCCGACGCTGACATGGAGCCCATGGTGGCGCTGAACCAACGGGTTTGTCCAATTAACCCGGCATTATGGTAAGGACCGCAGTGGCCGGCACCGCCTCTATGCTGGGGGTACGCCCACCGGGACGGCGAGGGCCGCTGGCCCCAACTTCTCTGCCGCGGATTCGCGATCCGGCCTGCGAAACCGCCCCCGCGGATGGCATCATTGATCATCGGTCCGATGGACAGGACTGGTTTCGTCAGAGTGGGCGGCACGCTGGTTGCCGCTGCTCATCCGGCAGGGTTGCTCCTCTAGCTACTCCCGTGGCGGTCACGGGCGCCTTGAGGTTGCCCAGCTCCCGGGAACACGCAGGTGATGCAGTGCGTTGCATACCTACGACGGGGCAAAAGCCGCACAGGGCGAACCTATGTCCGACGGAACCAGAGGGTCGGCTGGACGCGGAATACACACTAACGCTTGTTGAGGAGATCTAGTCATGTCTGAGGTACGGCGGCAGGTTACCCTGCCTCCCCGGCCGAACTGGGGCTGGCAAGATGCCGCCGCGTGCCGCGGCACGGATGTCGTGCTCTTCTTTGGTCCCGACGGCGAACGGCAGCCGGAGCGGGAGATCCGGGAGCGGAAGGCCAAGGCGATGTGCGCCAGTTGCCCGGTCCGCAGCGAGTGCCTGGATTACGCGATCTCGCGGCCGGAGAAGTACGGCACCTGGGGCGGCCTGAACGAGGACGAGCGCGCCTCGGAGCGCCGCCGCCGGATGCGCCGCGCGAACGCGGCCTGATCTGGCTGGCACCGACCAGCTGGCATAGACCGGCTGGCACAGAGCATTGTGGCCGGCCGCGGCAGACGCCGCGGCCGGCCACAATAGGTAGATGGTCTGCTCGTCCTGCCGCCGCCAGCACCACAAGGACTGCCCCGGGAGGCACCTGGTGCGACTGCCAGCACCTCCCGCTCTCCGCGCTGCCGGAGCCGCCCCGGGACCGGCGCTCGCTCAGCTGGGTCCGCCAGGGCTGACCAGCGCCGGGCCGGCGTGGCCAGAACTTTCGTGACCAGAACTTTGCCGAAGGTGACGGGCCCAGGCGGAATAGGGCCGGCCGGCCTGGGGTTGGCACCCTTCGTGGGCACACTCAACGCGCGGGCCGTCCGTCCGCCGGGACAGCGATTTAGTTCTGATCGCGAAGTTGTCTCGACATGTCGTGCCCTTTCGTGTGATGCTCATGGTGTGAGCGCTGCCGATCCCCTCCTCGTCGCCCGCAGGCATGTTGACCTGCTCCGGGTGCGCAGCGCCGCCTGTCAACACGGCCGCTGACACTGCCCCCATCGAGGGCGTGCGCCGCGGCCGGTTTCCTGCAGCCCCGGTGGCCTGCCCCCCGCGTCCCTGAGTCGCGGACGAGCTCACCGGACCAGAGGCCAGCAGGATTTCCGGAGCAGCCGGACGAAGCTGCCTGCCGCGTCACACGTCCCGCCCCAGCCCGGCCCGCAGCAGCGGGCCCGACCGAGCAGGACAAGAAGGGACGCGCCAGATGCCGTCAGCCCACCGACAGCGAGGCCAGGGCCAGTGGGCGCTCGGATACCGCGAGCCGCTGAACAAGAACGAGGAAAACAAGAAGAACGACGACGGGCTCAACGTCCGCCAGCGGATCATCGACATCTACTCCCGGCAGGGATTCGACTCCATCGACCCGGCTGACCTGCGGGGCCGGATGCGCTGGTACGGCCTGTACACGCAGCGCCGGCCGGGCATCGACGGCGGCAAGACCGCCACGCTCGAGCCCGAGGAGCTCGACGACAGCTACTTCATGATGCGCATCCGGATCGACGGCGGCCAGCTGGACAACGACCAGCTGCGCACCATCGCCGACATCTCCGAGCGCTACGCCCGGGGCACCGCCGACCTCACCGACCGGCAGAACGTGCAGCTGCACTGGATCAGGATCGAGGACGTGCCGGCCATCTGGGAGGCCCTCGAGGCGGTCGGCCTGTCCACCATGGAAGCCTGCGGGGACACCCCCCGGGTGGTGCTGGGCTGCCCGCTGGCCGGGATCGACGCGGACGAGGTGCTCGACGCGACCCCGCAGATCGAGGAGACCACCGCGCGTTACGTCGGCGACGCGACCTTCTCCAACCTGCCCCGCAAGTACAAGTCGGTGATGAGCGGGTGCACCGCGCAGTGCACCGTGCACGAGATCAACGACGTGGCCTTCGTCGGCGTGGTCGGCCCCGACGGCGAGCCGGGCTACGACCTGTGGGTGGGTGGCGGGCTGTCCACCAACCCGATGATCGCCAAGCGCCTGGGCGCCTTCGTCCAGCCCGACCAGGTCGCCGAGGTGTGGGCCGGGGTGACCTCGGTGTTCCGTGACTACGGCTACCGCCGGCTGCGGCACCGGGCCCGGCTGAAGTTCCTCATCGCCGACTGGGGCCCGGAGAAGTTCCGTGAGGTGCTGGAGAAGGAGTACCTGGGTTTCGCGCTCCCGGACGGATCGCCCCCGCCCCCGCCCGCCGACGGCCGGCGTGACCACGTCGGCGTGCACCGGCAGCGGGACGGGCGCTACTACGTGGGCTTCGCGCCGCGGGTGGGCCGGATGTCCGGCAGCTCGCTCGGCCGGGTCGCCGACCTGGCCGCCCGGTACGGCAGCGGGAGGGTCCGGACCACGGCCGAGCAGAAGATGGTGATCCTCGACGTGCCCGAGGCCAACGTGGCCGGGCTCACCGCGGAACTCGACCAGGCTGACCTGCCCGCCACGCCGAGCGTCTTCCGGCGGCACACGATGGCCTGCACCGGCATCGAGTTCTGCAAGCTGGCGATCGTGGAGACCAAGGCGCGGGCCACCCAGGCCATCGCCGAGCTCGAGCGGCGCCTGCCGGACTTCACCGAGCCGGTGACGATCAACGTGAACGGGTGCCCGAACTCGTGCGCCCGGATCCAGACCGCCGACATCGGGCTGAAGGGATCACTGGTCATCGGGCCGGACGGACGCCAGACCGAGGGATTCCAGATCCACCTGGGCGGCAGCCTCGCCGGTGGCGACGGTGAGAGCTCAGGATTCGGCCGGAAGGTCAGGGGACTGAAGACCACCGCAGACGACCTGCCCAACTACCTGGAGCGGGTCCTGCGGCGCTTCCAGGCGGACCGGGACACCGGCGAGACCTTCGCCGCGTGGGCCAGCCGGGCCAGCGAGGAGGACTTCGCATGACATTCCGCTCATCCGGGACAGAACGTGCGATCCCTTTTTACTGTCCCTACTGTGGTGAAGAGGATCTGGAGCCCCAGGAACAGGACGGCAGCTGGCGGTGCCGCAGCTGCATTAGGACCTTCCAGCTACGATTTGCTGGAACGGGAGTAATCCTGTGACTACCAACGTGACCAAACACACCTATCCAGGTCAGGCAGTCCCTGTAGTCTCCGATCCTGAACCCCGGGAGGAACCAATCCGCATGGAGAGGCTCGCAGCCCAGGCGGCGGAGGAGCTCGCCGACGCGCCGGCAGAGGAGATCGTCCGCTGGGCGGTGGACACGTTCGGGTCCCGCCTGTGCATCACGTCGTCCATGACCGACGCGGTCATCATCCATCTCGCCTCGAAGGTCCAGAGCGGGCTGGACGTGATCTTCCTGGACACCGGGTACCACTTCCCGGAGACCATCGGCACCAGGGACGCGGTGTCCGCCGTCTACCCGGTCAACGTCATCAACGTGACCCCGTCCCGGACGGTGGCCGAGCAGGACGCCGAGCTCGGCCCCCGGCTCTACGGGCGCAACCCCGACCTCTGCTGCTACTTCCGCAAGGTCGTGCCGCTGGAGCGGGCCCTCGACCCGTACGACGCGTGGATCACCGGCGTGCGCCGGGAGGAGACCAACGCCCGCAGCGACACCAAGGCGGTCCAGTGGGACCCCAGGCGGCAGATGGTCAAGGTCAATCCCATCGTGGCCTGGACCCAGGACCAGGTGGACGCCTATATCGCCGAGCAGGGCGTGCTGGTGAACCCGCTCGTCTACGACGGGTATCCGTCCATCGGCTGCTCCACCTGCACGATGAAGGTGGCGCCCGGGGCGGACCCGCGCAGCGGACGGTGGACCGGGACAGGCAAGACCGAATGCGGCATCCACACCTGACCCCGCCTCTGGTCGCGATCGCGCACGGCAGCAGGGACCCGCGGGCCGGGGCGACCGTCGCGGAACTGCTCGCGGCGGCCCGGACCCGGGCCGCCGCGCGCGGGCTGGCCGGGCTTGAGGCGCGCGGGGCCTTCCTGGGGCACGCCCCGCCCGCCCCGCTGCAAGTGCTCAGCGCGCTGGCCGGCGACCCTGGCGGGCAGCGCGACGTGGTGGTGCTCCCGCTGCTGCTCACCGCGGCCTACCACAGCGGGACGGACATACCCGGGGTGCTGGCCGAGGCCACGGCCGGCCTGCCCGGCCTGCGGATCCGCTACGGCGAGCCACTGGGCCCGCACCCAGGGCTGGTGCGGGCGCTCGAACGGCGTCTCGCCGAGGCCGGCCAGGCTCCCGGCGGCGACCGGTCCGGGACGGCGGTGGTGCTCGCCTCCGCCGGGTCGAGCCAGCCGTCGGCCAGCGCGGCGATCGCCGCGCTGGCGTCCGGCTGGCAGGCCGACCGCGGCTGGCTCGCGGTGCGGCCCGCGTACGCGTCCGCCGCGTCGCCGACCCCGGCCCAGGCGGTGGCGGAACTGCTGCGCGGCGGGGCGGAGCGCGTCGTGGTGGCCAGCTACCTGCTCGCCCCCGGCCTGTTCGCTGACCGGATCCGCGAGTCGTCCCTGGCGGCCGGGGCGGCGGCCGTCTCGGCGCCGCTCGGGGCGGCGCCGGAAGTGGCGGACGTGCTGCTCGACCGCTACCTGCAGGCCGCGGCGGGCGGGCTCGAGCAGCAGGACAGCGGGGAGCGGCGTGACTCGCGCGTTTCCGCGCGGTGACCCGCGGCACCGCCGCGGGTTCCCGGGTGATGGCCAGCGCGTTATCGTCACCTCATGACGTCTCTGCAGTCCGCCGCCGGGCCGCATCTCACCCACGACGTCCTCAACCAGGTCCCGCTGCTGGCCGGCTACGACGTCGCGGACGATCCGGCGCTGCTGTCGGCGGCGGCCCGGGAAGGCGCCGGCCGGGCCGAGGCTGAACTGCACGAGCTGGGCGAGCTGGCCGGGGCCCGGGAGACCCAGGAACACGCCCGGCTGGCCAACGAGCATCCGCCGGTGCTGCGCACCCACGACGCCCGGGGCCACCGCATCGACGAGGTGGAGTTCCACCCGTCCTGGCACGTGCTGCTGGGCACCGCGGTGCGGCACGGGCTGCAGGCGGCGCCCTGGGCAGACCCCGCCCCAGGCGCGCATGTCGCCCGGGCGGCCAAGTTCCTGGTCTGGTCGCAGGCCGAGGCGGGCCACGGCTGCCCGGTCTCGATGACCTATGCGGCGCTCCCGCCGCTGCGTCACTGCCCCGGACCTGGCCCGCCGGTTCGCGCCGTTGCTCACCGCCCGGGACTACGACCCCGGGCTGCGGGCGCCAGACGGCAAGGCGGCGCTGCTGGCCGGGATGGCCATGACCGAGAAGCAGGGCGGCTCGGATGTGCGCGCGAACACGACCCGGGCCGAGCCAGCGCCCGGAGAGGGGCCGGGCGCCCATCTGCTCACCGGGCACAAGTGGTTCTGCTCCGCTCCGATGAGCGACCTGTTCCTGGTCCTGGCCCAGGCGCCGGACGGGCTGACCTGCTTCCTGCTCCCCCGGGTCCGGCCGGACGGAACCCGCAACGCCGTCCGGCTGCAGCGGCTCAAGGACAAGCTGGGCAACCGGTCGAACGCCTCCGCCGAGGTGGAGTTCGACGCGGCGCTCGCCTGGCAGGTAGGCGAGGCCGGGCGCGGCGTGCCCACCATCATCGAGATGGTCAGCGCGACCCGGCTGGACTGCGTGCTGGGCAGCGCGGCGGGCATGCGGCTGGGCTGCGTCACCGCCGTGCACTACGCCACGCACCGGCGCGCCTTCGGGGCGAGCCTGATCTCCCAGCCGCTGATGGCCTCCGTCCTGGCTGACCTCGTGCTGGAGTCCGAGGCCGCGACCACGCTGGCGCTGCGGCTGGCCGGCGCGGCTGACCGGGCGGCCCGCGGGGACGAGGCGGAGGCCGCCCTGCTGCGGGTCGCGCTGCCCGCCGCCAAGCACTGGGTGTGCAAACGCGCGCCGCTGCACGCCGCTGAGGCCCTGGAGTGCCTGGGCGGCAACGGCTACGTGGAGGAGTCCGGGATGCCCCGGCTGTACCGCGAGGCGCCGCTGAACTCGATCTGGGAGGGCTCGGGCAACGTGACCGCCCTGGACCTGATCCGCGGGCTCCAGCGCCAGCAGGGAACGGCTGACGCCCTGGCGGCCGAGCTGAGCCTGGCCGCGGGCGGGGACCCGCGTCTCGACGCGGCGATCAGCGGGCTGAGCCGGACGCTGCGGGAGCTGGCCACCCAGGGCGGGCCGGAGGCGCAGTCCGGGGCGCGCCGCCTGGCCGGCGCGATCACCGTCACCCTCCAGGCCGCCCTGCTGGCCCGGCACGCCCCCAGCGCGGTCGCGGAGGCGTTCTGCGCGTCGCGCCTGGGCTCCTCCCCCGGGGCCGGGACGCTGGCCGGACCAGGGGTTCCGTTCGGGACACTGCCTGGCGGCCTGCCCCTTGCCGACATCCTGGGCCGGGCCACGCCGGTACCCGGGTAGGGTCGGCTGGTGCGCGTTTGGCCAGGAGCTCCCTATCCGCTCGGAGCAACGTGGGATGGCACGGGAACGAACTTCGCGTTGTTCTCCGAGGCTGCCGAGCAGGTTGAGCTGTGCCTGCAGGACGGGGACGAGCCGGACGGGCTGTCGGAGACGCGTGTCGCGCTGACCGAGGTCAACGCGTTCGTCTGGCACGGCTACCTGCCCGACGTGGCCCCAGGCCAGCGGTACGGATACCGGGTGCACGGTCCCTACGACCCGGCGCGCGGGCACCGCTGCAACCCGGCCAAGCTGCTGCTCGACCCGTACAGCAAGGCCATCAACGGCGAGGTGCAGTGGAACGAGGCGCTGTTCAGCTACCGCTTCAGCGACCCCGGCGTGCTGAACACGGTGGACAGCGCCCCGTACATGCCGACCAACGTGGTCATCAACCCCTTCTTCGACTGGGGGGACGACCGGGCCCCGCGGACCCCCTACCACGAGACGGTCATCTACGAGGCGCACGTCCGCGGCCTGACCCTGCGTCACCCGGACGTGCCGGCCGAGCAGCGGGGCACGTACGCCGGGATCGCCCACCCGGCGGTCGTCGAGCACCTGGCCCGGCTCGGCGTCACCGCGGTCGAGCTGATGCCGGTGCACCAGTTCGTGCCCGAGCACAACCTGCAGGCCCGCGGGCTGACCAACTACTGGGGCTACAACACGATCGGGTTCCTCGCCCCGCACAAGGCCTACTCGTCCTCGCAGCAGCGTGGCGGCCAGGTCGGCGAGTTCAAGGCCATGGTCAAGGCGCTGCACGCGGCCGGGCATCGAGGTGATCCTCGACGTCGTGTACAACCACACCGCCGAGTCCGACCAGCGGGGGCCGACCCTGTCCTTCCGCGGCATCGACAACGCCGCCTACTACCGGCTGCGCGACGACGACCCGCGCTACTACGTGGACTACACGGGCTGCGGCAACAGCCTGAACGTCCGGCACCCGCACGCGCTCCAGCTGATCCTGGACTCGCTGCGGTACTGGATCCTGGAGATGCACGTGGACGGGTTCCGCTTCGACCTGGCGTCCGCGCTGGCCCGGGAACTGCACGACGTGGACCGGCTGTCGGCGTTCTTCGACCTGGTCCAGCAGGACCCGGTGGTGTCACAGGTCAAGCTCATCGCGGAGCCCTGGGACGTGGGTGAGGGCGGCTACCAGGTCGGCAACTTCCCGCCGTTGTGGAGCGAGTGGAACGGCAAGTACCGGGACACCGTCCGGGACTTCTGGCGCGGCCAGCCCTACACGCTGGCCGAGTTCGCCTCCCGGCTGACCGGGTCGAGCGACCTGTACGAGACCAGCGGCCGCCGGCCGGTGGCCTCTGTCAACTTCGTCACCTGCCACGACGGATTCACCCTGACCGACCTGGTCTCCTACAACCGCAAGCACAACGACGCGAACGGCGAGGACAACGCGGACGGCACCAACGACAACCGCTCGTGGAACTGCGGCGCCGAAGGGCCGACCAGCGACCCGGCGGTGCGTGAGCTGAGGTCCCGGCAGCGGCTAACTTCCTCGCCACCCTGCTGTGCTCGCAGGGCGTCCCGATGCTGCTCGCCGGGGACGAGCTGGGCCGGACCCAGCGCGGCAACAACAACGCCTACTGCCAGGACAACGAGACCTCCTGGGTGGACTGGCACATGGCCGAGGACGAGGTCAGCCTGCTGGAGTTCGCCCGGGGGGTCGCCGAACTGCGCCGCAATCACCCGGTGTTCCGCAGGCGCCGCTTCTTCACCGGGCCTGCCGACGGCGCCGCGGGCCGGCCTGGGGACATCGCCTGGTTCACCCCGTCCGGCCGGGAGATGACCGACGCCGACTGGAAGACCGGCTACGCGAAAGCGATGGGGGTCTTCCTGAACGGTGACGCCATCACCGAGCCCGACCCCCGGGGCGAGCGGGTCCGTGATGAAACGTTCTTGCTGCTGTTCAGCGCGGACAGCCAGCCGGCCCGGTTCACGCTCCCCGCGGAGGACTTCGGCCACGGCTGGGAAGTGGTGCTGGACACCGGCGCGGGCGGGCCCGTCCGAGGGGGCCCGGTCCCCCTCGGCGATCTCGGGCAACGGGCTACCGCACCCGGCGCTGCCCGGATCCGAGGCGGCGGTCGCGGCCCAGCTGGAACCCCGGGAGCACCAGGCCCGGTCAACGGTCATGCTGGCGGGCCGCTCCATGATGGTGCTGCGGCGGATCGACGACCCCGCCGCGGCCGGGTGAGCCGTCCCATGCGGCCCGTACCGTGCAGCTGATCTACCCCGCCCCGGCCGGCGCCGGCCAGCCGGATCTGGCCGCGCTCTACGCCTACCCGGACCGCACAGCTGGTCCTGGCGGCGCCGGCGGTCGCGGCGGTGGCGACGGCGGCGGCCGGCGAGGGCCGGCCGTGGGTCCGCGCCAACATGATCGAGAGCGCCGACGGCGCCGCGGCGGTGGACGGCCTGTCCGGCGGCCTGGGCGGCGCCGCGGACCGTGAGGTCTTCGGGCTGCTGCGGGCGCTGGCCGGCGTGATCCTGGTCGGCGCGGGTACGGCCCGGGCCGAGGCTACCGCCCGGCCCGGGTGGCGCCGCGCTGGGCCGCGCTGCGCGCGGGCCGCCCGGGCCCCCCGCCGATCGCGGTGCTGAGCGCGCGGCTGGACCTGGACCCTGAGGGGCCGCTGCTGGCCGGGGCCCCGGCGCGGGGCCCGCACCATCGTGATCACCTCGGAGTCCGCGCCCGCGGACCGGCGCGCGAAGATAGCCCGGCGCGCCGACGTGATCATCGGCGGCGAGCACAAGGTGACCGCCGCGGCGGCGGTCAGCGCGCTGGCCGGGCGCGGCTACCGGGAGATCCTCGCCGAGGGCGGCCCGCACCTGCTCGGCCAGCTCGCCGCGGCGGGCCTGATCGACGAGCTGTGCGTGACCATCAGCCCGGTGCTGGCGGGCGGCCAGGCCGGGCGGATCGTCCAGGGCCCCGGATCCCGCGCCGGCCAGCCGGCTGGTCCTGGCGCATGTGCTGGCGGACGACGACGGCTACCTGCTGTGCCGCTACGTCAGCCAGGCGGGCGGCTGACCGGCCACGCCGCTGAACACCGGGCGGGCGGCTAGGGCCCGAGAATCTCCCCGAGGTCGTACTTCACCGGCTCCTCCAGCTGCGCGTAGGTGCACGACCGCGGCTCCCGGTCCGGGCGCCAGCGGGCGAACTGGGTGGTGTGCCGGAACCTGCGGCCCTCCATGTGGTCGTAGCGGACCTCGACCACCCGTTCTGGCCGCAGCGGCACGAAGGACAGGTCCTTCCCGGCGTTCCAGCGGCTCGTCTCCGAGGACCGGGGGTTGCGTGCGGCCGGGGCGCCGCCCGCCGCGGCCGCGGCCTGCTCCGCGCCTCCCCAGTGCCACGGATGACCGTCGAACGTGGTGACCAGGGGCTGCAGCTCAGCGAACAGCTCCCGGCGGCGGGCCATCGGGAACGCGCCCACCACCCCCACGCTGGCCAGGTCACCGGCGTCGGTGTACAGCCCGAGCAGCAGCGAGCCGACCGCTTCCGGGCTGCTCTTGTGCGGCCGGTACCCGGCCACCACGCAGTCCGCGGTGCGCTCGTGCTTGATCTTGAACATGACCCGCTTGTCCGGCTGGTAGGTCCCGTCCAGCGGCTTGGCGATCAGCCCGTCCAGCCCGGCCCCCTCGAACTGGTCGAACCACTGCCCGGCCAGGCCGCGGTCGGTGGTGGCGGGGGTCAGGTGAAGCGGGGACCGCACCTGGGCCAGGGCCTCCTCCAGGGCGCGGCGGCGCTGCGCGAACGGCTCCGCGCACAGGTCGGTGTCGTCCAGCGCGAGCAGGTCGAAGGCGACGAAGTGGGCCGGGGTCTGCCCGGCGAGGAGGGTGACCCGGCTGGCCGCGGGGTGGATCCGCTGCAGCAGGGCCTCGAAGTCCAGCCGCCGGCCGGACGCGTCCGGGATCACGATCTCCCCGTCCACCACGCACCGCGGCGGGAGGTTCGCGGTGAACGCCTCGACCAGTTCCGGGAAGTACCGGGTCATCGGGCGCTCGTTGCGGCTGCCGATCTCCACCTCGTCCCCGTCGCGGAAGACGATCGACCGGAAACCGTCCCACTTAGGTTCGAAGCTGAACGGGCCATCGGGTATCTGCGGTACCGGGCGGGCCAGCATCGGCGCGACCGGCGGATTAACCGGAAGGTGCATGACCCCATCCTGCCTGGCAGGCGGTCCGGGCGGACGTCCGGCCAGGCCACTCGGCCAGATCAGCCGCCGGGGTCAACACGCCATCAACTAGGCGGATGAGGCTGGCGGGGCCGGGATAGCTTGTCCTCAGCGAGGATCTGGCGAGCGAGGGAGCCGCATGGCACTGCACAGGCAAGTCGACCAGCAGGACGACGAAATGGAGATCAACCCCCTCTACGTCCGCGAACTGCACCTCGCCGTGCCCCGGCACCGGCTGGCGCAGCACGGGCTGCTGCCCGACACGGCGCTCCAGGCCGTGCGGGACGAGCTCACCCTGGACGGCAACGCCCGGCTCAACCTGGCCACGTTCGTGACCACCTGGATGGAGCCCCAGGCGGTACAGCTGATGACCGAATGCCTCAGCAAGAACATGATCGACAAAGACGAGTACCCGCAGACCGCGGAGCTGGAGTCGCGGTGCGTGAACATCCTGGCCAACCTGTGGCACGCGCCGGAGCACGGGGCGGCGACCGGCTGCTCCACGACCGGGTCCAGCGAGGCCTGCATGCTCGGCGGGATGGCGCTGCTGTGGCGCTGGCGCGCCCGCCGCCGCGCCGCGGGCGCCGACACCACCCGGCCCAACCTGGTGATGGGCGCGAACGTCCAGGTCTGCTGGGAGAAGTTCTGCCGCTACTGGGACGTGGAGCCGAGGCTGGTGCCGATGGAGCCGGACCGGCTGCACCTGCGCGGCCCGCAGGCCGTCGCCCAGTGCGACGAGAACACCATCGGCGTGGTCGCGATACTCGGCTCCACCATGGACGGGAGCTACGAGCCGGTCGCGGAGATCAGCGCCGAGCTGGACCGGCTCGCGGCCACCGGCGGCCCCGACGTCCCGATCCACGTGGACGCCGCCTCGGGCGGGTTCGTGGCGCCCTTCATCCAGCCCGACCTGGTCTGGGACTTCCAGATCCCCCGGGTGGCCTCGATCAACACGTCGGGCCACAAGTACGGGCTGGTCTATCCCGGCGTGGGCTGGGTGGTCTGGCGCAGCCCGGACGCGCTGCCGGACGACCTGGTCTTCCGGGTGAACTACCTGGGCGGGGAGATGCCCACGTTCGCGCTGAACTTCTCCCGGTCCGGGGCCAACGTCGCCGCGCAGTACTACAACTTCCTGCGCCTGGGCTTCCAGGGCTACCAGCGCGTCCAGCAGGCCTGCCAGGACGTGGCGATGCACCTGTCCGGCAAGATCGCCGAGATGGAGCCGTTCGAGCTGCTGTCTGACGGCAGCGAGCTGCCCGTCTTCGCGTTCCGGGTCCGCGACGACTCGGCGGGCTTCACCGTGTTCGACCTGTCCGAACGGCTGCGTACCCGCGGCTGGCTGGTCCCGGCCTACACGTTCCCGGCCGACCTGGAGCACGTCGCGGTGCTCCGGATCGTGGTGCGCAACGGGTTCAGCATGGATCTCGCCGACCTGCTGCTCAGCGACATACAGCGGCACGTCCGGATGCTGTCCGCGTACCCGCGGACTCACGTGCCGCTGGCTCCGCCGGACAAGCGGCAGTCGTTCGCGCACTGATCACCGCGCACTGGTCACAGACAGCGAAAGCCCGGCTGGCCCACTCGATGAGCGGGCCAGCCGGGCCAGGGCCAGCGGTCAGGCGTTCCTGCGCAGCCGGTCCAGTGCCTCGCGCAGGATCGCGGCGCCGTCCGTATCCGTGCGCCGTTCCTTCACGTAAGCCAGGTGCGTCTTGTAAGGCTCGCTGTGCGGCGGCCCGGGCGGGTTGTGCTCGTCCCGCCCGGCGGGGTACCCGCAGCGGGGGCAGTCCCAGGTCTCGGGCACCGCGGCGTCGCAGGCGAAGCTGGGCCGGGTCTCGTGCTTGTTCGAGCACCAGAAGGAGACCCTGATCCGGGGAGCCGCCTCACCGCGCTCCGCTTCACCCATCGGGCCAGCCCCTACCCGGCTTCCCCTGATCGCGTTGCCACTACTCACAGCTCACCCCTTGCTACGTCCGCTCTTGGCCTGCCCGGCGACCCCCGGGCGCCCGCATCATTTGTTCAGCAGCAGATTCAGCCCGATGATGCACAGGAACCAGAGGACGCCAGTGAAGATCGTGAGGCGGTCCAGGTTCCGCTCAACTACGGACGATGATCCCAGCGTAGAGGAGACCCCGCCACCGAATAGGTCCGACAGGCCGCCGCCCTTGCCCTTATGCAGCAGCACCAGCAGGATCATGAGCAGGCTGGTGATGATGAGGACGACCGAGATTGCGATAACCACTGCCCTGTCTCGTCCCTCCGAGTGCCTGCCCTGACCTGTACGAACTCAACCAGCACCGTCTCGACCAGCGCTGCGCTGGACCTGTGTCGCGGGTCAGGCGTTGACTGCTAGCTTGCGGTACCGGCATATCGTGGCGAACTCACCGGCATCCAGGCTTGCCCCGCCGACCAGCGCACCGTCAATGTCAGGCTGCGTCATTATCGCAGCGATGTTGTCGGCTTTCACCGACCCGCCATACAGGATACGCACACTTGCGGCTGCTTCGGCGCCGTGACCCTCGGAAACGCGGGCGCGGATTGCCCCGCAGACCTCCTGCGCGTCCGCGGGGGACGCCACCTCTCCGGTGCCGATGGCCCACACTGGCTCGTACGCCACCACCAGCCCCGCCGCCTGCTCCGGTGAGACTCCGGCCAGGCCCGCGTCGAGCTGGCCGGTGCAGTGGCCGAAGCTGCTCCCCCGCCTGCCGGACGTCCAGGTTCTCGCCGACGCACAGGATGGGGGTCAGCTCGTTGCGGAGCGCCGCCTTCACCTTGGCGTTGACCAGTGCGTCGTCCTCGCCGTGGTACTGGCGGCGCTCGGAGTGGCCGGCCAGCACGTAACTGCAGCCCAGCTTGGCCAGCATCAGGCCGGATATGTCACCGGTGTAGGCGCCCTTGTCGTGCGGTGACAGGTCCTGGGCCCCGTAGCCGATCCGCAGCTTGTCCCCGGCCACCAGGGTCTGCACGCTGCGCAGCGCGGTGAACGGCGGCAGGACCACCACGTCGGCGGCGTCGTAGTCGGCAGGGGTAAGGGTGAAGGCGAGCTTCTGGACCAGCGCCAGCCCCTCGAAATGCGTGTTGTTCATCTTCCAGTTGCCGGCGATGAGCGGCTTGCGCGCGGCAGGCCGGCGGTCATCCCTGCACCCCCAGCGCGCTGAGCCCGGGCAGGGTCCGGCCCTCCAGGTACTCCAGGCTCGCCCCGCCGCCGGTGGAGATGTGCGTGAACGCGTCCTCGGGGAAGCCCAGCTGGCGGACGGCCGCCGCGGAGTCGCCGCCGCCGACCACGGTCAGCCCGCTGACCCGGCTGATCGCCTCGGCCAGGGCCCGGGTTCCGGCGGCGAAGGCCGGGAACTCGAACACGCCAGCCGGGCCGTTCCAGAACACGGTCTTCGCGTCGGAGAGCTTCTGGGCGAACAGGGCCCGGGTCTGCGGGCCCATGTCGAGGCTCTCCCGGTCGGCCGGGAAGTCGCTGACCGATACCACCCGGTGGTCCGCGTCCGGGGCGAACCGGTCGGCGGCCACCAGGTCCACCGGCAGGACGACCTCCACCCCCCGCCGGGCCGCCTCGGCGAGCAGCTCGGTGACCTGCGGGATCTGGTCGGCTTCCAGGAGAGACTTGCCTACCTCGTAGCCCTGGGCCGCGAGGAACGTGTAGGACATCCCCCCGCAGATGATCAGGCGGTCGGCCCGGCCGAGCAGGTTGCTGATGACCGCCAGCTTGTCCGACGGCTTGGCCCCGCCGAGCACCACCACGTACGGCCGGGGCGGGTCGGAGGTGAGCTGGCGGAGCACCGCGATCTCGGCGATGACCAGGTCCCCGGCGGCGTGCGGGAGCAGCGCGGGCACGTCGTACACGCTGGCGTGCTTGCGGTGCAGGGCGCCGAAGCCGTCGCCGACGTAGCGGGTGGCCAGCGCGGCGAGCCGGGCCGCCAGCCCGGTGCGCTCGGCGTCGAACTTGCTCGTCTCGGCCGGCTCGAACCGGACGTTCTCCAGCAGGCCGACGTCGCCGTCGCCCAGGCCGGCCACGACCGCGGCGGCGGACTCGCCCGCCACGTCCTCAGCCAGCGGGACCGGCTGGCCGAGCAGCTCGCCGAGCCGCGCGGCGACCGGCCGCAGGGACGGGCCGCCCGCGGCCCGGGCGGCGTACGTCTCTCCCTTGGGGCGGCCCAGGTGAGCGCAGACGATCACCCGCGCGCCGCGGCTGGTGAGGGCCCTGATGGTCGGCAGGCTGGCCCGGATCCGCCCGTCGTCGGTGATCACGTCGCCGTCCAGCGGGACGTTCAGGTCGGCCCGGAGCAGGACGACCTGCCCGGCCACGTCGAGGTCGTCGATCCGCTTCATCAGAGCTGGGCGCCCACGAGCCTGGTGAGGTCGGCCAGGCGGTTGGAGTAGCCCCACTCGTTGTCGTACCAGCCGATGATCTTGACCTGGTCACCGAAGCTCATCGTGAGCGACGAGTCGAAGGTGCACGACCACGGGGTGCCCACGATGTCGGAGGACACGATCTGGTCCGTCGTGTAGTACAGGTAGCCCTTGAGCGTGCCCTCGGCCGCCGCCTTGAACGCCGCGTTGACCTCGTCCTTGGTGACCTCCCGGGACAGCTGGACCACCAGGTCGGTCACGGACCCGTCCGGGACCGGGACCCGCATGGCCATCCCGTCGAACTTGCCCTTCAGCTCCGGCAGGACCAGGGCCGTGGCCTTGGCCGCACCGCTGCTGGTCGGGATGATGTTCTGCGCCGCGGCCCGGGCCCGGCGCAGGTCCTTGTGCGGGAAGTCCAGGATCACCTGGTCGTTGGTGTAGGCGTGGATCGTGGTCATCAGGCCCTTGACGACACCGAAGTTGTCGTTGAGCACCTTGGCCATCGGGGCCACGCAGTTCGTGGTGCACGAGGCGTTCGAGATGATGTCGTGCTGCGCGGGGTCGTAGGCGCTGTCGTTCACGCCCATCACGATCGTGATGTCCTCGTCGGAGGCGGGCGCGGAGATGATGACCTTCTTCGCGCCGGCCTGCAGGTGCTTGCGGGCGTCCCCGGCCTTGGTGAACCGCCCGGTGGACTCGATGACCACGTCCACGCCGAGGTCGCGCCAGGGCAGCGCCGCGGGGTCCCGCTCGGCGAGCACGCTGACCTTCGTGTCGCCGACCAGGATCGCGTCGCCGTCCACGCTCACGTCCTGCGCCAGGGTGCCCAGCACCGTGTCGTACTTGAGCAGGTGCGCCAGCGTAGCGGTGTCGGTCAGGTCGTTCGCGGCGACGATCTCGATCTGCTCGGCGCCACCGTGCCCCGCGGCTGATGCGGCGTGCACGGCCCGCCAGTAGTTCCGCCCGATGCGGCCGAATCCGTTGATGCCCACGCGGATAGTCACGGCTGCGTCTCTCCTCGTCCTTAGCTTTCGTCCCGGCTCATGCACGCTGGGCTGCACCCAGCCGCGAGCGTGCTTTCCCGGCTCCGACCCTATCGGACGCCAGCGCCCGCCCGAGCGCGTCCGGGCGGGCGCTACTGGGTCAGCATCTCCGGCGTGAGGCTGGACTCGGTGTCGGGGACACCGAGGTCGCGGGCCCGCTTGTCGGCCATGGCCAGCAGCCGGCGGATCCGCCCGGCGATCGCGTCCTTGGTCAGCGGAGGGCTGGCCAGCTGGCCCAGCTCCTCCAGGCTGGCCTGCCGGTGCTCGATCCGGAGCCGGCCGGCCACGGTCAGGTGCTCAGGCGCCTCGGTGCCCAGGATCTCCAGGGCCCGCTCGACCCGCGCGCCGGCCGCGACCGCGGCCCGGGCGCTGCGCCGCAGGTTGGCGTCGTCGAAGTTGGCCAGCCGGTTGGCGGTGGCCCGGACTTCGCGCCGCATCCGGCGTTCCTCCCAGGCCAGCACGCTGTCGTGGGCGCCCAGCCGGGTCAGCAGCGCGCTGATCGCGTCCCCGTCCCGGACCACGACCCGGTCTACCCCGCGGACCTCGCGGGCCTTGGCGTGGATCTTCAGCCGCCGGGCCGCGCCCACCAGCGCCAGGGCCGCCTCCGGGCCCGGGCAGGTGATCTCCAGGGACATCGAGCGCCCCGGCCCGGTCAGCGAGCCGTGGGCGAGGAAGGCGCCGCGCCAGGCGGCCTCGCAGTCGCAGGTGGTGCCCGACACGACCTGCCGGGGCAGCCCGCGGACCGGCCGGCCGTAGTTGTCCACCAGGCCCGTCTGCCGGGCCAGGCTGTCCCCGTCCTTGCGCACCCGGACCACGTACCGGTTGCCCTTGCGCAGTCCGCTCGGGGCCAGCACGATCAGGTCCGAGGAATGGCCGAACACCTCCGCGATGTCCTTGCGCAGCCGCCGGGCCGCCACGCCGGTGTCCAGTTCGGCCTCCACCACGATGCGCCCGCTGGCCAGGTGCAGTCCCCCGGCGAAGCGCAGCAGCGCGGACACCTCCGCCTTGCGGCAGCATGGCTTGAGCACCGTCACGCGGCTGAGCTCGTCTTTGACCAGGCCGGTCATCGCCATCGGCATCACTCCCCCTCGAAGATCTCTGCGAACGCCCCGGCCAGCTGACGCGGGTCGTGGCGTGGTGTTCCATCGCGCATGGCCAGGTCGGCCAGCACCAGCCGGCCACCCAGCAGGCCCGCCGCCTTCTCCAGCTCGGCAGCCGCGCCCCCCGCGGCTTCCCGGTCGGCGAGCACGATGTCAACTTTCAGTCGTGGTGCGTGGTCGGCCAGTACCTCCAGGTGAGTCTGCGGGGAGAACCCTTCGGTCTCGCCGGGCTGCGCGACCAGGTTCAGCGCCACGATCCGCCGGGCCGGCGTGCTGAGCAGGGCCTGGGCCAGCTCCGGGACCATCAGGTGGGGCAGCACGCTGGTGAACCACGAGCCGGGCCCGAGCACCACCCAGTCGGCGTCCAGGATCGCGGTGACCGCCTCCGGGCAGGCGGGCGGGTCCTCCGGGATCAGGGACACCGAGCGGACCCGGCCGGTGGTGGACGCGCAGGCGACCTGGCCGCGCACCGTGCTGAGCGCGAGCGGGCGCTCCGGGTCGGCGCCCTGCACCTCGGCCACCAGGTCGAGCGGGACGGACGCCATGGGCAGCACCCGGCCGTGCGCGCCGAGCAGGCGGCCCACCCAGTCCAGCCCCTGCACGGTGTCGCCGAGCAGCTCCCACAGCGCCACGATCAGCACGTTGCCGACCGCGTGCCCGCCGAGCTCGGTCTCTCCCCCGGTGAAGCGGTGCTGGACCACCCGGCTCCAGGTGGTGCCCCAGGCGTCGTCGCCGCACAACGCGGCGAGCGCCATCCGCAGGTCACCGGGCGGCAGGACGCCGTACTGACGGCGCAGCCTGCCGCTGGAGCCCCCGTCGTCGGCCACGGTCACGATCGCGCTGAGCTGCCGGGTCACCCGGCGCAGCGCCGAGAGGGCGGCGAACAGGCCATGGCCGCCGCCGAGCGCGGCCACCTTGGGGTTCAGCGGCCGGACGGAAGGAGCCATGCCCACGTCGGCCTGGCCCGTGGTGGAGGGACTGGAGCTGCGGGCGCCGGGGTCAGCGGGGCCAGCCGTCATTCGCGCCCCAGGTCCCGGTGCACGACCTGGACGGCCGGCCCCTTGCCGCTCAGCTGGCTGGCGATCTGCTCGGCGACCGCCACGCTCCGGTGCTTGCCGCCGGTGCAGCCGATGGCGAGCGTGACGAAGCGCTTGCCCTCCCGCTCGTAGCCGGCCAGCACCACCCGCAGCGCGGACAGGTACAAGTCCAGGAACTCCGCGGCCCCGGGCCGGCTGAGCACGTAGTCCCGGACCCGCTCGTCCTGCCCGGTCAGCGCGGCCAGGTCGGCGACCCAGCGCGGGTTGGGCAGGAACCGGCAGTCGGCGACGATGTCGGCGTCAACCGGCAGCCCGTACTTGTAGCCGAAGGACACCACGTTCACCCGCAGCGTGGCCGAGGCGTCGGCGCTGAACGCGTCGTGCATCCGGGCCCGCAGCTCGTGCACGTTCAGCGCCGAGGTGTCGATGACCAGGTCGGCTTCTTCCCGCACGCCGCGGAGCAGTTCCCGCTCCGCGGCGATGCCCTCCACCACCCGGCCGTCTTCCTGGAGCGGGTGCGGGCGGCGGACGCTCTCGAACCGGCGGACCAGGGTGTCGTCGGCGGCCTCCAGGAACACCACCCGCGGCCGGAGTCCCCGGGCGGCCAGCTCACCGATGGCCGACTGCAGGTCGGTGGAGAACGCCCGGCTGCGCACGTCCATCACGGCGGCGATCCGCGGCACCGCGCCGACGGCCCGGCGGGCCAGCTCGATCATGGTCGGCAGCAGGCCGGGCGGAATGTTGTCGGCCACGAACCAGTCGAGGTCCTCCAGCGACTTGGCCGCGGTGCTGCGTCCCGCGCCGGACATCCCGGTGATGATCACGATGTCCGGGCCGGGTACGGCCTCCGCGCGCTCGTCGTGCGCGCTCACCGGCGGCCCGGCCCGTCCGCCGGCGTCCCCGCCGGATCAGCTGCGCGCCTCATGGCGCCCCCCCTCTGCGCCGTGGCCATGCTCCCGGCCGTCCCCCTGGCCATGGTCGTGGCCGTCCTGCTCCCCGCGGTCAATGCCATTCTGCGCGCTGTCCCTGTTCCCCGTCTGGTCTGCGGCCGGCTCCGTGGGTGGCGCCGGCCGCAGCGCGGCGAGCACCGTGCTCGCGACCCGCGGGCCGATGCCGGGAAGGCCGGCGATCTCCTCCTCAGAGGCGCTGGCGAGCCTGCGTACCGAGCCGAAGTGCCGTAGCAGCGTAGCCCGCCGCGCCGGGCCTAGTCCCGGGACCGAGTCAAGCTCGCTGACAGCGAGGGCCTTTGACCGTTTTGCCCGGTGGTATGTGATGGCGAAGCGGTGCGCCTCGTCCCGGACCCGCTGCAGCAGGTACAGTCCCTCGCTGGTCCGGGGCAGGATCACCGGGGAGTCCTCGCCGGGCAGCCAGACCTCCTCCAGCCGCTTGGCCAGGCCGCACGCGGCGACGTCGTCGATGCCGAGCTCGCCGAGCGCGCGGGCCGCGGCGGCCACCTGGGCCGGCCCGCCGTCGATCACGACCAGGTTGGGCGGGTAGGCGAACTTGCGCTGCCGGGCGGCCTCGGGGGAGACCTCGGGGTCGCCGAGTGAGTCGAGCTCGCCGGTGGCCTCCCGCTCGTCCAGGTAGCGGCGGAACCGGCGCCCGATCACCTCGTGGATCGCGGCGACGTCGTCGGTCCCGTCCAGGCCCCGGATGCTGAAGCGGCGGTACTCCCCCTTGCGGGCCAGGCCGTCCTCGAACACGACCATGGACGCGACCACGTGCGTGCCCTGCAGGTTGGAGACGTCGTAGCACTCGATGCGCAGCGGCGCCTCGTCCAGCCCCAGCGCCTCCTGGATCTCGGCCAGGGCCCGGCTGCGGGTGGTCAGGTCGCTGGCCCGCCGGGTCTTGTGCAGGGCGAGCGACTCGGCGGCGTTGCGCGCCACGGTCTCCAGCAGCGCCTTCTTGGGCCCGCGCAGCGGCACCCGGAGCCGGACCGGCCCGCCGCGCCGTTCCGCCAGCCATTCCTCGACCGCCGGCGCGTCGGGGGGGAGTTCTGGCACCAGTACTTCGCGCGGAATGGCCGCGGACCGGGTGGCCGGGCGGGCGTTTCCTTTCTGCCCCATGGTCCTGCGGCCCGGCGCCTCCTCGGAGCCGTCCGGGATCTGCGTGCCCGGCGCCGGTCCGGCCACCGCGTCGTCGCTGTAGACCTGGCCCAGGAACTGCTCGACCAGCTCGGCCGTGGTCACGTCCTCGACCTTGTCCACCACCCAGCCGCGTTGCCCGCGGACCCGGCCGTCGCGCACGTAGAAGACCTGGACCGCCGCTTCCAGCTGGTCCTGGGTGAGCGCGATGACGTCGCAGTCGGTGCCGTCGCCCAGGACCACGGTCTGCTTCTCCAGGGCCCGCTGCAGCGCCTTGACGTCGTCGCGCAGCCGCGCCGCCCGCTCGAACTCCTCGGCCCGGGCGGCCTCGCGCATCTCGGCTTCCAGGCGGCGGATGAACCGGTCGGTCTGCCCGGCCATGAAGTCGCAGAACTCCTCGGCGAGCAGCCGGTGCTCGGCCTCGCTGACCCGGCCCACGCACGGCGCCGAGCACTTGCCGATGTAGCCGAGCAGGCAGGGCCGCCCGATCTGCCCGGCCCGCTTGAACACCCCGGCTGAGCAGGTACGGACCGGGAACACCCGCAGCAGCGCGTCGACCGTCTCGCGAATTGCCCACGCGTGCGAGTAGGGCCCGAAATAACGAACCCCGCGCCGCTTGGCGCCCCGCATGACCATCACCCGCGGGAAGTCCTCCCCCATGGTGACGGCCAGGTACGGGTAGCTCTTGTCGTCGCGGTAGCGGACGTTGAAGCGCGGGTCGAACTCCTTGATCCAGGAGTACTCCAGCTGGAGCGCCTCGACCTCGGTGGCCACCACGGTCCAGTCAACCTTGGCCGCGGTCCGGACCATGGTCTGGGTCCGCGGGTGCAGGCTGGCGAAATCCGCGAAGTAGGAATTCAGCCGCTGCCGGAGATTCTTCGCCTTTCCGACGTAGACGACCCGGCCGCGTGCGTCCGAGAACCGGTACACGCCCGGCGACTCGGGGATGGACCCAGGCGCTGGCCGGTAGGACTGCGGATCTGCCACCCAGTAACTCTATTCGCGGTCGCCCATGGCTGAGCGTGCGGCGAGCGCGGCGCCCCGCGCGCCCGCCCGGTCCAGGTCGGGCACCAGGACGAAATCGACCAGCTTGGCCTGTTCGGCACGCAGCGTGGTGTTCTCCCGGATCCGGCTCAGGAACCATTCGCTGAACGCGGGGTCGGCTTCCACGACGCCGCCTCCCACGAAATAGGTGCCCGGATCGGTGAACATGGCCGCGATGGAGAAGAGCCGGCCCAGCGCCACCGCCTGCTGCTCGAAGATCTTCCGCGCCATCAGGTCACCGGCCTCGCCGTATCCCCGGACCAGCTTGGCCGCCCGCGACAGCGGCTGGACGTCGGCGAGCCCGTGCCCCGGGTAGCGGGTCAGCCAGTACGGCAGCAGGTTCTGCTCGATCCCGCACAAGGAGGCGAAGCTCTCGACGTCGCCGCGCAGCCCGCAGTTGCAGACCGGCACCGGCTGGTCTTCTTCCACGAGCCCCTCCAGCGGGATCTGGACGTGGCCCAGCTCCCCCGCCATGCCGGCTGCCCCGCTCACCACCTGGCCTCCCTCGACCAGGCCACCGCCCAGGCCGGTACCGACGATGACCGCGACCGACGAGTGCTGCGGCGCGTCGTCGCCGAACCGCGCGTAGTGGGCGTACAGCGTGGCCGCGTTCGCGTCGTTGGTGTACACGACGGGCAGCCGGAGCCGTTCTTCCAGGGCCGCGCGGATGTTGAAGCCGGCCCAGCCGGGATGGCCGAAGTTGGTGCCGCCCCGGGAGGACAGCACGCCGTCCGCGCTGGCCGGGCCGGGGGTGTCCAGGCCCACCGCGGCCACCGCGGCCTGGTCCACGCCGGTGACCTCCAGCACCTGGCCGAAGGAGGCGGCCAGGGACTCGATGGCCAGGTCGGGCCCCTCGCGGACCCGGCTGGGCCGCTCCAGCATGTGCTCCACCAGGAACTGGCCCGACGGGTCCAGCACCGTGGCGTTGTTCATGGTGCCGCCGTTGTCCAGGCCGACGATGAACGACTGGGGCGAGTTACCCATCCTGAGCCTTTCCTGGCCGTGTCCTGGCGGCAGCGTAGCGCCAATAAGCCCCGGGCTACAGAGGCCGGTCCAGCGCGCCCGGGCCCGGTGCGCCGGACCGCCGTCTCATTCCGCGAACGCCTCGGCCGGCGGGCAGGCGCAGACCAGGTTGCGGTCACCGTACGCCTGGTCGATGCGGCGCACCGGAGGCCAGTACTTGGCCCGCCGGTCACCGGCCATCGGGTACGCCGCCTCGGCCCGCTCGTACGGGTGCTTCCAGTCGGCCTCGAGCAGCATGGACGCGGTGTGCGGGGCGTTCCGCAGCGGGTTGTCCTGGCTGTCGTACTCGCCGGAGGCGACCATCTCGATCTCCCGGCGGATCGCGATCATGGCCTCGCAGAACCGGTCCAGCTCGGCCAGGTCCTCGCTCTCGGTGGGCTCGATCATGAGCGTGCCAGCGACCGGGAACGACATGGTCGGCGCGTGAAATCCATAGTCGATGAGGCGCTTGGCCACGTCTTCGACCGTCACCCCGGTCTCCCGGGTGATGGGCCGGATGTCCAGGATGGCCTCGTGCGCGACGAGGCCGCCCTGCCCGGTGTAGAGCACCGGGTAGTGCGGGGCCAGCCGGGCGGCCACGTAGTTGGCGGCGAGGATGGCCACCTGGGTGGCCCGGCGCAGGCCGTCGGGTCCCATCATCCGGATGTAGGCCCAGGAGATCGGCAGGATGCCCGCCGACCCGTAAGGAGCGGCAGCGACGGGATGGGCCCCGGCGCCGTCTGACTCCGCCCGCTGCGGCAGGAACGGGGCCAGGTGCGCCCGGGCCGCGACCGGGCCGACGCCGGGGCCGCCGCCGCCGTGCGGGATGCAGAACGTCTTGTGCAGGTTCAGGTGCGACACGTCCGCGCCGAACCACCCGGGGCGGGCCAGGCCGACCAGGGCGTTCAGGTTCGCGCCGTCCACGTACACCTGGCCGCCCGCCGCGTGGACCGCCTCGCAGACCTGCGTCACGGTCTCCTCGAACACCCCGTTGGTGGACGGGTAGGTCAGCATGATCGCGCCGATCTGCCCGCCCCGGGACTCGAGCTTGGCGTGCAGGTCGGCGAGGTCGATCGCGCCGTCGGGGCCGCACTTGACCACCACGACCCGCAGGCCCGCCAGGACCGCGCTGGCTGCGTTGGTCCCGTGCGCCGACTCGGGGATCAGGCAGATGTCCCGGCCCGCGTCGCCGCGGGAGCTGTGGTAGCCCCGGATGGCCAGCAGCCCGGCCAGCTCGCCCTGCGACCCCGCGTTCGGCTGGACTGACACCGCGTCGTACCCGGTGATCTCGGCCAGCCAGCGTTCCAGGTCGGTGATCAGCTCGTGGTACCCGGCGGCCTGCCCGGCGGGCCCGAACGGGTGCAGGTCGGCGAACTCCGGCCAGGTCACCGCCTCCATCTCGGCGGCCGCGTTCAGCTTCATCGTGCACGAGCCGAGCGGGATCATCGAGCGGTCCAGCGCGATGTCGAAGTCGGCCAGGCGGCGCAGGTAACGCAGCATGGCCGTCTCGCTCCGGTGTTCGTGGAACACCGGGTGGCGCAGGAACCCCGAACTGCGGGCCAGGCCGGCCGGGAGCACCGGGCCGGAGTCGGCCAGCTGGCCTGGCGCCGTCGCGCCCCGCTGCCCGGCGGCCAGCACCGTGGCCACCTCGAGCAGCTCGGCGTCCGTGGTGGTCTCGTCGCAGGCGACGCCGACCGTGTCGGCGTCGGCCAGGAACAGGGCGTAGCCGGCCTCACGGGCCCGGGCCACCGCGTCGGCCGCGCCGCCCTCCAGGCGCACCCGGATCGTGTCGAAGAACCCGTCCGGGGGCGCGTCCAGGCCGCTGGCCCGGAGCGTGGCGGCCAGCCGGGCCGCCCGCCGGTGCACGCCGGCCGCGATCGCGGCCAGCCCGTCGGGGCCGTGGTACACCGCGTACATGGCCGCCATCACGGCCAGCAGGACCTGGGCGGTGCAGATGTTGCTGGTCGCCTTTTCCCGGCGGATGTGCTGCTCGCGGGCTTGCAGCGCGAGCCGGTAGGCCGGCCTGCCGTCGGCGTCGAGTGAGACGCCGACCAGGCGGCCCGGCAGCTGGCGGCGCAGCTCGTCGCGGACCGACATGTAGGCCGCGTGCGGGCCGCCGTAGCCCATCGGCACGCCGAACCGCTGCGTGCTGCCCACCGCGATGTCGGCGCCCAGCTCCCCGGGCGGTGTCAGCAGGGTCAGGGCCAGCAGGTCGGCGGCGACCGCGGCGAGCGCGCCGCGGCCGTGCGCGGCGTCGATGACCGGGCGCAGGTCGCGGATCTCGCCGCTGGCCCCGGGGTACTGCAGCAGGACCCCGAACAGCTCGTCGTCGGGCTGCGCCGCGATCACCTCCGGGGTGACCGGGGCGACCACCAGCTCGATGCCGAGCGGCTCGGCCCGGGTGGCCAGCACGGCCAGGGTCTGCGGCAGGCAGTCCGCGTCGGCCAGGAAGACGCGGCCCCGCCGGGCCGTCCGCCGGGCCAGCGTCATCGCCTCGGCGGCCGCGGTCGCCTCGTCCAGCAGGGACGCGCCGGCGACAGGCAGCGCGGTCAGGTCCTCGACCAGGGTCTGGAAGGTGAGCAGGGCCTCGAGGCGGCCCTGGGAGATCTCCGGCTGGTACGGGGTGTAGGCCGTATACCAGGCCGGGTTCTCCAGCACGTTGCGGCGGATCACCGCCGGGGTATGCGTGCCGTAGTAGCCCAGCCCGATCATCGAGCGGGCGACGGTGTTCCGGCCCGCCAGGCGGCGCAGCTCGGCCAGCGCCTCCGCCTCGGACAGCGCAGGCGGCAGGCTCAGCGGCCGCGGGTCCCCGATACCCGGCGGCAGGGCCGCCTGGGTCAGCTCGTCGAGCGAAGCGTGGCCGGTGGCGGCGAGCATCCGCTCCTGCTCGGCCGGGGACGGCCCGACGTGACGTGACTCGAAGTTCGGTGACGCAAAGACGGGTGCGCCGGGGGTCTGCGCGTCAGGGGCCTGCGCTTCAAAGGTCATCGGAGCCTCCAGAGGGGGAGCCGTCAGGCACGTCCATGCCTGGATGGTCCTCCCCCTCTGTCGCCGCCGGCCTGCTCACCGAACGCTGGGCCCGCGCGTGAACTCCAGAGATGCCTGTCCCGTCCGGTCCTGGGTGCCTGAGAGGTTCCGGGGAGGTTGCCCCTTCGGCGTCCCGCGCTGGCTGCTCGGGATCTCTCCCGGACGGTGTGATCAGCACTGCCGAGCTTACCCGAGCCCGGGCAGGACGCCTGCTGACCCGCCGGCTGGGTCAACCGGTCCCGAAGTCAGCCGGCCTGCGGGAGTCAGCCGGTCCGGCGGGCCCGCCGCCGGGCCAGTTCGTCCGCGTGCGTGCGGCCGGAAGCGGTCTCCGTCCCGTCGGCGGCTTCGCCAGCCTGCTCGGCGGGCAGTTCAGCCAGGGTCCCGTCGAACTTCCTGCCAGATCCGGCCCAGCGCGATGCCGAACACGCCCTGCCCGCCTTGCAGCAGGTCCACCACCTCGTCGGAGGAGGTGCACTCGTAGACGCTGACCCCGTCGCTCATCAAGGTGACCTTGGCCAGGTCGTCGGTGCCCCGGCTGTGCAGGTGGGCCACGGCCGCGCGGATCTGCTGCAGCGAGATCCCCGTGTCCAGCAGCCGCTTCACGACCTTGAGCACGAGGATGTCCCGGAAGCTGTAGAGCCGCGCGGAGCCTGATCCCTGGGCGGCCCGCACGCTGGGCTCGACCAGGCCGGTCCGGGCCCAGTAGTCGAGCTGGCGGTAGGTGATGCCCGCGGCCGAGCACGCGGTGGGACCGCGGTAGCCGATTCCCTCCGGCCGGGCGGCGACGTCGTCGCCGAACAGCAGTCCCTGCTCCCCAGCCTGCCGGATCGCCGCACCGCGGACTTCCGGTGAATCGCTGTTACCTTTGGTTACCGCCACGCCTGCCTCCACCCGGGAGTTTGCCACCCTGGGTACTCGTCTCGCACGGTAGGCCGCCAGCGCCCGGTGCGTCAACGATCGCCCACGGCGCGTCGTGAGGTACTAGTCCGGGGGCGACCCCCTGGACCCCCCCGTCCCGTGTTCCGGCCGATCCCCGCTAGGTTGCGCGGCCGAAGTCTTCGGGGGTGATCGTGTCGAGGAACTCGCGGAACTTCTCGACTTCGTCTTCCTGCTCGTCCGGGATGGCCACGCCCGCCTCGTCGAGGACCTCCTCGCTGGCGTAGATGGCCGCGCCGGTGCGCAGGGCGAGGGCGATGGAGTCTGACGGCCTGGCGCTGACTTCCTTCCCGTTCGAGAAGATCAGGTCCGCGAAGAAGATGCCGTCCCGTAGCGCCGTGATGTTCACGGTCTGCAGCTGGACTTCGAGGGCTTCCAGCACGTCCCGGAACAGGTCATGGGTGAGCGGGCGCGCCGGGACCATGCCCTGCTGGGCAAAAGCGATCGCGGTTGCCTCGACCGGCCCGATCCAGATCGGCAGGTAACGGTCCCCCTGCGTCTCCTTCAGCAGGACGATGGGCTGGTTCGTGGGCATCTCGACCCGGACGCCGACGACCTCCATCTTCCTCACGGCGGCTCCGTCCTCATACGCGCCTGACGCGCTGCCTCATGCGGCCCTGCGGTGGGCACTCCCTAGCCAACGTACACCCGTGCCGGCCGGAAGTGCGGTGGCGGCCGGCCCTGGCGGGCTGGCGGCCGGCGGCGGGATTCGGCTCCCGGCCAGGCCCGGTCACGCCCCGGACCCGGCCGCGGCCGGGCCGGCGAATCCCGACTCGTCATACCCCGCACCCCCCAGCCTGACCTCGGCCTGGGCGGCATGAGCGCTCCCCGCCGGCCGGGCGGTTCCCGGGGCCCGGGCCGGGCCCGCCGTCCCGGTGGACTGGGCCGCCTGGGCCAGCCCGTCCGTCTCCAGGCCGGCGTCGGCCAGGGCACTGCCCATCAGGGAGCCGTGCAACTGCAGCGACAGGGCCGCGATTTCCTGGGCGATCTGACCGGCCCGCTCGCGTGACCCGGGGTTGCGCTGCCGCCGCGTGGGCGCCACCACCTGCTCGATCAGTGAAGTCTCGCGCTCCACGGCGGCCCGGACGGCACGCAGGTGCCGCGCCTGGACCCCGTAGCGGCCGAGCGCGACGATGATCCGGGCGGCGTCCAGGGCCTCCGGCCCGTACTGCCGTCCTGCGGGCCGGACCAGGCCGAAGTCTTCCAGTTCGGTCAGGTACCCCTCGTCGATCCCGGCCGCGTCGAGCAGTTCCCGCCGGCTGAGCGGCAGGCGCCGCTGCGGCGGCCCGCCGCAGTCCTCGCTGGCGTCGTCCTCGGCGGCGGCCAGCCGGTCCTTGATCACCCGCAGCGGGAGGTACTCGTCGCGCTGCGCGGTCAGGATGTAGCGCAGCCGCTCGACGTCGGCGGGACTGAACCGCCGGTACTTGGACGGGGACCGGGCGGGCTGGATCAGTCCCTCGGACTCCAGGAAGCGGATCTTGGACACGCTGACGTCCGGGAACTCGCCGCGGAGCTGGGCCAGCACCTCACCGATGCCGAAAGAAGCCCGGGCCGGCGATGCGTTCATGCCCCTACCTGGGCGCCCCCGCCGCCACGCTCGTACTGGGGCCGCCGCCCGGTCAGGAACACCAGCCGGAACTTGCCGACCTGCACCTCGTCGCCGCCGTTCAGCGGCGCCTCCTCGATCCGCTCCTGGTTGACGTAGGTGCCGTTGAGGCTGCCGACGTCGCGCACGCTGAACCGGTCGCCGTGGCGGTAGAACTCGGCGTGCCTGCGCGAGACCGTCACGTCGTCGAGGAAGATGTCGCTGTCGCGGTGCCGGCCGGCCGTGGTGATGTCGTGGTCGAGCAGGAACCGGCTGCCCGCGTTCGGGCCGCGCCTGACCACCAGCAGCGCGGTGCCCGGGGGCAGCTGCTCCGTGGCGCCCTGGTCGGTGAACTCGTCGTAGTCGGGCTCGGCCTGCTCACCGCCCAGCGAGATGGTCGACGTGGTTTCGCCAGGGCGCTCGGCCCCGCCGCGCGCCAGCATCGTCCCGCAATGCAGGCAAAAACGCGCGTCGTCAGGATTTGCCTGACCGCAGCGTGTGCAGTAGATGCTCGGCATGTCGAGGCCCAGCCTCTCCTCTGCTGGCCATGGGCTCGGGGCGGGGACTACGTCAGACCTGGCCCGTTCCCGGTGCTCGGACGTTGCATGCTCCGTGGACGCGGTCCACGCTACCTGGGCCGCGCCCGGCCGGTCCATGCGCCACGCGCGGCGTCCCGCCGGGGTGAACCGCGCCCACCACCCACGGCGCCGTCCTTGTCCGGGGGCTGACTCGACCCCCCGGGGGCCGCCCGGGGTGCTTTCGCGACGCCTCCGCCACATTCTGGCCGCACCTCCGACGCACGACTAGTGCACGCTCCGATGAGGTGGAATCGTCTCATGAGGGGCGATGCCCTTACTGGACACTGAGCTGGCCAGCTTAATGCCCCGGCCGGCCGATGGCTCACTTATTGCCTGATCGTGCCGCTCAGCTGGCGGCCGCCGGTTACGGTCCGCGACCGGCTTCCGGGCCGGTCCGCTCCAGCTCGCGGCTAGCTTCCCGCTCGCTCGGCGACGGCGGCCCACTCGTCGAGCAGCGCCTGCGCGGTGTCGGCGTCCGCGCCCTCGGCCCACAGGTGAGTCACCGCGTCCGCCGGGTCGGGCAGCACCAGGACCCAGCCGCCGTCAGGCTCGACGATCCGGACCCCGTCGGTGGTGTCCACCGTCCGGTCGCCGGCGGCCTCCACGACCGTGCGCATCACGCTGCCCTTGGCCGCCCACGGCGTGGGCATGGAGCGCCGCAGCAGGTGCGCGGCCGGGATCCGGGCGTCGATCTGGCTGAGCGACAGCCGGGTCCGGGCGACCAGCCCGAGCAGCCGGGCGAACGCCGCGATCCCGTCCAGGGTCCGGCTGAACTCCGGCACCACGAACCCGCCCCGGCCGTCGCCGCCGAAGATCACGTCGTCACCCGCGGTGGCCTCGGTCAGGCCGTGCAGTGAGGTCGGGGTCCAGTCCACGTGCACGCCGTGGAACCGGGAGACTTGCTCGGCCACCCGGGTGGTGGTCACCGGCAGCGCCACCCGGCCTGACCGCCGCTCCGCGGCGATGAGGTCCAGCACGACCAGCAGGGCCCGGTCGTCGCTGATCATCGCGCCCTTGTCGTCCACCAGCATGATCCGCTCGCCGACCTGGTCGAACCGCACCCCGAACGCCGCCCGGGACGAGGCGACCAGCTCGGACAGCCGCTGCATGCCCGCCCGGACCTGGGCCAGGCTCTGGGTGGGGTTGGCCTCGTCCAGCCGGTTGTTCACGGTGAGGGCCTCCACCCCCAGCCGGCCGAGCAGGCTGGGCAGGACCAGCGACACCGTGCCGCCGGCGCAGTCCACCACGACCTTCAGCGCGGCCTCCCGCACCCCGGTCAGGTCGACGCTGCGCGCCAGTTCCTGCGTGTAGGACTCGACGACCCGGGACGGGTAGGTGAGCTCGGCGATCTCGCCGGGGAAGGCCCGCCGGTACTCCTGGCGGGAGAAGACCCGCTCCAGCTTCCGCGCGGCCGTCTGGGACAGTTCCGCGCCGCGCTCGTCCAGGAACACGATGTCGATGGACTGCGGGTCACCAGAGGTGGTGCGCAGCGTCACTCCCCCGCTGCACACGCTGCGGGCGGTCTGGAACCGGGCCACCGGCAGCGGCTGGGCCTCCAGGTCCACCACGTTGATGGCGCTGGCGTTCAGCGCGCACTGCACCGCCCGCTTGAGCGCCCGCGCGGCGCGCGACACGTCACGCGACGTGGTGACCATCGACCCCTTCTTCAGCGTGGTCGCGTAGGCGCTGGTCAGCCGGACGCACAGCTCCGGGGTGATCTCCACGTTGACCAGGCCGGACACACCGTGCGGGCCGAACAGGGTGCGCTGGCCGCGGGACTCCCAGATGACGCTGGTGTTCACCACCGCGCCGGCCTCGATGGTCTTGAACGGGTAGACCTTGACGCCCGCGGAGAGGTAGGCCTCCGGCTCGATCACGCACTCGTCGCCGACCACCGCGCCTTCCTCGATCCGCGCGGAGGGCATCACGTCGGTGTTCTTGCCGATGACACAGCCGCGCAGGGTGACGCCCTGGCCTACGTAGACGTTGTTGTGCACCACGGCGCGGTGCAGGAAGGCGCCCTCCTTGACCACCACGTTGCTGCCCAGCACGGTGAACTCGCGCAGTTCCGCCCCGGCCTCCACCTTGGCGTAGTCACCGATGCAGACCGGGCCGGACAGCAGGGCCTCCGGGTCCACCTCGGCGCCCTCGGCCACCCAGACTCCCGGTGACACCTCGAACCCGTCGATCTCGGTGTCGACCCGGCCGGACAGCACGTCGGCCTGGGCCTTGAGATAGCTCTCGTGCGTGCCGACGTCCTCCCAGTAGCCGTCCGCGATCCAGCCGAACAGCGGCGCCCCGCGCTTGAGCAGGGCCGGGAACACGTCACCAGACCAGTCAACCGACTCCCCCGGCGCCACCTCGGCCAGCACCTCGGGCTCCATCACGTAGATCCCGGTGTTGACCGTGTCCGAGAACACCTGCCCCCAGGTGGGCTTCTCCAGGAACCGCTGGATCCGGCCGTCCTCACCGACGATGACGATGCCGAACTCCAGCGGGTTGGGCACCCGGGTGAGCCCCACGGTGACCAGGGCGCCGTTTTCCTTGTGCGCGCGGACCATGGCGGTCAGGTCGATGTCGGTCAGCGCGTCCCCGGAGATCACCAGGAACGGCTCGTCCCGCAGCGCGTCCTCGGCGTTCTTGACGCTGCCCGCGGTGCCGAGCGGAGCCTCCTCCGTGGCGTACTGGAGGCTCATCCCCACGTCCTCGCCGTCGCCGAAGTAGTTGCGCACCAGCGAGGCCAGGAACTGGACGGTGACCACCGTCTCGTCGAAGCCGTGCCGCTTCAGCAGCCGCAGCACGTGTTCCATGATCGGCTTGTTGCACACGGGCAGCAGCGGCTTGGGCTGATTGGCGGTCATCGGGCGCAGCCGGGTGCCCTCTCCGCCGGCCATCACGACGGCCTTCACCGGTAGCGGGCCTCCTTCACCATTGTCCGGGCGAGATTCCCATCGTCCCCCGCGTCCATTCCGGCCTGCGGATCGGCCCAGTGGTTCTAACCCAGTGGTTCGAACCCAGCGGTTATAGCCCCGTGGTTACAGCAATCGTCCCTCCATCATGACGGGCGGCTCGCAGCCGGCCAACGCCGCTACCTGGTTAGCCATCCGGTTGTCCCGGTTCGGCCACCTCACCGCCACCAGAGGTGAGCCGCCAGGCCTGGATCAGGTACACCGCGGCCGCGCACCAGTACAGCGCGGTGCCCCAGATTACGAACGCCCAGCCGACCACCTTCGCCACCTGGGCGGCGTCGCCGGCGTACGCGCCGAGCAAGAGCAGCGGGAACGCGTAGAACAGGCACAGCGTGGCGGCCTTGCCCACGAAGCTGACCTGCAGCGGCTCCCAGCCCCGGGCGCGCAGCCGGAGCAGCGCCACGGCGAGCACCAGTTCCCGGCCGACCAGCACCCCCACCAGCCACCACGGGATGAGGGCCCGGATGGCCAGCCCGATGAGCATGACGCCGATGTACAGCCGGTCCGCGGTGGGGTCGAGGACCTGCCCTCAGCCGGCTCTCCTGGTGCAGGGCCCGGGCCAGCTTCCCGTCCAGCCAGTCCGACGCCGCCGCGCCGATCAGCAAGACGACGGCCCAGCCGTCCGCGTGCGGGCCGAGCACCAGCCAGAGGAACACCGGGACACCGAGCAGCCGCGCGACGCTGATCGCGTTCGGCACGGTCCAGATCCGGTCCGGCAGCTGCTCCGGGTCGGGCGGCCGCGTGGTAACGCCCGGGGCGGGAACGTCGCCGCCGTCCCGTTGCCCTTCCGCCGCAGCGTCTGGGGCACTGCTGTTACCCACCACGGCGCGAGCCCCCTTGTTCGTGGTGCACACCCGTGGCCGACCCTACCCGGAACCGTCCGTCCCGCCCGCGGCCAGGCTGGCGGCCTTGGCCGTCAGGTAGTGCCGTTCGCGCAGGTTCGCGGTGCCCGCCGCCGCGGCCCGGAACTCGGCGGCCGCGGCGGCGCCGTCCCCGGCCAGTTCGAGCAGGTGGCCGCGGACCGCGCGGAACCGGTGATGAGAGCCGAGCCGGGCGCTGACCGCGTCGAGCAGGGCCAGGCCGGCGGCCGGGCCTTCCGCCATGGCCGCGGCCACCGCCCGGTTGAGCGTCACCATCGGGTTTCCGGTCATCCGCTCCAGCCGGTCATACAGGGCCAGGATCTGCGGCCAGCCCGTCCCGGCGTGGCTGGGCGACTGGTCGTGCACGGCGGCGATCGCGGCCTGCAGCTGGTACTCCCCCGGCTCTCCCTGCCGCAGCGCCGCGGTGACGAGGGACGTCCCCTCGGTGATGAGCGACCGGTCCCACCGGCCGCGCTGCTGCTCGGCCAGCGGGATCAGCTCGCCGCCGGGGCCGGTCCGGGCGGGCCGCCGCGCGTCGGTCAGGAGCATCAGCGCGAGCAGCCCGGTCACCTCGGGATGGCCGGGCAGGCTGGCGTGCAGGGCGCGGGCCAGCCGGATCGCCTCGCCGGACAGGTCGCTGCGGGCCAGGTCGGGGCCGCTGCTGCTGGCGTACCCCTCGTTGAACAGCAGGTAGAGGACGTGCAGCACGGACCGAGCAGGCCCGCCCGCTGGTCTGGAGGCGGCAGCGTGAACGGCTCGCCGGAGGCTCTCAGGGTGGCCTTGGCCCGGCTGATCCGCTGGGCCATGGTCGGCTCCGGCACCAGGAACGCGGCGGCGATCTCCCGGGTGGACAGGCCGCCCACGGCGCGCAGCGTGAGCGGAATGGCCGACCCCGGGCTCAGCGACGGGTGGCAGCACATGAACATGAGGATCAGCGTGTCGTCCTGGGCGTCGTCGTCCTCGCCCGGGACCGGGCCTGCCGGGCTGGCCAGCGACCACGAGGCGGCCAGCGCCTCCCGGCGCCGCCGGGCGTCCTCGCTGCGGTACTGGTCGGTCATCCGCCGCGCGGCCACCCGGATCAGCCACCCGAGCGGGTTGTCCGGTGTCCCGTCCGCGGGCCAGCGGGTGGCTGCGGCCAGCAGCGCTTCCTGGACGGCGTCCTCGGCGGCGGCGAAGTCCCCGGAGCGGCGGGCCACGGCCCCGAGAGCCTGCGGCGCCAGTTCCCGCAGCAGGCTCTCGGCGTTCATGGCCCCGCTCATCTCTGCCCCGCTCACCCCCTGCGTCGTCCACCCCCGCCCGGCCTGCCCGGCCCGGCTTTCCTGCGGACCGCCTGCGTCACCGGGCTCACATTTCCGGGTCCGGGGCGCTGAGCACCTGGCGGACCTCGATGGGCTGCTGGATCGGCACCCCGCCCGGTCCTGGTGCGGCGGAGGCCTGGGCCGCGATCTCGACGGCCCGCCCGGCCGTCTCCACGTCCACCAGCCGGTATCCGGCCAGCAGTTCCTTGGACTCCGGGAACGGCCCGTCGGTGATCACCGGCGCCCCGGTGCCGTCCGACACCACCCGCCGGGCCTGCTCGGGACCCGCCAGGCCCTGGGCGTCCACCAGCTCACCCCGCTCGACGAGCTCACGGTTGAGGACCTGCTGGAACTCGATATGCGCGCGGATATCCGCGGGTGACCACTCCGTCATCGGCGGGCAGTCCGACTCCACCGGCCCGTAGTTCTGCAGCAGCATGAATCGCATTAGTTCATCCTCCCTGGTCAGGGGGCGCCACGATAGCGCCTCAGCCTGGTGACGGAGCTGCCGCCGGTATTTCGACCGGGTCCCGGCGGCCCGCTGCGGTTAGTCGGCGCCGCCGTGAGTGATTCCGGGAAGAGGGGGTAGTGGACGCCCAACTGCACATGCCCGATACAGAGGAGCAGATGATGCTCACACTGACCGACAGTGCCGTGACGGCGATCCGCAACCTCACCGCACAGCCTGAACTCCCGGACGAGACCGGCCTGCGCATCATGTCGCAGGACCAGGGCGGTCCGGCGTTCCAGGTGACCCTGGCCGAAACCCCGGTAGACGGCGACCAGGTCATAGAGAGTGAGGGCGCCCGCGTCTTCCTGGAGCCAGGCGCTGCGGTGGCCCTGGACGACAAGTCACTCGACGCTCAGGTCGATGACGAGGGGACAGTGGCCTTCACCCTCGCGGAGCAGGCCGTCTGAAGCACCGCGCGGGGGGCGGACCCTGCCCCGCCGCGCTGATAGACAGCCCGCGGTCCCGGCGCTCGCCGGGCCGCGGGCTGTCCTGGTTTCCGGGTCTGCTGGCTTAGCGGCGGTATTGCCTGGGAATGGACTCCCCTGCCGACGCCTGCTGGGCGTCCGGGGGAAGCGGCGGGGGCTGTGGGCGTCACCAGCGGACTCGAGACTCTGTTCGTCGTGGCACTGGTCGCGGCGCTGGCACCGCTGGTGGTGGCGGTGCTGCCCGGGCCGCGCATCCCGCAGGTGGTCATCTTCCTGCTCGGCGGGGTGCTCATCGGCCCGCACGGCCTCGGCCTGGGTAACACGGCCAGCATCACGCTGCTGTCCAACATCGGCCTCGGCTTCCTGTTCCTGCTGGCCGGGTACGAACTGGACCCGCGGCTCTTGCGGCAGCAGCCAGGACGGCTGGCGCTGGTCGGCTGGGTGGTGACGGCGGTGCTGGCTGTCGGGGTGGTGGCCGCGCTGGGCTCGGCCGGGTACATCCATGACGTCGTGCCGGTCGGGCTGGCCCTCACCACGACCGCGCTCGGCACCTTGCTGCCGATCCTGCAGGACAACCACATGCTGGGCGGGAAGTTCGGTGCCTACGTGCTGGCCGCCGGGGCGGTGGGGGAACTGCTGCCCACGATCGCGATCTCGGTGTTCCTCACCCAGCATGATCATTTCGCCGCGCTGGCCTCGGTCGCCCTGGTCGGGGTGCTGGCCCTCGGCCTGAGCTTCGTGCCCCGGCTGGCCAGGCACGGCCGGCTGCGCCGCATCATCAAAGAGGGCCAGGACTCGACCGGCCAGACCACCCTGCGCTGGACCACCGTGCTGCTGTTCTTGCTGCTCACGATCGCCAGCCGGTTCGGCCTGGACGTGGTGCTCGGGGCGCTGATGGCCGGCATCGTGCTGCGCGGCTGGACCCGCCAGATGAACATGGACACGACCGGGCTCGAGAACAAGTTCGACGCGGTCGGCTACGGGATCTTCATCCCCATCTTTTTCGTCGCCTCGGGAATGACCCTGGATCTGAAGGCCATCGGCCACGATCCGTTGCGGGTAGTTCTCTTCTTCGTGCTGCTGCTGGTGGTCCGGGGCCTGCCGTCACTGCTCATCTACCGGCGGGTCCTGTCCTTGCGCCATCGGGTCCAGATGACGTTCATCACCGCCACCACGATGCCGCTGCTCATCGCGCTGGCCGAGATCGGCAAGCGCGACGGGGTCATGCTGCCTTCCACCTCCGCCGCCCTGGTCGGGGCCGGAGTGCTGTCCGTGCTGATCTACCCGCCCATCGCGGTGGCCCTGAGCCGGGGCAGCCGGGAGAGCCCGGTCAGCCAGGCGGGCGGCGAACCTGAGGCCAGCGGGCTGCCGCCTGTCTCAGGGGGCCTGCCAGAGGGTGGCGATGCCCTGCCCGACCCCGATGCACATGGCGGCGGCGCCCCGGGACCCGCCGCGGCGCCGTAGCTCGTGCAGCAGCGTGGTGGTGATCCGCGCCCCCGAGCAGCCCAGCGGGTGGCCGATAGCGATCGCCCCGCCGTTCACGTTGACCCGCTCCGGGTCGAGCTTCAGCTCGTCCGCCACGGCCACCGCCTGGGCCGCGAACGCCTCGTTGAGCTCGACCAGGTCCAGGCTGCGCACGTCCCAGCCGGCCCGGACGAGGACCTTGCCCATGGCCGGCACCGGCCCGATGCCCATGTAGTCCGGGTGCACTCCGGCGGCCGCGGTGCCCTCGTACCGGGCCAGCGGGGTCACCCCGCCGGCCAGGACGCGCTCCGACACCAGAAGCACCCCCGCCGCACCGTCGTTCAGCGGTGAGGAGTTGCCCCCGGTCACCGTGCCGCCCTTGCGGAACGCGGGCCGCTTGGCCGCGAGTTCCTCCAGGGTCAGCCCGGTCCGGATGCCTTCGTCCTGCCCGACCGGGCCCGCCGCGGTCGGAACCGGCACGATCTCGTCGTCGAACCGCCCGGCCTCCCGGGCCGCGCCGGCCCGCTGGTGGCTGCGCAGCGCGAACTCGTCCTGCCGCTCCCGGCTCACCCCGTAGCGGTCGGCCACGTTCTCCGCCGTCTCACCCAGGGTGATCGGCGGGTAGAGCTCCTGCATCAGCGGGCTGACCAGCCGCCAGCCCAGCCGGGTGTCGGCGACCCCGGCTTCGCGGGGAAACGGGTCGGCGGCCCGGGGCAGCACGAACGGGGCCCGGGTCATCGACTCAGCCCCGCCCGCCAGCATGACGTCGGCCTCCCCCGCCGCGATGGCGCGCGCGGCGCTGGCGATGGCCTCCATACCGGATCCGCAGAGCCGGTTGACGGTCGCGCCGGGCACCTCGACCGGGAGGCCGGCCAGCAGCACGCCCATCCGGGCCACGTTCCGGTTGTCCTCGCCGGCCTGGTTGGCCGCCCCCCAGTACACGTCGTCGATCCGGGCCGGGTCGAGCCACTCGTTGCGGGCCAGCAGGGCCTTGATCACCTCAGCGGTCAGGTGGTCGGGCCGGACCGAGGCCAGTGAGCCCTTGATCTTGCCCACCGGGGTCCGGCACGCGTCTACCGCGAACACTGCCGTCATGTCTGCCACCCTGTCCTCTGCCCGCGTAGCTGAAGTCTCTTCGAGGCTACCCGCGCAGCGCACAGGCATCCGTATCGCGCACCTCACAGACGGGTGGCGCCGGAGGTCAGCGCCTGATCTCGACGAGCAGGACCCAGCTGTTGATCAGCCCGGACGCGGTCGCGACGGTCATGGCGGCGGCGAGCCAGTACAGGCCGCCTGCGCTGGTGGTGATCGTGCCCACGGCACCCGCGAGGGCCAGCACGGCGGTCAGGACCGCCGGGGTGAAGTGCGTGAGGCGCCAGCTGAGCGGGTCCTCCCGTTCCAGCCGCCAGCGCGGGACGTTCCTGAACACCAGCACGACGACCCCGGCGGCCAGGATCGCCTGGCCGACGCCGAGGCCCACGCCCGACAGGCCCGGAAGCTGGATCAGCAGGCTCGCGGCCAGCGCGTAGGCGAAGAACGCCAGCGTCTCGATGGCCCGGTCGGGCAGCGCCTTGATCTTGAGGATCGGGTCGAGGTTGAAGGAGATGGCCACGAAGGCCAGGCCGAGCAGGGCACCCGCCGCGGCGGCGAACGAGGTGCCGAAGTCGTGCCACTGGCCCGGGTCGTAAGCCGCTGCCACTGGAGTCCTCCGAGGTCAGGTGCTCAGCGGACCGGGGCGCCCCGGCTGGCCGCGCGGGCCGCGGGCGCCCAGGGCGCCTGGACGCTCAGCCGGATGGCCGGGGCGCTCCCGGCCAGCGCCAGGGCGGCCTGGTAGCCGGCGGGCGCCGGCAGCGAGATGAGCGAGGCGCCGTGCACCGCGACGGCGGGCACCAGCTGATCCGGGCCGCCCGGCCCGGCCAGGCCGTTCGGGGCGCCGGGGCGGCCGAGGACCGGGAACTCGCCGACCTCGTGGCCGATGCCTTCCCCGGTGCACTTGAGCACCGCCTCGGACCGCACCCACCACCGGATGACCAGGTCGTGCCAGGCCGGCCTCGCTGAGCGACCGGCCCCATTCCGCGTCCGCGGCGTTCATGTCCGCCGACATCGAGCAGACACATCCGGTGGGCTGCTGCTCCACGTCCACGCCCACCTGCTGGCTGGCCACGGCGATCAGCACCGCGTCCCCGCTGTGCGCGAGGGAGAAATGCACCCCGAAGCGCAGCGGCAGCGCGGGGCGGCCGGTCTGCTTGCCGCACCGCGGGCACGGCTCACGATGGAAGACCAGGCTCGACGGGGGGAAGTCCAGGTAGCCGGACAGCACCCGGCGCAGCATGACGTGGGCCGCGGTGTACCGGCGCCGGTCGGCGCGGAACGCGAACGCCGCGGCCCGCTTGTGCTCCTCCAGGCTGAGCTCAGCCAGTTCGGCGCGGCCCACGCTGACTGAGGTGATATCGAGCCACCACACGTCCGCACTTCCCGCGGACGGAACCGTGAGCATCAGCCGCTCCCGCCACGAAGCTCACGGCGGGCCGCCGGATGACGTTTCTCCATGGTGATGCCTGCCGCCTCGAATCCGAATACCCCGCGCGGGCCAAGGTTCCTGGCGTGAACCATACCGCGCCCGGCCCCGGCCACGTGATCTTCCCGAACTGCGCATTAGTGCTATTTCTCCGGAACGGCTGCCGGGACCGACAGGGACAGCGCGAACCGGCCCTCCGGGTCGGTCCACCACGACTGCATCGCGAATCCCGCGGCGGCCAGCTCAGCCGCCACCCCGGCCGCCGGAACTTGGCCGACACCTCCGTCCGCATCTGCTCCCCCGCCTCGAACCGCACGGTCAGCCCGATGCCGGGCACGCTGCACCACCTGGTCCTCCGCGGAGCGCAGCCGCATCTCGATCCACTCAGCCTGCGGATCCCACACCGCCATGTGGTCGAAGGCGTCCGGGTCGAAGTCCGCGCCCAGCTCCGCGTTGAGGACGGACAGCACGTTCTTGTTGAACGCGGCGGTCACCCCGGCGGCGTCGTCGTAGGCGTCCAGCAGCACCGCCGGGTCCTTGACCAGGTCGGTGCCGAGCAGCAGGGCGTCGCCGTCGCCCAGGCCCGCGCGGAGCCGGGCCAGGAACGCGGCCCGCTCCGGGGGGAGCAGGTTGCCGATGGTGCTGCCGAGGAAGGCGACCAGGCGTGGCCCGTCCGGCACGGGCAGGCCCAGCCGGGCCTCGAAGTCGGAGACCACCGCGTCCACGGTCAGGCCCGGGTAGCTGGCCAGGACCCGGTCCGCGGCCCCGACCAGCGCGCTCTCGCTGACGTCCACCGGGACGTAGCTGCGCAGCGTCCCCGCGCTCGCGCAGCGCGTCGAGCAGCAGCCCGGTCTTCTCCGAGGAGCCGGAGCCCAGTTCCACCAGGGCGCTGGCCCCGGTCGCCGCCGCGATCTCGGGGGCCACGGCGGCCAGGATCGAGCGCTCGGCCCGGGTCGGGTAGTACTCCGGCAGCAGGGTGATCTTCTCGAACAGCTCGCTGCCCCGCTCGTCATAGAACCACTTGGGCGGGAGGGTCTTCGGCACCGCGGTGAGGCCCGCCCGGGCGTCCGCGCGGAGCGCGTCAGCCAGGAAGCCGTCCGGCAGGAGCCTCTCGACGTGCAGCTGGTTCATGATCGGAGTCCCTTCCCTGGTCCGTCCTTGGCCAGTTCCGTCATTGGCTGGTGTGCGGATGTCTGGCGTGCAGTGCCTGGCCGCGCAGGCGCCCGTGGTGCGAGGGCCCGGCGTGGTGCTCAGCAGGCCGGCTTGAGCGGGCTGGCGTCCACCACGCCAGGCCGCGCGGTCAGCACCGTGCGGTCCGGCACGGCGCTCCAGCCCGGCTCGTCGTCAAAGGGCTCGGAGGCCACCACGACCTGGCCTGGCAGGCAGCGGTAGCAGAGCGTGTCACCCGCGGCGGTGGCGGCGATCGTCGTCCCGTCGGTGAGCAGGAAGTTGAACCGGCCGGTGATCCCGGCGGCGTCGAGGTCGCCGACCGTGCCGGCCAGCGCGTCGGCCGGGCCCTCCCCGGCCCGCAGCCGGTGCAGCACCAGCGCCCAGGCCAGCGCCGAGTCGGCGCGCGCCTCGAGGGCGAGGAGCTCGGCGGCGGGCAGGGTGGCGGCCAGCCCGGCCGTCGCGTCGGGCCAGCCGTCAAGCGTGCCGTTGTGGCTGAACAGCCACGGCCCCGCGGCGTACGGCGCGGCGGCCGCCTCGACCTGGGCCGTGCCGTCCGTCGCCGAGCGGACCGCGGCCAGCAGCGCCCGGGTCCTGGTCACCCGGACCAGGTCGGCGAACGACGCGTCGCCCCACATCGGTACCGCGCGCCGGTAGCGGGCTGGCACCGGGTCGTCGTCGGCGTACCAGCCCACCCCGAATCCGTCGGCGTTGACCGTGCCGTGTTTCTGCTGGCGGGGGGCCCAGGACTGCCGGAGCAGCCCGTACGGCGGGTCGGTGAGCACTGACCGCAGGGTGGCCTGCGGTCCCAGGTAGGCGAGATGACGGCACATCCGGTGGCGTCACTCCCCACCCGGACGGTCCGCCGGGCCCGGCCCCGGGGGCGCTGTCGTGCCAGGCGCCGTCCTCGGGGCCGCCGTCCCGGGCGGTCCGGAAGCCGGCGAAGATCTGCCGCCGGATCGGGTAGTCCCAGTTCCGGAACGTGCCCCGGCAGGCGACCGGCCCCACCGCGAACGAGCCGCCGCGCATCACCTTGTACTCGGGCCCGAAGAAGACCTCGGAGTACTCGCGGTACGGCCACGCGCGAAAGCCCGGGTAGGGCAGGAAGTCGCTGCTCGTCCACTCCCACACGTCCCCGATGAGCTGCCGCGCGCCGCACGGCGCGGCGCCGCCGGGATAGCTGCCTGCCGGGGCGGGCTGGAGGTAGCGCTGGCCCAGGTTGGCCCGGTCCGCGGACGGGTCCTCGTCGCCCCAGGGGAACCGCCGGGACCGCCCGGAGGCCGGGTCGAACCGGGCCGCCTTCTCCCACTCCGCCTCGGTCGGCAGCCGCCGCCCGGCCCACCGGGCGTAGGCGTCCGCCTCGAACCAGCACACGTGCATCACCGGCTCGGCGGGCGGCACCGGCTCGGTGACCCCGAACCGGTCGCGGATCCAGCCCGTCCCCTCGCGGCGCCAGTACAGCGGGGCGGTCAGGCCGGCCCGCTGCCGGTGGTCCCAGCCCTCCGGGGTCCACCAGCGCGGGTCGTCGTACCCGCCGTCGGCGATGAACTCGGGTAGGCGGCGTTGCTGACCGGCGCGGTGTCCAGGTAGAAGGAGGGCACGACGACCTGGTGCGCGGGCCGCTCGTTGTCCAGTGACCACGGCTCGGTGGAGGTGCCCATGGTGAACGCGCCGCCGGCCACGAGCACCTCGGGCGGCAGGCGCACGGGCGTCCGGCGGCGGCGGCCCGGGCGGTGCCGCGGTGAGCGCGGCCGCGCCCCGGCGCAGCTGGTGGGTGATCAGCATGGTCTCGTCGTGCTGCTGCTCGTGCTGGGCCACCATGCCGTACGCGAAGCCGTCGGTGAGCAGCGGGGCGCCGGAGAACCTGGCCGACTCCAGCAGGTCCATGACCCGGCCGCGGACCTCATGGGCGTACCCGCGGGCCTCGGCGGGCGGCAGCAGCGGCAGCGTGGGCCGCGCGGCCCGCGGGTGCTCGAACGCGTCGTAGAGCGGGTCGATCTCGGGGTGCATCGGCTCCCGGCCGCCCACGTTGCGCAGCAGCCAGAGCTCTTCCTGGTTGGCGATGTGCGCCAGGTCCCAGACCAGCGGGGACATCAGCGGGGAGTGCTGGCGGACCAGGTCCGTGTCGTCCACGGACTCGGTGAGCAGCCGGGTGCGCTCCCGGGCCGTGAGCAGGTTCCCGGCGATCACCTCCCGCAGCTCCTCCACTCCGCCGCCGCGCCAGCGGGCGCGGTGCGGGGGTGGCGGGCGTCGATGTCATGGGGAGTCCTCCAGACAGGCGTCGGGGTTGCGGGGGATATACGGAAGGCGGTCATACGGGTAGCGGGCCGCGGCGCGGGCCTCGTCGAGCCGGTCGTCCGCGGGGCACCGGCCGCGCAGCACGTAACGGTCGGCGAACGCGCCGACCGCGTCGCGGATCGCCACGGGGGCGCCGAGCCGGCCGAGCGCCGCGTCGGCCGCGGCGAAGCACTCCCGGCTGGCCGCGGCCAGCTGCGGGTCGTCCTGGCCGAGCCGGGCCGCGCGCAGCAGCAGGTCGCCGGGACGGCCGTCCTTCTGCAGCGGCTCCACCGCGGCCATCGCGGCCTGCGCGGCGACCGGGTCGTCGAGCAGGGCGGACACCACCGCGGTCGGCACGATCCAGCCGTCGCCCGGCTGGGCGTCGATCACCCGGAGCTCCAGGTGCCCGCGCGGCCGGACCGGCGGGAACAGGGTGGACATGTGATAGTCGAGGTCGTCAGCGGTCGGCGGCGGCCCGACGGCGCCGCGCACCCAGTCGCGGAACGTGAGGCCAGACGGCGCGGTCCAGCACCGGGATGCCGGGATCACGCAGCACCATGACCTGGGCGTCGAGCACGTAGCTCACCCACGCGGCCCGCGGGTCGGTGTCCTCCGGCCAGTCCGGCCCCCGGTCCGCTGACCCCGGTTCTGCTTCCTCCGGGGCCCGGGTCCGGCTGGGGTCGAGCCGGGACCACACCGCCTGCCGGGTTGACTTCCAGCCGGACATCCGGCCGTCCTGGAACGGGGAGTTCGCGAACGAGGCCACCAGCACCGGGACCAGCCCGTGCAGGAGATGCCAGCGCCACCGGAAACCCGAGGGGCCGCCTTGTTCCTGCCCGGCGTCTACGCAGACCTGGACGGAGGCGGTGCTGCACATCATGACCCGGCCCCAGGGGCCGGTGCGGTCGAAGAACTCTTCCATCGCCGCGTAGCGCGGAAGGTCGAGGACGCGGCGCGGGGGTCTGAGGGGATCGAGGCCGTGCCCGGCGAGGCTGAGGCCCGCCGGCGCGATGGCCTGGCGAACGGCCGTAAGGTCGCTGCGGGCCGCCGCCACGCAGCCGCCCAGGCCGGAGGCGGGCGCGGAACTCAGCTCGACCTGGCCGCCGGGCTCGGTGGTGCGCCGGCCCCGGCCAGGGAGCGCCCCGGGCTCGTCCAGGCGGGCGAGGGCGGCGGCCACTCGCCGCTGGTCCACGGGGAGAGCGGGGTCACGGCCGTCACAGACCAGCCATTCCAGCTCTACCCCGACCTGTCCGGGCGGGCCGGTCTTGAAGGCGATCCCGTGCGCCTGCGCCTCCGCGTCTTCTTCCGTAAGCGGTGGGCCAGACGAGCGGGCAGCACTGCCACGCTCAGAAGTCATCGATTACCCCGTCCGTGTCGGTGGTGCCAGGCACGTAGTAGGAAACCCCGTCTTCCTCGCTGCAATTCCACCCTGCCATACCCGAAGACCCCGGACCGATGCACCCGGAGGTGAGGCGGGAGTGACAGCGCACGAGGTGGATGTCGTGGTCACCGGGCCTGGGCCCAGGGGGCGAGGACGCCGCGGAGTGGCTGGCCACGGCCAGTTTTTCCGGTCCTCCGGGTTACCCGGGGGGCACTGCGGGAGCTGGGCCCTGAGCAGCGGCGGCGAGGCTGGCCCGGTTGCTGTACCGGGTGAACCCGGGCAGGGCGAGGCAGACGAGACCGACCGCGCCGACGCACGCCAGCCCGCCCGACCAGGCCGCCACGCGGGGACTGGTCACGCTGGCCACCCCGCCGGCCCGCAGCTGCCCCGCCGAGGGGCCGACGCTGTAGCTGAGCATCTCCACGCCAGCCAGCCGGCCGCGCAGCTCGTCCGGGATGGTCTGGTTCCACAGCGTGCTGCGGAAGATCGCGCTGATCTCGTCAGCGGCCCCCGCGGCGAGCAGGCAGGCCAGCGCGGCGGCCACGTCCGGGGCGAACCCGAACGCGGTGATGGCGGCCCCCCACCCGGCCGCGGCCAGGGCGATCGCCACCCCGTGCCGGTGCACCCGGCTGGTCCACCCGCTGACCGCCGACGCGCCCAGCGCACCCGCAGAGGGAGCGGCGAACATCAGCCCCACCGACCACGGCGCGTGCAGCGTGACGGCCAGGAACGGGAACAGGGCGATGGGGTAAGCCAGGATCATCGCGGCCAGGTCGGCCAGGTAGGAGCCGAGCAGTTCCGGGCGCCGCCGAGCGTAGTCCAGCCCGGCCAGCACGCTCCGCACGCCCGGGCGTGCCTGCCGCGGGCCCGGGCCTGCGGGTCCGTCCGGCGCGGCCGCAGGCGGGGGCAGCCGTCTCAGCCTGCTCAGCAGGACGAACGACACGGCGAAGCTGGCGGTGTCGAGCCCGTAGACCAGCTGCGGGCCCACGGCCGCGGCGAGCGCCCCGCCCAGCGCGGTCCCCAGCAGGACGCTGGCGTTGGTGCTCACGCCGAGCAGCCCGGCCGCGGCGGCGAGCTGGTCACGGGGCACGGTCCGGGGTACCGCCGCGTCGAAGGAAGGCCGTTGCAGCGCGCTCAGCGCGGTCATCGCCGCGGCCAGCAGGTACAACGGCCACATCGCTGGGCGGCCAGCAGTGCGTTCAGCAGCAGCAGCGCGGCCAGGACGCCAAGGCCGGCCTCGCCCCAGCGCAGCAGCATGCCGCGGTCGAGCCGGTCCGCCAGCACCCCGCCGTAGAGCCCGAACGCCATCAGCGGGACGAGTTCGGCCACGCCGAGCAGGCCCACGGCCAGCGTGGAGCCAGTCAGCTGCCTGGCCTGGACCAGCAGCGCGACGGCGCTGGCCTCGGTCCCCAGCAGGGTGACGGTGCGGCTGCACAGCAGCCAGCGGAAATCCGCGGCGCCGCGCAGCGGCGAAAGATCCATCCGCAGCAT
>CAWAES010000011.1:0-249224 GCA_963781085.1 uncultured Actinomycetes bacterium
GCTGCACCGGCCCGTCCTGCTGGAGGGCGAGGTGGGGGTGGGCAAGACCGAGGTCGCCAAGGTGATGGCGGAGGCGTTCGGCCGGCGGCTGAACCGGCTCCAGTGCTACGAGGGCATCGACACCAGCCAGGCCCTCTACGAGTGGGACTACGCCCGCCAGATGCTCTACATCCGGGCGCTCTCCGAGCGGCCCTGTCACAGCGCGAGGGGACCGAGGAGGACGCGGTCCACAAGGTCTCGGGCCGCGGTTCCTGCTGGAGCGGCCGCTGCTGGAGGCGGTGCGGGCCGGCGACCAGGCGGTGCTGCTCATCGACGAGGTGGACCGGGCCGACGACGAGTTCGAGGCGTTCCTGCTCGAGGTGCTCTCCGACTTCCAGATCAGCATTCCCGAGGTCGGCACGATCAAGGCGGACCGCCCGCCCCTGGTCCTGCTGACCTCCAACCGGACCCGCGAGCTGCACGACGCGCTCAAGCGGCGCTGCCTCTACCACTGGATCGGTTACCCGCCGCCGGAGCGCGAGGTGGAAATCGTGCTCGTCCGGGCACCGCGGGTGTCGGAGGTGCTGGCCGGGAAGGTCGTCGCGGCGGTCAACCGGCTCCGTGAGATGGAACTAGCCAAGCCACCGGGGGTGGCCGAGACCATCGACTGGGTGCGGACGCTGGACTTCCTGGGCGAGACGGGGCTCGATACCCAGGTCGCGGAGGACACTCTGGGCGCGGTAGTGAAAGAACGCGACGACCTGGAGCTGGTCCGGGACAACCTGGAAGAGATCACGTCCGGTGCCTGAGCGTGCCCCCTTCATCGCGCTGCTGGTGGACTTCACGGCGGAACTCCGCTCGGCCGGCCTGTCCATCGGGTCGGGTGACGTGCTGACCTACTGCGCGGCCGCGGGCGCGCTGGACCCGACCGACCTGCTGGACCTGTACTGGGGTGGACGGACCACGCTGGTGACCCGGCGGGAGAGCATTCCCGTCTACGACCGGGTGTTCCGGCCTTCTTCCTGGACAGCCGCGACCCGGTCCGGGAACTGCTGAACCTGCAGCATCCGAGCACACCCGGGCCGAGGGCGTGGTCCAGATCCCGGCCACCGATCCTGGGGAAGAGCTGCAGGAACAGGTCTCGCTGGGTCTGGTGGCGTCGGACGCTGAAACGCTCCGGCACAAGGCGTTCCCGGCGTGCACCCCAGAGGAACTCGCGGCGCTGCGGCGGATCATGGCCCGGATCCGGCTCACCCCGCCCCGACGGCGGACCCGGCGGACCACGACGGCGGCCGCAGGCGCGCCCCGGACCTGCGCCGGATGGTGCGCCAGTCGCTGCGCATGCACGGCGAGCCTCCTGAGCTGGCCTGGCGGCGGCGCAAGGTCCGGCTCCGGCCGCTGATCCTCGTACTCGAGTGTCCGGGTCGATGGCCGACTACTCCCGGCACCTGCTCCAGTTCGCCTACTCCGCCAAACGCGCCACCGCCCGGGTCGAGGTGTTCTGCTTCGGCACCCGGCTCACCCGGATCACCCGGGCCCTGGACCACCGCAAGCCCGACGACGCGCTGGAGCGGGCGGCGGGCCTGGTGTTCGACTGGGAGGGCGGCACCAGGATCGGAGCGAGCCTGGACGCCTTCGTGCGTGACTGGGGCCGCCGGGGGCTGTGCCGGGGCGGGATCGTGGTCATCTGTTCCGACGGGCTGGACCGGGGTAACCCGGAGGTGCTGGCCATGGCGATGGAACGGCTGGCGCGGCTCAGCTACCGGGTGGTGTGGATGAACCCGCACAAGGGCAACGACCCGAACTTCCGGCCGAGCACGCTCGGCATGATGGCCGCGGCCCCCAGCGTCAACCTGATCCTGTCCGGTCACGATCTGAGCAGCCTGGAGGAACTCGCTACGCTGCTGCCAGCGCTGAACTAAACCCTGAACTGAGGAGTGCGCGGTGCGGTGGAGCGTAGGCGTCGAGGTTGACGGGGGCCGGGTTCTGACCCGTGAGGAAGTGGTCGAACTGGCCGACGCCGTGGCGGTCAGCGACGGTATCGCGACCGGGATCGGGACCAGCCGCTACGGCGCCCAGCTCGTGGTCGAGGCGGGCACCCGCGATGAGGCCGTCGAGAAGGCCACCGCGGAACTGCGCCGGGCCGCCGCGCAGGCCGGCCTGCCGACCGGCCCGGTGCTGCGGGCCGAGGCGATCAGCGAGGACGAGGACGCGGCCGGATGATCCGGCTCGGGTCGCTGGCCGGGTACCCGTTCGAGGGTCCGCGCGTGCTGGCCGGGTGGACCGCGCCGGCGGCCGCCGCGGTCTACGTGATCTTGTGCAAGCCAGATCCGGACACCAAGCCGGAACGGTACGCCGTCATCTACGTCGGGCACAGCGACGACCTCTCGGCCGAGCGCTTCCCCTTCCGGCACCCCGCCGCGCCGTGCTGGGTGCGCCGGGCCGGATCCCGGTGGAAGGTCTACATCGCCACCTACGAGGTGCCCGGCGGCACCCCGGCCCACCGGGAGCAGATCAGCCGCGAGCTGACCGCCGTCTACCAGCCGGGCTGCAACGCCCAGCAGTACGACCAGGCCTGGCGCGAGGAATGGATCGGCGGTCCCGGCAGCACCTGACCGCCGGGTACCGGGCCGCCGGCCGCGCCGGTTCCGCTTACTCCTCCGCAACGAACTACGCGTGCGGCGTGAAGCCCACCGCGTCGTGCAGCCGGGACCGGCGCCGGCCGGAGGCGGGCGGGCCGGCTCGGGACTGGCGGCGGCTCCGGAGCCGGGGTGACGTCGGTGACGATCTCCTCGGCCATCCCGTACAGCAGCGGGAGCGCCCCGGCGACCACGCCGCCGGTCCGGTTGATGTGCTCGACCCCGGGCCCGATGAGCTTCGCGTGACCCACGATGGTCGCCACGATGTCCGAGGCGCCCTCCAGGTTCCCGGCGATCCGGGTCAGCAGCGTGCCCACCCAGAACAGGTAGAAGGCCAGGCCCGCGATGAGCAGGAGGATCACGAGGACGGTCAGGACGACCAGCACGGTCATGACTTAACCTTTCCCAGCACCCGGCCGAGGAACAGGTGATGCTGGAGGCCCTCAGCCAGGACCGCCTCCACACCGTCGGCTACCTGCGGGATCAGCACGGTGTCGGCGGTGTTGTCGGCGGCCGCCTGCAGGGTTCCGCCGATCTGGACCACCCGGCGGTCGATGATCTTCACCAGCCAGATCAGGATGGACAGCAGCGCCGCCACGGCCAGCACCACGACGAAGCCGAGGATGATCGCGGTCACCCACAGGGTGTGCTCGGTGCCGGACATGGCCAGGACATGTGGCTGCATGGTCACCCTCCCAGCCGGGCGCGGCCGCGCTGCAGGCCGCCGATGATGACGGTGGCGTACTCGATCGTGGTGCGCAGCGCGCCTAGCGGCGCGGTGTTGTGCACCGCCTCGGTCAGCGCGTCGTTGATCTTGGGTGCCTCGTTGCCGATCGACCGGGCCAGCAGCAGGATCGGGACCACCAGCGCCACCACCACCAGGACGACCACGATGCCGATCGTGTAGCCGATCACCCAGCCGGTCGTGGACGTCCCGGCCGCGAGGACGATGCCATGCGGTTCCATCAGTAGCTCCTCACACCGTCTCGCAGAAGTCACGAACCGGCTTGAGGCTCGCGTTGACCGAGGTCAGCCGGGGCGGCACCGGGCTGGTGAGCTGGGCGACCGCCTGCACGCCGCCGGTCACCTGGACCAGGGTGGCGCGGATGGCCCGCAGGTGGAAGATCACCCGCAGGAGGCCGACCGCGGTGACCGCGATAATCAGCGCCGCGACGATGATCGTCATCCAGGCCGCTGCTGGCATTGGCTGTCTCCTAACCCAGAAGTTTCGCGACGGAACCGGCGTACCGGACGGCCCCCACGGACACCTCGCGGACCGTGGTGTCGGTCTGGGCCAGGCCGTCGGGGACGCCCTGCAGCTCGCCGACGAGCTCGACGCCGCCGGCCAGGATCTGGTCGGCGGCGCCGCGGATCCGCTCGAGCGCGGCGAGCACCCGGTTCAGCAGGAAGATCACGACGGGCAGCACCGCGACCAGGAGTACTACGTTGCCGATCCACCACAAGACCATGACGGCTCCTTAAGTCGCGGCGTGGTACGGGACGAAGAAACGGCGGAAGACCCGGTTCAGCGCCATGACCGCGGCCCGCAGCCCGAGGGCCAGGCCGCTGGCCGAACTGGCGCCGGAGGCGGCGATCTGCTCGGCGGACTCGCCCCGCTCGACCCGCTCGATCCGGTCCTGCATCGTGGTCGCGAAGTCCCGCATCAGCACGGACGTCACGTCGGAGATCATGCCGCGGCCGTACTGGGCGGCCGCGCCGGACAGCTGGAGATCCTGGGTCACGTTGACCTTGGTGCCGCGGCCGGAGCGGACCAGCGTCGCGGTCACCACCATGCTGGCCTGGCCGCGGCCCTTGGCCTCGGCGCCGGCCGCGTTGAGGATCAGCCGCTTGGCCGCCTCGTCCCGTTCGGCGATCTCCGCAGTACCGGCGAACAGCATCCGGACCGGGCCCATCCGGACGGCCACCTGGCCCTTGTACTTCTCGCCGCCCAGGTCCTCGGTCAGCTCCGCACCGGGCAGGCACGTGGCCACTTGCGGGATGTTCCCGAAGAAGTCCCAGACCTTCTCGACCGGCTGGGCGACCTCGAAGTCGTTCTTGATCAGCATCGGCTCTCCTTCAGATAAGCCGCCGGGTTCTCCTGGAACGACCGGCGGCAGCCGGCGCAGCAGAAGTAGTAGGTCACACCCTCGTGCTCCAGCGGGTAGCTGGACGGATCCGCACTCACGGTCATCCCGCAAACCGGATCTCTGTTAGCCCGGGGGGGCGACCCCCCGGAGCCCCCCGCCAGTTCCCTGCTCGGCGGGGACACGCCTTCGGCGCGCCCCCCCTCGCCGGGAACGCTGCCGCACCGCTGCCCACAGCGAAATTGCCAACAGCTCGCCCGACGCGCGGAGCTGGACCAGTTCGGCCAGGATCGCCACCGCGATCTCGCGATGCGACGTCCGGCCCAGGTCCAGGCCCGCGGGCACCCGGACCCGGTCGAGCTGGTCCTGCGGTACTCCCCGGTCGGCCAGGTAGCCGAGGACGGCCGCGCCCCGCTTGGCCGACCCGACCAGCCCCAGGTAGGCGGGGTGGGCCGCGACGGCCTGCTCGACCGCGTCCTCGTCCCCATGACCCTGGGTGGCCACGACCACCATGGAGCCCTCGGCCGCGTCGGCCGTCGAGAACGCCCCGCGGTCCAGCACCGTGGTGCGCCAGCCCAGCGCCCGGGACAGGTCAGCCAGGGTCGTCACCATCGGTGAGCGGCCCACGACCACCAGGTGCGGCGCGGGCAGCATCGGCTCGATGTAGACCTCCAGGGCGCCCTCGCTCTGGCAGGAGATGGGCACAAACGTCATCCCGTCCGGCACTGCCCCGCCGGCCTCGGTTTTGCTGGCGAACTGCTCCGGGGTGCCGAGCAGCAGCAGCCGGGGCACACCCTCGGTGATCACCTGCCGGGCCTCGCGGATCACGACCGGCTCGGCGCACGCCCCGCCGATCCAGCCGTGCAGGTCACCCCCGGCTGTAATGATCGCGCGGGAGCCCTGCTGGCCGGAGGACGGGCCCTGCCGCCAGACCACGGTGGCCAGCGCGAACGGCTGGCCCCGGCGGGTCAGCTCGCCAGCCTCCTCCAGCACGTCCCAGCTCTGCATCAGCAGCTTCCCTCCATCCGCCCGCCCTCAGTCAGCCCGGACCGGGGGCGCCCCGGAGACGTCGTGGCGCTGGGTGATCGCCTCCCAGACGCGGTCCGGGAGCAGCGGCATGTCGATGTTGCGCACCCCCGTCTCGGACAGGGCGTCCAGCACCGCGTTCACGAACGCGGCCGGGCCGCCGACCGCCGCGCATTCCCCGATGCCCTTGGCGCCGATCGGGTGGTGCGGGCAGGGGGTGACCACCTCGCTGTGCAGCTCGAAGCCCGGCGTCTCCCAGGCGCTGGGCAGCATGTAGTCCATGTAGTTCGACCCGACGCAGTTCCCGTCCGCGTCGAACGTGATGAACTGCATGTTGGCCATGGCGTAGGCCTCGGCCAGGCCGCCCATGATCTGGCCCTCGACGATCATCGGGTTGATCCGGACCCCGCAGTCGTCCACCGCGACGGTGTTCAGCACGTCCCAGACCCCGGTCTCCGGATCGACCTCCACCGTGACGATGTAGACCGCAAACGGCCAGGTCAGGTTGGGCGGGTCGTAGTAGGCCGTGTTCTCCAGGCCGGGCTCCATGCCGTCGGGCATGTTGCTGTAGGCGGCCATCGCGCATTCCTGGATGGTGACCCCGCGGTCCGGCGCGCTGCGCACGTAGAACCGGCCGAGCTCCCACTCGACGTCCTCCTCGGACACCTCCAGGAGGTGGGCGGCCAGCTTCCGCGCCTTGGCCCGGATCTTGCGGGACACCATGGAGACCGCCGCCCCGGCCACGGGGGTGCTCCGGGAGGCGTACGTGCCCATCCCGAACGGCGCGGTGTCGGTGTCGCCCTCCTCCACGACGATGTCTTCCGCCGGGATACCGAGCTCGTGGCTGACGATCTGCGCCCAGGTGGTCTCGTGCCCCTGGCCCTGGCCCCGGGCCCCGGTGCGCACGATGGCCTTGCCGGTCATGTGGATCTTGAGTTCGGCGGAGTCGAACATCTTGATGCCGAGGATGTCGTATTCGCGGCTGTTGCCCGCGCCCAGCGGCTCGGTCATGGTGGAGATGCCGAGGCCGAGCAGCCGGCCCCGGGCCCGGGCTTCCTCCTGCTTCTTGCGGAAGTCGTCGTAGCCGACGGCCCGCAGGCCGACGTCCAGGCACTTGCCGTACTGGCCCGAGTCGGTCAGGAAGCCGAACGGGGTGCGGTGCGGGAAGTCGTCGTCGCGGACGAAGTTCATCCGCCGGAACTCGGCCTGGTCCATGCCCAGGTCCTGGGCGGCGGCCTGCATCATGCGTTCCTGGAAGAACATGGCCTCGGTGACCCGGAACGAGCACCGGTAGGCGACCCCGCCGGGCGCCTTGTTGGTGTAGGTGCCGCGCGTCGTCATGTGCGCCACCGGGACGTCGTAGGCGGCGAACGCCGAGTGCATCAGCCCGATCTTGAACTTGCTGGGCTGGGCGTCGGAGAAGAACGCACCGTGGTCAGCCTGGGTGCGCATCCGGACGGCCAGGATCTTCCCGTCCTGGCGCAGCGCGATCTCGCCGTCCAGGTACACGTCCCGGGCGAAGTGCGTGGAGATCAGGTTGCCGGACTTGTCCTCGATCCACTTGACCGGCCGCTCCAGCAGGATGGAAGCCAGGATCGAGCACACGTAGCCGGGGTAGACCGGCACCTTGTTGCCGAACCCGCCGCCGATGTCCGGCGAGATGATCCGGATCATGTGCTCGGGCAACTCGGCGACCATGGCCACCGCGGCCCGGATGATGTGCGGCGCCTGGGTGGTCATGTAGACGGTCAGCTTCGAGGTGGCCCGGTCGAAGTCCGCGACCGACCCGCAGCACTCGATCGGGGACGGGTGCGAGCGCGGGTAGTGCAGTTGCAGCCGCGAGACCAGGTCCGCCTGGGCGAACGCGCGCTCGGTGCCCTCGGCGTCGCCTACTTCCCAGTCGTAGATGACGTTGCCGTCCTGGCCCGTCTTGTCGTCCCGGATGACCGGCGCGCCCTCGGCGACGGCCTGGGTCGGGTTCACGACGACGGGCAGCGGCTCGTACTCGACGTCGATGACCTCGCACGCGTCCTTGGCGATGTACGGGTCGTCGGCGATGACGCACGCCACCTCCTGGCCCTGGAAGCGCACCTTGTCCGTGGCCAGCACGGCCTGGGTGTCGTAGGACAGGGTCGGCATCCAGGCCAGGTTGCGGGTGGCCATCATCTCGCCGGTGAGCACCAGGCGCACGCCGGGGATGTCCCACGCCCGGCTGGCGTCGATGGACTTGATCCGGGCGTGGGCCATGGGGCTGCGCAGGATCTCCATGTGCAGCATCCCGGGCAGGGTGATGTCGTCGGTGTAGTTGCCCTTGCCGCGGATGAAACGGTTGTCCTCGACCCGCTTGCGGCTGGCGCCGAGCCCGCCGATCTTGATCTCGTCCAGTGCCTGCGACACGAGGTCAGCCCTCTTTCTGGAGCTTGTCGGCGGCCCACAGCACCGACTTCACGATGTTCTGGTAGCCGGTGCACCGGCAGAGGTTGCCGGACAGTGCCCAGCGGACGTCTTCCTCGCTGGGGTCGGGGTTCTCGTCCAGCAGGGCCTTGGCGGCCATCATCATCCCGGGGGTGCAGAACCCGCACTGCAGGCCGTGCTCCTCCTTGAAGCCCTCTTGCAACGGGTGCAGCTCACTCGCGGTGGCCAGCCCTTCGACGGTGCTGATCTCGCGCCCGTCCACCTGGACGGCCAGCATGGTGCAGGACTTGACCGGCCGCCCGTCCACCAGCACGGTGCACGCGCCGCAGTTCGTGGTGTCGCAGCCCATGTGCGTGCCGGTCAGCCCGAGCCCGCGGCGGATCAGGTGGGCGAGCAGCAGCCGGGGCTCCACCTCCGCGATCTTCTTCTGGCCGTTGACCGTGAACTTGATCCGCCGCATGGGGATCTCGGTCCCTGCGGCGTCGTCGCTGTGGTCCTCATAGACAACTGTCATGTCAGGCTGCCCTTTCCGCGGTGCCGCCCAGCAGGGTGGGCCCCTCACCGGTACTGCCGCCGGCCTGGTCCAGGATGCGGGTCACGAACGTGCGTACCATGTGCCGCTTGTACTCCGCGCTGCCCCGGTGATCGGTCCGCGGCCGGGACGCGTCCGCGGCCAGCCCGGCGGCCATCTCGATGGTCTGGTTGGTCAGCGGCTGGCCGGTCAGGGCGGCCGCTGCCTCGGTGGCGGCGATGGTGGAGCCGCCCACTCCGGTCAGCGCGATCCCGGCCCTGGCCACGGTGTCTCCGGAAAGCTCCAGGGCCACCGCCACTCCGACTGTGGCGAAGTCACCGACCCGGCGCTCGAGCTTGAGGTATCCGCCGGCCCGGGTCCCAGCGACGGGCGGGATCACGGCCTCCACCGCGATCTCGTCGGGCTCCAGGACGGTCTCGAACGGCCCGGTGACGAAGTCGGCGAGCGGGATGGTGCGCCGGCCGCGCGGGCCCTGGGCCACCACGGACCCGCCCAGCGCGAGAGTCACGGAGGCCCAGTCCCCCTGCGGGTCGGCGTGGCAGAGCGAGCCCACCAGGGTGCCCCGGGTGCGCACGATGGGGTCGGCGATGAGCGGCGCCGCCGCGGCCATGGTGGGCTGCGACGACTTCAGCAGGGCCGAGCGCTCCAGGTCGGCGTGCCGGCACAGCGCCCCGATCCGCAGCGTCCCGTCCGGGTCGGTGCGGTGGTAGTCCAGGCCAGGCACGTTGTTGATGTCCACCAGCAGTTCCGGCGAGGCGAAGCGCAGCTTCATCATCGGGACCAGGCTCTGGCCGCCGGCCAGCACCTTCGCGTAGTCCCCGCCGTCGCGCAGCGTGGCGATCGCCTCATCGAGGGAACGCGGTGCCTCGTAGCGGAACCGAGACGGATACATCCGATCCTCCAGTGTCCTGTCCGGACGGCAATGTCCTGCCGAACGCCGGATCGTCGTTCAGTCGTCGTCGCCAGCGGTGTTCGCGGCACGGTCAGCCCCGGTCCCGGCGTCCACCGCACCGCCATCGGTGTCACCGATGGTGGGGGCGCCGCGCCGGGAGGGGCTTCGTTGCGGAGAACTTTCCGGGTCGGGCACGGCCACGGGCAGCGTGTCCTCCTCGGGATCGGGGCGGGGCTCCTGATGGGGCGGCCAGGGCCCGGCGACGGGCTGACCAGCGATCTTCAGGTAGTCGACCAGCTGCGGCCAGGCCCATACAGTCGGGCTCTTGCCCTCTTTTGGAGCGTTTTCGATCAGTTCGTACAGGCGCGGGTTACCGCGGCTATGGCCGTCCGATTCCATCCGCATCAGCCCACTCCTACCCTGGATTGGCTGGCCATGCGTCACCTCCGTGAGGTGAGCCACATGATCCGCTAGCCGAGCAGGTGTGCGCAATACGTAAATAAGTGCTTGCTTAACTGCCCGCTCGGTCCCGGGTCAGGCCTGTCCGGACAGGTGGGCTAGCTCCAGATGGTCACGTAGACCGGCGGCCGGAACCGCGACGGCGGCACGCCAGCCGTGGGTGCGCGCATCAGCTGCATGGCCTCCGGGGTAGTCAGGAAGCGGCGCAGTGCGCTGGCCACCGTGCTCCGGTGCTGGCGCTCCAGCAGGGTCACGTGCCAGCATCCTTCCACCGGCGTGCCCGGCACGTTGACCAGGGACAGCTCCCCCCGGCGCAGCTGCTGGCCGACCAGATGCTCGACGGCCGGCGCGACCCCGGCCCCGTCGGCGGCCGCGGCCCACGCGGCGGTCTGGTTGGGGAACACCCCGATCTTGTCCTCCGGGATCCGGAGCGCGGCCAGCAACTGCCCGGTGTCGCTGCCCGGATCGGTGCCGGACGGGTCCACCAGCCACCGCCATTGCTGGGGGGTGCCGCGCAGCCGGGACTGCCCGGCGGTGACCACGACCAGGCGGTACCGGAAGATCGGCTCGCTCACCACCGGCAGGCCCGGGTCGTCGGGAACCTTGGGGCCGATGGCCACGTCGGCCAGCCGGTTGCCGACCAGGACGCCCATCTCCTGGGTCACGGCCACCCCGGAGGACACCTCGAGGGGCCCGGCGAAGCGGCGCCGGAACGCCTCGGTCAGCGGGCTGGCCACGAATTCGGCGAAGGTAGGCGAGGCGACCACGCGGAGCTGTTCCGGTGCGCCCTGGGCGGCCCGGACCGCGGCGTGCGCCTCGGCGCCGAGCACCACGATCTGCGAGGCGGTGGCCAGCAGCCGGGAGCCGCCCGCGGTAAGCGTCATCCCGCTGGGCCCGCGGCTGACCAGCTGGTCACCGAGATGCTGGCGAAGGGCGGTCAGGGCCTGCGAGACCGCGGACTCGCTGACGCCGAGCGCGTTCGCGGCGGAGGTCACCGAGCCCAGCCGGGCGACCAGCACAAACGCGTTGAGCTGTGTAAGCGTCATAGCAGTGTCTTATCCAGACTCGCGACGTCCAGATACGACCCGCACCGGCCGTTCGCCCGGGCCTGGCGGCCCGGGCTCGCTCGCCGGTTCTGGATATCGCTCATAACCTTCTGATTATTACCGCTGGCCAGGAGCACTCGTACACTCGCAAACAGCGGTTACCCGAGGGAGAGCGTATGCAGGTTCCGGCCTACGTCGAGTACGAGAAGGCCACCAGTGTCGCGCACGCCCTCGCCCTGCTGGCCCGGTTCGGTCCGGAGGCGCGGATCCTGGCGGGCGGGCACAGCCTGATCCCGATGATGAAGCTGCGGCTCGCCCAGCCCGAGACACTGATCGACATCAACGGCCTGACGGAGCTCTCCTACCTCACGGTGACCGGCCGTGAACTGCGAATCGGCGCGATGACCAGGCACGCCCAGCTGCTCGACTCAGCCGAAGCGGCCCGGCACTTCGCGATCCTGCACGACGCGGAGCAGGTCATCGCCGACCCGGTGGTGCGTAACTGGGGCACGGTCGGCGGGTCGCTGTGCCAGGCCGACCCGTCCGAGGACCTGTCGGCGGCCTTCGCCGCGCTCAAGGCGACGATGGTCATCGCCCACTCCGACGGCACCAGGACGGTGCCGGCCCGGGATTTCCACACCGGGCCCTACGAGACGGTGGTCGCTCCGGGCGAGATCCTGACCGAGATCCGGGTCCCGATCCGGCCCGGTGGCGGCAGTGCGTACGAGAAGGTCGGGCGCCGGGCCGGCGACTGGCCGGTGGGCGCGGTCGGGTCGGCCCTGTGGCTGGAAGGCAGCGGGCCGGACGGCGCCACCATCACCGACGCTGGCATCGGGCTGACCGCGGTGGGCGCGCCGCACTTCTCCGCGGCTGAGGCCGAAGAATTCCTGCGCGGCGCCCCCGCCACCGAGGAGAGCTTCGCCCGGGCCGGCGAACTGGCCGCGGCGCCCTGCCGCCCGGTGTCAGACCAGCGCGGCCCGGCCGACTACAAGCGCCACCTGGCCCGCGAGCTGACCGTCCGTTCGCTGCGGCGCGCCTGCAGCGCGCGCAGCGCGCACTGGCCAGCAGAGTGCCGGCTGAGCACTGACGACATGCAGATAACGATCACCGTCAACGGCGTGGCCCACACCAGGGACGTGGAGGCCCGGCTGCTGCTGATCCATTTCCTCCGCGATGACCTCCGCCTGACCGGGTCACACTGGGGGTGTGACACCTCCAATTGCGGCGCCTGCGTCGTGTGGCTGGACGAGACGCCGGTCAAGTCGTGCACGGTGCTGGCGGCCATGGCCGACGGGCGCCGGGTGCGCACCGTGGAGGACCTGGCCCGTCACGGCCGCCTGGACCCAGTCCAGCAGGGCTTCGCGGAGTGCCACGGGCTGCAGTGCGGGTTCTGCACGCCGGGCATGATGATGACCGCCCGGTGGCTGCTCGATCACCACCCGGACCCGTCGGCGGCCGAGATCCGCGAGGCGCTGTCTGGCCAGCTGTGCCGGTGCACCGGGTACGAGAACATCGTGCGCTCGGTCCGGTGGGCCAGCGAGCACGAGGCCAGCGAGCCCGGGGAGGGACGATGAGCGCAGCGCCTGATCCGGCCCTGGACGGGGCCTACGGCTCGGTCCGGCGCAAGGAGGACGCCCGGTTCCTGCGTGGCCAGGGCACGTTCGTGGACGACATCCAGCGGCCAGGCATGCTGCACGGCGCGATCCTGCGCAGCCCCCTGGCGCACGCCAGGATCGTGTCGGTGGACACCGCCGCGGCGGAGGCGCATCCGCGGGTCCGCGCCGTCATCACCGGCGAGATGCTTGCGCAGCGGAAGCTGGCCTGGATGCCCACCTTGTCCCGTGACGTCCAGGCCGTCCTGGCCACGGACAAGGTCCGGTTCCAGGGCCAGGAGGTGGCGTTCGTCGTCGCCGAGGACCGCTATTCCGCGCGGGACGCGCTGGAGCTGATCCAGGTGGAGTACGAGCCGCTGCCGGTGGTCGTGGACGCGACCCGGGCGCTGGACACCGGCGCCCCGCTGATCCGCGACGACGTGGCTGGGCCAGCGGGACAACCACATCTTCGACTGGGCGGCCGGGGACCGGGCCGCCACCGACGCGGCCTTCGACGCGGCCGACGTGGTGGTCACCCAGGACATGCTGTTCCCGCGCTCGCATCCCGCCCCGCTGGAGACCTGTGGCGCGGTGGCCGAGATGGACCCGGTCAGCGGAAAGCTCACCGTGTGGGCCACCACGCAGGCGCCGCACGCGCACCGCATCCTGTACGCGCTGGTCGCCGGGCTGCCTGAGCACAAGATCCGGATCGTGTCCCCCGACATCGGCGGCGGGTTCGGCAACAAGGTTCCCGTCTACCCGGGCTACCTGTGCGCCGTGGTCGGCACCATGCTGACCGGCCAGCCGGTGAAGTGGGTGGAGGACCGGTCGGAGAACCTGATGTCCACCGCGTTCGCCCGGGACTACCACATGCACGGCGAGATCGCGGCGACCCGGGACGGGCGGATCCTCGCCCTGCGGGCCCGGGTGCTGGCCGACCACGGCGCGTTCAACGGGTCGGCCCAGCCCAGCAAGTACCCGGCCGGGTTCTTCCACATCTTCACCGGGTCCTACGACCTGCAGGCGGCCTACTGCGAAGTCACCGGCGTCTACACCAACAAGGCCCCAGGCGGGGTGGCCTACTCCTGCTCGTTCCGGATCGCCGAGGGCGTGTACCTGGTCGAGCGGATGGTCAACCTGCTGGCCGGCGAACTCGGGCTGGACCCGGCTGACCTGCGGATGCGGAACCTGCTGCGGCCCGAGCAGTTCCCCTACACCTGCCCGACCGGATGGGAGTACGACTCCGGCGACTACCCCCGGGCCCTGCAGGTCGCGATGGACCTGGCCGGGTACCCAGAACTGCGGCGGGAGCAGGCGGAACGGCGGGCCCGCGGCGAGTACATGGGCATCGGGCTCAGCTTCTTCACCGAGGGGGTCGGGGCCGGGCCGCGCAAGGATATGGACATCCTCGGCCTGGGCATGGCGGACGGCGCCGACCTGCGGATCTACCCGACGGGCGTGGCGGTGCTGAGCATCTCCTGCCAGACCCAGGGCCAAGGGCACGAGACGACCTTCGCCCAGATCGTCGCGCATGAGCTCGGGCTGACCCCGGACGACGTCGAGGTGGTGCACGGTGACACCGACCGGACCCCCTTCGGCCTGGGCACCTATGGCTCCCGGTCCACGCCTGTCTCGGGCGCCGCGGCTGTCGTGGTGGCCCGCAAGGTGCGCGAGCGGGCCCGGGTGGTGGCGGCGGCCATGCTGGAGGCCGCGCCCGAGGACCTGGAGTGGGCCCGCGGCCGGTGGCAGGTCCGCGGCGACCCGGACCAGGGCCGGACCATCGCCGAAATCGCGATGGCCGCGCACTCCTCCCTCGAACTGCCCGAGGGCGTCGAGGGCCACCTGGACGCGGAAACCGTGTACAACCCGCCGAACCTCACCTACCCCTACGGCGCGTACATCTGCGTGGTGGACGTGGACCCGGGCACCGGTGCAGTCGCCCTGCGGCGGTTCATCGCGGTGGACGACTGCGGGGTCCGGATCAACCCGATGATCGTGGAGGGGCAGGTGCACGGTGGCCTCGCCGACGGGGTCGGCATGGCGCTGATGCAGGTCATCACCTACGACCAGGACGGGAACTGCCTCGGCGGCTCGTTCATGGACTACCTGCTGCCCACCTCGGTGGAATGCCCGTCGTGGGAGCTGGGCGAGACCGTCACCCCGTGCCCGCACCACCCGATCGGCGCCAAGGGCGTGGGTGAGTCGGCCACGGTGGGCTCCCCGGTCGCGGTGGTCAACGCGGTGATCGACGCACTCCGCCCGCTGGGCGTCCGGCACGCCGAGATGCCGCTCACCCCGGCCAACGTATGGTCCGCGATCCAGGGCCGCCCGGTGCGGGCCGACCTGGCCCTGTAGTCGGGCGGGCTCGGCAAATCGGCCAGCTCCGCAATCGGCCAGCTGTGAACCGGGCCCGGTCACGCCTTCAAGATGTTGACTGCGCGGGCGATCACGAGGGCGCCTATGCCCAGCGATACGCACGCTTCCAAGATCATGAGGAGCTTGGCCCACGGCTTGATCGCGGACGTGTCAGTGGGGCTGAACGCGGTCGCAGTCCAGAAGGCCAGCGAGAGGTAGTCCACAAACCGTGGCACCCAGGCCGCCGGCGCGTACTGGGTGTGCTGCATCTCCGGGAAGACGAACGCCGGGTCTGCACTGGGGTGATGGGCCCGGGCGGCGGCACCGCCCCGGTCCAGGTCCCAGTACCAGAGGGCGAACGCGATCACGTTGGTGACCCAGACGACCCCGCCGGTGGCCAGCAGCCCGATGGGGTTATTTGCGAAGATCTTGTTGCTGGTCAGGATGTCTGCGATGAGCCGGGCGGCGGCGAACAGGTTCGCCACCGTGATGAAAGCGATGACGATCCTGATGACGGCCCGCAGCCAGGGCTTCTGCCGGTCGATGCGACCCGGATCCCCGATGATCAGAACGGCGAGCAAGACGAACAGGACGACCGGTACCACCCATCTGGGGTTCACCCGGTACGGCGCGGGCAGCGCTACGTGCAGGGCGCCGGTGGCCAGGATCGCCAGCGCCACTGGCCACCAGTGCTCACCCCGCCCGGTGGCCGCAGCCTGCTTGCCCGGGGCTGGGCCCTCGGGAAGGAGATCGCCCGTGTCCATGTGCTCCCCACGCCGAACACGACGACAGTCTCATCTGCCCGGCCCGCGGGGATCACCCGCAGGGGATGGTGCGGCCTGCCCGCCGCCCGGGCCCGCGTGACCCAGCCGGTATATCCGTTGCGGGGCGCGCCGCCGCCTGGTTACCTCGGCTGAGGGCATACAGCAGCCGGGAGGGGATCAGGGTGGGACACGTCGAGGTGGCGCATGTGCATCACGCGCTGCCGGACGGGCGGGTGCTGCTCGACGACGCCTCGTTCCGGGTGGGCGAGGGCGTGGTCGCGGCGCTGGTGGGTCCGAACGGCTCCGGGAAGACCACGCTGATCCGGCTGATCGCCGGGGACCTGACTGCGCAGTCCGGCACCGTCACCACCAGCGGCGGGCTGGGGGTGATGCGGCAGTTTATCGGGGGGATCCGGGGGGTCGCCCCCCCGGGTGAGCACAGCATCGGGGGGATCCGGGGGGTCGCCCCCCGAGGTGAGCACAGCATGGGGGGGATCGGCGGGGTCACGCCCACGGGTGAGCCCAGCGTCGGGGGGACCCGCGGGGACGACGCCCAGATTGAGCAGGCCCTCGGCCGGCCCGGCGCGGAGCTGGTGGTTCGCGACCTGCTGGTTTTCGTTGCGGAAACAAGGGTGCGGGAGGCCGCAGCGCGGCTGGATGCGGCGGAAGTCGCGATGCGGGCGCGGGGAGACGAGCCCGCGCAGCTGCGGTACGCGGCCGCACTGGCCGACTGGGGCGACGCGGGCGGCTACGAGGCCGAGGTGCTGTGGGACGCGTGCACGGTCGCGGCGCTCGGTCTCGGCTACGAGCAGTGCCGCGACCGGCCGGTGGGCACGCTGTCCGGCGGCGAGCAGAAGCGGCTCGTGCTCGAGGCGCTGCTGCGCGGCCCGGCCGAGGTCCTGCTGCTGGACGAGCCGGACAACTACCTGGACGTGCCGGGCAAGCTCTGGCTCGAGGAGCAGCTGGCCCAGACGCGCAAGACCGTCCTGCTGGTCAGCCACGACCGGGAACTGCTGGCCAACAGCGCGAAGCGGATCGTTACCGTCGAGGACGGCAGCGTCTGGGTGCACGGCGGTGGGTTCGCCAGCTACCCGCAAGCCCGGCAGGACCGCAATGACCGGCTCGACGAGTTGCGGCGGCGATGGGACGAGGAGCACGAGAAGCTCAAGGAGCTGGTCCGCACCCTGCGGCAGAAGGCCTCCTACAACTCCGACATGGCCTCCCGGCTGCAGGCGGCGGTCACCCGGCTGCGCCGGTTCGAGGACGCGGGGCCGCCGGAACTCGCGCCCCGGGAGCAGAACGTGCGGATGCGGCTGCGCGGCGGCCGGACCGGGAAGCGCGCGGTGATCTGCGAGGACCTGGAGCTGACCGGGCTCATGCACCCCTTTGACTGCGAGGTCTGGTACGGCGACCGGGTGGCCGTGCTCGGTTCCAACGGATCAGGCAAGTCGAGTTTCCTGCGGCTGCTCGGCGGGGCTGACCTCCCGCACGAGGGAGTGGCCCGGCTCGGCGCCCGGGTCGTCCCGGGGCTGTTCGCGCAGACCCACGCCCGCCCCGACCTGGCCGGCCGGCGTCCCGCCGAGATCCTCATGACCGAGCACGCGATGCAGCGCAACGAGGCCATGGCCGCGTTGTCCCGGTATGAGCTGCAGCACTGCGCCGAGCAGCCGTTCGCCACCTTGTCCGGCGGGCAGCAGGCCCGGTTGCAGATCCTGCTGCTCGAGCTGAGCGGGGTGACCTTGCTCCTGCTCGACGAGCCGACCGACAACCTCGACCTGGCCAGCGCGGAGGCGCTGCAGGCCGGGCTGGAGTCCTACCAGGGCACGGTCCTGGCTGTCACGCACGACCGCTGGTTCGCCCGGTCCTTCGACCGGTTCCTCGTGTTCGGGGCGAGCGGGGACGTCTACGAATCGGGCGATCCGGTGTGGGACGAGACTCGTGTGGCCAGGCCCCGGTGACGGAAACGCTTGCTAGTCTGCATGGAGCGTAAGGAGCCAGGTCGCCCCTTCCGGGCCGGCTCCGCGATTGTCGAGGTGAAGGGGTCCGCACCGTGAAGAAGTTGCTGCTGCTCGCTCTGGCGGGGCTTGGCGTGTTCGCCGTCTGGCGGAAGGTCCAGGCCGACCGTGCCGAGCTCGATCTGTGGACCGAGGCGACGACCAGCGACGACTAGGCCAGGCAGCGCCCGGCCCCTGAAGTGAGCGCGGCCGGGCTGAAGACGGGGGTTCGGTGTGAGCAGCGCGACACCAGTCACGCTGTTGTGTTGTGGCCTGCTCGGGGTCACCGCGGACGACGGCGGCATCCTGGAGCGGGCGTTCACCGAGGCCTTCGCCACCCAGGGCATCGTCCCCGGCACCGCGGCCTACGCCCGCAGCATGGTCCACGTCCACCAGACCCGCGGGCAGTCCGCCGTCGACGTGTTCCGCGCGCTGTTCCCCGACGCCCCGGGCCGTGCCGAAGCCGCCACGCTCGCCTTTGACCGCTCCTACCGGCTGGCCGTTGACCGCTCCGGGCTGGTCCCCATGCCAGGGGCGTCCGAGGCGCTGCAGCAGATCCGCGGGTCCGGGGTCCGGGTGTGTTTCATCACCGGGCTGTCCCGGGGCCTGCTCGGCCTCGTGCTGGATACCCTCGGCTGGCGGCGGCAGGTCGACTGCGTGCTGTGCCCTGAGGACGCGCCGCGCGGTTACCCGTGGCCCGACCCCATGCTGTGCGCGATGCTGCGACTGGGGGTCACCGATGTCCGCGAGACCGCCTACGCAGGAGGAACCGAAAGCGGCATCCTGTGCGGCCGGCGGGCCGGTGCCCAGATCGTGGCGGGGATCCTGACCGGAGGGCATACTCGCGAGCGGCTACAGCGGGCGGGCGCGACCCATCTGCTGGGCAGCTTTGCTGAGCTTCCGGGAGTGCTGGCGGCTGAGACGGCGGGGTCGGTGATCGACCCGGCTGCGGGTCCGGTCGCGGTTGCGGGCCAGATGGGGTCCGCGGCGGACGGCGGCCAGGGCTCCGGGGCGCAGACGTCCGATCCGGGGCCGGGGCCGGGGGCGCCCGGGACTTCCGGGTCTGCTGGGTCTGGGCCTGGTTCGCGGCCTGGATCTGCGCCGCCCGCGACTGCTTCGCCGGCGCCCCCTCCCTGACGGGGAGCCTCGGCTGCGCCGCCCTCTGGGCCGGCGCCGACCGGGTACCCTTGAACCGCCGTGGCGCGGGGCTATAGCTCAGCTGGAAGAGCACCTGCTTTGCAAGCAGGGGGTCAGGGGTTCGAGTCCCCTTAGCTCCACTTCCCGATTTCAGGTATCTGGCCAGGTCAGCCGCAGTTAATTCCGGTTCTCCCCGTATCGCGAGGGTGGCTCGCGCGGGCCGCCCGGGGCGGATGGGAGGAATTTGGGAGATCATCTTCTCCCTGCCTCCCGGTGTCGCCTGATTCCGGTGGGTCATCTCTGCTGTCAGCAGCTCGTCGAGCAGTGGGAGGGGTGAGCGCGGGGCGATGGCGGCGCGGTCGCGGAGGGAGTCTTCCCACCGGGCCTGGAGTGTGTGCTTGAGGTCGTCGTGCATCCGGCTGGAGGCGTGGGCGTAGAGGCCGCGCATGCCGGGGACTCTCGTTAGCCCAGTCTCATGAGTCAGCCCGACTCCGCCTACTTGGCGTCCAAGCCAGGCAGCACTGGAACGTTAAGCAGCTACGAGTGGGTGGGCGCGTGCCTGCTCGTAGAGCGGTTCCGGGGCCAGGTCGATGCCCTCCGGCCATACCACGGTGCCTGCCTCAGCATCGACCTCGACCTGGGCGAAGTATTGGGGATCGTTGAGCGGTTCCAGAACCCCTGTCCAGCGCTCCGCCGAGAAGTCCACGTCGCCGACGGTCCCGTCACTGAACAGGAGCCGGAGCACATGGTCACCGAGCACGGCAACACCAACCACGGCCGGAAGATACTTCTCGCTCACGGTTTCCTATCCTACGGCAGGGGTTCTATGTCGAGCAGAGGCTCGTTCTTCCTGGCTCTCTCCCAGTTCGCCAGGATCTCCTCATTCCGGAGCCCAGCCCACTCCTTGACGAACCTCAGAGCCCTACCTTCGAGGCCGCCAGCGAGCACCGTCCCGTCCGCCGAGACCGATGCGCGGCGCCCGGCATGGTAGGCATGAAAGTGGGCCACGGGGTGATCTCGTTCGTTCCAGTACATGTAGATCACGACCCCGTAGAACGCGCTGATACGCGGCATGGCATGACGATAGCCCAGCTACGCGGACCGGATGGCTGGGCTGCATTTGGCCACGCGGAACGTCCCGCCCACGGGTCCCTCCGGACGTGGGCCACGCCCCGTTCGCAACCCGCGGTGACCCGTATAGGCGGTCACTAATCAGCGCCCGAACTCGGCTTCAAGCTCGTTGAGCGGAATCGAGTCGCCGGGCTCGTCCCAGGCGGCGTCGGCCTCAGCAGCGTCTTCGGCGTCCTCCGCGGCGCGGAGGGCCTCGATCACGGACTCCGGGACGATGGCCGCGACACGTTCACCGGCGATCGTCAGGTGAGTGTTGACGCCACGGCGCGCGTTCGCCACCGCAGCGCGCACGGCGTCACTGTCGGCGGAAACGTCACGGACGGGCTCACTCACAGCATCCAGCGTACAAAGGCCGGCATCGGGCTTCCGGCCCGTAGCTCCACCACTGCCCGATGCGCAGCCGCCGGTCACGATCCACGCCTGTGTCCGCCCTTCCTCGCAGCGACCCCAAGGTCTGGTGCCTGCACAACGGGTTTGCGTTCAGACCTCGCTGTTCGAAAAATTTCTCTGACGTAAGCTCGCACTCTTGATCAATTGGGAGGAATTTGGGAGATCGCAAGTCGTGTGGGCCTTGCCAGACCGCCCCCAACCGCGGTGTAGGGGTGCCTCTGAGCTGGGGCCTTATTGTTCACGCGTGTCGGCCGCGGGAGCGAACTTGCTTTGCAAGCAGGGGGTCAGGGGTTCGAGTCCCGGGCTGGTGCTGCTGACCACCCAGGTGTTCCGGGTCCACACGCCGGTGGCGGTGGCCGCCTCCACGCTGGCAGCCGCGGCTCTGTTCAATCCGCTGCGGCAGCGGGTGCAGCGAGCGGTGGACCGGCGGTTCAACCGGGCCCGGTTTGACGCCGACCAGACCGTGGCCACGTTCGCGGCCCGGCTGCAAGACGCGGTCGACCTGGACGCGGTCCGCGATGACCTGGCCAGTGTTGTGCACCAGGCCCTGGAACCCGCCCACGTATCGCTGTGGATGAGCCAACGCGACTGAGTACGGCTTCGGCCGGCGCCTCGCGTCAGGCCTCGGGTGGCCGGGCGAGACCGTCCAGGACGAGGGCCAGCCCCGTTTCGAAGGCCGCCCCGGCGTCCACGTCGGGCGCCCTGACCAACATCTCGATCATCGGCAGCCGCCCGGTCGCCAACTGCCGGCTCAGGTAGGGGCCGAGCGCGGCCTGCCACTGGGCCGTGTCCAGGCCGCTGGACTCGCCCGCACGCAGCTCGCCGATCTCCCGGCGCAGGGCACCGAGCAGGTAGGAGTTCAGCGCGCCCACCGCGACTCTCAGGGCCTGGGGATCGTCGCGGCCAGGCGCGCGGGCCACCGCCGCCGCGGTCGCCTCGCCCAAGTTCAGCGCGTGCGGTCCCAGATGCGGCCGCCCGCCCAGCAGGTCGATCGCCCACGGATGGCGACGGACGGTGTCTCGGGTGGCATGCGCGAGGGTGCGTACCTGGGATCGCCAGGTTCCGGCCGGAGCGGGCACCGCCCGGCCGGCGTCACCGATGCCAGCCTGGTGGCCGATCTCGGCGTACACGGCGTCGATCATCAGCTCTAGCAGATCGCCCTTACCGGACACGTGGCTGTACAGGCGCATCGGCCGGACCCCGAGCGCGGCCGCAACGTGGCGGATCGACACCGCCGCCAGCCCTTCGGCGTCGGCCAGCCGGACGGCGGCCGTCACGACCTGGGCCCGGGCCAGCGGTGTGGAGGCCCGGCGCTCGTCGGGTTCGGGGCGCTCCCAGATCAGCCTGGGCGACTCGTCCGGACTCACACGATACAGTGTATCGGCAAGGAGGTGGACCATGCGCATCGCCATCGTCGGGGCCGGGCCGGCCGGTCTGACGCTCGCCCGGATCCTGCACGTCCACGGCATCGAGACCAGCGTCTATGAGCGGGATCCCTCCCCGCACGCCCGTTCCCAGGGTGGCACCCTCGACCTGCACCCCGAGTCCGGGCAGTACGCCCTCGAGGCGGCCGGCCTCGCTGAGCAGTTCCACGCCCTGGCGCGCCCCGAGGGTGAGGAACACAAGATCTTCAGCCCGTCCGGGGAGCTGCTCGTGCACCACGTCCCCGACGCACCCGGCGGTCGCCCGGAGATCGACCGTACCGACCTGCGTGACCTGCTCGCTGGATCCCTGCCGGCCGCAACGATCAACTGGGGCGCCCAGGTCGTCGCCGTCGAGGAGCGAGCCGGCGGCGGGTTCAGGCTGGGTCTGGCCGACGGCAGGAGGAGTCAGTGCGACCTGCTGGTCGGTGCGGACGGCGGCGGTTCGCTGCTGCGCTCCCGGCTCACCGACGCCGCGACCGCCTACCTCAGCTCGTACACCCACATGACTATCCCGGACGTGGACCGGACCCGGCCGGACCTAGGCCGCCTCGTCGGCCACGGCAGCCTCTGGGCGCTGGGCTACGACCAGAACCTCACCGCCCAGCGCGAGAGCAGCGGCCTGGTGCGGGTTTCCGCGATGGTACGCAGCACCCCTCCGTGGCGGCCGGCCGGCCGGAGCGACGTGCTCCAGCGGTACGCGGACTGGTCTCCCACCCTCACCGCCCTCGTCGAGGCCGCCAACGAACCGGTGGTCAGCCGCGACATCCGGGTCACCCCGCCCGGAATGCGCTGGCCCTCGCATCCCTCACTCACCCTGGTCGGTGACGCGGCCCACCTGATGCCCCCGGTCGGCGAGGGTGCCAACCAGGCCCTGCGCGATGCCGCCGACCTCGCCGCCGAGGTGATCGCGAGCCCGGACGACGCGCCGGGCGCCATCGCCCGGTACGAGACGCAGATGCGGGCCCGGATCGGTCCGATCGAAAGGGACAGCGCCAAGATGCAGAAGCTGATCCTGTCCCCGACCGCCCTGGACGACATGGTCCGCTTCTTCACCCGGCCGCCGATCGTCGAACGCCGGTGATCGTCGTCAGCGGAGTTCAGGGCAACCGTGGGCCTGGCACAGACCTGGCCGGTGGGCCGCGGAGGTGGCGGCCCACCGGCGTGGAGCGGTGGCAATCCCGGTAGCTTCGCCTACTGGCGCTGGCTTATCTCAGGCTCCGGATGCTGCACCTGATGTGCCGTGCGAAGCTGCCCGGCGGCCTCGCGGGCATCGCGGGCCTGGAAGAACTCCGCGCCTTCGATGCTGATCCGGGGGAGCAGACGGTCAACCCAGCGGGGCAGGTACCAGTTGGCCTTGCCCATCAGGACCATGAGCGCAGGCACGAGCAGGCAGCGGACGATCGTGGCGTCCAGGAGCACGGCCACGGCCAAGCCGACGCCGAACTGCTTGACAGTCGGGTCGCCGTTGAGCACGAAGCTGCCGAACACGAACACCATGATCGTGGCGGCGGCCGTGATGACCCGCCCGCTGGTGACCAGTCCGGAGACCACCGCGCCCTGATTGTCCTGGCCTTCGTGCACGTGTTCCTCGATCTGGCTGACCAGGAACACCTCGTAGTCCATCGACAGCCCGAACAGGATCGCGAACATGAACAACGGCACGTAGGAAACGATCGGGACCGCGCTCTGCAGGCCGATCGCGCCGTGCAGCCAGCCCCACTGGAACAGTGCCGTCAGCACGCCGTAGGCGGCGCCGATCGAGAGGACGTTCATGAGGGCGGCTTGGACCGGGATCACCACGGTGCGGAACGCCAGGGTCAGCAGCAGGAAGCTGAGCAGGATCACGACCAGTATCTGCAGCGGGAGCTTGCTGGAGATGTTCGAGGCGAGATCGTCATAGCCGGCCGTGGTCCCGCCCACGTAGGCCTTCAGGTCCGTGCCCTTCTGCGCCGCCGGGATCACGGTGGACCGCAGCGTGGTCACCAGGTCGGTGGTGGCTTGCTCAGACGGGCCGGTCGTAGCCAGGGCGTTGAAGTAGGCGGTGGTCCCAGCCTTGTCGATCTGCACCGGGGTGACCGCCACAACTCCCTTGGTCTTCGAGACGTCCTGCTCCAGTGTCTGCAGCCGCGGATCGGTGGATCGCGGGTCTGCGCCAGACGGGGCGGGTTGCGTGGCCGAGGCCTGCGCGGGCGAGCCGAGCTTCACGGCGATCGAGCAGCGGGCCGTTCACCCCGGGACCGAAGTTGTCCGACAGCAGGTCGTAGGCCTGGCGCGCGGTGGTCGACGTGGGCAGCGCAGCGATGTCCTTCTGTCCCAGGTTCAGCGAGAACAGCGGGGTCGCCAGCGGGATGAGGATCGCCAGGGCGGCCAGGCCGCCGACTATCGGGTGGCGGGCGAGGCCCGCTGCCCACCGGGCCCACAGGCCCTTCTGTTCGCCCACCGCGGCATCCCGCCTGGGATGGCGGCCTCGGATCCGCAGCGAGTTGATGTGCGGTCCGGTGATCGCGAGCAGCGCAGGCAGCAGAGTCAGCGCGGCCAGCACCGCGACGATCACCGCGATCGCGGCCATCAGGCCCAACGTAGTCACCAGCGGGATACGGGCCACTGCCAGCGAGACCAGCGCGATGGTCACCGTCCCGCCCGCGAAGGTCACCGCTCCGCCGGAGGTCGCCACTGCGCGGGCCAGTGACTCCCGAACGTCCAGGCCCGCGTCCAGACCGCGGAAGTGCCGGGTCACGATGAACAGGGCATAGTCGATTCCAACGCCCAGCCCGATCATCGTGGCCAGGGTCGGCGCCACCGTGGACACGGTCGTGACATGGCTGAAGATCGTGACGACCGACAGCGTTGAGGCCAGGCCGAGGATCGCGGTCAGGATCGGCAGCAGCATCGCCACCACGGTCCCGAACACGAACGTGAGGATCACCATCGCGGCGATGATCCCGATCAGCTCGCTGGACTCGGTGGATGGAGTGGACACCTTCTGGCCCAGCTGGCCGCCGGTCTGCACCTGGATTCCCGCCGCCTGGGCCGGCTTGGCCGCCGCGTTGATGACCGTCTGAGCGTCACTCTCGGACAGTGCCCCCGGGCTGACCGACAACGTCACCGACAGGTAGCCGGTCGCCTGGTTCTTGCTGAGCGCGGACGCACCTTGCGAGGTGAGCGGGTTGACCACCGAGGCCACGTAGCGGGCCTTGGCCACGTCGGCCGTTGCTTCGTTCACCGCGCTGGCGTACTGGGTGTCGGTCAGCTTCCCGTGGCTGACGTGCAGGACGATCGGGCTGGACCCGTTCGCCTGATCGGGGAACGACTTGCTGAGTGTGTCGGTGGCCTGCTGGCTGCCCGTGCCGGGCAGAGTGAGGTTGTCGCTGGTGTTGTTGCCGAGCTGGTGTGACACGCCGACGAGGACGACCGTCGCGATCAGCCAGGCGGACAGGACGAGGTAACGGTGCCGGGCGCAGAACCGCGCCAGACTGTAGAGCGCACCGGTCATGACGATGTCTTCCTGTTCAGGCGGTATCACCGCTGGTTACGTGGGCCTGATGCCAACGTGCCGGGAAGACGGAACCACTCACAAGCGGGGATCCCCGAGTGTTTTCCCTACCGTTTTCCTTCGGCGCAGCCAGCGGGGATAGCCAGCCGCGAGCGGGAAGCGCTGGGGTGGCTACTCGCCGATGGCCGCCGCCAGCTGGAACCGCGACCGGATCCCGAGCTTGGCGTAGGCGCTGCTGAGGTGGCGTTCGATGGTCTTCTCGGTCACGAACAGGGCCTGGGCAAGCTCCCGGTTGGTCTGTCCCGCGACCGCTTCCCGGCACACCCGCCACTCCGCGGCGGTCAGTGCGGTCGGCCCGGTCAGCTCGGTTCGCGCGCGGCGCCCCGGCCCGGCGTGCAGCTCGGCCAGGGCGCGTTCGGCCAGGGCCAGGGCGCCGCACTCGCCGGCCAGCTTGATCGCCCGGCGCAGAGCGTCGCGGCCTTCCGCCCGGCGGTGCGCGCGGCTCAGCCCGGCCCCCAGGTCAGCGAGCGCGTGCGCCAGCTCAAGCCGCGCGGGACTGCGCTCCAGCACGGCCACGGCCTCGAAGAGCAGCGCCTGCCCCTCGGCTCCGCCCGCCACCAGACCTGCGGCGTGCAGCGACATGCCCAGTGCGCCCGGGACGCCGACCCGCCGGGCGAGCGCGAGCTGCTCGCGGGCGAGCTGGCCGGCCAGGTCGCGCTGGCCGAGCGCGGACAGCGCCGGAGCAGCGTGGATCCGCCAGTCGCCCGGCCACGGCAGGCCGCGCGACTCCTCCATCAGCCGGCCGCACCACAGCAGGTCGGCGATGCCGTCTTCGGGCCGGCCCTGGGCGATCCGCAAGCACCCACGCGCGTCCAGGAACCCGGGCACGTAGGTGCCATCCTCAGCGATCGTGGCCGGGTCAACTCTCCGGGCCAGCGCGTCGGCAGCCTCCAGCTCGCCTCGCTGGACGCTCGCGCCGATCGCCACCGCGAGCAGCTGCACGACCGCGAAGTGCGGTTCCTCTACCAGCAGCAGTCCAGTCTCCGCCTCGACCTGGGCGTCGTGAACCGACCCCTGGGCCAGGGCGATCATGGCCCGCTGTCCGTGGATGAGACCCTGCCGGGTCGCGTGCCCCTCACGGCGGGCCCGTTCCAGGGCGACCTCCAGCAGCCGCATGGCCAGGTCGTACTGCTCCGCGTAGCGCAGCGTCAGCAGGCCCATCAACAGGGCATCCGTCTGCGTCTGAGGGGGCAGATCGGCCCTCAGGACGGCCTGGATCTCCGCCACCGCGTCAGCGGCCGGCTCTCCGCGGAAGAACCGTTCCTGAGCTCGGACGACTCGCGCGATCGCCGCAAACCCAGAATGGCCTCCTGACAGTTCGTCGAAGCGGGCGAGCTGCACGGGGAGGCCTGGGCGCAGCCTGGGGACAGCGGTGGTGAGCATCAGCAGCTCAGAGCCCAGCTCGAGCGAGCGCTCCCGGTCGAGCGGGTGGAGTTCCTCCACCAGCGACGCAAGCGCGTCGGCTGTGACCTGGGGTGAGCGGCCGCCACCGGACACGATGGTGCACCGTCCCAGCACTGATGCCGCGTCGGCGCGGGTAGCCAGCGCGGCACCGGACGTGAGACACGCGTGCAGGTGGTTCTCGGCGGCCTCGAATTGCAGCGTGGCTAGCTCGCAGCGGCCCAGCTCGGTGAGGATCTCAGCCCGTTCATCCTCGGCCGGGGACTCGGCCAGCGCACGCTGCAGCCGGGTGGCCGCCGCGCGGGGAGCGCCGCGGCGCGCGGCGCTGGCCGCGGCCGACCGGAGCGTACTGATCCGCTGGTGATCGCCGTTGGGGGTGGCCAGCAGCAAGTGGGCAGTGACGCGTTCGGCGGGTGCGCCTGCGGCGGCCAGGATCCCGGCCGCGCCCGCGTGCCGCGTCTGGCGCTCGCCGGGCGCAAGATCCTCATACAGCGTGGCCCGGACGACAGGGTGCACGTACCCCAGGCGCTCAGCTGGATTGAACAGGCCGGCCCGGACCAGAGCGTCAGCGGCTAGCCGGGCGGCGTCCGGGCTCAGGCCCGCCATCTGCGCGGCCAGCGGGACCTCACTGTCATCACCCAGCACCGCGACGGCCCGGGCCAGGCTGGCGGCTTCCGGTCCGAGCGCGGCGAGCCGGTGCACGACAAAACGGCGTACTGCGGCTGGTCCCACCGCCTGGACCTGGGTCGCAGCGGCGGCTGACGGCTCGATGCCCTGGGCGTCGAGGGCGCGGAGCAGTTCGCGGAGGAAGAGGGGGTTGCCGCCGGTGGCGGTATGGCAGGCGCGGCAGAACTCCTCGTCGGCGTCGGTTCCCAGGTGCTGCCGCGTCCAGCTGATCGTGGCGGGTTCGCTCAGCGGCGGCGGGTAGAGGGCGATGGCGGCGGGGCGGGAGGTCAGCTGGGTCCAGAGGGAGCCGGCCTCAGTCCTGGCGGCCAGATCCGGCGGCCGGCCGGCGAGGAGCGTCGCGATACGGAGGCCCTCGATGCGCTGGGCGAGGTAGGCCAGGAAGCGCAGCGAGTCGCGGTCGGCCCACTGGCAATCGTCCACTGACACGAGGACCGGGGTGTGGTCGGCGATGTTGACCATGAGCCAGTACAGGCTGTGCAATGCCTCGAACCCCAGGTCAGCGCTGGGCGGCAGGTGCTCGTCGGGCTCGAACAGGCGGGCCGCAGGGCCGGCACCCCCGGCGAACAGGTTGGCAGGCCCGGGCGGCTGGCGGATCACCGGTTCCAGCAACTGGCGCAGCACGCCGAAGGCGAAGGGCTGTTCGAGCTCCGAGCCGGTCGCCTCGAGCGCCAGCATGCCCGTCTGCCCGGCTTGCGTCCGTGCTCCGCGGATCAATGCGGTCTTGCCGACGCCGGGCGGCCCTTCAATGAACAGGAGCGCGCCGTCTCCGGTGCATGCCTGGCTGAGCCCAGCGCGCAGCATCCGCAGCTCGCGCTCGCGCTCCAGCAGTCCCCCGAGATCCCCGGCCGTGCTGAACGGCACAGTCCGCACGATACCCGGCACACTGGGCGGCGAGCGGGCCGCGGGCGGTCAGGACCGATGAGACCCAGCTAGCCCTTACCCGGCCTGGCCATTACATGGCCTGGCTGTCCGCCCGTACCTCTGCTGTCCGGGGAGCTTCCGGGCGGGCGCTCAACCCGTGGCCTGTCGCCTCGGCCAGAACGCGATGCATACCGCCAGGATCAAGCTCGCCTCCGGCGTTCTGGCGGTCTGGGGACGCACCCCGGCAACATTGGCAATGACCGCCGCCACCCTTGACCAGGTCAGCGGGGGGCGTTATGTGCTCGGCGTTCGCGCGAGCAGTCGATCCAGGGCACCTTCCTCGGCTGCTCAGCAGCCGCGCACCTTCCTCCTTCTCGTCTCGCCGGCGAGGCGAATGCAGCAGAAGCGAGGGTTCGCGCGCGGTTGACAGCACGCGCGCTGGCCTGGTACCGAGACAGAAGGCGCCCGGACCGCGTGACGGGGGCCAGGGTGTCAGGCGTAGATACCAAGGCAGGCCTTTTGGCGGTAGCTCCAGCAGTTCCCCGGCTGATCGACCGGGATGATCTTGTCGCTGCCCTGGATCACGCGGCAACGCGGAAGGTGACGATCATCTCGGCTCCGGCCGGCAGCGGGAAGACGTCGCTGCTGCGCGCCTGGGCCGGCCGTCCGGGGCAGCCGCGCCAGCTCGCCGTAGTGCAGGTGCAGCGTGACCAGCACGACGCCCAGCAGTTCTGGCTGGCCCTGCTCGACGCGGTCCGTCACGCTAGCGGCGCAGACTGTGGCGCGCAACCGCCAGCAGCGACGCCCGGATTTAACGCACCGGCGATGGCCGACCGCGTGCTGTCGGAGCTCGCCGACGCTCGCAGCAGCGTCACGCTGGTTATTGATGATCTCCACGAGCTGACCTCACCAGAAGCACTCGCCCAGCTGACCCAGCTGCTGACGAACCTTCCCCCGCACGTGCACGCGATCCTGACCACGCGTCACGCTGTGCGGCTGAGGCTGCATCAGCTGCGCCTGGCTGGCGAGCTGGCCGAGATCCGTGCGGCCGACCTGCGCTTTTCCGAACGCGAAACGCGCGAGCTGCTTGATGTCTCGGGGATCGCGCTCTCCGCGGCGGGGGCGGCGCTGCTACACCAGCGGACTGAAGGGTGGGCCGCGGGCCTGCGGCTCGCGGCGATCTCCCTGGCCGGCCACCCCGACCCGGAACGGTTCGTCGCCGAGTTCTCCGGCAGCGACCGTACGGTCGCCGAGTACCTGCTGGCCGAGATGCTGGGCCGCCAGCCGCCCGACGTCCAGGATCTGCTCCTGCGTACCTCGCTGCTCGACCGGGTTAACGGCGAACTGGCCGATCTGCTGACCGCTCGGCCTGGCTCGGAACGGATCCTGCTGAGTCTCGAAGACGCGAACGCATTCGTCGAATCGCTGGACCCCGAGCGCGCGTGGTTCCGCTACCACCACCTGTTCGCGGATTTCCTGCGGCTGGAGTTGCGCCGGGCGCTGCCCGCAGAAGTACCGGTGCTGCACCGGCGGGCCGCTGAGTGGTTTGTCCGGCAGGGCCACGTAGTGGACGCCATCCGGCACACGCATGCGGCGGGCGACTGGGCCGAGGCGGCCCGGCTGCTCGCCGATCATTCGTTCAGCCTGACGCTCGACGGGCAGGCGCAGACCATGCAGGCGCTGCTGCGGGCCTTCCCGCCGGGCGCAGATCACCCCGAGCTGGCCCTGGTGCGCGCGATGGGTGACCTCGCCCAGGGGCGCCTGGACGAGGCGGCTGCCCAGCTGGCGGTCGCCGAGGCGCACGCCGAGACGGCGCCGCCGGATCGCCGGCGCCGCCTTCGGGTGGCGGTCGCATCGCTTCAGCTGGCGCTGGCCAGGCGGCGCGGTCACCTGGCCAGCGTCATCGAGCAGGCCAGGTTCCTCGCATCCCCGGTGACCGGGCAGTCCGAGGAGGACATCGCGCTCGGCAGCGACCTGCGCGGGGTAGCGCTGATGAACCTGGGGACCGCCGAGGCGTGGACGCTCGGGCTGCCAGACGCGCCGGAAGCCGAACGTCACCTCCGGGAGGGCGCCGACCTGGCCCGTCAGATCGGCCGGCCGTACCTGGAAGTCGGCTGCACTGGCGCAGCTCGGGTTCGCGTCGCTGTTCCTCCACTCGTTCGCCACGACCCAGCGGCGCTGCCGCGAGGCGATCGCCCTCGCCGAGCGGCACGGCTGGGGCATGGAACCGGTGATCGCGCCCGCGCTGGTAATGCTCGCCGGGACTCTGGTCTGGACGGGTGAGTTCGACGCGGGCGAGCGATGGCTGCAACGAACCAGGCAGGCCCTGCAAACAGACACCGGGCCGGACATCACGCTCCTGCTGCACCAGACGGCTGGGATACTGCACGCTGGCCGCGGCCGCCACCGCGAAGCGCTCGAGGAGTTCGGCACGGCCGAATACCTGGGATCGCAGCTAGCGGGCTCGCAGGCGCTAGCGAGCCGGGTGACCCGCTGGCTGCTGGCCACCCAGGCCCGCCTCGGGATGACCGCTGAGGCCCGCGCCTTCATCGCGGCGCTCGATGACGAGCGGGCCAGCTCCGGTGAGATCCGTAACGCCCACGCGGTGATCTGCCTCGCGGAAGGCAACCCAGCCGTGGCTCTGGCCGCGGTGGCCGATGTTGTGGATGGCACGGCACCGGTCCTCGGAGACGTCACGGTCATGGAGGCTCACCTGCTGGCCGGGCTCGCTCACCGTGAGCTCGGTGACCAGCACGCGGCCAGCCAGGCGGCGGAACGGGCGCTGGCCCTGGCGGAATCTGACCGGCTGATCCTGCCGTTCGCGATGACCGGCTCAGCTGGGCTGCTGGAGGCGCTGCCCCGGCACCAGACAGCGCACGCCGCGCTGCTCGCCGATATCCTCGACGTCCTGCACGGCTCATCCCCGGCGGCCAAAGAGCAGTCCTCATTGCTGCCGGCGGAAGAGCTCAGCCCGGGCGAGCTCAGGGTGCTGCGATATCTGCCGACCAACCTGTCCCGGCCCGAGATCGCCGGCGAGCTGTCCGTCTCGACGAATACGGTCAACGCGCACATGCGCAGCATCTACGCCAAGCTCCAGGTCGGTGACCGGTCCTCGGCGGTGCGGCGCGCCCGGGAGTTGCGGTTGATGGTGGCGGCCGGCCGGACGTACTAGCCCGGGGGCGCGTCCGTTTCGCGACGAGAAGGTGCCGCTCCCACGGGTCAAGGTGGAGATCGAGGGTGAGCCGCGCTACCTCGCGAGATGCGCCTCTCCACGGACCCAGTCGCTGCCATCCCGGCGAATCGAGCAATCCCAGCCCAGCCGACGCAGCCGGAGTTCCAGTCGCTGCGGATCCACGAAGTTCTTGACAACGCGGAACGTGCCGCCATCACGCAGCCGTCGTTCGACGATCTCGGCCCGGCCCGCGACATAGGCTTCTTTTCCGCGTTCGTTGACGTGCTCGTCGATGAACAACACTCGTCCATTCTCGGCTAGCAGACCCCGCAGCAATTGCCAGAACTGGTCGAACCGATCCGTCGGTACATGCGAGAGCCACGCCGAGAAGAAGATCACATCGAACCGGGTGCCCGGGGTCCACGAGAACACGTCGGCGACCTCGAAGCTGACATTCGCCGGCCTCACCCGGTCGCTAGCGATCTCCACCACCTCGGGTGCCGCATCAATCGCCGTCACCGTGTCAGCCGACTCTGCCAGCGCCTCCGTCCACAAGCCAGTCCCGCACGCGATCTCCAGCACGTGTCCGGTTGGCTGCATCCCTGCGATCAGCCACGCGATGCGTTTACGAGCTGCGGCAACATCGCCATAGGCCGTCGCGTCGTACTCACCCGCCCGGTGGCGATAGTAATTGATCTGATCTGCCAGAACCTCATCGGTCACCCGGCCATCATCACACAACGATGCGACCGTTCCGAGTAGCCCGAAATGCTTGTCCGCCATGGCGCCTAACCATGCAATGGCCCTCGGCTGCGTTCCACATGACGGGCCCTCCTACGGGCCCCGCGGGGCTTCCGCCGGGCCCATGGGCGATGGTGCCGTGGCAATCATCGGGACGTGGGAGGCCGCCTGCCAAAGCGCTGTGCTGGTCCCGGCTGGCACCGCCCACCGGACTCGCACCCACAACGAACTGGATCCCGGGCGTTCTGCGGCTACCGAAATATCGGGCGCACCGCATAGCCTGATCCTGGGAGAGCGAGGCGACATGACCATCAGCACCGCATTGGCGGCGCCTGACCCCATATCGGGGGGGACCCGGCCAGAAGCGCGCGAAGCGAGACGACGGCAGCGGGTGATGACGGTCGTCATGCTGGCCGCGGCGGCCCGGGTCGCGGTGGATAGGCGCACCCTGGCGGCCGTGATCACGCTGGCGGTCGGGCTGGCCGCGGCGAAAGGCCTGGCCAGCGACCGCGGTACCCCCGCCCTGGACTGGTACCGGGCGCGAGGGCGAGACAACGGCCGCAGTTCGGCATGACCGTCAGACATGCTGCGCCGGACCGGGAAGCAGGTCACCGCGGCTTACATGTCATCCGAAAGGCTGGCCTGCCAGCGGTGAGGCGCACGTGGGCGTCGAGTGCGGCGGCCAGGGACGCGACCGCCCTACTGTGTTGCGGCACGTGCCGGTCTCCTGTTTCAGCCTAGGCCCTCCCGGTCTGCCACCGAGGCCACGGACGCGAACGGGCCGGGCAGCGCGGCGCTGACCGCAGCTTCCAGCAGCCTTCGCTGGCCGGCGAGGGCGGCCTGCCGCTCCGCGGGGAGCGTGGATTCGAGCTCATCGAGCATCCCGCGAAGGCGCCGGATCACCTGAGGCGAGTCGGCGCCGTAACGAATCACCTCGGTCAGCGAAAGCACTAGCAGAGCGTCAAAGTCGCGCAGCTTCCGCTTGAGCCTGACCGTGCCGCTGGAGTCCACTCTGACGCCGGTCGGGTCGAGCCGGCTGCCCGTGATGGCCAGGAGGTCACTGATGCGGTCGATAGCCTGAACTCCTGTCGTCGGATCGTTGACGGCCGGGGACAGTGCGCGGATCGCGACATCGACAAGCTGCCGGAATCCGAACGCCGGATCCTGCACGAAGGTGCGCTCGCCGCGGATAAGGAAGTACTTGGTTACATCGCGGTCGCGGAGGTCCCCACCGTGCACCAGTGCCACCGGGGTGCCGTGGGCCAGGTATTCCCCCACTCCGACCGTCAGCTCGAGCCAGCACTGCTTCTGCCGGCACACTTCGACCAGGCCGTGCAGGTCGATGCCGGTAACGACCCCAGCCGTCCCGGTGCAGCAGAGGCGCCGCGGCGACGGGTCGGGCGAGGGAGGCTCGGCGTCAAGGTATGCGGACGCCGGCGGAAAGTTCTCCTCGATGGCCCGCCGGCTCTCGCTAGCGGTCGATTCAAGCAGGTACTGCACGCGCATCAGCCGCACCACACCATGCAGGTAGACGAGGAAGCCGAAGACCGTCGCCACAGTCAGCACCAGCAACGTCGTCACCGACACCACGGGCGCGAACTGCTTGGCCGACGTGACCGACGCCCGGTTACCGACCAGGATGATCACGGAGAAGACAAAGGTAGCCAGGAACAACCCGAGCGTCACCCGGTGAGCCTGGAGCGAATGAAGATCCGCACCGTCCTGGGTGAGTACTGGCTAGCCGCGAGCTGGATGGCCACCAACGTGGTGGCGAACACTACGGCCACGAATGCCAAAGTGGCGGCCGCTATAGCGCCGGCGAAGGTGGCGGCGGTGCCAGGATCGCTCACCAGATCCGGCCGCACGCCGATCGGGGCCTCAACCTGGGTGTCCAGCCAAGTGGTGAGATTGGCCAGGACGATCGCCGCCGCCGCGAAGATGGTCGGCAGGAACCACAATGACACCGCGATCCGTTGGCGGAAATCAGTGCGCCACAACGGCTCCGGGTACACGGGCAGTGCTCTCATGAACCGAAAGTCTGTCAGCCCGGGTGGCAGAGATGGTGCGTCCACGCAGCGACGTCCCAGCGGAGCCGATGCGTTACGGCGCCGGCGCCAGGCTAGTTGATCAGGTGCCGGCGGAGAGCGTCTTCATGGTGACGTAGCTGGTCACCATGGCCACGCCGGGCAGGCTGGCCAGCTGGTTGGCGTGGAAGTCCTCGTAGGCGGGCAGGTCGGCGACCTCGACCTGGAGCAGGTAGTCGTAGTTGCCGGTGACGTGGTGGCTGTGCACCACTTCGGGCAGCCGGATGACCGCACGTTCGAATGCGACCACATCGGCGCGGGCGTGCCGCACCAGCCTGACACCGGCGAACACCCGCAGGCTGCGGCCGACTGCGGCCGGATCGATCAGTGCCCGGTAACCGCGGATCACCCCGGTCTTCTCCAGCCGGCGCACGCGCCGGAGGCAGGGCGATGGCGACAGGCCAACCCGGGCGGCGAGTTCAGCGTTGCTGATCCGGCCGTGCTTTTCGAGCACGGCCAGTATTGACCGGTCTACCTCATCCATCTTGGCAGATTATTGCTCTGATGCCGTGTCTACCACAATCAAGTGCCTCTAGCTGGCGGCAACTTGCTGCCAAAGTTGCCGACACGGTTCGCGTCGGCGGGCCGGCCGGGCAGGCTTGTGGTGTCACCCCAGATGGCCCACGGAAGGGGAACCATGTCGGGCAGCATCAGCACGGTTGCCATTCACGCCGATCGCGACGTCCATCCCAGCCGCGCCGTGGCACCGCCCATCTACCAGACGGCGACGTTCTGGGCCGAGGACGCGGAGCAGTTCGCGCAGGCCGCCGTCGACCGGCGGGGCCAGGACTTCTACACCCGCTACGGCAACCCCAACCACGCGCAGGTCGCGGCAGTGGTCGCGGAACTGGAGCACACCGAGGCGGCGATGGTCACCGCGTCCGGGATGGCCGCACTCACCACCGCCGTGCTGGCCCTGGTGTCCGCCGGTGACCACGTGATCGGGCAGAAGTCCACCTACGGGGGCACGGCGTCGGTGCTGCTGAACCTGCTGCCCCGGCTGGGCGTGTTGACTACCCAAGTGGACCAGGCCGACCCGGAGGCGTTCGAAAACGCGCTGACTCCGCAGACCCGCCTGATTCTGGTGGAATCGCCGAGCAATCCGCTGTTGCAGATCACCGACCTGCGCGCCGTCGCGGACCTGGCCCGCGCGCACAACGTGCTGACCATAGCCGACAACACCTTCGCCACCCCGGTGAACCAGCGACCGGCAGACTTCGGCGTCGATCTCGTCTGGCACAGCGCGACCAAATACCTCAACGGCCACTCCGACGTGTCCGCCGGGGTGCTGGCCGGCCCGGCGGGGATCCTGGACCAGATCTGGGATGTCGCCCTGCTCACCGGGGCCGTACTCGGCCCGTTCGACGCGTGGTTGCTGCTGCGCGGCCTGCGTACCCTGCCGCTGCGCATGCCACGGCACAACGACAACGGCCAGGCGCTCGCGGAGGCGCTGAAAGACCACCCAGCCGTAGCCCGGGTGCACTATCCCGGCCTGGCGACCCACCCGCAGCACGCGTTGGCGCACAGCCAGATGAGCGGTTTCGGCGGGGTACTCGGCATTGAACTCGCCGGCGGTTTCGAGGCGGCCGACGCGTTCCTCGGCCGGCTGCGCTACGTCCGCCGGGCGGCCAGCCTCGGCGGCGTGGAATCTCTGGCCGTGCATCCGGCGTCCATGTGGCGCGGCATGCTCAGCCAGGAACAGATTGCTGCGTCAGGGGTTCCGCTAGGCCTGATCCGGCTGGCCGCGGGCACGGAGGACACGGCCGACCTGGTTGCCGACGCGCTCGCCGCCGCCGACGCGGTGGTCGCCGCACCGGCCGCTACCTGACGCCCGTGACCATGCCGCGCTCACGTGCGTTTACGCAGGTCGATGTGTTCTCCACAGTCCCCTATCTCGGCAATCCGGTTGCCGTCGTCCACGATGGCACGGACTTGACCGACGAGCAGATGCAGCGCCTGGCGCGCTGGACGAACTTGTCCGAGACCACGTTCGTTTTGCCTCCCACCGCTCCGGCGGCGGACTACCGGCTGCGGATCTTCACCCCTGGAGGTGAACTGCCGTTCGCCGGGCACCCCACTCTTGGGTCCGCACGCGCGTGGCTGGACAACGGCGGCACACCGCACCAGGCCGGCCGTATCGTGCAGGAGTGCGCTGCCGGCCTGGTCAGCGTGCGCCTCGACGAGGGCATCCTGTCCTTCGCCGCCCCGCCGCTGGTGCGCGACGGCGCGCTCGACGAAGAGTACGTCGGCCAGATCGTCGCCGCGTTCGGCATCAAGCGGGACCGTGTCCTCGCCCACCAGTGGGTAGACAACGGACCCGGCTGGGCCGTGGTCCAGTTGCCCACGGCCGGGGAGGTCCTCGCCCTCGAACCCGACCTCTCCGTCATCCCGACCGCGATGGTCGGCGCGATCGGTGCCTACCCCGACGGGTCCGAGCACGCCTTTGAGATGCGCACCTTCGCCCCCGGCGTCGGCGTGGCCGAGGACCCGGTCTGCGGCAGCATGAACGCCTCGGTCGGGCAATGGCTCACCACCACCGGCGCCGCACCCTCCGCCTACCGAGTCTCCCAAGGCGCGCGCGTCGGCCGCGCCGGGACCGTCGAGATCACCGCCGATACGGACGGCACCGTCTGGGTCGGCGGCGCTGCCACCGGCTGCATCCGCGGCACCATCACCCTCTGACCGGTGCGGCAGTGAGCGTAGCCGGGGTTGTCGGTCCCGGCGTGGTCAACGCATGGCTGCTGCACGTCAAGGCGACCAGCTAGCTCCGTTGAGCACTTACTAAGAAGATCGGTGAGGAAGCGTCAGAGCGCGTCCCGCAACGATCGAGCACGGCCGGGGCCGGGAAGGCCGGCAGGCACACGGTTGGCTCACCCTGCGTGGAGCGCGCCGCGGAGGAGGCCGAAGGTGAAGTTGTGCGCAGGAGCCAGGCTTGCGCCGGGCACGACGTCGGCGCGCTGGCGGGTGACATGACCACCCCGGGGCCGCGGCCGGGGGCGGTCAGCGGCAATCCGGCCGCGCCCGCCCAGGTGAACCGGGACACCGCCCGCCGGGTCGTGCCTCTGTTTCGTCCCTATCGGGTCCAGGTGGCCGCCGTTGTCGGGCTGATCGTGGTGACCTCGACGATTGGCATCATCAACCCGCTGCTGATCCAGGTGGTGTTCAACCAGGCCCTGTTCGTCCCCGGCGGCCCGAACCTCCATTTGCTGGTCATCCTGGTCTCCATCATGGCGGTCGTCCCGATCGTCAATGGCGCCATCGGCATCCTGCAGACCTACGAGACGACCCAGGTCGGGCAGCTGGTCATGCGTGACCTGCGCGACCGGCTCTACTCGCACCTGCAGACGCTGCCGCTGGCCTTCTTCACCGGCACCAAGACCGGCGAGATTCAGTCCCGGCTGGCCAACGACGTGGGTGGGGTCCAGTCGGTGGTCACCACCACCGCCTCGACCATCCTGGCCAACGTCGTCATCTTCGTGTCCACCATCGTCGCCATGGTCATCCTCAGCTGGCAGCTGACCATCGTGGCGGTCATTACCGTGCCGGTGTTCTTCTGGCTCACCAAGACGGTCGGCGAGCGGCGCCGCCAGGTGGCGCGCTCGACCCAGGAGTCGCTGGCGGCGATGAGCGCTCTCAGCGAGGAAACCCTGTCGGTGTCCGGGGTGCTGCTGGCCAAGGTGTTCGGCAACCAGGTGCGCGATGCCACCCGCTACCACGACGAGAACCAGCGCCTGGCCGGCCTGGAAGTCCGCCAGCAGATGATCGGCCAGGGCTTCTACGCCATCGTGCAGTCGTTCCTGTCGATCACCCCAGCTGCGGTCTACCTGATCGCAGGCCTGCTGCTCGTGCACGGCACGGCCATCTCCGCGGGCACTGTCGTCGCGTTCACCACTCTGCAGACCCGCCTGTACTTCCCGATCGGGCAGTTGCTGCAGGTCTCCGTGGAGCTGCGATCGTCCCTGGCCTTGTTCGACCGGATCTTCGAGTACCTGGACGTGGTGCCCGACATCGTCGATGCCCCCGACGCCGTCGACTTGCCGGCGACCAGCAGTGGCAGCCGGGTGACGCTCGAAGAGGTCCACTTCCGCTACCCCGGCGCGCCGGTGGACGCGCTAGTGGGCGTCAACCTCAAAGCCGACCCCGGCCAGCTCGTGGCGCTGGTCGGGCCGAGCGGGGCCGGGAAGACGACCATCAGCTACCTGATCCCGCGGCTGTACGACGTGACCGGCGGCTCGGTCCAGATCGACGGAGTCGACGTCCGGCACGTCCGCCAGGCGTCGCTGGCCGCCACGATCGGCTTCGTGACCCAGGAGAGCTACCTCTTCCATGACAGCATCCTGGCCAACATCCGTTACGGCCGTCCCGCCGCCTCCATGGCAGAGGTCGAGGAAGCCGCCCGGGTGGCGTACATCCACGACCGGATCATGGAGTTCCCCGACGGCTACGACACGATCGTGGGCGAGCGGGGGTACCGCCTGTCCGGCGGCGAGAAACAGCGCCTGGCCATCGCCCGGGTCCTGCTGCACGACCCGCGGATCCTGATCTTGGACGAGGCGACCTCCGCCCTCGACACAGCCAGCGAACGGGAAGTCCAGAAAGCCCTCGACGCCCTCATGGGATCCCGGACCACCATCGCCATCGCTCATCGCTTGTCCACCATCGTCAACGCCGACGTCATCTACGTCATCGACGCCGGGAACGTGGTGGAATCCGGTACCCATCGCTCCCTGCTGAGCGAAGGCGGCGTGTACGCGTCGCTGTACCAGGATTCGTTCGAGGGCGGCAAAATCCAATGGCGGTGCCCGGACGGCGACATCATGGCCGACGGCACCATCCGGCCCCGGGAAACACAGTCGGTGTAGCCCCTTGCGTGAATTCTGACCACGGCTCGCCAGGACTGCGCGCCGCCCCCGGTTTCTGGTTAGTCCGGCTGGCGCTCAGGCCCGGGCGGTCAGGGAGTCTGCCCCGCGGACCTGGAGTGCGGGCTCTGATCTGCCCCGATCCCGTTTCATACCAATCGTGGGATGCGCGAGGGCGCACAGTTGCCGTTGTGTGGACGGTGCGAGCGAGATCCCCGCTGCAGCCGGACACGGTGGCCGGCGTTCCTGGCGGGTGACCTCCGACGGTGAGCAACCATCAGGTCGGTAGCTGGGGGGCGGCGAGGTTCTCATGGTGACCCATGTGGCCAGACAAGTGGCGACCGGTGCCGGACGGCCAGCCGTGGCCGATCCGATCCTGGCATCCAAGATCACAGTCCCGGACGTGCCGGGCTTCGCCGTGCAGCGCCCGCGCATCTCCGAGTTGCTGGCCGGGGGGACACGGTGGAACCCGCTGACCGTTGTCACCGGGCCCCCCGGAGCAGGCAAGACGATGGCTCTGACGTTGTGGGCGGCAGCGGAGAAGAGGCCTGTGGCCTGGGTCGCCCTGGACCGCTACGACAACGGCCCGGAGTCCTTCTGGTCGTACGTGGTCGCGGCTCTGCGGCGTTCCGGCGCTGTCATCCCGGAGGCGCTTTCGGCTGGCCCGCAGAAGCAGGCAACCGATCACGCGTTCTTGCTCTGGCTTGTGTCAGCCCTGGCTGGCCAGGACCCACAGGTAGTCCTGGTCCTCGACGACTTCCACGTGCTCACCGAGCCGGAGGTACTGAAGGGACTCGATTTCGTACTGCGGAACGTGGGGCCTGGCCTGCACGTGGTGGTCTCCTCGCGGACGGATCCGCCGTTGCGATTGCACCGTTACCGGCTGGCAGGCGAGCTGGCCGAGATCCGGGCCGGCGACCTCGCCTTCAACATCGCCGAAGCTGGCCTGCTCATGGCCCAGCACCGCGGCACGATTTCGAGCGACTCACTCGAGTGCCTCACGCGCCGGACTGAAGGCTGGGCGGCCGGCCTGCGCCTGGCGGCGATCTCGATGGACACCCATCCCGACCCCGACCAGTTCGTCAAAGAGCTGATCACCGAGGACAGTGCCCTGACTGGCTACCTGGTGGAGGAGGTTCTCAGCAGCCAGCCGCCTGAGGTCCAGGAAGTCCTGGTGAGCACCAGCATCCTGGAGCAGGTCAGCCCCGAGGTCGCCAGCGAACTGGTAGGCAACGAGCGGGCAGCGGGATTCTTGCCGGCTTTGGCGCGTGCGAACACGTTTGTTCAGCCCATCGGATCTGGGTGGTACCGCTACCACCCTTTGTTCGCGGAGGTACTGCGTCTCAAGCTGAGACTCAAGTACCCCGAACGGATGCCCGACCTGCACCGCAGGGCCGCTCGCCTGTGTGAGCAGAACGGCTTGCTCACTCACGCGGTGCGGCACGCCGCCCAAGCGGGCGACTGGCAGCTGGCCGCCAGAATGGTCATCGACGGCCTAGCGGTCACCGAGATCATGGAGCCGCAGCGTGGCCAGTCCCTGGCCGGTGAGTTCCTGAGCATGCCGCACAGCGAAGTCTGGGCCGAGCCCCAGCCGTACCTGGTCTCTGCGGCCGCCTCGCTGGCCAGGGGCGAGCGCGAATCGTGTGCCGCCGCGCTGACCACCGCGGAATCCGTCCTCGCAAGTCTTCCCGCCGGGCAGGAAGTCCCAGCCCGGCTGGCCGCCGCGATGCTCCGGCTGGCCGTCTCCCGGCAGACCGGAGACCTCCCCGCAGCGGTGGCGACCGCGGGCCGCACGGAGGAACTGGTCAGCGTAGTCCCGGGTGAGATGCTCGCCCAGCATCCCGGGATCGGCGCCTACCGGCTACTCGCACGCGGAGTGGCTGAGCTGTGGTCGGGGCATCTTGACGAGGCGGTCTGTGTCCTTGATCCGGGGGAGGCGGCCGCGTCGGCGCCAGGTGCGGAGCACGAGCAAGCCGAATGCCTCGGTCATCTCGCGCTGGCGGAGGCTTTGCGTGGCGGCCTGGGCCGCGCTGCAGAGCTGGCTGCCCGGGCGACAGTGCCCGTCACGGCCGGCGGGCCGCGTCCGCCGGTCACGCGGCCGAACCCGGCGGCTGCCGTCGCCATGGCCCTGGTCCACCTGGAGCGCAATGAGATTCGCGAGACACGCAGCCTGCTCAAGCAAGCGGACGCCGCCCTGGGCGCAAGTCCGGACAAGCTGATCGGGACCGTGGCGTGGCTGGTCGCCGCGCGTGTCGGGCTCGCCGAGGGACGCGCGGACGTCACCGCGCAGTGCGTGGCTAAGGCACGGTCCGGCTGGCGTGTCCCGGATTGGCTGGAACAAGAGCTGACCCAGGTCGAGTCGCGCGCATGCCTCGCCGCGGGGCACGTCCAGGCTGCGCTAGCCCTGGCCGAGCGCATTGACCGCGAGAGCTCGCCGGAGGCGGCCGTCATGCACGCGCGTGCCTTCGCCGCGGCCGGAGATACCAGCAACGCGAGACGCGCCCTTTCCCCGGTGCTGGCCGCCCACCGCGGGGCGGCCGAACACGTACTGCTGCAGGCGTGGCTGGTTGACGCCCAGCTCAGCTACGGCAGCGGTAACCGCACGCGAGGTCACCGCTCACTTGCGTCCGCGCTGCGCCTGGCCGAGCGTGAGCAGCTTAGGCTGCCGTTCGTCCTGGAGCGCGGATGGATCAAGCAGGCACTCGAACGTGACCCTGGACTGGCCGGCAGCCACCAGCGCCTGCTGGCCCCGACCGTGCGCCGCAGTCAGCTCCCGGCTTCCCGGAACCCTTCGGTCCCAGATCCGCCCACGATCATGGCGGTCGAGCCTCTCACCGAACGCGAACGGGAAGTCCTGCGGCACGTCTCAGACATGCTCAATACCGCTGAGGTGGCCAGAGAGATGTACATCTCGATCAACACCGTCAAGTCGCACCTCAAGAGCATCTTCCGCAAGCTCGCCGCAACCCACCGCGGTGAGGCGGTGCGCCGGGCCCAGCAGCTCGAGTTGATCTGATGTCACCAATCCCTGCCCACGGAGCCTCAGGCCGGATCCAGGCCGAGTTCATGCACGCGGGCCACCGCCTCGCTGCGTGACGACACCCCCAGCTTCCGGTACACCGAGTAGGCCTGTGTCCTGACCGTGTGAGACGAGACAAACAGTCGCTCGCCCATCTCCCGGAACGAGAGATGGGTAGACAGCAGCGGCAGGAGCCGCATTTCGGCCGCGGTCAGTGACGACGCACCGACGGCCCCGGCCTTGAGCGTGGCGAGCCTGGACTCTAGCTGGGCGGCCAGCCGAGGGAGGTGGCCGAGATCTGGTCTCTGCTGGAGGATGTCGTGCACCTGCATGAGAGCCGCTGCGGCGCCGCCGGGGTCGGCGAGTGCGATGTAGGAGCGGGCCATCTCGACAAGTGCCTGGACCGAGACCACGGGCAGGGCGTAGGTGAGTAGAGGCCTCAGCCGAGAGCCGCGCCCAAGGTAGAACCGCGCCTGTGAGATGTCTCCCTCATGCAACGCCGCCCGAGTCGCCCACGCGTAGACGAGTGCGCTTGTCCAGTAGTCCTCGAAATGCCCGGCCTCTACGATCGCGACCGCGTGCCGCGCGAGCGCCGTCACCTGAGGCCAGTTACCGCGTTCAGCCGCCACATTGCACCGCTCGGCGAGGATGAGAGCGGCCAAGGGCAGTGCGCCCGCGCTGGTCGCGACGTCGTAGGCGCGACTGAGGATGGGGTCAGTCCGGGCCGGATTCCCCTCCAGCAGGTAGGAAATCCCCTCTGTGTACAGCATCGTGGCCCGGTACGGGCTGGCCGGACTCAGCCCATCCCAGGCGATCTGCGCGTCCTGTCGCATCTCGCCGACGCCGTCCCGGCACAGGATTGCGCGCAGGTAGGCCAGGGTGCCTTCCATCGTGCTCCCGTCCGGGAGAATTCCCGTCGGGGACGCGCGTTCCGCAGCGGCGGCCCAGCGCTCGGCCTCGCCCGGCTGGCCGAGGAGAGCGAAGATCAGTGAACCGTGCACCGCGATCGCGCCATAGTGCTCGGCTGAAGTTATGTCCCTGAGCCACTCCATCCAGCGCAGCACGGTCTCGACGCGCCCGCTAGCCCAGACGGGCTGAGCGAGGTCCAGAAGAAGGCGGGCCACCCGGTCGTAGTCTCCTGCCGCCCGGGCGTGATCTATCGCCGTCTCAGGCATCGCGTTAGCCTCGAACCAGGCCGCCGCCCGGAAGTGGAGGTCCTGGACCAGGTCGGGCTCTCGCCGCTGGAGTTCTGACTGCAGCAGATCTCGGAGCAGGTGGTGATAGCGGTACCACTCACGGCGGTGGTCGAGCGGGACCACCAGCAGATTCCCGGCTTCCATCCGTTCAAGGACGCGGCCAGACTCCTTCTGAGCGAGGATCGCGTCGCACAGCGATCCGCACATGCTGTCCAGCACCGAAGTACGGACAAGGAACAGCGCTTCTGAGTCTGAGACCCGGTCGAGGAGTTCAGAGCGAAGGTAGTCGCCCATGAATACGTCGTCACCGGTGAAAGTGAAGTCGATTTTCCTGTGCTGGCTGCCGGATTTCATGGCCAGTGCGGAGATATACAGCCCGGTCGGCCATCCCTCGGTGCGTTGCAGGAGGTCGTGGATACTTACCTCGCTGACCTCAGCGCCTGCGCCCTTCAGCAATGAGAGAGCCTCTTGCGGTCCCATCGCGAGATCTTCGGCGGTGATCTCAAAGATCCCGCCCTGAGCACGAAGACGCGCCGACGGAAGGGGCGCCTTGGTGCGCGAGGCCAGTGCGAATTGCCATCCGGGAGGGAGGCGCAAGCCGAACTCGGCGATGGTGTCCAGGCATTGTTTGTTCGTCACGGCTTCTGTATGGTCCAGGACCACGGTGACAGGCCGTTGCATCGAGGCGATGCCGGACACGAACCGCGGCACCGCAGTGATGCCGGCACCCGATGAGGCCAGCATCTGGAATATCTTCGGGTCTACGGGCTCGATCCGGTCCAGTGCGACCGCAAGAGCGCTCAGCAACACGACAGGGTCGTTGTCTCCGTCGTCACAAGAGACCCACGCCACGCGCGGCCCGATTCGTTCAGCCCACTGCGCCAAGAGGGTTGTCTTACCGTAGCCGGGCGGTGCGACCACCGTAATGACGGGCGCCATGGGCAGCCGTCAGCCTATCGACCAAAGTTGACCGGACGACCATTCCCGGACGGCCTCGGGGGGGTTCGAGTTTCGACTCGGATAGCTCGAAGCCGGGTCTCGGGGCGGTCGCATGACCTGTGCCGGATATCACCGACGGCACACCAGTGACCTCCAGGCCCATTCCCCAGAAGGTACTCTCCGATCGATACCGTAGCAATGTGACGTCGCCTCCTCGCCAGCCCCGAGACCTTCGGCGCACAGTCGAGGGCATATGAGTTCTCTCGCGACGAGGTCCACTGACCGACGAAGGCACAACAACAAGCGGGTAACGGCTGGTGAACATTGTCACCCGGCGGCCCGTGCGATCGCGTCACCCTCGCGGCTGCGCTGACGTGGCCAGCAGCGCAGAGCGATCTCAGAGCCTGACGAAGTGATTTCATGTCGAGAAGCTCTGACTGGCTCCGCTCACCAGGTGAAGGGTCACGACAGGCGCGGCCCACGACACCAGGGAGGCCACCATGCCGAAGTACCTGCTCCTCAAGCACTACCGCGGCGGCCCAGAGCCACACCATCCCTTCCCCCCGATGGACCAGTGGGCCCCCGAGGACGTGGAGGCGCACATGGCCTTCCTCAAGCACGTCAGCGAGCTGCTCGAGAAGAACGGCGAGTACGTCGGCGCGCAGGCGCTCACGCCGGCGCGCACCTGGGTGCGCTACGGCGGCCCGGACGCCGCACCAGTCACGACCGACGGCCCGCTGCCCGAGACCAGCGATCTCGTGGCGGGCTGGTACATGATCGACGTTGAGTCGTACGAGCGCGCGGTCGAGCTCGCGGCCTACGTCTCCTCCGAGCCCGGCCCGGGCGGGGGGCCGCTCTACGAGTGGATCGACGTCCGGGAGGTCATGTCCGAGGGCCCCTCGGACGGCTGATCAGGCGTGGTCGACGATCCGGCGCGAGGGCTGGACGAGGGCGCGCTGCGCGCCCTCGTCCCCCGGGTGCTCGCGGGCCTGGTCCGGCGGGGCGAGGACTTCGACGCCGCCGAGGACGCGCTGCAGGAGGCACTGCTGGAGGCCCTGCGGGTGTGGCCCGAGCACCCGCCGCGCGACCCGCGCGCGTGGCTGACGACGGTCGCGACCCGGCGGCTCGTCGACGCCCGCCGCAGCGAGGCCGCCCGTCAACGCCGCGAGGAGGCGACATACGCGGAGCCGCGGGCCGCCGCTGCCGAGAAGGGCGACGACACCCTCTTCCTGCTCTTCTGCTGCTGCCACCCCGACCTCGCGCCCGCGTCCCAGGTGGCGCTGACCCTGCGCGCCGTCGGCGGCCTGACCACCCGGGAGATCGCCGCCGCCTTCTACGTGCCGGAGGCGACGATGGCGCAGCGGATCAGCCGGGCCAAGCGTGCCCTGCAGGGGCGCCGCCTGGACCAGAGCGGAGACCTCGCCGTCGTGCTGCGGGTGCTCTACCTCATCTATACGGCCGGTCACGCGGGCCGGGTGGACCTGGCCGGGGAGGCGATCCGGCTCGCCCGCCAACTCACCCTCGCCACCGGGGAACCGGAGGCGCGCGGGCTGCTCGCGCTGATGCTCCTCAACCACGCCCGCCTCCCGGCGCGACTCGACTCGCAGGGCCGGATCGTCACGCTCGACCAGCAGGACCGCAGCCTGTGGGACACCCGCGAGATCGCCGAGGGCGTGCGCGTCCTGCAGTCGGCGCTGGCCGTGCAGCACCCCGGCCGCTACCAGGTCGAGGGCGCCATCGCCGCCCTGCACGACGACGCGGCCAGCGCCGAGGAGACCGACTGGGCGCAGATCCTCGCCTGGTATGACGACCTCGTCGGCCTCACCGGCGACCCGGTGCGCCAGGACCCTGCCGCGGTGCTCGGTCGCGCGGTCGCCGTCGGTCACGTCCTCGGCGGCGCCGCCGGGCTGCGCGAGACCGACCGGCTGCGTGAGGTGCTCGGCGAGCGGCACCGCTGGCACGCCGTCCGCGGCTACCTGCACGAGCTCAGCGGCGACCTCCCTGCCGCCGCCACGGCGTACGCGGACGCTGCCCGCCGGGCCACGGACGTCGCCGAGCGCGACCACCTGGTGCGTCAGGCCGCCCGCGCGCGGGCCGCCGGGCAGGCCGGAACAGCCGTCTCACTGAGCGTTCTCCCTAGGCTCAGGCGTCTAGCTGCAGGACTATCCGGCCGCGGAGGCCGCCCGCGGCGACTCGCTGGTGCGCCGCGGCCACCTCCTCCAGCGGGAGGGTCGCCGCGACGCGCGGGGTCAGACGGCCGGCGTTGACGAGCGCGGCCAGCTCAGCCAGCCGCGGCCCGTCAGTGCGGATCCAGACGTTGTGCACGCGCGTGCCGCGCAGCGGCATCGGTGCGGCGCCGGCTGCGACGGCGACGAATGAGCCCTTGTCCCGGACGGCGTCCAGCGCGGCCACGCCGACGACCGCGGCGTCCAGCGCGCCGTCTACGCCCGCGGGTACCACCCGGCGAACCGCTCCGCCAAGCCCTGGGGTGCGCGGGACGAACTCGTCGGCACCGAGCCTGCGGACCAGCTCCTCGTCGCCGGGAGCGGCGACGGCGACCGTCCGGAGTCCGCGTAGCGCGGCGAGCTCAAGCGCGAAGCCTCCTAGCGCGCCCGCGGCCCCCGTGACCAGCAGCCACTGTCCCGGCCGCAGGGCAAGCAGGTCCAGAGCCTGTACCGCGGTCAGGCCGTTGAGCGGAATCGTGGACGCCTCCGCGGCCGGTACGCTGCGCGGCGCGGGCGCGACCGCGTCGGTGTCGAGGACGACCTGCTCAGCTTGCGCGCCTACCGGCGCGGTCAGCAGGTCGCGCATTCCGATCACGGCATCACCAGCCTTGAAGCGCTCCGTGCCCGGACCGCCGGCCTCGACGACGCCGGCCAGGTCCCACCCGATGCCCACGTCGCCGCTGGCGGCCATCAGGCCGTGCTCGGCGAGCCAGCCGGAGCGGGTGGCGATGTTGACCGGGTTGACCGGCGCGGCCCGGACCCGGATCCGCACCTGCCCCGTCCCAGGCTGCGGTGTGGGGACGTCGGCTATCTCAAGCGCCTCCGGGCCCCCGAAACGGCGAACGACTACAGCTTTCACGCGACCTCCTTCGTTGCGGTACCGGAATGCGATCCATTGCGTACGTTAGATGTGTTACTCTCCATCGGGAAGAAGACACCTAAGAGTGCGTAGCATTCGCCGAGGAGTGCGATGGGCACGATGACCGCGGCGCAGCGGCGCGACCGCGAGCGCGCCGCCTACAACGCGTACGTCGCTGAGTGCCCGTCCCGCCAGGTACTCGACGCGCTCAGCGACAAGTGGGTGACACTGGTCCTGACCGCGCTCGCGGGCTCGCCGCAGCGTTACAGCGAGTTGTCGCGGACGATCGCTGGCGTCAGCCAGAAGATGCTCACCCAGACGCTGCGCATGCTCGAGCGGGACGGGCTCGTGACCCGGACCATTACCCCTGCAGTCCCAGTCCGGGTCGACTACCAGCTCACGCCCCTCGGCCACACACTTCTTCCGGTCGTCCGCGCGATCAAAGACTGGTCGGAAACGCACATCGCCGAGGTACAGGCCGCCCGCGCCGCCTACGGCCAGTCCACTCCAGCCACGTAGCCGCGGGCCCACTGCGGGCGGGAAGGACGGACGGTCTCATGCGTAACGGCGGCGGCTGGTGATCCGGCTCGGCATCAACGTGCCCAACTTCGGCCCGCAGACCGACGCGCGGGCGCTGCTGAGCTGGACCCGGTTCGCCGAGTCCAACGGCTTCGCCGCCGTCGTCTTGTCCGACCACGTGGCCCCGACCCGCGAGGTCAGCGACGTGTACCCACCGCCGTTCTATGACCCGCTGACCGCCATCGCCTGGCTCGCGGGCCAGTCGGAGGACCTGCTGTTCGCCACGTCGGTCCTGGTGGTGCCCTACCGGCACCCGCTGCTGACCGCCCGGGTCAGCGCCATGCTGCACGAGATCAGCCGCGGCCGGTTCGCCCTCGGGGTCGGCGTGGGCTGGTCGGCCACGGAGTTTCAGGCTCTGGGCGCCGACTACGCCCGCCGGGGGCAGATCACCGATGACTACCTCCAGGTGATCACCACTGCGTGGCGGCAGCGGCAGATTGACGCCGACCTGCCCGGCCTGCGCATCAACGACGTCGCCACCGGGCCCAACCCGGCCGGTGGCAACGTCCCGCTGTGGGTCGGCGGCGCGGCCCGCCCGGCGATCCGGCGCGCCATCCGGTTCGGCGCCGCCTGGCACCCGATCAACCCCGGCCGTACCTGGCTGCAGCACTCCGGGCTGCCCGCCCTGCGCCTGGAGAGCCAGCGGGCCGGCGCCCCGACGCCGGGCGTCGTGCCCAGGATCAAGTTCCGGCCCGTGACCGCACCGGTCGCCGGCCCTGAACGGCCGCTCGGCGTCGGCACGATCACCGAGATCACCCAGGACATCCGGTTCCTCGCCGGGCTAGGAGCCGACCTCGTCATCCTCGACCCGAATCCCGACACCCCGCGGTCACGGGACTACGCCTGCGAGAGAAACGACCTGCTGGCCGTCCGGGCCGCCCTGGGCTAGGAGTGCGCCTGCCGCTGCTGGCCTCGGCAGCGCGGTGTCGCGGCGGCGCAAGTCACGGCTCAGGCGGGACATCCGGTGACCCGCCGGCCGGCGTGACGTCGGCCGGGGTGAATGTGCGCTCGACTCGGCGGTCGGGTATCAGCCACATGAGCGCGACGGCGACATAGACGGCCACCGACAGCCAGCGGTTGACGAAAGCCAGCCCGATCCCGGTCGCGTACAGCACCGGTGACGCCTTGCCCTTGAGGTCACCGCCGATCGCGAGCGCAAGCCTCGAGGTGTTGCCCTGCGCATGGATGATCGCGGCTTGCAGTGCGTAGTAGGCCAGAGACGCGGCCAGCAGGACGATGCCGTAGGCGGCTGCTGGCGTGGCGGCGAACTCGTTTTCGCCTAGCCAGCCCGTAGTGAACGGGATGAGTGACAGCCAGAACAGCAGATGCAGGTTGGCCCACAGGACGAGCCCACTGACACGTTCGGTCAGCATGAGGAGGTGGTGGTGGTTGTTCCAGTAGATGCCGAGGTAGACGAAGCTCAGCAAGTACGTCAGCAGCAGGGGGAGCGAGTCACGCAGCGCCGACCAGGTCGTGCCGTGCGGGATCCGCAGCTCAAGCACCATGACGGTGATGAGGATCGCGATGACCCCGTCGCTGAACGCCTCCATCCGCCTCGTTGGCATACCTAGACGTTAGCGTGCGGTGATCATGGACCGGGCCAGCGTGAGGGTTCGCCGGCGACTCCGGTGGCAGGCTCAACGGCCTGCGCCGCCCCGGCCGGCGGCGTCGACCACGTTCCCCGACGACTGTGAAGATGACCCTGTGGAGAGAACATCCCGGCTATTCCCGGCGGGGCGTAGCCGCGGGGTCACTGTGGTTGTTGACGGGTCTTCGCGTTCGTGTGGTTCGGCTGGGGACAGGCAGCCGCGCCGTCGTGGCTGGTGATTCCCCTCGCCGTGGGTACTGCGCTTGGTGCGCTGCTCACCGTCACCGGGGTGGTGGTGACCAAGCGGTCTGCCGGCCCTTTGCCCGTCATGACCGATCCGGCGGTCCGGCGCCGATACAGCATCATCGTCGGCCTCGAGCGTGGCCTGCTCGGCGCCGGTGCAGCCGCGCTGGGGGCCGTCGCCGTGGCGGCCCTGGTGGTCGGGCTGGCTTCGGCGGTGGCCCCGTTCACCGTCACCGGCCTCGGTGCCGGGCTGTGCCTTCTTGCCTTCGGGCTCGCGACCCTCCTGATCGGCGGTCCCAGACCAGGCAGTCCTGGTCCCCCGGCCTGAGCTCCCGTCTGGCCGGCCGGGCGCGGGACTCAGGTGCCGCTGGCGACGGGGGCCGTCACTGCGAGGCTGGTGTCCTCGGTGCGTTCGGGCAGCAGCAGCAGCGCTCCGGCGAAGAAACACACAGCACCGACGAAGGTGCCGAGGTTGGACCGCTCGGCGTTGAGAAGCTGCCCGGTGTCGGGGTTGATGTAGCCCGCCACGGCGGAGACGCCGAAGGCGACGGACCCGACGAGGTTGGCCAGGGTGATCCACCACGACCAGGACCGGGGGCGCCAGGCTGCCCAACCGTGGCAGACCTCGAACCAGGCCAGCGCGCTGGCCACCAGGAAGCAGACTGAGCCGACGGCATCGGGCCGCCACACGTGCTGGTGCGCGGCCTGAGCGGACAGGTCGGCCCGCACCGCGTTCCCGGTGCTGACGTTGAAGTACAGGGTCCCGGCCAACTGCACGGCCGTGGCCCACCAGTCGATCCGCCGGGGCTGGAAGACGAAGAACCGCCGGTGCGTGGGGTTCTGCGCTTGCGGCCCCGCGTCCACGGCTTCCCGGTAGGTCAGGAACCCGGCCGCGGTGAAGAACAGGGAGCCGATGAAGAAGGTCACGGCGTCCCAGCGGGCCCCGACCGCGGTGGCGTACCCGGGGACGGCGCCGAGGGCGAATATCAGTGACCCGACGGCGAATAGGACGGCGATCCACCATCCCCGGTCCCGGGGCGCCCACCACGTCGACCCGCTAGCGGGGGCGCCCTCCGGGTGCTTGCGGTGGCGGCGGGAGTCCCAGCGGGCGACGGCGCCGTCCGGGCGGACACGCTCCACGTAGGTCACGAAGGGGCCCACGCGCCTCGCTCGGTCTGGCCCGGACATTCTCTGTGCCGCCTACCTTCTCAAGGCCGGACCGGCTGGCGCGGTGCACAGCACGCTCGTCATGCCCGCCCCTGCGCAACGTATTGAGGACGTCCAAGCTAGTGAGGATCATCGCCAGCCGGATCACCTCCCCCGGGTGAGGCATGCGGGAGTTTGACCGCAAAAGTTCCGACAACCCCCTGAGGGATCGTCCGGCCGCCCCCGGGCGGGCTGCCGGTGAACTCCCGCATGGTGCGCTTCAGGGCGTGGCGGTGAGCCCTCCGGACAGGGCATTTCGGCCCGGGTCTTGTTGCCCCCGGCTGCGGATCCTGCGGGCAAACAGATCGGGGAAAAGTCCTCTGTCAACGCAAGCCGCAATCCTCTACGGCATAAGGCGCGATCTCCTAATACTGGTAATGAAAGCCAAAAGAACAAGTAAAAAAATGGGGGGTATCGTGAACACCACCGAGAACTCATCGCCCGGAGCCGCCAAGGATCGCGGCGGAGGGGCGAGTGCGCCGGCCGGGCGGCGTCGCCTCCGGGACTGGCGCCCGCGCACGACCCGGGCCAAGGCCGGCCTCGCGGCCGTCGCCGCGGTCGGCGCCACCGGCCTGGCCCTGGCCCTGGTCGCGGGCCCGGCCGGTGCCTCCACCAAGCCAGCCTGGATCATGACCGCCGGGAACGTGCAGTCGCTGAGCGGGGTGGACTCCGGCACGGCGTCCTACTTCTTCAACACCGCGACGGCCTACGGCGCCGGGGCCAGCCTGGTGAAGACCCCCGTCCAGGCCCACTACGCGACCACCCCCGTGCTGTCCTACACCTCGCAGGCCCAGTTCGCGTCCGACATCCAGAGCGGCGCGATCACCTACCCCTACAAGTGGGTGATGTACGACCCGGAGAACTGGGCCGCGACCCCGGTCAACGAGCGGCAGGACCCGGTCAAGTACATGACCTTGTTCGGCCAGCTGGCCCACGCCAACGGGCTGAAGGTCATCCAGGCTCCATCCCTGGACTTGGGGGCTGTCACCGGTTCCCTCCTCCCGCGCCAGGCAGGCGAGTCGGTCAACCAGTGGTACGTCCGGGTCAACATCGCCGGGAAGGCTGCCGCCGCTGGTGACATCTACCTGCTCCAGAACGAGTCGAACACCACCCTCGGGGGCCAGTACGCGTACATGTTCAACACGGTCCAGACCCAGGCGCAGGCCGCTAACGCCAGTGCCAGGGTGTTCTCCGAGGTCTCGACGGTGAACGGGACCGCGGCCCAGATGGCCTCCGCGGCCCAGTCCATCAGCCCCGACGGCTTCTACGTCGCGGCAGCAGGGGACATCCCCGAGACGCTCCAGTTCTTCGGGATGATGAAGACCGCAGGTTACTGAGGCAACCCCACCCACTTCGCGGGGTCCGGCGCCGGCCGGGCCCCGCGTCTCGTCTGCCGTCAAGCAGGCCATCTGCGACCATGGGCTGGGTCCGGAGAGAGGTGGTGACAATGGCGTCCACCATGTACTACAGCGGGCTGAGGCTGGACCGCGCGGCCGCCACTCGCGGGGACCCGGAATGGGTGGCGAAGGTCCTCGGCGAGGCCAGCACCACCGTGCTGCCGCTGTGGCGCGACAAGTGCCTGGTGCGTGACGGGTCGCCGGTGACGAGGCGGCGCGGTGACGCAGGAGACTTGCTGGCTGCCGCCGAGGGCCTGGTCTTTCTGGGCTTGGACGACGGTTCAGCTGTCTTCGCCGCCGACGTCTCCGCCCTGGAACAACCGGCCGCGCTGGTGCTCGCCGGCGCCGATGCGGCGATGGATGTCCGGGCCCTGGCCGGCGCAGTCTCGCCGGGAGCGGCGGGGATGTTCGCCTATGCGCGTGGAATCGCGTACTGGCATCGCCATCAGCGGTTTTGCGGTGCCTGCGGGGGCCGGACGGACGCGCAGAGTGCTGGCCATCACCGGATCTGCCTCGGCTGCGGCGATCTGCTGTTTCCCCGTATCGAGCCAGCGGTGATCGTGCTGGTGGAGTTGCCGGGCGATCCTGCGCGCTGCCTGCTCGGCAGGCACGCCGGAGCTGCTCCAGGACGTTTCAGCACGCTGGCCGGCTTCGTGGAGATCGGGGAAAGCCTCGAGGACGCGGTGCGCCGTGAAGTCGCGGAAGAGGCCGGGGTGAGCGTGGGCCGGGTCACTTACCAGGCGTCGCAAGCCTGGCCGTTCCCCGCTGGCTTGATGGCCGGGTTCACTGCCGAGGCACTGGCCAGCACCATCCGCGCCGACCACGACGAGGTGCTCGAAGCACGCTGGTTTACCGCATCCGAACTGCGGGCCCGCATCGCCGATCCTTCCCTCGGCGGTCCTTACCGGGTGGACTCAATCGGGAGGATTCTCATCGAGGACTGGCTGGCCAGCCAGGCATAGCGGTTTGGCCGCTGTCACGGCTGCCGGCGGGGCGGGTCCGCGCGGGCGTCCTCAGCAGACGCGAGAACCTCGTCGAGGGTCTGGAGGAGGAGGTCGGCGTGTTCCCGCCGGAAGACGAGAGGCGGCCGGATCTTGAGCACGTTCCCGGCCGGGCCGGTCGCGCTGAGCAGTACCCCCCGCTCGCGCAGGGCCTCAGTCACGCGCTCAGCGGGCGCAGCCGCGGGCCCACCGCTCTCATCGGTCAGTTCGACGCCGAGCAGGAGACCTTCGCCCCGGACGTCCCCGATAAGGGGATGCCGGCCGGCGAGGGTCAGCAGGCCCTGGCGGAGGTAGCTGCCGACTTCCGCGGCGTTGGCCACGAGACCCTCGTCCTCGATGGCGGCCAGGACCGCGAGCGCGGCCGCGCAGGCGACCGGGTTCCCGCCGAAGGTGCTGAACAGCTCGACCTCTTCGGGAACGGCCTCGAGGAGCTCGGACCGGACGACGAGCGCGGCGACCGGGAAGCCGTTGCCCATCGGCTTGCCCATCACCACCATGTCGGGCTCGATCCCTGAGGCCTGGAAGCTCCACAGGTGCGTCCCGGACCGGCCGTGACCGGCTTGTACCTCGTCGGCCACCACCAGGCCGCCCAGCGCCCGCGCCCTGCGGGCTGCTTCGCGCAGGTAGACCGGAGGAGGCGACAGAACGCCGTCGGCGGTAAAGGCCGGGTCCAGGTACAGGGCGGCGAGGCCGTGGTCGCCGAGCGCCCGGGCGGCGTCGTCCAGGTGGGCGGCGTACCGCTGCGCCCACCCGTCCTGGTCCCGCCGGTACGGGCCGCGGTACCCGTCGGGGCCGGGGATGGTGGCGACGTGGCCCGGGTGCTCACCCTTGGCCCACTCTTCGGGTGACAGAGCGTGCGTGGCCTCGGTCAGACCGTGATAGGCGTAGGCGGTCACCACCGCGCCGGACCGCCCGGTGGCCGCCCGGGCGATCCGCCAGGCCAGGTCGTTGGCCTCGCTGCCGGAGTTCACCACCATGACGGCGTCAAGCCCGGGCGGCAGGGTGGCTTTCAGCCGTTCAGCGAGCTCGACGATGGCTTCGTGCAGATAGCGACTGTGGGTCGCCAGCAGCCGCTGCTGCTGGGTGACCGCCCGCACGACCAGGGGGTGGCTGTGGCCGACCACGGGCACGTTGTTGTAGCAGTCCAGGTACCGGCGGTCTTCGGCGTCGAACAGCCAGACGCCCTCGCCGCGGACCAGGTGCACGGGATGTTCGTAGAACAACGGTGAGCGGGGCAGCGCCCGGCGGCGGCGCTCCAGCAGGTCGCCGGTGGCCGACCTCCGGTAGGGAAGCCCCTGGCAGGCCTCGCGGAAACGCCGCCCGACGGCGTCGATCCCCATCGCCTCGATCGCGTCCAGGAGGGCGCGAGCTCCCGGCTCGCCGCTCGCGGCGTAGGCGGCGTTGTCGGGATAGAGGCCCTGCCGCCAGGCGGTGATCGTGATCTCGGTAGCCAGCCTGGCCGTCACCAGGTCCGCGAGCAGGCTGGCCTCGTCGTCTTCGAGGGGCGTCACCGACACGTAGCCGCGGATCAGCGCGTCCGCGGCCTCGATCGCGTCATCGCGGCCGTGCAGCACGTCAGCGATGGTGACGGCGAGATCGCAGACCAGAGGAGCGTGGGTCATGTCCCCGAAGTCCACGATCCCGCTGACCCGGAGGTCATCTCCCAGCAGCACGTTGTCCAGGCTCATGTCCCCGTGGATCACCTGGGCCCGCAGGGCGGGCAGCGCCGGTTCGACCACGGCCTGGAACCGGTCCAGAACCCGCTCCACCTGAGCTCGGCGAAGGTCGTCAGGCAGATGAGGAAGCAGTGGACGGAGCCGGGGCAGGTGGGTGATGTCCCACAGGATCTCGTAGTCGGCGGCCGGGTGGAAAAAGCCCCGCAGCGCCCGCCCCAGGCGGGCCGTGGTCTGCCCATGGGACCAGATCGCCTCGGTCGTGAGCGCCGTGTTCACGATCACCTGCCCGGTCAGGAACGTGAAGAGCCGTGCTGGGTAGTTCCGGCCGTCCGGCCCGGCCACCTCGACCCAGGACTCCCCGGTCACCGTCGGCAGGGCACGCATCACGGGCAGGCCCGGGTCCACCCGCTCGATGTGGCGCAGCGCGGCGGCCTGCATCTCCAGAATGGGCCGGTCGTCTGCCGGATTAGAGATCTTGAACAGGAAGCGCTGCCCGCCGGGCGTGTCCACCCGGAAGTTCTGGTCCCGTTCGCCCGCCAGCGGCCGCAGCGATGACGATTCGACGCCGAAGCCTTCCCGCAGGATCTGCCTCGCTGCCTCCTCGCCGAAGGCGGGCGGCGTGCTCTCCAGGGGGTCAGGGCGCTGCAGCATAGGCCCGAAGGCTATCTTGCGGCCTGCCAGGCACCTCCGCCTGGCCGGGGGCGCAGTCAGGGCGCCTTGACCACCCCGGATGGCAGGATGCGCGCGGCACTGGCGCCGAAGTCCTGCGAGGACAGCCTGGCGGTGAATCCGATGGCGCCCCCGCCGGGCACGGGCTGGCCTTGCCCCACGAACTGGACCGGGTAGATCCGGGCCCGCTTGAACCGGCCCGCCGACGACAGCGTCACGTGCAGGATCATGCTCATGTCGAAGTTGCCCTCGGTGGCGAAGTCGCCGTAGCTGGCGAAGTTTCCCATGCTGTAGGCGATGAGATGGTGCTTGTAGAACTGCATGCCTCTGAGCACGTGCGGACCGCTCCCGATGACCAGGCTGGCGCCAGCGTCGATCGCCATGTGCGCGAACGCCTCGGCGTTACCGCGGTCCTCGCCGAGGAAGTCCTCTTCCCGGCCGGTTACCTGGTCGGCAGTGGAGCCCTCCGCGCCGGCGTGCATGTAGACCACGACAACATGTGCCTCCCGGGCCGCGTGCGCGATGAGGGCCTGCGCCGCGGGCAGGTCGAGGAGATCCGCGTCGTAGGAGTAGGGCGCGAAGGCCAGGAACGCGACCTTGATCCCGTGCACCGTGACCAGGGTTATCTCCCCGGGCAGCCCGGTCTGGGCCAGGCCTGCCGCGTGGATCGCCTGAACCGTCTGGGCCTGGCCTGCCGCGCCGAAGTCGAACGAGTGGTTGTTGGCGTCGTTGAGGATGGTGAACCCGGCGTGCTTGAGGTAACGCGCGTAGCTGGGCGGGTCCCGGAAGGCGAAACAGTCCGGGTCCGGGCGCTTCACGGGACCGCATTTGCTGACCGTCGCCGTGGTGAGCGTGCCTTCGAGGTTGGCGAAGACGATCTGGGCGCCAGCACCCAGGATCGGCTCGACCCGGTCGAAGTAGGCCTCCGGGTCCGGGGGGAGGTCGGGCGTGTTCCCGAGCATCGTGTCGCCGACGGCTGCGATGGTCACCGACGCGTTTGCCGTGGTAGCGCTCCGCCTCGCGCGCGCCTGGCCTGCTGCGCTGCTGCTGGCCCGGGGGCTGGCCGGCCGCGCCACGGCGGACGGCGATGACGCGCCCGGCGTCGTCCCGGTGTCGCTGGCGGGGTGATAGGCAGACGTGCAGGCTGAAAGACCCAGCAGGGCAGCCAAGCCGATGACGACCCACGACCTCTTCAAGACAGCTCGCCCCCCGGTGTGGCCTCTAGGCAGCCTGGCCAGCGTCGAGTCCGCCCTGGCCAGGCCAGGCGGATCCGCGCCGCGTGGGGATCAACCTAGCCTGACCGGCGCGGCCGGGCCCAGGGACTCGCGGGACCCAGCGGGCGCGCTGGCGGTTACTTGCCCGCGGTCACGGCTTTCAGCTCGTCCAGCGACTCCTGGATGAGCCGCGGCAGGTCCGGCCCGCTGGCCCCGTCGACCCAGAGCCCGAACGCGATCTTGAAGACCGCGATCCCCGCCTCCGCGGTCAGGCTCGCGGCCGGCTCACTGACCCCCCGGCGGCGCAGCGCGCCCGCGAGCGCCGAGGCGAGTGAGGCGAGCTTGATCAGCTCGCGCTCCTGGAGTTCGGTGTTCGCGGCAATGATGGTCTGACGTTGGCGGGCGGCTTCGCGGCGTTCCTGGAGGAGGACGCCGGCCACCTCGATGGCGCCGGCGATCGCGTCGATCGGAGCTGCGGAGTCAGGAGCGCTGGCGACGGCACTGACCAGGCGTTCCTGCAAGGTGGCCGCCCCCCAGAACAGAACCTCGCGTTTGTCCGCGAAGTGCCGGAAGAACGTCCGCTCCGTGAGCCCGGCCCGCTTGGCGATCTCCGCCACCGTGGTCTGCTCGAACCCGCGCTCGACGTAGAGCTCCATGGCTGCCTGCTCCAGCCGGCCGCGCGCGTTCGGCTCCCATCGACCCATGCCCCAGATCGTACTTGATGGCAGCAACTGTCATCAGATGCTGATCTGAAGGCGTCACGCCCGTCCCGTCGGCGGCCGCTACGCGCCGGACCCGCTGGCGGGCTGGATGTTCTGGTTGAGGTGGAAGGTGTTGTCCGGGTCGTACCGCTCCTTGACCTGGGTGAGCCGGGCGTAGTTCCCCCGGTAGGACGCCTTGACCCGGTCCTGCCCCTCGTCCATCAGGAAGTTGACGTAGGCGCCGCCGGCCGAGGTGGGGTGCAGTTCCTCCCAGTAGTCGCGGGCCCACTGCGAGATGAGGCCGGCGTTCGCGGGGTCCGGGTCGACGCCGACGATCACGCCCGCCCAGCCACCGTCCCGGTAGGCGAAGGCTGTCGCGTTCTCAGCCACCCGGCTGGCCGCACCGTCGATGGGGTACATGTGCATGGTGGAGTGGCCGGTCGGCAGCGTCGCGCCGTACTTGCGGTGCACCTCGATCGCGGCGTCGGAGATCTCGTTGAAGAAGTCCGCCCGCCAGTACCACTGCAGCCCGGCCGGGTAGAGCGGGTCGAACGCGCTCTGCAGGGCGCTGAACGGCATGGGCTGCAGGCCGACCAGGAGCGGTGAGCCGAAGCTCGTGACTGGCGCGAGCACCTCGCCGGCCTCGTCGTGCGCTCCGGTGTAGCACCAGACGATGCCGCACGCCTTCCGGCCCCACAGGGCCTCGGGGAAGGGCGGTGCCGGAGGGATGGTGAGCAGGGCGATCCAGCCGCTGAGCTCCTCCGGCAGCGAGGGGATCAGCTCGCGGTACCAGCGCATCACCTCGGCGGTGTCAGCCAGGTCGTACAGCACGGGGCCGCCGATGATCGTGCCGTTGTCGCCGATGTCGTGGCAGCGGAACGTGAACGACGTGACCACGCCGAAGTTGCCGCCCCCGCCGCGCAGCGCCCAGAACAGGTCAGGGTGCTCAGTCTCGCTGGCCGTGACGAACGTGCCGTCGGCGAGCACCACGTCGGCGGCCAGCAGGTTGTCCACGGTGAGGCCGAAGCGCCGGGACAGGTAGCCGATGCCGCCGCCGAGTGTCAGGCCGGCGACCCCAGTGGAGGCGAGGAAGCCGGACGGGGTGGCCATGCCGAACGCCACCGTCGCGTGGTCGACGTCTCCCCAGGTGCAGCCGGCGTCGGCGCGGACGGTGTGGTCTTCGGGGCTGACCGTGGTGCTGCGCAGCAGGGACAGGTCGATGACCAGGACGTCGTCCCCCACTCCGAGCCCCGCCGCGCTGTGGCCGCCGCCCCGGACGGCGATCTCGACGGCGTGCTCGCGGGCGAAGCGGACGCAGGCGACGACGTCGGCGGCGTCCCGGCAGCGCGCGATGGCCGCCGGCCGTTTGTCGATCATGCCGTTGTAGACGCTGCGTGCCTCGTCATACCGGGAGTCCGCCGGCCCGATCAGGTCGCCGCGCAGAGCACCGGCCAGCTGCTCGTAAGCCTCGGTGGCCAGGTCGGCCGATGTGGCAGTCATGTGGGTCCCCTTCAGATTTGCCGTCCTGACGGTCAGGACAGCCCGAAGTTAGGACCGCTAGCGTTCGCGGAGCGTTCGCGGGCGGGCGTTCGGCTACGCGAGGCGTCAGGGGGTATTGCGTAGATAGAGGCGTGTGTGCCTTTATATGGCCCCTGGTGTGTGCAGGCGGCTACGGACTGCCGTTACTGACGGGGGGCGTGATGACGGCGAGACGCCCTCCGCTGGCGGCTGGTCTCGGGCGGCTGGCGCTGATCCTGCCGCTGGCCATTGGCCTGGTGGCGGCTCTTGCCGCTGGCGCCGGTGGCACGTCCACGACGCGAGCCTGGACGCTGGCCAGCGCCCGGACCCAGGCGAGCGCCAGGGCCGCGGCGACCTGCCATCACGAGAAGGGGCCGTTTCGCGTGCGGGGGACGGTGGTCACCGGCTCCACCGGGCGATACATCCCCTACGGGATCAACATCACCGGGCTGGCCCACACCGACTACGCGGCTCTGATGGCCCAGGACAAGGCGGACATCACCGCTGCCGCGGACGATTGGTGCGCGAACACGGTCCGGTTTCAGGTCCGCCAGGGAAATCTCGTCAGCCCCGCCGGTCACGTCAGCCAGAAGTTCCTGAAGGCGGTCACCCGCGAAGTGCGCTTCGCGGAAAACCGCGGCCTGATCGTGGTGCTGAACCTCCAGTGGCAACTGGACGCCGCCAAGCTCGCGGAGTCGATGCCGACGCGTCGGAGCGAGGCCTTCTGGAGTTCCCTCGCCGCTCACTTCGGCGGGGATCCCAGGGTCATTTTCGACATCTATAACGAGCCGGAGCAGTTTTCGGCGTGCGGCTGGGCGTTCTGGCGTAACGGTGGCGTATGCCACGGTCGCCACTACCTCGGGATGCAGGCCCTGGCCGACTACGTCCGCGCCCGGGCGCCGAACCTGTTCTGGATCGAGGGGATCGGCGCGGGTGCCACCCTGAGCGAGGCGTGGCGATACCACATCACCGGCGACGGGCCCCTGGAGTACAGCGAGCATCGCCCTCCGGGGGTGCACCAGCCCCGTACGTGGGACGCGGTGTTCGGGTACATCGCCCGCAGCGGGCGCGCCCCGGTCGTCGAAGGTGAGTGGGCTGACTACGCCCGAAGCCACGCACCGTGGGCCTGCTGGGACAACGCGCCGGTCTCTGCGCCCCGGTTCCTCAACTACCTGCGGGCCCGCCGGTTCGGTCTCATCATGACCCTGCTCGTCCAAGGCCAGCTCATCCAGACCACGAACCTGAACGACCCGACCCGCTTCCGGAGCAACTGGTCGTGCACGAGCGGTCTCGACCAGGGCGTGGGCCATCAGGCCCAGCAGTGGTTCTTCCGGCAGAACGGGTAGAACCCCGGGCCCCGTCAAGGCGCCAGAAACTACGGAGCGCACACTTGACGCAGCACATCCAGCGGAGATCTGAGGGGTGCTGCCAGTGGGGACGACCTGGCGGGACGCGCTGTCGGGCGGCGCCTTCGTGGTGGTCGTTCTCGCGTACGCGGCGTACCTGAGCGGGACGAGCCTGGTGCTGCTGTCCAGCGCGTCGGCCGCGTCCGCCGTGGTGCTGGTCTGCGGCATCGGCTGCACCGTCCTGGCGGCCCGCGACCTGTATCAGACAGCTCAGCCACGCGCGGGCGTGGTCTTCCGGCGGATCGTCACCGTGCTCGGCACCCTGGCGGTGCTGGCCGGCCTGGCCGGGATGGTCACCGGCAGCCAGCACGCGCTCAAGATTCTGGTGGTGCTCACGATCGCCCTGCTGGCCACGCCGCCGTTCTGGCACGTGCTCACGATCGGCTCTGACCGCTGAACCCCACAGCGTCTTCGCCGCCGCCGATGCGGCCGACCCCCAGCGGCCAGGCGAGCTGATTACCTACTGCACGATCGGCGGCCGCGCCAGCACCGCGTGGTTTGTCCTCCGCTACCTGCTCGGCCATGAGAACGTCCGTGTCTACGACGGATCATGGGCCGAGTGGGGCCGGATGCCTGGTACTCCCGTCGAGCGGCCGTAAACGCTACTCCTCGACCAGAATGACCAGGGTGTCGGTCAGCACGCCATCATCCGCCATCGCTTCGGACGCTGCTTTGGTCTGCATCGCGGCCATCACGGCATCCATGTCGGCCACGTCCATGAGCAGCGCCACCTGGCTCGGGTTCTGCGGATCCACGAACGTCCGGATGTTGGTCACCCCCAGCGGCCCGAAGAACTCTTCACGCCTGGGCGAAGCCAGCCAGTGGTCCTTGTCTTTCACGTTGTGGTGGGCGACAACAGTCGGCATGGTTCCCCCCGGAAATCGCGTGCCAGGCCGGGTTTGGCCTGGAGCGGCGACCTTACCCCAGGCATTTCCAAAGCACATCACCCCGCAATTCTCCCGATCGGCAGAAAGTCGCATAATTCTCCGCGAACACAGGCGGTCGGGCACGGGGAAAAGATTTTCGGTGTGCGGCGCGGCGGCGGAGCGGAACACCCCGGTCGCGTCGGCAGACGGCTCGCCGCCGAAGTCCGGAAGGGGCAGGTGAACACTCCTGCTGCCCGGGGGATACTGGAGCGGCCATCCACCCGGGCAGCGCGGGCCGTCGGGAAAGGGAACAGGGCATGAGCCAGCAGGACCAGAAGGTCGCCATCATCACCGGGGGTTCCCAGGGCATCGGGGCCGGCCTGGTCGCCGCGTACCGGCAGCAGGGCTGGGCGGTCGTGGCCACCTCCCGGACGATCAAGCCCAGCGCGGATCCGGACGTGCTCACCGTGGACGGGGACGTGTCCGACCCGGCCACCACCGACCGGATCATCAGCCGGGCGCTGGACCGCTTCGGCCGCGTCGACACCCTGGTCAACAACGCCGGCGTGTACGTCTCCAAGCCGTTCACCGACTACACGGCGGAGGACTACGCGCTGGTGGTGGGCGTGAACCTGACGGGATTCTTCTGGCTCACCCAGCGGGCCGTGGCCGAGATGCTGAACCAGGGCGGCGGCCACGTGGTCAACATCACCACCACCCTCGTCGATAACGCCAGCTCCAGTGCGCCCTCCCTGCTGACTGCGCTGACCAAGGGCGGGCTGGCCGCGGCCACCAGATCGCTGGCCATCGAGTACGCCTCGCGGGGCATCCGGGTCAACGCCGTCTCGCCCGGCATCATCCAGACGCCGATGCATCCCCCGGAAAGCTACGCGGCGCTGGGCCCCCAGCTTCCTCCCCTCGGGCACGTGGGCCAGGTCAGCGACATCGTGAACGGGATCTGGTTCCTGGAGTCATCGCCGTTCATTACCGGGGAGATCCTGCACATCGACGGCGGCCAGATCGCCGGCCATTGACCCAGTGAGCGTCAGCCCGAGCGCGTCTCAGGACGGACCTATGGGTGCTTCCACGTCGTCGTAGACGCGGGCCGCCGCCAGCAGGCCGTCCGGGCCGCGTTCGAAGACGCCGATTCCGGCCTGGGGCGGGATGTCATGGCTGCCCCAGCGGACGCAGTTGTACTCCAGGGCGCAGCGCACGCCGTCGTCGGTCACGGCGCAGTTCTCCAGCCCGATACCGCCGCCCGCGCTGAAGCACGTGGTGAAGAACGAGCGGAGCTCGGGGCCGCCGCGGTGGGCGTTGTGCGGGCCGATGGGCTCGCGGTAGTACCCATCCGGCTCGAAGGTGCCCACGACCGCGTCGGCGTCACCCGCGTCCAGGGCGGCCTGGTAGCGGCCGACGACGCCGCCGGGGTGCGCCGCCCCGGGCTTGAGTATGGGCGGCCTGAGGTGGCGCCGCCCGTCCACCGGCCACTGGCTGCAGTAGGTGCGGAACACCACCGACGAGTCGTCGGGAGACTCGGCGACGACCGCGATGGGCCAGGCCACTTCCCGCCCGTCGTAGATCAGGTGCGCTACCAGTTCCACCACGGCCCGCCCGCCGACCACGGTGGAGGCCAGGGTCTCGGTCCGGGCGTGCCGCTCGGCGAACAAAGACTTGTTGCAGCTGACGAACTCGCGCAGCTGCTTGTGGCCGCGGATCTCGCCGGCGCGGGGGTCGTGGATCACCACCTCGCCGGGCCACACCGTCTCCAGGACGTGCGTGTCGCCTTCGTTGAGCGCGGCGAAGTACTGCGCGACCGGGTCGGCGCGCCCGCCGCCTGGGTTTGCCTGCGCGCCAGCTCCACGGCACTGGTGAAGTCCGGAAACCACGGCATGTCAGCTCCCATGCTCCCTGGACGGCCGGACGGGTGGCCTGCCGAAGGCCGACCTTGTCCGCCGGCATCCTACTTACCCCGGCGCTGACCCGGTGAAAGCCGGCCCGGCAGGAAGCTGGCCCTCGCGGAGCCGGCGGCGTGTGGCGTCCGGTTAGCCGGTTGGCCGGGACGATGTTCGCGTTGAGGTGGAACATGTTGCCCGGGTCGTATTCCGCCTTGATCCGGGTCAGTCGCTCGTACCTGGCCGGGCCGTAGCTTCTGCGCACCCCGCTGCCGGAGTATTCGGAGCTTCCGTTGATATAGCCGCCCCCGCCGTCGATGGCCTGCGTGTTCAGGGCCTCCCAGAAGCCGCGGGCCCAGCGGCGCTCGGTGGCCAGCAGACCGGCGTTCGGGGCCAGGCCGATGATGAAGGCGGCGTATCGCGGTGAACGGCCACCGCTGAAGGCGGTCTCGTCCTCCCCGACCTGGCTGTACGCGCCGTCGAGCCGGTAGAGCATCAGGGCTGACATCGCTGACCGCTTGGCCAGCACGTGCTCGGTGACTATGTCGATGACGGGATCGGACAGGTCCGCGACGTAGGCGCCCTTGTGGTACGCGTGGAGGCCCCAGTCGTTGGCCTCGTCGAGCAGCTTCTGCAGTTCGACATAGGACATGGGGGTTTCCAGGTCGAACAGGGGCGGGACACGCCGCCGGATCTGGCGGCTAGTTCGGCGTGCTCCGCGGCGGATCCGAATCCGGTCAGCAGCAGGGCGTACCCGGGGGTGAAGTGATACTGCTGCGGGACGAACGGCGCCGGTGGCGCGTTCACCCCGCGAACACGGCGTTGAGGTCCGGCGGCAGGGCCGCGACGATCTCGCGGGTCACTTGCATGGCCTCCTGGCCCTGGTCGAGGCTCCAGAACATCAGCGCGAACTGCACCATGGGGTGGACCTCACGCAGGCCGAGCTCGAAGGAGGTGACGACGCCGAAGTTGCCCCCGCCCCCACGGACCGCCAGAACAGGTCGGGATTCTCGTCCCCGGCGCCCGCAACAGACGGCCGTCGGCGGTGATCACCTCGGCGGAGACCAGGTTGTCGATGGTCAGCCCGAACTTGCGGGTCAGCCAGGCCCATGCCGCCGCCGAGCGTCGGGCCCCCGATGCCGGTATGGCTGACCAGTCCGGCAGGCACGGCGAGCCCGTGCGCCTGGGTGGCCAGGTCCAGGTCAGCCAGCAGGGCACCTCCGCCGGCCCGGGCCCAGCGGCCAGGCTGGGTCGACCACGACCCCGTTCATCTCACGCAGGTCGACCATCAGCCCGCCCTCGCAGACGGCTGTGCCCGCGATGTTATGCGCACCGCCGCGCACCGAGACCTCAAGCCCTCGCTCGCTCGCGAAGCCGATCGCCGCGACGACGTCCGAGCCAAGTTCCCGGAGACCACCGTTGATTGTCTGCCGCATGACTGCTCCCCCCGTAGCTGTCAGCCCAGATGATCAGGCGCGGGTGCAGGCCAGATGCGAGGTTGTGCACATCAGGTGAAGACTGCGCAGGTGGGCGGATCAGTGATCGGCGGCCAGGAACTCCAGGGCCGGCTCGCCGCCCGGGCCGGACTCGGCCAGCAGCGCGGCGACCGCGGCCTCGGTCTCGGCGGGAACCGGAAGTTCGGCGGGCAGCGCGGGGATCCCGGGCAGCCCTCCCTCGGACTCGTAGCGGCTGATCAGCCGGGGATCGATGTAGGAGGCCCGGGCGACCGCCGGGGTGTCCCCGAGCCAGCGGGCCACCTCCTTGACGCTGGCGGTGACGACGCGCTGACGGCTCCGCGGGGTCACCGCGGGTCCCGCGTTCGCCAGCACGACGGCCATCAGGACGGTGGCGTTCCAGGTGCGGAACTCCTTGGCCGTGTAGTGCCCTCCGGCCCGGGCGGCGAGGTAGTTGCCCACGTCCCGGGAGTGCAGCCGGTGCCAGCCGTCGTCGTGCTCGTAGCAGAACAGGGCCTCGTCGCCGCTGTCGCACTGCATCAGGGCCCGGACGGTGGGCAGCACGAGCCTGTCCTTGACCATGATCGTCCGCTGCTTGCCGGCCTTGGCGACGTAGTCGAACAGCACGCCGTCGCGCGTCACCCGCACGTGCCGCTTCTCCAGGGTGGTGGCGCCGTAGTGGTGGTCGAGTTCGGCGTACTTCTCCCCGCCGATGCGGAACAGGCCGAGGTCGATCAGCCGGACCACGCCGGCGCTGACCCGGTCCCGGTCCAGGGGGCGGCGTCTCAGGTCGTGGCCGGTCGCCGTCCGGAGCCCGGGCAGCGCGCTGGCGAACCGGAGCATGTGGCTGAACTTCTGGGCGTCACGCTGCTCTCGCCACACCTGGTGGTAGAGGTACTGGGTCCGGCCCTTGCTGTCTACGCCGGTGGCCTGGATGTGCCCGAGCGGATCGGCTGAGATCCAGACGTTCTCCCAGGCCGGCGGGATCCTCAGCGCGCGGATGCGCTGCAGCGTCTGCTCGTCCGTGACCTGCTGCGCCGGACGGGTCGTCAAAGCGGAAGCCGTCCCCGTCCCGCGCGCGGGTGATGCCGGGCCCGTGCGGGTCGCTGCGCGCCAGCCCTGGACACCGCGGCCGTCAGCGACGGCGTTTCGAGACTCATCACTACCGAGCGTATGCCGCGCTGATCCACACTCGGATCAGCAGGGGGTTGGCCAGAAACTGTTCCCGACGCCGAGACGCGGGGTCCGGGGCAGCCAACTTTCTGAGCCGCTGCGTCGTGCAATAACTATGTGGGAAGTGATGCGTGGCCGGTAATGAGCGAGGACGGGCCGCCTGACGTCATCGGCGTGGATGACTCATCCTTCGACGACTTCGTCGCGGGTTCGTCAGCGCGCCTGTTCACCATGGCGAGGCTGCTGACCGGCGGGCAGCGCGCCGAGGCCGAGGATCTGCTGCAGGGGGCGTACGAGCGCGCCTACCGGCGCTGGGGACGGATCTCCCGCCGGGCCGACCCCGAGCGTTACGTGCGCCAGATCCTGGTCAACGCGTCCATCGACCGGTGGCGCCGCCTCCGGCGCCACCCGGAGATCCCGCTGACCGCCAGCGGGGCCGACCCGGGCGCCGCGGACACGGCGGCCGCCGTCGCGGACCGGGACCTGCTGCTGCGCGGCCTCGCGGCCCTTCCTCCCAGGCAGCGGGCCGTGCTGGTGCTGCGGTACTTCGAGGACCTCTCCGAGGCCCAGACGGCGCTGATGCTCGGCTGCAGCGTCGGCACGGTCAAGAGCCAGGCCGCGCGGGGGCTGGCCCGGTTGCGTGAGATCACTGGCGACGCGGGCGCCCGGTACAGCGGTGCCCGGGAAGGCGGCGGTGCGCCATGACGGACTTTGAGCGCCGGCTGCGCGCGGCCATGGCGGCAGCCGCCGGGCCGGCCCCGGCCGGGATTGCTGGACGGCATCCACCGACGGCACCGGCGCCATGTCCGGCGGGTCGCCACGGCCTGCGTCGCGGTGGCGGCCGTCGGGATCGCGGGAACAGTAGTCACGCGCGGGATACTCGCGGCCGGCCCGGCGGGCCGGGGCCCCGGTGGCAGCGGCCCGGTCGCTACCGGCCCGGCGGCTGTGACCGTCCAGCACGGCGACCGGCGCGCCGGACACCGTGCTCCGGGACTGCCAGTCCGCAACGGCGGGACGCTGGGCTCCAACTGGAAAGCCCAGAGCGTGCACGCTGGCCCGGTCTGGTTCATTTACGCCCGCCCGGCCACGCCCTTGCCCAGCCACCGGCTGACCGTCGGGAAGACACGTGCCTCCGCCATGGTCATCGCGGTCCGCAACGGCCACACGGCCGTGGTCACGGCGGCTCCCTCACTCGGCGGGCGGTTCCGGTTCCTGGCTGTCTCCAACACCAACTGGACCCGTACACCCTGTCCGAGGGCGCCCCGGGTCTCACCCTGGCCGGCTGCCCGGCCGCCCAGGTCGGTCACCATATCCCGGCGAGGTACGCGCCCGGGCTGACCATGTTCTGGGAAGGCTTCGTCACCGATCTGCGGGGCTGTATCCCGCTGGACGTACGTGCCTCGTCAGGTAGTCAGCCGGTCCGGGTCACGATCGCCGCCACCGACGGCGGCTGTGGCTCCTGACCGCCCTGACCCGCCGGTCCCGGGAGTGGGGTTGCCGCTCCCGGGCCGGTTCGGGTAGGAACGTCGCATGCTGCGCGGGGAAGTGGCCGGGCTGCGGGCCCAGGACGATAACGATGTCCCGGTCCTGCATGCGGAACTGCACGACGACGTGGCGACCTGGGTCCGGGCTGATTCGCGGCCCTGGCGGCCGATCCCGGCCAGCGCCGAGTCCCCGGTCCGCGCGGCAGGCTCGCGCGACAGCGCCGTCTTCTCGGTCGTGCAACTGGCCACTGGCGACCTGGCCGGTCAGGCGATGCTGTGGGCCATCGACCTGCACAACCGCTCGGCCCATGTCGGGATCTCGCTGCGGCCGGCGTTCCGCGGCTGCGGGCTGGGCACCGACACGGTCCGGGTGCTCTGCCGCTACGCCTTCGCCATCCTCGGGCTGCAGCGGCTGCAGGTCGAGACTCTGGCCAGCAACGCCGCGATGATCGCGACGGCCACCCAGGCCGGGTTCGTGCCGGAAGGCACCCTGCGCCAGTCGGCCTGGGTCGACGGGCAATTCGCGGACGAGGTCGTCCTCGGCCTGCTGGCCCGCGACTGGCACCCGGCCTAGCTGCGAAGCCCGGCCGGGGTGTCAGACCCAGCCGGGCTGGCGCTGCGCCCCAGCTCGGCCCGGCGGCGGGCCGCGTGGTCCGGCCGGTTGGTGACCAGGACATCGACGCGCTGGTCCCGGAGGAACTGGTCGATCAGCGGGTCCTGGTCAACGGTCCACACCATGATGCCGACGCCGCTGCGGTGGCACGCCCCGGCCACGCCCAGCCGGGCGATCCGGTAGTTCACCGCCACCCAGTCAGCACCGCACGCCCGGATCCGGGGCAGCGGAAACAATTCGCTGTGCCGGACGGCCGCCCACTGACGGCGCGGCACTCCCCGCAGACTGCGTCCCAGCGACAAGGCGGTCCGGACCCCCGGGAAGGCCCGCTTGATCGTGGCGACCGACGTGTCTTCCAGGGTGGTGACGACAAAGTTGCCCGGACCCAGGACCGAGGAAGCCAGCGCGACGACGCTCTCCTCGTAGCCGGTCTCTTTCAGGTCCAGGTGCCCGATCAGACGGCCGGCCAGGAGAGCCATCACCTCGTCCACCCGGGGGACGGCATAGCCGAGCCGGTCGCAGAGTTCGGAGTACCCGAGTTCCGCGAGCCGTGGGCCGCCGCGCCCGGCGTGCCCATCATGGTAGACGACCAGGACGTTGTCGGCCGTCTTGCGGATATCGAACTCGGCGTACTCCGCGCTGCTGGCGAGGAGGTCGCAGTAGCTCTGATAGGTGATCGGTTCCGCGTCGGTTGAGTGGTCACAATGAGCGGAGATCTGTACCACTTCGCTGGACTCTCCAGTTGACGGCAATTCAGCCTGCGCAGTGTCAATTAGCCTGCCCAGTGTCAATCGAGCTGGCTCGATCAATCCCTATCCTTAAGCCCCCAGGCGGCCAGCAGATGAACCCCGGGCCTCCAGCCGGAGGCTTCCGCAGGAACCTCCGCTACGACCCAGCCCCTGAAAACTAACCACAGGCGTGTGTCACATCCGCCGGGTGCCAGGTGTCAGTCTGGTGAGACCCGTATCGAGGGAACGTGACCGATGACCGACAGTGAGTGGCTGGCGACCGCCTTCGAGGAGCACCGGGACCACCTGCGCGCGGTGGCCTACCGGCTGCTCGGCTCGTCGAGCGACGCCGACGACGCGGTTCAGGACACCTGGCTGAAGCTGACCGGCGCGGATCCCGGCGAAGTGGAGAATCTCGGCGGCTGGCTGACGACCGTCGTCGCGCGGGTGTCACTGAACATGCTCCGGTCACGCCGGTACCGGCACGAGGAGCCAGTCGGTGGCGCGTGGCCGGGTGCGGCGGAGGCGGCGGCCGGGACCGGCGCGGTGGCCCGGACCGGACGGGCCGTCCCTGGCCAGCCAGGCGGGTGACCCGGAAGACGAGGCGGTCCTCGCCGACTCGGTCGGCCTGGCCCTGCTGGTCGTGCTGGACACGCTGACCCCGGCGGAGCGCCTCGCGTTCGTGCTGCACGACATGTTCGCCATGCCGTTCGCGGAGGTGGCCGCGGTGCTCGGGCGCTCGCCGGAGGCGACGCGGCAGCTGGCCAGCCGGGCCCGGCGCCGGGTGCGCGGGGCACCCAGCCCGGACCGGGCCGCCGACCTGGCCCGCCAGCGGGAAGTGGCCACCGCGTTCCTCGCGGCCTCGCGGGGCGGCGATCTCTCGGCGCTCGTCGCGCTGCTGGACTCCGACGTCACGCTGACCGCCGACGCCGCGGTGCTCCCGGCCGGCCTGCCGGCCCTGCTTCGCGGCGCCGAGACCGTCGCCCGGGGCGCGGTGATGTCCTCGGCCCGGGCCGGGCAGTCCCGGCTGGCCCTGGTGAACGGGTCCGTGGGCATCGTGTTCGCCCCGGCCGGGCGGCTGCAGGTCGTCCTGGCGCTGACCGTCAGCCCGGCCCGCCGGATCACCGCCATCGAGGTCATCGCCGACCCCGACCGCCTGAGTCACCTGCGCCTGGCCTTGCTCCCGGAGTAGCCACCCCGGCCCGGCTGAGCTGGTGACCTCTGCGGAAGGCCGGCGGTCAGTCCGTGGCCGCTGCGGCGCCGGCGGGGGCGCTGGCGAGGGCCGCGTCGAGCAGCGCCCCGGCCGCGGCGCGCGGCCGCAGCGGACGCGGCGGGATCGTGGTCCATCCGGGCCGACACCGCGGTCCCGTCGTAGAGCAGGTGCAGCTGGCGGGCCAGGGCCGCCGGGTCGGGCGCCCCGGCCTCCGCGGCCAGGCGGGTGAACAGGGAGCGCACCCAGGCGCGGTAGTCGCCGTAGGCCTGCTCTATCCGGTCACCGGGATGCGACTCCGCGCTGGCCCGGACGAACGCGCAGCCCCGGTAGCCGGTTTCGGCGTGCGACCGGCCCTGCGCCTCGAACACGCCCAGCAGCCGGTCGCGCGGGGTGTCGTAGCTCTCCAGGGCGCGGGTGATCCGCTCGGCGATCCTCTCGTGGCGGCCCTCCAGGTAGGCATGGATCAGTTCGTCCTTGCTACCGAAGGTGTTGTACAGCGAGCCCTTGGCTACGCCGGCCTGCTCGATGACACGGTCGATACCGACCGTATGCACGCCTTCTTCATAGAACAGCTCGTTGGCGGCGGCCAGCAGGCGCTCGCGCGCCGACGGTCTGGCCGCATTCTGCACAGCCATGTCGGTCATCTCCTCTAGACAACTCTGTCTAGTCTATCGGCTTCACGGGGCTTACGGGGACTGGGCTTACGCCGACCGGGCTGGCCGGGACGGGGGTGCGGACGCGCAGCAGGCCGAGCAGCGCGAACGCCGCGAGCAGGATGACCGCGCCGCCGTAGTAGATCGCGGTGTCGGTCAGCCCGGCGCCGTGCACGATGACGAACCCGGCGACCACGGCGGGCAGGCCCAGGCCGAGGTAGGACACGATGTAGACCAGGGACAGGACCCCGGCGCGCTCGTGGGCTGCGGCCAGCGGGACGACGGTCCGGATGCCGCCCTGGAAACCGCTGCCGAAGCCGACCCCGCTGATCGCCGTGCCCAGGAAGAACAGGGGCGTGGACGTCATGGCCAGGGCGAGCATGGTGACGGCCGCACCGATGATCAGGGCGAGGATCCCGGTGAGCATCACGGTCCGGGCGGCCGCGGTCCGCAGCACGACGATGGAGATCACGGCGGTCAGGGTGAGCACGAACAGGCTCAGCCCGCCCAGCACGATGTCCTGCGACCCGGTCAGGGAGTACACCAGGGCCGGCCCGAGCGCGGCGTAGAGTCCGCCCTGCGCCCAGACCGCGAACAGCACCGGGGTGGCGACCAGCACGGGACCGCGCAGCGTCCGGGGCAGCCTGATCTCCGGCCGCAGCGAGGCCAGCGCCCCGGGGGTCCGGCTCACCGTCTCGCGCATCAACACGACGCCGGCGGCCTGGAGCACGAACACGCCCACCAGGGCCAGGTAGATCAGGTGGGTGGGCGCGGGCAGGTAGCGCACCGCCAGGGCGGACAGCAGCACACCGGACCCGGTGCCCATGCCCGGGGCGACCGAGTTAGCGAACGTGCCGCGCTCCCGGTCCACGTCCAGCAGGCCCGCGCCGATCGCGCCGAGCGCCGCGCCGGTGGCCAGGCCCTGCACGATCCGGGCGATCAGCAGCTCGGGCACCCCGCTGGCGACGGTGAACACCAGCAGCGCGGCGGCCTGCACGGTGATCGCCGCCAGCAGCACCGGACGCCGTCCGACGTGGTCGGAGAGCTTGCCCAGGGTCAGCAGCGAGGCAAGCACCGCCACCGCGTACACACCGAACACGATCGTGGTGGTGATCGGCGTAAAGCCCCAGCGAGCCTGATAGATCGCGTACAGCGGCGTGGGGGCGGCGGACGCGGCCAGCAGCGTCACGATCAGCGACGCCAGCAGGTACAACACCGGGCGCCCGCTCAGCTGCCACCGCCCGGCCGGGGCAGGCCCGGTCGGGCGGGCCTGGGCGCCAGGACGGCTGGCCGGTGCGGGGCGGGTCCGTCGTGAGGGTCTGCGCCCGTGTCGTCATGATCAATCCTCAAGTCGATTGAGTAGACAGGTCTGTTCAAAAAGCAACAATAGACAGACTGGTCTAATCAGTCAAGTCCCGGCTGGGTCCCAGGGTGCGGCAAGTCCCGCTGGGTCCCGGGGTGCAGCCAGTCCCGGCTGTAGTCCGGGGTCCGAGCCACTCTCGGTTGCCGTATCCACGGTGCCTTAACGTGTCCTCACGGCCACGGTGCCGCAACCCTGCGGGAGGCAGGCCAAGCCGGGCTGCGCCGGGGAACAGCGTCCGGCGCGGGCGGCGTAACCGCTGCTCAGGCCCCGGGCGACCGTTGCGGCACCCAACGGGACTGAGTGTCCGCGGTCCCCGAAAGGGTCTCTGGCGCACGTCCTTAACGCGCCCAAACTGGGTTTCGGGCGACCGTTATCCGGGTTGTCCCCTTTTTAGGACGCTATTCCGCCGTTTTCCTGCGTCTAGCGTTCAGCTTCCCGTAAGTTCCGGCAAGACAGGTGTTCCTTGTGCCATCTGACGTCGGCTCGCTGAGCCGCCGCCAGCTCGCCAGGTGAATGCGAAGGCTCGCGGACAGGAGTGGGATGCCCCCAGCACCCCGTCATTCCAGGCCCAAGACCCCCCGGAAACCCGCCGTCAAGATCGGCGTCCCGGTAGTGGCCGCAGCGACGCTCGCAGGCGTAGCTGCGGCTTTCGTGTTCTTGACGGGCGGATCGGCCGGATCTGCCGCGTCCACGTCCCCTGCTCACACCAAGATCTCAGTGGCCAGCTCCGCGTCGAGCCTGACCAGCGACGACATGATGATCGACGTCCACCATCAGGTCGCCGCCCGGACCGCCCGTGACACGGTCCGGACCATCCGGCGCCACTATCTGGCCAAGCTCGCCGCGGCCCGGCTCGCCCGGAAGCAGGCCGCCGAGGAAGCCGCGAAGCAGGCCGCCAAGCAGGCCGCGGCCGCCGCGGCCAAGCCGACTCCGACGCCGAGCCCGGTGGCCAGTTCGACCGGCAGCAGCGGGGACGCTGCTCACTCCGCGCTCGGGGACTGCATCCGCAACGCCGAAGAGGGCGGCAGCTACGCCTGGGGACCAGGCAACGGCGGCGGCGCTTACCAGTTCGTGCTGGGCACCTGGGAAAACTACGGTGGCTCGGCCAGCGAGTACGGCGTGGCCGGCCCTGCTTACCAGGACCAGATCTTCGACAACGCCATCGCGGCCGGAGGTGCCTCGAACTGGACGGCGTACGACGGGTGCTGACGGCGCGCCGCCTCAGCTGGCGGTGACAGTCACGGGCGGTCGCCCTCGAACCAGGTGATCCTGTCCGGCCGGGGCGGCTGGCGGGTCTTCCTCGCGATGCCGAACCGTCAACCCGGCTAGGGCGGCCGGGGCTGGCTGTGTGATGCTGGCAGGATCGCCCGACGCCGATCAAGCCTGGGGGCCCCGTGAGCATTCCGCCCATGCCGAGCCGCGTGCCGGCCGGCGCCACGCCCGAGGGAGACGGGATCGTCCTCGGGGACGGCCCGGTCCGGGTGGACGCCTTCATCGACTTCCTCTGCCCGTACTGCCAGCGTTTCGAGCTGTCCTCGGGCCCGGCGCTGGCCACCATGGTGGCCGAGCACCGGATCAGCCTCGCCTATCACCCGATGAACTTCCTCGACCAGGCCTCGACGACGCGATACTCGACCCGTGCCGCCGCGGCGTCGGGCTGCGCCGCCGACTCCGGCCGGTTCCTGGAGTACACCCACGCGCTGTTCGTCAATCAGCCTCCCGAGGGCAGTGCGGGGCTGAGTGACTCCGAACTCGCCGCGCTCGGCGGCGAGGCCGGGCTGCCGGCCCAGGCTTTCGCCAGCTGCCTGGGCGAAGCGCCGTACCTGGACTGGCCGCCGTACGTGACGGCGCGCGCCGCCGCCGATGGGGTCAGCGCCACCCCGACCGTCCTGGTCGCCGGGGTGCAGGTCCCGGCGGAGAGCAAGGCCATCGCCCTCGCCGTGGACCAGGTCAGCGCCTAAGCCCGGGCGCCTGCTGATCGGCGCGCACCCCTCGGCGGCCGTGGCCGAGACCATGCACTCCGCCTGGGTCCGGTTCGCGGCCAGCGGCGATCCCGGCTGGCCGCCCGGCACGACGGCCCGCCTGGCCGATAAGCTGGTGATCGTCAGATGATGCCCTGACGCGGAGGTCGTGACCTCCCGAACCGCTCCGGCTGATGGCTTCTGCCCAGACCGCTGCGCACGGAGGCCTTCGCGTTGCCTGACCCTCACCACGGCCCGTCCGGGCCGCCCGGCCCGGACCGGACCCAGGCACCAGCCACGGACCTGGCCGTCGCCCCCGGGCCGGGCCTCGCCGCCCGGGCGTCCCGCGCCGCGCAGGCTGCCCCGGATCGACCGCCGCGAGCTGGCCGCCATCTTCGTCGGCGGCGCCCTGGGCACGCTGGCGCGGGCCGCGCTGGCCGAGGCGTTCCCGCACCCGCCGACCGCGTGGCCCTGGCCCACGTTCGCGGTCAACGTCGTGGCCGCGTTCCTGCTCGGCTACTTCGTCACCCGCCTGCAGGAGCGGCTGCCGCTGTCCAGCTACCGGCGGCCGTTGCTCGGCACCGGTCTGTGCGGCGGCCTGTCCACGTTCTCGACCATGCAGGTGGAGATCCTGAAGATGCTTGACGCGCACGCCTGGGGGCTGGCCGCGGGCTACGCCGCGGCCAGCGTGGCGGCCGGCTACGCCGCGGTCCACCTGGCCACCGCGGCGGTCCGGCGGGTCCGGGTGCTGCGGTGAGGAGGCGGCCGTGAACGTGTTCCTGTGGGCCGGGGTCATCCTCATCGGGGGCGCCGGGTCGGTGGCCCGCTTCGTGGCCGACGGGCTGGTCGCGTCGGCGGCTGGCCGTGACTTCCCCTTCGGCACCCTCGTCGTCAACGTGTCCGGCGCGGTGATCCTCGGGCTGCTCACCGGGCTGGCCCTCGGCCATGACCAGGCGCTGCTCGCCGGCACGGCGGCGGTCGGCTCGTACACCACGTTCTCGACGTGGATGTTCGAGACCGACCGGCTCGCCGAGGAACGCCAGTACGGCAAGGCGGCGGCGAACGTGATCGTCAGCCTGGTCCTCGGCGTCGCCGCCGCCGCGCTGGGCCGGCTGATCGGGGCGCACCTGTGAGTGTGGACTGCATCAAGCTGACCAGCTACTTCAGCGAACGCCACCGGGCCGGCGGCCGGTTCGTCGCCGACGCGCTGCTCGACTTGTACGGGAGCCACGAGATCGCGGTGAGCATCCTGCTCCGGGGCACCGAGGGGTTCGGGCTCAAGCATCACCTGCGCACCGACCGTTCACTCACCCTCTCCGAGGACCTGCCGCTCACCGCGATCGCGGTGGACAGCCGCCCGCGCATCGAGGCCGTGCTGGGCCCGACTCTCGAACTGAACCCGGCCGGGCTGGTCACCCTGGAACGGGCGCGCCTGCTCACCGGGCCTGTGCTCACCGCGGGCCGGGTCACCCCCAGCCCGGGGGACCAGTCCGGGGAGAGCAAGCTCACCGTCTATCTCGGCCGCCAGGAACGGGTCTACCGGGTGCCCGCCTTCGTGGCGGTCTGTGACCTGCTGCACCGGCGGGGCGTGGCCGGCGCTACCGCACTGCTCGGCGTGGACGGCACGGCGCGCGGCCGGCGGGAGCGGGCCAGGTTCTTCAGCCGCAACGCCGAGGTGCCGATGATGGTGGTCGCCGTGGGGTCCGGGGACCGGATCGGGCAGGTACTGCCCGAGCTGGGCGCGCTGCTGCGCCGCCCGCTGGCCACCCTCGAACGGGTCCAGGTGTGCAAGCGTGACGGGCGGCTGCTCGCCCCGCCCGCCCCGCTGCCGGCCGCCGACGAGCACGGCATGGCGCTGTGGCACAAGCTGATGATCTTCAGCTCCGAGGCGGCCCAGCACGGCGGCCAGCCGGTGCATCGCGCCATGGTCCGGCGGCTGCGCTCCGCGGGGATCAGCGGTGCCACCACCCTGCGCGGGATCTGGGGGTTCCACGGCGACCACCCGCCGCACGGCGACCGCGTCCTGCAACTGGGCCGCCATGTGCCCGTGGTGACCATCGTGATCGACACCCCGGAGCGGATCGCCACCGCCTTCCCCATCATCGACGAGCTCACCAGCGAGCACGGTCTCGTCACCAGCGAGACCATCCCCGCCCTGCGCGCCGCCGCGGGTGACCGGCGCCGGGGTGGCCCGCGGCTGGCCACGCACCATCTCCCCGGGGGGCCGGCCGGGCCCGCCTGGCTTCCAGGCGATCGCGGCGACCCGGGGCCTGCGTAAAGTACGTCGCAGATGCCCGGAGCCGGAGGAGGTCGAGGCTTGGCTGGTCTCCCGCCGATCGCCGAACGGGGACGAGCACGGTGAAGCTGCTCGTCGCGAACCGGGCGGAGATCGCGGTGCGCGTCATGGCCACCGCGGCCGTGCTCGGCATCGACACCGTCGCGGTCTACCCGGAGGACGACGCGGCCTGCGCTCACGTGGCCCGGGCGGGCGCTGCGGTGCGCCTGCCTGGTGCGGGGCCGGCCGCCTATCTCGACGTCGGCGCGATCGTCGAGGCCGCCACCGGCTCGGGGTGTGACACCCTGCATCCCGGCTACGGCTTCCTGGCCGAGAACAGCGCGCTCGCCCGGGCCTGCGCCGCGGCCGGCGTCCGATTCGCCGGGCCTGCGCCGGAGGTGCTCGACCTGTTCGGCGACAAGACCGCCGCGCGGGCCCGGGCCGCCGACCTGGGGATCCCGCTGGCCCGGGCCACGGACGGCCCGGCCGATCCCGGGCAGGCGCGCGCGTTCCTGGCCAGCCTCGGCCCCGGCGCCGCGGTGATGGTGAAGGCGGTCGCCGGAGGCGGGGGCCGCGGCATGCGGCCGGTACTCGACCCGGCCGGCCTGGACGAGGCGATCCGGCGCAGCGCCTCCGAAGCGCAGGCGGCCTTCGGCGATCCCGCGGTGTACGTGGAGGAGCTGCTGACCCAGGCCCGGCACGTGGAAGTGCAGGTCATCGGGGATGGCAGCCACGGTCGCCGTGCTCGGCGACCGCGACTGCAGCCTGCAGCGGCGGCGGCAGAAACTGATCGAGGTCGCCCCGGCCCGGCTCGCGGACGACCTCCGCGCCCGGCTGCACGAGGCGGCCCGGGCTCTCATCGCCTCGACGGCCTGCACCGGGCTGGCCACGGTCGAGTTCCTCGTCACCGGCCAGCGGTTCGTGTTCCTGGAAGTGAATCCGCGGATCCAGGTCGAGCACCCGGTGACCGAGGAGGTCACCGGCCTCGACCTGGTCGAACTCATGCTGCGCGTCACCGGCGGCGAGACCCTCGCCGACCTGGGCCTGGCCGGTCCGGGCCCCGGCGGGCCACCCCAGGCCCGGGGCTGTGCCATCCAGGCCCGGGTCAACACCGAGACCATGCGGCCGGACGGGACCGTGCTCCCGGCCAGCGGGACGCTGACCCGGTTCCAGCCCCCGGCCGGCCCCGGGATCCGGGTCGACACCCACGGCTACCCCGGCTACGCCATCAGTCCCCGCTACGACTCGCTGCTGGCCAAGGTGATCGTCACCGGAACCGGCCCTCGCGCGGCCGCGAACCGGCTGCGTAGTGCCCTGGAGGAGTTCGGCCTCGCGGGCGTTGCGGAAAATCTGGGCCTGCTCCGGGCGCTCGCCGGCCATCTCGGCGACCCGGACCTGGACACGACCTGGGTCGACCGGCATCTCGGCCTGCTGGTCCCTGACCCGGGCGCGGCCGGGCCGGACGGACTGCCGGCCGCCGGGGCCGGCGGCAGCGACGGGGCCGCCGTGCGCGCGCCGCTGCACGGGACGGTCGTCGCCATCGCGGCCCGGCCCGGCGAGGCGGTCACGGCGGGCCGGGAGCTTCTGGTGCTGGAGGCCATGAAGATGGAGCACGTCGTCGCGGCTCCCGGCGCCGGCGTGATCACCAGCCTGGCCGTGCAGGTCGGGGAGACGGTCGCGGCCGGAGCCCTGCTCGCCACCATCGAACCGGGTGGCGACGGCGAGCCAGGCGGCTCCGGGACGGCCGCCGTCGACCTCGGCCAGATCCGCCCCGATCTGGACGAGGCGATCCGGCGGCACCAGGTCGGCTCGGACTCCTACCGGCAGGAGGCGACCGCGCGGCGGCACGCCAGCGGCCGCCGCACCGCCCGGGAGAATGTCGCTGACCTGGTCGACGACGGCAGCTTCGTGGAGTACGGGGCGCTCACCATCGCCGCCCAGCGGCGGCGCCGATCACTCGGCGACCTGATCGAGCGGACCCCGGCCGACGGCCTGGTGATGGGTACGGCGGCGGTCGCCGGCCGGCCGGTCGCGGTGATGTCCTACGACTACACCGTCCTGGCCGGTACGCAGGGCATCCAGAACCACCGCAAGACGGACCGTCTCTTCGAGCTGGCCCGCCGCGAGCGCCTGCCCGTCGTGATCTTCGCCGAGGGCGGGGGCGGCCGCCCGGGTGACACCGACACCGCCGCGGTCGCGCAGCTCGACGTGACCACGTTCCGGCTGCTCGCCGCGCTGAGCGGGCAGGTACCGCTGGTCGCCGTCGTCTCCGGCTACTGTTTCGCCGGCAACGCCGCGCTGGCCGCGGCGTGCGACGTCATCATCGCCACCGAGGGCAGCAGCCTGGGCATGGGCGGCCCCGCGATGATCGAGGGCGGCGGCCTCGGCGTGGTCGCGCCGGGCGACGTGGGGCCGATGTCGGTGCAGGTGCCCAACGGCGTGGTCGACGTGCTCGTCCCCGACGACGCCGCGGCGGTCGCGGCGGCCCGCGCGTACCTGGGCTACGTGGCCGGCCCGGCTGGGGACGCCGACGGGGCCGGGGCTGCTCACGCGGATCAGCGGGTGCTGCGCCATCTGGTACCCGAGAACCGGGTCCGCGCCTACGACGTCCGCCCCGTCATCGACACCCTGGCCGACCAGGACTCGGTCCTGGAGCTGCGCCCGGAGTTCGGGGTGGGCATCGTCACGGCACTGGCCAGGCTGGACGGCCGGCCGGTCGGGGTGATCGCGAACAACCCACGTCATCTGGGCGGCGCCATCGACGCGGACGCCGCCGACAAGGCGACCCGGTTCCTCGGGCTGTGCCAGGCCCACCAGCTCGCGATCATCTCGCTGTGTGACACCCCCGGGTTCATGGTCGGGCCGGAGGCCGAGAAGACCGCGACCGTGCGCCGCTTCGGCGCGATGTTCGTCGCCGGTGCGCGGCTGACCGTCCCGCTGTGTGCCGTGGTCCTGCGCAAGGCTTACGGCCTCGGCGCGATGGCCATGGCCGGCGGGGACCTCAAGGCCCCGGTGCTGTGCGTGGCCTGGCCGACCGGGGAGTTCGGCGGGATGGGGCTGGAGGGAGCGGTCCGGCTGGGTTTCCGCAAGGAACTGGACGCGATCGCCGATCCCGCCGCCCGCCAGGAGCGGTACGAGCGGCTGGTCGCCGAGTACTACGAGAAGGGCAAGGCGCTCAGCGCCGCGGGCGCCTTCGAGATCGACGACGTCATCGATCCGGCCCAGACCCGTCACGTCCTGACCCAGACCCTGGCCCGGACGAGGTCATGACCGGTTCGGCGGGGGCCGGGCCGCGGCAGGATGATCTCGAAGGCCGCACCACGTCCCGGCGTGCTCCGGACCTGGACCGAGCCGCCGTGGGCCGTGGCGACGGCCTGGACGAGGGCCAGGCCGAGCCCGAACCCGCCCGCCTCAGTGCTGCGCTGCGGGGTGGCCCGGGCGAAGCGCTGGAAGATCCGGTCCAGGTCGGCGGGGGCGATGCCGGATCCTGAGTCCGCCACCGTCAGCACCACGTGCCCGTCCGCGTGGCGGGCACTGACCTCGATCTCGTCGCCGCTGCCCGTGTGCGCGATGGCGTTCTCCACCAGTGCGTCGAGCGCCAGGGCGAGGCGGTCCCGGTCGGCTGCCACCGTCACCTCGGCGACCGGCCCGAGCCGCCACCGCCGGGGCAGGTAGCCCCAGCGTTCGAGCACGTCGCCCAGAACCGACTCGGCGGTGACCGGCTGGCGGTGCAGGAAGTCCGGACTCCCGGCCGAAGCCAGCAGCAAGATCCGGCTGGCCATCCGGCCCAGCCGGCGCAGTTCCCCGGCGACGACCCGGGCGTCCTCGGCCAGCGCTGTGTCGCGAGCAGCGCGTTCCATCAGCTCGGCATGGCCTAGTGCCACGGTGATCGGCGTGCCCAGCTCATGCGACGCGTCCTGCAAGAAGCGGTGCTGTTCCTTCAGCAGGCGCAGGTTTTCCTGGGAGACGCGCTGGACCTCTTTCATCGCCGCCAGCTGCTGCGCCATCGCGGTGATCCGCCGCCGTCCATGCCAGACCATCACCAGGAACATCAGCGCGATCAGCGGCACTTCGGCCAGGTAGTCGGCGTCTTGCTGGCCCTTGAGGACCTGCACGACGATGATGCCCCCGGTGGCCAGCGTGACCGCGGCCCAGGTCAGGATGGTGGGCTGCAGCCGCCACAGCCGGACCCCGTAGATCGCGGTCAGGCTTACCCAGATGGCCAGGAACGGCACCGTTCCCCAGTCCGGCAGCAGCCGCATCGCGGCCAGGTTGATCCCGACGAAGGCTACCCAGGCGAGGTCGAGCCGGTAGCTGCGGCACCAGCGGGCCGCCCGGCCGCGCCACGACATTGCTTCCTCCCAGATGGCCCCTGGGCTACGGCCTATCCGGTTCCCGCACCGGGTAGCTGCCGCGCCAGCCGGCCAGGCGGGTCCCAGCCTGCCGCTCCGGTCATAGGCAGTCAAACGTCACACTTGTGCGAAGGGTCCAGCCCGGGTAACCGCCGGGTGCGGCGCGGGCCCGTGACGCATGAGGAGGCTGATGTGGTTCGGGTGTGGCTGATCCGGCACGGGCAGAGCGAATCCAACGCCGGGCTGCCCTCGGCTGACTGGCAGGGGATCCCGCTGACCGAGCTCGGGCACCAGCAGGCGGAACGTATCGCCGAAGTGTTCGCGGACCCGCCGCAGCTCATCGTCTCCTCGCCGTACCTGCGGGCCCAGCAGACGGCGCAGCCGACCATCTCCCGGTACCCGGGGGCGGCCAGCGAGGAATGGCCGGTCCAGGAGTTCTCCTATCTCCGCACCCTCGACGGGCGCGCGACCACGTCGCATGAGCGCGCGCCCGAGGTCCGGGCGTACTGGGAGCTGGCCGATCCGCAGCACGCCGAGCCCGGGGCGGAGTCGTTCGCCGGCCTGCTCGGGCGGGTCACCAGCTTCCTCGGCCACCTCGGCGCGCAGCAGGCCGGCCCGGTGGCGGTCTTCACTCACGGCGTCTTCATGCGCGCCGTGGCCTGGCACCTGCTGACCGGCGTGGCCGACCCCGGCCCGGAGGACATGCGCCAGTTCCGCCGGTTCAGCAGCCTGTACCCCGTCCCCAACGGCGGGGTTCTCGAACTGCGCTACTACCCGGGCGAATCAGTCCCGTCGCTGATCGGCGGTACGACGCTGCACCTGCCCGCCAGCCTCGCGCCGCAAGATCCCGACGAGAGGCGATCGGTCTCGCTGACCTGACCCTGGCTCGCGGCCGGCCTGCCCGGCGGGCCGGGCGGTAAGGTCGGACGGCATGAGTAGCCCGGTCACCCGCATCCGGCTCATCTCGCTCGACGACGCCGAGGCCATCACCGCCCACCAACGGCGGGACGGCGAGGTCACGGCCCGCTGGGATCCGCCTCGCAGCCCGGACTACTACACCCTCGAAGGGCAGCGCCGCCGCATCGAGCGGCTGCTGCTGCGGCACGCCACCGGCGAGTCATGGCCCGCGGTGGTCCTGGACGGCGACCAGGTCATCGGGCAGATAACGGTCCAGGAAATCCTCCAGCGGGCCTGGCGCAAGGCGTCCATCGGCTACTGGATCGCCACCCCCCACCAGGGGCAGGGCCACGCCACCCGCGCGGTCGACCTGGTGATCGGGTTGATGGTCCGCGAGCTTGGCCTGCACCGCGCCGAGGCGACCACCCAGATCGACAACATCGCCTCCCAGAACGTGCTGCGCAAGAACGGGTTCGTGCCGATCGGCATCGCCCACGAGCGCATCTTCACCGTCGGGGCCTGGCACGACGAGATCTTCTGGGAACGCATCATCGGCGAGTGACCCGCCCGGGCCCGCTTACTGGGGCGCGGCCCGCTCGGTCGGCGGGTCCGGACGTTCCCGGGGCCCGTGCCCCGGCACGAGGTGCCCGGCCATGGACAGCCGGAGCGGCTCGAACGGCCCGCCGCTCCTGGCGGCCACCGGCTCACCGGTCACGCAGACATGGTCCCCGCCCTCGTCGAGCAGCGCGATCCGCCGGAGGATCGCCCAGTGCGTGACGTCCTCCAGCACTGGCACCCCGCCCGCGCCCGGGCTCACCCGCAACCCCGCGAACTTGTCGGTCTTGTCCCCGGTCAGGGTCCCGAACCGCTCGGCGAGCGGCAGGTCGGCTGAGGTCAGGAAGTGGACTCCCAGGTGCGTGGCCCGCAACGCCACCCGGTAGGTGTAGTTCGCCTTGGACAGCCACACCGCGTAGCGGCCGGGGTCCATGCTGGACTGCGCGTGGAAACCCACCAGGCACCCGGCCCGTTCATGACCCTCCGCCGTGGTGACCACGATCAGCGCGTTGTCCAGGCCCGACATGATGTCGGCGAACGTGTCAGGGGACATCGGGACCTCGTTCGTAGCGGAGGAACAGCGTGTCGCCCGCCCGCAGCACGTGCCGCAAGGAGAAGTGGGCCAGCGGCGCGCCGGGGGGCGCGATGGACACGGGCAGCGGATCCCCGCCCATCAGCGGGGAAAGAGTCAGGCAGAGCTCGTCCACGAGACCGGCCCCGGCCAGTTCGCCCAGCCAGGTGGGGCCGCCTTCACACAGCACGACCCGCAATCCCCGCTGGCCCAGCTGCTGCAGGGCCAGCGCCGGATCGACCCGGTCGGTGCCGGCCACGATGACGTCCGCCACCTGCCGGGCCTCCGCCAGCCGTACCGGGTCCGCGGCCGCGCAGGTGATCACCAGTGTCCGGGCCTCCGGCGGTGCGTCGGCGAACGCCCGGGCCGACCAGTCCAGGCCGAGCGACCGGCTCACGACCGCGAGGGGCGGCGTGGCCGTCCGCCCGGCCGCTACCCGCACCGCGGCCCGCTCCGGCGGCAGCCGCACCACCCCGTAGCCCTCCGCGCGTACCGTCTCGGCCCCGACCAGCACCACGTCGGCGAGCCCCCGCATCAGCCGGAACAGTTCGGCGTCCGGCGCGGTAGACAGGGCGCCGACCCGGCCCCCGATCGCCGCCGAGCCGTCCAGGCCGCCGACCATATGCGCCATCAGCCAGCATCGGCCGTCCGCCCGGGTCCGTGTGACCTGCTCATACGGGGCCAGCGGATCCGCGAGCCACGGGCCAGGCACCAGCATCCGCACCCCGCTCATCCGGCGCTCATCCGGCGCTCGCTCGGCGGGCCGCGAGCCAGTTGTCCTCGCCCCGGTAGTCGAGCAGCGGAGCGAAGTACTCGTCTGCGGGACCGGGGACGAGGCCTGCGTCCTCCCCGCCTTGCGCGGCGGCGACGAGCCAGTCCACCGCGGCGGTCACGGTCGCGGCGTAGTCACCGGCCGGGGTGTATCCCAGCCGCGCGGCGGCGGTCATGTCGAGGACGAACGGGTGCCGCCGGTCCCAGGGATGACGGCCCAGTGCTGGCTGGCCCAGTGCTGGCTGGCCCAGTGCTGGCTGGCCCAGTGCTGCTGGCCCGGTGCTGGCTGAGGCCCGGTTAGCTGACCGGGCCCAGCCTGCTGGTCGTCCAGGAGGACTTCGTCCCAGGTGTGCCCGAGGTGGCCGGCGACGACCCGGGAGATCTCCAGGGCGCTGGGTGCGTCCGGGTCGGCGGCGTTCAGGACGCGCGGTCCCGGCCGGGCCGCGGCCAGCTCGATGAGCGCGGCGATGTTGGCGGCGGCTGTGGGGTGGTCCACACCGGCCCCGCGGTGGGCGAGGAACAGCACCGGGCGGCGGTCGAGCACGCGCTTGACGAACACCCACTCGCGGGGCTGCCGCGATCCCGGGCCGTGGATCTTGGACGGCCGCAGCACGGTGACCGGGACCCCACTGTCCAGCAGCACCTGCTCAGCGGCGACTTTGCCGGCCGGATAGCCTTCCGCGCTGCGGTAGTCCCCGTATCCGGGGGCCACAGTGGGCTGGTCTTCCCGGACCCGGCCGCCGAAGTCCGGGTTGACCGGGGAGTTGGAGTGGCGGCCGGCCCCGTCCACGTAGACGGCCTTGCTGGAGATCAGCACGGTCGACGCCGTGTCACGAGCCAGGGGCAGCAGCGCGGCCGCGTCCTCCGCGGTGAAACAGACGCAGTCCACGAGCAGGTCGGCGCCGTCGCCGAACGCGGCCCGCAACCGTCCGGCGTCGCGGGTGTCCGCGGCGATGAACCGGCCGCCCGCCGCAGTGACGTCGCGCGGCATCCGGGCCGGGTCACGCCCGGTGAGCTCGACAGACCAGCCCGCGGCCAGCAGCCGCCGCGCGGCGGCCCGCCCGATAGCGCCAGTCCCGCCGACAATGACCGCCCGTGCCACCCCGCCACCGTATCCCTCTGCGGCCCGGGCCTCCCCCCGCCGGGGCTTCCCGCGTACCATGGGTGCATGACGCGACGCATGGGGTGGTGGCAGCCGCAGTAAGGCGGCAGCTGTCTCATGTGTCTGATGGCCCGCCTCTGGCGGGCCAGTTTCGTACTACCGGCTGGTCGCGGCCGGAGGCCTGATCCGAGGAGGCCTCCGTGCCCGCTCCTACCCTCCCCGCTCCTGCCCGGCCGGGCGGTCTGGCGCCCGCCAGTGCCGTGGCCGCCAGTCCACTGCCTGCCCCGGTTCCGGAGACATCCTCGCTCCAGGCGGCGCGACGGCGCAGCGTCGCCGTCGAACGCTGCCATCCGGGACGACCCGGGCCGGTTCCGGGTGCTCACTGGCGACCGCCCCACCGGCCCGCTGCACGTCGGCCACTTGTTCGGGACCCTGCTCAACCGGGTCCGGCTGCAGGATCTCGGCGTCGAGGTCATGGTGCTCATCGCGGACTACCAGGTGCTCACCGACCGGGACGCTCCGCCAACGCTGCCCGCCGCAGTGCTCGGCCAGGTCGCGGACTACCTCGCGGCCGGGATCGACCCGCAACGCAGCGCGATCTTCACGCACAGCCAGGTTGAGCCGCTGAACCAGCTGCTCATCCCGTTCCTCAGCCTGGTCAGTGTGGCGGAACTGAGCCGGAACCCCACCGTGAAGGAAGAGTTCGCGGCGGTCGGCGGCTCGTCGATGAGCGCGCTGATGTTCGCCTATCCCGTCCACCAGGCCGCCGACATCCTGTGCTGCCACGCCAACCTGGTGCCGGTCGGCCAGGACCAGCTTCCTCACGTGGAACTGACCCGGACCGTCGCCCGCCGCTTCAACGATCGTTACTGTCCTGGCCGGCCGTACTTCACCGCCCCGGATGCCCTGCTCAGCGACGTCCCGCTGCTGCTCGGGACCGACGGCCAGAAGATGAGCAAGAGCCGGGGCAATGCCATCGCGCTGGCCGCCAGCGAGGACGAGACGGCGCGGCTCATCCGCACGGCCCGGACCGATGACCAGCGCACCATCACCTACCAGCCGGAATCCCGGCCGGCCGTCTCCAACCTGGTGCGGCTGGCCGCGCTGTGCCTGGAGACCAGCCCGGAGGACGTCGCCGCCGGGCTGGGCGGTGGTGGCGCCGCCGCGCTGAAGCGGCTGCTCACCGAGGCGCTGAACGAGCGGCTGCGCCCGATCCGGGCCCGGCGGCGTGAGGTCGTGGCCGACCCGGGTTATCTGCGCCAGGTGCTGGCGGACGGCAACGAGCGGGTCGGTGCGCTGGCCGGGCAGACCCTCTCCGAGGTCCAGACCCTCATGCACACCCGCTACTGACCGGCCTGGGGCGGTCAGGAGGAGAGGAGGCGGGTGGGCAGGGCGGTTTCCTCGACGGTTCCGTCGGGGCGGCGGGTGATGTGCCAGGTCTGCGCGCCTTCCACCTCGGTGACGCAGTCCACCAGCTCGGTGCCCTCGAAGACCAGCCCGGTGCCGTCGTCGGAGGCGTAGCCGTCGGGGAGGGTGCCGTCGCCGATGAGCCGGTAGATGGTCGGCCGCCGCTGCTCCTCAGAGTCGTGGTGCGGGCTGTTGGAGTAGGGCAGGAAGCCGAGGCCGTTGGTCACCGGCTGCAGCGGCAGGCCGAACGAGTCCGTGGTGCCGCCCTCGAACCAGCAGATCGATCCGGCGGACACGCCCATCAGCACCACGCCTGCGTCCCACGCGGCGCGCATGGCCCGGTCCACGCCGTGCAACCGCCACAGGGCCAGCAGGTTGGCCACGCTGCCCCCCATCACCCAGACCACGTCCTGGGCCAGCAGGTGCTCGGTGATGTCCGGGACGTTAGGCTCCGCGAACAAGGCCAAGTGGCTGGGGCGCCACCCGGCCCGGCCGAACGCGGAGTACAACGCGGTCAGCGAGTCCGCCGCGTCGCCCACGGCCGTCGCCACGATGCACACCCGGGGGCTGTCGCCCGCCCGGGCCAGGAAGGCGGCGTGGCCGTAGGCAGGCCCGAGCCGGAAGTCGCGGGGGCCGTGTCCGGCGGCCTGGAAGCCGATGCTGGTGGCGATGATCGTGGGGGTGCGCGCGGTCATGGGGTGATTATGGCAACTGATCGTCCCGGCTCGCGGCGCCTGCTCAGCAGGAGCCCGGCTCGCGGCGGCCTAGCAGGTTCATGGCCACCAGGGACAGCACGGTCTGGTCGTCGGAGTTGAGCAGCTCACCCTGGGTGCGCACCAGCCCGCGGTCGGGCTTGGAGCGGGACAGGCGGGCCTCCAGGATCGTGGTCCGCAGCCGCAGCTGGTCCCCGGGCCGTACTGGCGCGGGCCAGCGCAGCTCGTCGATCCCGGGCGAGGCGAGGCTGGCCACCCGGGACAGGTAATGGTCGGCGAACAGCCGCATCATCATGCTGGCCGTGTGCCAGCCGCTGGCGATCAGCCCGCCGAACGGCCCGGCTGCGGCGAACTGCGGATCGATGTGGATGGGTTGCGGGTCGAACCGCCGCGCGAACTCGAGGATCTCCGCCTCGGTGACGGTCAGGTAGCCGTACTCGTAGACCGCGCCCGGCAGGTAGTCCTCGAAGTACCGGTCTTCTCGCGGGACCCGGAAGTCGCCGGTGCTCAGGGTCCGGGTGGGCGCCGGGCGGGGGTCAGGCTGGGACATGAGGGCCAGCATGGCATGCGGCGGGCCGCCCTTTACGATGGGCGTCATGCCGAGGACGCCATGAGCCCCCAGATTGCCACCGCCGACATTGTCGGGCGCGAGGAGCTGCTCGACTTCGTCCGCGGCCGGCACCACATCGTGCTGGTCACCACGAAACGGGACGGGTCCGCCCAGCTTTCCCCGGTCACGGGAGGCCTGGACGACGAGGGCCGGGTCGTGATCGCGACCTACCCGGAGCGGGCCAAGACCCACAACGCCCGCCGCCACCCGAAGGTCGATGTGCTGGTTCTGTCGGACGACTTCGGCGGGGCCTGGGTGCAGCTCAGCGGCACCGCCGAGGTCCTCGATCTGCCGGAAGCCGTCGAGCCCCTGGTGGACTACTTCCGGTCCATCGCCGGCGAGCATGACGACTGGGACGAGTACCGGGCGGCGATGCAGCGCCAGGGCAAGTCGCTGATCCGGGTCACGATCGAGCGGTGGGGGCCCATCGCCACCGGCGGGTTCCCGGCGCGGCTGGCCTAGCCCGATTGATCGGACGCACTTTTCCCGGATACGGTTCGCCAGAACCGGGCAAAATGCCCTCCCCGGGGCACGTCATCCGGGAAAGGTCGCCCGGGGCGGATCGCCGGAGACGATAACCCCTTGGACCGCAGCCCGGCCGGTGCCTACCGTGCTGGGCGTGGGTGACGATCCGGAGTTCGCCAGGCTGGTGGCCGAGGCCGAGGCGGTCCCGGTGGAAGGCTGGGACTTTTCCTGGTTCGAGGGGCGGGCCACCGAGGAACGGCCGTCCTGGGGCTACGCCCGGATGATGGCCGAGCGGATGACGCGCGCCGGCGCGGCGCTCGACATCCAGACCGGAGGCGGCGAGGTGCTGGCCGGGATCACGCACCCGCCGCCTGTCCTGGCCGCCACCGAGTCGTGGCCGCCGAACGCCGAACTGGCCCGGCGGAACCTCGCGCCGCTGGGCGGCAGGGTGGTCCAGGTCGAGGACGACGCGCCGCTGCCGTTTCCCGCACAGTCCTTCGACCTGGTCGTGAGCAGGCATCCGGTCGAGCTGGTGTGGCCGGAGGTCGCCCGCGTGCTCCGTCCGGGAGGCATCTTCTTCGCCCAGCTGGTCGGAGCGGGCTCGAACCGGGAGCTGACCGACTTCATGATGGGCCCGCAGCCGGTCAGCCAGGCCCGCGGCGCCAGCCGGGCCAGGACGGAGGCCGAGGCGGCCGGGCTGGTGGTCCTCGACCTGCGCGAGGAGGCGCTGCGGACGGTCTTCAACGACGTCGGCGCGGTCGTGTACTTCTTGCGCAAGGTGCTGTGGACGGTGCCCGGCTTCACCGTTGCGGCCTACCGGGACCGGCTCCGGCTGCTGCATGAGGAGATCCAGTCCGAGGGGCCGTTCGTGGCGCACGCCCAGCGTGCCCTGATCGAGGCCCGCAAGCCCTGACATCCCGCAGATCATCAACACCCCGATCCCGGGCGACGACTGGTCCAGGGCGGCGGAAGTCACGCCACGGTAAGCCCGGCGTGCTCGGCGAGCAGCGGGGCCAGCGCGGTCAGCTGGGCGGTGGAGATCGTCGCCCCGCTCAGCGCGCCCGGAGTCATGATGATGCCAAGCTCGGCGCCGCGCAGGTCCACTTTGTCCAGGGTGACCTGGCTGAAGTCCGTTTCCTGCAGTTGTGAGCCGGGGAACTGGCAGCGCCGCAGGGTGGCTCCGCCGAAGTCGACCTCGCGCAGCGCGCAGTCCTGGAACGTGACGTCGGTGAGGGTAGCCCCCCGGAAATTCACCCCGTGCAGCTTGCAGCCGCGAAAGGTGACCTGGCGTAGCAGTGACCCGTGGGCGATCACTCCGGCGGCCACCGAGCCGACGACGGTCGCGTCGATCCAGCTGCTTTCGACGAGCTCGGTCGCGGTCAGCCGCACCCCGTCCAGCCACACGTCGTGGAACCGGGCCCGGCGCAGCCGCCCGTCCTGCACGGTCACCTGGGTGAAGGCGCACTCCAGGAACGTGCTGCCCGGGGCCCGCGGCGCGTCGAAGTCCAGCTTGTCGAAGTAGGCGCCCTCGTAGTCTTCGTCGGCGGCCAGGTCGCCTTGATGTGGCGTCAGGGCGCTGGCGTAGGGCAGATCGGCCAGGCGGTCACGGGGCACCAGGCCACCCTACGGACGGGTAGCCGGGAGGGCACCACGTACCCTGGGCCTTGCAAGGACGGCAGGGGCCCGGGGGGTGCCTGGAACGTCCGGGGGGTGGACGCATGAGCAAGATGTCGCCGGGAGTACTGTCCGAGGCCCACGAGATACTGACGCCGGAAGAGTGGCGGCAGCTGGGCCGGGAACGGCGCAAGTTCGTGCCGAGGTCCAGCCATGCGGAGTGGTCGCCGCCGCCGGACCGGCCGGATCCCGTCGCGATCCTCGAAGAGCAGGCCAAGAGCCGGGTGCCGGATCTGGTACCGATCCGGCACGGCCGGATGGCGGCCTCGCCGTTCGCCTACTTCCGCGGCGCGGCCGCGCCCGATGGCCTGGGACCTGGCTCATCTGCCCACCACGGACATCCGGGTGCAGTGCTGCGGAGACGCGCACCTGCTGAACTTCGGCATGTTCGCAGCGCCGGACCGGCGGCTGGTGTTCGACGTGAACGACTTCGACGAGACACTGCCCGCCTCGTTCGACTGGGACGTGAAGCGGCTCGCCGCCAGCGTGGCGGTCGCGGCCCGGGAGAACGGATTCGGCATCCGCGCGATCCGCGACCGCGGTCCGCCGGTGCGCGCACATATACCGCACCGAGATGGAGAACTTCGCCCAGATGCGGTTCCTGGACGTCTGGTACTCCCGGATCGACGTGGAACAGGTCTCCCAGCTCTTCGACGCGGTCCAGTCGCCTCGGGCGATCCGCCGACGCAACGAGGACATCCACCGGGCCTACCGGCACACCAGCGTGCAGGCCCTGGAGAAGCTCTGCCACCTGGTGGACGGCCAGTACCGGATCAGGCCGGTCCCGCCGGTGGTGGTCCGCTTCGGAGTCGAGCGGGAAACCGGCATCGCCGAGGAGCTCCGCCGCGCGATCCAGCTCTACCAGGAGACACTGCAGGCTGACCGCCGCGAGGTGCTGCGCCGGTACTACTTCGGGGATTTCGCCCGCAAGGTGGTCGGGGTCGGCTCGGTCGGCACCGAGGCGTTCGTGTTCCTGCTGCTCGGCGACCGGTCGGACGAACCGATGTTCCTGCAGCTCAAGGAGGCTCAGGAGTCGGTGCTGGCCCCCTTCGCCGGACCTAGCGAGTACAAGCACCAGGGTGAGCGGGTGGTCCGCGGTGAGCGGATGATGCAGGCCGCGGCGGACCCGTTCCTCGGCTGGACCAGCGGGCTCCAGGTGGACGGCGCCGAGCCCAAGGAGTACTACGCCCGGCAGTTGCGGGACATGAAGGGCGCGATGAACGTGCCCGCCATGGACCCGCAGCAGCTCGCCTACTACGCCGGCCTGTGCGGCTGGGCGCTGGCCCGGGCGCACGCCCGGACCGGCCGGGCCACGATGATCGCCGGTTACCTCGGTTCCAGCGACCGTTTCGACCGGGCTATCGAGGAGTTCGCGGTGGCCTACTCGAAGCAGAACGAGCTGGACTACCAGCGTCTGCTGACCGCGATCGAGACCCGGCGGCTGCCCGCGATCCTGGGACTCTGAGCTGGTCCGGGGCCGGCGCTCACGGGGATCGCCCGATCGCACCCTGGCGTCTTAGCTGTCCGAAACCCGTCCCTCCCAGATGGCCCGGACCGCGTCGATCGGGTCAGCTTCGGCCGGCTGCTTGTCTGGCCGGTACCGGAGGACGCGGGCGAAGCGGAGCGCCAGCCCGCCCGGATACCGGGGACTGGCCTGGACGCCGTCGAAGGCGATCTCGACCACCATCTCCGGGCGGACCCGCAGCACGCCCCGGGCGTCGGTGAGGTCACCCCCGGGACGCTGGCTGGCCAGGCGGCTCGGCGATATCGAGGAACCGTTCTGTCTGCCAGCGGAGCATCTCGTCGGTCAGCCCCTTGAACGTCTTGCCGAGCATGACGAAGCCGCCCGCCGGATCGCGGGCCCCCAGGTGCAAGTTGGACAGCCAGCCGCGGCGGCGACCATGACCCCATTCGGCGGCCAGCACCACCAGGTCCAGCGTGTGCCGTGGTTTAACCTTGATCCACTCGCTGCCCCGGCGGCCGGCCGCGTACGGGGCGTCCAGCGACTTCACCACCACGCCTTCATGCCCGCGGGCCACCGCGTCCGCGAAGAACGCCTCCGCGTCCGCTACCTCGCCGGTCAGCAGGCGCGGGACCCGGAGGTCTGGCGGGAGGACCTCGGCCATCAGCGCCTGCCGGACGCTGGCGGGCTCGTCGATGAGATCCCGCCCGTCCAGGTGCAGCAGGTCGAAGAAGAACGGAGTCAGCGGGACGTCGGGGGTCTGCTGGCCCGGTGCCGCCTGGGTGCCGGCCCGGCTGGCGGTGACCTGGAACGGCCGCGCCCGGCCGGCCGGATCCAGCGCGATGGCCTCACCGTCCAGGACCAGGGCCTCGGCGGGACTGGCGAGCACGGCGCCGGTGATCTCGGGCAGCCGGGCAGTGATGTCGTCCAGGGTCCGGGTAAACACCCTGACCTCACGGCCTTGCCGGTGCACTTGGATCCGGATTCCGTCGATCTTCCACTCGACCGCGGCCGGAGACACCCGGTCGAACGCGGCCGCCACAGTCGGCGCGGAGGCGGCCAGCATCGGCCGCAACGGCCGTCCTACCTGAAGCCGGAAGGCCCGGAGGGCGGCCAGGGCGGCCGCCGCGCTCGCCTCGCCGGCCGCCGCGGCGCTCGCCTCGCCGGCGGCCGTGCCGGCGGGGACCTCTTCAGCGACGCCTTCATCCGGGCGGGCCCGGTCATCCGCGGCCCGCCCGCGGGCGCCGCGCGCCGCGGACAGGGCCGCCGCCGCGACCGCGGGCAGCGAACCGCCCAGCAGGAGGGCCCGGCGTACCTCTGCGCCGGGTACCCCGGCGGCCTGCGCGACAGCCTCGACCATCACGCCTTCCAGGGCGCCCTGGTGCAGTTCACCGGCGAGCAGCCGGGTCAGGAACGACTGCTCGGCCGGGGCCGCCCGGGCGAACAGGGCCTCGAGCAGCGTGCGCCGTTCGGCCTGGGACCCGGGGCCGGTGGTGGCGCCTATCGCCGCGAACACGGAGTCGATCTCGGCCAGGGTGAGCGGCCGGGCGGCCGGATCGAGGCCAGGCTCGCCCTCAGCAGGCCCCCCGCCAGCGCCCCCCGCCAGCAAAGCCGTCGTCAGTAGGGCCGCCGGCGGCGGGCAGATCGCCCCGGAGCAGGCCACCGAGCGCCGCATAGCCCACCCCGATCTGCCGCTGGCGAAGTTCCCCAGAGAGGAACGCGACCGCCACAGGAACCTCGTCCGGCGCCGCCCGGCGCAGTAGCCCGGCGATCTCGCTGATCTTGACCCGGCGGCCGGACGTCAGCGATACCGCGTCTGACGTGCGCACCAAATCGCTCAATAGCACACCACGCATTCTGCCTGACGCCGCAGACACTCCCCAGCTCAGGGACGTACTCCGCAGGTGAGTGGATCGCCGCCCAGATTTGTTATGGAATGCGGCTTGACCGGCATTGCTACTAGGCGGTAACTTCCATCAAATCGCTCCGCTGTGGCCTATCTCGGCCGCCGCAGCCGAGACCCGGCCACGGTGCCGCTACGCAACCCGCAGGCTGTCGGGCACCACGGACACCAAGGCCAGGAGCCGCCATGTCTCCTCTACCAGCACCCCTGCGGACCCCGCCGAGCCTGCCCCGCAGGGCCGGGTGCGCTGGCGGCGGTTCGCTCTCTTGTTCGTCCCGGCTATGGCAGCGGCCGCCGTCCTGGTCGCGTTAACGACCGAAGGGGTGCTGGCAGCATCCATCTCCGTGTCTGGCAGTACCTTCGAAGTGGCCTCCAGCCAGCTGAAAGGCACTGGTTTCGAGCAGTTCGGCGGCGCGGTCACTGATAGCAAAGGCAATCAGCATCCGGTGGCCATTTCCGCTATCAAGTCCGCCTCTCTCGCGAACCTCTGCCAGAGCGTCAGCGTGGCCCGGTGACCCGGCGGATCACCGCTGGCGGCGGGAGAAGTCCGGCCCCAGCCAGCAACCTGATCGTCGACTCGGACAACCTGTCCCGCGAGGCGACGTTCAACGACATCGTTATCGGCCAGGACGCCGGCACGCTCAGCGCGGGCCCCGGGGTCACCGGGCCGTCAGGCGGATTCGGGCAGCAGGCCGACTCGGTCACCATCGACAACCTTCACCAGAACACCTGGCTGACCACGGGCGGCACCTTCACCCTGCCCGGCTTCGACCTCAGCTTCGGAAACGCCTGTTACTAGTGGACGCCCCCCACAAGTCCCCCCCGGACCCCAGCCCGCGCGCGTCCGGCAGCAGGCGGAAAGCGTCCTCAGTCAGGCTGCGGTGAGCGCCGGGCTGCAGGTCAGCGGAGCCCAGTTCACGCTCGTCACCGGCTCGGCGTTGCTGGTCGGAGCTTCCTACCAGGGAGTGGCGCAGGTTCCCACGGCCGGCGGGAAGGCAGTGCCGATGATGGAGTTCCCCATGAACTCGGTGACCCCGCTGGTTCCGCTGAAGCTCACCAACGTGACCACGAGCCAGCCTTACATCTCCTCGAGTTCGCTCCAGCTCCCCGGGCTCCAGGTCGCTTCCTAGACGCGCGAGTAGCGGGTGGCCAGCCAGGCTGGCCACCCGCTACCGTCACAGATCAGGTCAGGGCGTCCTGACCTGCCCGTTTACGTCCGCGTGCGCGGCGTCGGTCATCTCCTGGCGCTCGGCCGGAGTGGCCGGCGGCATGGGCGGCGACGTTGCCGGATCCGATGCCGCCATGGACGCGGCGTTCCGCTTGCTCCGGAGCACCTGGGCCGCGGCGGCGCAACCCGCGCCCAGCACCACGACCCCGGCCACGATGAGCGGCCAGCGACGACGCTTGGCCCTCGGCGGCGGCGGCTCGATACGCCGGGCGGCGGTCACCATCGCCGCCGTGACGGCCGGGGCGAGCCGGTCCTTCACGGCTACCCCGCCCGCTTCGACACGCGGTGCCGTCCAGGCCCGGGCTTCGAGCAGGCCTTGGGCCGCCTTCTCCTGGGCGCTCCTGGCCAGCGGCGCCACCTGGGTGGTGGCGGTCTGGCGGGCGAGCTCCTGGGCGCGCACCGCAGCGGCCTTGGCCTGGTAGGCGCGACTCTGCGCGACTGCCGCCCCGGCCTTGGCCCGGGACTTTACGTCCTCACTGCTACTTCTCGAAAACACCATTAACCTCCGAACGTCCCCGGGACAGCGCCCCCGCACACTCACTTCCCTGGACGGAAGCGCTCAACCCTGCCCTTCCCAGTCTGGTGGAGCTAAACCGAACTCCAGGTTAACCAAGCCTTAGCCAATCGGGCTGCGCCGGTCTGATTCGCAGGCTAGGCGAGAGCGCCGTAGGGTCGGGGAGGTGGTGACCCGGCGGCAAAAGCCGTCCGGCAGGAAGCGTCCGGCGCTAAACGGCTAATGACCGGGCGTGCCAGGCAAGGATTCCACATATGACCAACTCGCTCACCGCGACTCTGCGGACGAATCAGGGAACGATTGTCGTCCGGCTTTTCCCAGACCAGGCACCGAAGACGGTGCGGAACTTCGTCGAGCTCGCCGAGGGAACCCGGGACTGGACCGACCCGCGGACCAGGAAGCCCAGCCGGGCCAGTCTGTACAACGGGACGATCTTCCACCGGGTGATCCCGGACTTCATGGTCCAGGGCGGGGACCCGCTCGGCACCGGGACTGGAGGACCGGGGTACCAGTTCGCGGACGAGTTCCACCCCGATCTGTCGTTCAGCCGCCCCTACCTGCTGGCCATGGCCAACGCAGGCCCCGGCACGAACGGCTCGCAGTTCTTCATCACGACCGTGCCCACCCCGTGGCTGAACGGCAAGCACACCATCTTCGGCGAGGTCATCGAGGGCAGCGACGTGGTGGACGCCATCACCCACGTGGAGCGGGACCGCAGGGACCGGCCCGCTAAGGACGTGGTGCTGGAGTCGGTCGAGATCAGCGGTCCCGCGGACGCGCCGGAATCCGCGGGCTGAACCAGGCCCGCAGCAAAGAAGTGGACGAGTTCCCAGCGCCTGGCCCCGAGGCGCCCGCACCGGTTCCTACCTGTTTCCGGCATCCGGACCGGGAGACTTACCTGTCCTGCAGCCGGTGCGGGCGCCCGGCCTGCCCTGACTGCCTGCGGGCCGCGCCGGTCGGCCAGCACTGCCTCGAATGCGTGCACGAGGGCAATCGCGGTGTCCGGCGGCCGACGGCGGTGTTCGGCGGCCGGGTGACCTCGGGCTCCATCGTCACCTGGGTGCTGGTCGGCCTGAACGTCCTGGGCTACCTGATCGAATGGGTCTACCCGCGGGTCGTCAACTACTTCGACATGATCGGCGCGGCCTACGACCCGACGATCAACCAGACCGTGGGCGTGGCGCACGGCGAGTGGTACCGGCTGCTCACGTCGGCGTTCCTGCACGAGCCTGGGCTGAGCGGGTTCGGCCCGGCCCACATCATCTTCAACATGTGGGCGCTGATCGTGGTCGGCCCGTCGCTGGAGCGGATGCTCGGGCGGCTGCGTTTCCTGGCCGTCTATGTGCTCAGTGCGCTCGGCGGGTCGGTGCTGTACTACCTCTTCGCCGCGCCGAACCAGTCGGCGCTGGGGGCTTCGGGTGCCATCTTCGGCCTGTTCGGCGCCTGGTTCGTCCTGTCCAGGCGGCTGCGGCTGGACAGCCGGGGGATCGTGTTCCTGATCGTCCTCAACCTGGCCATCAGCTTCGCGGTGCCGTCCATCGCCTGGCAGGACCACGTAGGCGGACTGATCACCGGGGCCGCGCTTACCGCGGCCTACGCGTACGCGCCGCGACAGCACCGGACGCTTGTCCAGCTGGGAGCCACCCTGATCGTCGCGGCGGTGCTAGTCGTCGCCGTGATCACCCGCGACAGCCAGCTCGCCGCGGCCGGTTTCCGCTAGCTAGCGCCCGGGTCGGCGAAACTAGCGCCACTTGGTGGACAGCGCCACCCCAGCGATGATGAACGCGAATCCCACCACCAGGTTCCAGTCCGCCAGAGCCCCGATCGGCAGGCTGCCCTGGGTCACGTAGAACACCGCGATCCAGGCCAGCCCGAGCAGCAGGCAGGTCAGCATGGCTGGCACCAGCCAGCGCGGGCTGACCTTCTTCGACGCCGATCGTTTCGGCGGCGGCGTGTACACCGCCTTGGATCTCACGCGGGACTTCGGCACGGTCGTCTCCTGCTCAGTAGCTCTGCTGAGTGTAACGCCGGGGTACCACCTAGAGACTCGGCGTACGCGAGGCGGCGCCCGCGGTCGGTGTGGCGCTGCTCGGCGTCGGCGTCGGTGTCGTGGCGCTGGGCGTCGGCGTGGGTGTCGTGGCGCTCGGGGTCGGCGCCGGCGTCGAGGCGACGTAGATCGTCACCGTCGACCCGGCGGCCAGGGTGCCGTTCGCCGGGGTCTGCTGGAACACGTTGCCCGGCGTGGAATCCGCCGGCCCGGCCGTGACGATGGTGTGCACCTTGAACCCCTGGCCCTGCAGGATCTGGATGGCCGTGTTCTGGGGATCACCGACCACGTTCTGAACCTGGGTACCGCCGCCGGACACCCAGATGGTGACCGTGCTGCCCGGGAGCTCAAGCGTGCCCCCGGTGGGGTCCTGCCGCACCACGGTGCCCTCAGGCTTGGTGGAGTTCGCGTCGGTCTTGGTCACGACGTGGAAATTCTGCAGCTGATTCTGGGCCGTGGTCTCCGACTCGCCGACCACGGGCGGCACCTTGACCTTGCCGGGACCGCTCGAGACGTTCAGCGTGACCACGCTCTTCGGTGCCACCTTGGCGCCGAACTGCGGATTGGACGAGATGACCGTGTTCTTCTTGTAGGACGACGAGGCCATCTTGACGACCTTCGGGGTCAGCCCCGCGTTCTTGACCGAGGTGACCGCTGCCTGCTCGGTCTGGCCGACGACCGAGGGCACTGCGGTGGTCTTCCCGCCGCCTCCGCTGAGCAGCAGGTAGCCGATCACGACGAGCAGGAGCGCGGCGACGATGCCCAGGATCCACCACAGCGCCTTGCGGCGCCCGTTCCCGCCGTCCTCGCCGTAACCGTCCCCGTCGGGACCGTACGGGGACATCGCGCCGGTCGGCGCGGCCCCGGCCATCATCGTGCCGGGTCCCATCTGCCGGGTCCCGGGGGGTACATCTCGGTGGGCTGCGGTGGCGCAGCGACCGGGACGCCGGACAGCGCGCGCTGGATGTCGGTACGCATCTCCGCGGCGGACTGGTAGCGCTCGGCCGGATCCTTGGCCATCGCCTTCAGCACGATGGAGTCGGCCCAGACCGGAATCTCCGGGTCGACGCGCGACGGGGGGATCGGGTTCTCGCGGACGTGCTGGTAGGCGATGGCGACCGGGGAGTCCCCGGTGAACGGGGGCCTGCCGGTGAGCAGTTCGTACAGCAGGCATCCGGTCGAGTACAGGTCGCTGCGCGCGTCTACCCGCTCACCGCGGGCCTGCTCGGGTGACAGGTACTGCGCGGTGCCGATCACCTGGGCGGTCTGGGTCATGGTGGCCTGGGCGTCGCTGACGGCCCGGGCGATGCCGAAGTCCATCACCTTGACCTCGGCCGACCGGGTCAGCATCACGTTGCCGGGCTTGATGTCCCGGTGCACGATCCCGTTCCGGTGGCTGTAGTCCAGCGCCCGCAGCACCCCGTCGGTGATCTCCAGTGCCCGCTCGGGGAGCAGGCGCCGGTCGTCGCGGAGCAGTTCGCGCAGGGTGCGGCCGTCCACGTACTCCATCACGATGTACGGGACGTGCGCCGGGGCGGCCTCGTCTTCGCCCGTGTCGTAGACGGCGACGATGGACGGGTGGTTCAGCGAGGCAGCGGACTGGGCCTCCCGCCGGAACCGGGCCTGGAAGGTCGCGTCACGCGCCAGGTCCTCACGCAGCGTCTTGACCGCGACGATCCGGTCGAGGCGGATGTCCCGGGCCCGGTACACCTCGGCCATGCCGCCCCGGCCGACGACGCCGTCGAGTTCGTAGCGGCCGCCAAGGAGTCGTGGCTGTGTCATGTCTCGCACGTCAGTAACCGTCCTGCATCGTTATCCGTCCATCGGGCGCCGCAGTGGCCGCACCTGATGCCGTTGCCGCGGGCGGGGGGCCAGTCGTCCAGATCCCGGCGTCTGCCGTGATCACGCGCCTCACCCCTTCCCCTGCTGGGAGCTGAGGTAGGCCTTGATGACGGCCACTGCGATCGGGGCGGCCGCGTCGGCACCGAAGCCGCCGCCCTTTACTACGACGCCGACGGCTATCTGCGGGTTGGAAGTCGGCGCGTAGCCGGTGAACACCGCGTCGTCCAGCCCCGAGTTGTTGATGCCGTTCTGGGCCGTTCCGGTCTTCCCGGCGATCTCGATCCCCCCGGTGACCTGAGTCCCGGCGGTGGCGTGGGCGGTGCCGTCCGAGCTCTGGACCACGCTCGTCATCATCGCCTGCAGGTGCGCCGCCTGCGGGGGGGTCAGCGGGGTGCTCAGCGGAGTGGGGGCGGCGGTCTGAACGGCTGACAGGTCCGGCGCCGTCACCTTCTGCACCAGGTAGGGCTTCATCAGCACGCCGTTGTTGGCCACGGTGGCGGCCAGCATCGCTTCCTGCAGCGGCGTCACCGTGACGCTCTCCTGGCCGATGGCCGAGCCGGCTGTCTGCGCCGGGCCGTTGGGCAGCGGGAAGTTGCTCTGGGCCACCTGCATCCCCGGTGCCAGGGTCAGGTTCGGGTCGTTGAAGTTGTACTTGCCGGCCTCGGTGCGCAAGGCGGGCCCGCCGAGACGCTCGCCCAGGGCGCCGAACACGGTGTTGCAGGACACGGTGAACGCGAAGATGAGCGGTACCTTGCCGTTGCCGGTCGGGTTGCCGCCGTCGTTGCACGCCGAGCCGTCGTCGTTGATGAGCGGGGTGCTGGTGTCCGGCAGGATGAGCTTGGTCGGCGCGTAGACCGGCGTGGTCTCGCTGGCGACCTTCCCGGTCTCGAACGCGGTGGAGCTAGTCACGATCTTGAAGGTCGAGCCGGGCGGGAACGTGGTGCTGATGGCGTTGTTGATCAGGGGATGCGCCGGGTCCGCCAGGAGCTGCTTGTCGTTCTTGATCAGCTTCTTGCCGTCCAGCGTGGCCAGCATGTTCGGGTCGAAGGAGGGGTAGGAGGCGAGGGCCAGGATCGCCCCTGTCTGCGGGTTGATCGCCACCACCCCGCTTTCCCTCCCTGAGGCCTTGAGCGCGTTCCAGGCCGCCTCCTGGGCCACCGAGTTGACCGTGAGCTCGACCGTCGCGCCCTTCTTCGGCTTCCCGCTGATCAGGTCGATGAGGTTGTGCACCTCAAGGGCGGGGTCGCTCCCGGCCAGGTCCTTGTTCTCAGCCTGCTCGATCGCGGTCTGGCTGTACAGCGTGTCGTACCCGGTGACCGGCGCGTACATCTTCCCGAACGGGTAATGCCGCTGGTACTCCCCGAAGTTCTTGTTCATCTTGGAGTACGCGACGACCTTCTGGTCGGCCGTGACGATCGAGCCCCGCTGGAACTGCAGGCTGGCGGAGAACGTCCGGCCGTTGCCGGGCTTGGTCGCCAGGCTGCTCGCCTCGAACCCCTGCACGTAGTTGACGTTGACCAGCAGTAGCACGAACAGGACCAGGCAGATCAGCGAGACACGGCGCAGCGCGCGGTTCATCCGGCCCGCACCACCTGGGTCATGCCCTCGTCCTGGATGGGCTGCGGGGCCGGGCGCCGCGCGGTGTCGCTGATCCGCATCAGCAGGGCGATCCCCATCCAGGAGGCGATCAGCGAGGAGCCGCCCTGGGACAGGAACGGCGTGGTGATGCCGGTCAGCGGGATCAGCCGGGTGACGCCGCCGACGATCACGAAGACCTGCAGCGCGATCACGAACGCGAGGCCGCCGGCCAGCAGCTTGGAGAACGGGTCACGCACGGCGATCGCCGCGCGCAGCCCGCGCTGCACGATCAGCCCGTAGATGAGCAGCAGGGCCATCACCCCGGTCAGGCCCAGCTCCTCGCCGAACGCGGTGATGATGAAGTCGCTCTGCACCAGCGGGGTGTTGTACGGCTGGCCCTGGCCCAGCCCGCGGCCGAGCACCCCGCCGAAGCCCAGCCCGTACAGTCCCTGGGCCGTCTGGAAGCCGATGCTGTGCACGTACTTGAACGGGTCCAGCCAGACGACGAAGCGCTCCCGCACGTGGGCGAAGAGCTCGCTGGCCACGAACGACCCGAAGATGAACAGCAGGAACCCGATGATCAGCCAGGACGAGCGCTGCGTGGCGACGTACATCATGACCACGAACAGGCCGAAGAACAGCGCCGAGGTGCCCACGTCGCTCTCGAAGATCAGCACGACCAGGCTGACGCCCCAGGCGATGAGCACCGGGCCGAGGTCGCGGGCCCGCGGGAGGTCGACGCCGAGGAACCGGCGCCCGGCCAGGGCGAGCACGTCGCGCTTGGTCACCAGGTAGCCCGCGAAGAACACGGCCAGCGCCAGCTTGGCGAACTCCTCAGGCTGGACGGTGAAGCCGCCGAGCGAGATCTGGATCTTGGCCAGGGTGCCCGGGACCTCGCTGATGCTGGCGGGCAGCACGGCCGGCAGCGCGACCAGCACCAGGCCGATCGCGCCGAGTGTGTAGGTGTACCGCTGCAGCGTGCGGGGCTGGCGGACGAACGCGAGCACGGCCACGAACGCCGCCATCCCGACGGCGGTGTAGAGCACCTGCAGCGCCGTGGTGGACGTGCTCATGGTGGTGATGACGAACCCGCCGTTGCCGCCCCGCCCGGCCTCCTGCAGCCGGTAGATCATCACGATCCCGAGGCCGTTCAGCAGGGCGGCCAGCGGCAGCAGCAGCGGGTCGGCGTACGGCGCCAGCCAGCGCACCGCCACGTGGGCCAGCCCGACGAGGATCGGCGAACGCGGCGCCGTACTCGAACAGCCCGGCCGGGATCTTGCCGTTCAGTCCCAGTCCGACGTTGGCGTAGGCGAGCAGGACCACACCGACCACGAAGATCAGCATCAGCAGTTCGGTCCAGCGCCGGCCCCGGGGGGCCGGGGCAGCGGCGGGCTGATGGTCCTGCCCGGCGCCGGCGTCGGCGTCGAACGGCTGACCTGGTGAGGTGACCGCGCTCAAGAAGTTCCTCCGGTTCCGCTGGCGGTGCTCCCCGGGGGGGCCGGGCAGTCCGCCGGGAAGGGCGGCTTCTGCGGCTTGACGTGGGTGATGACGGTCTTGTTCTTGACCTTCGTCTTGACCGTCTTCGCGGGAGTCGTCTCCCATTTCTGGAAGGCCACGACGGCCGCGTGGCACCGGTCGTAGTTCGACTCGGAGGTTGGCCACGATGCTCTGGGCGCCGGCCAGGCCGTGATCCGACTGGATCGTGGCCCGCACGTCGGCGGCCATGGCGGCGGGCAGCGCGGCCACCGGGATGCCGGACCGGCTGGCCACGCTGGACAGGTTGATCCCGGCGGCGCTCTGGTTGATGCCGCGGTAGATGACGACCTGGCCGCCGTCCGAGGCCACGTAGTACTGGGTCTGGGTGTACCGCCAGCCCGCGTAGGCCCCGCCGACCACCAGGATGACCAGGATCACCAGCGCCGACTTGACCAGCGGGAGCCGGCGCCGCCGGTGCGAGTACTCGTCCTCGGGTTCCTCCGGCGCCTGCGGCGCGGGATCGTCGTGGGCGATCGCCACCGCGGCCTGCGGGGCGGTGCGGGTGAGCAGGTGGGCGCGCCCGGCCGGGCTGTCGGTGCGGAAATGGGGGCCCCCGCTGCCGTTGGAGGCGGCGCCGGCCATCACCGAGGCGTCGGTGGGCGGCAGGGCCGTGGTGGCGCTGTCCACCACGTCCGCGACGATGCAGGTGATGTTGTCCGGGCCGCCGCCCCGGATGGCCAGCTCCACCAGCTGCAGCACGACCTCGTCGAGGTTGGCCACGGTAGCCAGCGTCTTGTGCAGGGTCTCCTCGCTGACCACTCCGGACAGCCCGTCGGAGCACAGCAGGTAGCGGTCCCCGAGCCGGGCCTCGAGCAGGGTCAGGTCCGGCTCGACGTCGGCCCGGCCGTCCAGGGCCCGCAGCAGCATCGAGCGCTGCGGATGGGTGGCCACGTCGTCCGGGCTGATCCGGCCCTCGTCCACCAGCGTCTGGACCAGCGTGTGGTCGTGGGTGATCTGGTGGAACTCACGATTGCGCAGCAGGTAAGCCCGGGAGTCGCCGATGTGGCAGAGCGCCACCCGGCCGTCAGACCACAGCATCGCGGTGAGCGTGGTGCCCATGCCCTCGAACGAGGGGTCGGCGACCACCATGTTGTGCAGCGTGTGATTCGCGTCGTTGACCGCGTCGGCCAGCGCGTCGAGCAGGTCGGTGCCGGGCGCGTCCTCGTCGAGCCTGGACAGGGCGGAGATGGCCGCGGCGCTGGCGACTTCACCGGCGGCGTGACCCCCCATGCCGTCAGCCACGGCCAGCAGGCGGGGGCCAGCGTACGCGGAGTCCTCGTTCCCCTCCCGGAGGAGGCCGACGTCTGAACGAATCGCGTACCGGAGTGCAAGTGTCATCTGCGCAATTCCAGAACGGTCTTGCCGATGCGGATCGGCACGCCTGTCGGCACCGGGGTCGGCTGGGTCACCTTCTGCCGGTCGAGGTAGGTGCCGTTGGTTGACCCGAGATCCTCAACGATCCATTGACCGTCTTGAGGGAACAGCCGGGCATGTCGGCTCGAAGCGTAGTCATCGTTGAGGACCAGCGTGGCGTCATTTGACCGACCGATGGTGATTTGCTGTTCGGTAAGGGGGAGGGTCGTTCCCGACAGCGGGCCGCCGGTGACCAGGAGCCGCTGCGGCTCACTGCGCCCCGGCTTGGCCGGGCGGGGAGGCCGGGCCGGACGGGGGCGGGCGTTCTGCCGCTGCCGCTTCTGCTTGCGGCTGGACGGGGACTGGCCGAACAGGTCCGTGCGCACCACACCCACCGCCGTGATCACGAAAAGCCACAGGACCGCGAGGAATGCGAGCCTGATCAGGAGGAGGGTAAGCGTGCTCATCGGCTTATGTGTCCTTGGGTGCCTCGCCGTTGCGGCCTTAATCGGGGGGGTGCGGAGTCGGGGTCTGGGCCAGGGTGAGGGCCTGGGTCAGGTCCGGGACTTTGGCCATTGTCCGGGCTGCGTCAATAGATACCGTCCCGGCGGAAAACCAGTGTGGTCCGGCCGAGGGTCACCTGCGTGCCGTCTGCCAGTGTCACGCGCCGCACCGGCTGGCCGTTCACGAAGGTTCCGTTGGTGGACCCCAGGTCGACGAGGACCACTTCGCCGTCCTCGACCCGCAGCTCGGCATGGTGCCGGGACACGCCGGGATCGACCAGCCGCAGGTCGCAGTCGGTACCGCGGCCCAGCATGGTGACCGGCGCGTTCAGCTCGTAAGTCCGCTGGCTGCTGCCGTCCGGTCCCGGCTCGGGGCCCGAGACCAGCAGCCTCGGCCGGCCCCCGAAGGAACCGGGCATGCGCGGCAGGTCGCTGGCCGGCCTGCGGATCTCTCCTCCCTCGACGGTGGTGCCACGGATCACGCCCGAGCGGATCCGGAAGGTACCCGTGGTCAGGTCCGGAACCCCCTCGAACCGCATCCGGACCGGTCCCACGAACGAGTAGCCCTGCTCCCGGGCGTGCTCGCGGGCCAGTGTGGCCAGTTCGACGCCGAGGCTGTCCGCGTAGACCTCAAGGCGGTCGTAGTCGGTCTCGGCGATCTCGACCACGAAGTCGTTCGGCACCAGGGTCCGGCCCTGCGCCACGATCGCCGCCCGGTCATCCATCTCGCGCTGCACCGCGCTGGCCACCTCGACCGGCTGCAGCTCGGACTTGAACGCCCGCGCGAAGGCACCCTCGACCATGCCCTCGAGCCTGCGCTCGAAGCGACTGAGAACTCCCACCGGGGTAACCTCCTTCCCCTATCCGCATCCGATGGTATCGGCGCTCAGGGTGCTGTTGCGGACGTGCTAACCTGACTCACTGCGTAGGGCGGGTGGCGGAACGGCAGACGCGCACGGTTCAGGTCCGTGTGTCCGAAAGGACGTGAGGGTTCAAATCCCTCCTCGCCCACTGGTAGTGCTGAATTTCTGGCCGTGCTGAACAGGTGATACTGAGCAGGTGGTAGGCGCACTGGCCCGAGCTTATGCGCCAGGGCGCCGTGCCGGGGGCGATCTGAGCAGGTCAGGCGACCGCACTATTACCTTGAGGCCATCGCCTGCGGTTTCACGAAGGCACGGGTCATGAAGGCGGATGTCGCGGTCGTCGGGGCGGGTGCCCTCGGGCTGAGTACAGCCCTGCATTGCGGGCTGCGCGGCCGCTCGGTGGTGGTGCTGGACCGCCGCAGCCCAGGTTCACAGGCGTCCGGCCGGGCGGCTGGCCTGTTCAAGTCGGTGCAGGGTGACGAAGTCCGCACCTTCCTGGCCCGCCGCAGTATTGAGCTGGTGCGGACGTTCGCTGGCTGGGCGGGTGTGCCGCTGGACGTGGCCGCCTCCGGGAGCCTGCTGGTCGCACGCGGTACCGGGCACAAGAGGCTGCTCGCCGCCGAACTGGCCCAGTCCCTTCGCTGGGGCGTGGACCTGGCCGCGATCAGCCCGGCCGAGGCGGGCCAGCGGACCGGCGGTTACTACGTCCCGGCCGGGGACGAGGACGTGGTCTGGTGCCCGGAGGACGTGTACGTCGAGGAACCCGGTGCCCTCATCGACGCCTACCTGGCGGCCGCCCGGCGGGCCGGCGTGCAGGTGCTGGCGGATGAGCCAGTCACGGCGGTGACCACCAGCGCGGGCGCAGTCACCGGCCTGCGGACCACCACCCGCCACATCGAGACGGGGGTGGTCGTCAACGCGGCGGGGGCCTGGGTCCGCCAGGTCGCCGAACTGGCCGGGGCGTGGGTGGCGGCCGCGCCGGTCCGGCACCAGCTGCTGGTGACCGAGCCCCTCCCCGAAGTGCCCGCCGGGGCGCCAATTTCCAGAATTCTGGATTCTGCGGTGTACCTGCGGCCAGCCCGCGGCGGCCTGATGCTCGGCGGGTTCGAGGCCGCGCCGCTGGCCGTCGACCCACGGGCGGAGCCGCCGGAGTTCGACACCGACGACGTCCCGCTGGATCGCGGCGTCCTGGACGCCATGGCGGCCGCGGTCGCCGACCTGGTCCCGGTGACCCAGGCCGTCGCGGCGGGCCGGACGGTGGCCGAGCACCGTGGCGGGCTGTTCACGATGAGCCCCGACGGCCGGTTCCTGGCCGGCCCGGTGCCGGAGGTGGCGGGTCTCTGGGTGGCCAGCGGCTGCAACGGATCAGGGTTCTCCTCGTCACCGGCGATCGGTGAGGCCCTGGCCGCCTGGATCACTGACGGTCATCCGGCTGTGGACCTGTCGTCTCTGTCCCCCGGCCGGTTCGGCTCGCTGGCTGGCGGTTCGCGGGCGGCCGGGGTCCTGGCTGCCCGGGCCCTGGACGACGATGTCCTGGTCGAGCGGGGCCGGTGGCAGTACAGCCACTACTACGACCCGCTAACGCCCTGACCGGCCGACGGCCTGACCCCGGCCCGGGGTGCCCGGCGCCGGGATCGGGTGCAGCGGGGCGCTGATCTCAGGGCCTTGAGCTGAGAGCCCGCTGGGCTCACGGGACCACGATGACCGGGCAGTGCGCGTGCCGGGCCAGCCAGCCCGGCACCGATCCGGCGACCTGGTGCCAGATGCGCGCTGGGGCGCCGATGACCAGTGCGTCCGCGCCGAACTCGTCGGCCGCGGCGGCCAGTTCCCGGGCCGGGCTGCCCTGGCGGGTGACGATGCGCACGTCCAGCCCTTCCCGGTCGCAGACCTCGTCAAGTTCGGCCAGCAGCCAGCGGTGGGTCTCGTCGGAGTCTCGGATCGGGGCTATCACCTGGCCGCTGAGCGGCTCGCAGAAGATGCTCGGGCTCGTGATGTAGGCCAGCAGCAGGGGACGGCCGAGCCGGCGCGCCATTCCTGCGGCGTAGGCGAGCGCGTGCCTGCTCGATCCGGATCCGTCGTAGCCGACCACGACGGGATGGTCGAGTTCGATCGCGGGTCCGGGACCCTCGCCCGGTGACGGCACGCCAAGAGGCCGCCTGTGCGGCTGGGGGCCGTCGGCCTGGGCACCGCCCGGCTGGGCAGCGCCCGGGACGGGCCGCTCAGGCTGGCCCGGGAGGGGCTGAGGCTCTGCCTGGTCCATGGCTTCTCATCCTTGTGAATCCATGCTCCGCTTACCGGCGGCACACCGCAAGCTACGTTAGTTTCGATTAAACAAGTAACTAGCCTGATCCCATACCGGCAAGGCTTTCCGCCCTCCGGGACGTCCTTTCGTCTACCCCGGGCTGACCTTTCCACGCACCCAGGCCGTCCTTCCTCGGCTCCGGGGCCCGGAACCGCTTCCGAACCGGTCCGCCGCCCATGATCATGGGGCCAGGGTCACATGGTCACGAGACAACCGTTATCGGAGTGGTAACGATCTGCGAGCCGCCGCGCCGGATCCGGTCCCCACCTGGGTGACGGTGGCGCGAACAGGCCAGGGCACGAGGCAGAATCGATAGCGTGCCGGAACTTCCCGAGGTCGAGTCGCTCGCCCGCTTCTTGCGAGAGCGGGCCGGCGGGCATGTCATCGACCGCGCGGACAGCGCGGCCATCTCGGTGCTCAAGACCTACCAGCCTGATCTGACCGCGCTGCGGGGCCGGATCATCACCGACACCCAGCGGCACGGCAAGTTCCTGGACCTGGTGGCGGTGCCCGCCCCCGGCGCCGGCGCTAGCCAGGCCGGCGAAGAGCCGCTGCATCTCGTGATCCACCTGGCCCGGGCAGGGTGGCTGCGCTGGCGCGAAAGTCTTCCCGAGGCGCCGCCGCGCCCCGGCAAGAGCCCGCTGGCTTTCCGGCTCCGGTTCACCGACGGCGCCGGCTTCGACCTGACCGAGGCGGGCACGAAGAAACGGCTCGCCGTGTACCTGGTCGCCGACCCCGCCGAGGTGCCCGGAGTGGCCGCGCTGGGCCCCGACCCGATGGCGGACACGTTCACAGTCGAGGCGCTGGCCGGGATGCTGGCCGGCCGCCGGACCCAGATCAAGGGCGTGCTCCGGGACCAGAAGATCATCGCGGGCATCGGCAACGCCTACTCCGACGAGGTGCTGCACGTGGCCAAGATGTCGCCGTTCCGGCTGGCCAGCGGCCTGACCGAGGACGAGGTAGCCGGTTTGCACGCGGCCATCACGACCACCCTCCGGGAGGCCGTGGAGCGGTCGGCCGGGCTGGCCGCGGGCGACCTGAAGGCCGAGAAGAAGTCCGGACTGCGAGTGCACGGCCGCGCCGGGGAGCCCTGCCCGGTGTGCGGCGACACGGTCCGGGAGGTCTCGTTCGCGGACTCCGCGCTGCAGTACTGCCCGACTTGCCAGACCGGCGGCAAGCCGCTCGCCGACCGCCGGATGTCGCGCCTGCTGCGCTGAGCGGCGCCCGGTCGTCCGGTGCCCGGTGTCCCAGCACACGGGGGAACTTAGTGCACCGGTGACCCGGACTCAGCTCCGGCACTCGAACCAGAAACGGGACCGACGCCGAACACGTCGCCCAGCTCAGACCACCTGGCGGCCTCGCACCCGGTCCGGGCGAAGTTCGACGCCACATGCTGGCCGAAGAAGGTCCCGCTGATCGTGGCCCGCTGCGGGCCGGCCGCGATCATGGGGCACATGATGCCGCGCGGGATCGGCGCGAACGGGTGCTTGGCGGTCAGCAACTGACGGCAGGCGGCCTGGGCGTCGGGGTGCGTCCCGCCGGCCGGGTCGCAGCGCAGCGTCCACCGCTTCGGGCTGGCGCCCGGGCTCGCCTTCACCACCACGGTAAGCGAGACCTTGGCCGCAGGCGCGGAGGCGGAGGGCTGGGAGGCCGAGCTCGTGCTGGTGACACTGCCGCAGGCGGCCGCCGTGATCACGCACAGGGTGGCGGGCAGGAGGTACCCGGCGCCAGACCGCGCGTGCCGCAAGGAGAATTTCATGCCCATGTGACGCTCCCCGGCGCCCGCCGGTTCCCGCGGCGGCGCCGCGGGCACACCGGTCTGCCCGTTCGTAAGTGCTTTGTGGTCATTGACGCTGCGAGGCTACCGGCTGGCCACGGCGGTGGAAGAGCGCACCCACGGATCAGCGGAATGCCGCATACGTGTGGAAAAGTGGACTGGTCCAGCGCTCGGCGTCGAACCGGCGGGCCGACGCCTTACTGGTGCGCCGCGATCGCTGGAACGACGCTAGAAGGAGAAGCACATGCACCAGGCAGGAAGGCTTCCGGTTCGATGGCTCATGGCGGGGGTCTGCGCCTTCACGCTGGCCGGCGGCGTGCTCACCGGGCAGGCTCCCGCCCAGGCGGCAGTGTGCGCGCCTTACCAGCACATCACCGTGCACGGGACGGACTGGATCAGGAGCCCCGACAACTTCGGCGGCGGCAACGCCTGCCTCAACCAGCCCAACGGCACGGTCAGCTTCACCGTCAAGTCGCAGACCGCACCCCCGCCGGCCGAGAACCGGGTGGCGGCCTACCCGCACCTGACCCGCGGCTGCGAGTTCCCCGCTCCTAACGCTCTGGGGGACTGCACCAAAGGCTGGACCGCGAAACCGGTCACCAAGATGACCGGCTCGACGATCACCTGGGCCACCAGCCGCACCGGGGTGGCTAAGACCGCCAAGTACAACACGGGGGCTGACCTGTGGTTCTCCGCCACCCCCCAGTTCAGCGCCCCGGTCACCGAGGTCATGTTCTGGCAGAACGCCCAGGGCCTGAAACCCTCACCACGCGCCGTGAAGGTCCGTAAGGACGGCTACAACTGGTGGTACTGGACCGAGGCCGCCAGCAGCGCCCCATTCACCTGGACCGAAGTCATCTTCATGCGCACCCACAACATCACCAGCTGGAACAAGCTGCCTGTCCAGCCGCTGCTCAACTACGCCGTCCAGCATGCCGCCATGAACTCCGGCTCGTACTGGGTAGGCGCCGCCCTCGGGTTCGAGCTGTGGAACGGCGGCGGTGGCCTCAAGACCACGTCCGGCTGGATCCACCAGTGAGCTAGGCCGGAAGCGGCGCGGAGCTGTCCCGGGCCGGGCCGTCCCTGTTGAAGCCTGGGCCGGCAGCGTTGGTCAATGACGGGCCAGGATCGTCCCGGGATGGCACCATGATCTGGTGAGCCTGGAACAGGCGACCGGGCAGAACCGGGTCGACGCGACGGCGTGGGCGGTCATCGAGAGTGCCGCCGACGCCATTGTTGCGTTCAGCACCGACCGCAGCGTGCTGCTGTGGAACCCGGCGGCCGAGCGGATGTTCGGCTGGCCCGCCTGCGAGGTGCTCGGCCTGGAGCCGCCGATCATCCCCGAGGAACTCCAGGCCGAGCACAACGCGGTGCTGGAGCGGGTCCGCAGTGGCGGCCAGATCTCGTTCGCTACCCGCCGGGGCTGCAAGGACGGCAGCCTGATCGACCTGCGCATCGACATCAGCGCGCTGACCGGGCGGGACGGCGAGATGCTCGGCTGGGTGAACGTGTGCCACCGGACCGGCGACGACGACGCCGCCAGGTACATGGTCGCCCAGCGCGCCCGGGTGGTCCGCCGCCTCGGCGACGTGGTGGCCGACATGAACGCCCAGCGTGACCTCGAAGCGGTGCTGGACCGGATCGCGGCCAGCCTGCGCGAGCTGACCACGGCGGACGCCGGAGGTTTCGTCCTGATCGAGGACGGCAAGCTGCGCCTGGTAAGCATGGACGGGCTGCCGGCCAGCCTGCGCGGCCGCAGCGCTGACCTGGAGACCAGCATGGTCGGCGAGCTGATGCGATCCGGCCAGACCGTGATGATGGCCACCGGGGAGTCGGGTGACTTCGACGACCTGATCTGGTCCGCGCTGCCGGGCCTGCACACGATCGCGCTCAGCCTGTCGCACGTCGGCGGCCGGCCCTACGGCGCGCTCTACGCCCTGTACAGCGGGCGGGAGGTCGGGCACGTCGAGCTGGAACTGCTGGAGCTGATGGCGGGCCACGCCAGCGTCGCGCTGAGCAACGCGATGGCCTTCGAAGAGGTGGTCCGGCAGCGTGCTCACGAGCGCGCGGTCATCGACGCCAGCGCGGACGGCATCGCGGTGCTGGACACCGACGGCCTGATCCGGCAGTGGAACCCGGCCGCGCACGAGCTCACCGGCCTGTCCGCCGACGAGGTCACCGGGCGGCCGCCGCCGTTCCCGGTGCCGGACGCGGCGGACGGCAAGGTGACGCACCGGCTGCCCAACGGCCGGTGGCTGGACGTGCTCTGCAACGATCTGGACGGGCGCGACGAGCGCGTCATCGACTTCCGCGACGTGACCGCGGCCAAGGAGCTGGAAGAGGCCAAGGACCTGTTCCTGGCCACCACGAGTCACGAGCTGCGCACCCCCATCACCGTGGTCCAGGGCTTCGCGAGCACCCTGGCCAGCCGGTGGGACAAGCTGACCGACGCGGAGCGGCGGGCGGCGGTGCAGACCATCGCCGACCGGGCCGGTTCCCTAGGGCGGCTGGTAGAACAGCTGCTGCTCGGCTCACGGGCCGGGGCGGACCAGCTGACCGTCACCAACGGGCCCTTCGACCTGGCGGCCCTGCTGCGCGGGACCGCGGTGGCGTTCCGCCCGCTGTCCGAGGCCCACACGCTGGCCGCGGACATCCCGGACGGCCTGCCGCCCGCCTACGGCGACCCGATGGCCACGGACATTATCGTGGGCCAGCTGCTGGAGAACGCGTTCAAGTACTCCCCGGGCGGCGGCCTGGTCGCCGTGGCCGCCCGGCACACCGGGGACTGGATCGAGGTCAGCGTGGAAGACGAGGGCATCGGCATCGCCCCCGGTGACCACGAGCGGATCTTCGAGCGGTTCGTCCAGGGCGAGACCGGCGACCGGCGCCGGTTCGGCGGGATCGGCCTGGGCCTGTACATCGTGCGTCAGCTGGCCCGGGCGCAGGGCGGCGAGGTCGCGGCGTCATCCCGTCCGGCCGGGGGCACCTGCATGCTGCTCCAGCTCCGTCCCGCGGCCAGCTGACCGCGCTGGCTGGCCCGGAGTCCGCGAACAGTACCTGCCGGGCCCGGCGAAGCTACCCGGTCAGAACCCGGAAAAGTGGTATGAATTTACCGTGCTTTTGCGGAGCGGATCACGTGGACCGCGTCCGGCCTTAGCCCCGCAAGCCCGTCCCGTCATCCCGGCCCAGCTCAGGGTCGCGACTGCGTGCCCTCTGGAGGATCCATGCCTGTAGTCGTGCTCCCGCGCTGGGCCGGAGCGCTTGCGGCCGCCGCGAGCCTCACGGTGGCCGGCCTGGCCACCGTGCCGGCGGGAACGGTGCCGGCCGCGGCGGCCACGCACACGACCGTGTCGGGGCCGTCGGCCTCGCCCCGGTTCGTCCGCGCCCATCACGTGGTGCGGCTGCCGAGCGGATTCACCCAGGTCTGCCCGGAGCCCACGTCGCCCGGCGTGATGCAGTGCTCCATCGTGGTGCGTTCGCAGACCTCGCTGCAGGCGGCTAACAAGCCGTCGTCGGCGGCGCTGTCGCCGGGCCAGCTGCGCTCCGCCTACGGGCTGAGCAAGGCCGCCCAGGCGCCCAACAAGGGCACGGTCGCGATCGTGGACGCCTACAACGACTGGCACGCCACCGGTGACCTGGCCAAGTACCGCAGCTACTACGGCCTCCCGGCGTGCAAGGAGTCCACCAAGTGCCTGCGGGTGGTCAACCAGAAGGGCACCACGGCCTGGTATCCCAAGGGCAACTCCGGCTGGGCTGAGGAGGAGTCGCTGGACATGGACATGGTGTCCGCGATCTGCCCGAAGTGCAAGATCATCCTGGTCGAGTCGAACAGCACGACGCCCGGCAGCCTCAGCGCCGCCGAGGACACCGCGTTCCGGCTGGGGGCCAAGTTCATCTCCAACAGCTGGGGCGGCCCCGAGTTCAGCACCGAGGCCAGCTACGACAGCCACTTCAACCACCGGGGCGTGGCGATCACCGTGTCGTCCGGCGACGACGGGTACGGCGTCCAGTGGCCCGCCAGTTCACCGCACGTCACCGCGGTCGGCGGGACCACGCTGTGGATGAAGGGCAGGACCCGGACCCAGGAGAAGGTCTGGAACCTGGGTGCAGGTGACGCCACCGGATCGGGATGCTCGGTGGAACCCCTGCAGTCCTGGCAGGCTGCTCATACCAGCAGCAGCTGCCCCGACAACCGGATCGACAACGACGTGGCGGCGGACGCCGACCCGCGGACCGGGCCCGCCGTGTACGACTCCTACCCCCCCTCAGGCGCGGGCCTGCCCAAGGGCTGGCAGCAGCTGGGCGGGACCAGCGCGTCGAGCCCGATCATCGCGGCCGTGTACGCGCTGGCCAACCCGGGCGGCCACCCCGCGGCAGCTTCCCTGCCGACCGAGTTCCCCTATCAGGCCGGCTCGGGCCTGCGGGACATCACGACCGGCTCTGACGGGAGCTGCGGCGGGACCTACCTGTGCACCGCCGGGGCCGGCTACGACGGCCCGACCGGGCTGGGCGTGCCCAGCGGGGTGAACGCCTTCAGGTAACCCGCAGCCGGGCGAGCTGGCTCTGCAGGGATCGCCGCTCGGCGTCGGTCTGGGCGAGGTCGAGGGCTCGCCGGTACGCGTCCCCGGCCTCGTCGTCACGGCCGGCGCGGCGCAGCAGCTCCGCGCGAGCGGAGTGGAAGTAACGGTAGTGATCGAGGTCTAGCCCGTCGAGCACGGTCAGGCCCGCCTCGGGTCCTTCGAGCTCGGCCACGGCGATGGCCCGGTTCAGCTCGACGATCGCAGAGCCGGTCTGGCCGACCAGCGTCTCGTAGAGCATGGCGATCTGCTCCCAGTCGCGTGGCTGCTGGAGATGCAGGTCGGCGATGGCCGCCTGGACGGCGTAGGGTCCGGGGTTCCCGCGGGCCATCGCACGCTGCAGCAGGTGCCGGCCGTCGCTGAGCTGTTGCTCGTCCCACAGCGCGCGATCCTGCTCGTCGAGCAGGACGACCTCGCCGCCGCGCAGCCGGGCCTCCCGGCGCGCGTCGTGCAGCAGCATCAGCGCCAGCAGCGCGAGTACCTCGCCCTCGTCCGGCAAGAGTTCGGCGAGCGCCCGGCCGAGCCGGATCGCCTCGGCCGCGAGGTCGACGCGCCCGCCTCCCCAACCCTGGTTGAACACCAGGTAGACCACGGCCAGGACCGCCGCCAGCCGATCGGGCAGCTGATGATCGGGCGGCACGGCGAACGGAATGCCGGCGTCCCGGATCTTGTGCTTCGCCCGCGTCAGCCGCTTGCTCATCGTCTCGGACGGGACCAGGAACGCGAGCGCGATCTCCTCGGTCGACAGCCCGCCCAGGGTACGCAGGGTCAGGGCCACCTGTGCCTCCAGCGCCAACGCGGGGTGGCAGCAGGTGAAGATCAGTTCTAGGCGCTCATCCGGGAAATTGGCCGCGTCGGGCACGGCTGCCTCCGATCCATCCGCGAGCTCACGCGCGAGCAGCTTCGTCTTCTCGGCCAGGAGACGCTGCCGGCGAATGCGGTCGATGGCCCGGTTACGCGCGGTCGAGATCAGCCAGCCGACGGGATTGGCCGGCTCCCCGTCCCGCGGCCAGCGCTCGACCGCGATCGCGAAAGCCTCCTGGGCGGCGTCCTCGGCCAGCTCGATGTCACCAAGGCTCCCCACGAGCGTGGCCAGGACCCGCCCCCAGTGCTCGCGGAAGACGGCGTCAAGCGCCACGGAACTGGGCTTCAAAGATCGGCCGCACCTCGATCGCGCCGCCCGTTCTCGTCTCCTGGAGCTCCCGCGCCACGGCCAGCGCCCCGTCGAGGTTGTCCGCCTCGATCACGATCAGGCCGGCGAGATACTCCTTCGTCTCGATGAACGGTCCGTCGGTGAGCAGCGTGCCTGCGTCCCCGCTGCACACGGTGGTCGCCGACTCGTCGGCGTGCAGGCGGGCCCAGCCCGTCACCTGCGGCCTGGCCAGCACCGCGGCAGTCGCGCTATCCATCGGGCGTGCTGCGTCCCGGGTGTTCTGGTGGCCGTAGGCCAGCAATGCGTACTGCATCAGCCCTCCAGGCAGTGATCGGTACCGGTTCGAGTATCAGACGAACGGCGCCGTCGGATAGGGACAGGGCCGGCTGAGGAAATTCTGCCCGCAGGTGTCCGCGCCGCGGGGAGCCGTTCGTCATAGCTCCAGATCCGCCCGGAGGCGGCACCCCAGCCGGAGAAGCCATGACGAGCACCCGATCCCCGTCCACCGCTACTGCTACCCAGCTGCGCTGGGTGCTGGCCCTCACCTCGACCGCGTACTTCATGGTCATCCTCGACACGGGCGCGCTGTTCACCGCGCTGCCGAGTATGCAGCGCGACCTGCACGCCGACCTCGCGTCCCTGCAGTGGACGGTCAACTCCTACGGCATCGCATTTGCCGCCGGGATCATCACCGCCGCAGCACTCGGTGACCGGTTCGGGCGGCGACGGGTTTTCAACCTCGGCCTGGCGCTGTTCACGCTGGCCTCGGCCGCCTGCGCGCTCGCCCCGGACACCGCCGTCCTGGTTGTGGCGCGCACCGTCCAGGGCGTCGGAGCCGCCGCGGTCCTGCCGCTCAGCCTGACGATCCTGACCACGGCGTTCCCGCCGCAGCGGCGCGGAAGGATCGTCGGGATCTACGGCGGCCTCGCGGGGCTGGCCGTCGCCTCCGGCCCGATCGTCGGCGGAGTCGTCACCGAGGAACTCGGCTGGCACTGGATCTTCTGGCTCAACGTCCCGATCGGCCTCGTCGCCACGGCTCTCGCGACCCGCCTGCTTCCTGAGAGTCACGGCGCACCGGAACGGCTCGACCTGGTCGGCGTCGCTCTGGTCACCGCCGGCGTCGTCGCCTTGGTCTGGGCTCTCGTGCGGGCCAACGACGTCGGCTGGCTGAGCGCGGAGATCATCAGCACCGTGGTGGCCGGTTGCGCACTGCTGCTGGCCCTGATCGGCTGGGAGCGACGCGTGCGTGAGCCGATGCTGCCGTTGCGGATGTTCCGCAGCCGGACCTTCGCCCTCGGCAACCTCACGACGTTCCTGATGTCCGGAGCTACCTTCGCCGCCGCATTCCTGATCACCCAGGAGTTCCAGTTCGCCCGGGGATACTCCCCGGTCTCGACCGGGCTGCGGCTGCTGCCCTTCTTCGGGACGCCGATGCTCGTCTCACCGATCGCCGGTGCGCTCTCCGACCGGATGGGACGGCGCCCGATCATGGCGACCGGCCTTGCGCTGCAGGCGCTCGGCTTCGCCTGGGTCGCCGCACGAGGGTCGCTGCACACTAGCTGGGTCGAACTCGTGGTCGCACTGCTGGTGGCCGGCGTCGGCGTCTCGATGGCGCTGCCCACCGTGCCCACCGCGGTGCTCAGTTCGGTCGCCGGGATCGAGATGGGCAAGGCCTCCGGCATCAACTACATGGCCCAACGCTTCGGCGCCGTCTTCGCCATCGCGATCGCGAGCGCTGTCTTCTCCGCTCACGGCAACCTCAGCGATCCGGCTGCTGTCACCGCCGGGTTCCGGCCCGCGATGTGGTCCTGCGTCCTGTTCGCCACCCTGGCCGCGCTGACGTCGGTGGCCATGAGTGCACGCCCGCCGCGCGCGAGCGACCCCACGTATGCGGCCGACATCCCCGTCGCCGCCTGACTCATCGAAAGAATCAGAAAGGACACGACAATGCCCGACATCGCGCACCGGATCAGCATCGACGCCCCACAGGAGCACGTCTACGACCTGATCGCCACCACCGAGGGCGTCGCGCGCTGGTGGACCGGTCGCCAGCTCAGCGGCGAAAGCTCGGTGGGCAGCCGGTTCAGCGTCTACTTCGGGGACGCCGGCCAACCCGCCGCGGTCATGGAGGTGACGTCGGACAAGCTGGACGAGGTCGCCTGGCGAGTCGTCGAGGGCCCCGGCGAGTGGATCGGCACACTGATCACGTTCGCCGTGCGCCCCGCTGGCAGCGGCAGGACGACGCTGCTGTTCAGCCACGCCCGCTGGGCTGAGGCCAGCGAGTTCATGAGCGGCTGCACCACGAACTGGGGAGCCTACCTGACCAGCCTGAAAACCGGCGCCGAAGGTCTCGGCTTCCGGCCGTACCCCGGCGGCGAGGTCAGCCGCTGGGAATGACGCGGGAACGCCGCGAGTCCCCTACTAGGGCCGCAGAGTTGTCTGTCCGCGCCGATGCCGTTCGTCTCCTAGTGACGGCGGGCATGAGGCGCGCCGGTTCTCGAAAGGACAATCGACATGGCGAGGTTCATCTATCTCTACCGTGGCCCGGCCACTCCGATGTCCGACTTCACGCCGGAGCAGGGCGCCGAGCGGATGGCCGCGTTCAGCGCCTGGATGGAGAAGGTCGGTGCGGCGCTCGTCAACGTGGGCAGTCCCTTCGGGTCGAGCGCGTCCGTCCGCGATGACGGCACGGAAGGATCAGCCGGAGACCTGATCGGCTACACGATCGTCGAGGCCGGCGATCTCGCCGCGGCGAAGGCGTTCACCGACGGCCTCCCGTTCCTGTCCAACAGTGACGGGGAGTTCGCGGTGGAGATCTTCGAGCTGATGCCGATGTAGCAGGACCGGTCCGCCGCACCTCCGCATCGACGGCGGAGGTGCGGCGGACCGTCGGCTCTCAGCTCGCCCGCCACCCGGGACAGAACACCTAGTTGCCGGACGAGGGGTAGTTGGCGGTCGCCGCGGCCTCGCGGAAGCGGGGCTCCCCGCCCGAGGCCACCAGGTACTCGTCGAGGATGCCGGGCACGTCGTCGCCTGCCTTCACGATCTGGCCCTTCTCCAGCCAGATGATCCGGTTGCAGGTCTCGGCGATCTCGGCCAGGTTGTGCGCGACCAGGAACACCGTGCCGGCCTCGGCCCGCAGTTCGTCGATGCGGTCGTGGCTCTTGCGCTGGAACTCGGCGTCGCCGGTGGCCAGGGCCTCGTCCACGAGCAGGATGTCGTGGCTCTTGGCCGAGGCGATCGCGAAGCGCAGCCGGGCGCCCATCCCGGTGGAGTAGGCCTTCATCGGCAGGTTGACGAAGTCACCGACCCCGGAGAACTCCACGATCCGGGGCTTGGCTTCCTTGGTCTCCTGGGTGGTCATGCCCATGGCCAGGCAGCCGAGGACCACGTTCCGCTCGCCGGTGAGGTCTTCGAGCAGTGCCGCGTTCACCCCGAGCAGCGCCCCGTGGCCGTCGGTGTACACCGCGCCCTGCTCGGCGGGCAGCAGCCCGGCGATCGCGCGCAGCAGGGTCAACTTGCCCGAGCCGTTGCGCCCGATGACGCCGACGGCGTCGCCCCGGTAGGCCACGAAGGACATGCCGCGGATCGCGTGCACCTCGCGGATGGACGGCCGCCGCTGGCGGCGGAGCATCCGCAGCAGGGCGCTGGCCGCGGTGCCCTTGTCCGCGCCGCCGCCGTACACGCGGTAGACCACGTGCAGGTCGTCCACCACGACCATGGGTCGTTCCTCAGCCACGGCCGTACCTCGCTTCCGCGCGCCAGAAGTACAGGAAGCCGACGATGACGGTCACGACGGCCCAGCCCACGCCGTAGAGCCATAGGGTCGGGATGCCCGGCAGGTTCGGGTGGCAGTAGGCGCTGTAGGTCGGGTACTTGCCCGGGAAGACGTGGTAGAGCTGGCACAGGTGCTGGTTGTAAGGCTTGGCGCCGGGCATGGCGTTCCGGTACTTCTCCAGCAGGGCGTACCTGATCAGCGTGATGTAGACCGCGGCCGGGTTGATCTGCAGCAGGTAGGCGATCGTCGGGTGATTGATCAGCGGCGCCTTCAGGGACAGCGACTGGAGGCTGAACAGCACGCCGGACACGTACAGCCAGGTCCGCACGATGAACGGCAGCAGCTGGCTCACGTCGTCGAAGCCGGAGCCCCAGCGGGCCAGGATGAGCCCGGCTCCCACGTTGAACACGCTCTGCAGCACCAGGGCCGGCAAGATCAGCAGCCAGTAGGGGGTCAGCGGCTCCCCGGCGACGAGGATGATGACGAACAGCACCGCGAACGACAGCAGCAGCTGCTGCAGCTCGATCAGCACATACCCCAGCGGCAGGCAGGCCCGGGGGAAGTACAGGGCCCGGATCAGCGGCAGCGTCTCGCGGATCACCTGGGAGGACGTGAGGAACGCCCGCTGGGTGAAGTTGAACACGAAGATGCCGGTGACCAGGAACGAGATGTAGTCCGGCACCCCGCGGCTGGTCCTGAGCAGCACGCCGAAGATCAGGTAGTACACGCCCGCGTTGAGCAGCGGCGTCAGCACCTGCCACAGCTGGCCGAGCCGGGCCTCGGTGTACATCGCGACGTTCCGCGCGGTGGCGAAGCCACTGATGAAGTGGCGCCGCTGCCAGAGTTCGGCGGCGTACTGGCGCAGCGGCGGCCGGACCGCGGTCTGCTTGAGCCCGTAGCGGAGAGCCAGTTCGCGCAGCGGCTCGCCGGGCAGCAGCGTGTTTTCCGGGTCGGCGGTGGCGGTGGCTGCGCTGTCGCCCCCCGCGACTGGCCCGCTGAGCCCGCCCGGTGCGCTTACCCGGCCCTGTTTTGTCACGACCGTGAGCCTACGGTGGAATCGGGGTGCTCCGGGCAGGCTGGCGCCGATCCGGTGGCCATCCCCGCGTCTCCAGCGGCCATCCCGGCCGCCGGCCCGGAACCGGGCTCCGCCGAAGGCCGGGAACCAGGCCCCGCCGAGGGCCCGGGGCTCCAAGCGGCCGCCGGGTGGGGCCCCGGAGCCGCGAGCCAACGACCTGACCCTGAGTTGTATGGGGCAACTATCACCCTGGAAACGTACCATCCGGCCAGTTGTGCGGTACAACTGTTACGTGAACTTGTCGGCTGATGACGCGGAGCTGGTACAACTGCTCGGCCAGCTGCTTCGTGTGGTGAGCCCGGAGAGCGCGGGCCCGGGTCACGGGGGACCTGGCCCGGGCAACGGGGGACCGCGCCCGGGGGGTAGTCAGGTGCACCCGGGGGGTGGTCAGGTCCGGCCGGACGGCGTGGCTCTCCAGCCGGACGGCGTGGCCGCAGACGGCCCGCCACTACCGGATTCCGGGGAGCGGGACCGCCCCGCCGGGCAGGCGGCCGAGACCCCTATCCCGGCCCTGTCCGCGTCTGAGGCCCGGGCGCTCATCGAGCTCGTGGCCGCGCGCGGCATCGCCCAGGGACAGCTCGGCACGCTGCTCGGGCTGGAGAAGAGCACGGTGAGCAGGCTGGCGGCCGGCCTGGAGCGTAAGGGCTGGGTCAGGCGCGGCCGCGACGAGGCGAACCAGCGCTACATCCGGCTCTATCTCACCCCGGAGGGCAGCCGGGTCGCGGCGCGGGTCTGGAGCGCGTGGCAGACGCGGCAGGCCCGGATCCTCGCCGCGCTCAGCGTCGAGGAACGTGCCGGGCTGGCCTCGGGACTGCGGGGCCTGATTCGTGGCCTGGCCGCGGAGGGCCTGGTGGCCGACGTCCCGCCGCCCGGCGACGGTGCTGTCCCGGAGAGCGCTGTCCCGGAGGGTGCTGCCGTGGATGGTGCGGCCGTGGACGGTGCCGCCGTGGACGGTGCCGCCTCAGCTCCGGTCCGCCGCGGCTGACCGGACCGCGGCGGTAGCTAGCGGCTGGGCCGCCGGCCGGGCCCGTACGTCGCGGGCCGGCCGGTACACCAGAACCCCGTCGGCCTCGTAGGCCCGCCGGAAGCCGCTCAGCCGGAGCACCCGCAGTACCGCGGCCTGCTGGCGCCAGACCAGCACCCAGCCGATGTTCATCTGCCGGGCGCTGGCCCGGGCCTGCGTGAGCTCGGTGGAACTGTTCCGGACGTGGCCGCCCTGGGCACGCAGCAGGGCCGCGTAGAACGGTCTCCGCTCGATCCCGGTCAACGTGCTGCCCGGGATGCGCGAGATGAGCGCGTCGGCCAGCGGATGCCCGTCCGCGGTGGGCAGCACCATCGTCTCGGGCGCGAACCCGTCCCCGATCACGGGCATCCCACCGCGGATGCCGAAGGGGAGGTCCATCACGATGGATCTGGTGTGCTGGGCGGCGATCGGGCCGTCCAGCGCGGGCAGGGCGGTGGGCATGGCCCCGACGCCCGGGTTCCCGGACCAGCCCGTCTCCAGCAGGGCCAGGGCCAGGATCGGGATCAACCCGGTCTTGATATGCGTGCGCAGCCATTCCACCGCCGCCCCGGCCAGCAGCACCATGGGGACCAGAGCCAGCTCGGTGAACCGGTTGGCCTCCCGGAAGGTGGCCAGCCCGGGGATGCGCACGAACCAGGTAAACGGCATGATCATCGACAGCCGGACCCCGTGCACGACCTCGGCTACCGGGACGTAGCGGTGGCTGCCGACCCATAGTGCCGAGCCCAGTGAGAGCAGCGCGCAGGCCAGCCAGAGCAGGGCGAGCGACCGCGCGTGACGGCGCCGCCACGACACCGCGATCCCGAACAGGGCCAGCGCGGTGAGCACGACCCCGAACGTGACGATCACGATGCTGTACGGGCCGTGATGGTAGTAACGGCTGACCGGGGTGAGGCCGTAGTCGGCCAGCCGGGGGGACGGTGCGAAGAGCTGCTGCAGCGCGGCTCCGGAGACCACGTAGTTCACGTCGAGCAGCCCGGCCCGCGATCCGAGCCCCCGGTTGGCCGACGCCTGCATGATCATCACGATGAACTGGGGGCTGCCGGCGAGCAGCCCGGCCAGCCCGGCCAGGGCGGCGGCCCGCAGCCGGGTCACCGACGGGTGCCAGGCCAGCCAGGGCACCAGGACCAGGGCCGCGACGATCGTCGCCAGCACCGCCGATTCCTGGTCGGTCAGCACGGCCGCGCCCAGCACGGCGCCGAGGACGATGGCCTGCCGCCGGCCGGGCTGGCGGCGCAGCCGGACCGCGGCCTCCAGGGCCATCGGCAGGAACAGTGCCCCGAGGGCCAGGTTCACCTCGTACCAGCTGCGCCAGGTGAGGATCGCGGACAGGCCGAAGAAGCCGCCGGCCGCGATCGCGCCGAGCTGGGTCGGCAGCCAGAGCCGCGCCGCCCGGTACATCAGGTAGCACAGCAGGCCGGGGCACAGGACGGAGAGCAGGTTGTAGGTCAGGCTCGGGCCGAAGGCCAGCGTGACGGGGGTCATCACCAGGCCGGGCAGCGGCATCAGGGTGTGGTAGCTCAGATCCGACCCGACCGGCGCGGCCAGGTACCGGGTGGACCAGGGGCTGGACAGATGCGATACCTGGCGGGCCACCCACCAGAAGTCCCACACGTAGCCGCCGGCGTCCCGGTGGCCAGGCAGCCGCCCGGCCAGGTAGGTGACCCGGGGCCAGGTGACCGCCAGCCCGGTGATCAGGTAACCCGCGAGCAGCACCAGGTGCGCGGCCAGCGGGTGTTTCCTCAGCCGGGTGAACCACGGAGCGGGCGTGCCGGGACTGCCGTCCGCCCGGTACTGCGCCGGTCGCGCCTGGCCCGGTACTGCTCCGGCCAGTGCCGTCCCGGTTGGCGCCTCGCCCGGCCGCGCCGTCCCGGCCGACAGTTCGGTGTCCCGGAAACGGTGGGCCGTTTCCCGGGTCGGGGACGTCAGCCCGTTCCGCCGCAGGGTCCTGATCTGGCCGGAGGCTGGCTGGTCCGGCGGGTCCTCACCCGCGTGGGCCATCGTCACCCCGTTCTTGTTGTCTGCCAAGTAGCCGTACCGACGCATTGATTGTGGAAGCATGCTGGCCAGCTAGAAGACTAATTGTGCTTACGAACATAGAATAGATTTATTACGAAGCGAGAAAGTTACGGCAAAGCACGAGGAATAACCAAGTAATAATAGCTAAATGCCTCAAGTGGGATACGTAAAAAGGTAAAGGACCGGAATAGCTGAGGCGCCCGGGGCGCACTGAAGTCAGCCGGCCCGGAGGCCCGGGATCCTGGGTCTTTGCGCCTGCCCGCTAGCCGCCGGCGGCCCCTGACCGGCTCGCGCGCCGACGTGACCTGGCTACTGGCGGCCTTTACGGCGAGGCGCTGCGTTCTTACCTGGCCGCCCCGGCTGGGTCCTATCCCTGCCCTCGGGCCACCCTGCCCCCGCGCTCATGGTCAGCGAGCAGGCCGGTAGACCGAAACGCCGTCGGCACGGTAAGCAAAGCGGAAACCCGTCTGATGCAAATATTGCACAATGGCGGGGTTGGAGTACCAGACCACGACCCAGCCGATATGCATTCGCCGGGCGGCGCGGCGCCCGGCGGCGACATGCGGCCGCGGTCGGCGGCGTATAGCTCGACAGTTTCCGGGCCCACAGCGGCCGGTACCGCCGCGCCGCTGCGGTCAGCGGCACGGTGACCGGGGCGAAGGTGAAATGCTGCGTCTGGATCAACGACGTGTAGAACGCGTTCTTCTTGATCGCGTCCAGGGTGGGGGTGGGGATCCGGGAGACGTAGGCGATGGCCCGCGGATGCCCGTCGGCGGTCGCCATGACCAGGGCCTGGGCCGCGAACCGGCCGCCGTATTCGGGGATCCCGCCGCGCAGCCCGTACGGGACGTCGACCACCATCGTCCCGGAGGGGTCGGCGGCGATGGGCCCGTCCAGCCGGGAGTACGAGGTCGGCATCGCGCCGATCTTGCTGTTGCCGGAGTAGCCCAGCTCCAGGACCGCCAGGGCGACCACCACCGCGATCAGCGGCTTGGCGTGATAGCGCATCCAGTCCACCGCCGCGCCCGCCAGCAGGGCCGCCGGGACCAGGCCGAGGATGGCCATCCGGTCGGCCTCGCGGAACGCGGACAGGCCGGGGATGCGGACGAACCAGGTGTAGGGCAGGAACGGCGAGACGTGCACCCCGTTCCAGACGTGTGTCCACGGGACGAACTGCCGCTTGACCACCCACAGGGACATGCCCAGGGCCAGCGCCGCGCAGCCGGCCCAGAGCGCGGCGAGCTGCCAGGCCCGGCGCCGCCGCCACATGACGATCAGGCCGATCAGGCCCAGGGCGGTGAGGGTCACGCCGAACATCGGCAGTCCCTCGTTGTCCCGGCTGTGCAGGAACGGCTGGGCCAGGGCGGTAAGGCCGAAGTCCGCCACCCGCGGGGTGGGCGCGAACATGCCGGGCAGGCCGACCCCGTAGAGCTTGTCGGTCACCCCGAGCAGTTCGGTGTCGATCCGCAGTCCGCCCCGGGCCTGCTCGTGGATCATCGCGGCGAGCTGCGGGGCGGCCACGACCGCAGCGACCACGGCGCCCAGCGCGGCGGGCCACAGCCGGGCCACCGAGGGGCGCCACAACAGCCAGGGCAGCAGGACCAGCCCGGTCAGGATGCCGGTCAGGACGGCCGACTCCGGGTCGGTGAGCACGGCCGCGCCCACCACCACACCGAGGACGAGGGCCGGGCGCCAGCCGGGGGACCGGCGCAGCCGCACCGACGCCTCCAGGGCCAGCGGGAGGAACAGCGCCCCGACCGCGATGTTGACGTGGTACCAGTCCTCCTGGGCGAGCATCGCCGACAGGCCGAAGAACGCCCCGGCCGCGATCGCGCCGGTCTGGCTGGGCAGCCACAGCCGCGCCGCCCGGTACATGGCGTAGCACAGCAGCCCGGGCACCACGATGACCAGCAGGTTGTACGAGGCGCTGGGCCCGAAGACCAACGTGACGGGGGTCAGCAGCAGGCCTGGCAGCGGCATCAGCGTGTGGTACCCGAGCTGGACCCCCACGGGCGCGGCCATGTGGTTGGTGAACCAGGGGTTGGCCAGGTGGCTCACCCGCCGCGCCATCCACCAGAAGCCCCAGACGTACGCGGCCGAGTCCCGCATGTACGGCAGCTGGCCGGCCAGATAGGTGGCCCGCGGCCAGGTCGCCGCCACGCCCGCGGCCAGGTAGCAGAGGAGCAGGGTCAGCTGCCGGGCGGCCGGATGGGTCATGACGCCCCGGAGCCCGCGCGGCCCGGTGCTCGCGCGCCGGCGCGGCCCGGTACGCCGCCGGCGCGGCTGCCCGTGGTCCCGCGCTGCGCCGCTGCCGTGCTTCCCTGCCCGGCCATATCCGCTGGCTGCGCCGTATCCGCTGACCGCTCCGCATCTCCTGGCGGCGTGGCCTCAGACGGCTGCGCCGCGCTACCTCGCCTCGCCGCTGCGGCGGGCGACTGCATCGCGCTCCGGCCGGGGAACAGCGGAACGCGCGGGTCGTGGCCCGCTCGGTCCATCAGTTCACCCCGTCCAGCGTCCCGTCCGCCCGGCCAGCTCGCTGGCCCGCGCCGCCGCAGGACGCAGGTACCCGGCCGCCCCCCGCGACCACTTTGCTTGCGGCGACAGTAAGTAGTGCCACTCATGCTAAACGGGATCACGAGTACCCCGGGACGGATTCAGCCGCTGCCACCGGGCCCGGGTTCACCCGCTGCAGCGACACCCGGTTTCCCGGGTCCGCTGGCGGGGCATTCCCGCTCGCAGGAGGAAGGAAGGCGACTATCGCGGCCACGGGGCGGGCGCGCGGGGGGAGGTGAGGGCGGCGAGCGTCGTTCTGCTCCCGTGTGTTCCGTCGAGTGTCGCCGTGGCCCGCGGCCGGATCGGCGCCGAACTGCGCGAGGCCGGGCTGTCCGCCACCGCCATGGCGGACGCCGCCCTGGTCACCAGCGAACTGCTGAGTAACGCGATCCTGCACGCCCGGCCGCTGCCGGACGCCTGCGTCCGGATTTCCTGGATACTCTCCGCCGACCGCCGTGGAGATCATCGTCAGCGACGGGGGCAGTGCGACCCGGCCCCGGGCCGCACGTCCGTCGCTGTCTTCCATCGGCGGTCGTGGCCTGGGCATCGTGGAGCATCTGTGCTCTAGCTGGGGAGTTCGCGCCGACGAGCGGGGCACCACGGTATGGGCGGTCGTGCCCGCCGCCCGGGACGGCGGTGCCGCACCTGGTGGCGGCGGTCCCGGCGGGAGGGCCGCGGCCGCTGGCCAGCCGCCGGGCGGCCCAGCTGCCGACGGAGGGTGCCACCGGGCGGATGGCTCACGCGGGCGGCACCAGGGACGGTGGCCTAACCCGGGTAAATGGGACGAAACCCGCCGCCAGGCAACCCGCCTGCCCAGGTGGCGGTCACCGCCCAGTAAACACGTCTAGTGATCATTGACGGGGCACGCGTAATCAGCCACGGAAGTGGTGATACTCCCTCCGAGGGGTCATCCGTCGGGCGCGGGCGGGACGAGCGGGGGAAATCGTGAGCTACACCCACGGCGCGGACAGTGAGGCCGGGCGGCTGCGCACCGTTCTCGTCCATCGTCCGGGGGCCGAGCTTAAACGGATCTCCCCGCGCAGCCGCGGCCGGCTCCTGTTCGACCGGCTGCCCTGGGTGGCCCGGGCCCAGCAGGAACACGACGCCTTCACGCAGATCCTCCGGGACCACGGCGTCGAGGTGCTTTACGTCACCGAGCTGCTGCAGGATGCGCTCGAGTATGCGCCGGCCCGGGACGCCGCGATCAGCGCGGCGCTCGACGACCGCCGGCTCGGCGACGAACTCGGCGCGGTCGTCCGCGAGCATCTCGAGGGCCTCGAGTCGGAGACGCTGGCCCAGGCGCTGATCGCCGGGATCAGCCCCGGCGAGCTCAGCTCTGGCCGCGGGGTGGTCTACCAGCTTCTCGACCGGCACGACTTCGTCCTGGACCCGCTGCCCAACCTGATGTTCACCAGGGATACGAGTGTGTGGATCGGAGACCGCGTCGCGGTCTCCAGCCTCGGTGCCCGGGACCGGGAGGCCCGGCTGCTCGCCGTGCTCTACGCGCATCACCCGAGGTTCGCCGGGACCAAGATGCTGTACGGCCCGCATCTGGAGCCGATCGCCGGCGGCGACATCGTGCTGCTGGCCCCGGGCGTGATCGCGGTGGGGGTCAGCGAGCAGACCAGCCCGGCGGGAGTGGAGCGGCTCGCCCGGCACGCTTTCGCGGCCGGCCTGGCGCACACCGTGCTGGCGATGCCCATCCACCGGACCCAGGCGGCCCACCTGGACATGATCTGCACCGTGATCGGCAGCGGGGTGATCGTGATGCATCCCGCGCTCGCCTACACGCTGACCGTGCACGCCATCACGTCCCGCGGCGACCGGCTGCGGGTGTCGCGGCCCCAGCCGTTCCTGGCCGCCGCGGCCCAGGCCATGGGCATCGAGCGGCTCACCGTGATCGACACCGGACTGGACCCGCTGACCGCCCCGCGCGGCCACGGTGAGCGGGGGCCAGTGGGACGACGGCGGCAACGCGCTGTCCCTCGGCCGCGGGCTGGCCATCTGCGACGAGCGGAGTGTGGAGACCAACGCCAGGCTGACCGAGGCCGGGATCCAGGTCATCCCGGTGCCCGCCAGCGAGCTGGGCGGCGGCCGGGGCGGTCCGCGCTGCATGTCGTGCGCGGTGACCAGGGATCCCGCCACGGAGCCGGCCTGGCCGGCTGAGTCGAGGACGCCCGCGGTCCAGGTCACCCGTCCCGACCTGGCCCCGTTCCCGCGGCCCGCGCCCCTGGTGAGCAACCCGCACGGACTCGCCGAGCCGGAGACCCAGCTGCTCGTCCAGGCCCCTCAGTCCCAGGCTCAGTAGCTAGATCCAGGCCAGCGGCCGGCCCAGGCCAGCAGCCCGGGAGCGCCGCGGCCCGCTGCCGCGCAGGCCGGTCACCGGCGTCACGCGGACGGCGGGTGGTCCACCACCTCGGCGAGGATGCTGAACGTCGGGCACGGCCAGCGCCACATGCAACTGCGGCAGCGCCGGATGGGGCTGCTCGGGTCGGTGGTGATGCCTCCCGCGTCGAGCGGCTGGTGCAGGTCGATCAGGCGTCCGGCGAGCTCGGTGAACTGCAGGATCTGCTCCCGGGCCTCGGCCAGGAAGGCCAGGTCCCCCGGAGTCATCCGGGCGTTCAGCGGGACCACGCCCTCGCGGTTGATCAGGCGGCTGTAGTGCCGGCTGCTCTCCAGCCAGGACGATGCGGCCTGGGCGCGGGACCGCAGCCCGTCCATGTCGCCACGGATCCGGGTCCGCTGCTGGTCCACGTCAGGCGCCCAGGACACCGGGCCCGGGTCGGGATAGGCCGGTCCGGGGGCACCCGGCCTCGTGCCGGGCACTGTCGGCAGCATGTCCTCCGCGAGCGGCGCAGCCAGCGGCCCCGGGGTCAGCCGGTGGCCCCGTAGGCGGCGGCGCGGTGGTCAGCGGCCTGGTGGTCGGCGGCCCCGTGGTCAGAGGCTCAGCGGGCAGGGGCGCGGACAGCATGTCCGGCAGGGGCGCCGACAGCGGGATGGGTCCGGTCGCGTCCACGTTCGGGAGTGGTCGCAGGGTCGCTGTCTTCGGTTCTGGCTGCTCTGGCAAGGGGTACATCCCGGGGGCTCCGCCTCGCTGGTGCCGGCATCAGGTCGATTACCCTCCAGCTTGACGCAGAAATGCCCGGTCCGCCTGCGATTTAACCGTGTGCTCTCCGTAAGCATCTGGTCCTGGACGCACAGCGGCGGTAGGGTGCCGCTCGTGGAACTAAAGGTATCGAGTCGCAGCGAGGGTGACCGCGTCGTAGTAGCCCTGTCCGGCGAAATCGACCTTTATACCGCTCCGCGGCTGCAGAGCCGGCTGGCTTCGGAGCTGAACGTGGACCACCCGGTACGGCTCGTGGTGAACATGTCCGGGGTGGACTTCTGCGACTCCACCGGCATGAACGTGCTGCTTGCCGCGCAGCGGATGGCGCGCGAGCACGGCGGGAACGTCGAACTCAGCGGCCCGCGGCCCGCGGTGCGCAAGATCCTCCAGGTGACCGGGCTGGAGTCGGTGTTCACCGTGACCGGGGACGGGGCCCCGGTTCCTGGCCAGTAGGTCACGCGGCCGCCGTTCCGGCTGCCGTTCCCCGTCGCCGTTCCGGGTCGCCGTTCTCAGTCGCCGTTCCCGGTCGCCGTGGCCGGGCGGCCACGCCGGCCGCCGGCCGCCGTTCTCCCACTAGGATCGGCGCATGCCGCCGAGCGGTGACGTCGCCATCGTCATTCCAGCCAAGAACGAGTCCGACCGTATCCAGGCGACCGTGAAAGCGGCCGCCGGCCTGCCCGGCGCGGACATGCTCATCGTCGTGGACGACGGGTCCGCCGACGACACGGGTTTCGTTGCGGAGAATGCGGGAGCGATCGTCTTGCGGCACGCGCGCTCCCGCGGCAAGGGCGCGGCGCTGGAGACTGGCGCCGAGGCGGTCGGGCTGCTGGAGCGCAGCGAGGAGCGCGAGCTGCCCCGGCATCTGCTCTTTCTCGACGCTGACCTGGCCGAGTCCGCGGCGCACGCGGCGCCCCTGATGCAGCCGGTCCGCGACGGCCAGGCGGACATGACCATCGCCGTGTTCAGCGAGCGGGTCCGGGCGGGCGGGCACGGCTTCGTGGTGGCGCTGTCCGGGTCGGGGATCCGCCGCGCCACCGGCTGGCTCCCGGCCCAGCCGCTCAACGGGCAGCGCTGCCTGACCCGGGCCGCGTTCGAGGCCGCCCGGCCGCTGGCCCCGGGCTGGGGCGTGGAAACGGGAATGACTATCGACCTGATCCGCCTGGGCCTGCGGGTGACCGAGGTGGAGGTGCCCATGGCGCACCGGGCCACCGGCGGCGACTGGCACGCCCAGCTGCACCGCGCCCGGCAGTTCGCCGGCGTGGCCTGGGCTCTGGCCGTCCGCGAGCCCGCCGTGCAGACGAGGGTGGCGACGGCCCGGCGCGCGCTGCGGCGGTCCCGCAGCTAAGCGGGCCTGCGCCCGGCGCGGCCGGGCTGCGCGCGGGTCAGGCGGACTGCTGGGTGGAGTCCTCGGGCTGCTGGGCTGACTCGGGCTCGACGCCGTGCCGCAGCAGCAATCCCTGCAGCCGGTTCACCTCGTCGCGCAGCCAGTCCAGTTCGCGGCCCAGCGTGGGGAGGTCGACTCCGGCCGACCACTGCGCGATCAGGCGGTCCCGCTCGGCCAGCAGTTCCTTCTCGCTCTCCCGCGCCGCAGCGGCCCGGTCGAGGTCCTTCGCGTCCACCGCCGCGTCCTTGGCCTGCCGGGCGAGTTCGATCCGGGTGTCGTAGTCCCGGATGCCGGGCGGGGTGATGACGTGGCTCGGCGGTTGCCGGTCCTGGCTCACCAGCTGGAGGACCTGGTCGCGCACCCTGGGGACGGTGAGGCCGAGCCGGTGCAGCACGTGCCAGCCCACCCCGTCTCCCTCGCGCACCAGGCCGAGCAGGATGTGCTCGGTGCCCACGTGCAGGTGATCGAGGCGGACGGCCTCCTGGACCGCGAGTTCCAGGACCTTCTTGCTCCGCGGCGTCAGCGGGATGTGCCCGGCCACGCTCGGCCTGCCCCTCGCCGATGATGTCGAGGACCTGCTCGCGCGCGGCCTCGGGGCTGATCCCCAGCACGTGCAGGGTCCGGCCCGCCACCCCGTCGCGGTCCCGGAGCAGCCCGAGCAGTAGGTGCTCGGTACCGATGAACCCGTGGTGCAGCGCCCGGGCTTCCTGCTGAGCCGAGATGACGACTTCGCGGGCCCGCGGGCTGAACCGGCGGAACATCAGGTCCCCCTTACGCCGGGAGGTCCGCCTCAGATTCGGCAGCCATCCATGCATCGGTGCCTCCTTGGCTGGTGAGGGGAGAACGGCGGGTTCGCGATAGGCGGAGATCCGGGGGGCCAGCCACGCCGCGAGGTCGGCGGCGGAACGCCGTCCGGCGGCCAGGCCGGCCACGACCGCCGCGGTGTCCTCGGCCGGCTCGAGATCGACCTGCCAGCCGTTCACCGCGAGGAAGATGACGGTCGCGAGGACGGCGGCCTGATCGTTGCCGCGGGCCAGCGGGCGGTGCCGGACGAGCGCACTGAGCAGGGCGGCCGCGCGCTCGGCCGGCGCGCCGCCGGCCGCTGGTGATTCGGCTTCGGCGAGGGCAGCCTCGGCGGCGCTGACATCCAGCAGGTCGAGCACGGCCGGGGCGTCCTGCCCCAGGGCCCGCCCGGCCACGACGACCAGGGTGCCCAGGTCCATCGGCGTCAGCACTACTCGTCCCGCAGCATCTGAAGGATCCGCTGGTGCCGCGCGACGTTGTCCTCGAGCAACTGGATGAACCGCTCGTCTCGCTGCCGCTCTTCCACCAGCGAGGTGATCGCCTCACGGACCACGTCGGACACCGACCGGCCCTCGACCTCGGCGACGGCCTCCAGGCGTTCGGCGAGCCCGGGCTCCAGCCGCAGCACCATGTTCTTGGTCTTCATCGGGCCGCCTCTCTGATATCTAGATATCACGATACCATTTGGCCGGCGCTGGATCCAGGGCGCCGGGGCCGCTGATATCCTCACGCACTGTTACGCGCGGCCATCCAGCGAAGGCGACGTGATCGCACTGTCCCGCACCGACTCAGAGCCCGACCCCTCCGCCAAGCCCGTGCCCTACGCCTACCTGGGACCCGAGGGAACCTTCACCGAGGCGGCGCTGCTCGCCTTCGACCCTGGGGCCGCGGGCCACGCCCTGCCCTGCGTGAGCATCCAGGCCACCCTCGACGCGGTGCGCAGCGGCGCGGCCGAGCAGGGCATCGTGCCCATCGAGAACTCGGTAGAAGGCGCGGTCACCGCCACCCTCGACGAGCTGGCCACCGGCCAGGACCTCGTGATCAGCGCGGAGGTCCCGCTGCCGGTGGCGTTCGCGCTGCTGGCCCGGCCCGGCACGCAGCTCGGCGACGTCACGACGGTGGGCGGTCACCCGCAGGCCCAGGCCCAGTGCCGGCACTGGCTGGAGGAACATCTGCCGCACGCAGCCTGGCGGCCCGCCGCGTCCAACGCCGAGGCGGCCCGCCAAGTCGCGGACGGGCAGCTCGACGCCGCACTGGCCGGGGCGTTCGCGGCGGACACCTACGGCCTGGTGGTGCTGGTCCCCGACACTCACGACCACGCGAACGCGGTGACCCGTTTCGTCGTGGTCAACCAGCCGGGGCCGCTGCCCGCGGCGACCGGGTCGGACCGGACCTCGCTGGTGGCGTTCTTGCGGGAGGACCATCCCGGCGCGCTGATGGAGCTGCTCACCGAGTTCGCGGTGCGCGGCGTCAACCTGATCCGCATCGAGTCCCGGCCTACCGGCGACGGGCTCGGCAGGTACTACTTCTCCATCGACTGCGAGGGCCACGTGGACGACGCCCGGGTGGGCGAGGCGCTGATGGGCCTGCGCCGGGTCTGCGCGGACGTCAGGTTCCTGGGCAGCTACCCGCGGCACGACGGCGGGCCCACCCACGTGCGCCGGGGCACCTCCGACGGGGAGTTCGCGCAGGCGGCCGCCTGGCTGTCACGGCTGCGCTACGGCCGGGTCTGACCCCGGCCCCAGCGCGCCCGCGGGGCTGGCTGACCCGGCCTTACAGGTAAGGGCCTGAGCCCCGCGCCGCCTGCTGCGGACCCGTGTCCTCGCTGGGCACCATGCCGGGCGGCAGGGCCCGGCGCATCTGCTCCAGCTGCGCCCGCGCGGCCATCTGCTGCGCGAAGAGCGTGGTCTGGATGCCGTGGAACAGGCCTTCCAGCCAGCCCACCAGCTGAGCCTGGGCCACCCTCAGCTCAGCCTCGCTCGGCACCGTGTCGTCGGCGAAGGGAAGGGACAGCCGCTCCAGCTCATCGACGAGCTCCGGGGCCAGCCCATCCTCGAGTTCCTTGATCGAGCTCTGGTGGATCTCGCGCAGCCTGGCCCGGCTCTTCTCGTCCAGCGGGGCGGCCCGGACCTCCTCCAGCAACTGCCGGATCATGCTGCCGATCCGCATGACCTTCGCGGGCTGCTCGACCATCTCCATGACCGGCCGCTCGCCGGTGCTCTCACCCTCGCCGCCGTCGGCGTCCACCGTGATGCCGTCCGGGCCCACCACCACAACTTTGGCGCCCTGGCCGGCCTCGGGGTTGCGTTCGCTCATGGTCCTAGTCTTGCCCCTCCCGGGTAGTGGCTGCGCCAGGGGGTGGCACCGGGCCGGGAATGTTCCGCCGATCCTCCGCCGGGCCCGATCCAGTGGCTGGCAAGAACTAGTTGGCCAGCAGGATCTTTCCGATGTGCGTGCCGTCGTCGATCAGCCGGTGCGCCTGGGCCGCGTCGGCCATCGGCAGCACGGCGTGGATGACCGGGACCACCTTCCCGGCGCTGATGAGGGGCCAGATGTGCTCCCGGGTGGCCGCCACCACCTCGGCCTTTTCCGCGCTCGGTCCGGGTCCGCAGGGTGGCGGCGGCCATCGAGATCCGCTTCTGCATCATCAGCCCCAGGTCAATCTCGCCGCGGCTGCCACCCCGGGTGGCGATGATCTCCAGGCGTCCCCAGCTGGCCAGCGCGTCGAGGTTTCCGGCCAGGTACGGGCCGCCCATGATGTCGAGGATGACGTCCGCGCCCTGCCCGCCGGTGAACTTCAGCACGGCGGCGGTGAAGTCGTCGTCCCGGTAGGAGATGGCCAGGTCGGCGCCGAGTTCCCGGCAGCGGGCCAGCTTCTCCGCCGACCCTGCGGTGCAGGCCACCGTGCATCCGTCGGCCTTCGCGATCTGGATCGCGAACGTCCCGATGCCGCCGGCCCCGCCGTGGACCAGGAACGTCTCACCGGGCGCCAGCCGCGCCTGCTGGTACACGGTGCCCTGGATGGTGCACGTCGCCTCCGGCAGCGCGGCCGCGTCCACCAGGGACACTTCGTCCGGGATCGGCAGCAACTGGCCCTGGGGCACGGCGACCTTTTCCGCGTACGCACCGCCGCCCAGCAGGGCGCACACCTCGTCGCCGACCTGCCAGCCGGTGACGCCGGGGCCCAGCTCGACGATCTCGCCGGAGCATTCCATGCCGGGGTAGGGCGGCGATCCCGGCGGCGGGGGGTAGTGGCCCTGGCGCTGCAGGACGTCGGCGCGGTTCAGCCCGGCCGCCGCGACCTTCACGAGCACCTCACCTGCGCCGGGTACCGGATCGGGCACCTCCTCCAGGCGCAGGACCTCGGGTCCGCCGGGCTGGGTGATAACGACCGCTCGCATGGGGTCTCTCCTGATTGCCGTGGTCGGGCTGTGCTGCGGCGAGCTGGGTGGCTTAGGCTTCAGGTAGATGCGCCCATCCGGTCCTCTGCCGGCACGTCATTCTCCTATACCGATGAGAGCTGAGGGGAAACCAGCTTGGCCGAACGTGACCTGGACCGCAGCGAAGCAGCAGGGACAGATGAGGCTCGCGTCCCCAGCCCGCAGCCCGAACTGCCGGATGCGTTCGCGCCCGGGCTGGCCCTGGGCGCGGAGGGCGACCCCGGGCTGGACGGTGCGGGCGCGGAACCAGGCGACGCCGGGGATCCTTACGGGCCGCCCGACGACCTTGACACCGCTGACGCTTACGGACCGGCGGAGGAGTACGGCGCCGCTGATCCTTACGACCCGGGCAGCTACGGCCTAGGTGCGCTCGGCCTGGTGGGCGACGACTATGACACCGGCGACGAACACCGGCCCCCCGACGACGAGGCGCCGGGCCAGGACCCGTCGCTGCCGCTGATCCAGGACTCCGGCGGGCCCCCCGGTCAGTTCGGGGCGCCGGCGCCTCCCGGGGCCGATTCCTGGCTGGCGGAGCCAGGCGGACCGGACGCTGGCCCGGCCGAAGTCCGCGAGGAGCAGGGTTCCCCCGCCCCGCTACTGCCGCAACCGCGACCATCCCGCCCCCGCGACCCGCGCCCCCGCCACCCCGGCCTGGACCGCGGCCAGTACCCACACCCCCGCAGACGGTCACGGCCGACAGCCTCACCACCGACCTGCTCCTGCCCGGGAGGAACAAAGCCCCGGCCGGCGGCTGGCGCCGCGCAGTCTTCAAGGTGACCGGGGGCCTGGTCCGGATGCCCGAGTCCGCGGCGGACCGGCGCCGCCGGGAACTGATCGCCCGGGCCCGGACCCCGGTCGCCGGCGGGCATCACCGGGTCGCGGTCGTGAGCCTGAAGGGCGGCGTCGGCAAGACCACGACCACCGTCGGCCTGGGCGCCACGCTGGCCTCGCTGCGCGGGGACCGGGTCATCGCGGTGGACGCCAACCCCGACCGGGGCACCTTGTCCGACAAGCTCCGGCTGGAGACCGCCGCCACCGTCCGCGACCTGCTGGACGAGCAGTACCAGATCCAGCGGTACACCGACGTCCGGGCTTACACCACGCAGGCCGCGAGCCGGCTGGAGGTGCTCGCCTCCGATCGCGATCCCACCGTGTCGGTGGCGTTCAGCGAGCAGGACTACTGCGACGTGTGCCAGGTGCTGGAGCACTACTACTCCATCTGCCTCACCGATTGCGGGACCGGCCTGCTGCACTCGGCCATGACCGGAGTGCTGCGCCTGACCGACCAGATCGTCCTGGTCAGCTCGCCGTCGGTGGACGGGGCGCGGAGCGCGAGTGCCACGCTGGACTGGCTCCAGGCGCACGGCCACGGCGACCTGGTCCGGCACTCGGTGGTAGTGCTCTCCGTGATCCGCCCGCGGAGCAGGAGCGGGGTGGACCTGAATCGCCTGGAGCAGCACTTCGCCGCGCGCTGCCGGGCGGTGGTCAGGGTCCCGTACGACGAGCACCTGGACGAGGGCGCCGAGGTGGAGCTGGCCCAGCTGAACCAGGCCACGGCCGACGCCTACCTGATGCTGGCCGCGGAGATCGGCGACGGTTTCGCCCGCCGGGCGAAGATGCGCCCGCCGCTAAACCGGCCGCGACCCCTCCGCCCTACAGACGGGGGTCGACCGGCTCGGATTCCAGGGCGAGTACCCCGAACACGGCCTCGTGGATCCGCCACAACGGCTCGCCCCGCGCGCCCCGGTCCAGTGCCTCGAGCCCCAGGGCGTACTCCCGCAGCGCCAGTGAGCGCTTGCGGCCGAGGTTGCGGTCCCGGAGCCGGGCCAGGTTCGCGGGCTCGGTGTAGTCGGGGCCGTAAATGATCCGCAGGTACTCCCGGCCCCGGACCTTGATGCCCGGCTGGGCCAGACCGCGGCCATCCCGGGTCTGGGCGGACCGGGTCAGGTTGGCGTGCGGCTTGACGACCATGCCCTCGCCGCCGGCCCGGTCAGCTCCTCCCACCAGGTGATCCCGGCCGCCACGGAGTCCGGGTCGGCGGGGTCCACCCGCAGCCGCCGGGTCACGGTGATGAGCTCCGGGGCGGCCGCCGCCAGCCGGTCGGCCAGGCTCAGATGCCAGGAGTGATCACGTTCGTGGTAGACGGCGCCCTCGGTGGCCAGGATCTGGAACGGCGCCAGCCGCACCCCGTCCAGACCGTCCACCGGCCAGCAGTAGCGGCGGTAGGCGGCGGTGAACGCCTCGGCGTTGGCGGCCCGGGCCGTGGTCCGCGCCGGCGAGCGCCGCCGCGTCCACGCCCCGTTCGGCCGCCTCGGCGAGCAGGCGGGCGGCCTCGGGCAGCGCGGCCCGGGCCGCGGCGCCGACCGCGGCGTACTGGTGCCGGAGCAGGTCCCCGGCCTTGACCGACCAGGGCATCAGCTCGCAGTCGAGCAGCACCCATCCGGTGCCCAGCTCGTCCCAGAGCCCGGCCGCGCCGATCCCGGCGCGTACTGCGTCCAGCAGCTGCCGCGTGAGCGCGGGTCGGCTCTGCTCCCCGGCCTGGCCTACGGGCCGGAGCCGAAGAACGGCCGTCCGGTCCGGGTGTACACCGCGCCGGGCAGGCCGTCCGGCACGCCGAACCGGGCCTGGGCCGTCTCCTCGTCACGGCAGGCCAGCAGCACGGCCCGCGAGCCCATGTGCTTTTCCTCGCAGAGCACGTCGGTGACCCCCTCGGCCTGGTAGGCCGCGAACGCCTCGGCCGGATGCTCCAGCAGGTCCGGCCGGCCGGACGTGGGAGACGGGGACATGGTCGGCGGGAGGTAGAGCAGCCACCGGGGATCCACCGCGAACCGGCTCATCACCTCGAGCGCGCCGGCCGCGTTCTCCTCGCGGACCGTGACCCGGCCCTGGTAGCCGGTCTCGATCACCCGCTTGCCGAGCACGTCGGTGATGTCCAGCACGCCGGGATCCCGGCGGGCCGCCACGGTGCTGGCGCCGCCGGTGGTGCTGATGCCCGTGGTGCTGGCGCCGGCAGCGGTGCCGCCCGTGACGCTGGCGCCGGCAGCGGTGCCGCCCGTGACGCTGGCCGGGTCGCAGTCGCCGGCGGTGCCGGGGGCGTTAGGGGAAAGAAGAGGCCGGGCGGGCTCGTACCAGACCCGCTCGGCGGGGACCGAGACGAGCTCCTTCTCCGGGTAGCGCAGCGCGGTCAGCCGCCCGCCGAAGACGCACCCGGTGTCCAGGCACAGGGTGTTGTTGACCCACTCCGGGTCCGGCGTGGGCGTGTGGCCGTACAGCACCATGGCCCGGCCCCGGTAGTCGTGGGCCCAGGGGTAGCGGACCGGCAGCCCGAACTCGTCCGTCTCGCCGGTCGTGTCCCCGTACAGCGCGAAGCTGCGCACCCGGCCGGACGCGCGGCCGTGGTAGGCCTCCTTCAGCCCGGCGTGCGCCACCACCAGCCGCCCGCCGTCCAGCACCAGGTGCGAGACGAGGCCGTGGCAGAACCCGGCGACGTCCTTGCGGAACACCTCGTCCTCACCGGCCAGCTGGCTGAGCGTCTCGGCCAGCCCGTGACTGACCTGGACGTTCCGCCCGGACAGGGCCCGGGTCAGCTTGTTCTCGTGGTTGCCGGGGACGGCCAGGGCGTGGCCCGCCGCGACCATGCCCATCACCAGCCGGAGCACTCCAGGCGAGTCGGGTCCCCGGTTGACCAGGTCGCCGAGGAACAGCGCCGTCCGGCCGTCGGGCGGGACCGCGTCGGCGGCCCGCCCCGCCTCGTCCCGGGTGACGGTGTAGCCGAGCTGGCCCAGCAGCGCCTCCAGTTCGGTGCGGCAGCCGTGCACGTCGCCGATCACGTCGAACGGCCCGGTCCGGTCGCGGTAGTCAGTGAGCAGCCGTTCGCGGACCACCACGGCCGCGTTGACCTGGGCGGGGCTGCGGAGGACGTGGACTTTGCGGAACCCTTCCCGGCTGAGCGACCGGAGCGAGCGGCGCAGCTGGTCGTGCTGGCGGGCGATCACCTGCGCCCCGAACGTGCGGTCCGGGCGGCTCGTGTTCCGCTGCGCGCAGAGGCTTTTCGGCAGGTCCAGCACGATCGCGACGGGCAGTACGTCGTGGGCGCGGGCCAGCTCCACGAACTGCTTGCGCGCGGCGGCCTGCACGTTGGTCGCGTCCACCACCGTCAGCCGGCCAGCCGCCAGCCGCTTGCCCGCGATGTATTCGAGTACGTCGAACGCGTCGGCGCTCGCGGCCTGGTCGTTCTCGTCGTCGGCGACCAGCCCGCGGCAGAAGTCGCTGGAGATCACCTCGAACGGGCCGAAGTGCTGGCGGGCGAACGTGGTCTTGCCCGAGCCGGACACGCCGATTAGCACGACCAGGGACAGCTCGGGGATGCGGAGTTCCCGCGGTCCCGTGCTGGCTGACCCGGCGCTGGCTGGCTCCGTGCTGGCTGGCCCGGTGCTGGCTGAGTCGGGGACTTCAGGGGCCGCGGAGTCAGGCACGGGTGAACACCGCCAGCTGGGTGGGCGGGCCGACCTCGGGGTCGTCCGGGCCGACCGGCAGGAAGCGCACCTGGTAGCCCCGGCGGCCGGCCACCCCGGCCGCCCAGTCGCGGAACTGGGGGCGGGTCCACTCGAACCGGTGATCCGGGTGCCGCATCGCCCCGGAGCCCAGGCCGGCGAAGCGGACGTTGTGCTCGGCGTTCGGCGTGGTGACCACGACGGTGCCGGGCCGGGCCGCGCTGAACACGGTCTGCTCCAGCGCACCGAGCCGGGGCGGGTCGACGTGCTCGATGACTTCCATCAGCACGGCCGCGTCCAGGCCGGCCAGCCGCTCGTCGGTGTAGGTGAGCGATGACTGCAGCAGACCCACCCGCTCCCGCTGGCGGGCCGGCATCGTGTCCAGGTGCAGCCGCTGCGCGGCGCGTTCCAGCGCCCGGTGCGAGACGTCGGTGCCGAGGACCCGGGCCACGGAGGGCTCGCCCAGCAGCAACGCGACCAGCCGGCCCTCTCCGCAGCCGAGGTCGGCGACGCGGGCGGCCGCTGAGTCCTTGAGCGCGGTGTCACGGAGGACGGCCAGCACGGCGTCGCGGCGCTGCTGGGCCAGCGGGCCCGCAGGCGGCGTGCCGCCGGCGATGGCAGGCTCCGCCATGGGCACGGCGTTGTCCAGGGCCTCGGGCTCCGTGTCGTCCACCTCGGCCAGTCGCGCCACCGCGGTAGCGGCGAGTGTCCGCTGGTGCGCCAGGTAGCGGTGGGTGATCAGCTCCCGTTCGGGGTGCGCGGCCAGCCAGGTCCCGCCCGCACGGAGCAGCTTGTCGATCTCGGCGTCGTCGACCCAGTAGTGCTTGTTGTCGTCCAGCACCGGCAGCAGCACATAGAGGTGGCTGAGCGCGTCGGCCAGCCGGGCCTGTCCGGCCAGCCGGACCGTGAAGTAGTGCGAGCCGCCCCACTCGGGCAGCTCCGGGTCGAGCGGGAGCCGGATGGCCTGCACGTCCCAGCCCAGCGGGCGGAACAGCCGGTCCGCCAGGTCGCTGCCGCCACGGCAGGACAGCGCCGGGATGCTGATCTCCAGCGGCAGCGGGCGGGCGGCCAGCTCCGGCCGGGCGTCACAGCGGCCGGTCATCGCGGTACGGAAGACCTTGCCCAGCGCGACCGCGAGCATCGACGAGGCCGCGTAGGGCCGGTCGTTGACGTACTCGGCGAGGGAGAACGCGTCCGGGCCTCCTGCCCCGGACCGCCGGTGCCCGCGGACCAGCGCGATCGGGTCGATCTCCAGCAACAGAGCCGCGGTGCAGCGCCGCTCTCCGGCCTCCGGGTAGAACACGTGCGCCTGACCGGCTGACACGTCGAAGCTCTGCATCCGGTCCGGGTGCTTGTGCAGCAAGAAGCCCAGGTCCGTCGCGGGCGGCTCGGTGAGCGTGATGGTCAGCAGCATCGGCGGCTCTCCATCGGGGCGCGGGTCACCGGTTGATCCTGGCATAGGGAGCACGGCCGGGCTTCCCGTTAAATCGCCTGCCGAACTCCAGGGTGACCTGGGACCGGAGTGGCCCACCGAGCGGGCGCTGCCCTCCGGCGTCAGTCCGGTTCTGGTCAAGACCACGTATTTCTGAGGTAAATCCGTGAATAATGCCGTACGTCCAAAATCGCCTGCCAGCGAGTGTCACCCGCGCGCGGTGCTGGCTGACTGTACGTCGAGCGGGTGGGTCGCCCAGGCAGCGGGCGTTGGGGGGAAGCCCCCCGGTGACCGCTGGTCCAGCGTTGCGGAGGGAGTCGCCGGTGGGCGCAGATACAGGCCAGCCGGAGCCCCCGTCCTGGCTGCCCCCCGAGGACGCCAGCCCGGATGTGCACGCCCCCCGACCGGAGTGGCGCGTCCCGGGGCCGGATGCGGCCGCCCCAGGGCCGGATGCGCGCGTCCCGGGGCGGGAGTGGTACCCGGGCACGGAGTGGTATCCGGGGCGGGAGTACCGGCCTCCGCGGTACGGGGAGCCGCGCTACCGCGGGCCGGTGCCCGGGCCAGCCGGGGAGTACTCCTCGCGGCAGCAGGAGCATCGCGAGATGGAATACCGGGACGAGTATCCGCCCCGGGGACGCCACGCCATCCCGGGGCCGTCCATCCCCGGCCCCACTCCCTCGCGGCGGCGCCAGCCGCGCAGGCGTCATCCGGTCCGGAACGGGATGCTGGTCGGACTCGGCTGCCTGAGCGTCATCGTGGCGGTCGGGACCGGGCTGACCGGAGAGAAGTTCCCGGCTTCCTCGCCGCGATCCCACGCGGGCGCGAGCACTGGCCAGCCAGCCGCCGCGGCGCCAGCGGCCGCGCGGCCTAGGTCCAAGTCCAAGTCCAAGTCCAGCCCAGTCAGCGGGGGGTGGGCCGCAGCCCGTCCTCACTTACCGGGTCACCGGCACGCCGGGGGCGCGGGTGACCTACGGCCCGGCAGGTACCTACCTGACCGGCCGGGCGCCACTGCAGGCCGTCGCGAGGCTGGGCAACCCGCTCTATTACTTCATCAGCGCCGAGCTGCCCGGCCGGGGCTCGGTCGAGTGCGAGATCCTCATCGGCACGAAGGTGATGGACAAGTCTGTCGCCACCGGCCGCCACAGCCTCGCGTCCTGCCAGATCAGCCGGGACCCGCTGAGCGGAAAGTGGCAGGACGCGGCCGGCGGCTGACCCGTCGCGCGGCCGGTCCCCTGGCGGGACGCCTGTTCAGCGGCTACAAATCAGTCATGACCGCTGAATCCGGCCCGGGGCACGCTCCGGGCGCCGAGGCCGGTGAGGACCCGTGCGAGGGGGCGGAACCGGGGGAGGCACCACCCGGGCCGGCCACCGGCCCGCAGCGGATCGTGGTCGCCGGGGACTGGCACGGCAACGAGGAATGGGCGGTCAGTGTCATCCGGCGGGTTCCGCTGCTGCTTGCGGGGGAGAGCCAGCGGATCGTCCTGCATCTCGGGGACTTCGGCGTCTGGCCGGATCGGGCCGGGAAGGTCTATCTCGACCGGGTCAGCGCAGCCCTGGCCGGGGTGGGCGCCGAACTCTGGTTCGTGGACGGTAATCACGAGGACTTCGCTCAGCTTGGCCAGCTGGACGAGAACCCGGGCCCGGACGGGCGGGTGACCGTGGTCCCGCGGGTCATGCACCTGCCGCGCGGTTACCGGTGGAGCTGGCACGGCCGCACCTGGCTGGCCTGCGGGGGCGCGGTGAGCCTGGACCGGGCGGTCCGAACCGAGGGCGTGGACTGGTGGCCGCAGGAAGAGATCACTACCGAGCAGGAGGCAGTCATCTCCGGCGGCGGTCACGCAGACGTGATGGTCTGCCACGATTGCCCGTCAGGCGTTGCGCACACCTTCGGCCGCCCGCCGCCCGAGTGGGCGGCTGAGGACCTGGCCCGCAACGACGCGCATCGCCGGCGCCTGCAGCGCATCGTGGACACGGTCATGCCCGCCTACCTGATGCACGGTCACCTGCACCGCGCGTACCGGCGGACCGTGGACTTCGGGTACGGGCCGGTGCGGGTGACGGGGCTGGACGCGGACAACCGGCTGCGGAACTTCGCGGCGCTGGACGTCACGACGATGCGGTGGGACGTGCGCGAGGGCTGGTTCAGCCGTTTCCGCCGCGCCACCGTGGCTGGGTGACCCCTCCTGGGGTGACAAGCCTGCGCCATCGGGCCGCGACCCCCCACTGGGTGATCCGCCACAGCGCCTCGGCAACGATGGCCCCGCTCATCTTGCTGGTGCCGGTGGTCCGGTCCACGAAGGTGATCGGCAGTTCGATGACCTCGAGGCCGGCCTGCAAGGCACGCAGGGTGAGGTCCACCTGGAAGGAGTACCCCTGCGATCGCACGTTCTCCAGGCCGATCCGGCGTAACGCCGTATCCCGGTAGACGCGATACCCGGCGGTGAGGTCATGGAGCCTGGCGCCCAGCATGAGGCGCGCGTAGGCATTTCCGCTCCTCGAGAGCAGTTGCCGCGACTTCGGCCAGTTGATCACGTAGCTGCCAGGCACCCAGCGGGATCCGATCACGATGTCACTGCGGTCGAGGGCAGTCAGCAGAAACCGCAACTGCTCTGGCTGGTGCGATCCGTCGGCGTCCATCTCCACCACCGCGCCGAAGCCCTCGTCCAGGGCCCAGCGGAACCCGGCGAGGTACGCTCCGCCGAGTCCTCTTTTCCCGCTGCGGTGCAGCACGTGGATATGGGCGTCTTGCGCCGCCAGTTCGTCAGCGAGCGTTCCGGTGCCGTCCGGGCTGTTGTCATCCACCACAAGCACATGCGCGTCAGGCACTGAGACACGCACCCGGTCTACGATGCCGCCCAGGTTTTCCCGCTCGTTATACGTCGGAATAATGACCACTACCGAGCGACTCGTGCTGCTTTCCCGGTGGCGTTCATCGTCGGGGCTATCGCTCATGTTCGTTCCCCTCCAGGCGAGCGGGCAGGCACGTATGCGGCGGGGGTGTGTCCATCTATGTCACGTTTAGCAGCGATGTTCAATCCCCCAATACCGGGATGGGCAGGCGCTGGCGACCGCCACCCTCGCACCAGTGCTCGTCCCGGATGGTGGGGGCTGGACCCCACCCCTCGTGTCCTGCGCGTATAGACGCGCACGGGGACCGAACTGGTTTACAGAGACTTACACCGTTTCCCGGGATTGACACTTGATGCAATGAGTGCTCGCACCTTCTGCGTTTTAGCGAAGTTTGTAAGACAATCGTATTAATTGACTACCTTAGACCGCTAAAGAGGTCGCTCTCAGTTACGCCACCGTGCCCGCGGGTGGAGACATTGAAGAGATACTGGGATTCTGTGCACCCAGAGCGACAGTTGTGCGTCTCTCTGTTAGAAGTGGGGCGCGGCTGGGGGGGAGCCTGGCCGGGCCGAACGACCGACCCCGCTAACGAAAGAGGCCAGGCATGTTAGATGTACGCGACAGCGTGAGGGGACGTCTGCGCGGCAAGTGGATCACCAGGCACGCTCGCGGCCTTCGGTGGCGGGTGATGAGAGCGGTCGTCAATCGGGTGGCGACCCGCGAGATGCGTCACGCCGCCCTGCTGCTCGGATACGACATCGCGCTAGGGCACGGCCGCGAAGGGATCTTCCGCTACCTCGACGAGTTCGACACCGGCACCGAGATCGGCCGGTCGGTGCGATACGGCAGGCCTGAGGAGCGTGAGGGCGCCGTCGAGGCCCTCATCCTGGAACTCTGCCTCTTCAACTGAGACAGCGGTCGCCGTCCGCACCAGGGTAGATAAGCGGAGGATGCTCCGTTTATACTGGGGTGGCTACGGAGGATCCTCCCGTTGGTCCTCCTGCTGGTCCTCGCGGTGTCACCGCGGCGGGGACGGCGACAGCATCCCGCATGTGAGGAGCTCAGTCATGCCCGAGACACCCTTCTTCGACCAGGATGCGCCCGCAGCGGCTAAGACGCGGACCACGCCGGACAGACTGGAAGGCACGGTCGCGCTGGTGACCGGGGCCTCGAGCGGGATTGGCGCGGCCACGGCGATAGCGCTCGCGGGCGAGGGGGCGGCGGTGGCGGTCGCGGCCCGGCGCAAGGACCGGCTGGAGGAAGTCGCCGAAGGCATCCGCGAGCAGGGCGGGACGGTGCTGGTCCTGGAGACGGACATCACCGACGAGCGGCAGGCGACAGACGCGGTCGAGCGAACCGTCGCCGAACTAGGCCGTCTCGACACGCTCGTCAACAACGCGGGCGTGATGCTGCTCGGCCCGGCGGTCGGCGCCCCCTTGCCGGAGTGGCAGCGGATGGTCAACCTCAATGTCATGGGCCTGCTCTACTGCGCGCACGCCGCCCTGCCCCACCTGCTCCGGGCGGCTGAGGACGGCCCGCGCCGGGTCGCTGACATGGTGAATATCAGCTCCACCGCGGGCCGGATCGCCCGCAACGGGAGTGCCGTCTACACCCTGACCAAGCACGGCGTCGGCGCGTTCAGCGAGGCGCTGCGCCTGGAAGTCACCCAGCGGCATGTGCGCGTGTCGCTGGTCGAGCCCGGCGCGACCGCGACCGAGCTGGCCGGCCACAACCGGCCCGAAGTGCTCGAAGCCATGCGGGGCCAGGTCACCGGCCTGCAGCCCATGGGTGCGGAGGACGTCGCCGACATGATCACCTACATCGTCACCCGGCCGCGGCACGTCGCGGTCAACGAGGTGCTGATCCGCCCCACCGAGCAGGCTTAGGCTCCCCTGGGCCGCCCGCGCAGGCCGGGACCGGCGCAGGCCCTAGCCCAGCGCCAGGATGAGCACGATCACCAGCGCTATCAGCAGCGTGACCACAATCACGCCGACGACCGCGCTGGTATTCCTGCCGGAGGTCTTCGTTCCCGCATGGTGCTGTCCGCGCATGGCTCCCCCTCAGATAGTTGGGCCGCCACGCTGCGCCCAGGTCGCGCATCTACCCGCAGAAGCTCACTCGTCACGTCACAAACTGTGAACACCCGGGCGGCATTGACCGGGAGGACCGGGCTCGGCGAGCCGGTCCATCCGAAAACATTTGCGAAAAGAATCCCGAAACGGCCATTGGAGCCTACGGGACGAGACGCATCCTGGCCAGATGGTCACCTCGGACCCTGCCCGCGAGCCGGCGCTGGAGCGGTCTATGCCCGCCGACGCCGTGCCCGGCTCCACCATCCCCGAGGACACTGAGGCCGAGATCCTGCTCCAGGATGGCACATGGGCCTGGGCGCAGGTCACCGGTCAGCGGAAGGACCGGCACGGTCGCTGGTGCGTGGGGCTCCGCTGGTACGCCAGCCCGGCCGTGGGCGGCCGGGAGGGCTGGTACCTCTACGACCCCCGGCTGATCCGCCGCCCGAAGTAGCAATGCCCGGCCAGCATCCTGTCCTGGTGCCACCGGCCATCGCCCGCCTCCTCCGCGAGCAGGCCGCCGTGGCTGCCGTCCAACTTCTGGACAGTTCTGAGCCTGCTGCCAGAATCGACTCCGTGACCGGCGGCATCCACGCAGTTTTTGAGCAGGCCAGTTGTGAGGGCATGCTCTGCGTCCAGTCGCTCGACGGTCACGCCGAGGTCAACCTGCGTGCAGATGTGCCAGTGGTCCCCGCCTCGGTGGTCAAGGTGCAGGTCGCCCTGGAGGCCGAGACCTGGTTCGCGGATGGCCGGCTGGACGCCGGTGAGCCCGTGAGGCTGAGCGCCGCCAACCGGACTTTCGGCCCGACCGGGATCTCGCTTTTCGACGACGATGCCGTGGTCTCCTGGCGTGACCTGGTGGTCTTGATGCTCACCATCAGCGACAACCACGCGACCGACACACTGCTGCGCCGGGTCGGCATCGATGCGGTCAACGCGACGGCGGCCCGGCTCGGGCTGGCCAGCACGGTCATCACGTCCGACGTGCAGACCATGCTCGACAGCATCGGCCAGGACCTCGGCTGTGCCAGCTGGGCGGACTCGCTCACCTGGGCAGCCTCCGCGTCGCCGGGAGAACTGGTGCAGGCCGATCAGCGGCTGCTTACCTGCCGGGCCTTGGACCCGGTGCGGGGAACCCGCACCACCGCTCGCGACCTGGCCCGGCTGCTCCGGCTGATCTGGACCGGCCAGGCCGGGCCGGCTCCCGCCTGCGAACGAGTGCGAACCCTGATGGCCCGGCAGCTCACCAGGCACCGGATCGCCAGCGGCTTCCGACCCCCGACGAAGGTCGCGGCCAAGAGCGGCAGCCTCGTCGGTGTCATCCGCAACGAGATCGGCGTGATCTCCTACCCCGACGGCGACCAGTACGCTGCTGCCGTCTTCACCCGGTCCCCGCCCGGATCAGACGACGCAGCGATCAGCCAGGCCATCGGCACCGCCGCCGCCCTGGCCGTCACCAGACTGCGTCAGGCCAAGACCTGACCCGCATACCAGGCAGTCCGAATACTGGCTCTCCATCAGCTCACTCTGTGTAGTTGTCCTGTTTCCGAAGGTATCAGCAGCCGTCCGGGTGGCCGCGATCCCTGGGTCTCTGGCAATTACCAGCGAAAGCCTTGAGTGTTCTGTGACCTTGGTGTTACGTTGCGCCAGGTTGACGAAACAGCCGCCATCCGACGCTGCCCGCATGCGCTGATGCTGAGCAGTGCCGGGACAACGGCAAGCCGAGCTTGCCTGGCGGAAAGCATGAGACGTTGACCGACGGCCCTGACGGTGCGCCCACTGGTTCAGGTCAACGCCTGGAACGCCCAGCGCTTCTGGGAAGCCCTCCTGTCCGTCAGCCAGGACTACTCCATCATCGTGGTGGACCTGACGGCCTTGCTGGCCTGCGACTGGTACGCCTTCAGCGCCCTGATGATGGTGCTGAGATACACGGACATCGCTGGCGGGGAGGTGCGGGTCGTTGCGGGGAGCCCCGCGATCCGCCAGGTACTGGCGGACGCGGGCCTGGACCGGCTGTTCTCGATATCCGACAGCCTGGCGGACGCGATGCCCCACCGTGAGCCGCCCCTGGAACTTGGCCTTACCGATTGCGCGCCGGCTTAGCCGCCGGGCGGTCTTCCCGCGCAGAGCCGGGAGGCCCACTGGTCACGCCGCAGCGTCTGAGAGGAAATGCAGAGCATGCGCTTCGTGTCCCAGAGGACGGTCAGGGGTAAAGTTCTGCTTCCAAAGCCACACAATGTGACCGCCCCTGGTGAGCGGGGGCCTTCAACGCCGAAGGGGTCACCCGGCGGGAGGGCATCCGGCATGGCGTTAATTCACCGGAAGGTGATCGCCCGGCTGGTCAGCGTCAGCGGGGGAGACCAGCCGGAATTGTCCTGGGAGTGGGTCCTGCGAACGGACGGGCAGGTGTACTGCCGCCTCACCGGAATCGACGGCCGCTGGGAACGAAAGCCCTGGACGCCGGTCACCCGGCTGCCCGCCGTGGAAATGCCCACGCTGCGGGGGACCCCCGCGCGGGCTGTGGCCCTGCTCGGCGAACTCGCCCGCCAGCGGGGTCATCAGGCCGCCTGACCTAGGCGGTCGTCACGTGACCGCTGGCCATCATGCTGTCCTCCGGCGACACTGGAGTACATGACGAGCCTGGCCGCTGTTGTCGCCGTCGTGGTCGCGTTAGCCGTCGGGTTTTACTGGGCGCGGCTGCTGCGGGCCGAGCGGAGCCTGCGGGGTGCCAAGCGCGACCGTGAGGCTGCGGGCCGGGGGGCCTGGGCGGCGAGGCGGGTCATGATCCTCGTCGCGGTGGTACTGGTGTTCGTGGTCAGGGCGTGGCTCCACGGGAAGGGGAGGTAGGCGGCTCTTTGCCCACCCGGTCAGCTCCCAGGCCGGGGCAATACCGGTTTGTGAGCGCCTTAAAGCCGTAACGGTCCCGGAACGCTCCAGGCGTACGGTTGGCTCATCCCAGTCCCCTCGGTTAAAGGGCAGTATGGCGAGCAAGATCTTGACCACCTCGTGGGCGGCACCGGTCGCGGCGGTCGCGTTCGGCGTGCTCACGCTCGGCGTGGATCTAGCCGTTGTGCCACTCGACATTCTCACGCATCACACCGGGCCCGGCGGGCCGGTGGCCGACGGGCTGAGCACGGCCGCGGTCGTGGTCCCCGCGGTGGCAGTGGGCACCCTGCTCGCCGCCCGCCGCCCCCGCAATCCGATCGGATGGGTCCTGCTCGCGGTCCTTCTCGCCGGCGTCAGCCCTACCAACCAGTACGCCGTGCTGGACTACCGGATGCATCACGGGACACTGCCCCTGGGCTGGGCAGTGGTGGTACTCGGAGGTGGCTGGCCGCTGTTCCTGCCCCTCATCGCCATCCTCCTGTGGCTGTTCCCGGACGGACGACTGCCGCAGGGACGCTGGCACCGTATCGCCGTGGCTCTGGTCACTACCGGGGTGCTGCTCGGGCTGGCGGCCTCGGCTCCTGGCGTTGTGGCCGTCGCCGGGCACCATATCCGCATCGCCGCCAACGGCAGCCTCACCACTGAGCAGGGTGGGGCCTGGGCGGTTCTCCAGACCGCAGTGGCCGTCGGGACCGCCGCGGCCTTGCTCGCCTGGCTTGTCGTGCAGGTACCCAGCTACCGGCGATCGGCCGATCAGCGCCGCCAGCAGCTCAAGTGGCTCTACACCGGCAGCACCATTTTCCTGGTCTCCGTGCTGCTTGACATCTTCGTTGTCCCGCTGGCCCTGGGGGATGCCGCCGGATCTGGGCCGCCTGTGGTCAACGATCTGTTCAACCTTGGAGCGGCGGCCCTGCCGGTTTGCATCGGCGTGGCGGTGCTGAAGTACCAGCTGTACGCGATCGACCGCATCATCAGCCGGGTGATCTCCTACGCCATCATCACGGCCGTGCTCGCCGGCGTGTTCGCCGGGCTGGTGCTCCTGGCCACCGAGGTGCTCCCGTTCAAGGCGCCGGTAGCGGTGGCGGCCTCCACGCTGACCGCCGCGGCGCTGTTCAACCCGCTGCGCCGCGGGGTGCAACGGGCCGTCGATCGACGGTTCAACCGGACCGGCTACAACGCCGAGACGGTCGTGGCCGCCTTCACCGCCCGGCTGCGCCAGACCATCGACCCCGGCACTGCGCAGGACGATCTAGTCGTTACGGTCCATCAAGCTTTCCAGCCCGCTCATATCTCCGTGTGGCTCCCGCCCGCGATCAGCGTCGAGCCGCTCCGGCACGGGCACTGACGTCGCATGCGTCCGGTTCGCGCAGCGGGTTAGCCTGCCCTTTGGGCACACGGTGGCACCTTGCGGTTGCGTGGGGCAATATGCCTTACGTCACCTGATGCGCAGGTCAGGACCGGGTTACCGTGGCGTGGTGCTAGGTGCCGGGTGGACTGAGGTCGTGGCCCTGGCGGCGGCGTTTGTCATCGCGGCGATAGCGACTCCGGCGGGTAGCTCGGGCGCGGTCCTTCTGCTGTCATCCCGCGTCTATCCCGGGAGCAACGGCCGACCGTGGCCTCTGGCGGCCTATGGCTGCATGTCATCCACGAGCGCGGCGACACGCAGGGTAAGCGTTCAGCCTGGTCAGGAGCTGTGTTGGCTGGCTGGGCGGAGGGTGTGGGATTCGAACCCACGATGAGACTCACGCCCCATAGCGGTTTTCAAGACCGCCGCCATCGGCCACTAGGCGAACCCTCCTGGCGCAGCCCAGCCTCTCATATCCCGCCATCCCGTAGCGTGCGAGACGGGCGCCCTGGATCAGCGTGCGGCCGAGACAGGTGTAAGCAGGACGCGCAGGCGTCACCGGCCAGGCCTGATCCGCCCGACCAGGACCGGCGGCGCTCCCTGACTTGGCTACGGAGGCTTTCACATGACCAGCGACGACGACCGTCCCGCCCCGGCCAGCGGTTTCGTGGTCACCCACTTCCTGGTGGTCTCCGACCAGGACCGCTCCCGTGACTTCTACGTGTCGGTGTTCGGGGCGAAAGTGGTGGCCGAACGCGATCCGGTCATTCTGCGGATCGCCAACAGCTGGCTCATCCTCAACGTGGGTGGCGGCCCTACCGACGACAAGCCGGCTGTGACGCTGACGACGCCGACCGACCTCAGCCACACCAGTGCGTTCCTCAACCTCAGGGTGGCCGACATCGGCCAGGCCTATGCGGAGTGGTCGGCAAAGGGTGCCGAGTTCCTCACCGAACCCAAGGACCATGGGAGGGAGATCCGGGCCTATATCCGCGACCCGGACGGTCACCTGATCGAGGTCGGCCAGACGACACCCGGGCGGGGCTCGCGGTAGCACGGGGGACCTCTGCGCGGAACCGCGAGATCGCCGGGAACAGGTCAGCCCCCGGGCCAGTCAGCCCTCGGGCCAGAGATCCTCCGGCTCACGCCCGCGGGTCTCCGGGAGCACCCAGAACAGCGCCATGACCAGTGCCGCAGGCAGGAAGGTCACGACCCCGGCTATCCCGAACTCGTGAGCAGCGTTGGCTACCGCCCCGAACGTGACCAGGCCGGTCACCGCGCCCAGCACGCCGGCCGCCGTGGTCCAGCCCACCACCGAGGCGCGGACCGAGGTCGGGAACAACTCGTTGACCAGCGCCCCCGCCGCCGGGGCGAAGACCGAGGCGGCGAACACGGCGGAGATGTAGCCGGCCACCAGGGCCGCCGCCGATCCGCTGTAGGTCAGGGTGGCCAGCAGGGCCACGGCCACCATGGCCAGTGCGCCGGTCAGACGCCGGCCGACCCGGTCCGCGAGCCAGCGTCCGGCCAGCAGCCCGGCCAGCCCGGCGATGCCCGACCCCACCACCATGCCCGCGGTCACGATGCCCCGCAGATGCAGGATGTTCTGCGCGAACAGGAAGCCGAAGCTGTTGGCCGGACCGGTGATCACCGAGATGGCGAAGGCCAGGACCGCGACCACCAGCAGGCGCCGCCGGAAGGGCCGGGCCACCGCGTCGAGCACCGGGATGGGATGCCCTGACTGGCGGCGGCCACGGTGAACCGGTCAGGCTCCTGGACCCAGCGGCCGACCAGCGGTAGCAGGGCCAGCGGGATGAGCGCCAGGATGAACACCCCCCGGAACCCGATCGCGTGCGACGCCAGGCTGTGCACGATGGCGATGACCCCGGCCCCGGTGCCGTACCCGGCGGCGATGAGCGCCACGGCTTTGGCCCGGTCCGCCGACGCGGTCTGCTCGGCCGCGATGACCTGCGCCAGTCCGTTCGACGCGCTGAGCAGGGGACGCCCGCAGGCGAAGATGGCCACGAACCACCAGTAGCTGGGGCTGGCCGCGGCCAGCACGGTCAGGGCCAGCCCGGCGCCGACCGTGATGAGCAGCATCCTGCGGCGGCCGAAGTCGTCGGCCAGGCCGGTGATGGGCAGCGCGCCCAGCGAGGCGAGGCGCATGATGGCCAGCCCGATGCCCAGGTCGGTGCCGGACAGCCCGGCCTGGTCGGCGATGCTCGAGCCCTGGCTCACCTCGCCGAAGCCCCGCGCCACGTCGCCCAGGGCGGCCACCACGCCGAACTGCCCGAACCCTGACGCGAAGGCGGCGATGGCCACACCGACCACGGCCCGGTCGTTCCAGCGGTACAGGTGCAGGCCCGCCGGTCCGGGTGCGGGGATCGGGCCTGGATCAGTGCTCAACCTGGTCTGCCTTCGCAAGGGGGCGCGGCTGTTCCTACACGCGGTAGTGAGTAGGCTCTGCGTTGCAAGGAGGTTCCATGCTGCCCCCATTCGGCTGGCAGGCGGTCCTGGAACGCTGGGAATTCGCGCCTGTCGTCACGGCTATCGTCGTCGTCTTCGCTGCCCTGTACCTGTGGGGCGCGTGGCGGGTCGGACGCCGTCATCCGGCCCGGCCCTGGCCGTGGTGGCGGACCGGGCTGTTCCTGGGCGGTCTCGTAGTCGTCGTGCTGGCCACGGAGAGCGGCATCGGCGCCTACGACGACGTCTTGTTCTGGGACCACATGATCCAGCACCTCATGCTGATCATGATCGCACCGCCGCTGCTGGTGCTGGGCCAGCCAGTCACGCTGCTGCTGCACGCGAGCCGGAACCCGCTGCACACCTGGGCCAAGCGGGTGGTGCGGTCCCGGGCGGTCACCTTCCTGACCTGGCCGCCGTTCGTCCTGGTCCTGTACGCGGCGACCATCGCCGGCACGCACCTGACCGGCCTGATGAGCCTGGTCATGACCAACCCCGCCCTGCATGACGCCGAGCATGCCCTCTACCTCGTGGTCGGGTACCTGTTCTTCCTGCCGATCCTGGGCACCGAGCCCATCCGCTGGCGCTTGTCCTACCCGATCCGGTTCGTGATGCTGGTCGTGGCCATGCCGGTGGACACGTTCACCGGGCTGATTCTCGGTACCGAGAACACGCCGATCAAGGGCATGACCGGGGTGCGCCCGGCCGGCTCGGCTGGCCCCGTGGCCGACCTGCACGCGGGCGGCGCGGTCATGTGGATCGGCGGCGACGCGATCATGCTCGGCTTCATGATGCTGGTCTTCCTGATGTGGGCGCACGCCGACCGGGTCGGCACGGTCAACCGGGGCTGGCTGGAAGCGGTGCGCACGTCGAGCTTCGAGAGCCTGGTCGCCGCGCCCGGCTGCGGGCCGCGCTGCGCCGGGCCCCGATCCCGCGCAGGCCCAGGCAGCCGTGTCGTCCGGCGCGCAGGCCGGGCCCGCAGCCGCCGAGCCCACCCCGGCCGTGGCGGGAGCACATGGCACCATCGACGACGACGAGCATCTGGACGCCTACAACGCCTACCTCGCCCGGCTGAACCAGCCCGGTCCCGGGCCCGGCCGGTAAAAAGGACGTCAAGCCAGTCCAACGAATTGACTGGGAAATCACTTTCTGCGCCGCAGCTGAAACAATTTTGGGCTCGATCCTGAACCCCCCGCCCGCTATTGCCGTGACAAAGGGTGCGGCGCGCGAGCGGGGCGTTAGCTGCATGGTGCCAGCAGGCCGTACAACCCGGCCAGCCGGTCCGTGCTCGCTGAATGGTGCGCTTCTCCCCCCGCCCTGGCGCCGTGCCAGGGCGCCCATCCGAGGGCCCTGGGACCTGGGTGGAAGGAGAAGCGGGAATGTCATTCATCCATCGTGTGGCCCTCGTGTCAGCCGCCGGTCTGGCGACTTTCGCAGCGGCGGGCCTGGCTATCGCGCCTGCTGCGGGGGCGCAGGCGCGGACGGCAGGCCAGTCGCACGGGCAGCGATCCTTCATCAGCCACTTTCACAAGATCTCTACCATCGCCTCGACGGTGCCGGGCAACGGCGACGTCAACCCGTACGGCGTGGCGGTGGTCGGCCGTAGTCAGGGCATCCTGCACCGCGGCAACGTCCTGGTCAGCAACTTCAACAACAAGAAGAACCTTCAGGGCACCGGGACCACGATCGTCCAGGTGTCGCCGGGCGGCTCGCGTGAGAACGTTCGCCCGGATCAGGGCCAGGCACCTGCCCGGCGCCTGCCCCGGCGGGATCGGCCTGACCACCGCGCTCAACATCCTGCACGGCGGCTGGGTCGTGGTCGGCAGCCTGCCCACCACGAACGGCATGTCGCCCACGGCCAAGGCCGGCTGCCTGCTGGTGCTGGACCGCTGGGGCCACGTCCGGGAGACCCTGTCCGGCCACGGCATCAACGGCCCGTGGGACATGACGGCGATCAGCAACCGCCACTTCGCCCAGCTGTTCGTCACGAACGTCCTGAACGGGACCGTGGCGGCGAACGGCTCGGTGGTGCACAAGGGCACCGTGCTCCGGCTGACCCTGGCCCTGCATCGCCGTCACGCCCCGCGTCTGCTGGGCACGACGACGATCGGGTCCGGGTTCGCGGAGCGGACCGACCCGGCCGCCCTGGTCGTCGGGCCGACCGGGGTGGGGCTGAACTCCCGCGGCACCCTGTTCGTCGCGGACAGCGTGGGTAACCGGATCACCGCGATCCCCGGCGCCCCGTTCCGGAACCACAGCGCCGGAACCGGGTTCCCGGTCACCTCGGGCGGCGCGCTGAACACGCCGCTCGGGCTGACCGTGGCCCCGAACGGGAACATCCTCACCGTCAACGGTGGTGACGGCAGGCTCGTCGAGACCACCCCGGCGGGCATGCAGATCGCCCACCGCTTCCTCGACAAGTCCGGCAGCCCGAAGGGCGCGGGCGCACTGTTCGGCCTGGCCGTCGCACCGCACGGCTCGGGCCTGTACTACGTGGACGACGCGGTCAACACGCTGCGCTTGCTCCACTAACGCCAGCACGGCCCGCCACACTCACACGGGCCGGCCGGGGCGTGGTGCCAGGGGAGAGGCGCCGCGCCCCGGCCTCATTTCCGGCCGGACCAAAACCGCCACCCATCCTGATCCCCCGGCGCCGGCCGCGGGCAAACCACCCCCGCTCCTGGGTTAGCAGGCCATCCGCGACACGCCGGCAGTGCTTTCTACGTCAATCTAGGGATCCAGCTAGATCGGCCCATAAGCTCCTAGGCCGTGGACCCTGTACGTAATCCCTACGCGCCGGGCGCTGGCCAGCGGCCGCCCGAGCTGGCCGGCCGGGACCGGGAACTCAGCCAGTTCGAGGTCGTGCTGGAGCGTATCGCCCGCGGGCGCCCGGAACGCAGCATCGTGCTCACCGGGCTGCGCGGCGTGGGCAAGACCGTTCTCCTCAACTCCTTCCGCTCGATGGCCCTGCAACGGCTGTGGGGCACCGGGAAGATCGAGGCCCGTCCCGAGCAGTCGATCCGCCGCCCGGTCGCGGGCGCGCTGCACATGGCCGTCCGCGAGCTCGCCCCCCGCCACCGTGCTCCGGACCGGATCGAGCAGTTCCTCGGCGTGCTCAAGGCCTTCGCGGCCCGGGACCCCAAGGCGCCGAAGGGCACCTTCACCCCGCACCTGGGCATCGACGTGCCCGCGGTCCGGGGCCGGGCCGACTCCGGGGACATGGAGATCGACCTGATGGAGCTGTTCACCGACGCCGCGTCGGTGGCCGGCGACCTCAGCGTGGGCATCGCGCTGTTCATCGACGAGATGCAGGACGTGCCCGCGCCCGACATATCTGCGCTCTGCGCCGCCACCCATGAGCTGTCCCAGACCGGCGGCCCCCTGATCGTGGTCGGGGCAGGCCTGCCGCACCTGCCGTCGGTGCTGTCGGCCAGCAAGAGCTACTCGGAGCGGCTGTTCCGGTACGTGTCGATCGACCGGCTGGACCGGGCCGCGGCCGATCAGGCGCTGCTCGCTCCCGCCCAGCGAGAGGGTGCCGACTTCGAGCCGGACGCGCTCGGCGCGCTGTACCAGGCGGCCGACGGGTACCCGTACTTCGTCCAGGCGTACGGCAAGGTCACCTGGGACGTGGCCACGGACAGCCCGGTGACCGCGAAAGACGTCGCCGTGGCCAGCCCGCAGGCCGAGGCTGAGCTGGCGGTGGGCTTCTTCGGCAGCCGTTATGAGCGGGCTACCCCGGCGGAACGCGACTACATGCGGGCCATGGCCCAGCTCGGCGACGACCCGGTGCAGACCGCGCAGGTCGCCGACGAGCTCGGCCGCAAACCGTCGAGCGTGTCCCCGGCCCGGGACGGCCTGATCAAGAAGGGGCTGATCTACAGCTCGGAGCGCGGCCTGATCGCGTTCACCGTGCCTCACTTCGGCCGCTTCCTGCGCGCCCAGCCCCTGTGACCGCGGCCCCCGCCCGCTGGCCCGGGGCCAGAGCCCTCTGGCCGAGTATGGATCTTTCTAGGGCGGCGGGTAGACGACCGTAGATAACTGCATAGCCTCCTGATGACCGCGGTCCTGGGCGGGCCCGGGATGACCCGGTGCGGCCGCCGGACAGTCCGGGGCGAGCGGCAACACCGCCGTCTCGACCAGGGGGCGGCGCCGTTTGAGCTGGACCGCGAACACCACTTCGGCGTCCTGGCCGTCGAGGCGGTACGGGTAGACCACGTACCGCCAGCACAGCTCACGCCACACGTCGACGGGCTGCTCGGTGGTGATCGCGTGGGCGCGCTTGCGCCACTGACGGCTGCGGCGCAGTGCCGCCAGGGTGCGCTCGGCGGGCAGCTGGCGCAGCTCGCAGGGGTCGGTGTAGCCCAGCCGGAGCAGCGCCTCGCTGACTTCCGGTGACAGGACGGCGATCAGCGCCAGTTCGGCGCAGACGACGCCGAGGAACAGCAGGGCCCCGTGGTTGCGCGGCGGCAGGTACAGGGCCGGGCTCTCGATCGAGATCAGCGCCGCCCCGGCGAGCAGCGCGGCCCGGGCGATTGACCGCCACCCGGCCGGCTGGGTACTGAAGTCGCCGAAACAGCCGCAGCCCAGGTCGGGGCGCCGGCCCCGGAGTTCGGCCAGGGCGGCCACGCACACCAGGAAGAACGCGGCGGCCGCCACCCGGGCCCCGGTCGCCGCGCGGGGGGCGAACAGCGCCGACCCGCTGCGGGTTCCCACCGGGAACATCGTCACTAGCAGGGCGAGCCCGAGGGACATCTCGAACGCGCACATGACCATGGCCAGCGGGCGGCGGAGCCGGAGCGGGAACAGCTGGGTCGGGCCCAGGCTGGCGTCCACTGATCCGGAGCGCAGCACCCGGCCCAGCTTGGCCAGGCATCCGCCGATCAGGATGGCCGCGATCAGGGGCGGCTGGACGTCCTGCAGGTCCGCCCAGAGGGCCGCCGGGGCTGGTCATGCCGTCCGGGCTGGTCGGATGACCGGTTGCCGGGTGGAGGCAGTCCGAGCGAGACCGTGGCGTTGAAGCAGCCCCGTTCCAGGTCACCGCCGAGGGCCACGAAGCTGGCCATCGGCAGGTCTGCGACCCGTCCCCGGGGTGAGGTGCCGCAGGTCACGCAGCGATCGCAGAAGATCTGCGCGGTAGCGGCGCAGCCGGACACCGGGAGCATCCTGGCCCGGCCCGTGCACTCGTTGCGGACCTCCAGCAGGCTGCCCACCGACAGGTAGGGCAGCCGCGGGCACCCAGCTCCCGGCCAGTGGCTGCTCGAGGCAGGCGGTCTCCGGGTCGAGGGCCGGATACCGGACGCCGTCCGCGTCCGCGGGGCCGGTGGTCTCGTGCCACACGGCCGACCCCGCGACGCGGACCGCGGCGTGGCCTCGCACCGTGGCCGGGGCCGGGCGCCTCGCTGGCCCGGTAGGCCGGCTGGGAGGTCGCGGGGACCAGCGCCTCCAGGAACCCCCGGCCGCGCAGCCCGATGAAGTCCACCAGGTAACCGGGCTCCAGCCGGGGGAAGCGCACCTGCAGCCGGCCCATGGCGTGCGGGGGGATCAGCACGGCCTGGCGCCCGGTGGTGCGGCCCACGTCGACGAGCATGCTCTCCCGGTCCCGCTCGACGATCAGCCCCGTCACCCGGCCCACGTTGGCCCAGATCCGGCCGGCGACGCTGCGCTGCCCTGGGTGCGTCCGGACCACCACGCTGTCCCCACTCTCCAGGGCGGTGGGATCGGTCGTGCGGCCTTTCCACACGACGGCCCCGGGTGGCAGCGCGATCCGCCGCTCCCCGTCCGGCCCGCAGATGGTGATGACTTGCGGGCTGGTGTCCAGCACCGTCCCGGTAAGCACGCCTGGGAAGGCCGCCGGGGTGCGGGCCGGCTCGCCGTCGTCCCGCTCCGGATCGACCGTCCCGGAAGGGCCCGCCCCGGTGCGCGCTACTGCTGTCTGCACCGCACCTGCCGCAGCCGTCCAAGCGGTCCTGACTTGCCCTAACGGACCGGGCGCCGGCGGGTGGACCGCAGCCTTGAGTAGCTGCCGCCGGGCGAGGCGCTCCGCGGAGGTGGGCCCCGCGCAACGGACACAACACGCTAAGTCACCACGTTGGACGACCATCGACCCTCCCCAGGCAAACATCCCAGCTCATGACGATGGGGGCGGGAGAGGCACGCGTCAAGCGGTTCCGGCACGTTGCTCGTGATGCAGCGCCTCGCCGGCACACCGCTGAACCATAGGGACAGCGTGTTACCTGGGTACGGTTGGGTTGTGAGCGTCGGGGGCGATCACGTCGTGGCCGGTGCGCGGAGGAACGGGGCCACACCGCGCAGCGGGCACGCCGCGACTGAGGGTCAGGGCGAATCCGCGCGGGGAACTGCCGCGGGCGCGCAAGTCGAACGCGCCGCCGCGGCGCGCGCGCCATGGCCGCGGGCGGAGCAGGGGCCACCGGGTCCAGGCGACCCGGCGTTCCACGAGTACGTCACCTCCCGCAGCGGGTCACTGCTGCGCATGGCCTACCTGCTGACCCGCAACCGGGCGGATGCCGAGGATCTCGTCCAGGCGGCGCTGGCCAAGACCTACCAGGCGTGGGACCGGATCGAGGATCGCGGCGCGGTGGACGGCTACGTCCGCCGGGCCATGGTGAACACGCACATCTCCTGGTGGCGGCGGCGCCGGGTCGAGGAGTACCCGACGGACGAGATCCCCGATCAGCCCGTCGTCGACCACGCCGGCGACAGCGAAGTGCAGGACGCGCTGCGCCGGGCGATCGAGCGCCTCCCGCAGCGGATGCGGGCCGCCGTGGTGCTGCGCTACTACGAGGACATGAGCGAGGCCGAAATCGCGAACGTCCTCGGAGTCAGCCTGGGCACGGTCAAGAGCACGGTGTCGCGGGCGGTGGCCAAGCTGCGCATCGACGCCGACCTGCTCCAAAGCTGAGCGAAGGCTGAGGGTAATCCGAGGTTCGGAGGGTGACGTTTGCCCTCAAGGCATGACACGATCCGACGAGAACCACGTGGGACCGGTGCTGCTGCGCCGGGGTGAATCACAAGGAGGTGGCCCGTGCTCAGCACGATGATGGACGTGCCCCTGACCGTGACCGGGCTGATGCGGTACGGCACCACGGTCTTCGGCGACAGTGAGGTCGTCACGTGCACGACGGACGGCGTCCGCCGCCAGTCCTACGCCCAGACTGGGGCCCGCGCGGCCCAGCTGGCCGGGGCCCTGCGCGAGCTGGGCGTGGACGGCGACCAGCGGGTCGCCACCCTGCTCTGGAACAACTCCGAGCACCTGGAGGCCTACCTGGCCGTCCCCTCCATGGGCGCGGTCCTGCACACCCTGAACCTCCGGCTGGACCCGAAGCAGCTCAGCTACATCGCCAACCACGCCGGCGACGACGTGATCATCACCGAGCCCACGCTGGTGCCGCTGCTGGCCGGGATCCTGCCCAGCCTGGAAACGGTCCGGCACATCGTGCTGGCCGGCCCGGTCTCGGGTGAGGGAGCCGCCGACGCCGGGGCGCTGGCCGGCCCGGGCCACGAGGTGCACTACTACGAGGAGCTGCTGGCCGCCCAGCCGACCGAGTTCGACTGGCCCGAGCTGGACGAGCGGACCGCCGCGGCGATGTGCTACACCAGCGGCACCACCGGCATGCCCAAGGGCGTGGTGTACAGCCACCGCTCCACCTACCTGCACGCGATGGGTGCCTGCCTGGGCAACGCCTTCGCGGTGAGCGACCGCGACCGGATCCTGCCGGTCGTGCCCATGTTCCACGCCAACGCCTGGGGGCTGGCCTACGCGGCAATTCTCAGCGGCGCCGACCTGATCATGCCCGACCGGTTCCTGCAGCCCGAGCCGCTGGTCCGGCTGATCGAGGCGGAGCGGCCGACGATCGCCGGCGCCGTCCCGACCATCTGGAACGGCCTGCTCCGGCACATCCGCGCTCATGGCGGCGACGTGTCCTCGCTGCGCCTGGTGCCGTGCGGCGGCTCGGCCGTCCCGCACGCGCTGATGGAGGCCTTCCAGAAGGAACTCGGAGTGGAGATCCTGCAGGCCTGGGGGATGACCGAGACCTCGCCGCTGGCCAGCGTCGCCCGGCCGCCGCGCGGGGTGAGCGAGGACGAGGGCTGGGCCTACCGGGACACCGCGGGCCGGCTGTTCTGCACCGTCGAAGGGCGGCTGGTCGGCGACAATGGCGACGGTGCTGCCGAACGACGGCGTGGCGGTCGGCGAGGTCCAGGTCCGCGGTCCCTGGATCACCGGGTCGTACTACAAGGACGACGACCCGGGGAAGTTCCACGACGGCTGGCTGCGGACCGGCGACGTCGGGACCATCGACCGGCTCGGCTATATAACGCTCACCGACCGGGCCAAAGACGTGATCAAGTCCGGCGGCGAGTGGATCTCGTCCATGGAGCTGGAGAACATCCTCATGGGCCACCCCGAAGTGGCCGAGGCCGCGGTCATCGGGGTCCCCGACGAGAAGTGGGGCGAGCGCCCGCTCGCCACGGTAGTGATGAAGGGCGAGGCCACCATCACGCCGAAGGAGCTCAAGGCGTACCTCGCTGACCGGATACCCCGCTGGCAGCTTCCGGAGCGCTGGGCGGTCATCGAGGAGGTCCCGAAGACCAGCGTCGGGAAGTTCGCGAAGATCAGGATCCGGGAGGCGTACGCGGCCGGGGACTACGAGGTAGTCGAGGTGCCCTGACCGGGTTCAGGCCCCGGCCCGGCGGCTCTGCCCCGCTGACCGCTGCCCCTGTCCTCGCCCGGTTGTTTCTGGCGCAGTGCGCCAACTGCTTTGGCACGTCCGGCGGCATCCCGGTACGCTGATGCGGACCGCTTGGTCGTCGGGAGGCTTCGCCTAGTCCGGTCTATGGCGCCGCACTGCTAATGCGGTTTGGGTTTACCGCCCATCCGGGGTTCAAATCCCCGAGCCTCCGCTCCCTGAGCAGCAGCTTCCCCGGTGGATCATCCACCAGGGAAGCTGCTGCTCTGTCGCTACGCCGCTACGTGCCCCAGCCTGAGCTTGACGACAGATTCAGTCACAGCCGCGTGAGCCCGTTCGTCCTAGGTAGGAGCGATCACCGAGGAGGAGATGGGATGACTACCGCTACCGGGCTCGAGTCCCTCAAAGGGACGGGCACCATCTTGCTGACCACGTACAAGCGCGACGGCACCCCGGTGCTCACGCCGGTGAGCATCGCGTTCGACGGGGATCGTGCCTTCTTCCGTTCCTACGACCAGGCCTGGAAGACCAAGCGGTTGCGCAACAACGCCCGCGTCGAGATTGCGCCCGCCACGCTGCGGGGCAAGCCGACAGGCCCGGCGGTAGCGGCGCGGGCGACCCTCCTGACCGGAGCCCAGGCCCAGTTCGCCGCCCGGGCCCTGGGCCGCCGGCATCGCGTGCTGCAGGCGGTCCTGGTGCCGTTCGCGCACCGGGTCATGCACTACCAGACGATGCACTACGAACTCGAGCGGGCGTAGCGCAGCGGGCGGTCACGGGCGGCGGCGGTCCGCGGCGCTGGTCACGTTCGCGACGATGGCGGCGAACGGCGGGATCGCCAGCGCCACCAGCGAGATGATGACCGACGCGAGGATGGAGTAGCGGGCCACGACCGCCCAGGAAATGACGAACAAGCCGACGCAGACGGTCATCAGCACGAAGTAGCGCCGCTTGTCGCTCCGGGTCGGCGGAGGCCCGGCCGCCCCGCCCCGGTTCTGCCCGTCGCCCGTCACAATACGTCCAGTATGGCTACGGGCCTCGCGGCCGCGCGCAGGGGTGCAGGGCGTACCCGGGCCTTCGCCGCGGCCCGGGTGGGTGGGTGGCCCGGGCTACTGGCCTCCGCCTTCTCCGGAGTTCTGCTGGTCTTCCCCGCCGGGCCCGGCGCCCTGGTCGTACTGGCCCCCCTGGCCGGACTGGTCCTGGCCGGGCTGGTCCTGCTGGCCGGAACCGGAATCCTCCTGTCCCGGCAGGCCGAGCTTCTTCTCGACCGCGTCCTCGCCCTTCTGGACCTGGTCTGGATGGTCCTGCGTGTACTTCTCCGCGTCGTCCTTCAGCTTGTCGAACTCGCTCATGGCGTCCTCCAGAATTATTTGCCTGCTTCGCTGGTGATGGGCTCGTGGCGCATCGCGGGAAGCGCCGCTACCCGCGCTGAGCACCGCGACACACGCTTGAGGTACCGGACTGGCCGCCCTCGCCCGGCCAGCCCTGCACGGCGGCCTGGCTCACCAGGTGGCCCGTCCGCCCAGGACCCCGAGGCGGTGGCCCCGGGCCAGGTGCCATAACCTGTCCGGCGGACTGGACCCCGCCGCCGGTCTGGCCCGGCTACTCTGGCCCATCCCGACCCCGGCAGGCGTGCACCGCCCGGGCCCGGCAGGCGTCTGTTAAGCGTCACCTTCTACCAGAAAGCACGCGAATGCGATTTCAGGCGATTGGGATGGTCTCGGCCGCGGTGACCGCCGGGCTGGCCTTGGCGGCCTGCTCGGGGACCAGTTCCGCGAGTCCGGCCGGACCGTCGGCACCGGCCCACAGCGCGTCGCCCGGCGCGCACGCCTCGACGCCGGTCGAACCGGACACGGTGTCGGCGGTCCGCGCCGACGCTGATGACTACCTCACCCTGTACACCGCAGGCCAGTTCTCCGTCATCTATCAGATGCTGAGCGCCCCGGTCCGGCAGGCCATCGACCAGCAGGCCTGGGTGGCAGTGCACCGGGGCTGCCTGGGCGCGACCGGCGGGATGTCCTACAAGATCCGCCACATCGCCGTGGCCGGCCAGACCGCGGTGGTGACGGCGGCCCTGACCGGAGGGTCCGCGAAACCGGAAAGCGCGACCGAGACACTGGTCTACGCCAACGGGCACTGGGGGTTCTCGCCCCGCGACCTGGCGCTGTACCGGCACGGGAGCGTGTCCGCGGACGTCGCCGCGGCCAAGGCGGCGGGCGGATGCGCGAGCTGAGCTAGGACTCCAGGCGGTCCAGGATCTCCAGGGCCTCGTCGTGGTCCTGCCCGGCCAGGCCGGGCAGGACCGTCTCGCGGAAGATCTGCGGGAGCACGGTCTCGCGGAAGATGACCGGGTAGGGCCGGTACGCCCCGCTGGCGGCCGTGCCGCCCGTCCCGGGACCCAGCACCTGGCGGGCCGGGACGGTGCCGAAGTGCGCGAGAACCGCCTCGTTGAAGGCCTCCGGCGCCTGGCCGGTCGCGCCGGCCACGATCGTGGTCAGCCTGCGCACGTCCGCCCGGGACTCGGCGGAGGCGCCGGGCGCTTCCTCGGCGGTGAGGGTCCACGCCCACAGTTCGTGCGGGGTGGCCGCGTCACATCGCACGGTCTCCTCCTCGTCGAACGCCTCCCCGTCCCAGGTGAGGTACTTTCCCGCGGCGTGGCTGGCGACGGGGTCGATGGTCAGCAGGACGTTGACCACTCCGGCCTGCATGGGCTCGGGCTCGGTCATGACGTCTGCCTCCCAGGACTACGCGCGCTGTCTCGTGGACGTTACCGGCAGCGCGGCAGCCCGGCGTCACCGGGAGCACCGCCTCCAGGGGCAGCGCCCCTGGAGCCGGTCAGCGGCCGCGGCGGATCAGGGAAGCTGGCCCGGGTGGTACGCGTCTTCACCACGGGGCCGTGCCAAGCTAGGTAGCAGCCGGGACAGTGGGGCCGACCGCAGGGCGGTGGCCGCCCGGGGTGGAAGGCCGTGAGGAGACAGCCATGCGATCTGGCGGGCGTGACTTCCTGCGTCTGTGCGGGGTGGCCATCGTCGTAGGCGGCCTGGCTGCGGCGCTGACCCTGCTGTTCATCCCGCTTAGCGTGCAGCGGACCTCGTCTGGGCAGATCATCGGGTGGTGCGGCCCTGGTCTCCGTTCCGATAACGCCCTCCAGGTGCGGATCGACCCGGGCATCGTCAACACGGGCGGCGGCTCCGGGCCACCGGTGCCCGCCGTCCAGCAGCGGCAGTTCGAGCGGTACTGCACGCACAAAGCGGACGGCCAGCTGGTCGAGGCGGCCGTGATCGCGGGGCTGGCGCTCCTGATCGGGGTGCCCCTGGTCGCGGTCCGCCGGCGTCAGGACGAGACGTCGGTCCCGCCGGGTGCCGACCCGGCGTCGCTGAGCAGCTCGGGCACTCCCGGCAGCACCGTCTGGAAGTAGGACCGGGCCGCGGCGGAAGTTCCCACGTCGAAGCCCGCCTCCTCGGACATGTACCAGCGGTGCTCGAGGATCTCGTGGAAGATCTCGGCGGGGGGCAGGCGGCGGCGCAAGTCCTCCGGGATCGCCGCGACCACCGGGTCGTAGACGTCATTGAGCCACTGGCTGGCCGCCACCATCTCAGACACCGGGCGGCCCTGCTTCTGCTCCAGGTAGGCGCGGAAGGTGGCGATGTCGTTGAGCAGCCGCCGGGCCTGGTTCTCCTCCACGACCAGCCCGGTGCGCAAGAACAGCTGCCGCGCGTGATGCCCGGACTCGGAGACCTTGGTCCGCAGCTTGAGGCGGTTCCCGTCCGGCGTGCTGATCAGCTCTATCTCGTCGGCGTCGAAGCCGAGCTCGTTGAGCCGGCGCAGCCGTTGCGCGATCCGGTAACGCTGGTCGTCCGGTTGGAGCAGCTCTTCGCGGGTCAGCTCGTCCCATAGGCGCTCGTAGCGCCGCGGCAGCTCGGCGGCGATCTCCAGTGGGTCCAGCTCCGGGCTGAGCAGCTCGCCGGCCTGGAGGTCGAGGAGCTCCCCATAGACGCGCTCCTCGGCCAGGTCCACGTCGTAGTGCCGCTGGCCGGCGGTGAGCGTCGGATGGCGCTCACTGGTCTCCGCGTCGACCAGGTACGCCTCGAGCGTGCCCGCGTCGTAACGGAACAACGTGTTGGACAGCGAGCAGTCACCCCAGAAGAAACCGGACAGGTGCAGCCGCACCAGCAACTCGACCAGGGCGTCGAGCAGCCGGTCGGTCGGCTGGCCGCCGCGCGGGCTGGAGAAGACGGCCCGGTAGGTGGTGGAGTAGTCCAGGAAGCGGGTGACCAGGATCGCCTCGGCGTCCGGGCCGCGGTCCACCACGATGCCCACCACATGCACCGCGGGCACGTTGAGCTCGGCCAGTTCACGCAGGAGCCGGTACTCGCGCCGGGCGAGGTTCTCATTGATCGCCTTGAGCGCGTACAGCTCCCCGTCATCGGCGACGAACCGGACGATGTGCCGGGAGATGCCGCGCTGCCGGATCTCGACCAGGCGCGGATCCTGCCACTCTTCGAGCGGCTCCGTCCACGGTAGGGTCAGCAGACCGGCAGCTTCCTCCGTCGGCGGGCTGAAGACGAACCGCACCGCGTGAACTCGCCTCCTCAGCCCATCCGGCCTGGCACTATTACACCGCATAGCGGAGTCAACGTAACTCTAGGGTGAACGTAGCGTCATCGCGGCCGCGGGGGGGACCCCGGATCTTTTCCAAGCCTTCACCAACCGGGTCCCGATGGATAGCCAATATCGATCTTTTGTGCTGCATGGTTAAGGAGTGACCCGTATGCGCATTTCCGTCATTGGGACCGGATATCTGGGTGCCGTGCACGCCGCCTGCATGGCGGACATCGGCCACGAAGTCCTCGGCGTGGACACTGACGCCCAGAAGATCGCCGCGCTCCAGGACGGCCACGCGCCCTTCTTCGAGCCCGGGCTGGAGGAGATCCTGGTCCGGGCGCTGGGCTCGGGCAAGCTTCGCTTCAGCACCTCCCTGCAGGAGGCGGCCGGGTTCGCCGACGCCCACTTCATCTGCGTCGGGACCCCGCAGTTGCCCGGGGCGGCCGGCGCCGACCTGAGTCACATCGAGGCCGTGGTAGACGGGTTGGCCCCGCACCTGATCCGGGACTGCCTGGTGATCGGCAAGTCCACGGTCCCGGTCGGCACCGCGGCCCGGCTGGCCGTCCGGATCGCCGAGCTCGCCCCGGCGGGCGCCGCCGCGGGCCTGGCCTGGAATCCGGAGTTCCTGCGCGAGGGCTTCGCGGTGGAGGACACGCTGCGGCCGGACCGGATCGTGGTGGGCATTACGTCGGAGGCCGCCGGCGTGACGCTCCGGGCGATCTACGAGAGCGTGCTGGAGCTGGGCACGCCGTGCATTACGACCGATCTGGCCACCGCGGAACTGGTCAAGGTCGCCGCGAACGCCTTCCTGGCTACCAAGATCTCTTTCATCAACGCGGTCTCCAACGTGTGCGACGCGGCCGGCGCGGACGTGATGACCCTCGCGGACGCGCTCGGCCACGACACCCGCATCGGCCGCCGGTTCCTGTCCGCCGGACTCGGCTTCGGCGGCGGCTGCCTGTCCAAGGACATCCGGGCCTTCATGGCCCGCGCCGACGAGCTGGGGGTAGGCGGCTCCCTGCAGTTCCTCCGGGAGGTCAACCAGATCAACACAGGCCGGCGGGCGCTGGCCGTCGAGGCGGCCCGTGAGCTCGCCGGCGGGTCCTTCGCCGGGCGGAACGTGGCCGTGCTGGGCGCCGCGTTCAAGCCCGACACCGACGACGTCCGCGACTCGCCCGCCCTGGACGTGGCCCGGACCATCCGCGCCGGGGGCGCGGTCGTGCGGGTACACGATCCCCGGGCCACGTACAACGCCCGCCGGGCCTGCCCGGACCTGGACTACGTCGAGGAAGCGGTCAAGGCCTGCGAGGCGGCCGACGTCGTGCTGCACCTCACCGAGTGGAGTGAGTACCGCGACCTCGATCCGGCGCAACTGCTTTCGGTGGTCCGGACGCCGTGCCTTCTCGACGGGCGCAACGTGCTGCCCCTGGCCGAGTGGCAGGCTGCGGGCTGGACCGTGCAGGCGCTGGGTGGCGCAATCCGGTAAGCCTGGTGGCCGGTCAGCGTGGTGGCCGGCCAGCGTCAGCGGTCAGTGCTTCGCGGCCGACGCCATCCGTACTTCCTCCGGCCGGGAGCGGAACCACTCGACCGTGCGGCGGACGCCGTCCTCCACCCGGATCTGCGGCTGCCAGCCTAGTACCTGGCTGGCCCGGGTGATGACCGGGCAGCGGCGGGCCGGGTCATCGACCGGGAGGGGCAGATGCTCCACCGGCGAGTCCGATCCAGTCACCCGGAGTATCAGCCGCGCGAAGTCAGCGACGGTGAACTCCTCCGGGTTGCCCAGGTTCACCGGGCCGCTCTCGCCGCTGTCGATCATGTCCACGATGCCGCGGATGAGGTCATCGACATAGCAGAAACTACGCGTCTGGCTGCCGTCACCGTAAATAGTGAGCGGGTCGCCATTCAGCGCCTGGGTGATGAAGTTCGTGACGATGCGGCCGTCCCGGGCGCTCATCCGCGGGCCGTACGTATTGAAGATCCGGAGTATGCCGGCATTGACGCCGTGAGTTTCCCGGTAGGCACGGGTCAGGGCCTCGGCGAATCGCTTCGCCTCGTCGTACACGCTTCTCGGGCCGACCGGGTTGACGTTGCCCCAGTAGTCTTCGGTCTGCGGATGCACGGCGGGGTCACCGTAGACCTCGCTGGTGGAGGCCAGGACGAAGCGCGCGCCGTGCCGGTGGGCCAGCCGCAGCGCGTTCTCGGTCCCGTGGCTGCCCACGGCCAGAGTCTCAAGGGGTAGGCGCAGGTAGTCTGGCGGGGAAGCCGGGCTGGCGAGGTGGGCGACGGCGTCCACCGGGCCGGGCACGTCGAGGGCGGAACTGACGTCGGCTTCCAGGAACGTGAAGCCGGGCCGGCCCATCAGGTGCGCAACGTTGTCCGGCCGGCCGGTGGCCAGGTTGTCCACGCATACGGCGCTGTCACCCCGGGCCATTATCGCGTCACACAGATGGGAACCGAGGAAACCGGCGCCACCTGTCACCACGACTCGCATCAGATCTCCTATCGAGACTATTGGCCGGGCCCAGCTCACCGTGGCCTCCCCGGATTACGCGCCAGCAATCTGCGCCGGGGTAATCCGCCGGTAAATTTGTACCGGGAGGCCGGTGCAAATTACGTTCAGAATGTACCAGCGCCCGGCTGTGCCCGTGCGCTTCGGGCCCTTGTGTCCGGGTTGGCCGGAGCGGCGCCGCCCGGACCCGGCCGCCGGTCAGGCTCACTCCGGAGCGGGCGGGACTACGACGATCATCGTCAGGGACAACGGCCTGCTCCCGTCGTTCTGGTAGGCGTGCGGGACGCCGCCCGGGAACCGGGCTGACTGCCCGGCCGTCACCTGATACTGCTCCCCGGCCACGGTCAGCGTCAGCGTGCCCTCTTCGACCCAGGCCAGCTCCCGGGTGGCAGGCGTGTGGGCGTCGCCGCCGAAGCTCTCGCCCGGCTGGAGGGTCCAGCGCCACAGCTCCGCCGCCCAGGGTGGGTCCGTGGCGGCGATGATCGTGCCCGTCCCCCCGGACGGGCCCCGCCAGAGGACTCGCGCCTGCTCCGGTCCGCTCACCCGGACGCTGGACTCGCTGGTGACCTCGACCAGCCTGGTTATCGGCACGCCGAACGCGTCGGCGACCCGGGCCAGGGTGGCCAGGTTCGGGTTGGCCCGTCCTTGTTCCAGCGAGACCAGGACTCCTTTGCTCACCCCGGACCGGGCGGCCAGCTGGTCAAGCGACCACCCCCGCTCGGCCCGCATCGCCTGGAGCGTGCGGGCCAGGGCGGCCGAGATGTCGGCAGCAGCCATCGTTTATCCGTTCGCTTTCGCTGTTATCGGTCGGTACAGTGAACCATGTAGTTCGCTATAACGACCGGCCTTAGTGTTCGGCCTGTTCCTCCGGGCCCGCTCGCCGGAGCCTGTGCCACGGGGACTGCTCACCGGGGGCCGCCGGACTGGGCCAGCCGGACTGGGCCCGCTCGACTGGGAGCCATAGTGATCATTGTCTTCGCCCTGGCGGCCGCCGTGCTCTACGGCAGTGCCGACTTTCTCGGCGGTGCGGTGTCGCGGCGTACCCATGTCCTCTCCGTACTCATCGTGTCGGCCCCGGCCGGGGCCGTGGTGCTGCTGACCGCGGCGCTGGCCGCGGGCGGCCCGATCGGGACGGCCGGCCTGCCCTGGGCCGCGGCGGCCGGCGCGGCGGGCGGCACTGGGCTCATCATGTTCTACGCAGGCCTCGCCGCGGGGCCGATGCGCGTGGTGGCCCCGGTCTCAGCGCTGGTCTCCACCGTGCTGCCGGTCGGTGTGGCGATCGCGGGCGGGGAGCGCCCCGGGACCCTGGCCTACGTCGGCGGCGGCGTCTGCCTGATGGCCACGGTACTGGTGAGCTCGGAGGGGATCGGCCGGCGGCAGCCCGGCGCCCGCCCGGCCGGGCCGCGGTCTTCTCCTCGGCGCCGGCGGCGGCGTGGGGTTCGGCTTGTTCTTCCTCTTCCTCCAGCACGCGGGCGCCTCGGGCGTGCTGTGGCCCAGCGCGGTGGCCCGGATCACCGGGGCACTGATCGTGACCGGGGCGGTGGCCTGGATGGGCGGCGTGGCCTGGCGCGCGGTCAGCCCCTGGCTGCTGGCCGGGGCCGTCGCCTCCGGACTGCTCGACGCCGGCGCGAACGTCTGCTACGTGGTGGCCACCCGGGACGGGTTGTTCGGCATCGCGGTGGTGCTGACCTCGCTGTACCCCGGGATTACCGTGCTGCTCGCCCGGCTCGTGCTGGGCGAGCGGATGCGGTTTCCGCAACTGGCCGGGCTGCTGCTGGCCGTGGCCGGCATCGCCCTCGTCAGCGTGTGAGAGTGTCCCCCAGCGACCGGGGGCGTGACCGGCCCGGGGCAGGCGGCGTTACCGGCAGCGCAGCGGGCAGACTCGTGCTGCCGGACGCTCAGGCCTGACCGTCCGGCAGCACGAACCCCGGGGAAGGGATAGACAGCGCTGTGGGCGACTCAGTCGTCGCCGAAGTCTCTATTCTCCGCGACGAGGGTGTCTCCCGACACCGTCTTGCGCCCCTTGCACAGAGGACAGAGGTAAGTGGTCTCTTCCCCGTCCTCGTTCTCCTGGATGAGCACGCCCTGGCCGTCGCACTGCGGGCAGGGGATCTTCTCAGCCGGGAAGATCAGGGCGCAGATCTCAAGGTAGAGCTGCTCGGGGTAGGGCACGTGGTCGATGTTGCGCAGGGCCTGGTCCTGGCCCGCGGATTCCAGGATGAACTCCCCGAAGCCCAGCAAGCGGCCGAGCGAGGAGCGCTGGAAGCTCATGTCCGTGACCTTGACCAGCGGCATCATCGCTATCTTGCGGGTGAACACCCCGCTGGCCTGGAGCATCCGGTCCGACGTGACCACGAAGTAGTCCTCGGACCACTCCCAGGTCTTGAAGGCCAGGTAGAGCAGCAGCGCCACGACGACCAGCACCAGGACGAGGATGCCGTCGTGAGAGTGGTGCAGCACCGTGGTCCCCAGCACCAGGGCGACGAGCAGGCCGGCCAGCGCGATCGCGATCGGGCCGATGAGCACCGCAGGATGCTTACGGACCGTGATGACCTGGTGCTCATGGGGCAGCAGGTACTTGTTGACTGCGGCCGGGCCCGCGTTGCGCGGAGCGATCAACCGCATCGCTGACTCACAGCGAGTTCACGAACGTCGCCAGGGAATTGCCGGCGTCCTTGAGGAGGTTCAGTATGCCGTTGATGACATTCGCAGCCCCTTGTGGCTGCGTGAGCAGGTAAAAGACCAGGAAGATGACGATCGCCCAGGTGATGATCTTTCTCAGCATGATCAGCTCCGCGGTCGTCGGCTGCGTTCAGCCTGTTAGCTTACTTTAGCCCAGCGTAATTGAATTACCAAGACTACCGATAGCAAGGCAGCCACCGTACCTTGATCCCCCGCTAGGGTGAACGTCACGCGCCGCCCGGGCCAGAAAATTGGATAGTTCGCGTCCCGCAGGTCCCGCGTCCCGACGCCGGTAACAATAGGTGCACATCTCACTGCCTTAGGTAGTGAAATCTCCCCAGGGTCTCCCGGCCCCTGGCGAGCCTGGTGATTGCCATACGGGCATGCCGTCGATCTGACACCATTCCCTTGCTGAAGAGAGCCCAGGTGAGGTGCGATGACGGATGTGAATGGCGGCGACGTCGCCGTGATCGTCTACCGCGAGGATGACACGTGGGACACCGAGGTTCTCCCGGTCGCCCTCACCGAGGACCTGAGGGGGCTGATCCACGCCCTCCGCCAGCAGCCCAGCGTGGGCGGCACGATTGGGCTGGTGGCGGTCGGGGATGACTTCTTCGTGGCGCTACGGGTGCTCGGCGGCGAGGTCTCGGTGTTCCTGTCCGACCTGACCGCCGCGGTGGACTGGCCGCTGGCCCGGCAGGTCCTCGACTACCTGGACATCCCGGTCCCCGGCGAGGACGACCTGGACCAGGTGCTGCCCGCCGGCGAGATGTCCATCTTCGCGGACCTGGGCGTTGACGAGATGGACCTGGGAGCGCTGTCCGGCGACCTGGACCTGTTCCCTGACGAGGCGCTGGCCAGCATCGCCCGCCGGCTCGGCTTCGGCGGCACCCTGGACCGGGCGCTGGACGCCGCGCTCGGCCCATGAAGCCAGGGCCATGAACCCAGCACCGTGAAGCCAGGACTATGAAGCTATCCCGTGAGGCTCGAACCGGCAGGCGTGGGCTCACTCCGTGAGCACCGGGTACGCGGCCACCTTCGAGCCCGCGATGCGCGCCGCCCTCGCGGAGGCGGACGCGGCTCTGGCCATGCAGCCTGCCGAGGTCCCGGTCGGCGCGGTGGTCCTGGACGCCGGGGGCGCGATTGTCGGCCGGGGGCACAACCGGCGCGAGGCCGATGCGGACCCGACGGCCCACGCCGAGATCGTGGCCGTCCGCGCGGCGGCCGCCGCGTCAGGCGACTGGCGGCTGGCGGGCTGCAGCCTGGTCGTCACCCTGGAGCCGTGCACCATGTGCGCGGGGGCGATCTCCACGGCGCGGATGGCCCGGCTCGTGTACGGTGCGGCCGACCCGCGGGCCGGGGCGGCCGGCTCGCTGTGGGACGTGCTTCGCGATCGGCGCCTGGACCAGCAGACCGAGGTCATCGCCGGGGTGCTGGAGGACGAGTGCGCTCGCCTGCTGCGCGAGTTCTTCGCCGGCCGCAGGCCCCTGGGCGGCTGACGTCACCACGGGTGGCTGACGTCACCGCAGGCGGCCCCGGCAGAACCCGCGACAATAGCGTTGCGGCTGCCCCAGGCTGGGCCGGCGGCCCCTCATGTCAGGTAGGCTCAGCGGCGGTGGAGTCGCCTAGTGGCCGAGGGCGCACGCCTCGAAAGCGTGTGAGGGGGCAACCCCTCCGTGGGTTCAAATCCCACCTCCACCGCCCATATGGATCGCCGGCCGCGCTTCTTCTGCGCGGCGGCGCTGCCGCCCATGGACCAGCGGGTCCATGCACAGCCGGCCTCACCGCGCCGGCGTCCGCCCAGCTGAGGGCATGGAGTGCTAGAGCCGCAGAGCACCGCACTATTCATCCTCCTGATGGTGGTGTTCTGCGCCCTGGTCTGCTGGATGGCTCTGACCAGGCAGGTGGTGTTCCGGGTGCTCGCGGCCTGCCTCGCGTTCATCCCCGCGATGCTGTTCGGGGTGGCGGCGGTCAACAAGTACTACGACTACTACCAGACCTGGGGAGCGGCCGCCTCGGACCTCGGTGGCCAGGGCAGCAGCCAGGTGGCCACGGCGACCATCGTCAGCCACGCGTCAGCGGCGCAGATCAGCGCCATCCTGGGCAGCCGGGTGGACGCCCGCACCGCAGCTGTGCACGGGCAGACCATCCGGCTCACGGTACGGGGCAAGTCCAGCCACCTGAGCCGGACTGTCTTCGTCTACCTGCCCCCGCAGTATTTCCGCGCCGCCTTCAGCGGTTACCGCTTTCCGGTCATCGAGCTGCTGCCCGGGTTCCCGGGCAGCCCGGCGGACTGGATCAACGTGGTGGGCATCACCGCGGCGTACAGCACCTTGCTGGCCGACGGCGCGGCGGTCAAGCCTGCGGTGCTGGTCATGCCGGACACCAACGGGGGCCGGCGGATCTCGCTGCAGTGCCTGAACGTCCGGCACGGACCCCAGGACGCCACTTTCCTGGTCCACGACCTGCCCGCGTATCTGCCCAGCATCCTGCGGGTGCAGCCGCCGGGACCGGCCTGGGGAATCGCGGGCTACTCCGAGGGTGGCTACTGCACGGCCAACCTGGCCCTGGTCTACCGGCTGCGCTACGGTGCGGCCGGGGTGATGAGCGGCTACTTCTCGCCCAGCGACGACCAGCTGGGCAACCCGGTGCACACCGTCAACCCGTTCGGCCACGATCTGCATGCGCGCCGGGCTAACACGCCCCTGCTGCGGATCACCCGGCTCCCGGTGAGCGCCCGGATCCCCCGATTCTGGCTCGGCGTCGGGGGGAAGGACGTCTCCGGGCTCCGTGCGGGGCGGCAGTTCCAGCGCCTGGTCCTGGCCCGGCAGCCGGGCGTCCAGCTGAATGTGGTGCCGGGCGGCGGGCACACCATGGCTACCTGGCGGGCCCTGGTGCCCTCGCTGCTGGAGTGGATGACGCCGTTGCTGACCGAGGCGGCACAGCACCCAGTCCCGGTCAACCAGGTCGGGAAGGCGCACGTACCACGCAAGGACCGGCACCGCAGGGCCAGAGTCAGCCAGGCCTCCCGCGGTTCAGTCCCTGACGCTCCCTCCCCGTCTGCGTGAGTGCTTCGGCTGATGCCCGGTATCGAGATCGAGCACCCGGGCGTGCAGCACGGACCGCTGGTGCAGGGCCGCGCCGAGCGCCCGGTGCAGGCCGTCTTCCAGGTAGAGCTCGCCGCGCCACTGGATAACGTGCGGGAAGAGGTCACCGTAGAAGGTGGAGTCCTTGGACAGCAGCAGCCGGAGATCCAGCACCGCCTTCGTGGTGATCAGCTGGTCCAGCCGGACCGGGCGCGGCGGCACCTCCGCCCACTCCCGTGTGGTCCGGGCATGGTCGGGATAGGGTCTCCCTTCCCCGACCTGCTTGAAGATCACGGCACGAGTCTAGTTGAGTGCAGCGCGTCCAGGGGCGGCTGCCGGAGCGCGGCTCACCGCTGAACGCTCCGGGCTCCTGGCCCCGGGCGGCACGGCCGTGCTGTCAGCTCCCCACCTGGTCGGCAGCACGACCGTGCGCGCTCATTGGAGCCGGACGTGAAGGCGACCGAGGAGGCGACGCAGTCTCCTCGAGGTCATCGGCCGCTCCTGCCGTTGGAAAACAGCTCCCGCACTATGCACGGTTTGTGCCGCTATCCGGTTCAATGCGGCCGGCATTTCGCGGCAGAAGGGACTGGAGGCGTTCGTGCTGACGCCCGGGGCGGCCCCGAGCCCGGCCGAGCCGGGTGCGGTCCCGGGCTGACTGGGGAGGGACCGCACCCAGCTGGCTGGCGTAGCTTCGGGGTGCTGAGCGGCCGGAGCCCGGCTCCGGCCGGAGCCGGGCTGGGACTTGAGCTAGCAGCGCCCCGCGTAGGCCCCGCTGGTGTACGTGGTCCACGGGGACCAGTTGGTGCCATCGCCGGACATGATGACCGCTGCCCGGGCGTTCCCGTAGGCGTTGTAGGTGGAGAGCGAGCCGTTGACCGGGTTGATCTGCCAGTAGCCGCGCTCACCGACGGTTCCGGTGGCGAACTGGTTGCCGCCGGACTCGGCCATCGCGATGGACGCCGCGGTGACCTCCACGCCCGGCGATCCGCCCGCCTTGACCCACAGGGCTTCCAGGCCGCCGCAGCCCAGGGTGCCGGACAGGTCCGTGGTGGTGGCCGCGGTGCCGACGTCGGCGTGGCTGCCAGTCCCGGCGGCCTCGCCGGAGGAGGCATGCCGGGGGGTGTAGCTGGTGGTGCTGGCCGAGGACCGGGCCGGCACGGCCGCAGGAGCGGGCAGGTGCCGGGGCAGGCGGAGTTCCTCACCCACGTAGATCAGGTTGGGGTTGCTGACCTTCGACTCGTTGGCCGCGTACAGCGACCGCCAGTTGGCGTCTTTGCCGTAGAAGCGCTGGGTCACGCCGGACAGCGTGTCCCCGGCCCGCACGGCGTAGGTCCGGCGGGCCGCGTCCGAGTGGCGGGCGCTGGCCACCTCGGCGCCGGCCGCCTCCGTACGCGCGGCCGGGCTGGCCGCCTTCGTGCTCGCCGCCCCGGTGCTGGCGGGCAGGGCCATGTCGTCCAGGTGTGCGTGGATCACGTGCGGGGCCGTGGCGGCAGACCCGGCGGCGGCCACTCCGCCGAGGTGCGGAGCCGCAGCGGCGAGTGTGCCCACCACCACAACGGCGGGGGCAGCCTTTCCTGCCGTCTGGGCGACCTTTTCCACCTGTGAGGGGGTCGTGTGCTGACCGGTCCGCCTGATCTTCCGTTTCCTGCGATGACTGGGGACTGAACTCACGAGGCTCCTCATGCCGGAATTCGCCCGGATACTTGGCCTAATGCGCCTTTCCGCGGGCCTGACGGTGGCTATTCCTCAGGCATGCTGCCAGGTCACCGGGGCTCCGCGCAGTCAAATCGTGCACTGAGCGCAACGGGTCGGCCTGAGGCATAAAACGGTACGAAACACTCGCACCATGAGTAGTCGTCCTCCCCAAGGGCGAGGGCGGCCGGCCCGCCCCGTCGGACACAATGGCCCGATGGAACCCGCCAGCCGGCCCTCCATCCCGACCAGGCGGTCCCTGCTGTCAGCCCGGCTTCTCGTGCGGCCGGTGCCGTGGGATGCGGTCCGCGCCATCAGCGGGGGGAGTCGTCTGGACGACTGGGCCGCCGACTACCCGAGCGAGGGCGACGTCATCATCGCCGGGCTGCTCGTGGACGTGGGGCCGGCCGTGGCCGGCCCCGCTGACCAGGCCTGGGGGCATCGCCAGGTGGTCGAGCAGGCCAGCGGCCTGGTGGTGGGCGGGATCGGGTTCTTCGGGCCGCCCCGGGAGGACGGGGAGGTGGAGGTCGGTTACGGCATCGTGCCCTCGCGGCAAGGCCGTGGCTACGCCACCGAGGCACTCCAGGCCATGCTCGCCATGGCGTGGGCGGATCCGCGCGTGACGGCGGTAGTCGCGGGCACCGATCCGGGCAACGCGGCCTCCCAGCGGGTGCTGGAGAAAGCCGGGTTCTGCCGGATCGCGGCCGACGGGGAACTCCGCTACCGGCTCGGCCGCCCGGCCTAGGGCCCGGCACCGGCTGCCACCGGCTAAGTCGCCCGGCCCTGCGCCCGGGCGCCTGGGGTCCCTGCCCCGCCAGCGCTCGTGCGAGTTCCTCGCGCGAGTGGATGCCGAGCTTCTGGTACACGTGGCGCAGGTGGTACTCGACGGTCTTCGGGCTCAGGAACAGCGCGGCTGCGGCTTCCCGGGTGGTCTTCCCCCCGGTGAGCAGGACGGCGATCTGCAGCTCTTGCGGGGTCAGCTCTTCGAGCGTGCTCGGGTCCCGGGCTCGCCGCGTCTCGCCGGTCGCGGCCAACTCGGCCCGCGCGCGGTCGGCCCAGGGCTGCGCGTCGAGGCGCTCGAACACCTCCGCGGCGGCCCGCAGCTGCTCGCGGGCCAGGACCCGGTTGCGGGCCCGGCGCAGCCGCTCGCCGTAGGCCAGCCTGGTCCGGGCCGTCTCGAAGCTGTCGGGCGTGAGCGCGTGCAGGACCAGGGCCTGCTCGAAGGCCGCGGTGAAGTCACCCTGGCCACCGGCGCGGGGAGCGCCGCCGCCGGTCCCGGTACCGGGACCGGGACCGGGCCGGGACCGGCGAGCATCCCCTGGCAGCGGAGCGCCCGGGCCCGCGACCACGGCTGCCCCTTGGCGTCCGCTGCGGCCACGAAGCGCGCGGCGACCCGCCGCGCCCCCTCGTGGTCGCCGAGCCGCAGGTACGCCTCGACGAGGTCCGCCGCCGGCGAAAGGTCGACGTCGGTGATGCCCAGCTCGTCCAGCAGCCGGTCCCGCCGCTCGAAGTGCCCCGCGGCCAGTGCGGCCGCACCGAGGCCGAGTTCGAGTTCTCCCAGGGCCGCCGTGGCCCAGACTTCGTACAGCCGCGTCCCGAGTTCCGCTGAGAGCCGCAGGGCCTCCGCGGCGCAGCGGCGGCACTCCTGCTCCCGTCCGCGGCGGGCCTGCAGCCAGGCCAGGCCGGCCAGGCCGAACGCCAGGTCGGTGTGCTGCCCGCTCTCCCGGGCCAGGTTGGTCGCTTCCTGGTAGGTCGCCTCGGCGATGGCCCAGCGATCGGTGGTGGCCTGGTCGCGGGCGATCAGGCTGAGGATGAAGGGGAGGGCGCCGACCGCGGCGCGGGCCCGCGCGGTGCGCAGCACCGGCTCCAGCAGCGACCGCCCGGCGTCAGCTTCCCGCAGGATCAGCGGCGCCAGGGCGAGCCACGGGATCAGCCGGAGATCCTCGCGCAGCCCGGGCGAGCTCTCGGCGAGCCCCGTCGCCAGGTGCACGGATTCGGCGCCGGCGGCCGCGTCACCGCCGAGGATGCGCGCGATCCCGACGGCCATGGCGGCCATGAAGCGGGTGCGTACCGAGGCCTCCCCGGGCAGCGCCGCGTGGGCCCGCTCGGCGACGGCCAGCATCTCGGCCGGATTCCCCGCGTAGAAACAGGCGCTCGCGGCCTCGGCGAGCATGCTCACGGCTCGCTCGGGATCGGCCCGCTCGGCCGCCGCGGTCAGGATCGCGTGGCCCCGCATGACCGGGCCGCGGCGGGTCGCGATGTGCCCCGCCAGGGCGGCGATCTCGACCAGTGTCACCGGGTCACTGGTGACCGCGCGGGCCTCGTCCAGCAGCGCGACCGCCCGGTCGGCGAACCCGGCGAGCCAGCCTGCCTCTGCCGCGTCCCGGAGCAGGCGGCCGCGGCGGTCATGGTCGGCGGCCAGCCGTCCGGCCCGTTCGTACGCGGCCGCGGCGGTCGCGTACGCGCTGCGGCCCCGGCTGCGGGCCCCGGCCTGCTCCAGGGCGGCCGACGCAGCCTGGTCCGGCCCGGTCGCCGCCGCGGCCAGATGCCAGGCGCGGCGGTCCACGTCCCGGTCGGGCAGGGCGCCCGCGAGCGCCCGGTGCGCGTCACGCCGCTGACCGGCAGGCGCGTCCGCGTAGATGGCCGAGCGGGCCAGCGGATGGCGGAACTCCACCCGGCCGCTGTCCAGCGTCACCAGCCCGGCGGCTTCCGCGCCGGCCAGCGCCGACAGGTCCACGCCGAGGTGGGCCGCCGCGCGCCCGAGGGTCGTTAGATCGGAGCTGTCACTCGTGGCGGCCAGGACCAGCGCCTGCCGGGTGGTGTCGCTGAGCGTGCCGGCCCGGCGCAGGAAGGCCCGGGCGATCGTGGCCGGGACCAGGACGGGGGCACCTTCCGGCGCGAGCGCCAGGTGCTGCGCGTCCGGGGCGAGTTCGAGCAGCGCGAGCGGGTTGCCCGCGGTCGCGCCGTACAGCCAGGCCGCCACCTCCGGGGCCAGCCCGAGCACCAGCATGGCGGCCTCGTCGCTGGTCAGGCCGCTCAGCTGCAGGGTCGGAAGATCAGCGCCGTCGAGCAGGGACGGCTCGCCGTCCCGGACCGCGATCAGTACCGCGATGGGATCGGCCACCAGCCGCCGGAACGCGAACAGCAGCGCCTGGGCGCTCGAACCGTCCAGCCAGTGGGCGTCGTCGATCACCACCGCCACCGGCGCCTCCTCCGCATAGGCCGCGAGCAGGCTGAGCGTGGCGGCGCCCACCGCGAACCGTTCGTGGCCCGAGCCCGGCCGCAGGGCCAGCGCGCTCTCCATCGCGGCCGCCTGGGGCCCTGGGATCTTCCCCAGCATCGGCAGCGCCGGGCGGATCAGCTCGAGCAGGGCCGCGAACGGTATCTGGGCTTCCGACTCGATCCCCCGGGCCTGCAGCAGGCGCATTCCGGTGGCCTGCCCGGCGGCGTAGTCCAGCAGTGCCGTCTTGCCGATTCCCGGCTCGCCAGCCAGCGCGAGCGTCGCGCTCGTCCCCGATCGTGCCTGCGCGAGAGCGTGCCCGATTTCCTGCCGCTCACGTGCCCGCCCCAGCAGCATGGCGCGATTGTAAGCACCTGGTCGCCCGGCCGGATAGGGGCGTCCGGGCCTAGGTGGGCCACGGAAATGACTAGGTGGCCCCCGGAAGCGAGGCAGGCCGTCCCGAACCTACGCTCGCTCAAAACCGATCAGGGGGAGGGCATGATGAGCACTATCGAGCAGGCCGCCGAAGTCGACGGGGACAAGCTCATGCAGTTCGTGTTCCGCGCGGTGGACGAAGTCGGGGCCACCTTGAACGCGGCGCTGGTCGTCCTGGGCGACAAGCTGGGCCTGTACCGGGCGCTGGCCGGCGCGGGACCGCTGGCGCCGGCCGAGCTGGCCGAGCGCACCGGGACGGCCGAGCGTTACGTCCGCGAATGGCTGAACGCCCAGGCCGCGGGCGGCTACGTCGAGTACGACCCGGCCAGCGGCCGGTACACCCTGCCGCCCGAGCAGGCGGTCGCGCTCACCGACCCGGACAGCCCGGCCTACCTGCCTGGCTTCTTCCAGATCGCGGTGGGCACGGTGCTCGACTCGCCGCGGATCGTCGAGGCGGCCCGCACGGGAGCCGGGCTGGGCTGGCACGAGCACGGGTCCGACGTCTTCGACGGCTGCGAGCGGTTCTTCCGTCCCGGCTACAACGCCAGCCTGATCCCGGAATGGCTGCCCGCACTGGACGGTGTCGTCGGCAAGCTGGAGGCGGGGGCGCTCGTCGCCGACATCGGCTGCGGCCACGGCTCGTCCACGATCCTGATGGCCCAGGCCTTCCCGGAGTCCAGCTTCGTCGGCTCGGACTACCACGAGGGCTCGATCCAGACGGCCCGGCAGCGGGCGCAGAGCGCCGGGGTGGCGGACCGGGTCCGCTTCGAGGTCGCACCGGCCGCGGCCTACAGCGGCAGCGGATATGACCTGGTGACGATGTTCGACTGCCTGCACGACATGGGCGACCCGGTCGGGGCCGCGCGTCACGTCCGCTCGACGCTCAAGCCGGACGGCACCTGGATGATCGTGGAGCCCCGGGCCGGCGACCGGGTCGAGGAGAACCTGAACCCGGTGGGACGCGCCTACTACGGCTTCTCCACCCTGCTGTGCACGCCCGCCTCGCTCTCCCAGGACGTCGGCCTCGCCCTGGGCGCGCAGGCCGGCGAGGCGAGGATCCGGGACGTCACCGGGACAGGCGGGTTCACCCGCTTCCGCCGCGCCGCGGAGACGCCGTTCAACCTGGTGTTCGAGGCGCGGCCTTGAGCGACCGGAGGCAAGCCGGCCGCCGCACCCCTGGGCCCGCCCAGGGGTGCGGCGGTGCGGCGGGAGACGCCGCCAGAGGTGCGGCGAGCAGACCGGGCGCGCTATCCCGACGCCGAGGGCTACCTGAAGCGGGACGGGGTCCGCGTGTTCTACGAGGTGTACGGCACCGGCGAGCCTGCCATCCTGCTGTTCCCGACCTGGGAGATCGTCCATTCCCGGGCCTGGAAAGCCCAGATTCCCTATCTCGCGCGGCACGGCCAGGTGATCACGTTCGACCGGCGCGGGAACGGGCAGGCAGACCGCCCGGACGAGGTGAGCGCGTACGACCGGCGGGCCACCGCCGACGACGCCCGGGCCGTGCTGGACCACGTGGGCGTGGAGCAGGCGGTCGTCGTGTCCTGGTGCGGCTCAGGGGAGGACCTGCTCTTGGCGGCCGAGCCCCCGGTGCGGGCCAGTCGCCTGCTGTCTGATCGCACCCGACCTGCAGCTGACCCCGGAGCCGGGCGAGGAGGAAGTCCCGTACCAGTTCGATGAGGAGCCGGGAACCGCGGAAGGCTGGGCCAAGTGGAACCGGCACTACTGGCAGCGGGACTGGCCCGGGTTCCTCGACTTCTTCTTCAGCGAGGCGTTCACTGAGCCGCACTCGACCAAGCAGATCGAGGACGCGGTCGGCTGGGGCCTGGACACCGGCCCGGAGACCATCGTCCAGCGGCATGGACGCGGAATGGCTCAACGACCGGGAGAGCGCACTGCGGCTCTGTGCCCGGATCCGCTGCCCGACCCTGGTTATCCAGGGCTCGGCGGACGCGATCGTCGGGCCGGCCCGCGGCGCCGCCGTGGCGGCGGCCATCCCGGACGCCCGGCTGATCACCTTCGAGGGCTCAGGCCACGCGCCCCACCTGCGCGATCCGGTCGCGGCCAACCTCGTCATCCGGGACTTCGCCTGCCCACCCGGGCCGCCGCCACGCCGGCGCCGGGGCCGCTCGCGCCCCAAGCGGGCGCTGTACATCTCCTCGCCGATCGGCCTCGGCCACGCCCTGCGGGACGTCGCGATCGCCAGCGAACTGCGCGCACTGCACCCCGGCCTGGAGATCGACTGGCTGGCCCAGCATCCGGTGACCCGGGTACTGGAGGCTCGCGGCGAGCGGGTCCACCCGGCCAGCGCGTACCTGGCCAGTGAGTCCGGCCACATCGAGTCCGAGTCGGCCGAGCATGACCTGCACGCCTTCCAGGCCATCCGGCGGATGGACGAGATCCTGCTCGCGAACTTCATGGTCTTCCACGACCTCGCCCGCGAGGAGGACTACGACCTCTGGATCGGCGACGAGTCCTGGGATCTCGACTACTACCTGCACGAGAACCCGGAGCTGAAGTCGGCTGGCTATGCCTGGCTGACCGACTTCGTCGGCTGGCTGCCGATGGCCGACGGCGGGGAGCACGAAGCGTCCCTGACCGCCGACTACAACGCCGAGATGATCGAGCACATCGCCCGGTTCCCGCGGGTGCGCGACCGGGCCATCTTCGTGGGCGACCCGGACGACGTCGTCCCGGACTCCTTCGGGCCCGGGCTGCCGTCCATCCGCGACTGGACCGAGCAGCACTACGACTTCGCGGGCTACGTCACCGGCTTTGACTCCCGTCAGCTCCAGGACCGCTCGGCGCTCGGCTATGGCTGCGACGAGCGGGTCTGCATCGTGACCGTCGGCGGCTCCTCGGTGGGCGCCCCGCTGCTGCGGCGGGTTATCGCGGCGTTCCCGCAGGCCAGGGAGCAGGTACCTGACCTGCGGATGATTGTCGTGGCCGGGCCCCGGATCGATCCGGCGGACCTTTCGGGGCTGGACGGCCTGGCTGGCCGGTCCGCGGCGTGGCGGACGGTCCGGGCTGGACGGGCTGGAGATCCGGCCGTACGTGCCTGACCTCTACCGCCACCTGGCCGTCTGTGACCTGGCCGTCGTCCAGGGTGGCCTGACGACCACCATGGAGCTGACCGCCAACCGGCGGCCGTTCCTGTACTTCCCGCTCGGGCACCACTTCGAGCAGAGCATCCACGTGCGCCACCGGCTCGCGCGCTACGGCGCCGGGCGCTGGATGGACTACGAGACGTCGGGACCGGCGGAGATCGCCGCCGCCATCGCGAGCGAGATCGGCCGCGAGGTCGACTACCGGCCGGTCGAGGCCGGCGGAGCCGCCCGCGCGGCCGCGCTCATCAGCGGCATCCTCTAGCCGGGGAGCTGCTGAGCGCATGTCGCTTCTTGAAGACACCGTTTCTCGCTGGCACTGTCTGGCCAGGGAGTAGGCCCAGGGAGGACTGCGATGCCAGCTTCAGTGGGATACCTCGTCATCGACACCACAGACCCCAGCCTGCTCGTCCCCTTCTGGTGCGGGCTGCTGGATGTGCAGGTCGACACGACGATCGGCGACGGCCAGTTCGTCCTGCTCACCCAGACCGCGGACGGCCTCACGGTGGGCTTCCAGCGTGTCCCCGACCCGAAGACCGGCAAGAACCGGCTGCACCTGGACCTGATCGTCGACGACCTGGACTCGGCCACGGCCGAGGTGGTCGCGCTGGGCGGCCGCTGGCTGGAGCCCGACCACACCCGTGAGCTGGAAGGCTTCCAGTGGCGGCGGATGGCCGACCCAGAGGGCAACGAGTTCGACCTGGATGTCCTGCCGCCGGGCTGACGCTGCCATCTCGGCGGTTTTCACGACGATCTGGGTACCCAAGAGAAGTCCTGGAAAGAAATCCGGGAGGCGGTGTCGGATCGGGGCGGAGGTGTTCGTAGCAGAGGTGAGCGGCCGCCCACGAGGGGCGTCCCGAACCACAGGAGATGATCCACGATGCAGTACCTGGTTTCCGTGATCCACGACTCGGACGAGCTCGCCCCCCCAGAGGAGATGGCGGCCATCGACGCGTTCAACGATCGCCTTATAGCGGAGGGTCACTGGGTCTTCGCGGGCGGCCTCGGATCGACCAGCTCGGCCACTGTCATCGACAACCGGGGCGGAGAGGCGATGATCACTGACGGGCCCTTCCTGGAGTCGAAGGAGTACATCGTCGGTTTCTGGGTCATGGAAGCCGCCGACCTCGACGTGGCGCTCAAGCTCGCCACCGAGGCGTCAAGGGCCTGCAACCGGAAGGTCGAGGTGCGGCCGTTCCTGTGAGCGTGATCGCCGTCCAGGAAGCGGTCACCCGCGCTCACCACGAGGAGTGGGCGCGGGTGGTCGCCTCCCTGACCAGGCGTTTCGGTGACCTCGACGTCGCCGAGGAGGCGGCGGCCGAAGCGTTCGCGACCGCCGTCGAGCGGTGGCCGGCCGACGGCGTACCCCCCAGTCCCGGCGCCTGGCTGACCACCACCGCCAACCGCAAGGCCATCGACCGGATCCGGCGCGAGAACAAGCGCGACGACAAGCAGAAGGAGGCTCAGATGGTGTACGACGGCGACCCGCCCGAGCCTCTCGGCGCCATCGACGACGACCGGCTCCGGCTGATCTTCACCTGCTGTCACCCGGCGCTCGCGATGGAGACCCGCGTGGCGCTGACGCTGCGCATGGTCGCCGGTCTGACCATGCCCGAGATCGCCCGGGCCTTCCTGGTGCAGGAGACCGCCATGGGGCAGCGGATCACCCGCGCGAAGGCCAAGATCAAGGCGGCTCGCATCCCTTACCGGGTGCCGTCCGCGGAGGATCTGCCGGCCCGCGTCTCCGGGGTACTCGCCGTCCTCTTCCTCGTCTTCAACGAGGGCTACCTGGCGACCGGCCCCGGCACCGATCCCGTACGCCACGAGCTGACCGCCGAGGCGATCCGGCTCACTCGCCTGATCCGGGCCCTCATGCCGGAGGACGGTGAGGTGGCCGGGCTGCTGGCGCTGATGCTCCTCACCGAGGCCCGCCGCACCGCCCGGGTTTCGGCGGGCGGCGAACTGGTCGCCCTCGGCGAGCAGGACCGTGGGGCCTGGGACGCCGCGCTGGTCGCCGAGGGTCACCGGCTGGTGCGTGAGCGGCTGGCCGCCGGGGTGGCTCCAGGTCGCTACCAGATCCTCGCCGCGATCAGCGCCGTGCACACCTCCGCCCGCGACGTACGCGACACCGACTGGTCGCAGGTCGTCGCCCTCTACGACCAGCTCGTCCGCCTCGACCCCTCGCCGATCGTCGCCCTCAACCGGGCCATCGCCGTCGCCGAGCTTGACGGCCCGGAGGTGGCGCTGGCGGCCGTCGACCGTCTTGAGGACAAACTGGCCGGCTATCACGCCTACCACGCGACCCGCGCCGACCTGCTGCGCCGGCTGGGCCGCAGTCAGGAGTCGCGCGCGGCGTACGGGAAAGCCATCGAGCTGGCGGGCAACACCGCCGAGACCGCTTCCCTGACCCGCCGCCGCGACCAGCTGGGGTAGTGCCCGCCGGAGACTGGAACTTCATGCTCGCAGCGTGGCGGCCTGAGCGAAGGAGACTGCCGCTTCGGCGGACGATGCTGAACATGTGGATGAGACAGAACTGAGAGCGCGAGTGAGCTGGGGCGACGGAAGAGGGTGAGAGGAGGCGTTCCTGATCGCCGAGCTGTACGCCGGGGAGGTGCCGCTGCAGTTTTGGCGCGCATGTGGGTCTTCTGCGCGTCACGACATATTCGAGCGGAAGTGGCCGGCGAGCTGGTGGGCCTGCTCGGTGGCATCCTGGGTGTGTGTTCAGCCGCATGGTGAGCGCGGTGTTGGTTGGCCGCGAGGCCGAGATCGGCATGCTAGGAGAGGCGTTCGAGGCTGCGGCTGGTGGGACACCGCAGGTAGTGCTGGTCGGAGGGGAGGCCGGGAGCGGCAAGTCGAGGGTGGTGGCGGAGTTCACCGCCGGTCTGCGGGAACGGGCGCTGCTGCTGGTAGGGGGATGTGTGGATCTGGGCGCGGCTGGTTTGCCGTACGCGCGTTTACCGCGGCCCTGCGGGACCTGGTGCGGGAGCAGGGTCCCGCAGAGGTGACCGGACTGCTGCCCGGTCATGATGCGGGGGAGCTGGCGGGGCTGCTGCCGGAGCTCGGCTCCCCGCCAGCGGGCGGCGATCCGGAGATGGCCCGGGGCCGACTGTTCGGGCTGCTGCTCACGCTGGTGGAGCGGCTCGCCGGGACGCAGCCGCTGGTGCTAGTGATCGAGGACCTGCACTGGGCCGACCGGTCCACCGGCGAGCTGCTGGCGTTCCTGGCCGGTAACCTGCGGCAGGCAGCCGTCCTGCGAGTGGTGACGTTCAGCCCTGATGACCTGGCCCGGGCCGGACCGCTGCGGCGCCTGCTCGCAGGGCTTGGCAGCCTGGAGGGGGTGACCCGCCTGGAACTGGCGCGGCTGTACCGTCGCCAGGTTGCAGCGCAACTGGAGGCTATCTTGGGCCGCCCGGCCGAGCCAGCTGTCACGGCGGCGGTGTTTGAGCGCGGCGGCGGGAACCCGTTGTTCACCGAGGTGCTACTCGAACGCCGACGGCACGGTCAGCTCAGGGCTGCCAGGGCCGGTGCGGGACCTTCTGCTGAGCACGGTGAGCGAACTGCCTGGGAGTGCCAGCGGGTGCTGCGGGCCGCCGCGGTGGGCGGCGCCCGCATACGACACGGACTACTGGCTACTGTCACCAGACATGACGGCACAGCGCTGGATGACCTGCTGCGCCCGGCGGTAAGCGCAGGGGTGGTGATCGCCGACGAGGCCGCTTACGCGTTCCGTCATGAGCTGTTCCGGGAGGTTCTGCTGGGGGATCTGCTGCCGGGGGAGCGCGCCGAGGCGCACCGGGCATTCGCCGCAGCGCTGGAAGACGATCCGGCCCTCACCCCCGCGCACCTGCCCGCCATTGCAGGTGGCACTGCACTGGCGTGGCGCGGGCGAGCATGAGCGGGCGTTGCGGGCGGCATGGGCGGCTGCGGCGGCGCGGGCGCGGCCTTTGCCTATTCCGAGCAGCTCCAGATGCTGGAACTTGTGCTGGAACTGTGGCCGCGGGTGCCCGGCGCAGGACATGGCGACATTGACCCCGCGTGGTGGCGGAGGAAGCGGCAGACGCGGCGCGTCTGGCCGGTGAGCCGGAACGCGGCCTGCCACTGGTGCAGGCGGCAGATGGGCGCCTCGATGACCCCCGCGATGTCGAGCGGGTCGCTTCGCTGCTGCGATTGCGGGCAGCGCTGCGGCAGCAACTGCTCCTGCCGGGACAGCTCGACGATCTGCGGGCAGCGCTGCGCCTGGCGGCAGGCCCTACCCGGGTGCGGGCGCAGATCGCTCGCCCAGCTCATCCGCGCTGAGGCTCCGGGACCGTGACGAGGAAGCGGAGTCCCTCGTCAGGGAATTGCGGGAATTGGCGGCCGAGGTTGGTGGCGAGATATACCGGATCGAGGCTCAAATTATGGCCGCCCTGCTACGCAGGCACGGCGATGGTGCCGTTATCCCGGAGATGACGGAGGCGGTCGAGGCGGCCAGGCGAGCCGGCTCTGGGCGGCTGGAGGTGCTCGCCCGGTTGGCCATCACGGACACGCTGGAGGGCCTCGGAGAGCACGAGACTGCGGTCCGGGCCGGGCGGGAGGATCTGGCCCGGACGAGGCAGCTTGGGCTGGCCCGGTATGTGACGGCGCCGGTCGCGGGGAACCTGGCCGAGTCGCTGACCTCGGCGGGCCGCTGGGACGAGGCGCTTGCGGTTATCGACGAGGGGCTCAGCCTGGACCTGGCTCCGTTCGGCAGTGCCAGTCTGCTGTTGCACCGCGGCTGGATCGCCGTGGCGCGCGGCGAGCAGGGAACCGCGGCGCGGATGGTGGCCGAACTTCGCTCATTTCCCGCCGCCGACGCCGAGACGCAGCGGGCGCTTCCACTATCCCAGCTGAAAATACAGGTCCGGCTCGCCGAGGGTGACCTGGCTGGGGCGCTAGCCGTCGCTGGCGCGGTCCCGGGCTTGCGAGCAGCGAGCGACCCGCGTTACCTGTGGCCGCTACTGGCCGCCGCGATGCAGGCATGTGCCGAGGCGTCACTTATCGGCTCGCCCGGAATAAGCCGGCGATTCCGTCGGCCTGCAGGATGCGCTGGCCCGGCGGGCGGCAAGCACCCCGAGGCCCGGTCGGGTGGAGCAGGCGCATGCGGCAGTCTTCACGGCCGAAGCCTCGCGCGCGGGCGGCGGCCCGGACCTTGCGGCCTGGGATACTGCCGCTGCGGCCTGGTCCGCCATCGGGCAGCCCTACCTGCTGGCGTACGCGCTGCTGCGCGCCGCTGCTGCCGCCGCGGCGCAAGGCGACCGGGACGGGGCCGCCGCCCGGCTGCCGAGGGCGGCCGAGCTGGCGGGCCAGCTCGGTGCCCGGCCGCTGCAGCAGCAGATCGGCCGGCTGGCCCGCCGCGCGCGGATCGACCTGCCAGCCGATGCCACCGGCCAGGCTGGGCCGGCGGCGCCGTTCGGGCTGACCGCCCGCGAGATGGAGGTGCTGCGCCTGGTCGCAGCCGGGCGCGGCAACCAGCAGGTCGCCGCCGAGCTGTTCATCTCCCCGAAGACCGCCAGCGTGCACGTGTCCAACATCCTCGCCAAGCTCGGCGTCGCCTCCCGGGTTGAAGCCGCCGCCGCCGCCCACCGGCTGCACTTGTTCGGCTGACCAGCAGCTCGGGCCGTGGCAGGTGAGCGGCTAAGCCTGGCTAAGCGTGTGCCTAGCAGGCTGCCGCACGGTTGAGCACGGAATAGGGCTGCCGACCGATGCGGCGCGGGTGCCCTTGCCGCGAGAGTCGATGGTGTCCCGGGCGGGATGTGGCCGGTGCCCTGAACCGGAGGACTGCCGTGGCTGCCTGGCGCCCCGGGAATCATCGTGGTCGCCGCTAGGGCGACCGCAAGGAGGAAATGACGGTGGAGTTCAAGCTGGAACTGGTGCTGATCCCGGTCTCGGATGTAGACGGCGCCAGGGACTTCTGCACCCAGGCCGCGGGCTTCACGCTCGTGGGTGAACGGACCTGTCGGTGACAGGATGCGGATCGTGCAGGTGACGCCGCCCGGGTCGGGGTGCTCCGTCGGTTTCGGAACCGGCCTCGGTCTGGGCGCTGGCCGCGACTTCATCATGGCGCCCCCGGATCGCAGCAGGGGCTGCACCTTGTTGTGGCGGACATCGCCGCCGCCCGGGACGAACTGGCATCCCGCGGCGTGGACGTCGGAGAGATCCGCTACATGGGACGGCTAGTGGAAGCCGGGCCTGGACCCGCAGCTACATGTCGTTCGCTGAGTTCAGCGACCGGACGGAAACGTGTGGGTGCTGCAAGAGGTCCGCTCTGATCAGGAACGCCGGGAGGGAGAAGACCTGTGATGGAGCTGCCAGATGATGTCCGGGGGTTGTTCGAGGCGCCCAACTACGCGCACGTGGCCACCGTGCTGCCCGGCGGCGGGCCGCACACCGTCCCCGTCTGGGCGGGCATCGAGGACGGCAAGATCGGTTTCCGCACTTGACCGGACTCGCGCAAGGCCCGCAACCTTGCCCGCGATCCGCAGGTGGCGATCTCGGTCACCGACCGCGACCAGCCGTATGCGATGGCCCAAGTCCGCGGCCGCGTCATCGCCCGGCTGGACGGAGAGCCAGCCTGGACCATCATCGACCGGCTCTCCCGCAAGTACACCGGGCAGTCCTACCCGCTGCGCAGTGGCCGGATCGTGTTCCTGATCGAGCCCGAGCACGCCCGCGCCCATACCTTCGGCTGACCGCGATGACTATTGTCTCCGTCCCGCTTAGGGGAGCATTGATGAACACGAACGAGCGCGCCCTGGAGGACGAGGAAGCCCGCCTGGCCTCGGCCTCGCTCGCCGCGGGCGACCCCACCGGATGGTTCGACCGCCTCTACGCCGCGGGCGCGTGCGGTCAGGTGCCGGTCCCGTGGAGCCGCCGCAACCCCCATCCGCTGCTCACCGAGTGGGTGCAGCGGCGCCACCAGGCTGGTAACGGGAAGCGGGCCATCGTGCCCGGCTGCGGGCTCGGCGCCGACGCCGAATACCTCGCCGGGCTCGGGTTTACCACCACTGCCTTCGATGTCTCCCGGACTGCCATCCGGCTGGCCCGCGAACGCCACCCAGGCACCCCGTTGAGTACATGACGGCTGACCTGCTGCGCCTTCCGCGGCCCTGGCTGCGGGCCTTCGACCTGGTAGCCGAGATCATCACTGTGCAGGCGCTGCCGCGGACCGCGCGTCAGCAAGCCATCACCAACGTGGCCGGCCTCACGCACCCGGCGGCACCCTCCTGATCATCGCCGCAGTCCACGACAATTCCAGCGAAACGCCGCCGGGGCCGCCCTGGCCGCTCACCGGCGCCGAAATTGAATCCTTCGCCGACGCCGGCCTGACCTCGGCGGCGATCGAGATCACCGCCACGCCTTCCCAGCCCGCTGAGCGCCGCTGGCGCGCCGAGTTCCGCCGCCAGTCATGACCCCAGCGGCCATGGCGAGTTGAGGCCACGTATGCCCTGTTCAAAGCAGGTCAGAAGGCGCGGCGCTGAACCAAAACTGAGACCAGCCACGGAGAGTTACCGCGCTCGTGAATCGAGTGATGCAGCATAGTGCCTGGTCACGATGGCGGAGGATAGGAGATTCGAACTCCTGAGGGGTTGCCCCCAACACGCTTTCCAAGCGTGCGCCCTAGGCCACTAGGCGAATCCTCCGCGGGCTAGCTTACCGGGAGCGCGGACTCGCCGGACGCGGCATCGCCGGCGAGGTGGCCTGGCGCTCCCTGGAGGCCGGCCCCGCCAGGCGGGATGCGGCACGACCGCCCCCGCGCCGTGGCTAGACTGGTCCGCGACCCCCCGCACGGCGCTTATCCCGCCAACTCCCCCAGGGCCGGAAGGCAGCAAGGGTACGCGGGCTCTGGCGGGTGTGCGGGGGGTCCTTTCCGGCACCGCGAGGGTGAGGTCATGACCGGCGACGTGCCTAGCACCGTTCCTGTGGACCTGGACCGGCCCGGTGGCCCCCCGCCGCGCCTGGCGTTGTACCGCCGCTACCGGCCGGCGACGTTCGCCGAGGTCAAGGGCCAGGACCACGTCACAGAGCCGCTCCGGCAGGCGCTCCGCACCGGGCGGGTCAATCACGCCTACCTGTTCAGCGGGCCGCGCGGCTGCGGCAAGACGACCAGCGCGCGCATCCTGGCCCGCTCGCTGAACTGCGCGGAAGGACCCACCCCGGACCCGTGCGGCAAATGCGAGTCGTGTGTCGCGCTCGCCCCGGACGGGCCCGGCAGCCTCGACGTGATCGAGATCGACGCGGCCTCCCACGGCGGCGTGGACGACGCGCGGGACCTGCGCGAGCGGGCGTTCTACTCACCGGTCTCCGGCCGCTTCAAGATCTACATCATCGACGAAGCGCACATGGTGACCCGGGAAGGGTTCAACGCGCTGCTCAAGCTGGTCGAGGAACCCCCGCCCCACCTGAAGTTCGTGTTCGCGACCACCGAGCCGGAAAAAGTCATCGCCACCATCCGGTCGCGCACCCACCACTACCCGTTCCGCCTCGTGCCGCCCGCCATCTTGCGCGAACTGCTGGAGGAGATCCTCAGCGCCGAGCAGATCGGCTACGAGCCCGCGGTGCTGCCGCTGGTGGTCCGCGCGGGCGCGGGGTCGGCCCGTGACTCCCTGTCCGTCCTGGACCAGTTGCTGGCCGGGGCCGGCGAGGAGGGGCTGCGCTACGACCGGACGGTCGCGCTGCTCGGCTACACCGACGAGAACCTCCTGGACGAGGTCGCGGACGCGTTCGCGAACGAGGACGGCGCCGCGGTGTTCCGCGCGGTGAACCGGGTGATGGAGGGCGGCCACGACCCCCGCCGGTTCGCCGCTGACCTGCTCGACCGGTTCCGCGACCTGATCGTGCTGGCCGCCGTGCCCGGCGCGGGCCAGACCGGCCTGCTCGACATGCCCGCGGACCGGCTCGACCGGATGACGGAGCAGGCGGGCCGGTTCGGCCAGGCCGAGCTGACCCGGGCCGCGGAGATCATCAGCGAGGGCCTGATCCAGATGCGCGGGGCGACGTCGCCCCGGTTGCTGCTGGAACTCATGTGCGCCCAGATCCTGCTGCCGAGCGCGGCCTCGGGCGAGAAGGCGTTGCTGGTCCGGCTGGAGCGGCTGGAGCGCAGGCTCGAAGGCGCGCAGGTCACGCCGTCGGACAGTTCGGCTGCCTCAGCCCCGGCCGCCCTCTCCGCCCCGTCAGCTTCCTCCACCGCGCCAGCCACGTCCACCCCGGCAACCCCACCGCGCGCACCCGCCGCGCCCGCGGCGTCCGCTGGGCCAGCCGCGTCCGCCGCGTCCGCTGCGCCAGCCGCTCCGCCCAAGGCCGCGGCCCCGCCGGCCCCGCCCGCGGCGAAGACTGAGGCTCAGGCTGCCCAGCGAGCCGGCGGCCCCGCTCCCTCCCGGCCCCGGCCGCCCGCGTCCTCTCCTTCCCCGGCGCCCGCGTCTTCGCCAGCGCCCGCGTCTTCCCCGGCGCCCGCGTCCGCCCCGGGCGGCTCGTCTCCTGCGCCCGCTTCTCCCCGGGGCGGAGCGCCCGCTCCGGCTGGTGCCGCGCAGGCCTCGCCCGCACCCGCGCCCGCGGCCCCCGCACCTCCCGCCGCCCACTCCGCCGGCCGGGCGTCCTCGGAGGTCGATAACGTCCGGCAGCGCTGGCCGGAGATCCTCGAAGCGGTCAAGGGCCAGCGCCGGGTGGCCTGGATGCTGCTCAGCAACGCCACCGTGCACTCGGTCGAGGGTGGCGCGCTGACCGTCCTGTTTCCCCGGGAAGGCGACGCCAAGGGGTTCACCAGCAGCGGCTGTGACCGCGAGCTGATCACTGCGCTGACGTCCGTGCTGGGCGTGAACCTGCGGATCAAGGCCATGTCCGCCGCGCAGCTGGCCAGCACGCCCGGAGCGCCGCGCAGCCCGCACGGCGGCCCGGACGAGCTGAGCGCGAGGGCCCCGGCCGCGGTGCAGATGCCTGCGCCACCCCCGGAGGATCCCGGGCCCCCGGAGGACCTGTCGGCGGAGGCGCAGTACGAGAGCGCCCCGGCCCAGCCGGTCAGCCCCGACCTGACCGGCATGGACCTCATCAAGCGGGAGCTCGGCGGCCGTGTCATCGCCGAGATCGACGAGCCCTGAGGCCACTTCCGCGTTCGTGATCAAACGATTGGTGTTGCTATCACGACACCTATCCCATGATCACGAACGGGCTGCGGAGCTAGTCTGGGCCAGCTGTGGAGCTGGTGTGGGCCATGGGGCCGACGACGCTTCTGGGACACTGGACCTCGACTGTGCGGCGTCATTCGCGAGGCGATGCGCCCGGGGTGTCCCGCAGGCCTTAGGCTCGAAGCGACAGGCCCGTGCACCGGCCCGGACCGGGGCGGCACGGCGGGCGTCCGAGTCGCCGCGCGAAGGTGCGGGCTGACGGTACCGAGTGAGGGCACAGTGGATCCTGGCGGCCAGATCGATATGCAGCAACTGCTCGCGGCGGCGCAGCAGATGCAGGACCAGCTTATGAACGCGCAGCAGGAACTCGCCGACGCGGTGGTCGAGGGCAGTGCGGGCGGCGGCCTGGTGAAGGCCAAGGTCAACGGGCAGGGCGACCTGGTGGACCTGACGATCAGCCCGGCCGCCATCGACGGCTCCGACCCGGCCGAGACGGCACAGACCATCGCCGACCTGGTCCTCGCGGCGGTCCGGGACGCCAACCGGGCCGCGGGCGAACTGCAGCAGGAGAAGATGGGGCCGCTCGCGTCCGGCATCGGGGCGCTCGGCGGTGCGGGCGACGTGCCCGGCATGCCCGGGATTCCGGGCATCGGGGACTTCCCCGGCCAGCCCCACGGCGGCGAGCCGCGCGGCGGCGGCGAACTGCGCGGCTGAGCGCCCACGTGTACGAAGGGATCGTCCAGAACCTCATCGACGAACTCGGCAGGCTGCCGGGCGTCGGTCCTAAAGGCGCGCAGCGCATCGCGTTCTACCTGCTCGCCACGGACGCCACGGACGTCCGGCGGCTGGCGTCGGTGCTGGTCGAGGTCACCGAGCGGGTCCGGTTCTGCCGGGTCTGCGGCAACGTGGCCGAAGAAGACGAGTGCCGCATCTGCCGCGACCCGCGCCGCGACCCGGCCGTCATCTGCGTGGTCGAGGAGCCCAAGGACGTCGCCACGATCGAGAAGATCCGTGAGTTCCGGGGCCGCTACCACGTGCTCGGCGGGGCGATCAGCCCGATCGACGGCGTCGGCCCGGAGGACCTGCGGACCCGGGAGCTAATGGCGCGGCTGTCCGACGGCGCGGTGACCGAGGTCATCCTGGCCACCGACCCCAACCTGGAGGGCGAGGCGACCGCGACCTACCTGGCCCGGCTGCTCAAACCGCTGGGCCTCCGGGTGACCAGGCCGGCCAGCGGGCTGCCCGGTCGGCGGCGATCTGGAGTACGCGGACGAGGTCACGCTGGGCCGGGCGTTCGAGGGACGGCGGCTGCTCGATGTCTGATCCCGGCGCGCGGCGCACGATCCCAAGTCCGACATGCAGACATACCTGGGGGTCGTCATGCTCAGCGCGCCCCCGGCGGCGCGGCGTGTCCCATGAAACCGGACCGGAGGACAGGCAGGCTGGGGACTCCTGAGCGAGGCCCAGCGACCCGCAGGACCGTACCCAGGCTGCGAGGAACCCATGAGCACTGCTGACCAAGGATCACCGCCCGCACCCGCGAGCGAGGGCTGGCACCCGCTGGCCGACCGGATCGCCGGGCAGGCGCGCGACTTCCTCGACGGGGTCGCCGCCCTGGCCCATGGTGAGGGCGGCGACGAGGCGGTTCCGTTGCTGCTGCTGGAGGTCTCGCAGATCCTGCTGGCCGGCGCGCAACTCGGCGCGAGCAAGGACGTCATCCTCCCCGACAACTGGGAGCCCGACGTGGGTGCCGACCCGGACCTGGACTCGCTCCGGTCGGGCCTGGCGCGGCGGCTGGCCGACTACGACGAGTACGCCGAGCTGTTCGACCCTTATTCCGACACCGGGCTGACGCCGTTCCGCCTGTCTGACGACCTGGCCGCGGTCGCCGCGGACCTGATCCACGGCCTGCAGCACTATGAGGCCGGCCGGTCCCTGGAAGCCTTGTGGTGGTGGCAGTACTCCTACGTCAACCACTGGGGGACGCACGGCAGCGCGGCGCTGCGGGCGCTGCACGCGGTGCTGGCCCACGCCATGCTGGACGTCTCCGAGGAGTCCTCGCTCGCCTGACCGCCAGGCGCCCACGGGGGAAAAATCAGACCGGAGTTCCAGCCGGGGGTGGGTACACTCAAGCCGCCAGCAGCCCGGAGCGGGAGGAGCGGCTCACCTGTGGCGCTTGTCGTGCAGAAGTACGGTGGATCCTCGGTGGCCGATGCCGACGGCATCAAGCGGGTGGCGCAGCGCATCGTCGCGACCCGCAAGGCCGGGCATTCCGTCGTCGTGGTGGTGTCCGCCATGGGCGACACCACCGACGAACTCCAGGATCTGGCCGACCAGGTCAGCCCGCTGCCCCCGGGCCGCGAGCTGGACATGCTGCTCACCGCGGGCGAGCGGATCTCGATGGCGCTGCTGGCCATGGCGATCGCCAACCTCGGCCTCGAAGCCCGCTCGTTCACCGGGTCCCAGGCGGGGGTGATCACCGACTCCGCGCACGGCAAGGCCCGGATCATCGACGTGACCCCCGGCCGGATCGCCAGCGCGCTGGACGAGGGCGCTATCCCGATCGTGGCCGGCTTCCAGGGCGTCTCGCAGAACGGCAAGGACATCACCACGCTCGGCCGGGGCGGCTCGGACACCACCGCGGTCGCGCTGGCCGCCGCCCTCGAGGCGGACGTCTGCGAGATCTACACCGACGTGGACGGGGTGTTCACCGCCGACCCGCGGATCGTCCGCACCGCCCGCCGGATCCCGTGGATCAGCTACGAGGAGATGCTGGAGATGGCCGCGTGCGGGGCCAAGATCCTCCAGTTGAGGTGCGTGGAGTACGCGCGGCGCTACGGGATGCCGATCCACGTCAGGTCGTCGTTCAGCAACCGCACGGGCACCACGATCAGCGAGACCAATGAGGAAACGGAGGTGGCCGGGGTGGAGCAGGCGATCATCTCCGGAGTCGCGCACGACCGGAGCGAGGCGAAGATCACGGTGGCCGGCGTCCCCGACCGGGTGGGCGTGGCCGCGCAGATCTTCCGCATCGTGGCCGCGGCCGGCATCAACATCGACATGATCGTGCAGAACATCTCCGCCGCCACCACCGGCCGTACCGACATCTCGTTCACGCTGCCCCGCGACGACGGGCAGGCGGCCATGGCCGCCCTCAACGGCGCGCAGCCGGACATCGGCTTCGACACGCTGCTCTACGACGACCGGATCGGCAAGGTGTCGCTGATCGGGGCGGGCATGCGCTCCCATCCAGGCGTGAGTGCCACCTTCTTCGGTGCGCTCGCCGACGCCGCGGTCAACATCGAGATGATCTCCACCTCGGAGATCAGGATCTCGGTGGTGGTGGACCAGAAGGACGTGGACCTCGCAGTCACCGCCGCGCACCGGGCCTTCGACCTGGACGCCAGCGAGGTCGAGGCCGTGGTGTACGGGGGGACGGGCCGATGAGCGCCCGCCGCGCGGCGGCCAAGCCGACGCTCGCCGTGGTGGGCGCGACCGGTGCCGTGGGCACGGTCATGCTCGACCTGCTGTCCACCCGTGACGACGTGTGGGGTGAGGTCCGGCTGATCGCCTCGCCCCGGTCGGCGGGCCGGCACCTGCGGGTCCGCGGCGAAGACATCGAGGTCCTGGCCCTGGCCCCCGAGGTGTTCGACGGCGTCAACGTGGCCATGTTCGACGTGCCCGACGAGATCTCCGCGACGTGGGCTCCAGTCGCGGCGCAGCACGGCGCCGTCGTGGTGGACAACTCGGGGGCGTTCCGGATGGACCCTGAGGTCCCGCTGGTGGTGCCCGAGGTGAACCCCCGGGAGGCCGCGAACCGTCCCAAGGGCATCATCGCCAACCCGAACTGCACCACGCTCTCGCTGATCGTCGCGGTGGCCGCGCTGCACCGCGCGTACGGCCTGGAAGAGATGGTGGTGAGTTCCTACCAGGCCGCCTCGGGCGCGGGCCAGGCCGGGATCGACACGCTGTACGCCCAGCTGGACAAGACCGCCGGGTCGCGGATGCTCGGGCAGCGGGCCGGGGACCTGCGCGCCGCGGTCGGCGACTTCGGGCCGTTCCCCGCCCCGCTCGCGCTGAACGTGGTGCCGTGGGCCGGGTCGCTGAAGGCGGACGGCTGGTCCTCGGAGGAACTCAAGGTCCGCAACGAGTCCCGCAAGATCCTGGGCATGCCCGGCCTCCGGGTGACCGCCACCTGCGTCCGGGTGCCCGTGGTCACCACCCACTCCGTCGCCGTGCACGCGGTCTTCGGCCGCGAGGTGACCCGGGCCGGCGCGCAGCGGGTACTCAGCGAGGCGCCCGGCGTCGTGCTCAACGACGACCCGGAACGCGGCGAGTTCCCCACCCCGGCCGACGTGGTGGGCACCGACCCGACCTGGGTGGGCCGGGTGCGCCGGTCCCTGGACGACCCGTGCGCGGTGGACCTGTTCGTCTGCGGCGACAACCTGCGCAAGGGAGCCGCCCTGAACACCGCGCAGATCGCCGAGCTGGTCGCCGCCGCGCTCTGAGCACCAAAGGTCAAGATCAAGGCACGCAACGAGGACCGTCCGTCCCCCAGCCCGCCCGCTAGCCGGCGGTCCCGCCCGCCGGTGGACGGTGGAACGACCAGACGTCACGGTCTTCCACCGGCTGGTAGCCCAGCCGCTGGTAGAGAGCGTTGCTGGTCGGGTTGGCCAGGTCGGTGAACAGCAGCACCTGGCCGGCCCCGGCGTCCCGGGCGGCCTGGCTCACGGCGGCGGTCACGGCGCCCCCGTAACCCTTCCCTCGCAGGCCCGGTGGGGTGTACACGGGGCCGACCCGCACCTGGCCGGCCGACATCCGGGTCAGCGCCGGCCATGGACACCGGCTGCCCGGCGTCTTCCCACAGGGTCAGGCCCTGGTAGGAGAGCCGGTCATCCACGTTGGCCACCAAATTCTCGGGACCCGACTGCGCCTCCCGGTGGAACGCCTCCGACCAGGCGATGAGCAGGCTGCGGTCGGCCAGGCCGGCCACCCGGGCCTGCCCCGCCGGGCACGGGTCGGGCCAGCGCAGGTCGCCGAGCCGGAACAGCCGGTTCCGCATGTGGCACTCGACGGCGTCGCCGGTCACCTGGTGCCAGGCGCGGGCGAACGCTTCCGCATCCTCGGGGCTGGCGTTCACCCCGCCCACGGCGCGGGCCCGGGCGGCCAGCACCTGGGCCAGGGCCGCCGCGGTGTCCGGTCCCGGGACGCTGGTGAGCGCCACCGGGAACGGCGGCGTGTGCAGGAACGCCGCGCTGACCTCGCCGCCCGGTCCCTGCCACCAGCCGAAGAGGGGTGCGCTAGGGCCGTATGCGGCCGGCCCGGCCGCCCGCAGCGTCTCCATGGCCCCGAGCAGGATGGTGTGCTCGGCCGGGCGTCCGGACAGCAGGCCACCCGCCGTGGCCGCGTATTCGGGCAGGCTGTCACTCAGGAACCAGGGCATCCCTCATGGTGACCGGCCACCCCCGTGTCGTGCAGCCCATTTTCGCCCCCTGCCCGCGGCCCGGCCCGGGAGCCGCGAGGCCAGGCGTGCGAGGGAGCGCGCGAGAGGCCACGCAGACTGTGCGAAGGGGCGTAAGAGAGACCGCTCGGACGGCGGCGCGAGAGGCCCGCGCGAGGGTGCGCGGGAGCCTTCCGAAACCCGGCGCTGACGTGCGGTAACAGTACTCTGCGTCACTTTCTATATCGTTTCGTTGCGAAGCTGGAATCGGCCGCGATAGCATCCTCTTCAGCCCGGTAGAGAAGCGGGATCTCCCGGGGTTGGCGAAGTTGCCAATGCTAGAGCTATTCAGTCTTTAGTAGCCAGACAATGGTAGGTAGCTGAGCAGCTCCTCCCGGGAGGCAACGTGTCGGCGAAGGGTGACGGTTCGGCTGGGCGGTCACGCCACCCCGCTCCCAGCAGGGGGAGACGTGGCTACACGGTGGCCCGACCCAGGTCAGACGCATGGTTGTGGATCCTCAACGCCGTCGTCATAGGCACAGTGATCATCGCGGCCGCAGCCGCGGCGACGGCGGCCGGCCGCACGGTCGTCGCGGGCACCGACCATTTCCTGCTTTACTACGCGGGAGTTCTCGCACTTGTTGCGCTGACCGCGGAAGTTGGAATTGGGCTGGTCGCCTCTGACCGCATTTTCATGAAGCCCAGCGCCCGGGTTACGGCGCAGGCGCTTCATCGCGCCATGGGATTCGGTGCAATAGCGTTCCTTGTTATTCACATTGTGCTCGAGATAATCGCCGGCCGGTCACAGCCTGCCGACGCCGTGATCCCTTTCCTCGACAAGGGCAGGACTTTTTATCTGGGGCTCGGGACCGTCGCCTCGGACATGTTCATCGTGATCATGATGACGGGCATCTACCGGGCCCGGCTGGCCGCGAGGATGTCGCCGAAGGCCTGGCGGGTGATTCACGCCTCGGCCTACGCCGCCTGGATCTTCGGGCTGGTGCACGGCCTGCTCGCGGGCCGCCCGGCCAAGGCGTTCTTCGGCTTCTCCGGCTTTGTCGCCTGGTCCTACGGCGCGTGCGTGGTCGCGGTGGCCGCCGCCCTGATGGTCCGGCTCGTGGCCAGGAACCGGGCCGGCAACGAGTTGGTCAGCCATCCCGTCGCGGACTCCGGGGGGACCGGCGGGTGGTCCGCGGCCGCGGCCGCGCTCACCAGCGCGGGCGTGCTCCCCGGGGGTGCCGCCCTGACCGCTGCCGCCCTGCAGGCCCCGGCGCTGGCCTACGGGTTCGCCCGGCGCCCTCGACGGCGCCCGGAGCCGGGCCTCCCGCCAACCCGGGCGGGCTCAGCTGGCCCTCCCCGCCGGTGCGCCGGCGGCGCCGCAGCGCGGCTACGCGGCGCGCAGCGCCCCGTACGACGAGCGGGCTGCGTATCTCGCAGAAAACCGCCGGATGGGCGCGTCAGGGCCGATCGGGCCGCTGGGGACGGGAGTCGTTCGAGCGGGGCAGCCAGTTCGGCAGCCCGGCGGCGGATCCCTGGGAGCGAGCCGGCGAGTACGAGCCGACCGGCCCGATGCCGCGCATCGCCCGGCATGGTCACACCGGCCCCGTGCCGCGCGTGGCTCCCCGCGAGCAGACGGGCCCCATGCCGCGGGTTGGCCCGTACGAGCAGGGCGGCTACCAGTACGAGCCAACCGGCCAGGTCGGCCGTCCGGGCCAGTACGAGCGTCCCCAGCCCGGGCAGCTGCTGCCCGCGCCGCCGGCCCCGGTTCAGTACGGCCAGCCGATGTCCCGCCAGTACGGCGAGACCGGGCCGTATGAACGGCCGCACGACGACTGGTCTGGTCCCATGCAGCGGATCGGCCCGTCGGCCGCGGCCCCCCGGTACGCGGCGGGCAACTACGACGACTGGTCCGGCCCGCTGGAGCGGATCGACCCGGCCGCTCCGCCCTCCCAGTACGGCGTGCCTGCCCACTACGGTTCGCTCGGCCAGTACGGCGCGGGCCAGCACGGCACGGGCCAGCACGAGGCCGGCGGGACTATGGCGTGAGCGGCCATTACGCCGGACCGGGCCAGCACGGCTCCGGCCAGTACGGCACGGGCCACTACGGGTCGGGCAGGGACTATGGCGTGAGCGGCCAGTACGCCGGACCGGGCCAGTACGCCGGACAGGGCCAGTACGCCGGCCCCGGCCAGTACGAGCGTCCGCGTGCCGAGCCGCGGTACGAGCGGACCGGCGAGATCGACCTCTCCGGCCAGTACGGCCAGGCCCAGTACGGCCAGGCCCAGTACGGGCCCCGGTCCGGCGGGTATGAGCGGCCGCATCCCGCGCAGTACCAGCAGTCCGCCGGGTACGAGCCGCAGGGCCAGTACGAGACGCCCATGCGTGTACGAGGAGCCTATGCAGTACGAGCAGTATCAGCGCGACGAGCGGCACCAGCCTGACGAGCACCAGCGCGACGAGCAGTACCAGCGCCAGCCAGGCGGCCCGGCCAGCCAGTGCGGCCCGGCCGGCCAGTACGGCCGGCCAGACTACGACCTGCCGCAGCGAGCCGAGCGCCACGTCTCCTTCGCTGAGCAGGACGCCGCCTACACCCGGCCACGACCGCCTGGCGCCCGCGATCAGTTCAGCCCGCAAGACGACACCGACCCGCTGAACATCGTGCCGCTGAATACCGGAAACTACTCGTGAACTCACTTGCACCGCCCCCGGCGATGCGGATTGGGCGGGCCCGGCTAACCGCCGGCCTGGATCGTTTTGAGCGCATTGATCTCGCGACGCATCAGGAGATCTTTGGGCCCATGCGCCGGGTGACGGCGCGCCAGTTGATCGAAATGGCAGAAAGCGTTCGACTTGCGGGGTCGCGGCGGAGCCGCTTTCCCTTTCGCCCGCAAGGTGCGGGCCGTGGTCGACAACGCCGCAGCCCGCAAGTGCAAGCCGATGATCCTCATCAACGGCACCGAGGGAGAGCCGGGTAGCGCCAAGGACAAGATGCTGCTGCTCCGCTCGCCGTACCTGGTGCTGGGGGGCGCCCTGCTGGCCGCCCGGGCGCTGGGCGCCAAGATGATCATCGTGGGCGTGACGGACGGTTCGGTGGCGGCCTCGGTGGCGGAGGCGGCCCGGGCCGAGCCGGACCTGAAGAAGATCGTCCGGGTGGTGGAGGTCCCCGACCGGTTCGTGTCGGGTGAGGGCGGCGCCCTGACCAACGCGGTGAACGGCAAGATCGCGCTGCCGCCGGGCAAGAAGCGCCGGGCCGCGGAGACCGGGGTGGACGGCCTGCCCACGCTGCTGTCCAACGCCGAGACGTTCGCGCAGCTCGCCGTCCTCGCCATGCTCGGCCAGGAAGGCTACGCCTCGGACGGCACCCCGGACGAGCCGGGCACGGTACTGCTGACCGTCGGCGGCTCGGCGGGGCGCCCCGCCGTGGTGGAAGTCCCCACCGGAGTCCCGCTCGGCGTGGTGCTGGACATCTGCGAGGCGACCGCCTTCGACGGCGTGCTGATCGGCGGCTATCACGGGATGTGGCTGCCCGCCGAGCTCGCCGACGACGTGCCGGTCTCCCGGGCCGGCCTGGACGCGGCGGGAGGCACCCTCGGGGCCGGCGTCGTGATGCCGCTGGGCGGTACCTGCCCCCTCGGCGAAGTGGCCCGCGTGGTTCGTTATCTGGCCAAAGAGTCGTCCGGGCAATGCGGACCGTGCAAGCTGGGCCTGCCGGGCCTGGCCCGCTCGATGAGCGCGCTGGCCGACGGCTCGGGCGGCATGGACACCCTGGATACGGCGCGCCGCACCGCGGCGGTCGTCCGCGGCCGTGGGGCCTGTTCCCACCCGGACGGGGTGTCCCGGTTCGTGCTCTCCGCGCTGGACGTGTTCAGCGACGACCTCACCACCCACCTGTTCCGCGGCTCGTGTGGCCGCAAGACCCGCGGCATCCTGCCGCTCGGGCCGGAAGAGTCGGAGGTGCGGCTGAAGGTGGACTGGGCGCGCTGCGACGGGCACGGGCTCTGCGCCAAGATCGCGCCGGAGATGGTCCAGCTCGACAGCCAGGGCTATCCGGCGTTCCTGGACATGCCGGTGCCGTTCTGGCTGGAGCGCGAGGCGCAGCAGGCGGTGGAGATGTGCCCCGCCATGGCCCTCAGCCTGGGTTCGGGCGTCGGCTGGGAGCCCGACGCCCCGCGGACCGGCCCCGCGATCAGCGCCTCGCAGCCGACCGGGCTGCTGCTGTCCGGCTCAGGCCGGGAGCAGCGGCAGCCGCCAGGCGAGATCCGGCAACTGCTCGGCGGCCCCCGGGAACTGCCCGGGCCAGAGCGCTGACTTTTGCTCCTGGCCCGGGTTTTCCGCTCCGGACGCCGGTCTCCGGCTTAGCACCGCCCCGGGCCGCGCAGTAACCTCGGGCCCCGGGGAGTCCACCCGATACCGGCGGAGACGGAGAACCAGATGAGGGTCGCCCGGCTGCACGGGGTCGCGGATCTGCGCCTTACCGACGAGCCGGTGCCGGTACCCGGGCCGGGAGAGAGCCTGGTCCGGGTCACGGCCGTCGGCATCTGCGGCTCGGACCTGCACTGGTGGGACCAGGGCGGGATCGGCGACGCGACCCTGGACCACCCGCTGGTACTGGGCCATGAAGCGGCCGGGGTGATCGAGCAAGGCCCGCGGCACGGTCAGCGGGTGGCCATCGACCCGGCTATCCCGGACGGGACCTGCCGGCCCTGCCGCGAGGGCTACTTCAACCTGTGCCTGAACATCCGGTTCGCCGGGCACGGCAACCAGGACGGGGCCATGCGGGAGTTCATGACCTGGCCGGACGAGCTGCTGCACCCGCTGCCAGACGAGATGAGCGACGCGGACGGCGCCGTGCTGGAACCCCTGGGCGTGGCCATCCACGCGCTCGATCTCGGTCATGTGCACCTGGGTGCGCCGGTCGTGGTGGTCGGCGCCGGGCCGATCGGGTTGCTGCTCGTGCAGTTGCTCCAGGTGTCAGGCGCGGGCCCGGTGACCGTGTTCGAACCGCTGCCGCACCGCCGCGCGGCCGCCGCCGCCCTGGGAGCGGCCGTGGCCGACCCGGCGCAGGCCGCCGATCCCGGCGCCCTGCGGGCGATGGTGGGTGAGGGCGCCGCGGTGGCCTTCGAGATCGCGGGCAGCAGCGCGGCGGTGCAGCTGGCCATGGCGGCCACTGGGCCGGCGGCCGGGTCGTGCTGGGCGGCATCCCCGACGACGACACGACCACGTTCCGCGCCGGCGTGGCCCGCCGCAAGGGGCTGACCATCGCCATGGTGCGCCGGATGAACGAGGTGTATCCCCGGGCCATCGCCCTGGCCGCGAGCAAGAAGGCAGATCTCACCTCGCTGGTCACCGACCGCTACCCGCTGCAGGACGCGGCGGCCGCGTTCGGCCAGGCGGCCCGCCGCACCGGCCTGAAAGTCGTGGTCGAGCCCACCTCCTGACCCCGCGGCCGGGCCGCGCGCCCGGGGACGCTGGGACTGGTGAGTAACATGCGGCAGGTGGCCGATAGCTTCTACGTTCCGGTGCGGAACGGTACCTGGCGGGCGACCCCGCACACCACGGGCCCCTGGGACGAGCGGGCCCAGCACGGCGGGCCGCCGAGCGCGCTCCTGGGCCGGGCCATCCAGCGTTGCGTGCCCCGCGACGACATGATCGTGGCCCGGTTCACCTGCGAGATCCTCGGGGCCATCCCGGTCGGCGACCTGGACGTGCAGGCCCGCCTGGTCCGCCCGGGCCGCAGCGTGGAGTTCCTGGAGGCAGTCGCCACCGCGGGCGGCCGGGACGTGGCGCGGGCCAGCGCCTGGCGGGTGCTGCGCACCACCAGCGAAACCGTCCCCCGCCGTAGCGACCCGCCGCCCGCCCTCCCCGGCCAGACCATCGGGCTGCCCCCCGGGGGCTGGGTCGACGGGTATCTGTCCGCCGTCGAATGGCGGCCGGTCCGCGGCCAGTTCGGTGAGCCGGGCCCGGCCACGGTCTGGACCCGGCTGCGTTACCCCCTCGTCCCTGACGAGGAGACCGGCCCGCTGGAGCGGGTGCTCGCCGTCGCGGACAGCGGCAACGGCCTGTCCGGTGAGCTCGACATCACCAAGTGGCTGTTCATCAACCCCGAGCTCACCGTGCACCTGCACCGGGAAGCAGCCGGCGAGTGGGTCTGCCTGGACGCGCAGACTGCGATCTCCGCGGGCGGGGCGGGCCTGGCCACGTCCGTCCTCTCCGACACCACCGGGCGGCTCGGCGTGGGAGCCCAGTCACTGCTGATCAGCCCCCGGAAGCCAGCGCCGTCCCCAGCCGGGTCTGCTGGTACATAACCGCGTGCCGCTGGCGCCTGCTGGTCACCAGCCGGGCGTCCCGCAACGCCGACAGGTGCTCCGACACGGTGCTCGGGGCCAGGCTGTGCCGCCGGGCCAGGGTGTGGGTCGAGGCGGGCTCGGCGAGTGACTCCAGCAGCGCGGCCCGGGTCCGGCCGAGCAGCCGGGCCAGCGCGTCCGACTGCGGGGTCCGGGCTGGCTGCCATAGTTCCGCGATGCCCCGGGCCGGGTAGGCCAGCGCGGGACGGGCCGGGGGGTCGGTTACCGGGGCCAGGCTCGGCCACAGGAACACGCTGGGCATGAGCAGCAGCCCGGCTCCGTTCAGCAGGCAACGGCCCGGCTCGAACCCCTGGATGACGAGGGCCCGGCCGGTCCAGCGCGCCTGGGGGTGCAGGTCGGCCAGGACCCGCTCCAGCCCGTAGTCGGCCAGGGTCTGGGTACGGAAGGCCACGTCCGTGTCCAGGAACTCGCGCAGCCGCGGCCAGTGCGGCGCGACCAGCAGCTCCCAGGACTGCGCGAGAAGGTCCGCGACCAGGTCCCGGGTGGCGGCCGGATCGTCGAGCAGCCGCCAGGCGCTGGGCGGTACCGGGGCGCCGGAACGTTCGGTCAGCGACCGCCGCACCTCGTGCGCCACCTGCTCTGGCGGAGTCGCCCGGACCCGGGCCAGCTCGGCGGGGACGTCGGCGACCGGCCGGTCCGGGACCGGGCTGAGGAAGTCCGGGGTCCATCCGCGCCGCGGGCTCAGCATGAGCAGCGGGCGCAGGTCCAGCCGCTCCACCTCGGCCCGCACGGCCTCGAGCCACGGCAGGTGGTACTGATGCCGCTGCGGCTCGACGATGACCCGGATCGCGTGCATCGTCTCCCACAGCGGCGACACCACGAACCGGGTCCGCGCCGGGTCGTCCCGGCCGAACACCAGGCTCAGGCTCATGACACCCGCACCGCCCCATCGCCTAAGGTTCGGCAGACGCCGAATCCCTGGTCCTGATCCTAGCCGCCGGCCAGCCTCGGTCCTGTGACTGCTTCCGCCCCGGTGAGCCCACCGGCCCCCGGCCCCCGCCCCGAGCCCGGCCCGGCCCGTTACCTGGACGTGCTCGGCCAGAGCGAGTTCCGGGCCCTGTTCCTGGCCAACATCGTGTCCATGCTCGGCAACGTGGTGGCCGAAGTCGCGCTCACCGTGCTGGTCTACGAGCAGACCCGCTCCCCGGCGCTGGCCGCTTCGGTCATGGCGCTGTCGTTCCTGCCCTACCTGGTGGGCGGGGCGCTGCTCGGCGCGGCCGCGGACCGGCTGCCCGCCCGGGGAGCCCTGGTGACGGGTGATCTGCTCAGCGCGGTGCTGGTGGGGGCCATGGTGATCCCCGGGATGCCGGTCGCCGCGCTGCTCGGGCTGGTGTTCGCGAACGGGCTGCTCGCGCCGGTCTACCAGGGGGTGCGCTCCGCGGTGCTGCCGGACGTGCTGCCGCCCGGGCCGGGCTACATCCTCGGCCGGTCGATGATGCGCATGGTCGCCCAGTCGGCGCAGATCGTCGGGTTCGGCGCGGGGGGCCTGCTGCTCGCCCTGGCCTCCCCGCGCGGTGCGCTGGGCTTCGACGCGGCCTCGTTCGCGGGCTCAGCGGTGCTGCTGCGGTGGGGCATGTCCCGGCGCCGCGGGCAGCGGGCCGGGGCCGGGTCGATGGCCGGGGACTCGCTGCGCGGGATCCGCGACGTCCTGGCCCACCGGCAGGTCCGGCGCATCCTGCTGTTCGGCTGGCTGGTGCCAGCGTGCGCGGTCGCCCCCGAGGCCCTCGCCGCGCCGTACGCCAGCCACATCGGGCAGCCGGCCCGGGTGGCGGGCTTCCTGCTCATGGGGATCCCAGTCGGCACCGTGGTGGCCGACCTGATCGCCGCGCGGCTGCTCCGGGTCCGCTGGCAGCGCCGCCTGGTCGTCCCGGCCGGGCTGCTGACCTTCGTGCCGCTGGCCGGGTTCGCGGCCAGCCCGGGCCTGGCCCTGGCGCTGGCCCTGCTGGTGATCTGCGGCCTGGGCAGCGCCTGGGGGGCCGGGCTGGACGGGCTGCTGATCGACGCCGCACCGGGGGAACTGCGCGGCCGCGCCCTCGCCCTGTCCAGCGCCGGGCTGATGTTCATCCAGGGTGCCGGGTTCGCGTTGTGGGGCATCGCCGGGCAGTACGTCCCGGTGACCGTGGTCATCCCCGCCGCGGCCGCGGCCGGTGTCCTGGTCGTGCTGCTGCTGCGCCCGCGCCCCGTCCGGCGTCAGCGCGGTCCGGACTCAGCCCGCCGGGCCCTGGCGCCGGCCCGGACCTAGCGGCCAGGCGGCGGCGGGGATTGGCTGGCGGCCCACTCGGCCAGCGCCCTGGAGTGCCTGCTGCGGCCGAGCCGGAAGGAGTGCGCCGAGCCGTACCCGAACGTCGCGATGGCCCAGGCGGCCACGCCGAGCAGCAGCTCATCACGTGCGGCCATGACCAGGAAGAAGATGAGGCCGTACCCCGCCCCGAACAGCCATACCTGCGCGTGGCCGCGCGGCCGGAGGCGGGTCGCGCGGACGATCAGGCCCGGCCCCGGCGGGCGGTCGTCCCTGGCGTCGCGCACACGTCGACTGTACGCCTGGGTGACCGGCTTGATTAGTCCCGGCGACGGCGCCAGCCGGCCGGTTCCAGATTGCGGATGACTGGTCACGGGCACGATGACCTGCGTGTTTGCTGATCCGTCGCGGGAGCCGGCGCTGGAGCGGGCCATGCCCGCCGACGCCGTGCCCGGCTCGACGATCCCCGAGGACAGCGAGGCGGAGATCCTGCTCCGCGACGGCACGTGGGCCTGGGCCCAGGTGATCGGGCAGCGCAAAGACCGGCATCACCGGTGGTGCGTGGGGATCCGCTGGTACGCCAGCCCGGCCGTGGGCGGCCGGGAAGGCTGGTACCTCTACGACCCCCGGCTGATCCGCCGCCCGCCGTTAACACGGGCTGTGGCTAGCGCGGGCCGTCCGGCCGCGGCGGCGCGGTGTCCAGATCCCAGCCGTACCGCGGGGCCCGGTCGTAGTATCCGGCGTGGCCGTACTCGATTCTGCCGAACTCCGGCGCCCCCCACTGCGGCGCGCCGTCGTCAGAACCCGGCGAGCCGCCGTAGCCGGGCCGGCCCAGGCCGGGGAGTTCAGCGAGGTCGCGTTGCGGGGAGTTCCCGTCCTGCTGCTCGAACAAATGCCAGGCCCGCAACTCTTCGACCAGCCCGTCAAAGATCGTCCGCATAGGCCGACTCTTCCAGCTTGCCAGCGCGAAATCCAGGCAATGGGCGATCTAGGCGAGCCCGGCTAAAAGTACCCCAATATCGGCTGTTAACGGTGGAAACCCTAATGAAAACCTAAATTCGCCGCAACGCCCACCATGCCGCCCACCCGGCCCGCGGCCGCGCTGATGCCCACTGCGGGCCGAAGAACGCCTGGTCAGTGGGCGGGACCCAGCGTCGCTGGTGAGCGGCGCCGGGGCCGGATTCGAAGACCGCGCCCGCCCGATCAGCGCCCTCCTAGGGGGCCACGTCATCATACCGGAATGCGTACCCGCGCCCATCGATCATGGTCGCGGGCACGATCCGCGCGTAATAGTTAGTAATCGCGTTGCCGTGGTAATCGGCCGGTTCTCCGCGACCGGGCTGACCGGAATCGATAAGCAGGGTGCTCCGGCCGAACGCGCCGGCCAGGCGGCCAGGGGCGCGAGCGTTTCGGTGCCTATCCCGGCCAGCGGCCCAGGGATTCCGGCGGCTTCAGCGTCCGGGACTGTCCGGGTCCCGGGTCCAGCCCCGCCTGGTCCGGGTGAGCTCGGTGAAGTGTGACGCGGCCAGGAAAGCCCGGTACCCCGCGGCGTCCTGGCCGTCCGGGTCAGTCTCCAGCGAGGCGTAGTCCAGCAGCCGGGTGACCTGGGCCAGCCGCAGCCAGTCCGCCGCCTGCCCCAGCAGCCAGGTCGCGACCCCGCGCCGCCGGTAGTCCGCGGCGACGCAGAGGTTGCCCACGTCGGCCCACCCGCCGCGGCGGGACTGCCGCTCCCCGTCTTCGAAGACCTCCACCTCGACGTACCCGATCACCTGCCCGTCCAGGACCGCCGACAGGCGGGTGCCGTTCATCCCGACCGACCGGCGGGCGGACAGCCCGGTCAGGGGGGACGGGCCGGGGCGGGGGAGGTCGTCCACCCGGGCCAGGTAGACCACTTCGGTGTCCCCGGCGGGCACGAAGCCGGCCCGCTGGTATAGCTCGCGGACGTGCGGCCACTGCTCGGGCACGCCGTACACGCCGTGCACCGGCAGGTCCCCGCCGGCGTCCTGGCGGGCCACGCCCCATTCCTCGAGCTGCCGGACGCAGGCGGCGATCAGCGCCGCCGCCGCTTCGGTGGCGTCCGTCCAGTACGGGTTCCCGGCCGGCGCCTCGGGCCAGAACAGCAGCCAGTGGATGTCCCCCGACCCCCGGTAGGACGTCCCGGCGCGTTCGTCGGCGTGGTAGCGCAGCAGGTGGGCGGCGGCGACCACGGCGTGATGCTGCTCGGCGACCAGGGTGACCCGCTGCGCCACCCAGGGGTCGACGATGGTCTCACCGGGCTGCCGTTCCAGGTGGCTGAGCACGGTGGCGACCGAGACCCCGGCCCCCGGCACGACCGCTGCGGCGTGCGCGTTGACCAGTGCGGTCAGCTGATCCCGGTCCGGGCGGCGGAACGGGCGTACCTCGATGGCTGGCATGGCGGGCCCCTCAATCCAGTCAGGGAAGGCGGAGAGGACGGGCCGCTACCGGTGCGGTACGGACAGCACTGTAGCAACGGGCCGGCCGGCCCAGGTGAGCGGGGTTGGGCCAGCGGGCGGCCCGGGTAAGCCCGCCGCGGGCTGGCTGCCGATGACCGCGCCAGCCAGTACCTCCTCGGCGCGATGGCAGGCCACCAGGCGGCCCGGGCCAGCTGGCCGCAGCCGCGGGACCTCGGTGCGGCACCGGTCGACGGCCAGCGGGCAGCGGGGGTGGAACACGCAGCCTGGGGGCGGATGGGCCGCGTCCGGCGGTTCGCCGGGCAGGACGACCCGGGTTCGCCGGGCGGTCCAGTCGATCTCAGGTACCGCGGAGCGCAGCGCCTCGGTGTAGGGGTGGGCGGGGGCCTGCAGCAGCTCCCGGGTCGGGCCGCTCTCCACGATCCGGCCCAGGTACAGCACGGCGGTCTGCTCGCACAGCTCGCTCACGATCGCGAAGTTGTGCGTGATGAGCAGATAGGACAGCTGCCGCTCGGTGCGCAGCCGGGCGATCAGGCTGAGCACCCGCGCCTGCGCCCGCACGTCCAGGGCGCTGGTGGGCTCGTCCAGCACCAGCAGCCGCGGCTGCACGCTGAGCGCGCGGGCGATCGCGACGCGCTGGCGCTGCCCGCCGGACAGCTGGTGCGGGTACCGGGACGCGAAGTCCCGGTCCAGGCCTACCTCGGCCAGCAGGTCCCCGGCCCGCCCGGCCGACTGCCGGCGCGGCACCATGCGGTGCGCACCCAGCGCTTCCCGGATGGAGGTGCCGACCCGCATCCGGGGATCGAGGGTGTTGTCCGGGTCCTGGAACACGATCTGCGCGGCGCGACGGTAGTCCTTCAGCGCCCGGCCGCGCAGGGTGGCGAGGTCAGCGCCTTCGAACCGGATCTGGCCCCCGCTGATCCGGGCCAGCCGGACCACGGCCCGGCCGATCGTGGTCTTGCCCGACCCGCTCTCCCCGACCAGGCCGAGGCCGAACGGCCCGGCGGCCAGTTGCAGGCTCACCCCGTCCACCGCCCGGACCGGCCCGAACCGCACCGACAGGTCCCTGACCTCCAGGATCGGGGTCTCCGGCGGCGGGCTCATCCGGCGGCCCCGTTCCCGGCCGGCCCGTTCGCGGAGGTCCCGGCTGGCCCGTTCCCGGGGGGACCGTACCCGGCCGGGCCGCGGCCGGGGGCTCGTTCTCGGCGGCCGTGATCCGGGGCACCGCAGCCAGCAGGTCGGCGGTGTAGCGGTGCCGCGGGGCCGACAGGACCTGGGCCGCCGGGCCCTGCTCGACGATCCGGCCGGCCTGCATGATGGCCACCCGGTCACACAACTCGGCCACCACCGCGAGGTCGTGGCTGATCAGCAGCACCGACATGCCCTCGCGCTCGCGCAGCACCCGGAGCAGTTCCAGCACCTCCGCCTGGACCGTCACGTCGAGCGCGCTGGTCGGCTCGTCGGCCAGCAGCACCCGGGCCCGCAGGGCCAGCGCGAGCGCGATCGCGACCCGCTGCAGTTGCCCGCCGGACAGCTGCGCGGGATAACGGTCCAGCAGGTCGGGGGCGAGCAGCACCTGCCGCATGGCCCGGGTGGCCGCCTCCGTGGCTTCCGCCTTGCTCATCCCGTGCAGCCGGAGCGCGCCGAGCACCACCTGGCCGACCCTGAACACCGGGCTGAACGCCGTGGCCGGGCTCTGGAAGATCGCCGCGATCTGTTTTCCGCGCAGCTTACGCAGCTCCCGCTGGGACCGGCCGGTCAGCTCGGTGCCGTCCAGGCGGATGCTGCCGCTGACTGTGGCGCCCACCGTGTGCGCGAGACCGAGGATGGCCAGCGTGGTCATGGACTTGCCGGAGCCGCTCTCCCCGGCCAGCCCGGCGATCTCGGCCTCGCCGAGGGTGAACTCGTCGATCTGCACGACGGGCCGGTCGCCGAACCGGACCTGGAGGTCGCTGATCGCCAGCCTCGCGGGCGCAGGCCCGGTGGGAGCAGGCCCGGTGGGAGCCGGCCTCATGGCAGCAGGCTCCGCTTCGGGTCCAGCAGGTCACGCAGCCCGTCGCCGAGCAGGTTGAAGGCGAACGCGGTGACCAGGATCGCGATCCCGGGGAAGGTCACCACCCACCAGTCCGGAGTGAAGTAGGTCTGCCCCTCAGCCACCATCAGGCCCCAGTCCGGGGTGGGGTCCTGGGCGCCGAGGCCCAGGAAGGACAGGGCCGAGGCGGTGAGGATCACCCCGCCCACGTCCAGCGACACCTGCACGATGAGCGGGGTGACCGAGTTGGGCAGGACGTGCCGGGTGATGATCCGCCAGGCCGGGACGCCGAGCGCCCGGCAGCTGTCGATGTAGGGGCGGCCCGCCACCGAGGCCGCCTGGCCCCGGATCAGCCGGGTGTACCAGGGCCACCAGGTGACCGCGATCGCGATGGTCAGGCTGGTCAGGCTGGTGGGCAGGACGGCGGCCAGGGCCAGCGCCAGCAGCAGCGACGGGAAGGCCAGGAAGACGTCGGTCACCCGCATGATCACTTCGTCGACCCAGCCGCCGAAGTAGCCGGCCACGATTCCCAGCGGGATCCCGATGACGCACGCGATCACCAGCACGATGACGGCGACCACCGGGGAGATCCGGGCCCCGTAGATGACCCGGGAGAGCACGTCCCGGCCGACCTGGTCGGTGCCGAACCAGTGCTGCGCCGAGGGCGGGCGCAGCACGAAGAACGGATGCGTGGCCGAGCCGGCGTCAGCGGGGAACGGCGCGAGCAGCGGGGCCGCCACGGCGACCACGACGATCAGCACCGCGGTCAGGCCCCCCGCCACCAGCAGCGGGTTCGCGCGCAGGCCGCGCCACAGGGCCTGGCCCCGCGGCAGGACCGGAGCCGGGATGGCGGCGGGCGAGGGCGCCTCGATCATCGCAGCCGGATCCGCGGGTCCAGGGCGGCCTGGATGATGTCCACCGCCAGGTTGGCCGCCACGTAGACCAGCGCGACGAACAGGGTCACGCCCAGGATGGCGGGCGTGTCGAGGGTCGCGATCGAGGCGGCCGTGTAGCTGCCGAGCCCGGGCCAGTCGAAGATCGCCTCGACCAGGAACGTGTTCACCAGTGAGTAGCCGAAGACCAGGGCCACCGCGGCGGCCACCGGGTTCCAGGCGAGCTTCATGGCGAACCGGCTGTACACCGCGCGCTCGCTGAAGCCCAGCGCGCGGATCATCTGGATGTGGGTCTCGCTCACCGTGTCCAGGACCTGGGCCCGGACCATCCGGGCGATGAGCCCGGCCGGGTAGGCGGCGACGACCAAGGCGGGCAGCACGAGATGGACCAGGATGCTGCCGAGCATCGGCCAGTTCCCGCTGATCGTCGCGTCGATCAGGCTGAACCCGGTGCGCTGGGCGAGCGGGTGGCTGAACAGCAGGCCGGGAGAGTACTCCCCGGCCGCGGGCAGCACGTGCAGCCGCTGGCTGAAGACCAGCTGGAGGATGAGCGCCATCCAGAAGATCGGCATGGACACGCCCAGGATCGACACGGCCCGGATGGCCTGGTCGACCAGGCCGCCCGGCCAGCGGGCGGCCACCAGCCCGAGCGGCACGGCCACCGCCAGCGCGATGATCAGCGCCGCGGTCACCAGCTCCAGCGAGGCCGGGGCGGCGGTCCCGATGTCGGACAGGACGGGCTGGTGGGTGTGGATGGACAGGCCCCAGTTGCCGGACAGGATGCCGCCGAAGTAGGCGAGCAACTGGACCAGCGGCGGCCGGTCCAGGCCGAGGAACCGCCGGGCCGCGGCGACCTGGGCGGCGGACGCGTGCGGCCCGGCCCAGGTGGCGGCCGGGTCTCCCGGGACCACACGGGCGATCACGAACGTCGCGATGATGACGCCCGCGACCACCAGCGCGGCCAGGGCGACCCGGCGCGCCACATAGCCGGTCAACTGCCAGTCGGCCTGAGGTTGTAGGTGAAGACGACGTTCGCGTAGGCCGGGTCGGGCTGGAAGCCGGTGAAGGACGTGCGCATCGCGTACTGGTAGTTCATGTTGTAGAGCACGTCCAGCGGCGCCTGCTGCAAGACCTCGGTCTGCATGGTCTGGTACAGCTGCTCACCGGCCGTACGGTTGGTCGCCAGCAGCGGCTCCACCTTGTTGATCTGCTTGTCCAGCGCCGAGTTGGAGTAGTAGGAGAGGTTGAAGTACGGCGACTTCTCCGTCTCCAGCAGGTTGCTGAACCAGGTGTACGGGTCGGCGTAGTCCGGCCACCAGTACTCGCAGGAAGATGCTCTGGTGGCCCGGGCCCGACTTCGCCTTCGCCCACTGGGTCGGCCAGGCGAGTGACTGCGTGGTGAGGTTGATGTTCAGCTTGGCCAGGCTGGACTTCAGCAGCGTCGCCACGACCTGCTCGTTCGAGTCACCCTGGGTGTAGGTCAGGGTCAGGTTCAGCGGCTTCTTGCCCGGCCCGTACCCGGCCGTCTTCAGCAGCTGGTCCGCCTTGGCCGGGTCGTAGTGATAGTTCGGCAGGTCGGTGGAGTGGCCGGGCAGGCCGGCCGGGACCAGGCCGCTGGACGTGACCGCCGCGCCCTGCAGCGCCGCGACGATCCCCGGGTAGTTGATCCCGTAGGAGATCGCCTGGCGCACCGGCAGGCTCAGCGTGTGCGCGTTGAGCTGGGCCAGCAGGTTCTGGAAGGACGGGATGCTCACCGTCCGGATGCCCGCCTGGCCCTGGAACGACTTCCAGATCGCGGGGCTGATCTGCTCCACGAAGTCGACCTGCCCGGACCGCAGCAGCTGGGCGGCGGTGGTGTCCTGGGGCACGACCCGGAACACCACCTTCTTGTAGTGCGGGCCCTTCCAGCCGCCCCAGTAGCCGGGGAAGGCCTTGAGCACCACCTCGAACTCCTGGCCCTTGTTCCAGGTCTGCAGCGTGTACGGGCCGGTGCCCGCGTCATGCGGCGTGTTGAACCACTTGGTCAGCTGCGGCCGAGGACCCCCCGCCCGCGGCCTTGGTGTCGTAGATGTACGCCGAATAGGAGGCGGAGGCCTCGAGGTCCAGCGGCGAGGCGTACTTCAGGTGGAAGACCATGGTGTAGGTGCTGGGCGTGCTGATGCTCTTCACCGCGTCCCAGACGTAGCCGGCCCCCCCGCCCAGCTTCTCCGTGCGGAGGATGGCCGCCGCCGCGGCCTGCGCGGTCATCAGCCGGCCGGTGTGGAAGTGCACCCCCTGCCGGAGGTGGAAGGTCCAGCTCAGGCCGTTGGCCGAGGTTGACCAGCTGGTCGCGAGCAGCGGCTTGATCGTGTGCGTGGCGGTGTCGTAGCGGGTGAGCGTCTCGTACATGTTGCTCATCGCGATGATGCCGTCGGAGTACTCGGTCGCGGGGTCCCAGCCGTTGACCATCACCGGGGTGTTGGTGTCGTAGGTGAACACCTGGTTGCTGGCCTGCTGCTGGCGCCGCCGGGTGCGCGGAACCGCCACAGGCGGCCAGCAGCACCAGCAGTGCGGAGCCCGATGCAAGCAGCCCAGCGCGGTGGGGCTTCATGCCTTCCTCCGTGATCCTCGTTGTCGGGTTGGGGTTCTGGCGCCGAGTCGTTAGGAGCCGTGGGTGCAGCCCGGCTGGCCAGCTGCGCCTGAACTGGATGATCCGGCAGGCCGCCCAGGGCCCCGGCCGCTTTCGCCCGGATCCGGATCGCCGGGGAGGTGAGGTAGGCCAGCGGGATCTCCTCACGCTCGACGATGCGCACCGTCGCCGGGTCCGCCCCGGCCGCCACGGCGCGCTCACGGGCTTCGTCGCACGCCTCGTCGAGCGCGGCCTGCCTGCCGCCCGGTCCCACGTGGAAGATCCGGTCCACCTGGCCGCTGACCGAGGCGATCGCCGCGCCCACCGCGTTGGCCGTGTCGAAGTGGTCGGGCCGGATGACCTCGCTGACGCCTGGGATCCGGTCCGGGATCAGGATGCTGCCGCCGCCGACCGCGACCAGCACGCAGTCTTCCCGGGAGGTCTTCATCCGGTCGATCGCGTCGGCCAGCATCACGTCCGCCCGGGCCAGGGCGGTGCCGAGCATCTCCCGGTGGCGGCTGGTCCGGCCCGGGTCACCGAGCAGGGCCCGGCCGGCCGCGACCGCCGCGTCGGTCAGCGTGGGGGTCGCCCCGCCGAAGACGAGCGCCTCCTGCTGCAGCAGGTAGCCGACGCTGCGCGGGCCGACCCGCACCCCGGGCTCCCCGGCCGAGACCACGGTGCCGCCACCGAGGGCGATGGTGACCAGGTCGGGCATCCGGAAGTTGGTGCGGATGCCGCCGATCTCGACTCCCTGCGAGGACTCCCGGGGGAACCCGTTGATCAGCACGCCCACGTCGGTGGACGTCCCGCCCACGTCGGCGACCAGCGAGTCGCCGGTCCCGGTGAGGAAGGCCGCGCCGCGGACACTGTTGGCCGGCCCGCTGCCGATCGTGAGGACCGGGTAACGCAGGGCCTGATCGAGGCCCATCAGCGTGCCGTCGTTCTGCGCGAAGAACGTGGTCGGCCGCAGCTGGTGCGCGGCCAGCGAGTCGTGCATGGCGATGGCCACGTCCCGGGCCACCCCGGCCAGCGCCCCGTTCAGGATCGTGGCGTTCTCGCGTTCCAGCAGGCCCAGCGAGCCGATCTCGTGGCTGAGCGAGACGTGGACGTCGCCCAGCTCACGCTGGACGATCTCGGCGGCGGCCAGCTCGTGCCGCGCCGAGACCGGGGCGAAGACGCTGGTGATGGCGACCCCGTCGGCGGTGCCCGCGACCTCGCCGAGGAACCGCGCGATGGCGTCGGTGTCCAGCGGGGCCAGGTCCTGCCCGTCGAATTCGATGCCGCCGCCGACGATCACCGCGCCGGCCGAGATCGCGCTGGTGAGGTCCGCTGGCCAGCCGAACATCGGCCGGATGCTCAGGGTGGCCGGGCCGCCGATCCGGATCACCGCGATCCGGCGCAGCTTCCTGCGCTCCAGCACGGCGTTCGTCGCGTGCGTGGTGCCCAGCATGACGTGGGTGATCCGCTCCCGGTCCGCCTCCGGGGCGCGGAGCACGGTGTCGATCGCCGCGGTGATCCCGCCGGTGATGTCCGGGGTGCCCGGCACCTTGGCCTTGGCGATCACGCGGTCCGCGCCGTCCATGATCACCGCGTCGGTATTGGTGCCGCCCACGTCGATGCCGAGGCGGAAGTCAGGAGCGGGCACCGGCGAGCTCCTCCACGGGCAGGTAGTCAAAGTCGTAGCCGAAGGCGCGCGGGCCGGTGATCGAGATGCCCCGCTCGGTCCGCCACACCGGGTCGCAGGCGAAAGCGATCACCACGACCCGCTGGCCGTACTTGATCCGTTCCGTCGCGATCGCGTCGGCGGTCTCCACGTCCAGCACCGAGATCAGGTCGGGCACCGAGGCCAGCACGCGGCCCCGTTCCAGCGCGACCAGGTTCTCGTTCTGCAGCTCCAGCCGGATGAGGCGGCCCGCGTCCTCGCCGAGCCCCTCGATCACCACCGAACCGCGGACGAAGCCACTCGTGGTGTGCCGCTCGACGTCCGAGACCTTCCCGGTGACCAGCCGGAACGCGCCGATCTCGGCGATCAGCGCGGCGATCGGGCTGACCGCCGCGCCGGTGACCGCCTCGCCGATCCGGATCGCCAGCGACACCGAGTTCCGGACCGTGGCCTCGCGCGCCTGGGCGGCGGTGAGCGAGAACTCGGTGGACGAGGCGGCCCCGCCGAACTCCACCGCGGCCGCCCGTTCCAGGCGCTCCATCCAGTGCCCCGAGATGGCCTGGAAGATGACCAGGTTGCCGCGCTCGTCGGTCATCACCGCCGGGCTCGGCGAGATCCCGGCCAGCTGCATGGTGACCTGCGGGAACCTCCGGGAAGGCGCGTCCCATGCCGTCCGCGTCGACCACGGGGAAGCCCCATCCGCGCCGCCCAGCTGACCGGGAGCACGCCGTTCCCGCCGCCGATCTCGCCCGCCATCAGCGCCGCCACCCGGCGCCCGGTCAGGTACTGCAGATGGTCGCGGAGACGCTCGCCTTCGTCGCCGTTCTCGATCTTCTCCATGCTGACCGTGGGGGCGCCGATGCTGCCGCACGGCATGATCAGGGCGTCATCAGGCAGTTCGTCCACGTCCACCAGGGCGGCCGGGCCGAAGTCCTCGGTGGCCTGCAGGGCCTGCAGCAGGGCGAGATAGGTATCGCCGCCGCCTCCCGCGCCCAGCACCGCACAGCCGCGCGCTAAAGCGTGCAGCGCGACAGGGTCGAGGAGTCTCTTCACCGGGTCTCTTCACAGGGAGGCCATTGTCCCCGGGCAGGGGAATATACAGGCGCGCTAAGTATCATAGTTCCCGATGTACGGTCACACCGGGACTATTTCCACCGATCGGCCAGCTGCAGCTCGGTCTGCCTGATCAGATCGCGCAGTTCCACCGGGTCATGACCGCGGACCACGCGGGGCGGGCTCGACATGAGCCGCCGGGCGTAGAGCAGCCCGGCGATCCCGCGCCACACGTGCCAGCGCGGGAACTCGCTCGAATAGGACCACCAGTCAGGGTCCTCAGTGCCAGCAGTCATTAAATCGGTGGTGGCTTCCTTCTCCATGGGCTCGACTCCCTGGGGCGCCGGGATGACGACGCGTGCCTGGCGTGGCCGACGCAGAATCCCGGATGCAAAAGCCATGGTGACAGCCGCGCAAGGGCCCCGGAATGGGCATAGTGCACCGTGATCGTGACGGAAGTGTGCGCTCCGCATAAAGTGCCACATGTGCGTACCGTTGACGAGATGCTGGCCAGCTCACCGCTGGCCGGGTTGTGGCGGGTCAGCCGCGGTGGCGGCGACCGCCAGGTGGCCCTGGTCCGGCTGGCCGAGCGGTTCGCCGACCTGGATGACGCCCCGGCAGGCAGCCTGGTCGTGCTGTCCCGGGCGGCGTCGGCGGAACTCTCCGACTACCGGCTGGACATGGGCCTGCGCTGGGCCTCGGCCAACCGGGTGAGCGCGGTGGCGGCGTTCTCCGCGGAGCAGTGGCAGCCCACCGTGACGGCGATGGACATCGCCGGGCGGGCCGACATCGCGCTGATCTCGATACCCGCCGGGGCCGAGCTGGCCGGCCTGGTGCAGGCGATCAGCCGGGAGATCGGCGGCGCGCGCCGAGAGCGCTCTGGGCCGGGCGGAGGAAGGGCTGAACGCGGTGCTCTCCGCCGAGGCCGCCGGGGCTGGCCTCGACGATCTGCGCGCCTCGGTCAGCGTGGCGCTCGGCACCCTCGTCGAATTCCGCCCGGATGACTCCGGTCACGGTGACCGGGGGAACGGCCAGGCGCGGCTGGACCGCGGCGCGCGATCCGCGCCGGGCCCGGCGCTCGCCGCGCGGGCCCTGGAGGGCGGCCTGGCCGGCGAGGTCAGCGTGCCGGTCGTGGTGGGCGAGGCGCCGATCGGCCACCTGGTCGCGCCCGACGTCCAGGGTGACCTCGCCGTCGCCGCCCGGCTGGTCCTGCACAGCGCCGCCGCGTCCGCCGGGCGCCTTCTCGACCTGGCCCAGCGGGCCCGTGAGGTCCCGGTCCGGTCGCGCAGCGAGCTGCTGGCCGAGCTGCTGATGTCGGAGTCTGCGATCAACGACGATCTGCTCGACCGGGCCCGGCAGCTGAACGTCTCGCTGGGCGGCTGGCATGTCGTGGTCCGGATCGAGGCCGACGACCTCGACGGCCCCGGCCCGGACGGATCCGCCGACGGACCTGGTGCCCCGGACTCCGCAAGCCGGGACGAGGTGCGCCGGTTCGAGCTGCTGGAGACGGCGGGGCAGATCGCCCTGCAGGCGGCCGGGGCGGCCGGGCGGCACCTGGCACCTGTCCCGGGTGGCCCGCGCCCTCGTGCTGGTCAAGATGACCAGGTCCGATCCGGGACCGCAGGCCGGGGCGCAGGCCGCCCGGGCCGCCGCCCGCGCGCTGCAGGCGCTGCGGGAACGACTGCCCGCGCTGCCGTTCCGGGCCGGGGTGGGGGCCGCCCACGAGGGACCGACGGGACTCCGCGCTTCCGCGGCCGAAGCCCGGGCCGCGCTGCTCGCCGCCCGGGCCGCCCGCAAGCCGTCCGGCGTGGCCGCGCACGACGTGGTCGGAGTGCAGCGGATGCTGATGGAGTGGTACGCCTCCGACACGGCCCGGGCCTCGGTGCGCGACCAGCTCGCGCCGCTGGAGAAGCTGGGCCAGTCCCGGGCCGACACGGCGATCAGGACGCTCGCGGCCTATCTCGACGAGCAGGGATCCATCATCAAGACCGCGCAGCGCCTGCACCTGCACCGCAACGCCGTGGCCAACCGGATCCGGGGCATCACCGAACTGCTGGACGTGGACTTCGATGACCCGGACCAGCGGCTCGCCCTGCAGCTCGCCTGCCGGGCCCGGCTGCTGGGCTGACCAGCGGCGGCGCCGTTCCCGGGCCCGTCCTCCGGTGCGTCCGGCGCTCCGGCGCCCGGCCGGCGCCCGCGGGACGGCTGGGAAAGCAGAGCCCCCACAGCAGCGTGATCATGATGGTGAACGTGACCACCGACGCGGCTCCGGCGGGCTGGCTCAGGTATACGACGACGTAGCCACCGTCCGGGATGATGGCGGTGGGGGTCCCCACGACCTGGGACGCCCGCAGCGTCCAGGGGTCCTCGGTGGGGTTGGCGTCACCTTTGGTCTTGATGGTGCCGCCGGACTCGCGGTAGACCCGGTGCGTGACCACCTGATCCGGACCGTACGCGTAACGGAACGTGATGATCTCGCCGCGGTGCGGGCGCCCATGGACGGGCCGGTCCGCCTTACGCGCGGTGAGACCGACTGGATAAATGACGCGAGGCCGCCGCAATTGGTTTACCCGTCGCCGAAGAGGTTCTGCTACTCCAGCGCTCTACAGCCAGACGGTCGCCAGCCAGATCTCGACGCCGGCCAGCACGAGCAGGGCGACGTTCAGCCCGACTACCTTTACCTCGCCCCGGCTGAGGTGCAGGGAAATCCCGCCGACCTGGATCAGCACCAGCCCGGTAGCTGCCGCCAAGGCCAGGGCCGGTGCGACGCCGGTCAGCGGGGGCAGGATCAGCCCGAGCGCGCCGAGCACCTCCAGCACCCCGATGGTCCGGACGAGCCTCAGCGGCACAGTGTCGATCCAGCCCATCATCGGCCGCAGCTGATCTGGGGACCGCAGCACCTTGAGCCCACCGGCGTACAGGTAGAACAACGCCAGCAGTGCGGCGACGACCCAGTAGGCCACGGTCATGGAGCACCCCTTCAGTTACTGGTTGTCAGTAGCAGCATTGTCGATCAGAATCGGAGGGCTTACAGTCAGCGATTGAGATTCACCGGGCTGCAGCGGCACATTCCGGGCATCTCGCAGTGGATGCTCTCGCTCACACTGCGCAAACTCGAACGTGACGGACTGGTGATCCGCACCACGATCCCCAAACCGGGCGGGTCGGGGCAAGTCCGCAGGCTGGGGATACCGGCCATCGCGGACCGGGTCGTCCAGGCGGCGCTGAAGCTGGTGCTGGAACCCATCTTCGAGGCCGGGTTCGTCCCGGTCTCTTACGGGTTCGGACCATGCGGCGGGCGCACGACGCGATCGCCTAGATCCAGCGTTACGGCACTAAGGGATACCAGTGGGTGCTGGACGCCGACACGATGTACAGGCCCGATTCGGCGTGACCTTTAGCCCACGGCGTACCCGGGGTGACAGCTTCCTGTCAACGATCAGAAAGGAACTCCGGAGTGGCGCTCCCAGATCCCCTGATGTCTTGCTAAGGCCTGCTGGTCGGGGTGGTGGTCGGTGAACCGGCGGCCCTTGCCGCGGGGTCGGGAGGCTGCGTCCCGACCCGTCTGTTCCGTCATGGCCGGGCCTGGGTCCGTCACATGCAACAGGCACGACTGGCGCTGCTCTGACAAGTCGACCGCCGTTTACAAGGGTGCGGCCGTCCGGATGCAATGTCCTCAGGCAAGGCCAAAGAACAGCAGCAAACCGATGATGATCGTGGCAGCGGCACCGATAAGAGCCAGGATGCGCACAGTCTTCGAAGGGGACCTGGTGGAGGCAAAGGTCAGTACACCAGCAACCACCAGTACGACCCCCATCACGGTGTCATGCCCGAACTTCATGCAGTCGCCTCCGTATTCTGGTGCAAGCCGGGCCACAGGTACCCTGGCGGCGCGCTCGCAACCTCTTTTCCCGGCGATTACCTCGAGATTTCCCGGCGATTACTCCGATCATGGGTACGCAGGCGGCCCGACGGCGTAGAAAGTGCAGCTCCAGATGGCGCAGCTCACCGGTGCCCCCGGATCCCGGCCGCCTCCAGACCCCTCCCGGGCGGCGCGCACTCGGCCGCATTTCGCTCCGCTGTCCCCTGCCGGACCGCTGTTCCTAAACGTCGCTTCTGCAGGTCAAAGGCCGATTGGCTGCTGCCGTGCTAGCGGGCCGCTCACTTCCTGGTTACTGGTCCGCTAGAGGGAACGCCACGTCGCAGACGGCCTGGTCCAGGCCCTGCGGCTCCGGCTCGGCGAGGTAGACCTCGCGGCACGACAGCCGGCTTCCCGCCCGGGCGGCGACCTGGGGTGAGCAGGCGACGGCGTCGTACGCGGCCAGAATGGCCGGGTAGGCCCACTGGGCTTTCGTGATGGTTGTGTACGCCTCGTCGTGTCCGGGCTCGGTACGGATACCGATGACCTCGGTCGGCTCCACGCGGCCGGGGCAGCCGAGAACCGCCTCCAGCGGGCCGTCGCTGTCCTCGCTCACGACGCCGTGGAAGATGAGCGTGAACGGCCCGGCCGGCTCGGCCCCGGCGAGGTGCTGGGCGAAGGCCTGCCTGGCCTCGCGGACGAAGCCGTCCGTCTCCGGCGCATGCAGCCGGCGCTGGATGGACATGACCCGCTGGGCCGGGACATGGCGGGTCTCGATGCGGAACATGGGATCGCCTCCTTCTCTCAGGGTGGCCTGGATGTGGCGGATCAGCAGCGTGCGGTGGGCGTGCCGTCGTTCCAGATCACGGAGCAGCGCATCCAGCAGGTCCACGCCCCGGTCTGCGCCGGCGGCGACTTCCCGCAGCACTCGTTCTACGTCGGCCAGGCTCAGACCGGCGCCACGCAGCAGGCTGATGAGCTGTCCAGTGCGGACCTGGGAGACGTCATACCGGCGGTAACCGGTGGCCCCGTCGGTCAGCACGGGCCGGAGCAAGCCGATGCGGTCATACAGACGCAGCGCTTTGTGCGTCAGGCGTGCTCGCCTCGCGAACTCACCGATCGGGATGAGCCCGGCCCTGACATCGTCCGCCACGGGCCCGATCCTGGCGCATGACCCAAGGGCAGGGTCAAGCGTGACTCCCGGCTCGCCTGTGGCCGGGATCCGGTCCGGTTGCCGGGGTCGAGTTCGGGCGGACCACGGGTCTGCAGCCCGGGCACCGGGCAGAGCGGCACTTTCGTGCCCAATGCCGCCGCCGGAGACTCCACCCCCGGAGGGCACCTTCGGGTGACGCCCTGGCCCGGGGGCGCTTCCTAACGTGCAGGAAGAAGCCAGCGCCGACAGGAGGGCAGGAATGGCCAACGAGGAAGAACGCCGTGTCAGTGGTCGTGTCAGGAGCGTGTCAGGGTCGCGTCAGGGGCGGTGCCGAGGATGGCTGCCATGAGAAATTCAGCGATTGCGGTCTCAGGACTGCGGAAGGCGTACGGGGACAAGGTCGTGCTCGACGGCATCGATCTGGATGTTCCCGCGGGCACGGTCTTCTCCCTGCTCGGCCCTAATGGGGCGGGTAAGACGACGACGGTCAACGTGCTGACCACGTTGATGAAGGCCGACGGCGGGACGGTACGCGTGGCCGGGCATGACGTGGCGACCGAGACCAAGGCGGTACGCGCGGTAATCGGGGTCACCGGCCAGTTCGCGGCGGTGGACGATCTGCTGACGGGGCAGGAGAACCTGCAGCTGATGGCGGACCTGCATCATCTGCGGGCCGGCGAGGGCCGGCGGGTAGTCACCTCGCTGCTGGAACGGTTCGATCTGGTGGAGTCGGCGCGGAAGATGGCGGCGACCTATTCCGGCGGTATGCGCCGGAAGCTGGATCTGGCGATGACGCTGGTCACCAGGCCGCAGGTCATCTTCCTGGACGAGCCGACGACCGGGCTGGACCCGCGCAGCCGCCGCACGATGTGGAACATCGTCCGCGAGCTGGTGGCCGACGGCGTGACCGTTTTCCTCACCACCCAGAATCTCGAAGAGGCCGATCAGCTCGCCGGCCAGATCGCGGTGCTCGACCAGGGCCACCTGGTCGCCGAGGGCACTCCCGGCGAACTCAAGCGCCTGGTCCCCGGCAGCCACGTCCGGCTCCAGTTCACCGCCGCCGGTCGAACTCGACGCGGCGGCGCGGCTGCTGACCGGCTCCACCCGGGACGACGAGGACCTGACCCTGCGGGTTGCGAGCGATGGCCGGTCGAAGTCGTTGCGGGCTCTGCTGGACCGGCTTGACCAGCATTCGATCGACGTTGAGGAGTTCTCCGTGCACACGCCGGACCTCGATGACGTCTTCCTCGCCCTGACCAGTCACGCAACCACGGAGGCGATCGCACGATGAGCACCATCTCAGCGCCGCTGACCGATTCGCGGATCATGCTGCGCCGCAACTTCAAGCACATCCTCCGGAATCCGGTCACGATATTCAACGGGACTTTGATGCCGGTGGTGCTCATGCTGCTGCTCGTGTACGTGTTCGGCCGGGCGTTCAACGTCGGCGAGCACTACGTCCAGTACGCCACACCAGGCCTGATCCTGCTGGCCATCACCTACGGGCTGTCGGCCACTGCGGTGTCGGTGAACTCCGACATGACCAAGGGCATCATCAACCGGTTCAAGGTCATGAACGTCTCCCGCGGCGCCGTCCTGACCGGTCACGTCCTGGCCACCATGCTGGGCAGCGCGGTCGCCATCGCGGTCATCATCGGGATGGCCTTCGCGCTGGGGTTCCGGTCGCCTGCGACCCCCCTGGACTGGCTGGCCGCGATCGGCATCGTCGCGGCGGCCGCCTTCGCGGCCGCCTGGCTCACGGTCGCGCTGGGGATGGCCGCGAAGACTCCGGAGTCCGCAGGCCTCACCGTCGTTCCGCTGATCCTGCTGCCCTTCCTGAGCAGCGCGGTCGTGCCGGCCGACAAGATGGGACAGGGGGTCCGGCAATTCGCGGAGTATCAGCCCTTCACGCCGATCATCGAGTCGCTGCGCGGACTGCTGGCCGGCGCCCCGTCGGCCGGCACGTAGCCGCCGCTCTCGCCTGGTGCGCCGGGATCGCCCTCGTTGGCTACCTGTGGGCGCTCACCACCTTCAGGCGGCGCGCGTGACCAACAGCGCCGGTTGAGCCGCCCATCAGCAGATCAAGTGCAAGACAAGAGGAGAGCTGCCATGCCTGCCTTCGACACGCCAGGGCCCATCGCCGCCACGGTCGTTGTCGCCGGCGCTCAGGTGCGGGTCACCGCGAGCGACCGGACCGACACCGTGGTGCAGGTCGAACCCATCGACAAGACGAGCCCGTCGGACGTCAAGGTGGCCAGCAAGACCAGGGTCGACTTCGCCCGCGATCAGCTATCGGTCAAGACGACCGCCTCCGGGGACAAGAACGGTTCGGTCGTCATCACGATCGGCCTGCCCGCGGGCTCCAGCCTGGTCGCGTACCTGGCGCACTCACGTGTTCAGGCTGACGGCTGTTTGGGCGAGTGCGAGCTGCACATGGCGTCGGGTCGGGTCCAGCTCGATCGCGTCGGCGCGCTGCAGGCCAACGTCGCGGCCGGCGAGGTCAGGATCGGCCACGTCGCCGGGCGCGCCAGCATCGACGGTGCGGCGTTCGCCATGCGGATCAGCGAGGTCGGGGACACCGTCAAGCTCTCGAGCTCGGGCGGGCAGACCTGGATCGGCCACGCCTCGGCTGACCTCGATCTCGGCAGTGGCCACGGCGGTTTCGAGATCGACCGCGCGGACGGCAGCGTCACCGCCGAAACCGGCGACGGTGCCATCCGGATCGGCCGGCTGGCCCGCGGCCAGGCGGAGCTCTCGAACCGCTCGGGAAACATCCAGGTCGGGATCAGCGAGGGCGCCGTGGCCAGGGTGGACGCTGAGAGCAAGCGAGGGTCGGTGCGCAACTCCGTTCCGCCGCGGGAAGACCCTGACCCGTCGGACCACAAGGTCACGGTCCACGCCCGCACGCGGTACGGCGACGTCGTCATCCAGCCCGCAGCGAACTGACCTCAGCAGGCGAGCGTTGCTTCGGCCAGCTCACGCCAGCTGGCCTGCGCCCCTTCCTGTGCCGCCTCGGCGAACCGTGCCTCGCCGAGGCGGTGCCGCGCAATCTGCTCGATCCGCGCCACATCCGGGTAGGAACGATCCGGCAGTCCGCGCACCCCCGCGCTGGCCGCGAGCAGCCGGGCGGCCTGCTCGTACCGGCCGCGGCGCAGGGCCAGGTCCGCGACCCCGACGAGGACCTGCGCGATCAGGGGTGCGTGCCCCGCCTCGGACGCCGCCTCGCAGGCCGCCGCGCGGTGCGCCCGGGCCTCGCCGGGGTCGTCGGCCAGGTAGCCGAGCAGGTCGTGGGTGGCCGCGCGGATGTTCGCCAGCTCCGCTTCGTCGCCCAGCATGGTTGTCACGACGCCGAGTTGCCGGTACGCCTCCTCGGTGTTGCCGCTCCAGCGAGCGAGTTCCGCTTTCGCCAGGGCCAGCTCAGCGAGTGCATCCGGCCAGGTGACCCGTTCCGCGTACCGCTCAGCGTCGGCGATCGCCGCCGCGCTGGAGTCCTGATCGCCGAGCAGCCAGTACAGCTGAGCCTGTCGCGACCGCATCCGGATGACGTCCTCGATGGCACCGACTTCGGTGACGACCGCGATCGCCTGGCCGTAGTACTGGCACGCATCGGCGAGCTCGCCGCGCACGGCGATCCGGTCCGCCAGCTCGGTCAGGGCGAACGAAATCCCCCAACGCTCGCCGATCGCCCGGAACTCGGCCAGCGCCATCTCGAGATACGCGTCCGCATCCCGCCCGCCCTGGCCGAGCATGATCCGCATCTTGCCGAGCTGTAGCCGGGCCAGGGCTCGTACCCACGGGTCCTCGCTGTCCAGCAGTGGCTCCCACGCGGGCAGGAACGCCTCCGGTGCCTGCAACATGCGTTCCAGCGGGGCGACCAGCCCCAGCAGCGGGTTGCGGCGCTGACTGCGCTGGGCGAACCGGTACGCCAGGTGGATCCACTCCTCCGCCTGGTACTGGTCACCCCGACCGGAGGTCACGAAGCTCACGACCAGCGCGTACACCATGGCCCGGATCTCGTCGGGCACCTCGCCCGGCGTCTTCGTGGCGGCGATGAGCAGCTCGACGCCCTCGCCCCTGTGCCCGCTGAGCCACCAGTAGTGTCCGGCGGCCGCCGCGAGACGCATCGCCCCCTGCGCCTCGCCGGCCGCGAGCGCGCCACGCATCGCAGAACCGAGATTGTCGTGATCAGCCTCGAGCGTGGCCAGCCATTCCAGCTGCTCGGCCCGGCGCAGATGCGGCTCCGCGCTTTCGGCGAGTCCGGTGAAGTAAGCGAGGTGCGCATGGCGCGCCCGATCCGATTCCCCCGCTTCCGCGAGCCGGTCGCGCGCGTATTCGTTGATCGTGCCGAGCATCCGGTAGCGCGGTGCGCTGTCCCCCTCGGGGAGCAGCAGCGATTTCTCGGCCAGCGCGGTGAGCAAGTCGAGCACCTGCTCCTGCTCGACCCCATCGCCGGCGCAGACCTGCTCGGCCGCTTCCAGGCTCGCGCCGCCCGAGAATACCGAGAGCCTGCTCAGGACCATCTGCTCGGCGTCGGTGAGCAACTCCCAGCTCCAGTCGACCACCGCGCGCAGCGTCCTGTGCCGCGGCAACGCGGTACGGCTACCGCTGGTCAGCAGGCGGAACCGGTCATCGAGTCGATTGGCGAGCTGATTGATGGACATGGTGCGCAACCTAGCCGCGGCCAATTCGATCGCCAGCGGCATCCCGTCCAGCGCCCGGCAGACGCGCGCCATCATCGCCAGCGTGTGGGCGTCGACGGCGAGATCCTTCCGCACCGCGCCCGCCCGGTCCCGCAGCAACTGGACGGCCGGCGAAGACTCAATCTCGCCCGGGCTGGCGCCCCTTTCCGGCAGGGCCAGCGGCTCGACCAGCCACAGCGCCTCACCGGTGATGCCGAGCGGTTCCCTGCTCGTGGCCAGGATCCGCAGATGCCGGCACTCCCCGAGCACTCGCTGGGCGAACGACGCAACCTGCCCGATCACGTGCTCGCAGTTGTCCAGGATCAAGAGCGTCTCGCGCTCGCGGATCGCGGCGATGAGCCGGTCCGTCGGTTCCGCGCTGGGTGCCCCGCCGAGCAGAGCGTCCCGGAGCCCGACCGCGGCGAGCGTCGCCTGTGGCACGTCACCGTCGGCGCCGATGGCTGCGAGCTCCACCAGCCAGGCCCCATCCGGCAGGTCACCGAGCAGCGTGCGTGCGGTTTCCGTGGCCAGCCTGGTCTTCCCTGAGCCGCCTGGCCCGACCAGGGTGGTGAGCCGGTGTTCGGCGACGAGTTCGCGGACCGCGGCGACGTCAGCGTCCTTGCCGACGAAGCTGGTCAGCTCGGCGCGCAAGTTGGTCTTCCGGTCTTCCGCCCGGCGTCCCAGCTCGCCCCGCAGCAGCGCGACGTGCAACGCGGACAGTTCCGGTGACGGGTCGACGCCCAGCGCGTCGGCCAGGGCTTCCCGGGTGCGCTGGTACACGAGCAGGGCCTCGGTGTCGCGACCGGTCGCGGCGAGGACACGCATCTGCGCAGCGACAAGCCGTTCCCGCAGCGGATGCGCGGCCACCAGGCCGGTCAGTTCCGTGATCAGCTCCACGCCGCGGCCGAGGCTGATCTCCGCGTCGAACCAATCCTCCATGGCGGTCAGGCGGAGCTCTTCGAGCCGGGTGACCGCCGCGTCAAACGCGGCACTGTCCGGCAGTCCGACGTCCTGCATGGCCGCACCGCGCCACAAGGTGAGGGCCTCGCGCAGCAGCTGTACCTGCCGTGGATCCTCGTCGTTTCGCGCCTGGCCGACGAGATGTTCGAACCGCACCGCGTCGACGGCGTCGGGTTCCACCCGCAGCCGGTAGCCGTCCGTCCGTCCCTCGACTGATCCTTCCGGCAGTGCCTTCCGGAGCCGGGAAACCAGGCGTTGCAAGGCGTTCGCCGCGTCGGAGGGCGGGCGCTCACCCCAGATCCAGTCGACGAGCGTCGCCTTCGGGAGTGCGTGACCTGGTTCGAGCGCGAGGGCGATCAACAGCCCGCGCAGCCGCGCGCCCGGCACGTCGGCGAGGACGCCGTCGTCCATGCGGACCTCGAATGGCCCGAGCATCCCGATCTGCACCCAGCCGATTTTGCCATGGGCATGACAGGCCTCCGCCTCGTGACGGGGGCGCAGACTAGGAGCGTGACGACCAGAACATGAGCTGATCAGCGCCAGCGCCTTTCCATGCAGCGTATAGCTGGCCCTGAAACACTGCCAGTTTCGGGCCGGCGCTGGAGCCGCCGCCGATACCGACTTGCTGCGGCGCCCAGGAGCTGCCGTCGAAGCTGGACCAGAACATGCGGTCGTCTCCGGTAACGCCCTTCCAGGCGGCATGGAGAAGGTTGTTGAAGACGGCTAGCGCAGGGCCGGTGCTGGAGCCGCCGCCGATGCTGGGGCCGCCGTGGGCGTCTGGTTGCTGCGGCGCCCAGGTGCTGCCGTCGAAGCTCGACCAGAACATGCGGTCGTCAGCGCCCGCGCCTTTCCAGGCTGCGTACAGCCGGTCGTGGTACACCGCGGGCGGCCTAGACGCCGTACCGACGGCGGCGCCCAGGAGCTGCCGTCGGCTGGACCAGCATGCGGCCGTCTCCGGAACGCCCTTCCAGGCGGCATAGGAAGGTTGTTGAAGACGGCTAGCGCAGGGCCGGTGCTGGAGCCGCCGCCGATACTCCGCCGTGAGCGACTTGCTGCGGCGCCCAGGAGCTGCCGTCGAAGCTGGACCAGAACATGCGGTCGTCTCCGGTAACGCCCTTCCAGGCGGCATAGAGAAGGTTGTTGAAGACGGCTAGCGCAGGGCCGGTGCTGGAGCCGCCGCCGATGCTGGGGCCGCCGTGGGCGTCTGGTTGCTGCGGCGCCCAGGTGCTGCCGTCGAAGCTCGACCAGAACATGCGGTCGTCAGCGCCCGCGCCTTTCCAGGCTGCGTACAGCCGGTCGTGGTACACCGCGAGAGACGGGCCGGCGCTGGAGCCGCCGCCGATACCGACTTGCTGCGGCGCCCAGGTGCTGCCTGGGGCGACACAGGTTTGGGTGCTCGCATCGTAGTAGGTCTCAACCGCGAGCCCATTGTCCATGCGACGGCCCTGGGGATTCCTAGTATTGCAATCGTCACAAAGCTCTGCCGGAGCGCCGAAGTCCGCCCCAATCGATTCCACGATCTCGTGCGTGGCGATCTGGCAAACATCAACGATCGAATTACTGCCGTAAATCCAATACCAGATGTATGGTTGCCCGTCATGCTGGAACGTGTTGTGCGCGCCCAGTGCATGAACGTCGAGCAACGATCCTTGCGGAATTACGACACCATATATCGGTATCGTACCTTCAGGAATTGTTGCTTCACCTATGTGGCTCTGAATGAACGAAACCACCTGACCGCTCGTGAACGTCGCCACATAGTACGCGGTATCCGAAGCGGGCCAGGGATCTGCTGACACAATGGGCGGAAGTATTGACACTTTCTCTGCGTTGTACTGGTGGAGTTTAGAGAAGTAGCCGTTGCCTGCGATCGAACGCAGTGCCTTGGTGAAATCCTCGGGCGAGTAGGGTCTGGTGTCATAAGGCGGTCCGCCGGCGCGGAACGGATCGCCCGTCCCATGAGGGAATGTTGGTCCCCAGAACATCGGCACTACACAGTAGTTGAACATGAAATCTCCCTAGTTACGATTGAGTTCCCAGAAGGAACAGACCTAATGGCTGCAACAGGCAGAGACGGTCGCCAAGCGTTTTCGCGAGTAGTCGGCTTCCTTGCCGCGGTTCCCCAAGACCCTTGGCGCAGACTCTCCGTCAGGCGCGCCGGATCTCTTCCTCCACGAGCTGCACGCCGTCGCCTAGTTCTTCGACCGCTGCTTCGAGCGCCCTTCTGGCCGTGTCATGAAGCTCTTGTCGCGCAGGGTGCCGTTCCGGCAGCGCCGAGACCCCCTGGAGGATCACCCCCAGCGCCTGAAGCTGTCCCCAGGGCCCGGGACGCACGCGCCAGCCCCAGGGCACGGGGTTGAAGCCGCCCCCGTTCTCCGGCGGAGGGGGGAACGAGAGCTGAGGCGGTAGGTCGTTGTAGTAGAGAATGAAGCAGATCGGATTCGTATCCTCGACCGCCCTGGTTGGCGTGCTGCGCGGTGTGATGCAAACGCGATAAATAGTCATGACATCCTTTCGTTTTGTAGGAAATCTGTCCAGCAATAGCCTCGAGCCGTACCCGGGACTGGTTCGTTGCGTTTCGCTCAGGAGACCCCGGCCGACTTTTCTCCGAACTCCGGTGTCGGGTCGCTTAGCACCTCCCGGTGTAGGAGACCGTGAATGGCGATACGCTGATCCTCTGACGTGGTTCTGGGCGCATTCCGGGCACATACCAGCAGTGCGTGGATCAAGAAGTCCAGCAGGCAGTGGCCGGTGCGCCGCCAGCTTTCAAGGGCGGCCGGGCAGGCCTCGAACGGGATGTTGACGATCCGCCGGAACGATAGCCAGCCCACTGCTGAACCACTGCCCGTGCTCGGGCTGCCCTCCGCCCGGCTAGCGGATGAGAAGGGCGGCAGTAGCTGTAGTCCGTGGATGCCGAGTTCTCGTCTCATGGCCTGACCCCTCCGATAGCGACCTGTTCCACGGTGCACGCAGGCACTGGACAACCTCTGGACTCCTCGTGGAACGCGCAGAGGAGGCGAAACCGCCTGCCTGCTCAGCGACAGCACAGCCAGGCGATTAGGGGCCCTGGTCTCCCGGCCCCTTACTGCACCAAATGCAGGCCCGAGCCGTATTGGCGACGTGGCGACGGCGCCACCAGGCAGCGGCAGGGATCGGCGCAACGCCCGGTTCGGAACAGGTGTATGTCCTAAGACGGATCTTGGCCTGAGGGTCGGCGCCCTATCGGCCGCTATGAGCGCCGCTGGCCGAGTTGAACAAGAGTGTATTGATCCGGTCACGTTCGGGGAGTGGCATTACGAGTCCCAATCGGGCGGCCTGCGCGATGAGGTCACTTGCAAGATGACCTGCGCGGGCGTGTTCGCGATTGCCCAGCGACGCGAGGGCGTCCTCGATGAGGTAGACCACTCGTTCTGGGGCAAGCTGGTCTGGGTGTTGCACCGGCCTCGCGCGCGCCAAAGCTGCGTCCGCGTCGGAGGTGCGCCCGCCGAGCCGTGCCGCGCGGGCTTGCCTTGGGGCCAGTACTCGCCGGGCGAAGTCACGGTCGTGACCCTCGATCGCTGAGATGGCGGTGTCGAGAACATGGCCAGCCCGGGTGATGTCGCCTTGTTCGATCAGGACGTCGGCCAGCAGGGCCGCGCACCGCCCCCAGTTGTACGCATGGCCGGCGTCGCGGCTGATTCGCAGCGCATGTTCTGCCTCGGCGGCCGCCGTGAGCAGGTCGCCTTTGGCCCAGGCCAGGGCGGCGAGACCTTCATGACTGCGCGATTGACTTCGCCCGGACCCGAGTTCACGCGCGGCGACGAGCGATTTCTGGAACAGGCTTTCGGCGTCCGGATAGTTCCCGGAGTCGATGGCGAGAAAACCGAGTGCACGCTGCAGGAACGATGCGAGGTGCCGGTCGCTGGCGAGTTCCAACGCCGGCGTGAGTAGCTCGCGGGCGCGCTTGGGATCGCGGAACCGGTAGGTCTCGGCGAGCGACAGCGTGGCGCTGGTGATCACCACTGGCGGGCTGGCCCAGCCCCAACGAACAGGACCGTCCGGTGCCAAGCTGGCCAGATCGATCGCCTCATGCAGTCGCTCCAACGCCTGCATCTGCAAGTCGCCCCACATCGATACATCGCCCTCGACCGCCAGGGCCAGCGCTTGCAGCGTCTGGGCGCCCGCCTCAGCGGCGAGCTGACCCGCCGAGCGAGCGAAAGCAAGGGCGGCGTCAGAGTAGCCCGCCGCCTCGGCGAGTATCGCGGCACCAGCGGAAGCGGCCGCCCGTAGCAGAGGCGGCAACATCTTGGCGCCGCCGGCGTTGAGCCGTTTGGTTAGGTGCCGGTATCCCTCTTCTATGTGGCCGAGGTCCCACCACAGGGGTAGGCAGTCGGTGGCCAAGGCGAGTGCCGCCTCGCTGGAGCCGGTTCCGCTCAGGAAATCCAGGGCGGCCCGGATTTCTACTACTTCTTCTGCCAGCCGAAACGCGGTGGCTTCACCGGCGGCCGTGTGCGCGGCACGCCCGGCTCTCTCGCCTACCAGGCAGTAGTATTGCGCGTGCCGCGCCCGATTGGCATGTGCAGCCTCGGCGTCAGTTGCGAGGCGCTGCGCCGCGTACTCGCGAATGGTCTCGAGCAACCGGTAGCGGGGTTGCTGGGGGATGCCGGTGCGGACGACCAGGCTCTTATCTACTAGCGCGGCAAGTGCAGGCAGGCACTCGGCGACCGGCAAGGGCGCGACCGCCTCTACCGCGTCCAACGGTGCGCCCGAAGCGAAGATGGAGAGCGTTTGTAGTAGTTGCCGTTCGGAGTGCGGGAGTGCTGCGTAACTCCACTCAATCGCGGTACGCAAGCTTCTGTGCCGCTCGGGGCCGTGCCGGGTGGCGCCGACGAGCAATTCCAGGGAGCGATCGAGCCGTTCCAGCAAGGCACGCAGGGTCAGTGTCTTCGTCCACGGCGCGGCAAGTTCGAGCGCGAGCGGAAGACCGTCCAGACGACGGCAGACCCCTGCCAGCGCCGCAGCGTCCCGAACGGCTACCGAAAACCCAGGATTCGCCGCTTTGGCTCGGTCGACGAACAAGCGCACAGCGTCAGACGCCAGTACCTCTTCCAGGCCGGCGTCAGGCAACTGAGCCGGCAGGGCCAGAGGCGGTACTGGGAACTGCTGTTCGCCCTCGAGCCCAAGCGGCTCGCGGGAGGTGGCGAGAACGGCAACTCCTGGCGCGGAGGCCAGCAGCGCAGCAATGTCGGGGACCGCGTCCAGCACATGCTCGACGTTGTCCAGCACCAACAGCACCCGGCGCCCGGCGAGTTGCGCAGCGAGCGACGCGACCGGGAGGTCCGGCCGCACGCGGAGTCGGCACGCATCGGCGATCGCAGCGCCGACCAGTTCCGCAGCGCGTACCGGGGTTAGGTTGACGAAGGCGACTTCAAGTTCGCCTGCGGCACGAACTACGGTGCCGACTTCGATCGCCAGCCGGGTTTTCCCACTGCCCCCGGGGCCAGTCAGGGTGACCAGTCGATGCGAACCGAGCATCTGCAGCACTGACTTGAGCTCCCGTTCCCGGCCGACGAAGCTCGACAGGGCCACAGGCAGCGCCGGCAGGACGTCCGCAATGACCGGCGGGGCGGTGGCGACCAATGACGGTTCCTGTCGCAGCACCTCAAGATGCAGCTTCCTCAAGGCTGGACCAGGGTCTACCCCCAGCTCGTCAGCGAGCCCGAGCCGGACCTTTTCGTACACGGCGAGCGCATCCGCCTGCCGTCCTGATCGATACAGCGCAAGGATCCGCAACTCGGCCAGCCGTTCGCGAAAAGGGTCGGCATCCGACAGGTCCGGCAGGTAAGACAGCGCTCGATCGGGCCGTCCGAGCGCCAGCTCGACCTCGGCGGCAGCTTCGACCGCGGACAACCGCGCCCCCTGCAATCTGGTGGAGGCCACCGCCGCGAAGTGCTCGGCAGCGAAGTCGAGCAACGCTGCCCCACGCCATTCGCCCAATGCCCCGCTGAGCAGCCAGGAAGCCGCTGGCAAATCACCGGTCGCACGGGCTGCGCCTGCCTGGCCGAGCAAAGCGTCGAAGCGCATCAGGTCGCATTCGTCCTCGCTGACAACAAGCCGATAGCCGTGGGAGGAGACAAGGCGCCGGCCGCTTGCGCGCGGAGGCCGATCGGGCTCCAGGGTGCGCCGCAAGTCCGACACGTAGCCCTGCACCAGGTTGACCGCCGACGCGGGGGGAGTTTCGCCCCACAGCGCGTCGATCAACCGCTCGACGCTGACGGCCTGGTTGGCCGAGAGCAGGAGCACGGCCAAGACCGCTCGCCGCTTTCCGCCGCCCGACAAGATCATCCGCTGACCGCTGCTGACCTCGAAGGGTCCCAGCAGCCGGAACTCCAACTGGTCCATGACATCGCCTCGCCCAAGCGTCGGCCGCCCGAAGCCAAGCTGCGTCACAGTCCAGCCGAAGAACAGAGCGAATCCAGAACGCCCGTCCACTCTAACCTTGAGCAGGTCGATCGCGCCGATCCGTCAGGTCAGGGCGGCGGCGCCGGTGGAAGGGGACTGGCGATGGTTCAGGTACGGCGTCTGGGTCAGCAGGACTGGAAGACGCTGCGCGACGTGCGCCTGGCCGCACTTGCCGACGCGCCCTACGCCTTCTGGGCGACGTTCCACGAGGAGTCCCGTTTCGAGCAGGACGAATGGCAACGTTTTCTCAGGGCCGCCGCGTGGTGGACGGCAAGCCGCGACGATCGCGTGGTCGGCGTCGTCGCCGTCCTGCGCCGCAGCGAAACTCTCGACGAGGCAGAGTTGATCGCGATGTGGGTTGCCCCCGACGAGCGCAGGCGCGGGACAGCAGTACGGATGCTGCAGGCTGCCTGCGAGTGGGCCAGGTCAGCCGGAACCCAGACCCTCACGCTATGGGTGACCGAGGGCAACGACCCCGCCAAGCGCCTGTACGAATCATGGGGATTCCAGGCCACCGGCGAACGGGCCGATCTGCCCCACACCGGAGCTACTGGTGAAGAACGGATGCAGTTGCGAATGTCCGACCCCATGCGTGCCACAGGAAGCTAGCACGCCCGTCACCCCAGCGTCCGTGCGAGCCCTGGCCGGACGTACCGCAGGGTGAGGACCGCTGCCGCGAGCACCGTACTGCCGCTGATGAGGAACGAGAGGTGCAGGCCGGTCACGAAGTTCGCGTCGAGCAGTGCCCCGAACACCGCCACGCCAAGCGCGCACCCGAGCTGGCGGGAAGAGTTGAGCACACCGGCGCCCAGCCCGGCCTGCCCGGGGCGGATGTCGTCCATGAACGCGGTGGTCAGCGGCGGGATCGTCAGTCCGGCTCCGATCCCAACGGGGAGGAGGAGGAACTCGATCACTACGATCGGCGTCCCGCGGCCGAAGGCGAGGCACCCGAACAGGCCGGCGGCGAAGACGAGCAGACCAGCCACGAGCGGCAGGCGCGGCCCGTACCGCTGCACGAGCCGGCCCGCGAGCAGGTTCACGCCGGCGACCACCGCGGTCATCGGAACGAACATCAGCCCGGTGACAGTGGGTGAGTGACCGAGGGCCTGCTGAAAGAACAGGCTCAGGACGAACACCTGGCCGTAGAAGGCGAAGCTCATGATCAGCCCGGCCACCGTGGTCGCGGAGACCGTCTTGGAGGCGAAGATCCCGAGCGGCACCATGGGCACCGCGACACGACGCTCCACCGCCACAAAGGCTGCCGCGGCGAAAGCGAATGCCGTCAGGGAAATCACCACCACCGGCGAATCGAAACCCTGATGTCCTCCCTGGATGACGCCGACGGCGAGCGCCGCCACCGCGGTGATGGCGGCGATCTGACCGGGCAGGTCGAAGTGGGCCGGGCGCTTGGGAGACGGCCTGACGCGGGATAGCGCCACGACGCCGAGCAGGCCGGCGGGGACGTTCAGGAAGAAAATGGCGCGCCAGCCGATGGTGCCGGTGAGCAGCCCGCCAACCACCGGCCCGGCAGCCACGGCCACGCCGCCGGCCGCGGTCCAGATCGCGATCGCCCGGGCCAGCTGCTTCGCATCCGTGAAGTTCTGACGGACCAGGGCGAGGGAGGCGGGCAGCATCATCGCGGCAGCGGCGCCCTGGACCACCCGGGCGGCCAGCAGGAAGGCCAGCGCAGGAGCGAGCCCGCAGGCAGCGGAGGCCAGGGTGAAGCCGATGAAGCCAGCGGCCAGGGCACGCGAGGCACCAAGCCGGTCCGACAGTGTGCCGCTGGAGAGCAGGAGCGCGGAGAAGACCACGACGTAGCCATCGACGATCCACTCCAGCCCGGCCAGGCCGCCGTGCAGCTCACGGCCGATGGACGGCAGGGCCACGCTGACCACGGTGATATCGAGCACGATGATAAAAAAGGCCAGGCCCGCGGCCAGCAAGGCGGCCCGGTTAGAGGTCGCCGGGCGAACCCGCTTCGGGTCGGCCGGAGCAGGCCCAGGCACCCCCCCTGTGGTCACAGGACCATCGTGCGCTCTGCTCCGCAAGAGCAACAGGGGCTAGGTCCCGACGGTGCACAGCTGACGCGTCAGCTGTCGCGCACAGCTGTCGCGCCGACCGGGGCGCACCTCCGCAGCGAAAAGGCCCCTCGCCAGGGTGGCGAAGGACCTTCTGAGCTGGTCGGGGTGGCCGGATTTGAACCGGCGGCCTCTTCGTCCCGAACGAAGCGCGCTGCCAAGCTGCGCCACACCCCGCCGGCCAGTTCGGGGCCTAGACCCCCGGGGCGGCCGATTTCCCCGGAACCTCCGGCAGTCTAGCCGATCCGCGGCACCAGCGTGAGCAGCGTGGCTTCTGGCCGGCAGGCGAACCGGACCGGGGCCCACGGTGAGGTGCCCAGCCCGGCCGAGACATGCAGCCAGGGCCGGGTGTCAGGCTCTCCGAAGTCCGGCTCGGCGGCCGGGTAGCGGTGCAGCCCGCTGACCCGCTCCCGGTCGATGCCGCAGTTGGTGACCAGGGCGCCGTAGAACGGGATACGCAGCTGGCCGCCATGAGTGTGGCCTGCCAGCAGCAGGTCGTAACCGTCCGCGGTGAACTGGTCGAGCACCCGCGGCTCCGGCGAGTGCATCACGCCCAGCCGAAGGTCTGCGGCGGGATCTGCTGGCCCGGCGATTTCGCTGGTAACGGTCGCGCTTGGTGTGCGAGTCGTGCACCCCGCCAACTTCGATGTCCAGGTCACGGGCCTTGATCCGGGCCCGGCGGTTGTTCACGTCGAGCCACCCGGCGGCGGCCATACCCTCTCCGAGCTCGGCCCAGGGCAGGTCCGGGATGTGCCGCAGATGCTCGTTGCTGCTGTCGCGCCACAGGTACCGGAGCGGGTTCTTGGGAACCGGCGAGTACAGGTCGTTGGATCCGTACACGAACACCCCGGGCCGGTCGAGCAGCGGGCCGAGCGCGTCCAGGAAAGGCTCGACCGCCCGGGCGCTGGCGATGGAGTCGCCGGTGTTCACCACCAGGTCGGGCGAGAGCGCGTCCAGCGACCTGATCCAGGACATCAGCCGGTGGCGGCCGGGGGTCAGGTGCGCGTCGGAGATGTGCAGCACGCGCAGCGGCGCTGCCCCCGGGGGGAGCACGGGAACGTCGCGGCGGCGCAGGGCGAACCAGTTCCGCTCGGCGACCGAGCCGTACGCGAAGGCTGCCCCGCCCAGCACGGCCGCGGTCCCGAGGGTCTGGAGGGCTCGTGATCGCATCCCACTATGGTGCCATGCCCGCGCCGTGCGCGGTCCGCTACTGAATGCACGTGGATGCCCGGCTGGCCGGTGGTGTTCGTTATCGATGCTCTGAAGCCTGAACGCGGCGTGCGGCCCGGGCGGGCAGCGGGCGCGCCTGCGGACAGGGCAGGATGGGACCATGGCAGCACTCAAGGACCAGCTGCGGGCCGATCTCACCGCCTCGATGAAGGCCCGTGACGAGGTCCGGACCCGCACCCTGCGGATGGCGCTGACCGCCGTGTCCACGGCCGAGGTCGCCGGAAGCACCTCCCGCGAGCTCACCGACGACGAGGTCGTCACGGTGCTGACCAGGGAGGCGAAGCGGCGGCGGGAAGCCGCGGACGCCTTCGCCGCGGCCGGCCGGACCGACCAGGCCTCGGCGGAGCGAGCCGAGGGGGAGGTGCTCGACGGCTATCTCCCGGCCCAGCTGGGTGACGACGAGATCGCCGCGATCGTGACGGCAGGCATCCAGCAGACCGGGGCTAGCGGCATGAAGGCCATGGGCCAGGTCATGAAGGCGGTCACCCCGCAGACCGCGGGGCGCGCGGACGGCGGGCGGGTCGCCGCCGAGGTCCGCCGCCAGCTGGCCAGCCAGGACTAGCCAGGGACTGCTCACCCGGTCAGACCGCAAAATCCGCTCTAACGGGCTTCCGCCGGTCCCGCTCCCCGGTTCCGGGAGGCGCGCCGCTAGTTAGAGGGCGGCCCGCCTCCGTTGCCGTTGCCGCCTCCGTTGCCGCCTCCATTGCCTCCGCCGTTGCCTCCGCCGTTGCCGGGGCCGCCTCCGCCGGGGCCTGGGCCTGGGCCACCGCCGTTACCGCCGCCGCCGCCTCCGCCCGAGCCGGGGCCGTGTCCGTTGCCGCCCTTGCCGGGCTTCTTCGGCGGGGCCGGGTTGTTCACGCCGGTGCCCATCGACCAGAGCTCGCCGGGGATGTCAGCCATGACGAAGCCGGGGGCGGGATTGGCCAGGTGCGCGTGCAGGAACGTCATCTGCCAGGTGTGTGCGGGCGCGTCGGCGCCGAACATCTCGCCCGGGCAGCCGGCCCGGTAGCAGGAGCCGGTGCCGGACATCGGGAACTTGACCGGGTCCACCGGGTTGAACGTGGACACGTAGCCGGCCAGGTCGGGGGTGTAGCCACCGAACGCGGCGAAGTCGAAGTTGTCCGACGTGCCCGTCTTGCCCGCCGCGGGCCGCCCGATGCCCAGGCCCGCCGCGGTCCCGACGGTCAGCACGCTCTGCAGGACGTAACTGGCCGCGTCGGCGACCCCGGTGGGGATGGCCTGGTGGCAGTTCGCCTTCTGGACTGGCAGCCGGGCCCCGGTCTGGCTGATGATCTTGGCCACGGCGATCGGCGTGCAGTACACGCCGCGGGCGGCGACGGTCGCGTAGGCCGCGGCCATGCTCATCGGGGACACGTTGACCGAGCCGAGGGTGAACGACGGGAGGTCGTCGGCGGGCACCTGGCCGTGGTCCCACTTCAGCAGCGACTTGCCGTCGGCCCGGGTCACGCCCAGCGCGTCGGCCGTCTTGACCACGTTGCACAGGCCGACCTTGCGCTCCAGCATGCCGAAGTAGATGTTCACCGACTGGGCGGTGGCGTTGTACAGGCTGAACCCGCCCTTTTCCGAGGGTGAGTCGTTGATCACGTGCCAGGGCCCGGTCGGGCCGCCCTTGCAGTTGGTGAACCCGGTCAGCGTTGTGGCCGCCGGCACGGTCTGCGGGAACCCGAACGGCACGCCCTGCTCCAGGGCGGTGATCAGGGTGAACAGCTTGGACGAGGAGCCGGTCTGCACGCCCACCCCGCCGTCGTACGGGGTGTTCACCGCGTAGTCCACGGTGGTCTGGTGCTTCCCGAAGCCGTAGGACCGGTCGTTGGCGATGGCCAGGACGCGCCCGGAGCCGGGCTGGATAAGGACCTCGGAGTCCGCGTTACCACCTGGGTTAACCCCGTTGGGCGGCTGCGGCACCATGTAGTTCACCGCTTGCTTGGCGGCGCGCTGGTCCTGCCGGCTCAGCGTGGTGTAGATCTTCAGGCCCCCGGTGGTGTTCAGGGTGTTCCAGGCCTGGGAGAAGGCTTTGTTCTGCTTCAGCACCGAGACCACGTAGTCACAGAAGAACGCGGCGCTCTTGGCCGAGGCGCTGGTGCAGCCGGTCTGCAGCGGGGACAGGTGCAGGCCGAGTCCCTGCTTGCCGGCGGCCACCGCCTGGGCCTGGGTGATGATCTTCAGCTGGGCCATCCGGGCCAGCACCACGTTGCGCCGCTTGATCACCGCCGACGGGTTGGTGACGGGATTGTCGAGCGACGGGTTCTCCACCATCCCGGCCAGCATGGCTGCCTGCGGCAAGGTCAGCTTGGCCGCGGTGGTGTCGAAGTAGCGCTCGGCGGCCGCTCCGACCCCGACCGCCTGGTTGCCGTAGAAGGTGCCGAAGAACGCGGCGTTGAGGTAGCCCGCCAGGATCTGTTCCTTCGTCATCTTCCCCTCGACGTCGATAGCCAGCCGCAGTTCCTTGATCTTGCGGCTCAGCGTCTCCGAGGTGGCCTGCTTGGCCATCTGGGGGTTCGGCGCGGTCAGGATGAGCGCGTTCTTCACGTACTGCTGGGTGAGCGTGGATCCGCCCTGGACCTGCTTGTGCTCGAGGTCGTAGACGACGGCCCGGATCGTGCCGCGGACGTCGATGGCTCCGTGCTGGTAGAACCGGGAGTCCTCGATGGCCACGATGGCCCTGCGCATTATGGGCGAGATCTGGTCGAACGTGACCGGCTCCCGGTCGATGCCCCGCGGGTAGAAGTACGCCAGCAGGCGGCCCTTGCTGTCCAGGATTTCGGAGCGCACCGGCAGCTGGCCGATGGCCCCGGCCTTCATGGTGTTGAAGTCGTTCGTCTGGTTGCGGGTCACGAGCCCGACCGCGCCCACCGCCGGGATCGCCAGGCCTCCCGCGAGCAGGCCAGCGACCACGGCGTACAGGATGACGCGCGCGCCGATGCCGACCTTCGCGAGGGCTCTGGTTGTGAACACGGTCCTCAGGGTATCCCTTGCGGCTTGCGTAACAGGTCCGGTCGCGAGAGGCTAGCCTGCCACGCGGAACGGTAATGACTCGGCAAGCATGGTATGGCCCAGGCGGACTATGCGCGAAATGGGCCCAACGGGCTCTGGCGCTAACCCCCTGATCTTCCGTAAGTTACTTTTCCGCAACACCGACAACGGAAACAGGCGTGAAAACGTCTGCCCCTGGACCGCAGGTGAACGCCATCCGGCGTGACGACCTCCCGGGCCGTGACGATCAGGAGGAGTGGGCCACATGTGGATCACAGACTGGACCGCCCGCGCCGCATGCAAGGGAACGGACCCTGACGAGCTATTCGTCCAGGGTGCGGCGCAAAACCGGGCCAAGCTGATCTGCCGCGGCTGCACCGTCCGCACCGAATGCCTGGCCGATGCGCTGGACAACCGCATCGAGTTCGGCGTCTGGGGCGGCATGACCGAACGTGAGCGCCGGGCTTTGCTCCGCCGCCGCCCCGACGTGACGTCGTGGCGGGAACTGCTGGAGCACGCTCGCAACCAGTACGAGCGCACCTCGGACGATGAACTGGTTGCTAGCTGACGGCAAGCCGGATGAAATCGCTCAGCGAGCAGCGTCGCTAGCTGAGCCTCACCCCCCGGGCGAGTTCCTCCCCCACCGAGCGCAGGCCATCGAGGTCATGGACGTCCTCTGGCTGCGCGAGGACCTCGACCATCGGGATCGCCGGGTGAGCTGCTGAGAAGCTTTCTTCCAGCCGACGCTCCCGCTCAGCCAGCTGCATCCGCTCTGCGTGCAAGCGCAGGGCGGTCGCGGTGAGCGGATGACGTGACATGGTCGCAGCCGCAGCGGGAGTCCCGCGCAGGTCGCGGGCTCCCGCTTCGGGGCCAGCCAGGCCGTCCCCGGCTGGCTGGCCGTCGTCCCCCGGGCCGTTTTCACCCCGGCCCAGGGGACCGTCGTCATGCCCAGGAACTGGTTGCAGCACCTCGGCCGCGGCCAGGCTGCGGGCGGCCGACAGCCCGGCGGCTGGCGATCGGTGCACCCGGTTGACGATCAGGCCGGCCAGCGGCATCTGGTCCGAGGACAGCCGGTCCACGAAGTACGACGCCTCACGCAGGGCGTCCGGCTCGGGGGTGGCGATGACCAGGAACGCGGTGCCGGGCGCCTGGAGCAGCCGGTAGGTGTCGTCGGCCCGCTCACGGAACCCGCCGAACATGGTGTCGAAGGCCGCGATGAAGGTCTGCACGTCGCGGAGCATCTGGACGCCGATGATCTTGGTGATCACGCCGGTCACCATGGTCAAGCCGGCCGTCATGAACTTCAGGTACGCCCGGCCGCCCGCCTTGGTCGGCGCGCCCAGCAGCCGGATCAGCCGTCCGTCGAGGAACCGGCCCAGCCGCTGCGGGGCGTCGAGGAAGTCGAGCGCCGACCGGCTCGGCGGCGTGTCCACCACGATCAGGTCCCACTCGTCCGCCCGGCGTAGCTGGCCCAGTTTCTCCATGGCCATGTACTCCTGCGTGCCGGCGAAGCTCGACGACAGCGACTGGTAGAACGGGTTGGCCAGGATCTGCGCGGCCCGGTCCGGGTCGGAGTGCGCTTCGACGATCTCGTCGAAGGTCCGCTTCATGTCCAGCATCATCGCGTGCAGGGTTCCGCCCGACTCGCCGGCCGCGTCCGGGACGGGCCGCGGCGTGTTGTCCAGTGACGACAGGCCCATCGACTGCGCGAGGCGCCGGGCCGGGTCCACGGTGAGCACGACCGCGTGCCTGCCCCGCTCGGCGGCGCGCAGGCCCAGCGCCGCGGCGGTCGTGGTCTTGCCGACTCCACCCGAGCCACAGCAGACGATGATCCGGGTCCGCGGATCATCGAGCAGCCGGTCCACTTCTAGGGCTGGCCCTGGTCGCATGTCAGGCTGCTCCCTGCTTGTCTGTTCGCATCGCTCAGGCTGCTCCCTGCTCACGCAGGGCCGCGGCCAGCCGGTACAGCCCGGCCAGGTCCATCTGGTCAGTGATCAGCGGCAGGTCGTAACACGGCTGCCCGGCGTCGGCCAGCCGGGCCCGCTGGGCCCGCTGGGCCAGCTCCTCACGGGCGTGCTCGGTCAGCTCCGCGGTCAGGCTGGCGGCCAGTCCCCGGAGGTCCTCGATGCCCGCCGCCTTCAGGCCCAGATCGAGCTCGTGCTCGTCCAGGGCGCCGCTGGCCGCCGCCTGCAACTGCTCCTCGGTCAGGTCCACGGGGCGGACCATGTTGATCATGATCCCGCCGAGCTGGAGACCGCCCTGGGCCAGCCCGCGCAGCTCGGCCACACCGTCCAGGGTCTCCTGGACCGGCATCTCCTCCAGGACCGTCACGAAATGCACGGCGGTCTGCGGGGATTTGATGACGCTCTGCACGGTGTCGGCGTGGCCGCGGATCGGACCCACCTTGGCCAGGCCCGATATCTCGGTGGCCACGTTCAGGAAGTTGCCGATCCGCCCGGTGGGCGGCGCGTCCATGACCACCGCGTCGTAGTAGAGCCGTCCCCCGGACCGGCGCCGGGTGGCCTCGACGGCCTTGCCGGTCAGCAGCACGTCGCGCAGGCCGGGGGCGATGGTGGTGGCGAAGTTGACCACGCCCAGGCGGGTCAGGGCGGTCCCAGCGTGCCGGAGGTTGTAGAACATCTCCAGGTACTCGATCAGGGCGGCCTCGGGGTCGGCGGCGAGCCCTTCCACCTCCCCGCCGGGCTGTGTGGGGGTGCCCGGGGCTACCGCGACCCGCCGCTCCGCGTAGGGCAACGGCGGGGAGTCGAACAGGCGGGCGATGCCCTGGCGTCCCTCGACCTCCATCAGCAGCACCCGGCGGCCCCCGGCCGCCAGCGCGATGGCCAGTGCCCCGGCTACCGTCGTCTTGCCCGTCCCGCCCTTGCCGGTGACAACGTGCAGCCGGACACCTTCCCAGTCTGTGTCCCGCGACCTCACCCACAGGAGGCTATCGCCGCCCGGGCACCAGATACTCCGCTCGCCGGGGGGCCGCGGGGCTCGCCGGGGTGGCGATGCCCGGCTTCGGCGGGCCGTGGCCGGGGGGTCCGGCGGGCCGCGGCGGGGGGTCTGGCGGGCCGTGGCCGGGGAGTCCGGCGGGCCGCGGCGGGGGGTTAGTGTCGCGCGTCCCGTTTGTTACTAGGCTGGGGCTCGAAGGGCCAGACGGCGGGGGACCTCAGCGATGAGAAGAGGTGTGTCCGATGGTCGCAGCCCTGATTGTCATAGTGGTGCTGATCATCTTGGCCGGCGTGACAGTGGTCGGCCGCTCGCTCCGGGTCGTACAGCAGTACGAGCAGGGCATCGTGTTCCGGTTCGGCCGGGTCCTGCCCGGCACCCGGGGTCCGGGACTGACCATCCTGCGGCCGGTCGGCGACCGCATGCAGAAGGTCAACATGCAGATCATCGCCATGGCGGTCCCGGCCCAGGAGGGCATCACCAGGGACAACGTCAGCGTCCGGGTGGACGCTGTGGTCTACTTCCGGGTCATCGACCCCATCAAGGCGGTCGTGAACGTCCAGAACTACATGTTCGCTGTGTCGCAGCAGGCCCAGACCTCGTTGCGGTCCATCATCGGCCAGTCCGAGATGGACCAGCTGCTCGCCGAGCGGGACACCGTCAACCGGGAACTGCGCCGGATCATCGACGAGCCGACCGAGGGACCCTGGGGCATCCGGGTGGAGCGGGTCGAGCTCAAGGACGTGAACCTGCCCGAGGGGATGAAGCGCTCCATGTCCCGCCAGGCTGAGGCCGAGCGGGAACGGCGGGCCAGGATCATCTCCGCCGACGGTGAGTACCAGGCCTCCAAGCGGCTCGCCGCGGCGGCCAACGTGATGGCCCGTGACCCGGCCGCGCTTCAGCTCCGGCTGCTGCAGACCGTGGTCGAGGTTGCTGCCGAGAAGAACAGCACTCTGGTCATGCCGGTGCCGGTCGAGTTGCTCCGGTTCTTCGACCGGGTCGCGCCCGGGGCGGCCGAGTCAGCGGCGGTGGCGCCGCCGCCGACCGACACCGGGGACGCTGAGCTCGCGGCGGCCGAGGCCGAGGCCGAGGTCGGAGGGGCCGAAGAGACGCCCGGGATCGCCGACGCGCCCCTCGCGGAGATCGTCAACGCCCCGCTCCCGGAGATTCCCGAGGCGCCCGTACCGGAGCTGGACGAGGCGGCCATCCCGCCGGTCCCCGAGGGAGCCATCCCGCCCGTCCCGGAGGCCGCGCCCGCCCCGGAAAGCACTACTCCCGGAACTGTCGCCCCCGGCACCGTGGGGACACCCCCGGCTGACGGGCAGGAAACCCCGAACGGCAGGAGGCCCTAGCGAGCGGCTGACGGCGAGCTCTTGTGCCGGCGGGGCTTCCTGGCTGGCGGCGGAGCTGTTCCGGGCTGACCGCGGAACTCCCGGCTGACCGCGGCTCCGGCTGACGCCAGCCTGAGGTCCGGCGCCCTGCCCGCTAGGGTGGCGCCATGCAAAAGTGGGAGTACGCGACAGTGCCGTTGCTGGTGCACGCAACCAAGCAGATCCTGGACAACTGGGGCGACGACGGCTGGGAGCTTGTGGCGCTGGTGCCGGGCCCCAACCCCGAGCAGCTGGTGGCTTACATGAAGCGGGCCAAGGGGGAGTCATGACGGCTGGGACGACTCCGGCAGGCAGTTCCCCTGAGGAGCGGCTCGCCGCCCTGGGCCTGGCGCTCCCGGTGGTGACCCCGCCGCTAGCCGCCTACGTGCCCGCCGTGCGCACCGGTGCCTACGTCTACACCTCGGGCCAGCTCCCGATGGTCGACGGAGCGCTGCAGATGACCGGGAAGGTCGGCGCCGAGGTCAGCGTGGCGGAAGCCGCCGCGCTCGCCCGGATCTGCGCGCTGAACGCACTGGCCGCGCTGGCGTCGGTATCGGGCGGCCTGTCGGCTGTGATCCGGGTGGTCAAGGTCACCGGGTTCGTGGCCAGCGCGCCCGACTTCACCCAGCAGGCCCAGGTCATCAATGGGGCCAGCGAGTTGCTCCTGGAAGTGTTCGGGGACGCGGGGCGGCACGCCCGCAGCGCGGTCGGGATGGCGGTCCTCCCGCTCGACACTCCCGTCGAAGTCGAGCTGATCGCCGAGGTCGGGGACGCCCCGCGTGCCTGACCCGGCCGGGGCCGTGCCAGCCGGCCGTGCGCCGGCCGGTGGTGAGCCGGCCGGTGGTGCAGCCGGCCAGTGGTCGAGCCGGCCAGTGGTGCGCCCGGCCAGTGGTGAGCCGGGCCGCCCGGCTCCGCCGGACCACGCGATCTTGCGCCTGCCCCCTGCACTGTCCGAGCAGGCCCGCGACGTCCTGAGCGGCCGGAAGCCGCCGGTGAACCCCCGCGACGCCGCCTCGGTGCTCCTGCTCCGGCCGGTGGCGGCGAACCAGCCTGGACGGCCCGGCATCGAGGTCTACCTGCTGCGCCGCGTGCGGTCCATGGCGTTCGCGCCCGGTGCGTCCGTCTTCCCCGGCGGGTCCGTGGATCCCCGGGACGCCGAGGAGGGACTGGCCTGGGCCGGGCCCGAACCGGCGGAATGGGGCCGGGACCTGGACGCACGCGCCGACGTGGCCCGGGCGCTGGTGTGTGCCGCGGTCCGGGAGACGTTCGAGGAGTCCGGCGTGCTGCTGGCCGGCCCGACCGCCAGCACGGTGGTCGCGGACACCAGCGGCCCGGACTGGGAGGCGGACCGGCAGGCCCTCCTGGACCATTCGCTGTCCCTGGCCGGCTTCCTCGGCCGCCGCGGTCTGGTGCTGCGCTCGGACCTGCTGCGCCCCTGGGCGCGCTGGATCACCCCCGCCGCCGAGCCCCGCCGGTATGACACCAGGTTCTTCCTCGCCGCCATCCCGGCTGGCCAGCGGACCAGGCACGTCGGTGGTGAGGCCGACGAGGTGGCCTGGTGGCAGCCGGACGCGGCGATCCGGGCCGCGCGCCAGCGTGAGCTGCGTCTGATGCCGCCGACCGCGGTGTGCCTGGCCGAGGTGGGCGCGTACGGGCAGGTAGACGCGGCGCTGCAGGCCACCCGCGATCTCCGCCCGGTGACGCCACAGGTCGTCGAGGCCGGAGACACCCTGTGGCTGACCGCAGACCTGGACGTGGAGTACCCCCTGTGACCGGCGTCCCGTCTTCCGCGCCCATCGACGGCTCGGGCACCGCGCGGGCCCGCTGCGTCCTCGCCCCGAATCCCGGACCGATGACCCTGAACGGAACCAACACCTGGCTGATCGCCGAGCCGGGGTCGGCCGTGGCCATGGTCGTGGACCCCGGGCCGGACGACGAGGCACACCTGGGGCGGGTCCGGGACCTGGCCGCCGCGGCGGGCCAGCGGATCGGCCGCATCCTGCTCACCCACGGGCACCTGGACCACTCGGCGGGGGCCGCCCGGCTGGCCGCCCTGACCGGGGCACCGGTCAGGGCCGTGGACCCGGCACTGCGGCGGGGGCCGGACGAGAGCCGGGTCCGCAGCCGCGAGACGGCCGACGGCGGGCTGGGGCCGGGCGACGTGCTCACGGAGGCGGGCTGTGAGCTGCGGGTGGTGGCGTCGCCCGGGCACACGGCCGACTCGGTCTGCCTGCTGCTGCCTGCCGACGAGGCCCTGCTCACCGGCGACACGGTGCTGGGCCGGGGCACCACGGTGATCGCTGAGGACGGCAGCCTGGCCGACTACCTGGCTACCCTGGACCGGCTCCGGGCCCTCGCCGACGAACAGCGGCTGAGCAGGCTGCTGCCGGGTCATGGGCCGCTGCTCGCCGACCCGGCCGGCGTGCTCGATTTCTACATCTCGCACCGCCGGGAGCGGCTCGCCGAGATCCGCGCCGCCCTCGCGGCCGGGGACCGGACCGGCGAGGAGATCGTCGCCCGCGTCTACGCGGACGTGGACCGCAGCCTCTGGCCCTTCGCCCGGTGGTCGGTCCGGGCGCAGCTTGACTACCTGGCCAGCCAGGGAGAACTGCCCCCGGGGGTCAGCCCCTGACCCCTCGGTGCTGGCTAATCGGTGCTGGCTAATCGGTGCTGGCTAATCAGGGCTGGCAAAATCAGCGCGGGCTAGATCAGGGGCGGCCAGTCAAGCGCCCGCTCATCAGTGGGCCCGCTTGGCCAGCCGGTCCGCGTCAATGATCAGCACGGACTTGGCCGACAAGGTCAGCCAGCCCCGGGCGGCGAAGTCGGCCAGCGCCTTGTTCACCGTCTCCCGGGACGCCCCGACCAGCTGGGCCAGCTCTTCCTGGGTGAGGTCGTGGTGGACCTGGAGCCCTTCCGGGGTCTGCTCGCCGAAGCGGTCCGCGAGGTCGAGCAGGGCTTTGGCCACCCGGCCGGGCACGTCGGTGAACACCAGGTCGGCCATGACGTCGTTGGCCCGGCGCAGCCGCTGGGCCAGGGCCCGCAGCAGGTGCAGGGACACCTCGGGGCGCCCGGTCAGCCAGTCCAGCAGTTCGTCGTGGGCCAGGGCGGCCAGCCGGGTATCGGTGACCGCGACGGCGCTCGAGGTCCGCGGGCGCGGGTCGAACAGGGAAAGCTCGCCGAACATCTCACCCGGGCCGAGCACGCTGAGCAGGTTCTCCCGCCCGTCCGGGGCGGCGCGAGTCAGTTTGATCTTGCCTTCGAGTACCACGTAGAGCCGGTCCCCGGAATCGCCTTCGTCGAACAGCCGTTCTGCCCGGACAAGATCGAGGTCTGTCACCAGGGACCGCAGTGCTTTGGCGCCCTCGTCATCGAGTGCCTCAAACAGCGGCGCCCGGCTGAGAACGTCCTCCGCATGTTCCACGGGTGCCTCCTTGTGCACGTTATATGCACAGTGTCGCGCATCACAGGGCCTGCTCGCGAGCGGGCCCGGCCAGGTCATGCCCGTAACGCGGAGACCCGTGGCCCCGGCGGGCCTGCGGCCTGGCCGGTTACTCTTCGGATTCCAGCAGCCGCAGGCGGCAGGTCTCGATTTCTTTTTCCGCCTCCGCCCGGCCGATCCAGCCGCCGATCTCGACCTCCTTGCCCGGCTCCAGGGCCTTGTAGACCTCGAAGAAGTGCTGGATTTCCAGCAGGTCGAACTCATTGACGTCGTCGATGTCGGCCAGGCCGGACATCCGGGGGTCGGTCGCCGCCACGCACAGGATCTTGTCGTCCAGGCCCTTCTCGTCCCGCATCCGGAACATCCCGATGGCCCGGCAGCGGATCAGGCATCCCGGGAAGGTGGGCTCTTCCAGCAACACGAGCGCGTCGAGCGGATCCCCGTCGTCGGCCAGGGTGTCCTCGACGTATCCGTAGTCCGAGGGGTAGCGGGTCGAGGTGAACAGCATCCGGTCCAGCCGGAGGCGGCCGGTCTCATGGTCCATCTCATACTTGTTCCGTTGCCCTTTGGGGATTTCGATGACTACATCGAATTGCACGATGTCGCTCCCTGGCCGTGAAGGTGGTTGACTCCGGTGCCTGGACGTGTCCCAGGCTGCCTTCCTGGCTCACGGGGACTGGTGTCGGATGGGTCCCCGCTTCCGGAGTCTAAGCATCTCGTGAGGGGATCGGTGTTGGCGAACCGGGCACTGCCGAGCCAGACTCGGCCGAACCGGCCCCAGGCCAGCAGGCCCCAGTCCCAGCGGCTGAGGGCCACCGTGGTCGTCACGCTCGCCCTGATGAGCGCCTTTACCCTGGCCGCCGGCGTGGCCGTCGCCACCTTGATGCCCGCCCGCCTGGCCCTCTGGAACATCCCCCGGGTCGCCAGCCACCCGCCCGCGGCCGCCAGCCAGGTACTGCCGGGCGCCCGCTCCTCCGCCCCGCTGCCCACCAGGCGCGGCCTGTCCACGGCACTGTCCGGGACTCTCGGCTCCCGCGTGCTCGGCAAGCAGGCCGGCGCCGAGGTCGTCGACCCCGCGACCGGGAAGGTGCTGTTCGCCCAGGGGGCCACGACCCTGATCCAGCCGGCCTCCACGACCAAGCTGGTGACCGCGATCGCCGCGCTCGACGTGCTCGGCCCCTCGGCCCGGTTCAGCACGCGGGTGGTCTCGGGTGCGTCGCCCGGGTCGATCGTGCTGGTCGGCGGAGGGGATCCGACCCTGGCCGCAGGCCCGGCCCCCGCGTCGGACTATCCCCGGCCGGCCACCCTCAAGGCGCTGGCCACCGCCACCGCGCGGGCGCTGCGCGCCCAGGGGCGCCACTCGGTCCGGATGAGCTACGACGCCTCCCTGTTCACCGGGCCGCCGCTGGCGCCGGGGTGGCCGGCGGCCTACGTCACCACCGGCAACGTCACCGCGATCACCTCGCTCGAGGCAGACCAGGGCCGGCTGACCCCGGGTGGCGCGCCCCAGGACGCGGACGATCCGGGTAACTTCCGGCCCCGGTCGGCCGACCCCGCCGGGCAGGCGGCCCAGGACTTCGCGGCCTTCCTCAGCGCCGACGGGATCCGCGTCACCGGCCCGGGCGGCCAGCAGAAAGCGGCCCCGCACGCGGCCACCGTCGCGTCGGTCTCCTCACCACCGCTGTCGGCGATCGTCGGCTGGATGCTGCGCGAGAGCAACAACGTGATCGCCGAGAACCTGGCCCGCCAGGTCGCGCTGCGCGAGGGGCGGCCAGCCTCGTTCAGCGGCGCCGCCGCGTCCGTCACGGCCGTCGCGCGCCGGCTCGGCGTGGCCGGCGGGATTCACCTGGTCGACGGCTCAGGCCTGTCTCCGCAGGACCGGATCGCCCCGGCCACGCTGGCCCGCCTGGTCAGCCTGGCGTCGGCGGGCACCCGGGGCCGCCTGCGGGCCGCCATCACCGGCATGCCGGTGGCCGGCTTCTCCGGCACGCTGGCCCCCGGGCAGAGCGTCTTCAGCGGATTTACCGCCCGCTCCCGCGGCCTGGTCCGGGCCAAGACCGGCAACCTGAGCAGCGTGGCCACCCTGGCCGGGCTGGTCTACGACGCCAGCGGACGGCTGCTGGCCTTCGCGTTCATGACCGACCAGGTGCCGGCCGCGAGCCTCGGGAAGGCCGCGGACGGGCTCGACCGGATGGCCTCGGCGCTGGCTGGGTGCGGCTGCCGCAGCCGGTGAACTACGGCCCCAGTCAGGGAACCACGGGCCACCGGGCTCCCACGGGCCCCCCGAGCACGTACGGTGGAGGGGTGAGCAGCGGGCAGATGATCGATTGGGACGTGGCCATCTCGACCGGGGTCAGGTGGGCACGGCCAGG
>CAWAES010000012.1:0-63149 GCA_963781085.1 uncultured Actinomycetes bacterium
GACGATGCCCACCACGATCAGCACGCCGGCCAGCAGCAGCCACCGCGGGGTCTTCTGGTGCGGGGCCCACCGGCTGGTCCGGATCGGGACATACGGCGGGTCGGTGCGGGTCGGGACGTCCACTCAGCTCAGCTCCGTGCGCTCTGCTTGGTCATGAGGGCTACCCCGCTGCGCAGGTCGGTCAGGGTGACCGCCCGGATCACCCGCTTGACGATGCGGTGCTGCGGGTTGAGGAAGAACGTCTGCGGCAGCGCCGTCACCCCGTACGACAGCGCCATGGTCATCGGCGCCGGGTCGGACGCGACCGGGTAGGCCACGCCCATCTTCCGGGCGAACGCCAGCCCGGCCGAGGTGCTGTCGTTGACGTCGATGCCCACGATGATGACGCTGCGCCGGTGACTGCGGTAGAACCGCGCGATCAGCGGGGTCTCCCGCTGGCATGGCTCGCACCAGGACGCGAAGAAGTTCAGGATCAGCGGGTGGCCGGCGTACTGGGCCAGCGAGATGTGCTGGCCCGGGTGCCCGAGCTGGGCGAGGGTGAACGCCGGGGCGCGGGGCGGGGGCGCGTGCTTCGGCTGTCCCGCTGGACGTGGCGCCGATGGCGAGCAGCGCGATCACCACCGCCAGCACCGAGGCCGACCAGGTCAGGATCAGTTTGCGGACCCGGCTGAGCCCGCCGAACCAGCCGCGCCCGGCGCCCGGGCCGGACCTGCGGCGGGGGGTCGGCGGGCGGCTGGCGCCCGGGCTCGCCGTGCCCCTGCGTGTTCGTGGGGTCCTGGGTCATCGGTTCCTGCTCGGCCATGGGTTGTCCTTCAGCGTCCGGTCCGGCTCGGGCTCCGGGGGGCTGCTGGACCAGCTCAGCGGGAGGACCGGGTACAGCGTCCCGGCGCTGACCGCCGGGGCCGGCAGGACCAGCTCGAACTCGGTGCCAACGCCGGGGGTACTGCGCACCGCACGTCGCCGCCGTGCGCGTGGGCCACCGCCCGCACGAGGGCCAGGCCCAGCCCGGTGCCCTTGGACCCGGTTCCCGTGCTGCCGTCCCCCGTGGTGCCCGGCCGGTCCCGGCGGCGAGCCGGTCCGGAACCGGTCGAAGATGTGCTCGAGCTCGCTGGGCGCGATCCCCTCGCCAGTATCCGCGACGATCATACGCACCGGCAGGCCGGGGGCGTTCACCAGCACCGACAGCTGGATCATGTCGCCGCTGCCGGTGTGCCGGACGGCGTTTTCCAGCAGCGCGTCCACCGCGAGGCCGAGCCGTTCCCGGTCGGCATCGACCGTGACCGCGTCCAGCTGGCCGACCTGCCACTGCCGGTCGGCGGTCGGCCGCCAGCGCCGGATGACGTCCATGGTGAACCCGTCCAGGGCGACCGGCTCCGGGCGGAGGAAGTCCGGGTCCTCGGAGGCCGCGATGACCAGCAGCCGCTCGCCGAGGCGCCGCAGCCGGGTCAGCTCGCCCACCACCACCTGGATGTCCCGGTGCTCGGTCCGGTCGGTGAGTTCCCGGGCCAGCAGTTCGGCATGGCCGAGCGCGATCGTGATGGGCGTGCGCAGCTGGTGCGAGGCGTCCTGCAGGAACCGGCGCTGGGTGGCCAGCAGCCGCGCGTTCTCGTCGCTGACCAGGTCCCGCTCGTGGTCCGCGTCCAGCCTGCGCTGGGCGTGCCACACCATCAGCCAGAACATGATGGCCATCAGCGGGACCTCGTTGAGCTCGTCCACGGACTGGGCGCCCCGGTAGACGTCCCAGCTGATCGCGGCGAACGTGGTCCCCATGACCACGGTGAGCACCCACAGCGTCGGCCGGGTCGCCCAGACCCGGAACCCGTAGAGCAGCGTCAGGCTGATCCAGATGAAGTGGAACGGGACCGTCTCCCAGTGCGAGAACACCAGGATGGCGAGCAGGTTCGCCACGGAGAACAGGGCCCACGCCACGTCGACCCAGGCGACCCGCCACGGCCAGCTGAAGTTGCCGCGGTCCCGGGCGGCCCGCGCGGTGGCGCGGCGGGTCGCCCCCGGGTGAAGGCCAGCCCGGCCGGGAGCGAGTGCCACAGCCCCGCCGGAGACCGGGGCCGCGGCCTCAGGGGCGTGACGTCCAGCGGAGCCGCTGGCGGGCGACGGCTCCGGGGCGATGGCCCGGCCGGGCGCGTGCTGGCGCAGCCGGAGCCACCGGCCGTCGCGTCTCTACGCGGTGAGCTGGTATCCCTCACCACGCACCGTCTTGATCAGGTCGAAACCGAGTTTCGAGCGGAGGCGGCGGACGCAGACGTCGACCACGTTGGAGCCCGGGATCGAAGTCGTACCCCCACACCGAGGCGAGCAGCTGCCCTTTGGGAACCGACTGCCCCGGGGTGCTCCATGAGCTCACGGAGCAGCAGGAACTCCAGGCGGGTGAGCGGCACCGGGCCATGCCCGATGCTGGCTTCCAGCCGGCCGAAATCAAGCACGAGCTCTCCTGACCTCAGGACCTCGTTCACCGGGTGGCCGTCGTCGCGGAGCCTGACCCGCACCCGGGCCAGCAGTTCGGCCAGGGAGAACGGCTTGGTCAGGTAGTCCTGGGCCCCCAATTCGAGGCAATCCACCTTAGTGGTGACGTCGGCCAGGCACGAGAGGACGAGGACGGCCTGGTCGGGCCGCTCGTGGCGGAGCCGGGCGAGGATCTCCCGCCCGTCCATGTCCGGCATGACCAGGTCCAGGATGACCAGGTCATAATCGCCGGCCGTGGCCTGGATAAGGCCTTCTTTACCCGATCCCGCGAAATCGATTGCATAGCCGGCGGCCGTCAGGGCGCGGGCGATGAACTCCCGGATCTGCGGCTCGTCATCAACGACGAGGAGCCGCGCCGCCGTGGGATATGCCCCCGGCAGGGGAGCCGTCTTCGCAGGTGGGTTACGTTGCATGGGCTATATGGGCGACGCGTCAGCGCGGAGCGGTGGCAGGCCACCGCCTGGACGATCCCCTCCGCCGAGGATGTACCGCCTGGAGGGGTGCGGTCAACCCTAGAGGCAGTTGGCAAACCATTGCAGCACCCGTTCTGTGATCAGAGGTGTTGCAGGAGCCCTAAGCGGTAACAATCAGTTCAGTGGTCGAGGACGTAATGTAATCGAGGATGCCGGCCAGAGGGGAAAGTACCCGGACGAGACGCCCTGATCATGACAATTTCGTCATTCAGGGCCGCCTGGTTGCCGAGCAAGGCGAACGATCGCAAGATCAGGACCAGACGAGACCTCCGGCCCGCAAGTTCTGGGACATTGCGGCCGGCCCAGTCGTGTGCGCGAGGCGCCGCGAAGAAGCGAGGTGGTGACTGGTGTCTCTGCCGGCCCGTATCGTGACCCTTCTGGTGGCGTTCGCCGCCGTGGTCGCCGGTGCGGTCTTCATCGTCATCCACTACCTGGGCAGCAGCCTGCCAGTGGTGAACTACACATCCGCGGCGTCCGGGGGAGTCGTGAACGTGGTCCTCCAGGAGGACCCGCAGAACAACTTCGCGAGCCCGACTGGGTGAGCTACTTCGTGCAGGACCCGAAGACCAAAGCCTGGGTGCACACCACGCTGTTCTCGGTGCCGAAGAACACCCGGGTAAACATGACGATCCTGGGCTACGACGGCTGCACCCCGCCCCGCAACAACTTCTGGAGCCTGGTCCAGGGCACCGTCGGCAACAGGATGTCGGTGCAGCAGTTCAAGACCGTGGGCCAGCCGCTCGGGCCGCCCCGCAGATCCTCGGTCCGCAATACCTGGTCGGACTGCAGCGTGGGCCATACCTTCGCCATCCCCAGCCTGCACCTGTTCGTGCCGATCGCCTCGCCTATCACGGCGCTCTTCAACAAGGACGGCTGCACCGATTCGCCCTGCACCGAGGGACCGCATTCGATGGTCAAGTTCAGCTTCATGACTCCGCAGACCACCGGCACCTTCCGCTGGCAGTGCTTCATCCCCTGCGGTGGCGGGTTCCTGGACGGCAACGGCGGCCCGATGCAGACGCTCGGTTACATGATGGGCAACATGGAGGTGTCAGCCTGATGGCCGAGTCCCAGGCCCCGGCGGCCCCCGGCGGGCCAGAGGAAGAGCTGAGCCGAACCACGGTCTGCGGATCTTCCTGATCTGGATCGTCCTGGCCCTCGTCGCCGACCTGCTCATCTGGTTCGTCTGGTACCCCCATATGCCCCCGGGCCGGATGTCGGAGTCCGCTGAGCATCAGCAGTTCGACATCACGGTGCTGGGCCTGGCCGCTGCGCCGGTAATGATCTTCGTGTGGACCTACTTCGGCTACACCCTGGTCAACTGGCGGCACCGGGACGGTGACGACGATGACGGGCCGCCGATCTTCGGGCACACCGGGCTGCAGGCCACCTGGATCGCCGCCACCGCCGTGATCGTCCTGGCCGCCTTCGTGTTCGGCACCGTGGAACTGATCGTCCCGGCGGGCGCGGGCGCGGGCGAGGGGCCGGCCCCGGTCTGGAAACCGTCCGGCCACAACCTGCTGCAGGTGCAGGTCATTGGCCAGCAGTGGCAGTTCACCTACCGCTACCCGCAGTTCGGCGGGATGGAGACCACCCAGCTGGTGCTCCCGGTGAACCGGCCGGTGGCGTTCCACGTCACCTCGCTGGACGTGATCCACAGCTTCTGGGCCTACCAGCTCGCGGTGAAAGCTGACGCGAACCCGGGCGTGGACAACGTGGCCTACACCACGCCGAAGCAGCTCGGCGGGTTCACCGTCCGGTGCAGCGAGCTCTGCGGGATCTGGCACGGGGCCATGTTCGACTCCGGCCGGGTGGTAACCCCGTCCGCCTTCCAGACCTGGGCCAGGACCAACGAGCAGATCCAGCGGAGCAAGGGCGTGCTGGCCGCGCTGCCGCCGTACGCGACGACCTACGACCCGACCGTGATCCCGAATATGGGCAAGGTCCTGATCGCGAACGGGATCACCGGCGCCGCCGGCTACTACTACCCGCCGAGCGACCCGGTGACGCCGTGACCCGCGGCCCAGCGGCCGGCAGGTCGCGCAGCAACCCGGATGCGCCGGGCACGGATCGCCAGGCCGACACTGCGATGGAGAGGTGACCGGATGTCCATCGAGATAGAGCCGGGGACGACGGCGCAGGAGCCGGCGGGATCCGGGCCGGTCGGGCCGCGGCTGGCCCGGCCGTGGTGGAGGCGGCCGGCCATCCACACCGGCATCCTCGGCGCCATCATCGGCTACTTCATCGGGCACTGGCTGGGCAACTTCCTGTCCTATGAGTACATGCGGAACACCCTGTCGGACATGAACGACTTCCCGCTGGTGCTCGGCTACGTGATCGCCGTGGTCGGCTGGCTGGCCGGGCTGGGCGTGTTCAACGACCTCGGCCGTCAGATCCTCGGCAAGCCGGTCCCGGTGGCGGAGGAAGAAGAGGAAGCCTTCGGCGGGGTGGCCCGGTACTTCCGGTACTCGCTGGACCACAAGGTGGTCGGCATCCAGTACCTGGTCGGGATGATCATCTACTTCTGCACGGCCGGCCTGTTCGCCATGGCCATCCGGACCGAGCTGCTCTCGCCGACCTACCACATCATGAGTGCCTCCTCCTACCTCATGGTGGTCGGCGAGCACGGCACGATGATGATGATGCTGATGTCGTCGGTCGTGCTCGGGCCGTTCGGCAACTTCCTGATGCCGCTGATGATCGGCTCCAAGCGGATGGCCTTCCCGCGGCTGGAGGCGCTGTCCTTCTGGCTCACCCCGGCGTCGTTCATCATCCTGCTGTCCAGCGTGCTGCTCGGCGGGTTCCCCACCGGCTGGACCGGGTACGCGCCGCTGAGCGTGCAGGCCACCGAGGGCATGGACTCCTACGCGGTGGCCTTCGGCCTGATGGGGATCTCGATCTGCCTGGCCGGGTTCAACATCATCGTGACTGTGATCAACTACCGCGCCCCCGGCATGCGGTGGAGCCGGCTGCCGATGTTCGTCTGGTCGATGGTCACCGTCTCGTTCCTGATGGTGCTGGCCACCCCGGTCCTGGTCGGCGGCCTGTACCTGCTGATCCTCGACCGCACCGCGCAGACCGCGAACTTCGTGAACACCCTCGGGGGCAGCAGCTACCTGTACGAGAACCTGTTCTGGTTCTTCGGGCACCCGGAGGTCTACATCCTGGCCCTGCCCGGATTCGGCATCGTGTCGGAGATCATCCCGGTGTTCTGCCGCAAACCGCTCTTCGGCTACCGGGTGGCCGGGGCCGGCATGATCGGCGTCGCCCTGCTCAGCTTCTTCGTCTGGCAGCATCACCTGTTCGTCAGCGGCATCAACCCGGAGATGCGGCCGCTGTTCATGCTGACCACGGAGCTGATCTCGATCCCGACCGGGTTCATCTACCTGGTCGCGATGGGCACCTTCTGGAAGGCCAAAATCCGGTTCACGGTACCGATGTGCTTCGCGCTGGCGCTGTACTTCAACTTCCTGATCGGCGGCATCTCCGGCGTGTTCCTGTCCGACGTGCCGGCGGACACCACCGAGCACGGCAGCTTCTTCGTGATGGCGCACTTCCACTACACGATCATGGGCGGGATCATCTTCGCCTTCTTCGGTGCCTGCTACTACTGGCTGCCGAAGATGATGGGCATCCGGCTGAACCAGAAGCTGGGCTACCTGCACTTCTGGACCATGTTCATCTTCTTCAACTCCACCTTCCTGCCGCTGTTCGCGGTGGGCATGCTGGGCCAGCCGCGCCGGGTGTTCGAGTACGCGCGGAACCTGCAGACGCTCAACGACTGGGTGTCGATCTCCTCGTTCCTGCTCGGCGCCTCCATCCTGATCTTCGTGATCAACTTCATCTGGTCCACGCTGATCGTCCGGGAGCGCGAGGTAGCCAACCCGTGGAATTCGCGGGGCCTGGAATGGCAGGTCGCCTCGCCACCGCCGCCCGGCAACTTCGAGCACGTCCCGGTGGTGCTCTCGGGCCCGTATGACTACGGCGTGCCGGACGCGCCGCCCGTGGCGGACCTGCAGCCGCCGGTGGGCGTGGTCAGCGCGGCGTACGCGAGTGCCGGCACGGCCAGCACCGGAGTGGAGGCATAGCCATGGCCGAGCAGACCACCCAGCCGCCGAATGAGCTGGACCGGGCGGCCGAGGAAGCCGGCTTTTATCACGAGGCGGCGCTCAACGCAGCCTGGACCGGGGCGCGGTTCGCGCTCGGCGCCCTCGCCTTCCTGTACGGGTGCTTCGCGTTCTCCTACTTCTACCTCCGCTCGATCAACTCCGAGGGCCGGTGGAAGGGCTCCGGGTATCACGCCCCGCAAATCGGCTACGGCGTGGCGATCCTGGTCCTGGTCCTGGTCAGCGCCGTCGTCCAGTACGTGGGACTGCAGCGGATCAAGGCCGGGGCCAAGGGAGCCTGGCAGGCCGCGGCCCTGATGGCGCTGGTGCTCGGGCTGGCCGCGGTGGCGTTGCAGATCGTCCAGCTGCTGAGCCTGCCGTTCCAGCCTGGGAGTTCCGGCTTCTCCAGCGTGTTCACCGACACCTACCCGGTCCTGCTGGTCAGCTGGCTCGGGGCGATGATCTGGCTGGAGATCCTGATCATGCGGGTCCGGCCGCTCACGTCCATCTCGTTCCTGGAGCAGCCGCCCACCTACGCGGAGGCGTTCGCGGTCCAGCGGTTCCAGTCATCGCTGAGCGCGTTCACGCTGATCTGGAACTTCATGGCCGTGGTCACGCTCTTCTTCTTCCTGCTGTTCTACGTGCTCTGAACGGAGCACTGCCGTCATGAACCTGGTTGTCTCGCACTGGTCGGCCAACGTGGCGGTCCTCGCCGCGGGCCTGGCCGTCGCGGCCGTGCACCTGGCCGGGCTGCATGGCCTGCGCTCCGACGCACGGCGCGGCGGGCCCGCGCGGCCGGCCGGGCTGACCCGCGAGACGATCGCCTTTTACTCCGGGCTGGCCCTGATCGTGCTGGCGGTGGTCTCGCCTCTCGGCTACTGGGCCGGGACGTTCATCTGGCTCCGGGTGCTGCAGGACATCGTGCTGGGCGTGTACGCCCCGCCGCTGCTCGTGCTGGGGGCGCCCTGGCTCGTGCTGTGGCGCGGTCTCGGGCGGACCTGGCGCCCCCGGGCCACGATGGCGGACCCGCCGGTGCCGCCCAGGCTGCGGAGCTGGCCGGTCGCGGTCACCGCCCTCTTCATCCTGGTCTGGTGCGGCTGGTACGTGCCCGCGCTGTATGACGCGGGGGTGCACCACCCGGTGGTGCTGGCGGCGCAGGCGGTCACGACGCTGGCGGCGGGGACGGCGCTGTGGCTGCAGCTCATCGGCTCCCGCCCTTACCGCCCGCAGTTCGGGCCGCTGTACCGGGTCATGCTGCTGGCCGCTATCGTGCTGTGCGGCACCATCCTGGGCATGGTGCTCAGCTTCGGCGCCAACGTCCTTTATCCCGTCTATCTCGGGGTAGGGCATCACCACCTGCTTTCCGTGGTCTTCGATCAGCAGGCGGGCGGATCCGAGCTCTGGGTCCTGGTGCTGGTGCCGTACCTGATCGCGGGAATCGCGCTCCTGGTCAGATGGCTGAACGACGAGGAGTCGCAGGCGCTCTCCCTTGGCCTGGACCGGATGCTCCGGGCACCGAAGTCCACCTGGCCCACCCGGACCGGGTCGCGATGAATAAGTCAGTGGCTCCCAGCTGGAGGCTAGAGTGCAGGGCGTGATTTCGGCACTACAGGTGACCTACTACCCACTGGGGGCGCAGGTGATGACGCTCGTGCTGCCGCTGGGCTTCTTCATCATCGTGATGGCGGCCCTGTACTTCGTCTTCGCCCGGCCGCACACCGTGCCGGGCCGTCGGCCTATCACCGGGGCCCGGCCGGTCGCGCCCGCCGAACCGGGCCGTGCGGCCTCGCTGGCCGCCGCGACCGGGCTGCCCACCGCGACCGCGGCGGGGGGCGCCGAGCCGCTGGCCGAGCGCGGTGTCCAGCCGCCGGTAGGCGTGCGCACCGAGGAGGCGATCAAGCAGGCCGCCCAGGACGCTGCGCAGGAGGCCAAGGACGCCGCCGCGGCGGCGAAGGATAAGGTTACCGGCGGGTCTGATAAGGACCAGGACGCGACGACTGAAGGCTCGGAGGACCAGGAGTGACCCCAGCGACCGACGCGCTACCCGCCATCGCGGGGCGGCGCTCCGCCCGGGTGGTCGCCCGGTCGCTCTTCGCCCTGACCAAGCCCCGGATCATCGAGCTGCTGCTGGTGACCACGATCCCGACCATGCTGCTCGCGCAGCGTGGCCTGCCCTCGATCCGGGTGCTCCTGATCACCCTGGTCGCCGGGGCCTGCGCGGCGGGCAGTGCGAACACCATCAACTGCTACATCGACCGTGACATCGACGCGATCATGCGGCGCACGTCACGGCGGCCGCTGAACGGCAAGGGCCGTGAGGCCGCCGTGATCAAGCCGGCTGAGGCACTGGTATTCGGCATCCTGCTCGGCGTGGTGTCCACCATCCTCCTCGGCACGCTGGTGAACTGGCTGTCCGCGGCGCTGGCCGTTACCGCGATCTTGTTCTACGTGTTCGTCTACACGCTCGGCCTGAAGCGCCGCACCCCGTCCAACATCGTCATCGGCGGAGCGGCCGGCTGCTTCCCGGTGCTCATCGGCTGGTCCGCCGTGACCGGCCGGGTCAGCCTGCCCGCGGTGGTCCTGTTCGCGGTGATCTTCTTCTGGACCCCGCCGCACTTCTGGGCGCTGGCCATGAAGTTCCGCGACGACTACGCCGCGGCCAAGGTGCCCATGCTGCCGGTGGTCGCGTCACCCGCCGTGGTCGCCCGGAAGATCCTCTTCTACTCCTACGTGATGGTGCTGGCCACTCTCGCTCTCGCGCCCTACGCCGGCTGGCTGTACGCGGCCGCGGCGCTCGGGCTCGGCGGCTGGTTCCTCGCCGAGGCGCACCGGCTGCGCAGCCGGGTGGCCGCGATGACCTTCGACGACGGGCCCGCGCCCGCGGCAGCGGGCGGATTCACCCCGGTGGCAGCGCGGCCGGCCCGGCGGCCGGCGGGACACGTCGCGGTCGCCACGGCCGTGCAGGTCGACACCGTGACGGCCGCGGCCGGGCAACCTGCGGCCAGCGGGACGGCCGAGGGCGCGTGCGCCGGCCTGGCCCAGCCCAGCGCCAACCCGGCGCCGATGCGCCTGTTCCACCTGTCGATCGCCTACCTGACGCTGCTGTTCGCCGTCATCGCCGTCACGGCGCTGCTGCCCTGGGGGGGCTGGTAGGAGCGGAGCTGGCCGGCCGCCGGACTCGCGGGCCGCGGGCAGCAGCACCACGGCCCGCAGCCCCGGGCAGGCGTCCTCCAGCCAGGCTGACCCGCCGTGCGCCTGCGCGGTGGCCCGCACGATGGCCAGGCCCAGCCCCGCACCTCCCTCGTCGTCGTCCTCCCGGCTGCGGGCCGCCTCCAGCCGGGTGAAACGGCCGAAGGCCCGCTCCCGGTCCGCGACGGGGATGCCGGGGCCGTCGTCGGTGACCGAGAGCCGGGCGTTGTGGCCCGACGTGCCCACGGAGACGGCGACCCGGGACCGGGCGTAGCGCGTGGCGTTGTCGATCAGGTTGCTGAGCATCCGGCGCAGCCCGTCGGGGTCCCCGGTCACCGCGGCGGGCCCGGCGCCGGCCAGCCGGACCGGGACCCGGGCGTCGGCGTACCGGCCGACCTCCTCGCGCACCAGGGCGGTCAGGTCCACCTGGCGCGGCGGGCGGCGCCGGGTGTCCCGCTCGTCCAGCCGGGCCAGCGCCAGCAGGTCCTCGGCCAGGCGGGCCAGCCGGAGCGTGTCCGCGAGCACGTCGCCGGCGGTCTGCCGCCAGTCCTGGCTGTCCGGGTGGTCCAGCGCCACCTCCAGCTGAGCCCGGATGCTGGCGATCGGGCTGCGCAGCTCGTGCGCGGTGTCGGAGATCAGCCCGCGCTGGCGTTCCTGGGCCGCGCCGAGCCTGCTGAGCATGTCGTTCAGGGTCAGGGCCAGGTTGCGTACCTCGTCGCGGGCCTCGGGCACCGGGAGGGCCTGTGGCCGGCCGGTCCGGGTGACGTCCTGGGCGCCGCGGCGCAGTTCGGTGATCGGCCGGAGGGTGGACCCCGCGATCAGCCAGCTCGCCCCGGCCAGCAGGAGCAGCAGCAGCGGGGTGCCGACCAGCAGCGCCCGGGTCAGCGTGGCCAGGCTCTCACCCACCTGGCCGTAGGCGACCGCGGCGATGACGGTCCCGCCGCCCCGGGTGGCCGCGGTGGCCACCCGGACCGTGTCGGGCAGCCCGTAGGGCCGGCCGTTCAGGAACACCACCCGGCCGTCGCGGGCGTTGGCCGCCGCCACCGCGGGCGGTAGCAGCGGGACCAGCCGGTCCGCGTCCGGGGACACGTTCAGGATCCGGCCGCGGGAGTCGAGGACCTGCACCGTGATGGTGCCCGGCACCACCGGAACGCCGGCCGCCGGCAGCGGCGGGCGTCGGACAGGGCGGCGACCTCGTGCGCGCCTTGGCGGGCCGAGTTGTCCAGGTTGCCGATCAGCGAGAGCCGCAGCGCGCTACTGAGCAGCACCGCGGCTGCAGCGAGGGCCAGGGCCAGGCCCGGCCGTAGAGGCCAGCGTGACCCGGGCCCGCAGGCTGCGCCGCCGCCACCAGCGGGCCGCGGAGCCCGGCCGAGATCCTCCGCCACGTGACACCCCGGCTCCCGTGGCTCACTCACCCGGCCGCGGGGCGAAGCCCGCCAGCAGGACCCGGACGGCCCGGCCGACGCTGTCCCTGGTCGCGGCCGGGTCGGCCGAGCCGGCGATGAGCATGCTCCCGCGCACCAGCGCGCCGAGCAGGAGCCGGGCGATGGTCTCCGGGTCCTCGGCGTGCAGCCGCCCGGCGTCGTCGGCGGCCTGCAGGGCCGCGACGATGGCCGACACCGCGTACCGCTCGTCCAGCTCGGTGAAGCGGGCCAGGCCGAGGACCGCCGGCGCGTCGGTGACGATGATGCGCTGCACGTCCGGTTCCAGTACCGCGTCGAGGAACGCGTCGAACCCCCGGGCCAGGGCGTCGAGTTCGTCGGCCGCGCCGCTGGCCGCGCTGGCCGAGGCCGTCATGAGCTCCGCGTGCACGGCCTCGAAGACCGTCTCGAACAGGGCGGTCTTGGTCGGGAAGTGATGGTAGAGGGCTCCGGTGGTCACCCGGGCCGCGCGGGCCAGGTCGTCCACGGACGTCGCGGCGAAGCCCTGCTCACCGAACAGCCGCCGGCCCGCGCCGATCAGCGCCGACCGGGTCTGGGCGACCTGCTCGGCGCGCAGCGACCCGGCGGGCCCGGCCCGGCCGGAGGCGGCGGGCCCGGGGTCCACGCGAGATGAAGGCAGCTCAGTCACGTCCTCTGTATAGCCCGTCCGTATATCGCTTGCGGCCATACACGCCCTTCACATAGCATCGCTATGTGAAGTAACAATAGTATCCAGGATCGCGGGAGGATGGAAAATGACCACGGGGGCCATCGGCGCACTGCATGCGGACCGGGAGGCGATCCTGAAGCTCGGGACCGGGCTCACCGACGCGGAATGGGCCGCCGCCAGCGGCTGTCCCGGGTGGTCGGTCAAGGACGTGCTGGCGCATCTGGGCACGCTGCTGAGGCTGGTGATCGATCCGGCCTCGCTGCCCGACGCGACCGGGCTGGAGACCGAGCGGGCTCAGGACATGTACGTCGAGTCCAGGCGGTCCTGGGCCCCGGCCCGGGTGCTGGCCGACTACGAGTGGGTCAGCCTGCCCGCGTTCGAGGCCCTGGAGGGCCTGGCCGGCCTGGACCTCGAGGTGCCGCTCGGGGATCTCGGCACCTATCCGGCGCCGATGATCCCGGCCGCGTACGCCTTCGACCACTACACGCACATCCGCGCCGACCTGTTCGCTCCGCGCGGGCCGCTGGCCGGGCCGCCGCCCCCGTCGGACGAGCTGCGGCTGGGGCCCGCGCTCGACTGGATCGAGGCGGCGCTGCCGCAGCAGAACGCCGAGCGCATCGCCGCGCTGACCGGCGCGGTGCGGATCAGCGTGACCGGCCCGGGGGCCCGCACCCTCCGCGTCGGCGCGGGCGACCCGGTGGCGGAGATCAGCTCCGACGCTCCCGCGTTCATCCGGTGGGTCACCCAGCGCGGCAGCTGGGCGGAGCTGGGCGTGCGGGCCCGCGGCGACGACGGCGCGCTGCGCGTCGCGGCCGGGCTGAAGGTGTTCTGAGCTGGATCGCGGCTGACCGGGCCCGCGCGGGGGCCGGCCCGGTCAGCCCTATGGCGGTCAGCCGTGCAGCGGCTCAGCCGCCGTCGCCCTGCGCCGGGCACCCCGTTCCGGGGCTCAGCCGCCGTCGGCCGCCAGCCGGTAACCCGCGCCCCGCACCGTCTGCAGGGCGCCGCGGCTGAACGGCGCGTCGATCTTGCGCCGCAGGTACCCGGCGTACACCTCGACCACGTTGAGGTCCAGCGAGTCGTAGCTGTCCCAGACGTGCTCCAGCAGCTCCGTCTTGGCCACCACCTGCGCCGGACCGCCGCATCAGGTACTCCAGCAGGGCGAACTCCCGGGCGGTCAGCTCGATGTCGGTCTCCGCGCGCCGGACCCGCCGGCTCGCCGGGTCCAGGGTCAGGTCGCCCGCCCGGAGCTGTGCGGGCCGGGGGATCGCGCCGCGCCGGAGCAGCGCCCGCAGCCGGGCGGCCAGCACCACGTACGAGAACGGCTTGGTCAGGTAGTCGTCGGCGCCCAGATCCAGGCCGTCCGCCTGGTCGTACTCCCCGTCCTTGGCGGACAGGATGAGGATCGGTACCCAGTTCTCCTCGGCGCGCAGCTGCTGGCAGACCCGGTACCCGGAGATCTTGGGCAGCATCAGGTCCAGCACCACGGCGTCGTACCCGCCCTCGCGGGCGGCGTGCAGGCCGTCCTCCCCGTTATGGGCCAGGTCGACCGCGAAGCCCTCGGCGGCCAGGCCGCGCCGGACGGCGGCGGCCAGCCTTCGTTCGTCTTCCACGACAAGCACCCGCACGGCCCCGAGGCTACCCGGGATTGGCTCAGTGCGCTGAGCGCGCCGGGGCCCCCGGTGGCCGCGGTGACGGCCCGGGCGCGCCAGGCGGTCCGTGTGCTCGGCGGCCGGCTCTGGGCACACGCTCACAGGGTCTGCTCAGGCAGGGTGCGGCAAGATGGTGAATGGCAGGGCCCAGGCCGGCCGGCGCGAGCCGGCCGGACGGGCCCATACGGGGCCAGCTGGGCCGGGCCGCCAGATCAAGGCGGCTGCGGTCTGCGGGGCCGCTCCTGGCCCGGTTCGTACCGGGCCACCCGCGGCCGATGGGACGAGCCCGTGCGGCCGACCCGCACGGGGGCGAGTGAGGTTAAGTGATGAAAACGCTGCCGACGTTGTCCCGGCGCGCGAGGTGGGCGATACCCGCCGGCGCTGTCGCCCTCGCGGGTGCGCTGACCGCCGGTACCATGATCAGCACCGCTCAGGCCTCGCCTGAGCTGCCGGTGCGCACCCCCGCGCAGCTGCTCGCGTCGGTGGCCGGCCGGGACGCGCCGCTGCCCGCGCTGACCGGGACCGTGGTGGAAACCGCGTCGCTCGGCCTCCCTCAGCTGCCCGGCTCGGCCGACCCGAACTCCATCACGGCGCTGCTGGCCGGGTCGCACACGATCAAGATCTGGTACGCCGACCCCACGCATATCCGGCTCGCGGTGCCGGTGACGATGTCGGAGACCGACGTGATCCGCAACGGCCGCCAGGGCTGGGTCTGGCAGAGCAGCTCGAACACGGTCACCCGGATGCAGTGGCCGGCCCGGGAAGGCCAGGCCGCCAGGCCTCCGGCCGCGGTGCCGTCGCAGCCGCCGCTCACCCCCCAGCAGGCGGCCAGCCAGGCGCTCAAGGCCGTCGGGCCGAGCACCCGGGTCAGCGTCCAGCGCAACGTGACGGTGGCGGGCCAGCCCGCCTACCAGCTGGTCCTGTCACCCAAGGCCAGCGGCTCACTGATCGGCCGGGTCGCCATCGCCATCGACGCCACCAAGAACGTGCCGCTGCGGGTCCAGGTGTTCGCCAAGGGCGCGGCCAGCCCGGCCTTCCAGGTCGGCTACACGTCGATCTCGTTCGTCAAGCCGGCCGCGGCCAACTTCAGCTTCACCCCCCGGCCGGCGCCAAGGTCAAGGTGGTCAGCCCGCCCCGCGAGACCTCCGGGCCGACGTCGGCCAAGGACAAGAAGGCCAGCGGCGAGCCGCAGGTGATCGGCAAGGACTGGCTCTCCGTCGCGGTGCTCCCCGCGTCCGCGCTGGCCGGCGTGACGGGTGCGGGCGGCGCGTCGAGCGTGGCCGGCGAGGCCGCGCAGTCGGCGGCGGGCAGCCCGGGCGGCGGGTAGCGGTGAGGACGCCGCGGTCGCCGCCGCGCTGCTGAAGACGGCCACCCCGGTGCACGGGGCGTGGGGCAGCGGCAAGCTGCTGCACACCAGCCTGGTGTCGGTGCTGATGACCAGCGACGGCCATGTGCTCGTCGGGGCGGTGACGCCGGCGGTCCTGGAAAGCGCCGCGGCCCAGATCAAGTGAGCACCGGCCAGGTGAGCACCGGCCAGGTCGGCACCGGCCAGGCGAGCACGCGGCCCCGCGTCGGCCGCCCGCCCGGACGAGGCGGCGGCCGCCGCGGAGGCCGCCGCCGCGGCGGCAGCCGCCGCGGAGCCCACCCCCGCGATCGTCACCGCGGGGCTGACCAAGCGGTTCCGCAGCGGCCAGCTGGCGGTGGACGGCCTCGACATGCTGGTGCCCCGGGGCAGCGTCTACGGCTTCCTCGGCCCCAACGGGTCCGGCAAGACCACCACGATCCGGATGCTGCTCGGCCTGGTCTACCCCACCCAGGGCAGCCACGCGCTGCTCGGCGTGCCGATGCCCGCGGGCACCGTCCAGGTGCTGCCCCGGGTCGGGTCCCTGGTCGAGGGGCCCGCGTTCTACCCGCAGCTGTCCGGCTGGGACAACCTGGCCCGGGTGGACGCGGCCGACCGGACCGCCGACCCGGGCACGGCGAAGGCGCGGATCAGCGAGGCGCTGGAGCGGGTCGGCCTGCTCGCCGCGAAGAAGAAGCACTACCGGGCCTACTCCCTCGGCATGAAGCAGCGGCTGGCCATCGCGGCCAGCCTGCTCCAGCCGCGGGAGCTGATCATCCTGGACGAGCCCACCAACGGGCTCGACCCGCAGGGCACCCGCGAGGTGCGCGGGCTGATCCGCGAGATCGCCACCGACGGCATCACCGTCCTGGTCTCCTCGCACCTGCTCGCCGAGGTCGAGCAGATCTGCACCCAGGTGGGCGTCATGCGGACCGGCCGGCTGGTCTTCCAGGGACCGCTGGAGGAGCTGCGGGCCCGCGGCGCGGCCCGGATCCGGGTCACCACGACGGACGCCACCCGGGCCGCGGAGGTCCTCGGCAAGCTGGGGCTGGCCGACGTGGCGGCCGCCGACGGGGAGGCGTCCGCGACGCTCGGTGACCAGGCGCCGGAGCAGATCTGCCGTGAGCTGGTCTACGCCGGCGTCCCGGTGGCCGGGCTGGACACGCCGCGGCCGAGCCTCGAGGAACTGTTCGTCGGACTCACCGGGGAGGGATTCGATGTCAACGGCTGAGCTGTCCGCTCCCCGCGGCGGACGTCCCGGCGAGTGCGGGCGGCGCGGCGCTGGCCGCGCACGCCCGGCCGCGCAACGGTGTCCTGTACCTGGCTCCGCCTGCTGGGCAGCGAGCTGCGCCTGATGTTCCGGCGCTGGCGCAACCTGGCCCTGCTCGGCGTGCTCGTCGTGCTGCCGGTGATCCTGGGCATCGGGCTGCGGATATCCATGCCGCACGGCGGTGGCGGCGGCGGTAACGGGCCGGGCGCGTCGTTCTTCGCCCAGCTCGCCGGGAACGGGGTGTTCCTGTCCTTCCTGGCCCTGACCATCCTGCTCACCCTGGTGCTGCCGCTGGTGGTGGCGGTGGTGGCCGGGGACTCGATCGCCGGCGAGGCGGGCCTCGGGACGCTGCGCTACCTGCTCACCGTGCCGGCCGGCCGGACCCGGCTGCTGTCCGTCAAGTACGTGGCCGTGGTCATCTTCGGGCTGGCGGCGTGCCTGCTGGTGTCGGCGGTGTCGCTGATCATGGGCGCGATCCTGTTCCCGATCGGGCCGGTGACGCTGCTGTCCGGGACGACCGTGTCCCTCGCGGACGGCCTGCTCCGGCTGCTGTTCGTCACGCTGTACGTGGCCGCGGGGATGGCCGCGCTGGCCGCGATCGGGCTGGCCATCTCGACCCTGACCGAGCACCCGATCGGCGCGATCGCCGCCGTCCTGGTCCTCGCGGTGGCCAGTGAGGTGGCCGACAACGTGGCCCAGTTCGCGGTGATCCACCCGTACCTGCCGACGCACTTCTGGCTGTCGTTCGACTCGCTGCTGCGCGTGCCGATCGACAGCGACCGCCCTGCTGCACGGGCTGCTGTCGTTCGCGGCCTACATCGTGATCTTCTGCTCGATCGCCTGGGCCCGCTTCACCAGCGCCGACGTCACCAGCTGAGTCAGCCTCTGGCGGACGTCCAGGCGCGCGGGTCGAGGGTGCCGTCCACGGCGGCCCGGGCGACGTCGGTGAGGGGCAGGTTCGCGTTGCGGGCGTAGCCGCGCAGCCGGGCGAACGCCTCAGCCAGGTCGATGCCGGCCCGTTCGGAGATCACTCCCTTGGCCTGCTCGATGACGATGCGGCTGCTCAGCGCGGCGGACAGCTGCTCGTTCAGGCGCTGGGCCTCGGCGCTGGCCCGGTGCTGGAGGATGCTGAGCGCGGCGAGGTCAGCGAAGGCCCGGGCGACGATGATGTCCGCCTCCCCGATCGGGGCGCGGGTCGTGCTGAACAGGTTCAGGGCGCCGAGAGTCACCTCCCGCAGCCGCAGCGGCAGCGCGACCGCCGACTGGAAACCGGCGCGGATCGCCGCGGCGGAGAACAACGGCCAGCGGCCGGCCCGGCCCGAGGTCTACCTGGTCGACCTCGCCCGCCGCTGCGGAACGCGTCCAGGCACGGGCCTTCCTGGGCCTGGAGCTCGAACAGTTCCAGCAGGCGCATCGCCTCGCTGGACGAGGCCACCAGGCCGAGGCTGCCTGAAGGGGAGGCCAGCATCACCCCGGCGGCGGAGACGCCGAGCAGGGTGACACACCGGTCGGTGAGCCCGGTCAGCAGGTCGACGACGTCATAGTCGTCCACCAGGGTGTCGGCCATCTCGACCAGAGAACGGACCACGTCGGCTTCCCGGGTCATCCCCGGCCCTCCCTTCTGAGCGGTGCCTCCGTGCGGGGGCGGGCGGGCCGGTTCATCCGAGCCGGAGTCTGCGGGCGATGACGTCCTGGGCCACGTCGTCGAGCAGCCGGTCGTGGCTGTAGGCGAACGCCCGCAGCCGGATGAGTGCGTCGGTCACGCTGATACCTTCCTGGACGGAGACTATTCCTGCCGCGTTGTGCACGGCGAAGTGGAAGTCAGCGCCGGCCTCGAGCTGCTCGGCCACTACGCCGGACGGCGCGCCAGCCTGGGCGTCCAGCACCCAGCGCGCGGTCAGGTCCGCCAGCACGAGCGCGTCGGCGTGCTGGTCGGAGCTGAGGTCGCCGGGGCGGTCGCGGTAGAGGTCCAGCGCCCCGAGGCGCACCGTGCCGACCCGCAGCGGAAATCCGAACACCGCCCGCACGCCCGCGTCGAGCACGGGCGGGGTGAACGCGAACCACCGTGGCGTCTGCGGGTCGGCCAGGTCGGGCTCGCTCACGATCGTGTCCCGCCGGTAGGCGTCCACGCACGGGCCTTCTCCGAGCGTGTACTGCAGCTCCTCGATGAGCTGGCTGACCTCGTCACTGCTGCACAGTGACCCGCGGGGAACGTCGTCGGACATGAGCATGACGCCCGCGCCTTTCATGCCGGTGAGCTGAGGGCCGACCGCGCACAGCCGGGCGGCCGGCCACACGCTCTCCCCGCCGGACAGCTCGGCCAGTATCCTGCGCAGCCTGTCGCCGGGCATGTCAGCCGCCCGATCCCAGGCCGGGGAGGTACCCGCCCCGGTCCCGCGGCCACCGATCACCGGCTGACTCCTTCACCTGGGGAAGGAAAGCGTCAGCTAGGGCCGGATTCGGCGTCCTTCCAGGCCCGGACCTCCGGGCGTTTTGACCAGGCTATGCCGTCGGGAGGACGCCGGGCGCCCGGCCGGCGGATCTGCGCGCACCGGACCGCCGGCCTGGGCGGCGGCCGCGAACGCCGGGGGCCGCCGGGCCGCAGCCCTGGTGGCCAGGGGAGCCCTGTACATCAAATCCCCGGAAGCGTAACCTGTCCCCGGCTGCTCCGGACCCTGGCGGCCATGACCATGCAGCGCTGCGCAAGTATGCGCTGCTCGTGGTCGCGAAGCCAGGAGCCGGGCTTTTTTTATGCACAGAACCTGAGGCTGGGCTGGTCCCTCGGCAGGAGATCGCTGGGGCGTCTCCTGAACCGGGCGACCGGGGCTGTCCAGGCGAGCGTGGCTGGCACGGACACCGAGGGTGAGCGGCGGAGGGGGCCGCTAACCCTTCAGGCCTGGGAAGTCCTCTTCCCAGAACTCCGTGTGGCCGCGCGGGCTGGTGGGTGCGGCGGGGCCGGGTCCCGCCGCACCCGGCGGGCCCAGCCGCTCCGTTTCCTGGCCGCGCAGTTCCACCCGGCGGATCTTGCCGGAGATGGTCTTGGGCAGCTCGCTGAACTCCAGCCGCCTGATCCGCTTGTACGGGGCCAGCCGCTGCCGGGCGTAGCCGAGGATCGACACCGCGGTCTCCGGCGACGGCTCGAACCCGGCCGCGAGCGTGACGTAGGCCTTGGGCACCGCGAACCGCATCGGGTCCGGCGACGGGACCACGGCCGCCTCGGCTACCGCCTCGTGCTCGATCAGCACGCTCTCCAGCTCGAACGGGGAGATCCGGTAGTCCGACGCCTTGAACACGTCGTCGGTCCGCCCGATGTAGGTCAGGTACCCGTCGGCGTCCCGGCTGGCCACGTCCCCGGTGTGGTAGTAGCCGCCGCGCATGGCCTCGGCGGCCCGCTCCTCGTCGCCCCGGTACCCGGTCATCAGGCCCAGCGGCCGCCGCTCCAGGTCCAGGCAGATCTCGCCCTCCTGGCCGGGCTCGCCGGTCAGCGGGTCGACCAGGGCCACGGTGTAGCCGGGCAGCGGGCGGCCCATCGAGCCCGGCCGCAGCGGCTGCCCCGGCGGGTTGCCGACCTGGGCGGTGGTCTCGGTCTGGCCGTAACCGTCGCGCACCGTGATCTCCCAGGCCCGCCGCACCTGGTCGATCACCTCGGGGTTCAGCGGCTCGCCCGCGGCCACGCACTCGCGCAGCGCGCTGACGTCGCACGCGCTCAGGTCGGCCTGGATGAGCATCCGCCAGACCGTGGGCGGGGCGCAGAACGTGGTCACCCCGTAGCCGCCGATGGTGTCCATCAGCGCCTGGGCGAGAAAACCGCTCGTAGCCGAGGATCAGCGCGGTCGCCCCCGCGTTCCACGGCGCGTACACGTTGCTCCACGCGTGCTTGGCCCAGCCCGGGGAGGAGATGTTCAGGTGCACGTCGCCCGGCTGCAGCCCGATCCAGTACATCGTCGAGAGATGACCAGCCGGGTAGCTGGCGTGGGTATGCTCCACCAGCTTGGGCTGGGCGGTGGTACCGGAGGTGAAATACAGCAGCAACGGATCGGCTGCCAGCGTCACGCCCTCTGCGACGTAGCGGGTGCTGGCGCTGGCCGCCTCGGCGTAACTGTGCCAGCCGCCGGGCGGGGGCGCCCCGGGGCTGACGCTGACCGCCACCCGGGTCCAGTCCCCCGGGACCTCGGCGAACCGGGGGGTGTGGCCGTACTCGGTGATCACGTGCCGGACGTCGCCGCGGGCCACCCGGTCGGCCAGGTCCTCCGGGCCGAGCAGGGTGCTGGCCGGGATGATGACCACGCCGAGCTTCATCGCGGCCAGGATGATCTCCCACAGCGGCGCGATGTTGCCCAGCATCAGCAGCAGCCGGTCACCCCGCCGGGCGCCGAGGCCGCGCAGCCAGTTGGCCACCTGGTTGGAGCGCGCGGCCATCTCGCCGTAGCTGATCCGGGCGGCCGCGTCCCCGTCGGCCACGATGCGCAGCGCGTCGCGGTCCGGGTGCTCGGCCGCGATCACGTCGAACCAGTCCAGGGCCCAGTTGAACTGATCCAGCTGCGGCCAGGAGAACTGGGCCAGCGCGGCCGGGTAGTCCGCACGGTAGCGCAGCAGAAGGTCCCGGGCGTCGCGGAAGACCTGCGTGGGGGAGGGCGCGTCGGTCATGAGGCCATCGTGGCAGTTGGTCCCCGGCGATGGAACGAGGCGGCCCGCAAAACGTGATTCGGTCACCCGCAGTGACCAGTGCACAGTATGGTTAAGCTGGGCAAACACTGAAATGGGGGGAAGTAGTGCGCAAACTCATCGTGGCTACCGCGGTGTCCGCCGCCGGCGGGCTGCTGACGCTCGGCATGGCCTCGGCTCAGGCCGGAGCGCGGCGGCGAGCCGCCGCCTGCGGGGGTAGTGTCGCCTGCTCCGGCCAGCGGCACGCCGCGCCTGGCTAGCACGTCGCAGCCCCGGGAGCAGATCCGCCAGCTCCTCAAGTGCGGTGGCGTGATGTACGCGGTGGGCAGCTTCAGCTCGATCAAGCAGGGCAGCCGGACCTACGCGCGGACCGACATCTTCAGCTTCAGTGCGAGCAGCCCGTACACCGTCACGTCGTGGGCGCCCAGGGTGGTGGGCAGCACCAAGACCGACGAGGACGGTGCGGCCGCGATCAACTCCATCGCCTTCAGCGGCCGCAAGTGCGCGGACGCCTACATCGGCGGCAACTTCACCCGGGTCAACGGCACCAAAGTGAGCAACGTCGCCGAGATCAGCCTCAGGACGGGCAACGTGCTCGCCGGCTTCGCGCACAGCGCCAACAAGACGGTCGAACACCCTGGCCAAGGTCGGGGGCCACCTGCTGACGGGCGGCAAGTTCACGTCCATCAACGGCTCCCGCACCGCCCACATGATCAGCCTGAACTCGCGTAACGGCCACAGTGACGGGTTTCTGAGGCTGTCCATCTCGGGCAGCCAGGTCTTCAACCAGCAGCTCAGCCACAGCGGCACCCTCGACCTGGTCGAAGGCGTGTTCAGCCGGGTCGGCGGCGTCGCCCGGCACCAGATGTTCATGGTGAACGTGGGGGGCTCCCGGGCCAGCGTCACCGGCTGGACCTCGCCGGACTTCAACGTCGCGTGTACCGAGTCGTTCTGGGCCCGCTCGGCGGCCTGGTCGCCGGATGACTCCACCGTCTACGTCGCCACGACCGGCTTCCACACCGTCGGCGGCAGCAACTCAGGGCGCGCGCTCGGGGCCGTGCGACGCCGCGCTGGCCTACCCGGCGACGCGAACCTCAGTCGGGCACAAGTGGGTCAACTACACCGGCTGTGACTCGCTGTACTCGGCTGCGGCCGACACCCACGCCGCCTACTTCGGCGGCCACGAGCGCTACTCCATGAACGGCAACGGGTGCAACGGTCTCGGCGCCGGCGGTTACAACGCGCCGGGCCTGGAGGGCCTGGACCCCGCGAACGGGAGGCTGTACGTCAACTCGGCGGGCTCCGCGGGCTACTACAGCCGGGCCCGGGGCCTGGGCGCCGACGACATGCTGGCCACCAGCGCCGGGCTGTGGATCGCCAGCGACAACCTGGACGGCAGCGACACCTGCGGTGGCCAGAGCGGGCACGCCGGTATCTGCTTCCTGCCCTACAGCTGAAGCCTGATCCTGCGGCGCGGTCTCGGGCACTGCTGGACTCCTGACCGGCTATGTCTTGACCCGCTTATCTACGCTTGACCCGCTGTATCTAACACTGTTAGGTTAATTCTAACAATGTTAGGTAAGGCGGTGTCCGATGGCGCAGCAAGCACTGAGCCCGGCCGTGATCCGTGCCGCCGCACTGGAACTGGTCGGCGAAGGTGGCTACACGGCCCTGTCCATGCGCAACCTCGGCGCCCGGCTCGGGGTCAAGGCAGCGTCGCTCTACTACCACGTGCCCAACCGGGCCGCGCTGCTGCGGCTGATAGCCGACTACGTCGTGGTGCGTGCGGCCAGCTCGATCGGTCCCGCAGACGACTGGCGGGCCGCACTCACGGGCCTGGCCCGCAGTCTCCGCCGCACTCTCAGTGAGCATCCGGGCGCCACTGTGATCGTCGCGACCCAGGACGTGTCACCCGAGGTCTGGCAGCCTCTCGTGCCGCCCATTCTCTCGCTGATGCACGCCACGCTCGGGGTCACTGACGAGACCGCGCTGTTCCTCGTGCAGTCGCTCTACGTGCTGGTCACCGGTCTCGCGCTGGCCGAGTTCGGTGACGCGCCGGAGCCGCCGGCCGCGCCACCGGAGTTCTACGACACCTGGTTCGACATCGCGGTCGCCACCTTCCTGGCCGGCGTGGCCGCCCAGTACGGGCCCGGATAATCCGCGTCCCGCAGTCCCGCAGCCCCTAAACCACCCACCACGAGCCCGGAGAGAAGACACGCATGCTCACCCTCGCGCTGGCCCTGATCATCGCAGCGGTCGCCTACTTCGCCGTCACCACGCTCATCGACCTCTATCCGCTCAACAACGTACGGAGCGCCAAGCGATCCGAGCAGATCACCGAGGTGTCGGTGAACGGGCCCCTGATGGCTCTGCCTGCGGTCCTGCTCGGCGTGGCCGCGGCGACGTCGCTGCCCGCGCTGGGGTACGTGGCCGGCGCCATAGAACTGGTCGTCGCCGCCGGCGGCCTGCTGCTGTGGTGGTTGCCGTACCTGACCGGCACCGCCGTGCCCTGGGCGACAGCGGGAACCGGCGTCTCCTGGCCCGAGCTGCACGCCCGGACGTACGCCCAGACGCTCATCGTCTTGCCCCGTATCGGCGACCATCCGCGGCCGAACGTCGAGCACATGATCCTGCACGGGCTGATCCTGGCCGCGGCGATCTGCACGTTCGCCGCCACCGCCGCGCTCTGAGCTCGCGGCGGCTGTCGTCACGGCACGGTAGCGTTTCGGGACGTGGCTCCCGGTGAAAAGTCCGCGCAGGCTGGTCCTCCCCGCGCGAAGGTGGACGCCCGGGCGCTGCCTGCCCTGCCTGACCTGCTCGCCGCGGCGGTCGCCGGGATCGGCGGGGCCGAGCGGCCCGGGCAGGTCGCGATGGCCGAGGCGGTGGAGACGTCCCTCCGCTCCGGTGAGCACCTCGCGGTCCAGGCGGGCACCGGGACGGGTAAGTCCCTGGCCTACCTGGTCCCTGCGGTCGCGCACGCGCTGGCCAGCGGCAGCGCGGTGGTGGTGGCCACCGCTACCATCGCCCTGCAGCGCCAGCTGATCGACCGGGACCTGCCGCGGCTCGCCACGACGCTCAAGCCGCTGCTGGGCCAGGAGCCTGAGTTCGCGATCCTGAAGGGCCGGCGCAACTACCTGTGCCTGCAGCGGCTGAAGTCAGGCGCGCCCGAGGACCCCCGCGACGTGCTCTTCGACCGGGGGGCGACCTCCGCGGTCGGCCAGCAGGTCGAGCGGGTCCACGAGTGGGCGGCCCAGACCACGACCGGCGACCGCGACGAACTCGTCCCCGGCGTGGACGACCGGGCCTGGCGGCAGGTGTCGGTGAGCGCCCGGGAATGCCTCGGCGCCCAGCGCTGCCCGTTCGGCCGTGACTGCTACGCCGAGCAGGCCCGGCTGACCGCGGCCAAAGCCAGCATCGTGGTGACCAACCACGCGCTGCTCGCGATCAACGCGCTGGAGTCGTTCCCGGTCCTCCCCGAGCACGACGTCGTCATCATCGATGAGGCCCACGACCTGGTGAACCGGGTCACCAGCGCCGCGAGCGGGGAACTGTCCGCCGCCGGGGTGGACACGGCGGCCCGCCGGGTCGGGCGGCTGCTGTCCGCGGACGCGGCCGGACGCCTCCGGGAGGCGGGTGAGGCGGCCGCCCGGGCCTTCGCCGAGTCCCGCGACGGCCGCCTGGACTTCCTGGACAGCGACCTGTCCAGCGCGCTGGCCCTGGTGCGCGACGCCGCCGCCGGGTGCGCCACCGAGATCCGGTCCAGTGCCAAGCAGTCGGGTGAGGACGCACCCGAGCAGCAGGCCGCGACGCGCGCGGCGCTGGCGGGCCTGGACGACCTGGTGGGCACCGCGGAACGGATCCTGGTCTCCTACGTCGAGGACCTCACCTCCCGGACCGACGTGGTCTGGATGGACCGGCCGGTGGTCGAGGACCCGCGCCGCCCGGCCACGCTCCGGGTGGCCCCGTTGCAGGTCGGAGCGCTGCTGGCGGAGCGCCTGTTCCGCCGCCAGACCGTGGTGCTGACCTCGGCGACCCTGGCTCTCGGCGGCTCGTTCGAGCCGCTGGCCCGGCAGTGGGGCCTGCCGCGGCCCGGGACCGACGTGCCTGGCCCGGGGCCCGCCAGCCCGAACCGGCCAGCCCGGCCAGCCCCGGGCCGGCCAGCCCGGACCCGCCAGGCGCCGCGGAGACCGGCGCCGGGCAGGCCGCCGCCGCTGAGGCACAGGCCGGGCCGGGAACCGGCGATCCGCGAGAGCCGCCGGCCGAGCCGTCCCCGCACGGCCTGGCCTGGTCCGGCCTGGACGTCGGCTCGCCCTTCGACCATCCTCACCGCGGCATCCTGTACGTCGCCAAGCACCTGCCCCCGCCCGGCCGGGACGGGCTCCCGGCGGCCTACCTGACCGAGCTGAGCGAGCTGATCACCGCGGCGGGCGGGCGGACGCTCGGGCTGTTCTCGTCCATGCGGGCCGCCCGGCAGGCCGCGCTGGAGCTCCGCGGGTCGCTCAGCGTCCCCCTGTTCTGCCAGGGGGACGACTCCACCGGCCAGCTCATCCGGCAGTTTGCCGAGTATGAGACAAGCTGCCTGTTCGGCACCCTGTCCCTGTGGCAGGGCGTGGACGTCCCGGGGTCGGCGCTGCAGCTGGTGGTCATCGACCGGATCCCGTTCCCGCGCCCGGACGACCCGCTGGCCTCCGCCCGGCAGCGGATGGTGGGGGCCCGCGGCGGCAACGGGTTCATGGCCATCGCCGTCTCCCACGCGGCGCTGCTCCTGGCCCAGGGAGCCGGGCGTCTGCTGCGCACCATGGACGACCGGGGCATGGTGGCGATCCTCGATCCCCGGCTGGCCACCGCCCGGTACGGCGGTTTCCTGCGCGCGTCGCCTCCCGCCGTTCTGGGCCACCACGGATCCGGCGGTGGCCCGCGACGCGCTGCGCCGCCTGGCCGCCCAGAACGCCTGACGCCATCCCTGCCCGGCCGATTCCGCTCCCCGCCGCCTTCACCCTGGATGGGGTGCCCTGTAGCCTGTAGCAATCACTTTGTCACTCTTGGTGATAAAGAGGAAGTATCGGGGAAGCTGGGCGCGCGGTACCGGGGGGGACGTGGCGGCAGGCGAGGAGCGGGGCTACGACGCCTTCATTTCCTACAGTCACCGGCTCGACGCCGCGATCGCCGCGCGGCTCCAGACCGAACTGCAGCGCTTCGCCAAGCCCTGGTACCGGGTGCGCGCGCTGCACGTGTTCCGGGACCAGACCAGCCTGGCCGCCTCCCCGCACCTGTGGACCACGATCGAGGAGGCGCTGTCTGACTCCTCCTGGCTGATCCTGATGGCCTCCCCGGAGTCGGCCCAGTCTGGCTGGGTGTCCCGGGAGATCTCCTGGTGGCGGGCCGGCCGGCCGATGAACCACCTGCTCGTCGCGGTCACCGAGGGCGACCTGGTCTGGGACGAGTCCGCCGGGGACCTGGACTGGGCGGCCACCACCGCGCTGTCGAAAGAGGCTCTCGGGCACGCGTTCAGCGAGGAGCCGCGCTGGGTGGACCTGCGCTGGGCCCGGGACCAGGCCGGCAGCCTGCGGTCCGCGGACCCGCGGCTGCAGGACGCCGTGGCCGACCTGGCCGCGGCGATCCGGCACGTGCCGAAGGACTCCCTGATCGGGGAGCACATCCGCCGCCGCCACCGGGCCGTGCGGGCTGTCGTCGCGACCGCGGCCGTCCTCGTGGTCCTGCTCGCCTTCTCGCTGGCCGCGGCGTTCGTAGCCCAGGGCCAGCGCGACCGCGCCGACCGGGAGAACACCGTGGCCACCGCGGGCCTGCTGGCCTCCACGGCGGTCGCGCTGACCAGCTCGCGTCCCGACCTCGCCCAGTTGTTCGCGGTCCAGGCGTACCGGCTCGACCCCGGTAACCCGCAGGCCCGGGCGGCCCTGTTCGCCACGGTCCAGGCCGACCCGCAGGTGCAGCGCTTCCTGATGGCCCCCGGGCCGGTCTCGGCGCTGGCCGTCTCGCCGGACGGCCGCGTGATCGTCGCGGGCACCAGGAACGGATGGGTACGCGGCTGGGACCTGGCCCGCTTCACGCCGGTCAGCTACGGCCGGATGGGCGGGCCGGTGACCGCCGTGGCGGTCAGCGCGGACGGGACCACCGTCGCCGCGGCCACCGGGCGGTCCGGCCGGACCTGGGTCCGCGGCCGCCTGGTCGCGTCCCGCTCCGCGCCGCCGGGGACGCCGTTCACCGCGGCCGGGGTGTCGCCGTCGGGAAGGTTCGCCGCGTTCGCCGCCTTTCCCGATCTGGAGGTGCTGAGCACGTCGGGCCGGTCCTGGCGGCAGGCCCGGCTGGCCGGATTCGGCACCTGGCACGGAGGCCGCCCGCCGCTGGTCACGAACCTCGCCGTGCCCAGCGACACCGAACTGGTCGCGCTCGACGGCCGGTACGGCTCCTGGCGGCGCCTCACCCTGCCCGGGCTCGCCGCGGCCGGCTCCGCCCGTAACACGTTCGGGCTTTCCCGGTATCCGGCCTATACCTCCGCACTGTCCCCGGCCGGCACGCTGTTCACGCACAGCTACGTGGCGGCCGGGTCGAGCCTGCGCGTGCTGAGCACCCGCCAGTCTGGCCGCCCGGCGGGGCGCGCCCGTCCCGGCGGCCGCCTGGCCCTGGCCCTGGCCATCAGCCGGAACGGCCGGTGGGTCGCCTCGGAGGACACCAGCGGCATTCACGTGTCCCGTATCGCCAGCCCGGCCGGCCCGGTCAGCCCGCCGAGGTCCTACCCGGGTGCCGAGCCGCTGTTCAGCACCGCCCTGGCCTTCGTCGGGCGCAGCGACAGCCGCCTGATCTCAGCCTCCGGGAACCTGCTCACGCTGTGGAACCTCCGGCAGTACTCCCGCGTCGGCCAGGCGGCCCGGATCCTCATGCCGTCGCGGTGTGGCCGGGTCTGCGCCGGCCCCCGGCTGGCGATCAGGCCCGACGGCCGGGAAGCCGTCATGTCCGACAGCAGTGGCAGCCTGCTGGTCCGGGCGGGACTGGGCCCCTCGTTCGGGAAGATCACCACGCTGGCCCGGGGACGGCCCGGGCAGTTCGGGCTGCCGTTGTGGAGCCGGACCGGGAACCGGCTCTACGTGTTCGGCCGGGCGGTGTCCCTGCTCCCCGCCGGGAAGGGGCCTGCGGTCATGCTCAGCAAGGACCCCGATCCGCCTCAGGCGCTGGCTCTCTCGGCGGCCGGGAACCGGCTGTTCGCGGTCGACGCGGCCGGAACGGTCCGGATCGGCGCGGTTCCCTCTGGTGCTGCCGCCTCCGCCGGGCCCGTGGTGAAGGGACCGGTGGCGAAGGGATCCGTGGCGGGGGAGTCGGTGGTGCGGGGGCCGCCGGGCATCCGGCCGAACTTCGGGCAGTACCAGCGGCAGGCCGCGGTCAGCTCGTCCGGGAGCCGGGCGGCCGTCATCGACCAGGCTAACCAGGAGGTCTACGTCATCAACCTGACCACCAGGCGGACCTGGCGGGTCCCGGGGGTGAAGGCCTACGAGCTGGCCTACTCCGGGTCCCGCCTGGTGCTGCAGCGGGAGAACGGCGACGTCGACCTGCGCGACGCGGACGGCACCCGGGTGATCCGCTCGGTCCAGGCCGGGACGCCGTGGAACTACGGGAACATCGCGGCCAGCCCGGGACCGGCCGCCGGCCAGATCCTGGTGGCCGGGGAGCGGGCCGACGGCCGCGGCGTCCTCACCGACCTGGGATCGGGTCACCTGCTGGGCGTCTTCCCCATCGGCAAGGCCTCGCCGTACCAGCAGACCACGATGGCGTTCACCCCTGGCGGGCGCAGCCTGGTCACCGTGACCGAGGGAGACGGCCGGACCGGCGACGGCGTGCTCACCCAGCTGAGCCTGGCCCCGGCGCAGTGGGTCCGGGTCGCCTGCACCACGTCCGGGCACGGCCTGACCCCGGCCGACTGGCGCCGCTACATCTCGCCGTCCCCGCCGGCCAGGCTGGGATGTGCCCGATGACCCGCCAGCTGCCCGATCGGGCGGAGCGGGTCACCGGGGTGGCCGGCACCGGGTGGCCGCCGGAGGGACAGGGGCAGCTGCCGTTCTCGTTGCGGATCGGGGTGACCGGGCACCGCCGGCTCACCGACCCGGCCGCACTGATCCCGGGCGTCCGGGCCGCGGTCGAGGGGGTCGTCGAGCGGTTCCTGGGTCCTGCGGCCGAGCCTGCGCTGCTGGTCATCTCCGCGCTGGCCGAGGGGGCCGACCGCCTGGTCGCGGCGGAGGTGCTGGCCAGGCCGGGCGCCACCATGGAGGCCGTGCTGCCGCTGCCGCCCGGGGACTACCTGGACGACTTCACCGGGGACGCCTCGAAAGCCGAGTTCACCGAATTGCTCGGGCAGGCCACCTCGGTCTGGGTGGCCCGGCCGGGAGCCAGCCGCGACGAGGCCTACGAGCGGGCCGGGCGCCACGTGGTGGACCGCGCCGACGTGCTGATCGCGCTGTGGGACGGCGAGCCGCCGCGGGGCCGTGGCGGCACGGCCACGGTCGTGTCGTACGCCCGGGCGCAGGGCGTGCCGGTGGCGTGGGTGTCCACGTCAACCGTGGCCGCCCCGGTCTACTGGTACGACGAGGAGCGGGCCGCGCACGTGGCGGAGGCCGCGCGGGAGTTCCGCGAGTACAACGCGGCCCCGATCCCGGAGTTCGCGGCCCGGGCCCGTGCTGAGCGGGACCGGCTGACACCCGCCGGGCCAGCCGGTCCCCCCGATTCCCTCCAGCCGGCCTGCTCGGAGGTGGCCGGCTGGATCACCCCGTACTTCGTCCGCGCCGACGTCCTGGCCACCCGCCTGGAACGGGTCTTCCAGCTGACGAACTGGACCATGTTCCTGGCGGCCGCAGCCGCTGTCGTGGTGGTGGCGGTCCAGGTCACCGTCTGGCCCCAGCTGACCTGGATCGCCGCGGCGGAAGTGGTCCTGCTCCTGGTGCTGGTGGCCGCCCCCCTGGTCAGCCGGAGGCTGCGGGTCCTGGACCGGTGGATCTCCTACCGTTTCCTGGCCGAACGGCTGCGCTCCGGCTACTTCCTGGCCCTGGCCGGGGCGGGCGACCGGACCGGGCCGGGGGAACGGCGCGAGCCGTCCGCCTACCTGTCCGACCCGACCGAGGTCTGGATCGAGCGGGCGCTGGACGAGATCACGGCCCGGCGCCCGCCGGTGCGTTTCGGCCCCGCTCACGTCGTGCCGCTCCGCGACTACCTCAGCGAGCACTGGATCAGGGCGCAGATCCGGTACCACGAGGACACCGCCCGCCGCCAGGGAGCCTGGGACTCGCGGCTGTTCGCGGCCACCGGCGTGCTGTTCCTGATCACGGCGGTGGCCGCGTTCCTGCACCTGCTGGGGTGGGGCGAGCACCACGACAACCCGACCCAGTTCGGCCTGCTGCTGATCGTCTTGTCGATCTGCGTGCCGGCCATCGGCGCCGCCGTGCACGGGATCAGGACCCAGTCCGAGTTCCGCCGCCACTGCCAGCGCTACCAGCGCATGGCCGGGCTGCTGCGGCAACTGGACGCCGACATGAGCCGGGCTGACTCGATCGCGGTGATCCACGAGGTCGCGGCGGACGCCGAGCACCTGATGCGCGCGGAGAACAGCGACTGGTTCGGTGTCATGCGGTTCCACGACGTGGAGCTGATCACCTGAGCCCGCAGAGCACGCGCCCATGATCACCATGGCGGCCGGCGGGGCGGGCGCAATCCCCGGCCTGCCCGGGTCCCTGGGAAATATCTAAGCGGCGGGGTGCGCTCTAACTGCTGAAGGACCTCATGCGAAGGCGGGCACACTGCATGGGCTCATGCTCAGGTCCGCCGGTCATCGCGGCGTATGCGGTCGCTCTGAACGGATCACCAGCCTGGTGATCGTTCGGACAATGTCTTCCTTCCGTGCACCTGCACGGCTTGGCCCGGCTGCCCCTGACCTCGGCGGTCACTTGCCGATTGATTGAGAGCCGAGGCTGGCATGAAGCTAAATTTTCTCCCGTCAGGATTTTCCCGGACCGTTACGACGCCAGTACCAGGCATCGGTCGACCCCGGTCCGCCCCGGACCGCCCAACCAGTTGAACCACCGGCCTAAGACGCCCGCGCCGGCGCCGAAGCCGAGTCCGCGCTGGCCGCTGTGGGTGTTGCTGGCCGGGGCGGTGCTCGGCGGGGTCATCCTCTTCCATCCGGGGTTCAACAGCGCGAAGACCCAGGACTTCAGCTACAGCAGCTTTGTCGGCGAAGTGACGGCTAACAAGGTCTCGACGGCGACGATCAGCTCGACCGGGGTGGTGACCGGGAAGCTTCACAACGGCGTGGCCTACAGTTCCCAGATCCCCACCGCGCTGAACGACCAGGCGCTCTCTCCTCTCCTGCTCAAGCACAAGGTCCAGGTGACCGGGGGCAGCGCGGGCACGTCCCTCGTGACGAGCCTGCTCTTCTCGTTCCTGCCCCTGCTGCTCCTGGTCGGTGCCTTCATCTGGTTCGCCCGCCGCGGGCGTAAGCAGATGGGCGGGATCATGAGCATCGGCAAGTCCAAGGCCAAGCTCTACGACGAGGAAAGGCCGACCACCCGTTTCGCGGACATCGCCGGCTACGAAGGCTCCAAGACCGAGGTCATGGAAGTCGTTCGACTTCCTGAAACACCCGCAGCGCTACGCCCAGGCGGGCGCGGTCGGCCCCAAGGGCATCCTCATGGTGGGGCCGCCCGGGACCGGGAAGACGCTGATGGCCAAGGCGGTCGCCGGCGAGGCGGGGGTCCCGTTCTTCGCGCTCAGCGGGTCGAGCTTCGTGGAGATGTTCGTCGGTGTCGGCGCGTCACGAGTGCGGGATCTTTTCAGCGATGCGCGCAAGCACGCGCCCTCGATCATCTTCATCGACGAGATCGACGCCATCGGGGGCCGCCGCGGTCCCGGGGGGTTCGGCCAGAACGACGAGCGTGAGCAGACCCTCAACCAGCTGCTGTCCGACATGGACGGGTTCGAGCCCGGCGCCAGCGTGGTGGTCATGGGCGCGACCAACCGGGCCGAGATCCTCGACGCGGCGCTGCTGCGGCCCGGCCGGTTCGACCGGACGGTGGACATCCCGCTGCCCAACCAGAAGGAGCGGGCGGCGATCCTGGAGATCCACGGGCGGGGCAAGTCCCTCGCGCCTGACGTGGACCTGGCCGCGGTGTCCCGGGGAACGCCAGGGTTCTCGGGCGCCGACCTCGCCAACCTCGTGAACGAGGCGGCGATCAACGCCGTGCGCGACCACCGCGCTGTCCTGTCCGCCGCTGACTTCGCGACGGCGCGGGACCGGCTGCTGATCGGCCAGCGCGACGCGTCCAACGCGCTGCTGCCCGAGGAAAAGAACTCAGTCGCCGTGCACGAAGCCGGCCATGCGCTCGTCGCCGTCCTGTCCGAGCACGCCGACCCGGTGGCCAAGGTCACCATCCTGCCCCGCGGCGCGGCGCTCGGGGTGACCGAGCAGCTGCCGGAGTTCGAACGCCACCTGTACCGCCAGAGCTATCTCACCGACACGCTCGCGGTCCGGCTGGGCGGGCGGGCGGCCGAGATCATCGTCCTCGGGGAGCCCTCGACCGGGGCCTCGAACGACCTCGCGGGCGCCACCGACCTGGCCACCCGCATGGTGCGGGAATGGGGCTTCTCGACGGAGATGGGACCCATCGGCTATGGCCCGGAAGGGCCGAGCCGGGACAACCCGTTCGCGGGCCGTCCCTACGCCGAGGAGACCCAGCGGGCCATCGACCGGGAGGTGGCCACGCTGCTGCGCGAGGCCGAGACCCGGGCGACCACGCTGCTGCGCGCGAACCTGGACAAGCTCGGCCAGGTGGTCGATCTCCTGCTCGACCGGGAGACCATCGACGGTTCGGACCTGACGGCCATCGTCGGGACGCCGGAACGCAACGGGGCGCCAGGAACGACCTGGGCACCGCGGGCGGTGGCGATGGCCCCGGCCGAGGCGGAGCACGGCGGGACCAGCACGGCCAACGGGAAGGCCGCGCCGGTCGGCTGAGCCGCCGCGCCCGGGTCAGCGGGATGTACCGGTGCGGGTCGGCGAAGGCACAGGCGCCGGCCGGGCTGAGCGAGAGGGCACCGGGGCCGGTGTGCGTGCGCCTGAGTGCGTGGGTGACGGCACCGGGCTGGGCGCCGCGGTCCGGGACGGGACGGCCGAGGGCACGGCACTGGGTGCCGCGGTCCGGGACGGGACGGGCGCGGGCGCCGCGGTCCGCGACGCAACCGGCGAGGGCACCGGGCTGGGCGCCGACGCGCGGGACGGAACCGGCGACGGTGTCGCGGAGCCGGGCCCGGGCTTGCTGCTGGACGCCGCCGAATCGAGTCCCGCCCTGGACGGGTGGCCACCGCCGGACGACGCCAGGGCCAGGCCGGTCCCGCCGGCCAGCAGGACGGCCACGGGCACTCCCAGCCAGGCCATCGCGCGCGTGCTAGGTGTCCTCATCTGACCTCCAGTTCAGGCCGGCCGCAGTGGCCAGCGATCACCGTAGGTACCTGCGGGAGGCACGTCTGGTTGCATGGCGGCCGGGTGAGATATACGACGCCTGAGCCCCGGCCGTTCCGGGCCGGAACTGGCCTATGGTGAGCGGACGTGAGCGGGCTGGGCAGGCGACCAAGGAGGCTCGTTGAGCCCCGAGGAGTTCTCTGATTTCTACGCGGCGTCGTTCCGCAGGCTGGTCGGCCACCTCTACGCGATGACCGGGGACCGGGCCGAGGCCCAGGACGCGGTGCAGGAAGCGTTCGTGCGGGCCTGGTCGCACCGCGGGCAGCTGGACCGGGCCGGCGCGCCCGACGCGTGGGTCCGCGCGACCGCCTGGCGCATCGCCGTGTCCCGCTGGCACCGGGCCCGGCGGGGCCGGCTCCTGCTCCGCTCCCAAGGGGCGCCGCAGGTGACGGAGGGGCCGACGCCCGACCGGGTGGCGTTCATCGACGCCCTGCGCAAGGTACCCGCCGAGCAGCGCCGGGCCCTGGTCCTCTACTACGTGTGCGACCTGAGCGTGGCCCAGATCGCGACCGAGACGGGGGTGCCGGACGGCACCGTGAAGGCCCGGCTGGCCCGGGGCCGGGCCGCGCTCGCGCCACACCTGCGTGAGTCAGTCGGGCAGCCGACGAGCGGGCGAGCCGCCCGGGGCGGACCGGAGGGGGCGGGCCATGTCTGAGCTCGGCGACGAGCTGCGCCGGCTCGCCGAACAGGGCGCGGAGCAGGCGCGGCCGCTGCCCGCGGCCGAGGTCGTCCGGCGCGGCGACCAGCGCCGGCGCAGGCGGAGGGTGGGTGGCACCGTGGCCGGCCTGGCCGTGGCGGGGGCTATCACCGGGGGCATCCTGTCCGGAGTCGCCGGGGGCGGGTCCCCGGCCCCGGACCGGCCGGCTGGCCGTCCGGTCCCGGCCAGCACCGGGCCGGCGACCCGGCCGGCGGCGAGCACGCCGGCGCCGGTGCCCTCTCCCACCGCCACCTCTCCGTCGGCCGTCCCGACCGGCCGGCCGTCAGGCCGGCAGCCGATACCCACGAAGAGCAGTTGACGACTCCGCCCCGGTCGGCAGCTTTGTTACAGCTCAGCCGTCCTGAGCCCGGTAGAAGCGAGAAAGCACGTACGTGACGCGGCCGTACCACTGGCACCCCGGCCGGCGACGAGCACGCCGGCGCCCTCTCCACCGCCACCTCCCCGTCGCCCGTCCCGACCCCCACGCGGTCAGGCCGTCAACCGGTGCCCACGAAGAGTTGAGCCGTCTTTTCCTACGGAGCGTGACCTGTTGGCTTATTGGGGTCAGGCGACGCCGGTGAGGGTGAGGCGCTGGAGGTGAGTGGTCCGGGTCCGGTCAAGCGGCTAGCGCATCAACAATGCGTCGAGGCGGATCAGGTTGATGGCGGTGGTGGCGGCGGCGTGCTCGAGGCTGGTTTTCGGCAGGCCGCGGTAGCGGGCGGTGCGGATACGGTGACGGCGGTGGCCTGCCGGATCGTGGCTTCGACGCCAGCGCGGATGGCGTAACGGTCTCTCCAGTCCTGCGAGTTCTGGCTGGCCCGCAGCGGCGATGACGGCCTCGTGGATCTCGCGGGGGCGCAGGAACATCTGCCGCCCCTGGCGCACTGAGGTGGTGCACTTGCTGCGGGCCGGGCAGGCCCGGCAGGTCGGCGACAGGGAACCGGATGATGAACCCGTCCATTGCTGGCGGCCCATTGCGGCTGAGGGCGCCCTCGGGGCAGGTGACCTGCTGGCGGTCCCAGTCGATAGTGAAGATATCCGCGGTATAGCCCCCAGCGCAGGCTTGCGGGAAGGACGGGACAGCGAGGGGGGCGACCAGGGTGATGCCGCGGGCCCGGGCCGCCAGCAGCAGGTCCGCGCCGGCGTACCCGGCGTCAGCGGCGTGCTCGGCGGGAGTCAGCCCGGCGGCGGCGAGCATGTCGTGCACGGGCTCAGTCATCGCGGCGTCCGCCACGGCCGCCGTGGTGGTGGCCACGTTCGTGAACAGGTTCGGGACGCGGCAGGCAGCGCCCCGGCAGGCGCAGGTCTCGGTGAGGTGGTCTTTGTAGCCGCGCCAGCTCCTTGCCGCGTTTCTGGCTGTAGCGGGCGTCCAGGTCATAAGGGGAGCTGATCCGGGATCTGCCGGGCGGGAGGCCAGACTCAAGGCCTGCCTCCCGCCGTCTCACCGTCCCGTCCTGGTCCCGGGTAGTACTGCTGGACCCAGACCGGGCGCATTACCTGACCGCGGGAAGGTCCCGCAGACACGTCAGCGCGCTGGCGCCCAGGCCGCCTCCAGCAGGTGATAGCCGTCGCGGCCGTACTGGGAGGCCAGCTCCCGGCGCCTGGCCGCGCTGGCCGGCAGCCGCCACTCATCGATCCGCTGCCCGTAGACCTCCTGCCAGGACGCGTCGATCACCCCCGCGAGCCAGTCCGGCGCGGCGGCGGCCAGGGTCTCCAGCGCGGCCCGGACCGTCTCCCCGGCCAGCTCCAGCCGGTTCAGGTCCGGGATCGCGCCCAGCACATGGGTGGAGTCAGTCCGCTGCGTCCCCGCCGGCGCCACCAGCCCGAGCTCCTTCAGCCGGGCCAGCAGCAACTCGAACAGGCTCCGTTCCAGGCCCGCCGCGACCAGCCGGGACCGGAACTCACCAGCACCGAGAAGTCGAACCACTCATCGTCTAACGCCAGGCCTAGGCAGTACTTACAGTACAGCCGGCCACGCACCGCATCCGCGGCCTGCCGGTCAGTCAGGTTCTCAGCGAACTGCAGCACCGTCACCATCGCCAGCTGCGCCGGGGACATCCCCGGCGCCCCCCGCACCCCATAGGCCGCCGCGAAATCGCCGTCCTGGTACCAGGAGCCCAGCTCGTCACGCGCCCGGATCGCCAGAGCTGCCCTTCCGGAACGCCGCCCGCGCCACCCGGGCGGTATCGGCCGGCACCTCCGGCCACGGCTTCGGCTGCATCGACATGACCACCCGATTCTGCGGCCCCGACCACAACAATGAAGGCACAACACGACAGCCGCCCGACGATCATGAACCAGGCACAGCCCCGCCCCCCCGAACCATCCCGGCGTGTCGACATCAATAAGCCAACAGGGTCGAGCGTGCCCCCAAAACCGGACAAACTACCCGCCACGACACACGCTCGTAGGAAGAGTGGCCAGCGTCCACTGGAACGGGCTCACAGTGCACCGCGCTGAACGCGGCCGGAGAGTGTTACAGGACGTCGTGGCCGGGGTGGGGGTCCGCCGGGACCTCGGCGTGCTCGGCGGGGATGCTGCCCAGCCGGCCGGCCTGGAAGTCCTCGAACGCCTGCACCAGCTCCTCCCGGGTGTTCATCACGAACGGGCCGTACGCGGCGACCGGCTCCCGGATCGGCTGCCCGCCGAGGACCAGGATGTCCAGCTCGTGGCCGGGTCCCTCCTGGGTCCGGGCCGCGTCCACGGTCAGCGCGTCGCCCGCGCCGAACACCGTGAGCTGGCCGGTGCGGACCGGGCGGTGGTCCGGGCCGACCGTGCCCGAGCCGCCCAGCACGTAGACCAGCGCGTTGAAGTCGCTGCGCCAGGGCAGGTGCAGCTGGGCGCCGGGCTGCAGGGTCACGTGCAGCAGGCTGATCGGGGTGTGGGTGACGCCGGGGCCGGGGTGCCCGGCCAGGTCGCCGGCGATGACCCGGATCAGCGCGCCGCCGTCGGCCGAGGACAGCAGCGACACCTGCTGGGCCCGGATGTCCTGGTAGCGCGGGGCGGTCATCTTGAGCCGCCGGGGCAGGTTGACCCACAGCTGGAAGCCATGGAACAGGCCGCCGCTCATGACCAGTTCCTCGGGGGGCTCCTCGATGTGCAGGATCCCGCCGCCCGCGGTCATCCACTGGGTGTCGCCGTTGGTGATCAGGCCGCCGCCGCCGTTGGAGTCCTGGTGGCGGAACACGCCGTCGATGATGTACGTGACGGTCTCGAAGCCGCGGTGCGGGTGCCACGGCGTGCCCTTGGGCTCACCGGGCGCGTACTCGACCTCGCCCATCTGGTCCATGTGGATGAACGGGTCCAGCTGCCGCATGTCCACGCCCGCGAAGGCCCGGCGGACCGGGAAGCCCTCTCCCTCGAAGCCGGACGGCGCGGTGGTCACCGACACGACCGGCCGCTCGGCCGCGGTCGCGGCGTCGGGCTCGGGGACCCGGGGCAGGACCAGGATGTCCTCTACAGTCACCGCTGGCATGACATCTCCTCTGTTAAGCCTCGTTGACCAGCCTAGATGGAACGTTCACGGGCCCGTCCGGTGCCGTTTCCAGCCTTCCGCGGGCCGTATTTTCCCTAACGATAGTTGATCGCTCAACATTCCTGCCAGACGGGAGAGTGGGCCGGGAGGTGAGGTTTTCGTTGCGGCGGCTGACGGCCAGGGCACGCGGACGGCCGGGGCGGCCGGGCCCAGGCCACGGGCGGCGGGGGCCGGGCCGGCCAGCGGCGCGGCGGGGACGGGGCTAGGGGAGTTTCCAGTCGATACCGCCGGCGCCCTGCTCCTCCAGCAGCGCGCTGGCCCGGCTGAACGGCCGGGAGCCGAAGAACCCCCGGTCGGCCGAGTTCGGGCTGGGGTGCGGCGACTCGACCAGCGGCACCCCGCCGAGCAGGGGCGCCAGGTCCCGCGCGTCGCGGCCCCAGAGGATCGCCACCAGCGGCGACTGCCGGCGGCCAGAGCCCGGATGGCCTGGTCGGTGACCTCTTCCCAGCCGCGGCCGCGGTGCGAGCCGGGCTTGCGCGGGCTCCACGGTGAGGACCCGGTTCAGCAGCAGCACGCCGCGGTCGGTCCACGGGGTGAGGTCACCGTTCGACGGCGAGGGGTAGCCGAGGTCCGCGGTGTACTCGCGGAAGATGTTGATCAGGCTGGGCGGCAGGCGCCGCACGTCCGGCGCGACCGAGAAACTCAGGCCCACCGGATTCCCCGGCGTCGGGTACGGGTCCTGGCCGACGATCAGCACCCGCACGTCCGCGAACGGCTGCTGGAACGCGCGCAGCACCCGGTCGCCCGCGGGCAGGTAACGGCGCCCGGCGGCCACTTCGGCCCGCAGGAAGTCACCCATCGCGCTGATCTGGTCCGCCACCGGGGCCAGGGCCTCAGCCCAGCCCGCCTCGACGATCTCGCCTAGCTCTCGGCCTGCCACGCAGCACACTCTAGGGCTCGCGGCCGCGGCGGGGGCGGCAGGCCACGCGATTTCGTATCGAACAAGTTTTTGATAACTCGCCGGGCCTGCGGGTCGGCAGTTTCGCGGCCGCCGCGGCCGGCCAGGTCGAACAGGTATTTGATTCTGGCGTATGCTGGGCGTATGGAGACTGGTCTGCAGGGATCCCTGCTCGACCTGTGCGACGAGCCGGCTCCGGGGCCACTCGGCGCGTCGGTGCACCGGACCGTGCTCGATCGCGGCGCGTGGGTGGACATCCGGCCCGGCTGGATGGCAGGCGCCGACGTCCTGTTCGAACGGCTGCGCGACGCCGTGCCGTGGCGCGAGGAACGGCGGCGGATGTACGACCGCGTGGTCGAGGTGCCCCGGCTGCTCTGCTTCTACGGCGAGGGTGCGGCCCTGCCCGACCCGGCGCTGGCGCAGGCGCGGGCCGCGCTGGACCGGCACTACGGGGAAGAGCTGGGGGAGCCGTTCTGCACGGCGGGCCTGTGCCTGTACCGGGACGGCCGGGACAGTGTCGCCTGGCACGGTGACCGGATCGGCCGGGGCGCGACGGAGGACACGGTGGTGGCCATCTTGTCCCTCGGCGCGCCGCGGGCCCTGCAGCTGCGGCCCCGGGGCGGCGGCCCGGCGCTGCGGCACGAGATCGGCCACGGCGACCTGCTGGTGATGGGCGGCAGCTGCCAGCGCACCTGGGAGCACGCGGTGCCGAAGACGGCCCGGCCGGCCGGCCCGCGGATCAGCGTGCAGTTCCGGCCGCGCGGGGTGCGCTGAGCCGCGCGGGTCCGCGGCCGGCCGGCCCAGCCCGGCCGGTCAGAGCGGGAAGCCGGCCTCCAGCTGGGCCAGGCCGGCGTCGATGGACGCGAAGATGGCGTCGAGGTCGATCTGGCCCCGCTCCAGGACCGGCAGCGTGCTGGCCATGATCACTCCGAGGATCGCCCCGGCCAGCGCGCGCACCGCGGTGTCGTCGGCTTTCCGGCCCGCCCGCCGGGCCAGCACCGCGGCGATGACGTCGATGGTGCGGGCGAACTCGTCCAGCGCCCGGGCCCGGATCTCCGGCACGGCCATGGTCAGCTCGGTGGTCTGCTTGAACCGCTCGCGTTCCTCCTGGGTGAACCCGGCCAGTGCGGAGACCACGGCGCCCGCGCACCGCGGCCAGCGGGCTGAGCCCGGGCGGCTGGGCCTCCAGCGCCTCGAGGGTCAGCACGTCCATGTCGTCCTGCAGGACCACGTCTTCCTTGGTCGGGAAGTACCGGTAGAACGTCGCCGGGGATACCTCGGCCGCCTCGGCGATCTGCTCGACCCGGGTGGCGGCGTACCCCTGCTCGCGGAACAGCCGCAACGCGTGCTCCCGGATGGAAGCACGCGTCCTGGCTTTCTTGCGTTCCCGCAGCCCGGGCTGGTCAGCGTCGTGCGTGCTCATGCCCTTGATCCTGCCCGCCTGGGGACGGCGGCGCGAGCGGAGCGCCAGACCCGGTGGTCACGGCCACGTCCGGCCCGCCCGCGGCCGGGGGCGCCCGCCGGGGCGGCCGCCTGCTTGCGCCCGGCGGGGCAGGAAGGCCAGCGCGAGCAGGGCGCTGAGCCCGGCGACGCCCGCGCACACGGCCAGCATGACGTCCAGGCCGTGCGAGAACGCGGCGCGCACCGAGTCGAGCAGGGCGGCCGAGTGCACGTGCAGCGCGACCCCTACCCCCGCGATGACCCCGGTCCGCACCGCCCCGGCGGCGGCGGCCGGGAGGCCGCCCAGATCGAGCTGGCTGCGGTAGGCGGACAGCAGGATGGTGCCCAGCACCGCGACCCCGATCGTGGCTCCCACCTGGCGCATCGCGGTGATCAGCGCCGACCCGGATCCGCTCCGCTCGGCGGACAGCGCGCCCAGCGCGGCGTTCATGGCGGCCGGCATGGCCAGCCCCAGGCCCAGCCCCGCGACCGCGTACCAGGTCGCGGTGAACGCGGTCCCGCTGGCCGCGCTGGTGGTGGCGCCCACGGCCAGGCCCGCGGCCATGACCACGAAGCCCGACATGACCAGGATCTTGGGACCGACCGGGGCATCTCCGGCGGGGCGGCCGTCCGGGCCCTTCGGCGGCGTCTGCAGCCGGGTGCCGCCGATCATGCCGATCACCATGCCGCCGATCATCGGCAGCATCCGCAGCCCGGTGGCGAAGCGAGTCCAGGCCGCGGACTCCCTGGAAGTACTGCGGCATCGCGAACAGGATGCCGAACATCGCGAACGAGACGAACGTGGTCAGGATCGTGCCCCAGGTGAAGGCGGCGGAGCGGAACAGCTCCAGCTGGACCAGGGCCATCCCGTGCCGGCCGGCCCGGCGCTCCCAGGCCACGAAGACGGCCAGCACCGCGACCCCGCCCAGGATGGTGGCCAGCGCGACCGGGTTACCCCAGCCGTTCGCACCCGCCTTGATGCAGCCGTAGGTCAGCCCGGCCAGCCCCAGGCTGGACAGGACGATCCCGGGGACGTCGATCCGGCGGCTCCGGGCGCCGTGTGACTCGGGCATCAGCAGGCGCCACGGCGACCAGCGCGAGCACGACGACCGGCACGTTGATCAGGAAGACCGAGCCCCACCAGAAGTTGTCCAGCAGCCAGCCGCCCAGCAGCGGGCCGATCGGGAAGGCGAGGAACGTCGCGCCCATCACCACCGCGATGGCCCGGGGCTGCTCGTCCGGGGTGAAGAGCACGGGCAGCACGGCGATCGACATCGGGAAGATCACCGCCGCGCCGAGGCCGAGCACGGCCCGGGCCGCGATCAGCTCGCCGGGGGACCCGGCGAAGGCGCACGCGGCCGAACTGGCGCCGAACACCACCAGCGCGATCAGCAGCATCTTCTTGCGCCCGACGCGGTCGCCCAGCAGCCCGGCGGGCAGCAGGGCCGCGGCCAGCACCAGGCTGTAGGACGCCGAGAACCACTGCAGGTCCGTGGTGGACGCGTGCAGCTGGGCAGACAGGACCGGCAGGGCCAGGTTGAGCACGGTCAGGTCGAGCCCGACCACCAGCACGCTGGCCGAAATGGCCACCAGGGCCCACCACCGGCCTGCCTCGGGGCCGCTCCGGCGGCCGGCCTGCCCGGTCCGCGAACGGCTGATATCGGCACTCATAAGCCACCGCCTGAACTGAGGTTGTTGCCGAGAGCTGAACTCAAAAGAAAGCTACTCTCAGTTGAGATCGAATGTCAACTCCGCCCGTAGGCGGCACGCATGGATCCGGCCGCTACCGGTTAGGCAGCTGTCAGGATCGGGCCCGGGTGGCGATCCGGGCGGTTAGCTGGAGGACGGCAGACCCCCGTCCTGGAAGGAACATCTCTGTGCACGGCGCTCGTCGGATCATCATCGGTACCAGCGGGTCACCGGGCAGCCTGCAGGCGCTGCGCTACGCGGCCGGGGTGGCGCAGGAGAACGACGCCACCCTGGTTCCCGTGCTCGCCTGGCTGCCACCTGGCGGTGACCTGGCTGACCGCCGCCATCCCTCCCGTTACCTGCGCCAGGTCTGGCGGGACGATGCCTGGCTCCGGCTGTGGGCGGCGCTGGAGAAGGCCTGGGGCGGGATCGCCCCGGCGGCCGCGGCCGAGCCGCGGGTGCGCGGCGAGCCGGCGAGGTGCTCGTCGCGGCCGCCGCGATCCCGGTGACCTGCTGGTCGTCGGCGGCCGCGCGGCGCCGTGCGCCACCTGATCAGCTCCCGGGTGAGCCGGTACTGCCTGGCCCGCGCGGTGCCCGGTCGTGGCCGTGCCCCCGCCCGAACTCCAGCGGGCGGGCCACGGTCTGCGCGGCGGGCTCCGGACCGGGCTCCCCGCGGCCCCGGAACCGGGCTAACCCAGCACCTCGCGGACCTGGCGGGCGATCTCGATGTCCTCCCGCGAGGTGATCACCAGCGTCGCGACCGGCGACCCGGCCGCACCGATGTCGGCGTCCCCCGTGGCGGCCTGGTTGCGCTGCTCCTCGAGGAGGACCCCCAGGAAGGCGGGTGCGCCCCGGGAGCGGATGCGCGGGCTGAGTGCTCCCCGATCCCGCCGGTGAACACCAGCACGTCCAGGCCGTCCATGGCCGCGGCCATCCCCGCGATCAGCTGCCGCAGCCGGTGCAGGTAGACCTCCAGGGCGAGGACGGCGGCCGGATCGCCGGCGTCCGCGGCGCGGGTCACGTCCCGCATGTCCGCCGCGCCGGCCAGGCCCGCCAGCCCCGAGCGGTGCTCCAGTCCCTCGGCCAGGTCGTCCACGGTCAGGCCGCCGTCGCGCAGCAGCCAGAGCAGCAGGCCCGGGTCGGTGTTCCCGGCCCGGGTCGCCATCACCAGCCCTTCCAGCGGGGTGAAGCCCATCGTGGTGTCCACGCTGCGGCCGTGCGCGATCGCCGCGAGCGAGGCCCCCGCGCCGAGGTGGCAGGACACGATGCGGAGCAGTTCAGGGACGGTGCCGAGCATCTCGCCCGCCCGCCGGGCCGCGTAGCCGTGCGACAGGCCGTGGAACCCGTAGCGGCGCAGCCCGAACCGCTCCCGCCAGGCGGCGGGCAGCGCGTAGGTGCTGGCCGCCGCGGGCAGGCCGGCGTGGAACGCGGTGTCGAAGCAGGCCACCGCGGGCACCCCGGGGAGCAGCCGGGACACCACGTCGATGCCGCCCAGGGCCCGGGGCTGATGCAGCGGGGCCAGGTCGGTGGCGGCCTCGATCTGACGGCGCACCGTGGCGTCGATGACCGCCGGCGCCTCCAGGTGCGGGCCGCCGTGCACGACGCGGTGGCCGACGGCGTTGACGCCGGGCAGGCCGTCCAGGAACGAGGTGAGGGCGGCGGGGGGCCCGCCGGAGTCCCAGTGCTCGACCTCGGTGGCGGCCAGGACCTTGTCCGCCGGGTTGAGCAGGCTCAGCTTCAGGCTGCTCGACCCGGCGTTGACCACGAGCACGTCCATCAGGACGGGTCCTCCGCGGACAGCTGGGGGGCGGTTCTGGCCGCGGCGCGGCCGCGGGCCACACCCAGTTGCGCACCTCGGGCAGGTCCTCGCCGTGCTCCCGGACGTAGGCCCAGTGCCGGGTCCGGTTGTCCACCATCTCCTGGCGCAGCCAGGCGGCCCGGTCACCCAGCCCCGGCACCCGGTCGATGACGTCCATGACCAGGTGGAACCGGTCCATGTTGTTGAGCACCAGCATGTCGAACGGGGTGGTCGTGGTGCCCTCTTCGTTGTAGCCGCGGACGTGGATGTTGTTGTGCACGTCCCGGCTGTAGGTGAGCCGGTGGATCAGCGACGGGTAGCCGTGGTAGGCGAAGATGACCGGCCGGTTGGTGGTGAACAGCGCGTTGAACTCAGCGTCGCTCATCCCGTGCGGGTGCTCGGTCGCCGGTTCCAGGCGCATCAGGTCCACCACGTTGACGACCCGGACCCGCAGGTCGGGCAGCTTCTCCCGGAGGATGCTGGTGGCGGCGAGCACTTCCAGCGTGGGTACGTCCCCGGCGCAGGCCATGACCACGTCCGGCTCCTGGCCGTCGTAGTCGTTGCTGGCCCACTCCCAGATCCCGGCGCCCCGGGTGCAGTGCAGGATCGCGGCGTCCATGTCCAGCCAATCCGGATTTGGCTGCTTGCCCGCCACGATCACGTTCACGTAGTTACGGCTGCGCAGGCAGTGGTCAACGGTGGACAGCAGCGTGTTGGTGTCCGGCGGCAGGTAGACCCGGACCACCTCGGCCTTCTTGTTCACCACATGGTCGATGAAGCCCGGGTCCTGGTGGCTGAACCCGTTGTGGTCCTGCCGCCACACGTGCGAGGTGAGCAGGTAGTTGAGCGAGGCCACCGGGCGCCGCCAGGGCAGCTTCCGGGCGGTCTTCAGCCACTTCGCGTGCTGGTTGAACATCGAGTCGACGATGTGGATGAACGCCTCGTAGCAGGAGAAGAAGCCGTGCCGGCCGGTCAGCAGGTATCCCTCCAGCCAGCCCTCGCAGGTGGTCTCCGAGAGGATCTCCATGACCCGGCCGTCCGGGACCAGGTTCTCGTCCACTGGCAGCGTGGCCTCTTCCCAGGTCTTCCCGCTGACCTCGTACACCGCCTCGAGCCGGTTGGAGGCCGTCTCGTCCGGCCCGAAGACCCGGAAGTTGGCGGCCGGCAGGTTGTCTCGCATGACGTCGCGGAGCAGCCCGCCGAGCACCCGGGTGGGCTCGGACACCACGGCCCCAGGCGCGCTGACCGCCACCGCGTACTGGCGGAAGTCGGGCATGGCCAGGTCGCGCAGGAGCAGGCCGCCGTTGGCGTGCGGGTTGCTCCCCATCCGGCGCTCGCCGGGCGGGACGAAGCCGAGGATGTCCGGGTGGGGGCGCCCCTCGGCGTCGAACAGCTCGGCCGGCCGGTAGGACAGCATCCAGTCCTGTAGCTGGCGCAGGTGCTCGGGGTTGGTACGCACCTCGGCCAGCGGCACCTGATGGGCCCGCCAGGTGCCTTCCACCGGCAGGCCGTCCACCACCTTCGGGCCGGTCCAGCCCTTCGGGGTGCGCAAGACGATCATCGGCCAGCGCGGCCCGTGGCCAGCGGAGCCGGCTGAGCCAGCCGGACGGCCGGCCGACCGGGCCTCGTCCTGCAGCGCGCGGATCGCCGCGATCGCGTCGTCCAGGGCGCCGGCCAGTTCCCGGTGCACCACGGCCGGGTCGGAACCTGACACGTACACGGGGTGGTAGCCGTACCCGTGCAGCAGGTCGGTGAGCTCCGGCTCCGGGATCCGGGCCAGCACCGTGGGGTTGGCGATCTTCCAGCCGTTCAGGTGCAGGATCGGCAGGACCGCCCCGTCCCGGGCCGGGTCCAGGAACTTGCCGGAGTGCCAGCTGGTGGCCAGCGGCCCGGTCTCGGCCTCACCGTCACCGACCACGCAGGCCACGATGAGGTCGGGGTTGTCGAACGCGGCGCCGTGCGCGTGGGCCAGGGAGTAGCCCAGCTCGCCGCCCTCGTGGATGGAGCCGGGCGTCTCCGGGGCGACGTGGCTGGGCACCCCGCCCGGGAACGAGAACTGGTGGAACAGCCGGCCCATCCCGGTGAGGTCGCGCGGGATGCTCGGGTAGATGTCGCTGTAGCTGCCGTCCAGCCAGGTGTTGGCGACCGCCGCCGGGCCGCCGTGGCCCGGGCCGATCACGTACATCATGTTCAGGCCGTGGGTGACGATCGCCCGGTTGAGGTGCGACCAGAGGAAGTTCAGCCCCGGCGTGGTACCCCAGTGGCCGAGCAGTCTCGGCTTGATGTGCTCCGGCCGCAGCGGCTCGGTCAGCATCGGGTTGGCCATCAGGTAGATCTGCCCGACGGACAGGTAGTTCGCGGCGCGCCAGTAGCCGTCGAGGGCCTGGAGCTGATCGCTGGTGAGCTCGGGCCTCGAGGTGACGGTCATCTCGGTGGGGCTCCCTTCCGGGGACGCGGAACTCGTGGCTGCGACAGGGTCGCAGGCGGTCGGTGACGAGTCGGTGGCCAGCTGGTGACGAATCAGGGACGAGTCGGGGACGAATCAGGGACGCGCTTGCCCACCGGCAGCTGCCGCAGGAACGGATCGGCTGCGCCGTGGCTGGTGACCCGGATCCGGGCGTCTACCACGATGACCCCGTTCGGCCGGGCGATCACCGGGTTGAGGTCCAGCTCGGCGACCTGCGGCAGGTCGTCGGCGAGCTGGGAGATCCGGAGCAGGGCGCCGCGCAGCGCGGCCACGTCGGCCGGCGGCTGGCCGCGGTGACCGAGCAGCAGCGGCGCGGCCCGGATGGAGTGGATCAGGTCGTCGGCGTCGGCGGTGGTCATCGGGGCCAACCGGGCGGCGTGGTCGCCGAGCACCTCGGTCGCCGCGCCGCCCAGGCCGAACACGACCACCGGGCCGAAGACCGGCTCCTGGACGACCCCGATGATGACCTCCGTGCCGCCGGTGATCATGGGCTGGACCAGGACCCCGGAGAAGTCGTCCGCGAACCGCCCGGCCAGGGTGGTGAACCCGGCCCGGGCTTCCGCGGGCCCGTCCAGGTCGAGCAGCACGCCGCCGGCGTCGCTCTTGTGCACCAGGCCGCACGCCTCGGCCTTGAGCGCCACCCGGCCGCCCAGGTCCACGGCGGCGGCCGCCGCCTCGTCCGCGGTGACCGCCGGCCGGGAGGCCACCATGGGCAGCCCGTAGCAGCGCAGCAGCCGGTCCGCCTCGCTGGCGGGCAGCCACCCCCCGCCGGGGACCCGGTCCAGGAACGAGGCGATCAGCGCGCGGGCCGCCGCGACGTCGATGCCCTTGATCTCCGGGACCGTGCCGGCGGGCCGGGACCGCCACGAGCCATAACGCGCCGCCCGGCTGAGCGCCCGGGCCGCGCTCTCGGGGTAGGCGTACGCGGGAACGCCCAGGCCTGCAGCGCCGTCTCCGGCAGGCGGCAGCAGCTGGACCGCGTCCGGCTGGTCCAGCAGCACGGCGGCCAGCGGCACGGGCAGCCGGGCCGCGCGAAGCGCCGGGATCAGGTCGGCGACCGCGGTCGGGACGACCAGCGCGATGACCGCGTCCACGCCAACGTCGCCGGCCACTTCGGCCAGGGCGGCGCCGAAGGTCGCGGCGCTGACCGCCGCGGTCGTGTCCACCGGGCCGCTGAGCGCGGCGCTGGCCGGGAGGATGGCCGCCAGCCGGGCCTGGGCGGTGTGACTGAGGGTGGCGACGGCCAGGCCCGCCTCGACACACGAGTCCGCGGCGAGCACGCCCGCGCCGCCCACGTTAGAGATAACGCAGACCCGGCTGCCTGCGGGGACGGGCTGCGCGGCGAGGAGCACGGCCGCCTCCAGCAACTCACCGAAGCTGGTGGTGGCGATGACGCCGGCCTGCTCGAACAGGGCCTGGCGGGTGATCAGCGGCGCGGCGGCCGCGGCGGTGTGCGAGGCGGCCGCGCGCTGGCCCGGCGCGGACCGGCCGGCGTGCACGGTGAGCACCGGCATGGTTGCGCTCACACGGGCCGCGGTGCGGGCGAACTTGCGCGGGTTCCCGAACGACTCCAGGTACAGCACGCCGAGCCGGGTGACGCCGTCCTGGGCCCACCACTGGAGCACGTCGTTGCCGGACACGTCCAGCTTGTCGCCGAAGGAGGCGAACGAGGAGATGCCGATGCCCAGCCGGGACAGGTGCTCCAGCAGGGCCACTCCCACGCCGCCCGACTGGACGGCCAGGCCGGCCGTGCCCGCCGCCGGGATGGTGCGCGGCGAAGGTGGCGTCCAGGCCGAGACCCGGCACGGCCACCCCGAAGCAGTTCGGGCCGACCAGGCGCATCCCCCAGTGGCGGCAGGTGTCCAGCAGGCGGGCGGACCGGGCCGAGCCCAGCCCGGAGGTGATCACCACCAGTGACCTGGCCCCGCGCTGGCCGGACTGCTGGGCCACGTCGAGCACGGTGTCCGCGGGGACCGTCACCACGACCAGGTCAGGCGCGTGCGGCAGCGCGGCGAGGGACGGCACGCTGGGAATGCCCTCGATGTCGGGCACGTGCCGGTTCACCGCGTGCAGGGTCCCGGCGAAGCCCGCGTCCCGGATGTTGAGCAGGATGGACCGTCCGATGGAGCCGGGCCGGTGGCCCGCGCCCACCACCGCGACCGAGCGTGGCGCGAACAACGGTTCCAGGCTGGCTACCTCGGCCCGCTGCTCCCGGCCCGCGACCGCGTCCAGGTAGACGCTGGGCTCGCTGAGCGCGGCGCTGCGCGGGATCGGCATGCTCAGTTCGATGACCCCGTCGTCCATCCGCCGGGTCACGGTCAGCCCAGCGTCCGCGAACACGCGCAGCATCGCGACGTTCTCGGCCAGCGCCGAGGCGGTGAAGACGCGCACCCCGTGCTCGCGGGCCAGCGAGACCAGGTGCTCGAGGAGCAGGGTGGCCACGCCGCGGCGATGCATCCGGTCCGCCACCGCGAACGCGACCTCTGCGGACTCCGGATCTGCCGGGGACCGCTCGTAGCTGGCCACCCCCACCAGGTCGTCACCCAGGAAGCCGAGCAGTGCCCCGTGGCCGGGCGTACCGCGTTCGGGGGTGCCGTGCTCTGGCGCCCCGTGGCCGGGGGCGCCGGGGGTGCCGGGGTCGGTACCGGGGCCGGGCTGGCTGTGGGGCGAGCCGCTGTCCCGGGACACCCGGCGCGCCTCCTGCTCGGCGGCCAGGCGGCTCATGCTGAAGAAACGCAGATACAGGTTGTCCGCCGACATGGCCTCGTGCAGCTGCTTGACGGCCTCGTAGTCACCGGCGCGAGCGGGCCGGATGGTGATCGTCGTGCCGTCCGCCAGCAAGGCATAGGAGCAGCCCGCTTCGGTGAGCGCGGTCAACCCTGATTTCTCCAGTTCTCGGCGGGGGACGCTGCTGCCAGCCTGGCTCGTCCCGGTGGCGGCTAGAAGGGCCGAAGGTCCCGCAACAGGGCCCGGCCCGCTGCAGCGTCGTTCACAGTCGGTCACCAGAGCGTGCCCATCATCGCGCACGTCCAGTCTGGTGCCATGACCGGGCGGTCAGCCGTGTCCGGGGGGTGCTCCGTGGAGGCCCGGGCGGGTCAGACGGGTGCGTGACCGGGGGCCCTTGCCGTGCTTGGCCCGGCCCGGAGCGACCTTCGTCCCGTCGCCCGCCGGGCCGGTAGCCGAAGGCCCGGGATCGGTAGGAGCCGGGGAAGCGGACGGCGCTGGGGCGCTCGCGCTGGTCTGCGCCGGGGCGCTTGACCGGGCCGGGCGCTTGACCGGGCCGGGCGCTTGACCGGGCCGGGGCGTGCCGGGCGGGCGTGCCTCTGACGCGGCGAGGCGTGCGTGCTGGCGGGCTGGCCTGACCGGGCCTGGGCTGGGTGCCCGGGCCCCGGGCCGGTCTGGGCCGTCGCCAGCAGCCAGCCGAGCAGGCCTGCGGCCAGGAGGCCGGCGGCCAGCCCGGCGGGGGCCAGCCGGCGGCGTCGTGCGCCGGCGGGCGGCGTGCGGCCAGGATCGGCGGACGACGGCGCCGTGACGGCGACGGACCTGGTGGGTGCGGGGAGGCCGTCCGGTGCGCCCGCCCGGCTATCGCGCGCGCCTGCCCGGCTCTCTGGCGCGTCCGCCTGGCCGTCCCGGATGCGGCCTGCCCGTTCGGCCACGACGGCCGCCGAGGCAGGCCGGGCCGCCGGGTCCCTGGCCGTCAGGTCGGCGATCAGCGCGGCCAGCGCGGTCCCGCCCGGCTGGCTCAGGCACCCCGGCGGGAGGCCCGGCAGATCCTGCTCGCGGTGAGCCAGCGCGACCTGCAACGGTTCCCCCTGGAAGGGAGGCTCCCCAGCCAGGCACTCGTAGCCGACGATACCCAGCGCGTACAGGTCACTCGCCACCGTGGCCGAGCGTCCCGACACGCGCTCGGGCGCGAGGTAGCCCGTGGTGCCGACGAGCGCCCCAGTGCGCGTGAGGTGCCCGGACCCGGACGACTGGGCGATGCCGAAGTCGGTCACCTTGACCCGGCCGTCGCTGGCGAGCAGCAGGTTGCCGGGCTTGACGTCGCGGTGCAGGACCCCGGCGGTATGGGCGGCGTGCAGGGCCGCGGCGGCCTGGGCGAGCACGTCCGCGGTACGCCGGGGACCCAGCTTCCCCCCGGCCAGCACACCAGCCAGGGACGGCCCGCTGACCAGTTCCATCACCAGGTAGGCCGGCCGCTGCGGGCTCGCGTCCTGGTAGTCGTAGACCTGGGCGATACCGGGATGGTTCAGCAGCCCCGCGTGCCGGGCCTCGGCGCGGAACCTGAGCAGCGTCACCTCGTCGTGCAGGTACTCCGGCCGGAGCAGCTTGACCGCCACGCAGCGGCCCAGCACCTGGTCGGTGGCCCGCCAGACTTCGCCCATCCCGCCGACCGCGATGAGTTCTTCCAGCTGATACCGGCCTGCGAGCTCGGTGATCGGCACCATGGCCGCCACTACTACCCGGCAGGCGGCCGGTCATCCATGCTCGCGCGGCCGCGGTTCCCGGGCAGCCCGCGCAGGCGTCCCTCACCCCTGCCTGCCGTCCCGGTGCGTAGCCGTCTACCCTCGGAACGGTGAGACACTCGGCCAGCAGCCCATGAGGCCGGTCGATCCGCGGCTGCTCCGGTATGCGACCGCGGCCCGGGGGTACCTGGTCCTGACCGTCGGGCTGGGGCTGGCTACCACGGCGCTGATCCTGGCCCAGGCCGGCCTGCTGGCCCACGCCCTGGCCGCCCCGGCGGCCGGCGTCGGCGTGGCCGCGCTGGGTGTCACGCTGGGGCTGCTGCTCGCCGTGCTGGCCGGCCGGGCGATCGCCGCCTACGGCGGGGAACTGGCCGCCCTGCGGGCCGCCGCGGCGGTCAAGTCACAACTGCGCCGCAAGCTCACCGCCCACGTGGTCCGGCTGGGTCCGGCGTGGCTCGGCGGCCAGCAGACCGGGGAACTCGCCACCTTGTCCACCAAGGGCCTGGACGCGCTCGACCCGTACTTCGCCCGGTTCCTGCCCCAGCTGGTGCTGGCCTTCCTGGTGCCGGTGGCGGTGCTGATCCGGGTGGGGCTGGCCGACTGGATCTCCGCGGTGGTGATCGCGGTCACGCTGCCCCTGATCCCGGTCTTCGCGGTGCTGATCGGGTTGCAGACCCGGGCCCAGACCGAGCGGCAGTGGCGGCTGCTGGCCCGCCTCGGCGGGCACTTCCTCGACGTGGTCGAAGGCCTGCCCACGCTCAAGCTGTTCGGCCGGGCCAAGCCCCAGGCCGCGGTGATCCGCGAAGTCACCGACGCGCACCGGCACGCCACCATGCGCACGCTGCGGGTGGCGTTCCTGTCCGCCCTGGTGCTGGAGCTGACGGCGGCCGTCGCGACCGCGCTGGTGGCGGTGGAGGTCGGGCTCCGGCTGCTGGCCGGGCACATCCCGTACCAGACCGCCCTGCTGGTCCTGCTGCTCACCCCCGAGGCGTACCTGCCGCTGCGTGCGGTCGGCCTGCAGTTCCACGCGAGCATGGAGGGGGTCACCGCGGCCGGCCGGGCCTGCGAGATCCTCGACACCCCGCTGCCCGCGGCCAGCCAGCCGGCCGCCCGCGGGATCCGGGCTGGCGTCTGGCCCGCCCGCGCAGGCCGACCTGCGCCGCGACATGATCGTCCTCAACGGAACGTCGCTGACGTACCCGGGCCGGGACCGGGCCGCGCTGGACCGGGTGTCCCTGACCATCCGGCCCGGGGAGCGGGTCGCCGTCACCGGGCCGAGCGGCGCGGGGAAGAGCTCGCTGCTGGCCCTGCTGCTCCGGTTCGCCGCCCCGACCGGGGGGCGGATCGAGGCCGGCCCGCCCGGGGCGCCGGGGACCGACATCGCCGCGTTCGACCTGGCCGCCTGGCGCCGCCAGCTGGCCTGGGTTCCCCAGCACCCGTACCTGTTCGACGGCACCGTGGCCACCAACATCGCCCTGGGCCGCCCCGACGCGTCCGCGGCCGACATCGCGCACGCGGCCCACCTGGCCGGCGCGGCGGAGTTCATCGGGTCGCTGCCCCGTGACTACCACACGCCGCTGGGGGAGCGCGGCGCGCGGCTGTCCGCGGGCCAGCGGCAGCGGATCGCGCTGGCCCGGGCGTTCCTCCAGGACGCGCCCCTGCTGCTGCTCGACGAGCCCGCCGCGCATCTGGACCCGCTCACCGCCCGGACCATCCTCGACACCATCGAGCGGCTGATGGCCGGGCGGACCGTGGTGCTGATCACTCACGGGCCGGGCTGGGCCGGCGGCGCGGACCGCACTGTCCTGCTCGACCAGGGCCGGCTCGTCCTGGCTGCGGGCTGCTTCGGCCCAGTGGCTGTTCCGGGGCCCGGTCCGGGGGCCGGCGCGGCGAGCGGCCCGGCCGGCCCGGGGGCCGACCCGGGGCCCGGCGCGCGCCCGCTGGCGGCGGCCCCATGACCGCCTCGCCGGCCGCCGCGCCGCCGGCCACCGCCCGCCGGCCCGGCCCGGCCCGTCCGGTCCGGGGTCGCGCACCCGCTGCTGCGGCTGCTCGCGATGGCCCGGCCGCTGCGCGGTCAGCTCGTGGTAGCCGTGCTGGCGGGGGCGGTGTCCACCGGCTGCGCCGTGGGGCTGCTCGCGACGTCCGGCTTCCTGCTGGCCCGGGCCGCGCAGCACCCCAACATCGTGGCCATCTCGGTGGCCGTGGTCGCGGTACGAGCGCTGTCGGTGGGGCGGGGGGTGTTCCGCTACATCGAGCGGCTCACCTCGCACGACGCGGCCTTCCGGGTGCTGGCCGACGTGCGGGTGCGGGTCTATCAGCGGCTGGAGCGGCTGGCCCCGGCCGGGCTGCGCGAGTTCCGGTCCGGGGACCTGCTGGCCCGGCTGGTCAGCGACGTGGACGCCACCCAGGACCTGTTCATCCGCGGCATCGTGCCGCCGCTGACCGCCTTCCTGGTCGGCGCGGGCGCGGCCGGTGTGTGCCTGGTCATCCTGGCCCCGGCCGGCGCGGTGCTGGCCGCCGGGCTGCTGGTGGCCGGGCTGGCCGTGCCCGGGCTGGCCGCGGTCCGGGGCCGCCGGGCGGCGCGGCGGACCGCGCCCGCCCGCGGCGAGCTGACCGCCCGGGTGACCGACCTGCTGGCCGGGGCCGCGGACCTGCACGCGTTCGGCGCCCAGGACGGCGCGCTGGCCCGGTCCGACGCGGCCGACCAGGAGCTGACCCGGCTGGCCCGGTCGTCGGCGGCCGGTGCCGCGCTGGGCAGCGGGCTGTCCCAGGCGGTGGCCGGGCTGACCCTGTGGGGGGTGCTCGTCCTGGGCGTGGCCGCGGTCGGCTCGGGCTCGATGAGCCGGGTGCCGCTGGCCGTGATCACGCTGACCGCGCTAGCCGCCTTCGAGGCCGTGACCGCGCTGCCCGCGGCCGCCGTCGCGCTCGGCCACGCCCGGGCCAGCGCGGTCCGGGTGGGCGCGGTGCTGGACGCGCCGGACCCGGTGACCGCCCCCGCCGCGCCCCGCCGGCTGCCGGGCGGGCCGCTGCAGGTGCGGCTGCGCGGAGCGCAGGTGCGCTACGAGCCGGGCGGCCCGCTGGCCCTGGACGGCGTGGACCTCGACCTGGACGCCGGCCGCCGGGTGGCCCTGGTCGGCCCGAGCGGGGCCGGCAAGTCCACCGTGGCCGCCGTGCTGCTGCGGTTCTGGGACCTGGCCGGCGGCTCGGCCACCCTGGGCGGGGCCGACCTGGCCAGCTACGACCCGGACGAGGTACGCACGATGATCACCGGGTGCGCGCAGGACCCGCACCTGTTCGACACCACCATCGCCGACAACATCCGGCTGGCCAGGCCCGGGGCCAGCCAGCAGGAGCTGGAGAACGCCGCCGGCCGGGCCCGGCTGCTGCCCTGGATCGCCTCGCTGCCGCGAGGCTGGGACACCCCGGTCGGGCCCCGCGGCACCGCCGTGTCCGGGGGCGAGCGGCAGCGGATCGCGCTGGCCCGCGCGCTGCTGGCCGACCCGGCCCTGCTGATCCTGGACGAGCCCACCGCGCACCTGGACCCGGCGAACCGGCGGGCGCTGACCGCGGACCTGCTGGCCGCCACCGCGCAGGCCAGCACCCGGGGCCGGGCGACCCTGCTGATCACGCACGAGATGGACGGGCTGGACCAGGTAGACGAGATCGTCGTGCTCGACGGCGGCCGGGTGGCCGAGCGGGGCACGCACCAGGCGCTGCTCGAGGCGGGTGGCCTGTACCAGCGGATGCAGGCGGCGGCGCAGGCTCCCGCGGTCTGAGGGCGCCGCTAGGGCAGCGGTACCTCGCTGAGCCCGCGGGCCAGATCCGCCCGCCCGTCCGGGGTGATTTGCTCCAGCACCTGGATCAGCGCCGTGCGCCGCTGCTCGCGGACCCAGGCGGCGAGCCGGCGGCCGGACTCGGTCAGCTGGAGCAGGATCTCCCGGCGGCTGGCCGCGGCGGGCAACCGGGCCAGCAGGCCGGCCGCCGCCAGGCGGTCGCACAGCCGGCTGGTCGCCGAGGGAGAGGCGCCCAGCAGCCGGGCCAGGCCGGTCACGTTCAGGTCGTCGGTGGCCTCGATGATGAGCAGCGCGCGTACCTGGGCTGGCGGGACCATGGCGCCGAGCTCCTCGATCGCCCGCTGCCACGCTTCGAGCAGGGCCGACAGCCCGGCTTCCGCGCGATTCAGGTCCGCCGGAGCCACCCCCGGGTGCTGGGACCCGTCCCGGTTCAGCGGAGCCGCGCCCAGCCGTACCGCGTCCTGGTTCATCAGCCTCCCGGGCCCGCCTGCTCAGGACCTGGCACCAGGGCCGGGCCTGCAGTAGTCGGTATCGTACTTCGCCCAGCCTGGCCTGCGGACGCCGATCAGGGTTGTCCGTCGCCTGCGTACTCGGCCGGGGCCTGCCCGCTGACCCGGGTCACGATCTCGGCCGCCAGGTCCCGCAGTTTCATCCGCCGGTTGTTCGAAGCCCGGCTGAGCACCGCGAAAGCCCGCTGCGCGTCGATCTTGGACTCGGCCATGATGATCCCGAGGGCCTGGTCGATGACGGCCCGGGACCGCAGCGCCTGGTTGAGCTGGTCGGCCAGGTCACGGGCCCGGGCGTACCGGGTCATGGTCACGATGGCGGCCGCGGCGGGCGCGATGAACAGCGCGACCGTTCCCTCGTCGAGCCGGCTGAAGCCGTCGGCGTCGCGGCTGCTCAGGTTCAGCGCGCCGAGCCGCTGGTCACCGAAGCCCAGGCCGGCCGCGAGGTAGCTGTGCAGGCCTACTTCCTTGGCCAGGCTGGTGAAGTCGGGCCAGTGCTGCTCCGCCTCGGCCAGGTTCCACCGGTTCACCTGCTGCCGCCGGGCGGCGTCCATGCACGGTCCGTCGTTCAGCAGGTACTGCCGGCGGTCCAGTTCCAGGGTGTCCTCGTCGGTGGCCGCGATCGTGCTCGGCTGGCCCTTCTCGTCCAGCACCGTCACGCTGGCCGCGCTGCAGCCCGGGACGAGTTTCAGCGTCATCGCGAGGATGCTCTGCAGCGTGTCGTGGACTGACTCGTCTTCCGCCAGCGTCCCGCTGAGCACGGTGAACGCCTCGACCAGGTCCTCGTACCGCTCGCCGGGCGAGACCGGCGGCATCTCATGCTCCACTGCTGCGTCCCCCGTCCGGACGGCCTGCGTCCCCTGTCCGGCTGGCCGGATGGCCAGGCGTGACGGCCACCGCACGCTGCGGCGTGCCTGTGTATCTGCCTCCGTGAGCCGGGTTCAAACCGGGAGTATTCCGGACGGCGCTGTCCGTGACCTAGTGCGGGTCGGGGCGGTCGCGCAGTTCGCCCAGCCGGCGCCGGGCGTCGTCAGCCGGAAGGCCGATGATCGCCGCGATCAGGTCCCAGCTCATGCCCAGGTGGGTGGCGGCGTCGAGCAGGTCGGCCTCGAGCGCGTCGAGGTAGAGCCGCAGGTTGCTGAGCATGACCAGGCCGGCCCCGAGGTCCAGCGGCCCGGCGGGTGGCTGGGCTGCGTACCGGGCGGCCAGGCGGACCGCAGCCACGGCCCGCAGGTCGTCCAGCGCCCGTCGAGAGCGACGGATCGGCGACCAGGCCCTCGTTCCGGGTGGAGAGCCGGAACCGCGCGGTGTCCAGCACCTCGCGGTCCGGGCTGGCCGCCCAGCCGTTCCCGGCCGGCGGCTGGCCGGGCGGCCCCGCCAGGCCTTCGTCCGGTTCGTATGCGAGCACGGCGTTACTCCCACTGCCATCTGTGACAGAGGTAGCCGCGCTGCTGGGCTACGTCCTGAAGTGCGTCCCGCCCGGGGGCGTTCGCGCCTAGGAATTATGGTCACGGGGCGACCGCCGTCAACCTGGGCGCGTGCCGGGGCCGGCGGGGCTGGCGGCGGCGTCCCGGGCCCGCCGGGACCAGCGGCCGCTCCCGGACGCTGGTCCCCGAAGCGGCCGCGCCGGGACCGGTCAGTGGGTCCGTTTGGTCCACAGCGGCTCGACGGCTGACCATTCGGTGGCCCACCCGGTCATCCGCCGGCGGTCCAGCAGCCGGCCGGTCAGCCAGGCCACGCCGAGCAGGACCACGGCCAGCACGGCCGGGGTCAGCGCGACGACCGCGATGACCCGGCTCGCGATCTGCCCCTGCCCGATCGGCCGGTAGACGAGATGGCCGGCCTCGTCGACCCAGATGTGCACCTGGTGGCCCGCCCGGCTGCCCACTTCCGCAGGGACCTGGGCCTGGCGCTGCTGGCCGTCTGGCGCGGTCCACTTGGCCTGCGGTCCAGGCCAGCTGCGTCGTGCCGGCCAGCGGGTCGTTAGGGTTCCGCGAGACTCGCTCCAGGAGCACAGCGGGGATCCAGTGCTCGCTCGCCGCCTGGGCCCGCGCCGCCCGGACTGAGGCGTCGTTCGTGAGATGACCCAGGCCGATCGCGGCCAGCGGGCTGGCGACCAGGAAGACCACCACGAGCCCGAGCCGCACCCATCCCTCAGCCCGGTCACAGCCCCGGCGGAGAGGGTTGGCATCGACACCCATCCGGCGGGCAAGCGCTGTGACCCAGCGCTTGAGCGTCCGCGTCACGCTCACCATCATCACCTCTGGCCGGACCGCACCGCACCACGCCCCCGGCTTCGTGTCCCCGGGCTGCTCTGCGCGGGGGGTTTCTTGCCCCTCCGGGAGAGTTTTCCCTGGCAGGTCACGAGGCTGGGGGAACGCCAAGCCGCTACAGACAGCACAACGGCCAGGCGATACCGTTGGTTCAGAGATTATCCGTTACCCACCGTATGTCTGGCCAATGTAAGTCCGGGGAGAGGCTGGTGGAGCCCACAGGTCCCCATCCTGCGCTTCCGCAGCTGCGTCTCGATGATCTGCTCAGCGAGCTCCAGGCCCGGCTGCAGGCCGTGGTGGCTACCCGGGACCGGGTCTACACCCTCCTGGACGCGGTCGTCGCCGTCGGTACCAACCTCGACCTCGAGACGGTGCTCAAGCAGATCGTCGAGGCCGCGATCACGCTGGTCCGGGCCCGTTACGGCGCGCTGGGGATCATCGGCGAGGGAGGACGGCTGGCCGAGTTCGTCCCGGTCGGCCTGGCCGGCGACGAGATCAAGGCCATCCATCATTGGCCGGAGGGCCGGGGCCTGCTCGGCGCGCTGATCACCGACCCGCGCCCGCTGCGGCTGCCCGACATCTCGGGCAGCCCCAAGTCGAGCGGTTTCCCGCCCGGCCATCCCCCGATGGGCAGCTTCCTCGGCGTCCCGGTGCGGGTCAGGGACGAGGTCTACGGCAACCTCTACCTGACCGAGAAGGAGGGCGGCGCCGAGTTCGACGAGGAGGACGAGGCGCTGCTCGTCGCGCTGGCCGCGGCGGCCGGGGTGGCGATCGACAACGCCAAGCTGTACGAGGAGGGCCGCCGCCAGCAGCGCTGGCTGCGCGCCAGCAGCGAGGTGACCAGGCGGCTGCTGTCCGGCGACCCGCCGGACGAGGTGCTGGCCCTGGTCACCCAGCAGGCGCTGGAAATGTCGGGCGCGGACCTGGTCGCGCTGGCCCTGCCGACCCGGGACCGTCAGCAGCTGGTCATCTCGCACGCGGCGGGGGCAGGCGCGCCGGAGGCTATCGGGCTGGTGCTCCCGGTCAGCGCCTCGGTGTCCGGCCAGGTCCTGACCTCCGGCGAAGCGGTCGTCCTGGAGGACTTCGGCCACGACGAGCGGGTGGCGGGCGCGGCCCGGGAGCACATGCCGCTCGGGCCGGCCATCATCCTGCCGCTGGGCGCACCCGGCGACGTCCGCGGCGTGTTCACGGTGGGCCGTGACACCGGGGCGATGCCGCTGGCGCACGAGGCGGTAGAGATGGTCCAGACCTTCGCGGCCCAGGCGGGTATCGCGCTCGAACTCGCCGAGCACCGCCAGGACGCGGAGCGGCTGGCCATCTTCCAGGACCGCGACCGGATCGCCCGGGACCTGCACGACCTGGTCATCCAGCGGCTCTACGCCACGGGCATGTCCCTGCAGGGGGCCATGCCGCTGCTGACCCGGCCCGAGGCCGTGACCCGGGTGAGCAGCGCGGTGGACGCCCTCGACGAGACGATCCGGGAGATCCGTTCCGCGATCTTCTCGCTCCAGTCCCGGCGGCGAGGCCAAGCATCACGGACTCCGGGCGCGGGTGCTCGGGGTCGTGGACGAGATGACCGCCGCGCTCGGGTTCGCCCCGTCGCTGCGGCTGGTCGGGCCGCTTGACGAGGCGGTGCCCCCGGCAGCGGGGGAGCACATGCTCAGCGCGCTCCGTGAGGCCCTGTCGAACGCGGCCCGGCACGCGGCCGCCGGCCGGGTGGACGTGACCGTGGAGGTCGGGGACGAGCTGATCCTGAAGGTCCGTGACGACGGCGCCGGGATGGGTCAGAGCACGCGGCGCAGCGGCCTGGCCAACATGGCCGAGCGCGCCGCGGACCTGGGCGGCAAGCTCGTGGTCGGCCCGGCCGAGGGCGGCGGTACCCGGCTCGACTGGCGGGTGCCGGTCAGCTGACCGGTCCCCAGTCTGGCTGGCCGCGGGCGCCGCGGCCTCGAGGCTGGGTGTCGAAGATCCGGGCCGCGTAGGCGGCGGCCTGGGCGCGGCGTTGCATGCCGAGTTTGGCGAAGAGGGCGGAGACGTAGTTCTTGACGGTCTTCTCGGCGAGGAAGAGGCGGTCGCCGATCTGGCGGTTGGTGAGGCCTTCGCCGATGAGGGCCAGGATGCGGCGTTCCTGGTCGGTGAGGGTGGCGAGGGGGTCGGTCGCGGTGGCCTGGTCGCGGATGCGGCGCATCACGGTGGCGGCGGCCTGGGGGTCGAGGAGGGACTGGCCGGAGGCGATGGTGCGGATGGCGCCGACGAGGTCGGTGCCGCGGATCTGCTTGAGGACGTAGCGGGCGGCGCCGGCCATGATCGCGTCGAACGAGGGCTTCGTCGTCGCTGTAGCTGGTGAGCATGAGGCAGGCGAGCTGGGGCATCTTTGAGCGCAGGTCGCGGCAGACGGTGACGCCGTCGCCGTCGGGGAGGCGGATGTCGAGGACGGCGACGTCGGGTTTGAGGGCGGGGATACGGGCCAGGGCGGCGGTGGCGGTGCCGGCTTCGCCGATGACGGTGATGCCGGGTTCGGTGTCGAGGAGGTCGCGGACGCCGCGCCGGACGATCTCATGATCGTCAAGCAGGAACACCCGGATCGTCGCAGCCTGGCCTGCTTCGTCCATCTGTGGCATGCTCCTCAGCCCGGCGAGCCGCGCGCGATCCGCCCAGCTCTGCACACGTGCAGATACCGCCGCGTACAGCGTAAACCGGGGCCTGCTGCGCCGGCGCCCGCGCCACCAGCCCGAAAGTTCCCCGTTTGCGGGAAGGGCGAACCTGCCCCGCCGGGATGGGTACTCCTAGCCTGAGGGTGGACGGCGCGCGGAAAAACCGGACCGGCCGCGGCAGAAAGGACAGCAGATGCCAGGCATCATCGTCGGGGTGGACGGCTCGGAACACTCCCTCAGCGCCCTGGACTGGGCCCTGAACGAGGCCGACCTCAGGAAGACCCCGCTAACCGTGATCACCGTGAGCCCGATCGTGTCTGGCATCTACGGTCCGGGATACGCGCCGGCCGACTACTACCCGGCCGAAGAGGAAGCCCGGGCCCAGGCGGAGAAGGCGACACAGGAACTGGTGAACCAGGCGGTCGCGCGGCGTGGTGCGCCGCCCGACGCGCCAGTGACCGTGCGCGCGCTCACCGGCACGGCTGCCGACGAGCTGGTCAACGCGTCTGAGGACGCGGACCTGCTCGTGGTGGGGGCCCGGGGGGCGGGTGGCTTCGCCCGGCTGGTGCTGGGCTCGGTCAGCACCCAGGTCACCCACCACGCGCTGTGCCCGGTGGTGATCGTGCCGGGAGACCGGAAGCAGTGAGCCCGGGGCTGGCCCGGCGGGCGGCGCGGGCTGGGTTAGCCTGAGGCTGGCCGGGGCCGCCGTCCGCCGGGGCCCGGCCACGCGACTACGCAGGGAGGCCGGTCATGCCACAGCCCCAGGGAGCGGAACTCGACAAGGTCCGGACCCGCCGGGAGGAACTGCGCCGGCGCTATCTGCGCCCGCTGGGTGAGCGGCCGGCCACTCCCGTCCGCGGCGTCCACCATGTCGCGCTGATCTGCCGTGACGTCGAGGAGACGATTCAGTTCTATCAGGAGTTCCTGGGTTTCCCGCTGGTCGAACTGGTGGAGAACCGGGACTACGCGGGCTCCAGCCATTTCTTCTTCGACATCGGCAACAAGAACATGCTCGGCTTCTTCGACTTCCCCGGGCATGATCATCCGGCCTGGCAGGAGACCATCGGCGGTGTCCAGCACCTGGCCCTGTCCATCCCGCAGCAGCAGTACGACGCGGCCAGGAAGAAGTTTGACGAAACCGGGTTCGAGTACCTGGGGCCAGACCGTGGTATCGAGGAGAGCATGTACTTCCGCGACCCGAACGGCGTCGGTCTCGAGCTGTACCGCGAGGACCTCGGCGAGTTCAACGGCGAGCACCTGATCGACTGAAGGTGCCGGCTACCTCAGCTCTTTCCTGATCACCAGGCGGAGGCCGGACCATACTGCGTCAATGGCGCAGACCTTGTTGTCCACCAGGCCGGTGGGCAGGGCGACCTCCCGGACCACGGTGTCGCTCATGTCCGTGGGGACCTTGGCCGCGCGCTTGGGCCAGGCGACCCACAGCCCGCACGCCGGGGCCATGTGCTTGCGCAGCCGCCCTAGCTCTGACTCCAGGTCGGCGCGCCACGGCGAGAAGAACACGATCACGTCGAACAGCGCGCCGCCGTCCAGGTCCGGGCGGACCTGAACCCCCGCCTGCGCGGCCAGGCTGTCCGCGAACCCGTCCGGGCCACCCAGCACGGCCACCGCCAGGCCGGGCCGGACGCCCAGTTTCACGGCCAGCGGGGTGCCGGAGTACCCGCTGGGCGGGCTGGCGCGGTCCATGGCAGCAACCTACGGCATGGGACCCAGGCGACCCCGGGCCGTCGAGCATGGGAGAGCCGGTCAGCGCCGCTTCGGGGGCCGGCCAGGGCAGGGCACGAACCGGGCCGGCCAGTCCTGGGCTGGCCGCTGGTGGGGCAGCGGGGTGCCGTCGCGCTCGCAGTTGGCCAGGGCGCCGCAGGCCGGGCACGTCTCGCGCTGGACCGTCCGGTGCCGCGGCACGGCCAGCCGGTGGCCGTGGTTACGGGCGCACGTCTCCAGGTAGTCGGCGGGGGTCAGCCGGCCGCCGGCGAGCGCTTTCCAGGCCGCGCCGTCCAGTTCCCCGGCGCATTGCCACTCGTTGTGCTCCTCCCGGCCGCGGACCCGGGTCAGCCGCCACCACACCGACCCGTCGGCCCGCAAAGTCCATTGCCATTCCAGGTCGGCGGAAGCCTCCTGGCTGCGCGCAGGCAGGCTCACCACTTCACGGGTCCACAGCCATCCTTTGCTGCGGTTCGTCATGGACCACCGTCCAGGGCCGGAGAGCGCAAATATGACGTCCCCCCGCCACTGTCACACCACCGAATTAGCAGTGCACCCGCGGATTTAGCAGCGGACCCGGAGCGGCGGGCAGATTGGCTGGCCGCCTTAGCTGATCGCCGTTCCGGTGGCCGGGTCGAAGAAGTGCAGCCGCTCCACGTCGACGGCCAGCACCGCGGGGGTGTGGGCGCGGATCGTGGCCCGGGGATCGACCCGGGCCACCCCGCTGGCCACGGTGGCGGCGACGATCTCGCCCTGGGACTGCATCGCCACGGTCGCGGTGGAAAGGCCCGGCCCGGCGTTCAGCTGCCCCCCGAGCTCGGCTTCTTCCCGGACCCGCGGCGCGTCCAGGTAGAAGTGGACGAGCTGCTCGCTGCCGAGCACCTCGACCAGCTGGACGTCGACGGTGAGGCTGGCCCCCGGTTCCGGCACCGTCCCGTCCGGGCTGCCGCCGGTGCCCGGGTCGGCCAGGCTCTCCGGGCGGATGCCGGCGATCACGGTGCGGCCATGGTAGGCGGCCAGGCCGCTGACCCGCTTGAGTACCGCCGGCGGCAGCGACAGCCGCTGGCGGCCCAGGACGAGTTCCGCCTCCTCCCCGGTGACCTCCAGGCCCGCCTCGTACAGGTTCATCGACGGCGAGCCCATGAACGTGGCCACGAAGACGTTGGCTGGCCCGTCGTAGAGGTCGCGGGGCGCTCCGGCCTGCTGCAGGACGCCGTCCCGCAGCACCGCCACCCGGTCTCCCATGGTCATGGCCTCAGTCTGGTCGTGGGTGACGTACAGCGTCGCGGCCCCGATCCGGCGGTGCACCCGCAGCACCTCGGCCCGCATCGCCACCCGCAGCTTCGCGTCCAGGTTGGACAGCGGCTCGTCCATCAGGAAGATGGCCGGCTCGCGGACGATCGCCCGGCCCATGGCGACCCGCTGCCGCT
>CAWAES010000013.1:0-156009 GCA_963781085.1 uncultured Actinomycetes bacterium
CTCGGTGGCAGGGTCGTCCAGTCCGTCAGGTCACGGAGCGTCGATCTCTAGTGACGACTGAGCGGTCCCGCTGCCATGGGCGTTACTCGCGACCACGACGATCTGGTACTGCCCCGTGGGCACGCGATGCCCGCTGCCGTTGAAGCCGTAGTACGGGATGGCGTGCGAGCCAGGTGCCAGCGCGGGCCGCCCTATGGTGCGCACCACCGTGCCGGTCTGGTCGAGCACGAGCACCGTCACGTCGGAGCCCTGACTCAGGGTGAAGGCGATGGCGGTGTGTGCCTTCGGCTGGGCGGTGAACGCGGGCGGGTTCAGGGCGAGCCCGCCGACTTGCGGGCTGTCAGTCGCGGGCGCCGGTGCGGTCCCCGTGGGGCTCGGCGCTGGCGGTGCCGGTGCGGTTCCGGTGGGGCCTGGTGCTGGCGAAGACGGTGCTGGCGACACGGTGCTGGTGCTGGCCCCGTGGTACTGGAGCCGGACTTGGCGACAAAGCTCTTCCAGACCGCGACCGACGCAGCGTCCGTCAGCTTGAGGGTGGGGTATTGCGCGTTGCCGTTCCAATAGGTGGCGAACAGGGCGCCGCTGTGCATGAGGTAATTGCCGACGTCGGACAGCCAGGCGGGGCGGCCCACCGGGGTCAACAAGCCGAACTCGGCGAAACCGTAGGGCAGGCCCACGCTCTTGGCTGCGGCAATCTCCTGGGCCATGAACGTGTCCGGCGCTGCGGCTATCGGGTTCTCGTTCTTGGCGCTGCCCGGAGGGTAGGCGTCCCAGCCAAGCGGCTGATGATGCCCCCGCCGGGCAGATAGTCCTTCCAGCTACGGTGCGCGGACGGGCTGAAGTCGTATCCGCCCAGGATCAGCGTGGAATGCAGGTCGGGGTTGTGCGCGGCGTTCGCGAGCGCCACGACATGCGCCCAGGCGGCCTTGTAGTCAGCCAGCGTGAACTCGCCGTCCGCGATGTTTCCCTCGGGTTCGTGAAAGTACGACCAGTAGATCGGGTTCCCGGTGGGGGCGGTGTCGAAGAAGTGCGAGAGCGCCGCGTCGTCCTGTCCTGACAGGATCGTGGTCGGCTCGGCCTTGAAGCTCACGATGACCGCCGACTTGTTGGCCGCGGGCAATCCAGTCGTCCAGGCATTGGCACTTGGCAGGCCTGAGTAATAAGTGCGGACGATTGCCATATGACCGAACTCAGACGTCTCCTGCCCGAGGTCGGTCCCATTGATCGAGGCGCCGAGAAGTGGAGCGTCTGCATTGTCCGAGGCGAGCCGGACCGGCTTTCCTCCGCCGAAGTGAAACGCGGATCCTACGACTACCGCGAGGGCCGCCAGCAGACCGACTAGCAGAACACTCAGTGACAGCTCTGATTCTATTTCGGGGTGTGACCCTGGTAACCCGGCTGCGGCGCGAGCGCCCCACGTTGAACTCCTCTCCTTGGCCGCCTACCGGGTTAGCTGACGGGTTCGGGCCGGAGAAGCCCTACAGCGGCCGCTGCCCCACCGGGCACGGCCGCCGATTCACCCCCGGGAATACATGGGTCCCCGGCTCTCTGGCCGTACCAGAGACTCGGCGGGTTTGCTGCCTGCGCTTCGCTGAGTGAGCAGCAACGGATATTAGCGTTGGACGCTAACGGAATTGAGACCCGGCGGTGGCGTGAATCAGAGAATTCCTGGGCGTTGCGCTTTGTTGCCGTCGATTGCTCAGCGTGTCCGATTGCACTGGATCTCACTGTCGGTAACGCTATCCGTGTTAGCAATGGCTATTACGATACGGTAACTCAGCGTTAACAAGACGGCCACAGGGTGCCGCCGCCCTCGCCCTTGCTCATGGGTCCTGACCTGCCAATCTGTCGATGGCGGGCGCGTGACCCGGCCTGCGGCCTGGGCGGCAGCCGGGCCTCGGCCGCTGGGTAAGGATGGACCGCATGAAGCCGGAGCGTGCCCGGCGGGGACCGAGCCGGGCGCCGTGGTCTCTGCAGCTCAGGTAGCAAGGCCCGGGGAGCAGCAAGGCCGGGGCCCGGCCGCCGGGCGGCTTATAGGCTGCGCGCGTGGCCGCCCGTCTGCGAAGCGCGTGGGCTCGATCTGCCGCGGTGGGCGAGATGGGTCCTGGCGGTGTATCTGATTGGCTTCGCCAAGGCACCGGCGCTCATGTCAGGGACCTGGCGCGCGGCGGGATACATGCCTACTCCGCAATTCCGCAGGCCTGGATCCAGGTGTTCTTCGTCAGCCTCGTGGTCCTTGATCCGCTGGTCGTGGTGCTGGTCGCGTTCGTGCGCCGGGCGGGCATCTGGCTGGCGGCCGGCGTGATGGTGCTGGACGTCGCCGCGAACTGGATCGCGAACTGGCCGTCGCTGCATGCGGATCCCGCCCGGCTGCTGCACCCGGTGGGCTTGCTGCCCATCACGCTGTTCGGCGTGTTCGTGCTCGCGACCACCCGGCCCTTGCTTCGCGTCATCAAGGACTGACCGCTTCGGCGGATGAGCGGGCCCGGGGAACTACCGGTGCGAGCGGCGCGGGCGGAACTTGATCCAGAGCAGGATGCCGACCGCCACCAGCAGCCAGGGGGAGAACAGGATGTGCATGGTGAAGCTGACGACGATCAGGGCGACGACGGCGATGAGGACGAGGGCGATGATCCCGGGCATGGCGGGCGGTCTCCGTTCGGGTCAGGCTGGCTAGTGGTTGTTCACGCTTCACACTGCCGCCGCCAGCTCGCCCCGTCGATCAGGATCAGCCCTGATTCGACCCTGGTCCGCACCCGGAAGGCGTCAGGGTCAGCCACTCCCGCGTCCCTGACCCGCCGCCCGTCAGGCGGCCATGTAGAAGAGCTCGAGCTGGATGTTGTCGGGGTCACGGAAGACGACGACGGAGTAGGGGATCGGGCTGTCGGTGTCGATCACCCCGGAGTGCTCGACGCCAAGCTCGTCGAGCCAGGCCGCCCACGTGTCGAGATCGGCGCGCCCGGCCACCCCGAACGAGATGTGGTCCAGGCCAGTCCGGCACTCCTCGAACAGCTGGCCCGGGTTGGCGTCGTGATGGTGCAGGCCGATCGCCGCCCCGGAGCGAGGATCCATCAGGAGCACGGCATAACCACTGTCCTCCGCGCCGTAGTGCGGAAAAGGGACGGGGGCCCGGTTCATCCCGAACACCCGCTCATACCATTGAGCGCTGGCCTCCACGTCAGACACCGTGGGCGAGAAATGGTGGAAGCCGGTGACGGCTGGTCCCGTGTCAATGTCGGCCATGGATGACTCCTTCGTCGCCACGGTGAGCTGCGCGCCACCCAGGGGGCGCGCCCGGCCTTCATGATGTCGCGCCTGACCCTGCCCTGACCAGGGACGGAGATCCAGATGACGGGAATCGTCCCGGCTGCGGTGCCGCCAGCCTGTGATACCTTCGGCGTCGCCGCAGGCTGCTGCGAACTGAGGAGGTGAGACCGATCAACGCTGTGACCGGTCGGGGCTCCCTCCTTCGCATGGCCTAGGGAGTGCCCGCAGAAGGCATCCCGAAAGGCTTGAAACGCTATGCGCTTCATCTCTGAGACGTCGTCCGGCGGCGTCGTCGAACAGCTCTTTACCCTCGGTGAGATTCCCGGCGTGCTGTGGACGCCAGAAGGCGCCGCCGGTGTTCGTCCCCTGATCCTGATGGGACACGGCGGCGGGCAGCACAAGAAGGCCCCCGGCGTCGTGGCCCGGGCGCGCCGCTTCGTGACCGACGGGCGGGTTCGCGGTCGCGGCGGTCGACGTGCCCGGCCACGGCGACCGGCCGAAGGATGAGGAGTACGACCGGATCGCGACCGAGAACCAGGCTCGCGTGGCGGCCGGCGAGGAACTGGCTCCGCTGATCGCTGGTTTCCAGGCGCTCGTGGCTCGCCAGACCGTCCCGGAATGGCGGGCGGTCCTGGACGCGGTCCAGGAACTCGACTACGTCGGCGCCGGTCCGGTGGGCTACTGGGGGGTGTCGCTGGGTTGCGGACTCGGCGTTCCGTTCGTGGCCGCCGAGCCCCGGGTCCGGGCGGCGGTGCTGGGCCTGGGCGGGGCGCTGGCCTCGGCGCGAGGCCGCCGCGCGGATCACCGTCCCGGTGGAGTTCCTGGTGCAGTGGGACGACGAGCGGGTGCCGCGGGCCCAGAGCCTGGCGCTGTTCGACGCCTTCGCCTCAGCCGAGAAGACGCTGCACGCCAACCCCGGCCAGCACGGGGACCTGCCGGCCTTCGAGCTGGACAGCGCGCTGCGGTTCTTCGCCCGGCACCTCGGCTAGCACCGCCGCCAGTCGTCCGCGGCGCGCCGGCCGGGAACGGTCCCGGCCGGTGCGCCGCGGCTGGCTCAGGCGTAGATCGACTTGAACTGCTGGTAGGCGCTGATCGCGTCAGGGCCGAGCTCGCGGCCGATGCCGCTGGCCTTGACGCCGCCGAACGGTACCGCGGGGTCGGGGACGTAGCCGTTGATGCCGATGGTGCCGGTGCGAACCCGCCGTGCGACGGCCTTGCCGCGCTCCGGGATCGGAGGTCCAGACGCTGCCGCCGAGGCCGAAGTCGGAGGCGTTGGCGATCCGCACGGCGTCGTCCACGTCGGAGTAGCGGATCACGCGCCAGCACCGGCCCGAAGATCTCCTCCTGGGCGATGGTGGAGGCGTTGTCGACGTCGGCGAACACGGTCGGCTGCGACGAACCAGCCCGCGGTCAAGCCTGCTGGGGCCGCCCGCCGCCGGTGACGAGCCGGGCGCCGTCGCTGCTGCCCTTGGCGATGTAGCCCTCGACCCGGTCGCGGTGCGGTCAGCGAGGCCATCGGCCCGATCTGGGTGGCCGGGTCGAGCGCGTCGCCGACGGCCAGCGAGGACGCGAAAGCGGCGAGGGTGTCGACGACCTCGTCATAGCGAGAGCTGGGGGCGAGGACGCGGGTGCCGAGGTAGCAGGTCTGCCCGTTGTTGACCAGCGTGGCCGCGAACAGCTCGTCGCCGATCTTGGCCAGGTCAAGCTCCGCGTCGTCGAGGACGATCGCCGGCGGACTTGCCGCCGAGTTCGAGGGTCACCGGGCGGAGCAGGCGGCCGCAGGCCTCCGCGATACACCGGCCCGGCGGCGGTGGACCCGGTGAAGGCGACCTTGTCGACATCCGGGTGCTGGACCAGGTAGGCGCCGATCTCCCGGCCAGCCGGGACGATGTTGATCACACCAGGCGGGATGCCGCGCCTCCGCGACGGCCTCCGCGAAGAGCAACGCGTCCAGCACCGTTTCCGGTGAGGGCTTGAGCACGATGGTGCACCCGGCGGCCAGCGCAGGCCCGTATTTGAACGAGGCCAGGGTCTGCGGGTAGTTCCACGGGACGATCCCGCCGACCACGCCGATCGGCTCGCGGCGCACGATCGTGGTGCCGCCGAGCACGGCCGGGCGTTCTTCCTCGAAGCTGGCCCCGGCGAGGAGGCCAGCGATGAACCGGAGCAGGATGGCGGGGGATCCGCCCTCCAGTTGCCCGGCGATGCGTGATGGGCATCCCGTTCTGCGCGCTGACCCGGCGCGCCATTTCCTCAGACCGGCGTCTCGAGTTCGCCGGCGAGCCTCTCCATGGTCGCGGCGCGCGGCCGCAGGTTCCCACTGGGACCAGCCGCCCGGGTCGTCGAAGGCGCGCCGCGCGGCGGCGACCGCGGCGTCCACGTCGGCTTCCTGTCCCTCGGGTACGGAGCCGATGTTTTCCTCGGTGCTCGCCGAGGTCACCCCGATCCGGGCTGCCGAGCTGGGGCGCACCCACTCGCCGCCGATGAACAGGGAGTCGTAGCTGACGAGCATGGCGGTCTCTTTCTGGTGCGTCCTCGCACTGCTGCCCGGACGGGCCGGTGAGCGTGCACGCGAGGTGAGCTCAGGGCTGCGCCCGCCCGGTAGTCTCAATGAAACTGCTGGTCACGAGCGGGCACAAGAGGGCGCAGAGCTGGCTGGCACCCCGCCCCTCCGCGGGAGGAGCCCGGCATGGGTGCGGTCATTTCTGGCTCTGCACGCTGGGCGGTGGAGGAAGAAGGGCGAAAGACCGGCGGGCACATTGGCCTTCGGCGAAGGTATCTGTCGTGCCAAGCCAATGTTGCAGTTAGGTAATGCTCCAGCCTGGGTAGGCACAGTGAGACTACCTCGGGGCAGGATGGCGGGGTGTGACGCCGGCCGGGCGGGTGCGCACCGTCCGGAGGGTCTGCGCCGGGATCGCTGAGACCAGCTGATCCGGGCTCGCCGAATTTGGACTAGGGGGATAACAATGCGTCGTTTCGCCGTTATCGCGGCCGGGCTGGCGGCAGTGGCCGTGGCCGGCTGCTCCAGCAGCAGCAGTGGATCAGGAAGCTCGTCCCCGAGTGCGAGCAGTTCCCCTTCCGCCGCGTCGACAGGAGCGATAACCGTCTTCGCCGCGGCCTCGCTGATGGGGACCTTTACCCAGCTCGGGAAGCAATTCGACGCCGCCCATCCCGGCGACACGGTGAAGTTCAGCTTCGGGCCGAGTTCAGGCCTGGCGACCCAGATCACCAGCGGCGCGCCCGCGGACGTGTTCGCCTCGGCCGCGCCCGCCAACATGGACTCGGTGGTCAAGGCGGGCGACGCGTCCAACCCGCAGACCTTCGCCAAGAACACCATGGAAGTCGCCACCCCCCCGAAGAACCCCGGGAAGGTGACCTCGGTTAACGACCTGGCGAAGAAGTCCGTCAAGGTCGCGCTGTGCCAGCCGCAGGTGCCGTGCGGGGTCGTGGCCGCCGAGGTGTTCAAGAACGCCGGGATCAAGGTCAAGCCGGTCACCCTCCAGCCGGACGTGAAGTCGGTACTGACCCAGGTCGAGCTGGGCAGCGTTGACGCGGGCATGGTGTACGTGACCGACGTGATGGCGGCCGGCGACAAGGTCAAGGGCGTGCCGATCTCGGCCAGCGACAACGCCTCGACGCTCTATCCGATCGCTACCATCAGCGACAGCAAGCACAAGTCGATCGCCGAGTCCTTCGTGGCCTACGTGCTGTCCCCGGCGGGCCAGAAGGTGCTCACCGCCGCGGGGTTCAAGCAGCCCTGACCTAGTCATCCGGAGCCGCCATGGGGCCGGTCAGCGCGCCGTCGCACCTGACAGCCCGGGAACGAGCCAGGCGGGCCGCGCGAGGCGGCGCATCACGGTCGGTGCCGGCGCCCTTGCTGGTGCCGGCCCTGATCGCGGTCGGGTTCTTGGTGCTGCCCCTGGTCGGGCTGCTGATCCGGGCCCCCTGGCGTCATCTCGGCGCGGTCCTCAGCGGGTCCGACGCGACCCAGGCGCTCATTCTCTCGCTGTGGACCGCCTCGGCGAGCACGGCGATCTCGCTGGTCATCGGGGTGCCGCTGGCCTGGGTGCTGGCCCGGAGCAGCTTCCCCGGACAGCGGCTCCTGCGGGCGCTGGTGACCCTGCCCCTGGTCCTGCCGCCGGTAGTCGGCGGGGTCGCGCTGCTGCTGGCGTTCGGGCGGACCGGGTTCATCGGGCAGTACCTGGACTCCTGGTTCGGGCTGACCATCCCCTTCACGCCCATTGCCGTGGTGATGGCCGAGACCTTCGTGGCCATGCCCTTCCTGATCATCACGGTCGAGGGGGCGCTGAGATCCGCGGACCAGGGCTTTGAGGAAGCGGCGGCCACGCTGGGCGCGAAACGGATGACCGTCTTCCGCCGGGTCACCCTGCCTCTGGTCGCTCCGTCCCTGGGCGCGGGCGCGGTGTTGTGCTGGGCGCGCGCCCTGGGCGAGTTCGGGGCGACGATCACCTTCGCCGGCAGCTTCCCCGGCGAGACCGAGACGATGCCCATCGCCGTCTACTACGCGCTGGAGACGAACCCCGACACGGCGATCGCGCTCAGCCTGGTGCTGCTGGTGGTCTCTATCGTGGTGCTGGTCTCGCTCCGCGACCACTGGCTGCGGGGCGGGTCAGCCTCATGACCGACGCGGGCAGCGACGGCCTCGTGGTTAACGCCGAGGTCAGCCGCGGCAGTTTCACTCTGGCCGCCAGCCTCACCGCACCACCCGGCCAGGTCCTCGGGCTGCTGGGACCAACGGGGCCGGGAAGTCCACCCTGCTCAGCGCCGTCGCCGGGCTGACCCCGGTCTCCGCCGGGCGGATCACGCTCGCCGGGCAGGTCCTCGACGACGCGGGGACCGGAGCCTTCGCCGAGGCCTCGGCCCGGCCGGTCGGTTTCGTCTTCCAGAACTACCGGCTCTTCCCGCACCTGACCGTGGCCGAGAACGTGGCCTTCTCGCCGCGGGCCCGGGGCCTGGGACGCCAGGCCGCCCGGTCAGCGGCCAGCGACTGGCTGGACCGGCTCCGGCTGAGCGACCTCGCCGGGCGCAAGCCTGACCAGCTGTCGGGCGGGCAGGCGCAACGGGTGGCCCTGGCCCGCGCGCTGGCCGGGCAGCCGGCCCTGCTGCTGCTGGACGAACCCCTCTCAGCCCTGGACGCTGGCACCCGCCTGGACGTGCAGGCCGAGCTCAAGCGGCACCTGGCCGACTTCGCCGGGCCATGCTTGCTGGTCACGCACGACCCGCTGGAAGCGCTGGTGCTCGCGGACCAGCTCATCGTCCTCGAAGGCGGGCGGATCGTCCAGGAAGGCACCCCCGCGCACATCGCCCGCCAGCCCGGCACTGACTACGTCGCCAAGCTGGTCGGCCTGAACCTGTACGCCGGCCACGCCGACGGCTCCGAAGTGACGCTCGGCGGCGGCGGCACCTTCGTCGTCGCGGACCAGGGCCGGCGCGGTGACGTACTCGTCGCGGTCCGCCCGTCCGCGGTGACCGTCAGCAGCCAGCACCCCGAGCCGGGCAGCGCCCGCAACACCTGGCCGGCCAAGGTCACCGGCCTCTCGCTGCTCGCCGACCGGGTCCGGCTCGACCTCGACGGGCAGCCGCCCGCCCTGGTGGACATCACCCCGGCGGCGGTGGCGGACCTGTCACCTGGCTCCGGGCAGCCAGGTCTGGCTCACCGTCAAAGCCACCGATCTTGAGGTCTACGCCCATCCCGCCCGGCCTGCGGCGTCGTAATGTGACTACCGGACCGGGCCCTGGCTGCCCGGCCCGGGCGCGGCGGGCGGAGGGCAGGAGGGCCGGTGCGCGAGTACCAGCAGTACATCGGCGGTGAGTGGGTCGGCTCAGCCAGCCTGTTCGACGATCTCGACCCGTATCGCGGCACCGTCATGGCCCGGATCCCGGCCGGGACCCGGGCCGACGCGGCCTACGCGGTCAACGCGGCCGCCGCGGCGTTCCCGGGCTGGGCGGAGCTGCCGCCCGCGGGCAAGCAGGCCATGTTCCTGCGCGCCGCGGACATCGTGGAGCGGCGCCGGGAGGAGATCACCGCGCTGCTCGCGACCGAGACCGGCTGCGCGGGCGCGTTCGCCGGCTTCCAGGTGCTGACGGCCACCCGGCTGCTGCGGCAGGCCGCCAACTGGGGGTACCTGCCCGTCGGGGAGGTCATCCGCTCCGACACGCCCGGCACGTTCGCGCTGGCGCTGCGCAAGCCGCTCGGGGTGGTGGCCGGGATCTCGCCGTGGAACGGGGCGCACGTCCTGGCCTGGAGAACGGTCGTCAACCCGGTGGCGTTCGGCAACACCGTGGTGCTCAAACCGTCGGAGGAAGCACCGGTGACGGCGGGCCTGCTGGTGGCGGAGATCATGGCCGAGGCGGGATTCCCGCCCGGGGTGGTCAACGTGGTCACGCACGCGCCCGGTGAGGCGGCTCCGATCGCCGACGAGTTCTTCGGCCGGCCCGAGGTCCGGTGCGTCAACTTCACCGGCTCCTCGGCCACCGGGCGGTTGCTGGCCGAGCGCGCGGGACGCCACCTCAAGCGGTGCGTGCTGGAGCTGGGCGGGTACAACCCGCTGATCGTGCTGGCCGACGCCGACCTGGACTACGCGGTCGAGGCGGCGGCGTTCGCCGCGTTCTTCCACTCCGGGCAGATCTGCATGAACGCCCGCAAGGTCCTCGTCGAGCGGCCGGTCTACGACACCTTCGTCGACCGGCTCGTCGCCCGGGCCAGGTCACTGCCGCTCGGCGACCCTGCGGCCGCGGGAACGGTGATCGGGCCGCTGATCACCCCCGCCGCGCGAGACCGGGTAGCCCGGGAAGTCCAGGAGGCGGTCGCCGCCGGGGCCAGGGTGCTGGTCGGCGGCAGCGCGGACGGCCCCTGCTACCGGCCCACCATCCTCGCCGACGTCCCGGCCGGCGCCCGCATCCATTCGGAGGAGACCTTCGGCCCGGTGCTCGTCGCGCAGGCGGTGGACGACGCCGAGGAGGCCGTCGCGATCGCGAACTCGACCCGGTACGGACTGAGCGCCGGGCTCATCACCAGCGACAACCAGCGCGGCTTCGCCCTCGCCCGCCGCATCGACGCCGGGGTGGTGCACGTCAACGACCAGACCGTCGCCGACGAGCCGCAGCTGCCGCTCGGCGGGGTCAAGGACAGCGGATGGGGACGGTCCGGCCCTCAGTCGATGGCCGACTTCACCGAAGTGCAGTGGATCACGACCAGGGACGGCGCCGGCCACTACCCGATCTGAGCGAGGAGGGCTGCCCGGACGATGCGAAGGGACGCCAGCAACAAGAACGACGTCCGGGACTACGTCGCGGAAGGTCCGGGACACACTCGGCGACCCGCGGCTGCAGGACGTGATCGAGCGCGCGGCCGCGCAGGTGCCAGGGAGACGAAGCCCCGCGGGAGAAGATCGCGGCGCTCCTCTCGCCGGACGTCGGCGCGACGGTGTCCTCGGGCGGCGCCCCGGCGGGCGTTCCCTACCTCTCCCGCGCCCCGCTGGTGAGCATGGTGCAGAGCCACGTCGAAGAAGCCCTGGGCGACGCGGGGGTCCCGGACCCGGGCGAACCCTCCAGCCTGTGGTCCAGGCTCGTCAACACCGTCGAGCGGGACCTGCGGATCGCACCGGGATCGTTCACGCCCGAGCGACCCCGACTGGTACGTCTTCATCGCCAAGGGCGTGCTCGAGCGCCTCGCCGAGGGGAACGCGCCGTTCAACGCGGCGCCTGCCGAATACGACGGCGTCGCCGGGGACGCCCGGCTGGTCGTCGTGGGCGACTGGGGCACCGGCCTGCCGCGGGCGCGCAACGTCGCAGCCCTGATGCAGGAAAGGATCGCCGAGGCGGCAGCGGGCGGCCGCCAGGTCCACGTGCTCCACCTCGGCGACGTCTACTACTCGGGGCTGGAGACCGAGGACCAGCGGCGGTTCCTCGACTTGTGGCCGGTCACCCAGGAACAGGCCGGCGCGGGCGTGACCTCCTGGTCGCTCAACGGCAACCACGACATGTACAGCGGCGGGTTCGGCTACTTCGGCACCCTCCTTGGCGATCCCCGCTTCAGCCACCAGCGCTCACCCGACGGCAAGGCGACCAGTTTCTTCCGGCTGCGCTCGCCGTCCTTCGACTTCGTCGGCATCGATACCAGCTGGGACACCGACGTCACCTCAGGCGGCCAGGTCGGGGTCCTCACCGATCCGCAGGGCAGATACGTCGCCAGCCGTCGCCGCCCAGTCGCCGCGCAAGCTCGTGCTGTTCAGCCATCACCAGCTCGTGTCGGTCTACGACCGGGCCGACGTCGGCAGCACGCTTCCGGCCAAGCTCGCCCCGGTCCTGAACGCGAACCGGGTCACGGCCTGGTGGTGGGGGCATGAGCACCGGGCTATTGCCTACGAGGCGGCGGCGGGCGTCCGCTACCCGCGCTGCCTGGGCCACGGCGGGGTCCCCGTCCTGCCTGACGCGGCCCCGCCGGCCGGCAGCAAGCCCGCCATCACCTGGCGCAGCACGCGCACCGTACGAGAAGACGGCCAGGAGCGGACCCGGTTCGGCTTCGCGGTGCTCGACCTGCACCCGGACCGCGTCGAGGTCGCCTACGTGGACGACGACGGGCACGTCCCGCACACCGAGACGATCACCTAGCCGCAGCCACGTCCGGGCTTGCGGCCCGTCCGGCTGGGACGCTCCCCGCCACCCGGGTGCCTTGTCCCGGGGCCGACTCGACGCGCAGGGTGCCACCGAGAGCGCACAGCCGGTCCTGCATGTTGACGAACCCCGCACCGAGGCCGCAGCGGCCGGTCTGGAACCCCTGGCCGTCGTCGCTGACGTCGAAGGCGAGTGCTGCCCCGTCCGTCCAGACCCGCAGCTTGAGCCGGGCCCGGTCCCCAGCATGCTTGCCGGCGTTCTGGATGGCTTCCAGGCAGCAGAAGTACACCGCCGCCTCGATCTCCGCCGGGTACCGGCCGAGCGGGGCGGCGTGAACCGTGATGGGCAGCGCGGACCGGCGGGCCACCGTGGACAAGCGCGGCGAGCAGCCCGCCCTCCACCAGGACCGGGGGATAGATGCCGTGCGCGAGGCAGCGCAGCTCGTCCGCTGCCTCCCGGACGTCGGCGCGGAGCTCGGCCAAGACCTCCAGGACCTGGTCGTCGTGGCTTTCGGCCAGCTCGCAGGCCAGGCTCAGCTTGATCGCCAGGGCGGTGAGACGTTGCTGGGCGCCGTCGTGGAGGTTGCGCTCGATCCGGCGCCGCTCACAGTCGGCCGCCGCCACGATCCGGGTCCGCGAAGCCTGGAGTTCGGCCGCCTGACGGCGCGACTGCTCAACTGAGGCCGCCAGCGCGGAGCCGAGCTGGGCGTTGCGGGTGGCGAGCTCAGCCCGCTGGGCTTCAAGCAGGCGCCGCTGCCTGAGGCCTGTTCGCAGACGGTGCTCGATCGGGTGGCCGGCGACCCTGATGGCCAGGCAGGCCCGGGCGGCATACCCGGCGAGCGCACGGAGCAACGCCGTGAGAACCACGCCGAAGCGCGCGACGGGCAGCGCGCGCCCGGTGTGGTACCCGGCAAAGCCCGGCTCGAGGTCGTCGGCGAACCGCAGGCGGGTCAGTAGCTGCATAGCGACCAGGCTGCCCACAGGCGTCCGCCAGCACATCGGCAGGAATTCGTATTCACGCCTGCGGAGATTGACTACGCGGCGCGCCGGGCCGCCCGGGCATCGACACAGCCAGCCGGAACGCGGACACTTCGTATGTGGCGATATCGCTGCCGATTGTGGGGCGGGCTGTTGAGCGCGACGTCATGACAGCCGTCTATGCGAGCGTGGCAGCGGGCCAGCCGCAGCTTCTCCTGATCACCGGTGAGGCTGGTATCGGCAAGACGCGGCTGATCGAGGACCTGGTCGAGCAGGTGAGATCAGCGGAGCGCGCCGCCCAGGTCCGCATCGGCGAGTCCGCGCCGCTGGCCGGGGCCGCGCTGGCTTACGGCCCGTTCGTGGCCGCGCTGGGGGAGCGGGCCGCCTGGCTGCTGGGCAGTGACGAATCCGGCGACGTGTTCGTGGCCCGGCACCGTCTCTTCGAGCGGGTCCTCACGCTCCTCGCCGACCTGGCCGCCGAGGCCCCGCTGGTCCTCGTCCTGGAGGACCTGCACTGGGCCGATGAGTCCTCCCATGAACTGCTGGCGTTCCTGGCGGTCAGGCTGCGCGACCTGCCGGTCCTGGTGGCCGCGACGCTGCGGGACGAGGAACTGGCCGACGACGCCCGGCGGTGGCTCTCCGACCTGGAGCGGCGGCCGCGGGTGACGCGGCTGCGGCTGGCCGGCCTGGCCCCGGGCGAAGTCGCCGAACTGGTCAGTGACCGGGTACCTGAAGGCTCCGGGCCAGACCCGGTAGCGGCCGTGGTCCGCGCCGCCGAAGGCAATCCCTTGTACGCGCTCGAGCTCGCAGGCTCCGGCGCCCGGGTGCCCCCAGCGTCGATCACCGAAGCCGTGCTGGCCAAGGCCGCCGGGGTCACCCCGTCGGCGCGGACGGTAGTCGACCAGGTCTGCGTGGCCGATGGCGGAATGTCGCACGAGCTGCTGGCCGCGACCGTCCCGCTGGGTGAGGACGACCTGCTGGCGGCGGCCCGCGAGGCAGTCTCCCGGCGGCTGCTGACCGCCACGGCGGATGGGTACGCGTTCCCGCACGACCTGGTCCGGCAGGTGTTCTACGGTCAGCTGCTCCCCGGGGAGCGGCGCCGCCTGCATCGCCGCGTCGCCGGCGCGCTGGCCGCGCGTCCTGAGCCGGACCCGGCTCTGCTGGCCCTGCACTGGCAGCTGGCCGACTGCCCGGACCGGGCCGCGCCCGCGGCCCTGCTGGCGGCGCGGGCGGCCGTGGCCTCGCGGGCGTACCCGGAGGCCGACCGGTTCTACACCATGGCCGTCGGCCAGGTGCGCTGGCTGCCCGAGCCCGGCCCCGGCCTGCTGGAGGAAGCCGCGCAGGCGGCCAGCTGGGCCGGGCATCCCGGGCGCGCCGCCGGTTATATGGCGGACGCGCTGGCCCAGGGCGCGGTGGGCGGGACGCAGGACCGGGCCCGCATGCTGGAGCGGCTCGGCCGATACCAGTGGGAAGCAGGAGATCCCCGGGCCGCGGTCGACGCCGCCCGGCAGGCGTGGGATCTGCTCGAAGCGGAACCAGCGTCGGCCTTGCAGGCCCGGATCCTGGCCGCGCTCGCCAACTGCCGCATGCTCCTGGGCGAGCCGGGCGAGGCGATGCCGCTGGCGACCCGGGCCGTCGAGCTGGCCGAGAAGATCGGAGCCGACGTCGAGTACGCCCACGGCCTGGCGATCCTGGGCATCGTCCAGGCTCAGCGCGGTGAGCTCGAGGCTGGGCTGACGGCCTTGCACACCTCCTTTACCCTCGCCCGCCGGTCGGGCAGTGTCGAGGGCGTGGTTCGCGCGGCGGCGAACCAGATGTACCTGCTCTACACGGCCGGCCGTTCCGCCGAGGCCCTTGAGGTAGCCCGCAGCGGGCGGCAGGCCGCCCGCTCCCTGGGCGCCCCGGCTGCCCTGACGTCGGTCCTGGACAACAACACCGCTGCGGTGCTGACCGCGACCGGACGCTGGGCGGAAGCCGGCCAGTTGCTGGCCGAGCTCATCGGCGAGTCCCGGGCGAACGTCACCCGGTACCTGCAACTGCTGCAGCTGGAACTGGCGGTGGGCCGGGGCGAGCGGGACAGCGCGGAGGAGCTGGCCACGACGCTCAGGAAATCCCCTGAGGACCCGAGGCTCCTGGGGCCGCTGCATGCCTGCCTCGCCGAGCAGGCACTGAACGCGGGTGACCTGGCCACGGCGGCTGATGAGGTGCTCCTGGGGCTCGCTGCGCTGCAGGGTGCCGCCCTGGCTGAGGAGGAGATCCGGCTGCTCGCCGCCGGGGCCAGGGTCAGCGCCGACCTGGCCGCGCTGCCCACCGCCGCGCGGCCTGGGACGGTCACGGCCAGCTGGGAAGCGGCCTCGGCCAGCCTGGCCGACCGGGCCCGGGTCATCACCAGCGAGCATGGCGGCAGGCAGCCGGAAGTGGCCGCGTTCGGGACGCTGGCTGCCGCGGAGAACGCTCGCCAGCATGGCCACGACAACCGGGCGACCTGGCGGGCCGTGGCTGGGGCCTGGCAGGCGCTTGGCCAGCCCTACCGGGAGGCCTATGCCCGGTTGCGCGAGGCCGGAGCTGCGGTCCGGGCAGGCCGGCGTGAGCAGGCCGCCCGGGCCCTGGGCGCCTGTACCAGCCTCGCGGGCCAGCTTCCGGCACCGCCCCTGCTCAGCCTGGCCGGTGAACTGGCCCAGCGGGCGAGACTGGGCGGCCAGGCCCTCCCGCCGGCCGCTCCCGCCGCGGCCAGTGCCCGGTTCGACCTCACCGGCCGCGAAGCGGACGTCCTGGCCCTGCTGGTCAGGGGGGACAGCAACCGGCAGATCGCACGTGCCCTTTTCATCAGCGACCGGACGGTCGCGGTGCACGTGTCCCGCATTCTTGACAAACTGGGCGTCCGTAACCGCACTGAAGCGGCGACGATGGGGGCACAGCTGGGCCTGGCCGTGTCAGCGGCCCCAGCGCCATCACCCGGTAAGGAGCCTGATGGACATCCGAATCGAAGGTGACCCCACCTCGTGGACCCTGACCCGTCCGGTCAACGCTCGCCAGGTAGCGGCGTCCGGGGAGCCGGTGGTCCTGGCGGTGTCGGAGCCGCTGGCGGGCCGGCTGCTGCTGTCCCCCCGGTCCGCGGGGAGCGTCGTGTTCTTCCAGCCCGCGATGGACCCCCGCCACGGCGTGGTCCCCAACGGGGTCAGGCTGCCTGAGCAGTGCCTGTACGTCCCGTCGACGACCGGCCCGGACCCGCACAGCAACCCGGCCCGGTACTACCTGCTCCCTACCGGAACCGACCTGGCCGGGCTGGAGAGAGAGATCAAGGCAGCGATGAGCCGGGGCACGGCGGTCAGCGTCGACTTCTCCGGGCCGGACCAGCCCGGGGTCATCGTGCTCAACGGAGCGGCCCTGTCCTTCGCGGTGCTCTGCTCAGCCACGGCCGCCAGCTGAGATACCTGAGGCCGCTCTCCTGGCTCTCAGCCACCGCCGAGCACCGGGCCTCGCCCGCAGAGAACATCACCGGTCCGGCGATGATGATGAGGAAACGCCGTGCGTACCGCCGGCCCTGGGCCGGCAGATGGGGAGGTCGGTGTGGGTCCAGTGGCGGCCAGTTCCGGTGAGCAGTTCAGCCTGGAGGATCGCTACCGCCGCGAGGAGGGTGCCGTCTACCTGACCGGCATCCAGGCCCTGGTGCGCATGCTGCTCGACCGGGCGCGGGCCGACCAGCGCGCCGGGCGGGCCACGGCGGCCTACGTGACCGGCTACGAGGGCTCCCCGCTGGGCGGCCTCGACCTCGAACTGGCGCGCCACGCCGCCTTGCTCGCTGAGCACGCCATCGTGGCCCAGCCCGGCCTGAACGAGGAGCTCGCCGCGACCGCGGTGGCCGGCACGCAGCTCGCGCGTCAGGTCGGCGACCTGCGCTACGACGGCGTGACCGGCGTCTGGTACGGCAAGACACCCGGCCTGGACCGGGCCTCGGACGCGCTGCGGCACGCGAACCTCATCGGCACGGACCCCCACGGTGGCGCGCTCGCGCTGGCCGGTGACGATCCGGCGGCGAAGTCGTCCACTATCCCCGGCTCGTCCGAACTCGCCCTCGCCGACCTCGGCATGCCGACCTTTGCGCCGGCCGACGCCGCCGAGATCATTGAGTACGGGCAGCACGCCGTGGAGCTGTCGCGGGCCAGCGGGCTGTGGGCCGCCCTGAAGGTCGCGACGGTGGTGGCCGACGGCGCGGCCACCGCGGCGGTCACGCCGTGGAGCCCGCCCGATCTGACCGGCCTGCCAGGCGGCCTCACCGCGTACGCACACCAGCCGACCGCGCACCTGCTCGGGGCCACGCTGGCCGGGCTGGAGCGCTCGTTCCATCAGGTCCGCCTGCCCGTCGCCCTGGAGTACGCGCGCCGCAGCGGCGTCAACAAGATCACTGGCCCGGCCACCGCGCGGATCGGCATCGTCTCCGCCGGCGCCAGCTATCTCGCGCTGCGCCAGGCGCTGACCTCGGTCGGGCTCGACCAGGACCGGCTGGACGGAGCCGGTATCCGGCTGCTGAAGCTCGGCGTGGTCTTCCCGCTCGAGCCGTCCGTCGTCCAGGAGTTCGCCCGTGGCCTCGATCAGGTCGTCGTGGTCGAGGAGAAGCGGGCCTTCCTGGAGGACGCGGTGAAGTCCGTGCTCTACGGGATGGCCGGCGCGCCTGCGGTGCACGGCAAGCGCGGGCCGGACGGCCGCCCGCTGCTGCCGCCGTTCGGCGAACTGGACTCCGGCGCCATCGCGGACGGGCTCGTGCGCTTCCTGACCGGCGCGGGCGTGCCGGATCTGGCGGCGTCCGCCCCGCCGCGCCAGCGGACCAGCCTGCCGCTCGCCGCGCGCACGCCGTACTTCTGCTCCGGATGCCCGCACAACTCCTCGACCGAGGTGGCCCCGGGCACGCTGGTCGGCGGGGGGATCGGCTGTCACGCCATGGTGCTGCTCATGCCGGGAGAGAAGCGGGGCCAGGTCACCGGGCTGACTCAGATGGGTGGCGAGGGGGCGCACTGGATCGGCATGGCGCCCTTCGTCGGCCAGCGTCATTTCGTGCAGAACATCGGCGACGGCACGTTCGCGCACTCCGGGAGCCTCGCCGTCCGGGCGGCGGTCGCCGCGGGGGTGAACGTGACGTTCAAGCTGCTGCGCAACTCGGCGGTGGCGATGACCGGGGGCCAGCGGCCGGTGGGCGAGCTGAGCCTGCGACAGCTCACCGCGCTCCTGCAGGCCGAAGGCGTGCGCCGGGTCGTCGTCACCTCAGACGACCCGCAGCGGCTCCGCGGGCAGGCCGGGGACGGGATAGCGGTCCGGCACCGGGACGACCTGCTGGCCGTCCAGCAGGAACTCGCGGCGGTGGACGGCGTCACCGTGCTGATCCACGACCAGGAGTGCGCGGCGGAAAAGCGCCGCAAGCGGCGGCGCGGGCAGGCCCAGCCGCCCGCCCGGCGGGTCTTCATCAACGAGCGGGTCTGTGAAGGCTGCGGCGACTGCGGCGTGAAGTCCAACTGCCTGTCCGTGCAGCCAGTAGCGACCGAGTTCGGCCGCAAGACCCGGATCAGCCAGTCCTCGTGCAACCTGGACTTCTCCTGCCTGTCGGGCGACTGCCCGTCGTTTCTCACCGTCGTCCCGGGCCAGCAGGTGGCCCGGGATCCCGGCGCCGTGCCTGCGCCGGACGAGCCCGGCCGGGTGGTCCCCGACGGGCAGTTCTCGATGCGCATCACCGGTATCGGGGGCACCGGGGTCGTCACCGTGTCCCAGGTGCTGGCCACCGCCGCGGCCATCGAGGGCCGGTCGGTACGGACGCTGGACCAGACCGGGCTGGCCCAGAAGGGCGGCGCCGTCGTCTCCGACCTGACGATCAGCCGCGGCGAGCAGCACCGCTCGCCGAAGCTCGGCGCGGGCGAGTGCGACCTGTACCTGGGGTGCGACGCGCTGGTCGCGGCGGACCCAGCCAACCTGCAGGTCACCGACGCGGGCAAGACCGTCGCGGTGATCTCCCTGTCCGAGGTCCCGACCGGCGACATGGTCGTCACGGCGACGGCCCGTTACCCCGGCCAGCAGCAGATCACGCCGGTCTTTTGGGAGGCGGCCCGGGAGGCGCGTTTCGTCAACGCCGCGGCCCTGGCCGTCGAGCACCTGGGAGACGAGCAGTACGCCAACATGATCATGGTTGGGGCGGCGTACCAGAGCGGCGCCCTGCCGATCGCGGCCGCCTCGATCGAGCAGGCCATCCAGCTCAACGCCGTCGCGGTGGCCGCCAACCTCGCCGCGTTCCGGCACGGCCGGCAGGTCGATCGCCGGCCCGCCGGGCGGGCCCCGGCCGTCACACCTCCCGGGCGCCGGCGAGGAAGCCGGGGACCTTGACGCGCTGGTCCGCCGGCGCGCCGAGGACCTCGTCGCCTACCAGGACGAGTCCTACGCCACCCGCTACACCGAGACGGTGGGGCGGGTGGCAGCGGCCGAAGCGGGAATCAGCCCGGGGCGCGAACTCACCGCCGCCGTGGCCCGCAACCTGTACAAGCTCATGGCGTACAAGGACGAGTACGAAGTCGCGCGGCTGTCCCTGGACCCGCAGCTGACCGCCGACATCACCGCCCAGTTCGGGGAGGGGGCCCGGTACAGCTACCGGCTGCACCCCCCGGTGCTGCGGTCCCTCGGGATGACCAGCAAGATCGGCCTGGGCCCGTGGTTCCGCCCCGGCTTCCGGCTGCTGGCCGGGGGACGGCGGCTGCGCGGTACCCCGTTCGACCCGTTCGGCCGCACTCAGGTCCGGCGCACCGAGCGGTCGCTCGTCAGCGAGTACCAGGCGGTGATCGGCCAGTTGCTGAGCGGCCTGACTGCGGCCAACCATGCGCTGGCCGTCGAGATCGCCGGGCTCCCGGACCTGGTACGCGGGTATGAGGAGATCAAGCTGCGCAACGTGGCCGCCTACCGCGACCGGACCGGCGACCTGCTCGCGCGCTTCAGCCAGACCCGCCGGGCCACCCCGACCAGGTTCCCGTAGCTAGCTGCCGGGCGGCACCCAGCCCGGCTCCGTCATCACGGCTCGTGGAGGTCGGCGTCCGCGTCGGCGTCGGCCTCGGCGTCCGCGTTGGCCAGAAGCACGCGGGCCTCGGCTTCGTCGGCGGGGGCGACGAGCACGCGAACCCCCTGCACCTGCAGCTCCGGTTCCTGTCCTCCGGCGTCGTCGGCCGACACGGCGGCGGCCAGGCCGTTGTTGCGCAACATGCCGACGATCAGTTCGGCCTCGGTGCGGCTGCTCACGACCGCCACCGGCACGGTAGCTCCGTCACGATCGGGCATAGGGGCTTCCCTTCCTCGAAGAGCCGGCACCGGGACGCCGTCCGCCAGCGCCGGCCGGATTACCATCGCAGGCACACTATCGGCGGCAGGGACGGTATGAACGCGCAGCACTACCCGCCAGAACCTGACTACCGGGCCTACGCGGCGGCCGGGGCCAGCGCCCTGCAACGCTGGTACCGCCCCTCCCGGGGGCTCTGGCAGGGCGCGGGATGGTGGCAGTCCGCGAACGCGCTGACCGCGGTCGTCAGGTACGCCCAGGCCACCGGGGACCCGGCGGGCCCGGCGGTGGCGCAGACCACCTTCCGGCGCGCTCCGCGCTGGCGGCGCGGGTTCTGCAACAAGTTCTTTGACGATAACGCCTGGTGGGCGCTGGCCTGGGTGGCAGCGCATGACCTGACGGGCGAGGACCGCTACCTTCACGCCGCGGAGCGGATCTTCGCGCGCAATGTGGCCGGGTGGGACGGGACCTGCGGCGGGGGGCTGTGGTGGAACACCGACCGGAAGTACAAGAACGCGATCACCAACGAGCTGTTCCTCACCCTGGCCGCCCGGCTGAGCCAGCGGACCCCGGATCCGGCCGGGCGATACCGGGACTGGGCCTTGCGGGCCTGGGACTGGTTTCGCTCGGCCGGCCTGATCGGCCCGGGCGGGCTGGTCAATGACGGGCTCACGGCCGGCTGCCAGAACAACGGCCGCACCACCTGGACCTACAACCAGGGCGTGATCCTCGGCGGCCTGGCGGCCCTGCACCAGATCACCGGGGACCACGGGATACCTGGACACGGGCCGGTCCGTCGCGGACGCCGCGCTGGCCACGCTGACTACCCCGGCGGAGGCGAGCCCGGGCGGCGTTCTCGTCGAACCCAGCGAGCAGCCGCGGTGACGCCGGCCGCCGCTACGGGGACGACACCCAGTTCAAAGGGATCTTCGTGCGGTACCTGCTCGACTTCCACGTCGTCAGCCCGCCAGCCGGCGTACCGGGAGTTCTTCCTGCGCAACGCCCGGGCGCTGTGGGCCAACGCCCGGAACCGGGAGAACCAGTTCGGCATGCACTGGTCCGGCCCGTTTGACCGGGCGGGCGCCAGCGTCCAGAGCTCGGCCCTCGACGCGCTCACCGCCGCCGCCTCCGCCGCGGCGGGCTAGCGGCTCAGCGGCCCGGCCCAGACACCCGCCAAGACACCCGGCGCCAAGACAGGCGTCGGCTTCGTGAACGGTTAGCCCAGGTCGCACCGTTGTTACGAGTATGGGGGTACGCCCGACAGTTCCGCCCGGCCCGCGCCTTTGCGGCGGACACGGACCCACGCCATGACCGGCGTGGGGGAGTGCGGCGAGATTCGCCCGGCCCTGGGTGTCTACCTCCTGGGCGCGATCAGCCCGGCGGACCGCAGCACCGTGGAGCACCATCTGGCCCGGTGCGCCGACTGCCGGGCGGAACTGGCCGGGCTCGCGGCCCTGCCGGGCCGGCTCGGGAGTGTGCCGGCCACCGACATGACCAGGCTGGCCAGGGACGAGCGCGATCGGACCAGGCGGGACCAGGGCCCGCCGGAGGTCCCGCTGCAGACCCTGCTGGACCGGGCGGCCCGGGTCCGCAGGCGGCTGCGCTGGCGCCGCCTGGCCGTGGCCGCAGCAGCGCTGGTGATCGTCGGCATCGGCGCGGTAGCGGGATCGCGCGTGCTGTACTCCCCGGCCACGCCGCCGGCCGCGCGGCTGGGCCGTGGGCCGCTACGGTCACCGGCAGCGACCCGCAGACGGGCATGTCCGCCACCGTGGAGTACCGGTCACGGCCGTGGGGACTGGCGCTGCAGGTACAAGTCAGCGGGATCTCCCCGGGCACGAGGTGCGAACTGCAGGTCGTTAACGCCAGCGGGCAGGACGTGCCGGCCGGCGGCTGGATGGTCGCGGCCGGCCACGCGTGGGCGTGGTACCCGGCCTCCTCCCCACTGGCCGCCGCCAGCGTCCGCGGGTTTCTCATCACCACCGCGCAAGGCCAGGACCTGGTGAGCGTCTCTGCGTTATGACCGGGCCATGACCGAGCGGCGCCCGCCTGCCTGGCCATAGCCAGGTACCGGTGAGCCGTTCAGCTTCCGCCGACGCCCAGGGTGGTCAGCAGCACCAGGACGATGGTGACGGCGGCGAACACGCCGTGAGTGATGACCACCGGCAGCGGAAAATGCCGCTCCGGCGGGACCGCCGTCCAGGCGCGGGCGGACCTGCTCCCCGAGCCCGCGGAGACGGCGGCCGGCGCCGCATGGGTCCGGTACACGACGATCCAGCGGGCCGCCATCACGAAGCCGAACAGGGCGACGGGAGCCAGGATGAACGTGGCCAGCCAGGCGAGCCGGTCGGTGTCAGTGAGCAGATAGATCCCCCACACGACCAGGCCGGTCATCGCGAGCAGGGCATGCGCGCTGATCACCGGCACCGGCAGGCGGGTCGCCGCGGCCGACTGGAACTCGCGGTCGTATTCGATGAGCCAGATCGTCAGCAGGTAAAGCCCCGCGCCAGCGGTGAGAATCCAGGCAATAAGGCCAGCCTGTGGCATGCGTACTCCATCCTCGGCAGCGCGGCCGGGCCGGTGCCGGTGATCTGCTGGGCAAACGCCGAGGCGCCGCACCGGACCGCATGCTGAATGCGAGTAACTGGAGTGCCCCCCGACCATCCTTATTCACGGGCCAGATCGTCAGGAAGTTCACAAACCTGGCACGTGGCTTGCACGCTAGTAGCTGCCGGGCGGTGCGGGGGAGGTGGTCCGGCTCTTAGAGGTCTCTTTCGTAACAGAAGTTGACCGGCCCGCCTAGCCCGCCCTCGCGGTTGGTGAAGCCGAGGCTCTCATACAGCGCCCGGGCGGCCACGTCGTCCTCGCTGGTGCCCAGATCCATGTAGTCGGCGCCCAGCTGCCTGGCCTGGTCGAGCGCGCACTCCATCAGCGGGCGCCCCAGTCCCTGTCCCCGCCGGGCCGGAACGACGTAGAGCTCGGCCAGGTAGCACTCGAGGCCCGCACTCCAGAAAGAAGGGCGGAAACGAAGTACCGCCAGCCCGTCCGGGCCGGGGCCGCCAAGCAAGATCACCGTCTCGTCCGAGCCCAGCAGCCGCCCGATTCGCTCAGCCAGCACCACAGGACCGGGCGTGGGGTCGTCGTACTCCTGGTTGAAGTCGTGCAGCAACTGCCCGACGGCGCTCACGTCCGCCACGGTCGCGCGCCGGACGGCCAGCTCGCTCACTCGCGGCTCTCCCATGGCACCGAATCTACCGGCGTGCGCAACGGCCTTTCTGGGGCCCTCAGTGCTGGCCGGTCTTGCGCACCGCGAGCAGCCAGGCCGCGACGAGCAGCAGCACGGCCCCGGCGATCTCCTCGTAGAACGAGGAGCGGGCGTACGGGGCGCCCCAGCTTTCCCGGAAGCCGAACAGGCCGACTTCGATCGTGACGAGCAGGCCGATGGCGGTACCGGCCAGCAGTCCCGCGGCGGCCAGCACCGTGGCCAGCCAGCGCAGTGCCGCGGTGGCCACGCCGATGATGAGCGCCGAGATCGCCTGCACGAGGAACAACGGGCCGATGGTCGCTATCTCCCGGTACCCGTTGGTCTCGCCCCACAAGTAGAGGTGGATGACGCCGGAGATGACCGTGAGGACCGCGCCGACCAGGATCAGCACGGTCACCGTGGTCCGCAGCCCGGGAGACGGGATCACCCGCGGACTGCGGGTCAGCAGCCGGGTCCAGGACGGCGGACCGGAATGAGTTCGGTGCGCGGTATCAGAGTTCATGACTAACCTGCCGTTGTCGAAGACGTCTGGGTCGCGGAATGCCGTCCCGGCCATAGCGCCAGGGCGAGCAGGACGAATAGTGGCGCCGTGCCAGGGTCGGTGGCCTGCCCGGTGAGCAGGCCGCCCAGATCCTGGCCGAACACGCCGTACAGGACGGCGACCGCGATGCCCGCCGCCAGGGCGGTGCGGCGCCAGGCGGGGCGCAGGACGCACCAGCCGACCGCGATCGAGATCACCGCCGCGAGCAAGGCGAACAGTGCGCCGTGGCCCGCGAGCAAGTGCCCGGCGTGGCTGTTGAGCCAGGCCAGCCACCCCGGCTCGCCTTCCCCGATGTTGGCCACCTCGGCCCCGGGGACGACGGCGGCGTGGTTGGCGCCCCCCAGTTCCAGCAGGGCCAGCCCAGACCACAGGACGGTCCAGCACCACAGCGCGCCCCGGCCACCGAGCAGCCCGGAGTCTGCGACCGCCGGGCCCTCGCCGGCGCGGCGCGGCCACAGGATGAGTGCGACCAGCGCGTACAGCAGCGCGGCTCCCGGCGCCCCGTTCAGGCCGCTCTGACGCCAGGCATGAACAGGCCGCCGAAGCCCTCGCCGGCCACCCACACCGCCAGCGCCCACGCGATGGACACCGGCCGCGCGAAGGACGCGGTGCGGCCCCACAGCAAGCCGGCGCCGATGGCCAGTTGCAACGTCGCGAACAGGGCGTTCCACAACACCGGCTGGGCGGTGAGCAGGTCGGTGATCCGGAACAGGACGGCCGACACCGGCCCGGGCAGGCCCATGTTGGCCATGCCCAGCATGTTGCCGAAGAACGCGCTGCTGAACATGGACGGCTGAAACTGCAGGACGCCGTCGACCAGCCAGAGCACGCCCAGCGCCATCTCCAGCCGCCGGCGGGTCCCGGCCCGCGCCGCCCGGCCCGGGAACCGGGACGGGGCCGGCGGCGCGGTGCGGGCCTGAGCCTGATCCACCGGCTGCGCCATCAGGAAACGGTGATGTTCACGTTCATGCCCTCGGCCTTGTGACCCGGTACCCCGCAGAAGATGTCGTAACTTCCCTTGCGCAGGGTCACCGTGACCGACGCCGACTGCCCCGGTGACAGCAGGCCAGCGGTCTTGGCCATGTTCACGCCGGGCCCGTCAATGACCAGGTTGTGCTGCAGATGCCCCTTGTCCACGGCGGTGAACTTGTAGGTGCCGGGGCTGAAGCTCTTCTTCGACAGCGCAATGTGGAACTCGGTCTCGATGGCGGTCACCGCCGCCGTGCCGCCCGCCGCGGCTGCGGCCGGAGCCGAGGAGGACGGGGCGGCCGAGGACGGGGCGGCGGGCGCGAGGACGGGGCCGCCGCCGGGGAACCAGAAGAAGAGCAACCCGCCGCTGTCAGCGCGACCGCCGCGGCGGCCATCGGAAGGGCAGCCGTGAGCCCGCGGCGCCGCCGTACTCGCGAGGCATCTGAGTCAGCCGACAATGAGAACACTATTCCTCCTGGTAGACGCACGGGCCGGTCAGCCGTGGGGCCGTTTCCCCCACTCGTCTTCAACACGTCAGGACTTTACCGGCGGTTCAGCGAGGCGGTCGGTTATGCCTGGGCGGCGCGCATGAATCCCTGGCCCCCGTCGGGTGATATCGACCGCGGCCGCGCCAGCGGAGGTGGCGATGGCCGCGCAGGGAACGGGGTGATGACGGACCACCCGTCCAGGGTCATATCCGGCACCGCGGCCAGGCCTCGTCTGCTGGCGCTGGCAGGTGCCGGCAGGTCGCGCGAACGAGCCGCGCTACGTGCTCTGGACGAGCCGCGTGATGCTCACGCTCCGGCGCCCTGTACCTCCTCAGCGTGGCCGTGTCTCTCCAGCGCGCGCCCGGCGCGGGCTTCGCGCGACGGTCAGCGGCGGCGCTCACAGCCGCTCCGCCACGACGTACCGCCCGGCTGGCCATCCGTTAGCCCGCCCAGGACCTGACAGCGTGAAGTGACGGTCAGATCGGCATGACCGCCAGCCGACGCAGGTGTCGTACGGCAGGCTCGAACCCGCTCGGCGGACCGCCTATCTGGGGGGAAGCGTGGCGCAGCCATAGTCGCCGCCCTGCGCACGCCGTGGCCGCCGCGTCAGGTGCCGGTCGAGCTACAGGTGGTTGAACCCGCCGGTCTCTTCCTTGGTCATGGGCACGGTGACCGGATGCTTGTCAAAGTGAGCCACCGCGTCGGCGAAGTCGGCGAGCAGCGAGGCGGCCATGTCCTGGCTCACCCCGAGGCGGACCAGGATGCGCTGCACGGCGATGTCAGCGGCGCTTCCGGTGAGGGTGTAGGCAGGCACCTGCCATCCGCGGGTGCGCAGCCGGTCGGCCAGGTCGAACAGCGTGTAGCCGGGGTCGGCGCCTTCCCGGATCCGCCAGGTGACGGTGGGGATGCCGGTAGCCGGGTTGCTGTCACACAGCAGCTCGAAGGGGCCCAGCTTGACGATCTCCGTGGCGAGGTACTGGCCGATGTCGTAGGACGCCTGGTGGATGCGGCGGTAGCCCTCATGGCCGAGCCGGAGGAAGTTGTAGTAGCTGACGATGATCTGGCCGGCCGGGCGGGAGAAGTTGATCTGGAACACCGGCATGTCGCCGCCCAGGTAGTTGACGTGGAAAATGAGGTCATCGGGGAGTTCGCTGCTGTCCCGGAAGATGACCCAGCCCACGCCCAGCGGAGCGAGCCCGAATTTGTGCCCCGAGGCGCTGATCGACTTGACCCGGGGTAGCCGGAAGTCGAAGACGACCTCGGGCGCGCAGAACGGGGCGAGGAAACCGCCGCTGGCCCCGTCCACGTGAATGTCGATATCCAGGCCGGTGTCGGCCTGCAGCTTGTCCAGCGCCTTGGCCATCTCCTCCACCGGCTCGTACGCGCCGGTGTAGGTGACGCCCAGGGTCGGCACGACCATGATGGTGTTCTCGTCCACCCGCTCGAGCATCGAAGCGGCATCCATCATGTAGCTGCCATGTGACATCGGGACCTCACGTATCTCGATGTCCCAGTAGCGGGCGAACTTGTGCCACACCACCTGGACCGGGCCGCACACCATGTTCGGGTTGTCCGTCGGCTTGCCTTCGGCGCGCCGCTTGGCCCGCCACCGCCATTTGGCCGCCATGCCCGCGAGCATGCAGGCCTCGGAGGAGCCGATGGCCGAGGTGCCCACGGTGTTGGCTGCCTCGGGTGCGTTCCACAGGTCGGCCATCATGTGCACGCAGCGCCGCTCGATCTCGGCGGCCTGCGGGTACTCGTCCCGGTCGATCAGGTTCTTGTTGACCGACAGCGCCATCAGGGCCAGGGCCTCGGGTTCCTCCCACGTCTGGCAGAACGTGGCCAGGTTCTGCCGGGCGTTGCCGTCGAGGATCAGCTCGTCCGCCACCACCTGGAACGCTTCGCGCGCGTCCGACTCGTCCTGGGGGAACCGGTACTTCGGCACCGGTCTGGTCAGGTCACGCTCGGCGAACACGCAATCGTCTATCTGTTCGCGGACGGTATCGCGCTCGTGCAATGACATGATCAGCATCTCCTAGGTCGTGAGCTGATCCCGATGCTCGCCGGGGGCGGCTGCGCCCGCATCCCCCGTGACGGGTAGCCGGACGGCCTCCCGGGCTCGCCGTGCTCCCCCTGCGCGGGTGATTCGCCGCCGCGCAGACCCACCCATACTGGGCCCGGAATCATGGTTGCCCTCAGCCTGGGCCGCCCCGAGATCGCAGCGGGGCGGTAAGCCAGGACGGCGCCGGTCAGCGTTCGATCCCCGAGGAGGACAAGATGTTCAGGAGGCGACGCCCGCTGCTGCGGGCGGCAGTGGTCGGAGGCGGGGCGTACGTGGCGGGCAAGAGGGTCGCGCAGCGTCAGGGCGAGCAGCAATCGATGGAAGCCGACCAGGACGCCCGCATCAGCGACCTCGAGCAACAGCAGCAGGGCAGCGCCCCGCCGCCGGCCGCCGCTCCGGCGGCGGCTCCAGCGGCCGCACCCTCAGTGGCTGATCAGATCGGCCAGCTTGCGGACCTGCATCAGCAGGGAGTTCTCACCGACGACGAGTTCGCCGCGGCCAAGGCAAAACTGCTGGGCACGTGAGCACGGGCGCCTGGCCGCCGCCCTCGTGGCGGCGGTCATGGCGCCCGTGAAAGATGGCCTCCCGGCCCGTGCTATTACCTAGCGCCGACGGGAGACCCGGCGTGCGGTGCGCCGGCCGGTGCGGCGGGCGACCCTGCGTCCTCCGAACATTTCCCCTCCTGCCCGTGGTTGTGGCCTGGTTACGTTCCTGCCCGTAGTCGTGGCTGTTTACGGCTTTGCCCCGGCGGTTTCCATGGCGTGGAGTTCTTCTGCGTCCTCGGCGGACACCAATCCGATCTCGACGAGGTCGAGCGGGCTGATGAAACCGTCGCTGACCCGGAAACCGCCCGCGCGCGCGATCGCGTCGCGCAACGGCACCGCCCAGTGGTGCTCCAGCAGGATGAGTGCTGCCGCGGAGTCGTTGGGGATGTCCTCAAGCACATCCCAGGCCTCCTGCTCGGAAAATACCTGCACGCCGTCCGCGGCCGCCTCGGCGCCGGCGATCGCGCCCTCCTCGGCACCTTCCTCACCATCGATGCCGAGCCCGATGAGAGCTCCGATCTTGCTGCCCAGCTCGATGGCCTCGTCGGTGGACAGGTTGCTGAGGTGCTCCACCTCCAGGTCCCCGTCCGCGTCCTTGTATACGGCCAGGGAGTCGATCACCCGGACGGTGTCACTCTCGCGCAGCCGCTCCAGCTCAGCGATGATCTCGCCGTGGAAGTTGGGGTGGCTGAACCCAAGGACGATGAGCTGCACTGGTCCAATCGCCATGTCCTGCCTCGTTTCTTGCTCGGCTTTTGTCAACCAACGGGAAGCCGGGACCCTCGCACCAACGCTCCCGCTCTCGGTACCATCAGCTTCCCGATCAGGTGCTGGGGCCGCATCCCCCACTGGGGGTGATGAGGTCAGCGGGGGAAGTCGTCACAATCTTGCTGACGATCGCCCGGCTGAAAGTGCGGCAATGGCACACCCGGGCGCCGTTGACCCTTGCCCTCACCGCCATGGCTGGCGGGAGCGGTTCGTTAGAAGGAGAAACTGCCGTGAACTATCCCCTGCTTAACCTGTTCTGGACGATCTTCGAGGTCTTCCTGTGGGTGGTGTGGTTCTGGATCCTGATCACCGTGTTCATCGACATCTTCCGCAGCAGTGACCTGAACGGATGGGGCAAAGCCCTCTGGTTCATCTTCGTCTTGCTGATCCCCCTGGTGGGAGTGCTGGTCTACCTGATCGCCCGCGGCGGCGAGATGCACAACCGGGCGGCGAAGCTGGCTGAGCAGCAGGACGCGGCGGCCCGCAGCTACATCCGGGAGGCGGCGACGGATGCCACCCCCGCGGACCAGCTGGCCAAGCTCGCCGACCTGCATGACCGGGGAGTCATCACCGACCAGGAGTTCCAGCAGCAGAAGGCCAAGGTCCTGGCCGCCTGACCCCGCGGGCATTCCCGCCTGCCCGCCGGCCACAGATTCGCCCCGGCACCGGCTTGGTACTCAGCCAAGCCGCAGCCGGGGCGGATCCGTCTGCCGGGCCTCGCGGACTCACCCGGGTGAGCGGCGCCCCAGGGTGAGCGCGTCCTCACCCGGCCCGGGGCTATAACAGCCGCATGCCTGGAGATCACGCCCGCTGGTACCGGATCGTCGTGCGTGGAGAGGCCGGATCGCTGCTGAGCGCGCGCCCTGGGGGGGACCGAGGTCACGTCGTTCCACGGCTGGACCAGCATCACCGCGCCGGTGCGGGACGTGTCGGAGTTCTATGGGCTGCTGGACCGGCTGGAGGAGTTCGCGCTGCGGGTGGTCAGTGTCAACGAACTCGCTGACGCCGGCGCTGCACCGGCGGGCGGACCGGACCGGCCAGGCGAGGCCTGGCTGGCCGGTGCGGCCGACCACGATCCGGCGGCGCTCGAGCCCTCACTGACCCTGGCCGGGGACACCGGCGCGATCGCCGGGCTCGACCTGAGATCCCGCCCTTTGGTCCGGCTAGCCGGGCTCGTGGCGACAGGGGCAGGCGACCTGCCGTCCGCCTACCGGTGGCACGTCGCTGAGGCTCTCGACCGGGGGGTCACGATCGATGAGATCGCGGGCGTCCTGATGACGCTGCTGCCCGTCGTGGGAACAGCCCGCGTCACCGCCGCCGCGTCAGCCATCCGCGCTGCGCTCGACCGGGCCTGAACTGACCCGGCCCCGGGTTGGCCGTTGTGCACCAACAGTAAGCGTTTGCGGCTTATTGTGACTTTGTGCGATGCTAGGCGCTGGTTCGGACACGCTGCCCTGGACTCCGGCGGACGTGCCAGCCTGCTGCTCCGGGGGGGGCCAGTGAGTCACGAGGACACCTACACCGTCACAGACCCGTCACCGGCTGGTGACGCGGTCTTTCCCGTGGGCCAATTCGGCCACGGGCTTACCGCCAGCCTGCGCCGCCAGCCCGCCAGCCGGGTGGAGGGCCGGGCCGAAGGCGGCTACACCGGCGCGTTCGAGCTCATCTGCGGCGACTGCGGCGATCACCTGTATCTGGACTACTCCGAGGTCTCGCCCCGGCTGCGGCGCGTTCGCGGGCCGTACACCATGCAGGCCGGCCTGGCCGCCTACGAGGAACACCTGGGCCGCAGAATAGTCGGCGGATCAGAGCAGCTGAAGCTGGCGGGCGCGGCGGACGGCCTCGTTTCTGCTGCCCGCGCCCAGCTTGCGGAAGATGCTCTTCAGGTGGCTCTTGACCGTATTGACCGAGACGAACATCTCGGCCGCGATCTCGGCTGTGCCCAGCAACTCTGACGCGTGCTGCAGCACTTCGCGCTCGCGGTTGCTGAGGTTCTCCACGACCAGGGGCATGACCTGCGGCGCAGTGGCCGGCCGGGCCGCGTTGACCGGTGGCTTGGCCGCCGCGCCCGCCCGGGATCGGGCCGGGCCGCCCCGGCTGGAGGGCCCCTGGCTCAGCAGCTGGCGGTAGGCCCGGGCCAGGCCCGGATTTTCTGCTAGCCCGTCGCGGATCCAGCTTCCCTCCATGAGGAACGGCAGCCGCACCTGCTCGCCCGCGGCCAGGCGCAGCGCCCGCTCGAGCAGACGATCCGCGCTCCGGCGGTCCCCGGTCTCATGGCTGAGCTGAGCCTCAGCCAGCCAGGCCTGCAGCCGGACGTGATCGGGGATCCGGCCCTGGTCCGCAGTCGCGGAACCCCTGGCCAGCGCCCGCCTGGCGCCCTGGATGTTCCCGCCGGCCAGCCACGCGCGGGCCAGGGCGGCCGCCGCCTCCAGGGAGGAGTCAGCGCCGGCCCGGCGTGCGGCCTCGACCGCTGACGCGACGTTTCCCTGCGCCAGGTGCGCCTGCGACTGAGCGAGCAGCAGGCGCTGTTCGAGCCAGGGCGCAGGAGACCAGCCGTGCCGCGCACGGTCGGCCAGCGCCGCCACCGGGCCCGGGCGCCGCTGGGCCAGGAATCCGCGTGCGGCGACCAGGCAGGCCACCGCCCCGATCAGCTTGTCCGGGGCCAGCTGCAGAATCTCGTCCGCACGCCGGAGGCAGCGCCGGGCTTCGGGCAGCTCGTTGCGTTCCACGTGGACGTAGGCCATGGCCACGGTCGCGGCGCAACTGGAGCTCTCGTCGGCCCGGGCCTGGTGGTCCCGGTCTGGGCCGGCGGGCGCCGCGGCCAGTTCGGCGGCGCGGCTCAGGCGGCCACGCAGGGCCTCCAGGAGGGCGAGGTGCCCCAGGCAGTCGGCTCGCTGCCCGGTGTGCTGCGCCGCCGCGGCGGCCGCGCTCAGCGTGACCGCCGCGTGGTCGAAGTCACCGGCCCACAGTTCCAGCGCTCCGCGGGCCGCCTTCACCTGTGCGCCCAAGTCAGGACGCAAGGCCAGCTGATCGGCCGGGATCTTGGCTACCAGGGCGGTAGCGTCCGCCGCCGCGACTCGCGCGGCGCCCAGGTCCCCCCGGCGCCGCGCCAGGCTGAGCCGGATGACCGCCCGGGCGAGCCGGGACGGAATCTCCTCGTCGGGTGGAATCTGGTCCAGCATCTGGTCCGCGACCGCGAGCGCTGCGCCTGCCGAGTCATCACCGTTGCTCGCGAGCCTGAGCGCGGCCGTCACCAGCAGGGGCTGCGGCTGGCTCCAGGTGTGATCCTGCGGGATGCGCTGCAGCACCTCGGCGAGCGGCTGGACGCCGGGTGGCTCCAGGAGCTGGTCGATGACCAGCTCGTCCACGGCTATCTGGGCGGCCAGCTGCCAGTCGCCTCCCGCGACGGCCTGCCGGGCGGCCTCGGCGGGGGTCCGGTTCTTCCGCAGCCACCGCGCGGCCCGCCGGTGCAGGTCACGCTCCAGGCCAGGGGATTCGCGCCGGAGTTTCAGGCGCAGCACGTCGGCCAGCAGCGGATGGTAGCGATACCAGCCGCCGCCCAGAGGCTGGATGAGGGCGTTGGCCTGGGCCAGCGCCGGCAAGTCGGTGGCGGGCTCAGCACTGGCCAGCTCGCTGGCGAGATCGCCGTTGACCTGGTCGAGGATGCTCGTCCGCAGCAGGAAGGACCTCATGGCCGCCGGCAGGGTGTTCAGTACCTCCTCCACCAGGTAGCCCGCGACGGCGCTGTCCTCGGCGGCGACGTGCTTGACGAACTGCGCTGGGTCAGGATGGGTCGTCATCGAGATCGCGGCCAGGCGCAGGGCTGCTACCCATCCGTCGGTCCGGCCGGTGAGGAAGGCCAGCGAGTCGGCGGGCAGCGCGATGCCGTGCTGCTCCATCAGCTGGCCGGCCTCCTCGACGCTGAAGGCCAGCTCGCCGGCGCGGATCTCGGTCAGCTCGCCGGCCAGGCGGTAGCGGTGCAGCGGCAGGAGGGGATCGCTGCGCGAGCCAACCACCAGGCTCAGGTGCGGCCTGGCGTTGGCGAGCAGGCGGGTCAGCCCGTTCAGGGTCCGGGGCTCGGTCACCAGATGGAGATCGTCCAGGACCAGGACCACTGGTGCGCCGCTGGCCGTGATCGCCGCGGTCAGCCTGAGCAGGAACGCCTGGTCAACGCGGCCCCGCCCCGGTGCCCAGATGGTCCCCGGGATCTGCACACCCGCATGCCGCAGGGCCTCGACGACGTAGGACCAGAACGCCCGCGGGCGGTTGTCGTACTCGTCGAGGGTGACCCAGGCGACCGGGGGCAGGCCTGCGCGGGAGGCTGCCCACGAGGTCATGGCCATGGTCTTCCCGGCCCCGGGCGGCCCGCTGACGATGGTGAGCAGACCCTGTCTTCCGGCGTCGACCCGCTCGTCGATCCGCGGGCGGGGCACCAGCCAGCCGGGCAGGGCGGGCGGGACGATCTTGGAAGTGAGGATGGTCTCGTCGGGGCTGGGCGTACGGTGCCGGGTGGGACTCGCCGCCGCGCCGTTCGGGCCGGAAGTCATCGTCACGCCTCTGCTCTAGACCGGCAAAAAACGCCGGCGATCATGTTCCGGTCAGCCGCCAGGGTCTGGAGCGGGCTCCTCGTGGCCAGTTACTCTCCGACATGGGTGAGTTGTCAACGGACCTTGGTCCCGGTTATCGGGATGTCACCCGGGTGAAAACGCCACCCGTGACGGGTGTAGCGCGCCCTCGCCAGCGGCCGGATGCTTGAGATCTCGGCGCGGCATCCGACTTCTGGGAGGGGGCGGAAGGTGACATTGAGTTACTACGAGATCCGTCTGGCAGGGACTCTTCCGCCCGAAGCATTGGTGGACTTTGAGGGACTGATCGCCGAGCCAGAGCCAGTCGCCACCATGCTGCACGGCTCGCTTCCTGACCAGGCCGCTCTGCATGGCCTTCTCGCCCGGCTCGAACTGCTGGGAGTGCGGGTCCTGGAGATTCGCCGCGGGCACGAGTCGCCACCGCCATAGTCCGGGGCGGGCGGCCCCAGGGGGCCGCGCATCCTGGGAAACCTGGTCGCGCCGGTTCGTCCAGGGGAAGTCGGCTTTGCCAGTGAAACACCGGGCTGGCTACGGTTTTCGCCGCTCTGATAGCCTCCGCACGGGGGGCGGGTGCGCGGTGGTGCGTGGAATGAGCGAGCACTCAGTAGTGGACGGGCGACCCACGGGCCGGCGCGTCGTGGAGATAGTGCGTCCCAGACTTCGACGTACTCCTGGAAACCAAGCTGCAGGCTCCGCGTGTCCGCAAGGAGTGGGTCCAGCGGCCGGGGCTGGTGCGAGCCCTGGACGATCTTGAGTCCAAACTCATCCTGGTTGACGCGCCCGCGGGTTACGGCAAGACGACCCTGCTGGCGCAGTGGGGCTATGCGGCCGCTGCCTCCCGGCCGTTCGCGTGGATTTCACTCGATCGCGGGGACGACGATCCGGCCCGGCTCTGGCAGCACGTCATCTGCTCGCTGCAGCGCGTCTTCCCTGCTCTCTGCGCGGCAGAGATCCTGCGGCCACTGCAGCGGCAGGTACCCGACGTGGAGGAGGCGCTGGCGCGTCTGGTCAACGAACTGACCTCACTCGCGGCGCCGGTCGTGATCATTCTTGACGACTACCACGTCATCAGGGAGCGGCGCTGTCATGAGCAGCTGGAGTTCCTGCTGCTCCGTCTCCCGCCCAGCGCCCAGGTCGTGGTGAGTACCCGGGCCGACCCGCCCTTGCCGCTGGGCAGGCTGAGAGCGGCGGGGGAGATGGCCGAGATCCGGATGCTCGATCTCAACTTCACCTCCGGCGAGGCCGACGCGCTGATCCGGCGGGTGGCCTCGGTCAAGCTCGGCCAGCAAGCCCTGGCCGACCTCGTGGAACGAACCGAAGGGTGGCCGGCCGGGGTGTACCTGGCGGCCTTGTCCCTGCGCAGCCATCCCGCTCCGCAGGACTTCATCCGTGACTTCACCGGCGGCAACCGCTATGTCGTGGACTACCTCGCCGAGGAAGTCGTCAGCCGGCAGCCGGAGCATATCCGGCGGTTCCTGTCCCGGACGTCCGTCCTGAGCCGGTTCACCGCGCCGCTCTGCGACGCGGTCGCCGGAACGTCGGACGCCCGGGACGTCCTCGGCACACTCGAACGCGAGAACATGTTCCTCATCGCGCTGGACGACAACCGGGAATGGTTCCGTTACCACCACCTGTTCGCCCAGTTGCAGCGGCCCAGCTGGCCCGGGCCGAACCGGGCACGATTCCGGCCCTGCATCAGCAAGCCAGCGCCTGGCACCTGGCGCACGGCTCGGTGGACGAGGCCGTGGGCCACGCCCTCGCGGCGGGAGACGTGGCCAGCTCGGTGCGGCTCGTCGCCGAGCACTGGTACCGCTACGTGGACGCCGGGCGGGCGGCTACCGTGCGCGGCTGGCTGCAGTCACTTGGTGATGAGGCGATCGGGGCCCACCCGCTGGCCGCGCACTGCGCAGCCTGGGTCGCGGCTCTTCGCGGGGATCGCGAGGGGGTCCGGCTGTGGCTCCCGGTCATCGCCGCGGGCGGGGACGAGGGGCCGCTGCCCGACGGCATGCGATCGCTGCGGTCCTCCGCCGCTCTCCTCGACGGTAGCTTCGGGTTCAGCGGGCTCGAGCCGATGCGCAGGTCGGCGTCGGAGGCCGTGGACCTGGAGACCAACCCGGCCTCGCCGTGGTACGCGCTGGCCCGGGCGGGCTACGGGGCCGCGCTGTACTTCTGCGGTGAGTTTCAGGCCGCGGCGCGCCAGCTGGAGCAGGCGCTGGCGCAGGGCAGCTCGATCGCGCTGGTCCGCATGCTTTCCTTCGCCATGATGTCCCTGGTAGCGGTGGAGGAAGGCAGGCTGGACCAGGCGGAACAGCTGGCCAATTCGGCGCGGGACGTCGTGACGGACGACGCGCTCGGCCTGAGTGAGTCCCCGCAGGCTTCTATCGCCGTTATGGCCGTGGGGGCGGTCCTGGCCAGCCAGGGCCGGTTTGAGGACGCCCGCGGTGAGCTGGAGCGGGCGCTCCGGTCACGCCGTCGGTGGTTCGGTATCAGTCAATGGCCGACGATCGAGAATCTCCTGCGGCTCGCGCCCGTGCGGCTGGAACTCGGCGACCTGCCCGGTGCCTTCGCCTTGCTAGGCGAGGCGCGGGAAATCCTGACCTCGTTCCCGGACGGCGCGGGAGCCCAGCTCAGCCGGCTGGAACGCCTCGAACGACAGCTGGCCGGGCCGCCCCGGATCAGGCTGGCCGCCGAGCCGCTGACCGAACGCGAGCAGGCGGTGCTCAGGCTGCTGCGGGGCACGCTGTCCACCCGCGAGATCGGCCAGGAGCTGTACCTGTCTGGGAACACCATCAAGACTCACACCCGCTCCATCTACCGGAAGCTCGGCGTCTCTAACCGGCATGACGCCGTTGAGCGCGGCCGGCAACTCGGCCTGTACTAGCCGGCTTCACCCGCCGGGAGGGGTTCAGGCCCGGGGCGGCCGCCGCTGGCCCTGAGGGCGGGGAGATCTACTTCCCGGGTTCGGGCGGGAAGTCGGCGCTGGTGGCGTCCACCAGGTTGCGCGCGGTCTCGGTGAGCCGCTGGTTGGTCTCCCGGGCGTGGTCGCGCAGCAGCGCGAACGCCTGGTCCATGGCCAGGTCGTAGCGCTCGGCCAGCTTGCCCTTGGCCTGCTCGATAATGATCCGGCTGTTCAGGGCGGCCTGGAGTTGCTCGGCGATGGTCTCGCTGCGGCGCAGGTTCCGTTCCTGGAGCAGCCCGATGGTGGCCACGTCGGCCAGGGCCTGGCCGACGCGCAGATCGGCTGGCTCGAACAGGGCCGACCCGGTCCGGAACAGGTTCAGCGCCCCGATGACCTGGCCCCGCAGCCGCATGGGCAGGGCCTCCACGGTGCGGAACCCGGCCTGCACGGCCGCGGCGGCGAACTCGGGCCATCGCTGACCCGGCCCGGAGAGGTCAGCCGCGGTGACGGGCTGGCCGGTGCGGAAGCAGTCCAGGCATGGTCCCTGGTCGTTCTGGATCTGGAACAGCTCAATCAGCTCGGCTGCCTCGCTGGACGCCGCCGCGATGCGCAGTTCGCCGCGCGGGTCAGCGAGCACGACCCCGGCCGCGGACGCGGCGAGCAGCCGGACGCTGCGGTCCGTGAGCATGTGCAGGAAGTCGATGATGTCGAAGTCGGCGACCATGGTGTCTGCCAGGTCGACGAAGGTGTCGGAGAGTAGTTCGGAATCCATCTGGTCACCCTCTCGTCGGTGGGCAGCAAGGACGGGCGGCGCCCGCCGGCGCCGGGCGGGCGGGGGAGTCATGGCCCGCCGTCCGGGGCCGGATCCGGCTCCAGCCGCAGGCGGCGGGCCACGATGTCGCGGGCCACGTCAGCGAGTCGCTGGTCTTTGGCGTACGCGTAGGCGCGAAGCCGCACGTAAGCCTCGCCGGCGGTCACTCCCAGCTGCACAGTGAGCATGCCAGTCGCCTGGTCGATCTGGGCCCGGTGCCGGGCCAGGTCCGGGGGCCACAGGTCCAGGGCCCTCCCGTTGACTCCGTTATACCCGCGGGTCACGTCGCCGCCTGCGTCGTCGAGCAGGAACACGGTCGCGGCGTCCGCGAGGATGAGGCATTCGCCGAACTGCTCCGCGGTCAGCGGACCGGGCGAGTCGCGGTACAGGCCCATCTCGCCGGCCTGGATCGCCCCGATCGTCAGCGGGAACGCAAAGACGGCGCCCACGCCGATCTGGCGGGCTCCCGGCGTGAACGCGGGCCACCGCCGGCTGGGCTCGTCGGCCTCCAGGTCGGCGACCAGGACGGGCGCGGCCGACGCCTGCGCGTCCTGCCCTGGTCCCTCACCGAGCGTCAGCTGCAACTCGGCCAGTTGCTCGGCTACCGGATCTGTCACATACATGATGACGTCCGGCGTCTGGCCGCTCGCCGCGGTTACCCACGCCCCGCTGACCCCTTCTGACGCCACCGCCACCGCGCACACGCTGGCCACAGAGACCCCCCGGTCATGCCGGGATGCGTGCTCCGCGATCTGGCCCCAGAGGACCGCACGCGGGTTCTGCGTCACCTGTGCTCCCAGTTGTACCGCGAGATGGTATCCAGCACCGTACGCCACCGGCGGCGAGCCTGGCCATGCGGCGGCCGGCGGGCTGGCCTGCTCAATGGCCGGTCAGGTGGACGACGCCCACGTCGTGCAGGCCGTCGAGGGCCAGCTGGACAGCGAGCGCGGCCAGCAGGAACCCGAACACCTTCTCGGTGATCAGCATCCGGCTCGCGTCCAGGTGGTTGCTGACCTGCACGGCCCACCGGAAGATCAGCACGTCGAGCGCGAGCACCACCGCGAGAATGCCGACCACGACCGCGACCACGGCCACCGAGCTGGCTTCCGCGGACACGGTCACCAGGACGACGATGCCCGCCGGGTTGAGCAGGTAAGGCACGGCCAGTGGGTAGACCGCCAGCCGCATCGGGTCCTGGTGCTCGACGGGGTGAGCGGCTGCCGTTCCCGTCGCCCTGGCCGAGCACCATGGTGACCGCGATGATGAGCAGGATGATCCCGCTCGCGACGCCCAGCGCGCCCGGGGAGAAGTGCAGCAGCCTGGTCAGCACGCCGCCGAGGACCAGCAGGAGGACGGCGACCGTGGCGGCGGTGGTCAGCATCTTGCGCAGGACGCGGCGCTTGGTCTCCTCGGGCATCCCGGCGGTCGTCTCGAGGAACGGCACCAGCGCGATCTTGGGACCGACTCCGATCAGGAGGAACAGGAACGTGTCGATGACGAAGGTGGCGTTCAGCGACTCGAGTTCCATTCCGGCTGCCCCTTCGGCCTGCGCTGACTCAGACCCCGGTGAGCCTGGACGGCATTACCCCCGAACGCGCGTGCGAGCCCGGTGCGGGATGCGCGGCGGATCCCCCGGGAGGGATGATGGCGCTGCCGTCAGCCGCTGTGCTCACCCTAGCCGGGTGACCGGCGCGGCCGCCCGGGCGAAGAGCCCGCCGTGGCCGTCACGCTCCGGTAATACGGGCCGGATCACGGCAGCAACGACAATCCCGGTGTTTACCCCCAAACATATCTGGCGGGCCCGGCGCCGCGGCGCAAAGGCCCATGGGACTGCCCGAATTACGTCCGGCGCTGGCCAAGTTTTGTCTATCCTCGGAATATGACGCCTAAAGGACTTGGAATCCGGGCGGAAATCATGGCAGAACCGCTGGATCCGGGCAATAACGACGCGGCTGAGCTGCCAGGCGGCCGGTTCGGACCCGACGCGGACATTAGCCATCAATGGGTATCGGGACGCGATACGCCAGGCCGGATTCCGGCCCTCCGGAAGAGCCGGGCGCACGATCCCCGCTGCCCCCGTATTTACCTTCACATAGGCGAGCCGAAGACCGGGACGACGTTTCTCCAGGACGCCATGTGGGACAACCGCTCGTGGCTGTCCTCCCGCGGGATCCTGCTGCCCGGCTACAGCCACCGGGATCACTCCCGGGCCAGCCGGGACCTGCGTGAGGCGCCGAGGGCCGCGTCGGACCCCGCTGACCCCTGGACCGGCGAATGGGACGTCCTGACCCGCCAGGCCTTGCGGGGCCGCCAGTCAGCGGTCATCTCAGACGAACTGCTCTCGGTGTGCACCGCCGGTCAGGCCGACCGGGCCGTCCGGTCCCTGTTCCCGGCCGAGGTGCACGTCGTCCTGACCGTGCGTGACTTCGCGACCCTGCTGCCCGCCGAATGGCAGGAGAAGGTCAAGTGCCGCGGAACGGCCCGGTGGGAAGAATGGCTTGACCGGGTGATCGACACCGGGTCGGCCGGGGACCGCCGCCGCCAGGCGTGGTTCTGGAACGCGCATGACACGCTCGCCATCCTGAACGCGTGGTCGCAGCACATCCCGCCGGATCACGTCCACGTGATCACCATGCCCCGCAGTGGCCCGGCCAGCCTGCTCTGGGCACGTTTCGCGTCCGTTCTGGGCGTCGACCCCGGCGGCGCCGACCTGAGCCGGGCGCGCGCCAATTCCTCGCTCGGCCTCCGGGAGGCCGAATTCCTGCGCCGGATGAACGAGGCGCTGCCCGAGGAGCTGCCCGACTGGTTCTATACCAGGAACATCAAGCGGATCCTGGCGCACGACGTCCTGGGTGGCCGGCCGCGCCAGGCGCGGCTGGCCTTGCCGGCCGGCCGGCAAGCGTGGGCCAGGGAACAGGCGGAACAGCTCGTCGAGAGGCTTGCGCGACTCGAAGTACCACGTCGTCGGTGAGCTCGGCGAACTGCTCCCGCCGCCGGTGAGCGGGCGCCATGTGGCCGGGGGGGACCCCGAACCCGCCCGGCGGCCGGCCGCCGGGCCGACGGCCGAGCAACTGCTGGACGTGGCCGTGCACGCCGCGGCGGCCCTCGCGGACCGCCACTTCCAGGAGCGGTACCCGGCCGCTGCGCCGCGCCGCAGGCTGGGCCCTCCGCAGCAGCTGGCCCGGCGGCTGCAATGGAAGCTGCTGAACGGCCGCCGGGCCAGGCGCCTGCTGCGCAAGGCCAGCCATCGCCCGGCGGTACGGCGGCTGAGGGTCGTCATCTGGTGCGTGCTGACCCGCCCGAACGTGACCACCCCCCGCGCCCGTCAGAGGCTAGCGACGATCTTGGTGAGCGCGGGCAGGTCCCGGTCCGGGGTGACGAGGTAGGACAGCCCGAACCGCTCGCGCCTGGCCTGCAGGTCGGCCTGGATCTGGCCGACGCTGCCGACGAAGACGGTCGGCATCTCCCAGACGGTGCTGACGTCGATCCCGCCCCAGCCGCGCCTGGCGATGAGCGCCTCGGTGTCCTGGCGCCGGCGGCTGGTGATGATGATCGTGGCGAACGCGCTGAGTTCCAGCGCGGGGAAGCGATCGCCAGCCTTCGCGCGCAGCACGGCGAGCTTCTGGTCGAGGGCCGCGGGCAGGAGGTCGAGAGGGTCGTCGCGATCGTCGTCGGACTTGATGGGAGCAGGCAACAGCCCGACCGTGTCGGCGTACCGTCCCGCCACGCCGAGCATCCGGGGGCCGCCGGCTCCGACGACCAGGCGTGGCCGGCCCTGGAGCGGGGGCAGCACGTCCAGGCCTAGCCCGGTGACCTGGTAGGAGGCTCCGGCCTGATCTACCTGGGCGCCCCCGAGCAGCCCGCCGATGATGGCCAGGGCCTCCTCGAGCCGGCCGATCCGCTGCCGGGCGGGCTCGAAGGCCAGGCCTGCCGCCTCATATTCGGGCCGGTACCAGCCCGCGCCGAGGCCGAGCTCAAAGCGGCCGCCGGACAGCAGGTGCAGGGTCGCGGCCTCGTGGGCGACGAGCACCGGATGCCGGAAGTCGTTGGCCAGGACCAGCGTGCCCACGTGCAGGCGGGTCGTGGCCGTGGCCGCGGCCGCGAGGGCGCTGAACGGGGCGAGTTGCTGGCCGTAGGCACCCGCCGAGAAGTGGTCGCGCAGCAGCAGCACGCCGACGCCGGCGTCCTCGATCCGGCGAGCCTGGTCAAGCCAGGCCGGGCCGGCCAGGACCGACTCGCTGACCACGCCGAACCTCAGCTCGCTGCTCATCTGCCACCCCTCGTCGATAGGCCCGGACCCGGCGGGCCGCCCCGTGCCGCGGGAGTCTCCCGTCGCACCAGGTAGACGCCGGCGCGGGCCAGAACGTGAGTTCCGGGTCCCCTCCTTGTCCGCTGGCCGCCGCGGGCAGGACACTTGGGGTAGTTTCAGCTGTTCAGGAGGGCACATTGGGGCACAACACGTCGTACGTCGCCGCTGGGTCGAGATGAGGCTTCTGCTGATCGGCGCGCCCGGCGCCGGCAAGGGAACCCAGGCCGAGCTGCTGGCCGAGCGGCTCGGGCATCACGCACATCTCCAGCGGCGACCTGCTGCGCCAGCACGTCAGGGACTCCACGACGCTCGGGCAGACGATCAGGTCCTACGTTGACCAGGGCGATCTGGTGCCGGACGGGGTCGTCATGGACATGCTGCGCAAACCGGTGGTCGCCGCGTCGGAGACGGGCGGCTACGTCCTCGACGGGTTCCCGCGGACCGTGGACCAGGCGAAGGCGGCCTTCGCGGTGGCCGAGCCGCTCGGGGCCGCGGTGCAGGCCGCGGTCCACCTCGACGTCCCCACCGACGAGCTGGTGCGCCGGCTGCTGTCCCGGGGACGGGGCTCGGACGACACCCAAGCCGTGATCGAGCACCGCTTGCAGGTGTACGAGGAGAACACCGTGCCCCTGCTCGAGTACTACGCCGGCCGGGAATGGATGTTCACCGTTGACGGGGCGCAGCCGGCCGAGGTGGTCCACAGTGACATCGTCGGGCGGCTGCGGAGGCTGGCCGCCCTCGCCGCAGAGGCCTGGTGACCAGCCGGAGCGGGCGGCGCCGCGCGCGGATCAGCGTTGCGCCGGCCGACCCGGGCGGAGCGGGCCAGCCGTCAGGCCCGCTGCTCGGCCTGCAACTGCCGGACCATGTCCAGGGCGTCCGTGACGTGCCCGCTGATGTTCGTCATCGAGTTGAACACCTGCCGGACGACGCCCTCGCGGTCGATCACGTACGTGACCCGGCCCGGGAGCAGGCCCAGCACCGCCGGGACCCCGTAGCGCTTGCGGATCTGGCCGCCCTGGTCACTGAGCAGCGTGAAGGGCAGCCGGTGCTTGCTGGCGAAGGCGGCGTGCTTGTCGGGCGAGTCGGAGCTGACCCCGATCACGTCCGCCCCGGCGTCGGTGAAGACCTCGAAGCTGTCCCGGAAGGCACACGCCTCGGCGGTGCAGCCGCGGGTGTCGTCCTTGGGGTAGAAGTACAGGACCACCACCCGGTCGCCGAGCCGGCTCTGCAGCCGGACCGGTTCCCCGGACTGGGCCGGGAGGGTGAAATCGGGAGCCTTGTCGCCGACCTGGACGCCGCGTGCCATGGTGTGCCTTTCCTGCGTTCCCGCCCGGAGGTCGCGGGCGATGCGTCCTCAGCGTAACCCGCCCGCGTATCCAGGTGGACGCACCATTGTCTGCCCGCCGCTTCGGTGATAGGCCCGAGATGTTGCCTGAAGGGGGGACTCTCGTGACCAACCTGGCCGATGCGCTGCCCAAAGGACCGGCCGGCAAGACTCTCAGAACGAGAGGTGCACCCGCCCGGGGACGCGCAGTGAACGCCGGGCCGCGAGGACCCGGGCCCGCCGCGGGCTCCAGGCCGGAGCCAGGCCCAGGCGAGGCGTGGGCGCGCGACGCGGTCGAGGCGGCCGGCCCGCTCGACCTGCTGCTGACCGACGCGGCGCTCGGCGTCCTGCGCCGGTTCCGGCCGGACAGCTCGCTGCTGCGGCTGGGGGCTGGGCTGGCTCGCCGCCCGCGGCTGGTCTCCCGTCAGGCCGTCCAGCTGGGTACCGAACTTGGCCGGATCGCGGCCGGCCGGTCCGCGGTCACGGCCAGCTCCCGCGACCGGCGCTTCGCCGACCCGGCGTGGCAGGACAACCCGTTCCTGCGCCGCGCCGTCCAGGCGTACCTGGCGGCGGGCCAGTCCGCCGGGGCCCTGCTGGCCGGGGCCGGGCTGGGCTGGCGCGACGAGACGCGGCTGAAGTTCCTGCTCACCAACCTGATCGCGGCCGCCGCACCGAGCAACAGTCCGCTGCTCAGCCCGGCCGCCTGGAAGGCGCTGCTGGACACCGGCGGCCAGAACGCCGTCCGCGGGCTGGCGCGCGCTGGCCCGCGATCTGGCCAGCCCGCCGCGGGTGCCGTCCATGGTGCCCGCCGACGCCTTCGAGGTGGGGAAGGACCTGGCCGTCACGCCGGGCGGCGTCGTCCACTCGTGCGAGCAATTCGAGCTCATCCAGTATCAGCCCGTCACCGGGACCGTGTTCCGGTACCCGCTGCTGATCGTGCCGCCGATGATCAACAAGTACTACATCACCGACCTCGCGCCCGGGCGCAGCATGGCCGAGTTCCTCACCGCCCAGGGACATCAGGTCTTCGTCGTCTCGTGGCGGAACCCCGACGCGCGGCACCGGGACTGGGATCTGGACACCTACGGGGGCGCGGTGGTCGAGGCGCTGGCCGGGGTGCGGGCGATCACCGGTGCGGCCCGGGCGAGCGTCTGCGCGCTGTGCTCGGGAGGCGTCGTGACGTCCATGGTCGCCGCGCACCTGGGCGCGACGGGTCAGCTTGACCAGCTGGCCAGCCTGTGCCTGGGGGTGACCGTGCTGGACCAGGCCCAGGCGGGCACCGCGGCCGCGCTGATCGACGAGGCGACCGCGACCGCGGCGATGGCGGCGTCCGCGCGCGCGCGGCTACCTGGACGGGCGGGCCCTGGCCGAAGTGTTCGCCTGGCTGCGGCCCGACGACCTGATCTGGAACTACTGGGTCAACAACTACCTGCAGGGACGCCCGCCGCCGGCCTTCGACATCCTGTACTGGAACGCCGACACCACCCGGCTGCCTGCCGCGCTGCACCACGACTTCATCAGGCTGGGCCTGGCCAACGCGCTGACGGTGCCCGGCGCGGCGACCATGCTCGGCTCACCCGTTGACCTGGCCAAGGTTGACGTGGACTCCTACGTGGTCGCGGGGGTCGCCGACCACCTCTGCCCGTGGCAGTCGTGCTACCGGACGACCCAGCTGTTCGGCGGGCCGGTCAAGTTCGTGCTGTCCACCAGCGGGCATATCGCGGCCCTGGTCAACCCGCCGGACAACCAGAAGGCTTCCTTCCGCACTGCGCCCCTCGGACCACGGTGCGCCCCCGGACCACGGTGCGCCCCCGAACCCGGCCGACCCACTCCAGTTCCTGGCCACCGCCGACCAGAAGCGGGGGAGCTGGTGGCTGGACTACTCGGGCTGGCTGGCCGAGCGGAGCGGCGGGCTGAGGCCCAGCCCGGCCGGGCTGGGCCTGGAGGGTTACCCGGTCCAGTGCCCCGCACCCGGAACCTATGTCCACGACCGCTGAGGTGCGCAGCGTCCAGGTCGGCGGCCAGCTGCTGCGGGTCGCGGTGCGGCCCGGCCTGAGCGGGCCCGGCCCCGGGTCTGGCGGCCAGCCACCCCGGGTCCCGTTGCTGCTGGTCAACGGCATCGGCGCCAGCCTGGAGCTGCTCGACCCGTTCGTCGCCGCGCTCGACCCGGCCGTCGAGGTGATCAGGTTCGACCCGCCCGGCGTCGGCGGGTCAGCCCCGTCGCCCCTGCCCTACCGTTTCAGCGGGCTGTGCCGGCTGATCGCCCGCCTGCTGGACGAGCTCGGCCATGACCAGGTCGACGTGCTCGGGATCTCGTGGGGCGGAGGGGTCGCGCAGCACTTCGCCGCGTTCCAGCGGGCCCGGTGCCGCCGGCTGGTGCTCGTCGCGACGGCGACCGGCGCGCTGATGGTGCCCGCCCGGCCTTCGGTACTCGCGCACATGGTGACGCCGCAGCGCTACCTGAACCGCGAATACCTCGAGCGGGTGGCGGGCGACGATCTACGGCGGATCGGCGCGCGCTGATCCAGCGCGGGTCGCGGCCGCGATGCACGACGGCAACCGGGTCGGGCCGCCCGGTGGGTACCTGTACCAGCTCACGGCCGGGGCGGGCTGGACCAGCGTGCCGTTCCTGCCGTGGCTGCGGCAGCCGACGCTCATCGTGTCCGGCGACGACGACCCGCTCATCCCGCTGGCCAACGCCCGGCTGATGCACCTGCTCATCCCGAAGTCCCGGCTGCACGTCTACCAAGGCGGTCATCTCGGCCTGGTCACCGAGGCGGCTACGCTCGCGCCGGTGGTGGACGCCTTCCTGGCCGCCCGGTAGCTGCCGTCCCGTGGACCCGGCCCCTAGATCCGTACGCACCGCCCGTAGACCGCCACCGTAGATAGGGAGGAAACCGGAATGCCAAGCGCCGACCGGGTCGCCGCCACCGACGCCGACTTCTACCTGCTCGAGCAGTCACTGGAGCCCGCCGGGCGCCAGCTCCTGCACCAGGTCAGGGAGTTCATGGAGAAGTCGGTGCAGCCCGTCATCAACCACTACTGGACCCGGGAAGAGTTCCCGCACGACCTGGTGGGCGGCCTGCACCAGCTCGGCATCGCGGGGGTGGGCTACTCGGGATACGGCTGCCCGGGCGGCGGCTGCCTGCTGGACGGCATGATCGCGATGGAGCTGGCCAGGGTGGACTCGTCGATCGCGACGTACTTCGGCGTGCACAGCGGCCTGGCCATGGGCTCCATCTACCTGTGCGGGTCCGAAGAGCAGAAACAGCGCTGGCTGCCGCCGATGGCCCGGATGGAGAAGATCGGCGCGTTCGGGCTCACCGAACCCGACGTCGGATCGGGCGCCGCGGGCGGGCTGACCACCACGGCCCGGCGCGACGGCGGTGACTGGGTGCTGGACGGGCAGAAAAAGTGGATCGGCAACGCCACGTTCGCGGACTACACGATCATCTGGGCCCGCTCCCTGGAGGACGGGCAGGTCAAGGGGTTCGTGGTGGAGAAGGGCACGCCAGGTTTCGAGACCTCCAAGATGCACGACAAGATCGCGCTGCGGGTGGTCCAGAACGCGTACATCACCCTGGACGGGGTCCGGGTTCCGGAGGAGAACCGGCTGCAGCAGGCGAACTCCTTCAAGGACACCGCGGCGGTGCTCCGGCTGACCCGGGCCGGGGTGGCCTGGCAGGCCACCGGCTGTGCCCGCGGCGCTTTTGAGCACGCGCTGGCCTACGCGCGCCAGCGCGAGCAGTTCGGCCGGCCGATCGCGGGTTTCCAGCTCGTGCAGGACCTGCTGGTCCGGATGCTGGCCAACATCACGTCGTCGGCGTGCCTGTGCGCCCGGCTGTCCGCGCTGCAGCAGGAGGGCCTGGCCGAAGACCACCATTCCGCGCTGGCCAAGGCGTTCTGCACGGTCCGGATGCGGGAGACGGTCGGCTGGGCCCGCGAACTGCTCGGCGGGAACGGCATCCTGCTCGAGAACCACGTGGGCCGGTTCGTCGCCGACTCGGAGGCGATCTACTCCTACGAAGGCACCCGGGAGATCAATACGCTGATCGTCGGCCGCGCGATTACCGGCCTCAGTGCTTTCGTATAACGGGCTTTCGTGTAAGGGGCTTTCGCGCTTAGGGCTTTCGCGGGACGGGCGAGGGCGTGACGGGCGATCTCGCGCTGGGCCGCGTCCCGGGGCGGAGCATGCGCAGCGAGAGCCACGCGGCACCCACGCCGACCGCGACGCCGATGACGGTGTCGGCGAAGCGCAGGATGGGCTGCCGCCACGCGTCGTGCGGGCTCAGCGCGGCCACGCCCATGATCACCGCCGTGGTGATCGCGGCCGTGATCGCGTCGCCGGGCCGCCCGATCAGCGTGACGGCCAGGGCGCTGAGCCCGATGAGCGCCGCCATGGCCCAGACGTCGAAGGGCAGGAAGATCAGGTAGATCAGGCACAGGACGAAGCTGACGGTGGTGGCCGCCATCCGGGTCACCGCGGCGGTCATGCTGCGCTGGTAACTGTCGCGCAGCACGAAGATGGTGGCGATCACCGCCCACAGGCCGCCGACTAGCTCGTCGTCCCGGGACAGCAGGTAGACGTGGGCCAGCATGCGCGTCGCGAGCCAGTAGGTGACCAGGCAGGCGGCGGCCAGAACGCCGCAGTCCACGGCGGCGTCCCGGATTTCACCCCGGCTGAGGTGGCGTCCCCGTGACATTAGGTCCTCCCGGGCCATCAGTAATGGGCATCACCTTATGCCTGGCTGCCCTCAAGTCAATCACCGTCACATGAGCCCTGAATAAGGCGATGAATGAATAGGACAGCGTATTAGCCCGGAATGTGGCCCACCCGGCGCGGGCCCGCGCCGCAGGCTAGGCGCGCCGCGGGAACTGGCCGAAGTCGGGCGCCCGCTTGGCCTTGAAGGCCTCGCGGCCCTCGCGGGCTTCCTCGGTGCCGTAGAACAGCAGGTTGGTGTCGTGGGCGAGCTGCTGGATGCCCGCGTAGCCGTCCTCCGCCGCGTGGAAGCTGGCCTTCATCAGGCGCAGCGCGAAGGGGGACAGCGCCAGCATCTCGCGGCACCACCGCACCGTCTCGCGCTCCAGGTCGGCCAGCGGCACGACGGCGTTGACCAGGCCCATCTCGGCGGCGGCCTGGGCGTCGTAGCGGCGGCACAAGAACCAGATCTCCTTGGCCTTCTTCATGCCCACCAGCTGGGCGAGCGAGCTGGCGCCGAAACCCCCGTCGAACGAGCCGACCCTGGGGCCGACCTGGCCGAACGTCGCGTTGTCAGCGGCGATCGTGAGGTCGCAGACCACGTGCAGCACGTGGCCGCCGCCGATGGCCCAGCCCGCCACCATGGCCACGATCGGCTTCGGGCAGCGGCGCATCTGCACGTGCAGGTCGGTGACGTGGAAGCGCCCGGTGGCGTTCTCGTCCGTCTTGTACCCGCTGTCACCGCGTACCCGCTGGTCACCGCCGGAGCAGAAGGCCTTGTCGCCCTGGCCGGTGAGAATGATGACGCCGACCGACTCGTCCTCGCGGGCCACGGTCAGGGCGTCGGACATCTCGATCAGGGTCTGCGGCCGGAAGGCGTTGTGCACCTCGGGCCGGCAGATCGTGATCTTGGCGATGCCGTCGTCGGTGGTCTCGTAGCGGATGTCGGAGTACTCGCCGGACCCGTGCCAGGTGACGCCGGCGCCCCGCGCGGCGCTGCCCGTGGCAGGGGTGCCCGTAGTGGGAGTATCAGTCGTGTCAGTCATGGGGCTCATTCTTCACCGCGGCCCGGGCTGGCTGGTGACGGCCCGGCTGGCTGCCGTCTGCGGGGCTGTCCGGTCAGGCTGGCCGGGCCACCCGGGCCGGCCGGCTGGGCGCGGTTGCGCGTGAGGAACAAATACCCCGCCAGAGCCGTCCGCCCATCCATTAACAAGAGTGTTCATTAACCTCACGGCTTTCATCGGCCTGACTATGTCCCGCTCCTTGATTCGGGAAACTTCCGCCGCATTTGCGCTCCGTCTCCCCAGCACGCTGACCTGTCCCAGGCCTGCGTAGTCAGCCGTATCCGGACAGGCACGAGCGCAGGTATGGTCGTGGGGAGGGGCAAGGAGAAAGGTGACCTTGTTTGTACTCTTGGCTGAAGAGGCCCGGGAAATGGCTCGTGGCCCCGAAAGCGGTACGGAACTGGCGGGTGGCCCGCCGGCTGATCGTCCTGGTGGCCATTCCGACGGTGCTGGGCCTGGCGCTCGCCGGGCTGCGGGTCACTGACACGGCGCGCAGCGCGGGGGCCGACCGCCAGGTCGGCCGGCTCGCGGTGCTCGGCCAGCAGGTCACCGGTTTAGCCCAGGCCCTGGAGGACGAGCGGGCCGACACGGCCGCTTACGTCGCGGGCGGCCGCCAGGCCGCAGGCCTCCCGGCCCTGCACCGGCAGTACGCGATCACCGACGGCTGGGCGGCGGCGGTACGCCGCCAGATTCGCCAGCTGGGCGGCGGATACCCGGTCCAGACGCAGGCCAGCGCGGCGTCCGTGCTGACCAGCATCGCCGAAGTGCCCGGCCTGCGCCGGGGCGTGGAGGGCCAGGCTGCTGCCCTGACCGTGATCAACGGCTACTCCGCCGCGACCGCGGGCCTGCTCACCGTCGACGACGGCATCGCCGACCTGAGCGGCAACCCCGGGCTGGTCACCAGCGTGCGCGCGCTCGACGCGCTGTCCCGGATGAAGGATCACGCCTCGCAACAGGAGGCCATCCTCGGCGTGGCGCTGGCTCAGGGCCACTTCGGGCCGGGGGTCATGACCGCGCTGGCCATCGCCCAGGCGGAGCAGGCCAATGACCTGGTCGCGTTCCGTGGTTCGGCGACCCCGGAAGAGACCTGGGCCCTGAACGGCACCCTGGCCGGCTCGGTGCCGAGCCAGGCCCGGGCGCTGGGACAGCGTGCCGTCGTGGCCGGCCCAGGCGCGCTGGCCCCCGGCCCCCGCGCCGGGCAGCAGTGGCAGGCCGGGATGTCGCGCTCGGTCGGCTGGATGCGGCACGCCGAGCGGCAGCTGACGGACTCGATCGCGTCCTACGCCCAGGCCCTGCAGCGAGGAGCGGTGCAGTCCGCGATCGTCACGGCCGCCGCGGCACTGGCCGCTCTCGTCCTGATCTTCCTGGTCACCCTGATGGTCGCCAGGTCGATCGTGGGTCCGCTCCGGCGGCTCGAGGCGGCCGCCCTGGACGTCGCCGGGACGGGCCTGCCCGCGGAGGTCGGCGCGCTGGGTGTGGCCGGACACGCCAGGCACCGCCTGCCTGCGACACCGATGGACGTCGAGTCCGCCGACGAGATCGGCCAGGTGGCCCGGGCCTTTGACCGGGTGCACCGGGAAGCGCTGCGGCTGGCAGGCGAACAGGCCCGGCTGCGCGCCAGCGTCAGCGCCGTATCCACCAGCTTCCTGCGGCGCAGCCATTCCCTGCTGGAACGGTTGCTGCGGCTGATCGACAGTTCGGAACTGACCGAGGACGACCCGGAACGGCTGGCCAGCCTGTTCCAGATGGATCATCTGGCTACCCGGATGCGGCGCAACACCGACAGCGCCCTGGCCATCGCGGGCCACGACACGCCAGAACACCCGCCCGAGCCGGTCACCCTGGTGGACGTGCTGCGGGCGGCAGTGTCGGAGGTGGAGCAGTACGACCGGGTGGCCCTGGACGTCCAGCAGGGCGTGTCGGTGAACGGGAGCGCGGCGGCCGACACCGTGCACCTGCTCGCCGAGTTGCTGGAGAACGCCACTACGTTCTCGCCCAGGACCACCCAGGTCACCGTGTCCGGGCGCACCGCGCGTGACGGCGGCTCGCTCATCACCGTCACCGACGCAGGGACCGGCATCGCCGAGGAGGAGCTGGGCCAGCTCAACTGGCAGCTGGCCCACCCGCGCCTGCCGGACACGACCGTCGGCCAGCGGATGGGCTTCTTCGCGGTCGCGCACCTGGCGGCGCGGCACGGCATCACGGTGACCCTGAGCGCGCCGCCGGACGGTGGGACCAGCGCCGAGGTCCACCTGCCTGCCGCGCTGATCTCGCCGGAGGTAAGACCCCCCGCCTGGATGGGTCCGCCTGCGGAGGTCTTCCGCTCCGGGGCCGGCGGGCGGGCCGACGCGGCCACCGACTGGCTGGGCACGGCTCTGCGCTTCGCCGCGGGACCAGAGCCCGCCCCCGGGCCTGCCCGGAAGTCCGTGGCACAGCCTGTCCCCGAGCCCGCCCGCGAGTCCGTCCCCGAGCCCCGCGAGTCCGTCCCCGAGCCATCCGGGGAGTCCGTCGCGCGGGTCTGTCCCCGAGCCCGCCCGGGAGCCCGTCGCACAGTACGTCCCCGAGCCCGCCCGGGAGCAGCAGCCAGAGCGTCTCCCGTCGCGGGATCGTTAGGCGCTGGTCTCGGCGGCGGCCTTGATCTTTTCCAGGGTGACGCGCATGCCGCTGAGGTTGCTCCGCCGCCGGGCCCGCCCGGCCAGCAGCCAGTACACCCGGGTGACCAGCATGTCGGACAGCTCGAACGACTCGGTGATGTCGGTACCGTCCGCCCGCGGACGGAGCACGTAGCGCCAGGTGTTCACCGTCCCGCCGCCCGGCCCGGCCACGGAGAAGGCGAACTCGCGTCCCGGATCACTGGCCACCACGGTGCAGGTGGTCCAGTAGACCGGCCCCCGGCCGTTGCGGCGGACGTGACCGCGGAAGCGCGCCCCGACGCCGGGCCCGCTGGCGCCCGGCAGCCACTCCGCCTCGAAAGTCTCCGGGCTGAACTCCCCGATGCGGCTGACGTCCGTCACCAGGTCCCAGCACCGGCCGGCCGGTGCGGTCACATGGACGGTCACTGCGCCGTGCATAAGCCGAGAATAGATCTAACGATCAGGCGCCAGCCCGCCGCCCATCGCCCACGGGGACCGCGGCGGGGGAGTCAGCCCGCCTGGTCCCGGACCTGGACTACCCGCGGTCCTGACCCGGCCGAGGCGGTCCAGGCCGCAGCGGCGTCCGACAGGGGGAAGGTCCGGAACGGCACCTGGACGGAGCCGTCGGCGATCAGCTGGATGTAGGCCGGGATCTGGGCTTTGATGTCCGCTGCGGCGACGGAGGCGGCCCCGCTGCCGGAGATGGTCAGCTTCCTGCTGCGCAGCAACGCGGAGGGCACGGCGGCCTCGGCCCGGCCAGCGCGCCGATCTGGACGTACTTGACGCCGGCCTGATCCTCGCCGGATCCCTCACCGGCCAGGGCCTGGAAGGCGGTCTCGGCGACGGGCCCCCACAGGAAGTCGAGCACCAGGCCGGGTGGGTCACCGTCGAGCGACGCGGCGAGGGCTTGCGCGTCGGTGTCCCGGTCACCGGTGATGGCCACGGTCTGCGCGCCGGCCGCGGCCGCCCGGGCCAGGCCGGGCTGGCTCCGTCCGGAGCCGACGACCCGGGTGGCCCCGAGCAGCCTGGCGTTCTGCGCGGCGAGGAAACCGGACATCCCGGTGACCCCGAGGATCAGTACGGTACCGAGCTTCCCGGCCTCGGCCTCGCGGGCCTGCAGCGGCAGCCAGGACGCCATACCCGGGTTGACGCCGGCGGCCACCGCCTCGGGGCGGGCCCCCGCCGGGAGCGGGAAGCGCATCGTGCCGGGGGAGGCGAAGCGCTCGGCGAAGGTTCCGTAGGGCGGCGGCCCGGAGGAGGTGAAGACGAACTCGCCCGCGGCGGTGCGCGCCACCGGCGTTCAGGCCCGGGATGACGGGGAAGATCCCGCCGCGGCTGTAGTGGCGGCCGGTCGCGACCGACCGGGTGAGGTGGTGGATACCCGTGGCCACGAGCTCGACGATCTCGCTTCCCTCGCCGGCCACCGGCTCGCCGAAGTCGCCGTAGACCGGGACCGAGCCCGCCGATTCCAGGATCGCCGCCTTCATCCTGCCCTCCAACTTAACGATGTTAAGTGACGATGGCCCCAGCGTTCCTTAACGTTGTTAAACTGTCAACTCATGCCTGGCGGACTGACCAAGACGGCCATCGTGCAGGCGGCCCTGGACCTGCTCGACGAGGCGGGGATGGACGGCCTCACGGTGCGCGCCCTCGCGTCCCGGCTGGGCGTCCAGGGTCCTGCGCTGTACTGGCACGTGCGCAGCAAGCAGGCGCTGCTCGACGAGATGGCCACGACGATATGGCGGCAGATCGGCGAGGTGATGGCCGGGCTGCCCGCCGACCTGCCCTGGCCAGAGGTGATGGCGACCTACGCCGGGACCGTGCGGGCGGAACTGCTCCGCCACCGGGACGGGGCCAAAGCCTTCAGCGGCACGACCCTCACCGATCCCGGCGTGGTCAGGCGCCAGGAAATCACCCTCGCCAACCTCGTCCGCCAGGGGTTCACCCTGCGCGACGCGGTGCGGGGCCTGCTGCTGCTGCACAACTTCACCATCGGCTTCTGCGTCGAGGAGCAGGCGGTCCTCCAGGTCACCGCCTCTGGTGACGACAGCTACTCGCTGGGCCGCCGGGCCGAGCTGATCGGCCCGGACACCGCCCCGCTGGCCGTCGAGGCCGGCCAGGTGATCTTCGGGGACCCAGACACCCGGTTCACCGACCTGCTCGGCCTGCTGCTGGAGACCGTCGCCCGGATGCGATGACTCACCCGGCCTTCACCCGCACGCCGCCGGCGGTCAGCGCGTGCCGGGCGCAGGCCGGCCTGGCTCAGCGGAGCCGGCGGCTGGCCGGCCGTAGCGCCCACGACAGTACGGTCAAGATGGCCAAGGCGGCCAGCAGCACCACCTCGCCGCGGTCGTAGCCCGTGGTCAGGTGGGAGACGATCGCCCCGGTATAGGTGAAGAAGGCGCCCGCGTAGGCCCATTCCTTGAGCAGTGCCCGGCGCGGGACGAGGAGGGCTACCGCACCCAGCACCTTCCAGCTGCCCAGCAGGACCAGGAAATAGGACGGATAGCCGAGGTGCAGCGCCAGGTCGCTGACGAACGGAATGCGCGCGATGTCCCAGATACCGCCGAGTCCCAGTTCGCCGGCCACAGCCGCGGTGGCCAGCCAGTACCCGGCCGGCCGGACGCGCAGGTGTCCGTCGCGGCGGACGGCGGACGGCGATTCGGTGATGATGTTCACGTCAGGCTCCTCGCTGCTGGTGGTCACATCCGGACGTTCCGGAGGTTCATGGGTATGAGCCGACCGGGCAGGAGAATGTGACCGATGGACGAGACAGACTGGCTGGCCGCACGTTTCGAGGAGCAGCGGGCCCATCTGCGGGCGGTCGCCTACCGGATGCTCGGGTCGCTCGCCGAGGCCGACGACGCGGTGCAGAACTCGTGGCTGCGGCTCAGCCGCGCCGACCCCGCCGGGGTCGAGAACCTGGCCGGGTGGCTGACCACGGTGGTGGCCCGGGAGTGCCTCAAGATGATGCGGGCCCGCCGGAGCCGCCGCGAGGAGCCCCTGGCCGACCTCACGGCCGGGCCGCCAGCCGGGCCGGGGGACGCCGGTGACCCCGAGGCCGAAGCCCTGCTGGCCGACTCGGTCGGCCCGGCGCTGATGGTGGTGCTCGACACCCTCGCCCCGGCCGAGCGGCTGGCTTTCGTCCTGCACGACATCTTCGCCGTCCCCTTCGACGAGATCGCCGCCATCCTGGAACGTTCCCCGGCCGCGTCCCGCCAGCTCGCCAGCCGCGCCCGCAGGCGGGTCCAGGGAGCCACGCCGCCTCCGAACGCCGACCCTCGCCGCCAGCGGCAGATCGTTAACGCCTTTCTCGCCGCGCTCCGCAACGGCGACTTCGAGGCTCTCGTCGCCGTGCTCGACCCTGACGTGCTGCTCCGGGACGACAGCGCCGGCCTGCCCGGCGGGGTGGCCGAGCTGCGGGGAGCGCGGGCCGTGGGCCGCCACGCGCTCGGCTTCTCGCGGAGCGCCCGGTTCGTCGAACCCGCCCTGGTGAACGGCGCCGTGGGGCTCGCCATCGTCCCCCAGGGTCAGATCATGGGGGCGCTCGGCTTCACCTGCTCCGACGGCAAGATCACCGGGATCGACATGATCTCCGAACCCGGCCGCCTCCAGGACGTCGACCTGGCCGTTCCGGGTCCCTGACGCGAACGGCCGGTGCCGCTGGCGCTGGAGGGGACTCCTGGGCAGACTGAGGCTGCACGTCCTGCCGCCTTGTATGTCAGTCCGGGGGGATTGGTGTCCATGAGGTCGTCACCTGCCGCGCGAGCGCTCCGGGAGGCGCAGTCGGTCGCTGCCTACGCCCGCCGGACCGGATGTGACGTCGAGGAGGCGGCCGGCGCGCTGGCGGCCGGCGGCGGGGTGTCCCGGCGGAACGTGCTCCGCGGCGCCGCCGCCGCGGCCATCGCCGCGGCCGTTCCCGTGGGCGCGGCCGGGATAGGGCCCGCCTCGGCCGCGGCCGGGCGGGATCCGAAGGTGGTCATCGTCGGCTCGGGCATCGCCGGGCTGGGCTGCGCCTTCCGGCTGTGGAAGGCGTCCGGCATTCGCAGCGAGGTCTACGAGTACAACTCAGCCCGGCCCGGCGGGCGCATTCACACGCTCCGCGGGTTCTTCGACGGCGGCCAGTACACCGAGGAGCACGGCGAGTTCGTCTCCAGTGAGCACACCGCCATGCGGCGGCTGGCCGCCCGGCTGGGCCTCACCCTGGACAACGTCAACGCCTACCCGCCGCACACCCGCCCGGACCAGTACCGGTTCCGGTTCGGCGGGCGGTTCTGGCCCCAGGCCGCCCTGAACCGGGAGTGGCACGAGTGGGGGTTCGGGCTGTTCCACGACGCCGCCTTCCGCAAGGCGCCCTGGCCCACCCGGTATGACAAGCACACCTCCTGGGCCCGGCGATGGGACCACACCCCCGCGTCGGAGTGGATCGAGCAGCACGTCCCGGGCGGCCTGCGCAGCGACTTCGGCCGGCTCTGCGTGGCCGTGCTCCTCGACGAGTACGGCGGCCCGGTCGCCGAGCAGTCCGCGCTCAACCTCATCTACCTGCTCGCCTACTACGACAGCGCGCCCAGCGGCAGCCAGCCCCGGGACAGCCCGCAGCTGTCTGGCACCGACGAGAAGTGGCACGTCCGCGGGGGCAACGACCAGTTCATCTCCAGGCTCGTCGCCCGGCTGCCCGCCGGGACCGTCCACCTGGGCGAGCGCCTGGAGGCCGTGCGCAGCCGCGGCCACGGCCGGTACACGTGCACGTTCTCCTGCGGCGCCGGCACCCGGGACGTGACCGCCGACCATGTCGTGCTCGCCTTGCCGTTCACCAGGCTGCGCGAGGTGGACCTGCGCGGGCTCGGGCTGCCGCCGCGCCAGCGCCGGGCCATCCGCGAGGAGCCGCTCGGCTCGAACTCGAAGATCCAGATGCAGTTCTCCAGACGGGTGTGGAACACCGAACGCTGGACCGGGAACATGTACACCGACGGCCTCGTGCAGGGCGGCTGGGAAGCCACGATCGACCAGCCGGGGCCCGCCGGGATACTGATCTCCCTGCCGGGCGGGGAGGCCGGCGCGGACATCGGCCGCCGCTACGGCCTCACCAGCTATGAAGGGCCCGCGCCGCACGCCATGGCCAGCGACTTCCTCGCCGGGTTCGACGAGAGCTTCCCCGGGACCCGGGACGCGTACAACGGCAAGGCCTACTACGCCTGGTCCTCAGGCGATCCGCACATCGGCGGCGCGTACTCCTACCTGAAGACCGGCCAGTACACCGGCTTCAACGGGATCCAGGGACGGCGGCACGGGAACCTGCACTTCGCCGGCGAGCACACCTCGGTGAACTTCCAGGGCTTCATGGAAGGGGCGCTGCGCAGCGGCTACCGCTGCGCGACCGAGGTGACCGGACGCTGAGCGGGCGCGGTGGCTAGCGGCGGCCCGTCGCGGCGCAGACGGCGAGCAGTTCGGCACGCCGCAGGGCGGCGAGCACCCGGGGGTGCGTCGTCCGGCTCAGCTGCTCGGTCGCGGTGACCGCGACCGAGTTGGCGCCGCCGCGGCTGGCCGCGGCGAGCTGGGTGTAGCCGAGGAAGTTCCCGGTGTGGCCGTACATGGTGCCGCACCGGGTGCGGTAGCGGAAGATGCCCAGGCCGGCCGCGTTGGCGCCCGGTCCGGCCGGCTGCGAGCTGCCCGGCACGAACCGCAGCTGGGCCGCCTGGGTGGGCCGGGAGAAGAACCGGGGCTCCAGGTAGGCGCGGATGAACCGGTTCGTGTCGGCCGGGGTGGAGACCAGGCCGCCGGCCGCCCAGGCGGCCGACGCGGAGACCGCCTCACTGACGTCCTCGGCTGGGTGACCGGGCTGCAGCGCATACCCGTGCAGGTAGGGACGGGGCAGCCGGGAACCGGCCGGCAGGCTGGTCTGGCCGAGCCCGGCTGGCCGGTAGACCAGGGCCCGGAGCAGGGCCCGGTAGCTCCGGCCCGCCACGACCCGGGTCATCAGGGCGATGACCGTGTTGTCAGAGTTGTCGTACTCGTAGCGGCTGCCCGGCGGGAACTGCAGCGGCCGGTGCCAGACGTAGCGCATCAGCCGGCCCGGCGCGATGATCTGGTGCGGGGCCCGCTGCAACTGGCGGGCCAGCGCCTTGCTGGCGGTGTAGTCGGGCAGGCCGCTGCGGTGCTGCAGCATCTCGCGGAGGGTGACCCGGTGCCAGGCCCGGGGCAGCGCGGGCAGCCACCGCCCGATCGTGTCGCCGAGCCGGAGCTTCCCCCGGCTGACCAGGCTGAGCGCGACCGCCCCGTTGAAGGCCTTGGAGAAGCTGGCCAGCCGCTCGTGGTCGGTGGCGGCCAGCGGGCGGGGATGGGCCAGGCTGGCCGTCCCGGCCTGGTAGACCGTGCGGCTGCGGCCGTGCTGGACGATCACGATGACGCCGGGCGGCCCGGACGGCATGGCGACCAGCGTGTTCAGGGCCCGCTGGAGCGGCGTTCGGGCCACCGCCGGGCCCGCGTCGAGGCGCACGGCGCCCGCGCTGGCCGGGCCTGGCGGTCATGGTGGCCGCCAGGAGACCGCTCAGGCTCGCGATCGCCGCCAGCGTGACTACAGATCGTCCACATCGCATGAACCGATAGTAATCACAGGTGGGACGCCCGGCCGGCCTGCGGGCGGCCCTTCCAGCCTGGGCGGCCAGAGTTCCCAGAATTCTGGGAGGGCGATCCGGCGCCCGGGCAGAGACGCTTAAGGCGAGGAAGGGAGCACGACATGTTCGCACGAACGACGACATGGTCAGGATCGCCCGAGGCCCTGCAGAAGTGGGCCGACCACGCGGTCAGTCAGGTGATGGGCTTCGTGAAGGGCCTGCCCGGCAACGCGGGCGTGATGTTCCTGATCGACCGCGACGCTGGCACGGCGCTGACCCTGACCTTGTGGCAGACCGCGGAGCACGCCAGTGCCACCGATCAGTTCGCTGAGCAGAGCCGGGCGTCGACGGTCGCCGCGACCGGCGCGGAACTGGTCGCGCGGGGCAGCTACGAGGTCGTGGCCAGCAGCTAGACTCAGGTAAAGGGGAGGCAATGCTTACTGGCCCGGCGCTCGACAATCTCGCCGCTGCGGTAGCCCGGGCCTGCCGGTCGGGTCTGGATCCGGACGCCCTGCGGGCCGCCGTCTTGCCCCGGCTGCGGAAGGTCGTGCCGGTCGACGCGCTCTGGTGGGCCGCCGCGGACCCGGCCACCCTCCTGTTCACCCGGTCTTACCGCGAGGAACTGCCGGAAGAGTCCGGACCTTACTTCGTCGAGAACGAGTTCCTGCACGACGACGTCAACAAGTGGACCGACCTGGCCCGGGACGCCTCGGGAGTGCGGACCCTCATGCAGGCGACCGGTGGCCGCCCGGCGAGGAGCGACCGTTACCGGGACATTTTCGAGCCGCTCGGCCTGCAGGACGAGCTCCGGGGGGTGCTGCGGATCCGGGGCGTCTGCTGGGGCTACGTCTGCCTGCACCGGGAGGCGGCCCAGGCGGGGTTCTCCGCCGAGGAGGTGCGGTTCGTCCGGCGGCTCGCCCCGCATATCGCCGAGGGAGTCCGGATGGGCCTGCTGCGGCAGGCCTGTGAGCTGGAAGAGCCCGCGGACGGTCCCGGCCTGGTCCTGCTCGCCCCGGACGGGGCAGTCGCCGGGACCAACCCGGCCGCCGCGCGGTGGCTCGAGGAACTGGGCGGCCACCCGGACGGGTCGGATCTGCCGATCGAGATCGCGGCGCTGGCCACCAGGCTCCGTCACCTGGACGATCGTGAAGCCGGGCTGCCCCGGCTCCGGGTCCGGGTGAGAAGCGGGCGCTGGGCTGCGCTGCACGCGTCCTGGCTGACCTCCCAGGCCGAGGAGACGGTGGCGGTCATCATCGAGGAGGCGGCACCGGCCGAGATGGCGCCGATGATCATGACCGCCTACGGGCTGACCGACCGGGAGAGAACGATCACCGCGCTGGTGTGCCAGGGCCTGCCCACCCGCCAGATCGCGGCCCAGCTGCACCTGACCGCGGACACCGTGCAAGACCACCTGAAGTCAGTGTTCGACAAGACCGGTGTGCGCAGCCGCGGTGCCCTGACCGCCGCGATCCTCCAGCGCGACTACCTGCCCCGCGCGCTCGCCGGTGACTCGCTCACCAAGTCGGGTGCCTTCACCAGGCCCGGGTGATCAGCTTCCTGGCCGGGTGACAGCTCAGGCTGCCCGGGTCAGGCGGCGCTGCGCCAGGCGTCCGCCAGCGCGGTATAGCTGCCTATCCGGCGCTGCCGGTCCAGGCTGGGGGTGACCACGACGATCTCGTCGGCCTGGGCGAGCTCCTTCATCTCGAGGAGCCGTCCGGCCACGGCCTTGGGCTCCCCGGTCACCATCCGGCCGTCGTCGGCCCGGCTGGCGCGGAATTCCGCGGAGCGGGCGAAGTCACGGACCTGCTCGGGCCGCAGCGGCTCCCGTATCCCGCGCCGGAGGTTCTGGATCGTCAGCGTCCAGGCCGCTTCGAAGTCGAGGATCGCTTCGCTGTCGTCGCTGGCGAAGGCCAGCACCGACATCGCCGAGTAGGGCGCCGCCCCCTCGGTCCGCGGGGCGAAGTCGCGGCGGTAGTCACGCAGCGCCTCGAACGCCAGGTCAGGGCTCATGTGATGGGCGAACGCGGCACTCATCCCGTTGATCGCGGCGAAGCGCGGCCCATACGGGCTGGACCCCAGCACGAACAGCTCCGGCCGCTCGCTGATCACCGGCGCCGCCACCAGCGGGGCGTAAGGGTGGCCGGCCGGGAACCCGTCGCCGAGGAACGCGAGCAGCTCGGCGACCTGCCCGGGGAACTCAGCCGCCGGATCGTTGACCATCCCGCGGCGCAGCACGTGCGCGGTCAGCGGGTCAGTGCCGGGGGCCCGGCCCAGCGCCAGGTCGATCCGGCCCGGGTACATGGCCAGCAGCGTGCGGAAGGTCTCGGCGACCTTGAGCGGTGCGTGGTTGGGCAGCATGATGCCCGCGGCACCGACCCGGATCCGCGACGTGTGCGCCCCGACGTGCGCGGTCAGCAGCTCGGGCGCGCTGCACGCCAGGCTGGTCATGTTGTGGTGCTCGGAGACCCAGTACCGCCGGTAGCCCGCCGCCTCGACGGCCTGCGCGATCGCCACGGCGCCGGCCACCGACGCGCTGGCTTCCTCGCCGTGCTCGATCCCGACAAAGTCCAGCACCGCCAGCGGAAGCGACTCATCGTTGTTCGTCATCGGTAGTGCCAAGCCCGCGGCGGCCGCCGGCATTCCCGCCCGGAGCCCCGGACCGCCCAGCCCGTTACTGGCCGGCTACTCGCCCAGCGGCAGATGGCCTACGCTGACCAGAGGATGAGCCTCGGCACGAGGAGGAGTACCTGTGGGTGAGGCGCCTGACCTCCACTGGCTCATCACCGCCTTCGCCGAACGGGTCCCCGCGGTCACGCGCGCAGCTGTCGTCTCGGCCGACGGCCTCCCGCTGGCCTACTCCCGCGGGTTCCCGCCGGACGGCGTGAACCAGCTGGCGGCGATCATCGCCGGCCTGACCAGCCTGGCGTACGGCCTGGCCAGGATCTTCGAGGGAGGGCGGGTCGTGCACACGGTCGTGGTCATGGACCGCGGCCTGATGATCGTCCGGGCGATCAGCGACGGCGCGTCCCTGGTCGCTCTCGCCCCGGCCGACTGCGATATCGGCCAGGTCGCCTACGAGATGGCCCTGCTCGGCGAGCAGACCGGGCACGCCCTGAGCCCCGCCGCCCGGGCCGGGACGCCAGCCCGGCCGCCTGAGACCGGGCCAGCCTGAGACCGGGCCAGCCGGCCCGGGGCCGATAATCGGCTCATGACCGGGTCTGTCCCGCACGCCGATCCCTACGCCGCGGTGACGGTGGCCCCGCCCGGCTCACCCGAAGCCCGTGCGGTGCTCACCGCCTACTTCCAGGACATCGTCAGTCGGCATCACCGGCGTGCGGCCGCGCCAGGTGAGGTCCGGGCGGCGATGGCCGCCGAACCCAGCGCGGACCTCTGCCCGCCGCATGGCCTGTTCCTGCTGGCCCGCCGGGACGACGCGGTCATCGGCTGCGCGGGCCTGCGCCTGCTCCCCGCCCGGACCGGGGAGGTCACCCGCCTGTTCGTCGTCCCCGGAGCGCGCCGCCACGGGGTGGGGAAGCAGCTGCTGTCCGCGGTGGAGGACGCGGCCCGCCAGCATGCGGTCAGCCGGCTCCGCCTCGACACCCGCAGCGAACTGGCCGAGGCCCGGCAGCTTTACACCACGAACGGCTACCAGGAAGTCGCGCCCTTCAACGACGGCCGCTTCGCCGACCATTGGTACGCGAAGATCCTGAGCTGAGTCCTCCCGCGGGGAAGCGGCGCCCGAAGGTGCGCGAGCTAGCGGTGCCCGGTGGTGGCGAGGTCGCGGGCCTGCGCCTCGGTGAGGACCCGGGCGATCCCGACGGACGTCCAGTCCGAGCTCTCCTCGAGTTCGTCGCGGAGCACCGCGGCCTGGTACTCGATGGAGACCGGGCCGATAGCCACCAGGTCAGACTTCTCATTTTTCATGATCAGCATGAAGTTCACCGGTCAGGTCCTCTCTCGGGCGATCCGGAGCCAGGGTGGCCAGGTGCCCTGCGGCCGGCCACCGCGGCCTGGGGCCGACGATCACGGCTCATGCTAGGGCGGCGCGCCGCGGTCTAGTCCTTGACCGCGACGAACAGGTAGCGATTGAGGCTGAAGAAGTACCCGGCGCCCAGCCCGGCGAGATCGCGGCTCCAGGCGGCGACGTCGTCGGCGGTCACCTCGCTGTGCCGCGGCACGAACGCGGCGACGAACCCGATCAGCCCCGCGCTGTAGGTGTCCGGGTCGTAGCCGGCGTTCAGCAACGGGACCGCCGAGCGGTGGGTGACGGCGAAGCCGGCCTCCTCGAGCAGCCCGGTGAGCCGCCTCGGCAGGTAAGGGTCGGCCAGGTGCCGGTCCCAGGCGGCGAGCACGCGGCGCATCCGGTCGTCGTCGCCGGACCGCCAGACGATCGAGTCCCAGTCGGTGTCGAGCACCAGCAGCCTGCCCCCTGGCCGCAACACCCGCCAGGCCTCAGCCAGGGCGGCCGGCACGTCCTCGACGTACTCATACACCTGGGTCGAGGTGACGGCGTCGAACGAGCCCCCGGCGCACGGCAACGCGGTCGCCTCGCCGGCGCAGAACCGAACCGGGGCCGAGTCAGCCGGCCGCGGCCGGGCGCGGGCGATGGAGAGCATGCTCGGGCTCGGGTCGACGCCGGTGACGACCCTCCGGGCCCGACCTCGGCGCTCATCTCGCAGGCCAGGAAGCCCGGTCCCGATCCGACGTCGAGCACGTCCTCGCCGGGCTTCAGGCCCAGGGCGGCGCGGATGACCTGGCGCTGGCCGGACACGTCGGGCGTGGTGTAGGTCGCTTCGACGCGGCGGGACGTGGCCTCATCGAACTGCATAGCCGGGCTCCTCAGGACGTCCGCTGGCGGGCCGGCGCCGGGCCGCGGGCAGGCTCCCAGGGCCCTGGCCCGTGGTCACTCTAACCAGAACCTGCGGAGCAGCCGAGACGGGGAGGCCGCCGTTACATGGCGTTACGTATACTGCGAAGTACTTAGCGTGTTCGGTGCGGAACGGCGAGGCTCGGCGTAGGGGGTGCGTCGGCAGTGCTGGGTACGGGGGAACGGCCGGACGAAGCGGGCCTGGATGCGGCAGCCCGGCCGCTGTCGCGCGAGGATCTGAGCATCCTCGCGCTCGAGAACGAGACCGTGGCCGGGCACACCTGCAAGGTCGTCCTGCTGGACGGTGCGGTCGATCCCGGGGCGCTGCGTACTTCCGTCAGCGGGCGCCTGGCCCGCGCCCCCATGCTGTCGATGCGGCTCGGCGAGATCGACGGCGCTCCCTGGTGGGTGCCGGCCCACCAGGTGGACATGGCCGCCCACGTCGTAGCGGTGCCCGCGACAGGGGTACCGGACGAGGCCGGACTGCGGGCCACGGTCGCGGGCCTGTTCGCCCAGCACCTGGACCGCTCACGGCCGCTGTGGCGGATCGACGTGATCCCCTGGCGGCCCGGCGGCGGGAGCGCGCTGGTCTGGCGTATCCACCATGCCCTGGCGGACGGCATGACGGCCATGCGGATGGCCAGCGCCGTCCTGTGGGACGAGGCGCCGGTCAGCGGGCCGCAGGGGCCGGTCACCGGGACCCGCAGCACCCGGACGCGGTCACGGGCGCCGCGGGCGGCCCGGCCGGCGCCGCGTCACCGGCTGGCCACGCTGCTGGCCGCCGCGCGGGAGGCGCCGCAGCCCTGGCTGCGGTCGCCGTTCGACGGGCACATCGACGCGCGCCGGGAGGTCGCCTTCGCCACGGCCGGGCTGGAGGACCTGCACCGGGTGGCGGCCGCGACGGACGGCGCGACCGTCAACGACGCCGTGCTGACCGTGGTCGCAGGCGGGCTGCGGCGCTGGCTCGAGGCACACCACGGCCATCTCGGTGCGGTCCGGGTGAAAGTGCCGGTGAGCCTGCACGCCCTGCCGCTACCGGAGCCGTCGCCGGGGCCGCCGCCGTCCGGTGGCGGTCTCAGCCCAGCCCGGCAACCACGACTCGTTCTTCTGCCTCGACCTGCCGCTCGGCTCAGCCGACCCGCTCGAGCGCCTCGCGGCCATCCACCGCACCACCCGGGCCCGCAAACAGGGCCACGACGCCCAGCACGTTGACGCGCTGATGCACGAACTGGCGCACAGCCCGCGGCTCAGCCGCTTCGCCGAGCACGTCCTCGCACATCCCCGGTCCTTCGCGCTGAACGTCTCCAACGTCCCCGGCCCCCGCAGGCCCATCTGCGTGCTCGGCGTCCCGGTCCGGGCCCTGTACTCACTCGCCGAGATCGGCGAGCGCCACGCCCTGCGCGTCGCGGTGGTCTCCCTGGCCGGCACCCTGAACGTCGGGCTGGTCGCGGATCCGACCCTGCTGGCCGACGTCAGCGACCTGGCCGCCGGCATGCAGGCCGAAGCCGCCGAGCTGACCGGCCAGCTGCCGCACCGCTGACCGGCGCCCGCGGCAGCGGGCGGAACCGGCCCCCCGGCCGATTAGCATGATCTTGTGAAGCCCTTCCTGCTGCTGGCCACCCGTCCCGAGGATGCCGCCGCGGACGACGAGTACGACCTGTTCCTCCGGTTCACCGGGCTCAGCGAAGGGGACCTGAGGCGGCGCAGGCTGGAGCAGCGCGCGCTGGGCGGCCTCGACCTGCAGGACTGGTCGGGGATCCTGCTCGGCGGCGGCCCGTTCAACACCAGCGACCCGGAGACGTCGAAGTCAGCCGTCCAGCGGCGGGTGGAGGCCGATCTGCGCTCCGTGCTCGACCAGGTGGTCGGCGACGACTTCCCGTTCCTCGGGGCCTGTTACGGCATCGGGACGCTCGGCAGCCACCAGGGCGCCCAGGTCGACCGCCGGTACGCCGAACCGGTCGGGCCGGTCACGGTCACGCTCACCCCCGAGGGCCAGCAGGACCCGCTGCTGGCCGGGCTGCCCGCCGCGTTCGACGCGTTCACCGGCCACAAGGAGGCGATCAGCTGGCTCCCGCGGCACGCCGTCCTGCTGGCCACCTCGCCCGGCTGCCCGGTCCAGGCGTTCCGGATCGGCTCCCGGGTGTACGCTACCCAGTTCCATCCCGAGCTGGACGCGGCTGGGCTGAGCGCCAGGATGGACGTCTACAAGCACGCCGGGTACTTCCAGCCTGAGCAGGCGGACGAGCTCAAGGCCCTGGCTTACCGCAGCAACGTCGTCCACGCGCCGGACGTGCTGCGAAGTTTCGTGCACGCGTACGCCCGTACGGGTGCGGCCGCGTCGTAGCCCGGTGCCCAGCCGGCCCGGTACCACTCCGTCCCGCCGCGCCGTCCTGGCGGGCGGCCTGGGGCTGGCGGTGGTGGCGGCCTGCGGGGCCGGCGGGTACGAGCTCGTGCAGAACGGGACGCTGCCCGGCCGGTACCGGCTGGCCCGCCTGACCGGCGCCTGTGAACTGACGCCAGCGCCCGCTGGCCGGACCGCTGCCGTCCCGCCACCAGGTGTCGTTCCACTCCGCCTACCGGCGCCGCGACGTGCAGATGGTGACGCTGATCCCGGCCACGGCACCCTCGCCGGCCGGGCTCGGCGTGGTCATCGCACTGCACGGCTCGGGGGGCAGCCCGGCGACCCTGGCCCCGGGGATGGCGCGGGCGATGAGCAGGGCGCGGGTGAGCCGGTTCGCGATCATCTGCGTGGACGGCGGGGAGACCTACTGGCACCAGCGCGCCGACGGCGACGACCCGGCCGGCATGATCGTGCACGAGGTCCTGCCCCGGGCCGCGGCGGCCGGGATGCACACCGGGCGGATCGGCGTCGTCGGGCTGTCGATGGGCGGCTATGGCGCGCTGCTGATCGCCGAGCAGTTCAGCGCCGAGCAGCCCAGCACATTCCGGTTCCAGACCAGACGGCACGGCACCGAGGAGCTCACGGCCGGGGGCAAGCCGGGCGTCCCGGCGGTCACGGCCGTCGCCGCCCTGTCGCCGGCCGTCTTCGCCAGCTACGGCGACGCGCGGGCCGCCAACCCCGGGGCCTTCGACAGCGCGGCTGACTTCACCCGCAACGACGTCGTCTCCGGCCTGCCCGCCCTGCGGCGCGTGCCCGCCTTCGTCGCCTGCGGGACCGACGACCCGTTCCAGCCGGAAGTGGCGCTGATACGGTCCCGCCTCGCGGCCCTCACCCGTCACCCGGTGCCGGGCGGGATCACGCCGGGGTGTCACGACGGCTCGTTCTGGGCGCGGCACTGGCCCGCCGCGCTGGAGTTCGTGGGCGCGCGTCACTCCACGGGATTCTGAGCCTCCGCCTGGTCGTCGGGCGGGATCGGGCCGTCAGTGACTTCGTCGCCGGAGTCGGCGTCGATGATTGGCACCGGGTCCAGCCCGATCTTTGCGGAGATCCGGGTGAGCAGTACGTCCTGCGCGGCCAGGTGGCCCTGGATGTGTGCCACCTCATGCAAGGTCGCGCTCGCGTCGTGGAACGTCGCCTCGGCGCGTTTGTCCGCCGCGGCCGCCTGCACGTTCTGGCCCACCATGATGACCGACAGCAGGACCAGTTGCAGGAAGGTCTGCGCCACCCAGGAGACGAGCGTGGCCGGCCCGCCCCGGATCGCATCCGGCAGGCTGATCAGGTCGAACAACGCGAACGCATAGGCGCACCACATACTGCCCACCACCGTGGTGATGAGCAGCGCCACTTTCGTGTTGAACCGGTTTACCGCGCTGCCCCGGGGCAGCAGATCAGCCACCTTCACCGGTTTTTCAGCGCGCCGCGCGGCAATTCGCGGATGGCGGATGTGCTGATATATCGCCATGACCTGACCTTCCATCGATCGGCCGGGCCCTTTTCCGGGCGGGTGGGAAACTCCGCCAGGGTAGCCGGTCCGGGCGGGGAAACGCCGGCCGGCTACTGGCCGGCCGTCAGTCAAACTGGCGGGGTACCGGGGGTGGCGACGGCCGCAGAAACGAGGAGGACAGCCGGTGACGGACCTGTGCGCGACGGACGCGGTGACCCTGGCCGGGATGCTCCGCCGCCGGGAGGTGTCCGCCCGGGAAGTCACCGCCGCCCACGTCCAGCGGATCGAGGACACCGACGGCGCGGTCAACGCCGTGGTCACCCGGACCTTCGACGCGGCGCTGGAGCAGGCGGCCCGCGCGGACGAGGCGCTGGCCCGCGGGGCGGAGCCCGGCCCGCTGCACGGCCTGCCGGTGGCGCACAAGGACCTGCACGACACGGCGGGCGTGCGCACCACCTACGGCTCCGTCCTGTTCGCGGATCATGTGCCGGACCGCGACGCGCTGGTGGTGCAGCGGATGTCCCAGGCCGGGGCGATCAGCCTGGGCAAGACCAACACCCCGGAGTTCGGGGCGGGCTCGCACACGGTCAACCCGGTGTTCGGCGCCACCCGCAACCCTTACGACCTGAGCCGGAGCGCCGGCGGGAGCAGCGGGGGTGCGGCGGCGGCGCTGGCGGCCCGGATGATCAGCCTGGCCGACGGCAGCGACCTCGGCGGCTCGCTGCGGAACCCGGCCAGTTTCTGCAACGTGACCGGGCTGCGGCCCTCGCCTGGCCGGGTGCCCTCCTGGCCGGTCACCGACGTCGCGGACGTGCTCGGCGTGGAGGGACCCATGGGCCGCACGGTCGCCGACGTCGCGCTGCTGCTGTCTGTGCTGTCAGGCCCCGACCCGCGGGTGCCGCTGGCCCTGGACGCGCCCGCGCCGTACGTCCCGCCTGATCAGATCGCTGGCCTGCTGGCCCGCGACCTGCGGGGGGTCAAGGTCGCGTGGAGCGCGGACCTGGGCCTGCCGGTGGAGCCGGCGGTGCGGGACGTGCTCGCGCCGGCCCGGCAGGTGCTGGCCGGCCTGGGCTGCGAGGTGATCGACGCGGCCCCGGACCTGGCCGGCGCCGACGAGGTGTTCCGGACCCGGCGGGCGTTCCGGTTCGCGACGGCCTTCGGGTCGCTGCTCCGCCGGCACCGCGGCCAGCTGGGCCCCAACGTCATCTGGAACATCGAGCGCGGCCTGGAGCTGAGCGTCGCCGACCTGAGCCGCGCCACCGTGCTGCACGCCGCGCTGGCCGGCCGGGTCAGCGCGTTCTTCGAGTCGGTGGAGGTACTGGCCTGCCCGGTCACCCAGGTCGTGCCGTTCGACGTCACCCTGGACTGGGTGCACGACATCGACGGCGAACCGCAGCGGACGTACCTGGACTGGATGGCGTCGGCCTACCTGATCTCGGTCACCGGGCTCCCGGCCATCTCCGTGCCGGCCGGCTTCACCCCCGGCGGCCTGCCGGTCGGGCTGCAGCTGGTCGGCCGCCGCCGGGCGGACTGGCCGCTGCTGCAGGTGGCGCACGCCTTCGAGGCCGCCACCGGGTACAGCCAGGTCATCCCGCCGGTGCTGCGCTAGCGGTCACCGGGTGCTGCGGAAAAGCCTGACCGCGAGCCAGCCCGCGGCGCAGGCCAGGGGCAGTTCGACCAGGACCGCCTCGGACACCGCCAGCGAGTGCTCGAGGCCTGGTGCCGACGTGCACACGTCGAACCAGGCGTCCACCATCAGCAGCGTGCCACCGGCGGCGGCGGTCAGGCAGGCGCGGGAGTCACCCCGGGCCAGCAGCGCGGCGGTGGCCAGCGCCGCGACCGCCTCGGCGGCGTCCAGGCCGGTCCAGGCCAGTGACCAGTTCTGGGCCTGGGCGGTGCGGGGCAGCGTGACGGCGAGCACCACGCACCAGGGCACCAGGAAGCCGCCGACGGCCAGGGCAGCCCGCCGCGCCCGGCGCAGCGCGGCCGGGGAGAGCGGAACGGGGGCGGGCGCGGCGAGCCGGGGCGCCGGCGCCGGTGACCGGGATGACTGGCTCGCTGCGGCGGAGCGTCGCGTGGGTCGGCATGGCCTCACCGTAGAGTTACAGAGAAAATTATGCAAACAAATTTCTGCAGAGATATTTCTGTAACTCTGGTAGGCTTCCGGGCATGGCGATAACTCCCCGGCGGGTGGTCGGCGACGCCAGCCGGTGGAAGGCCATGTCGCATCCACTGCGCCGCGAGATGCTGCGCCACCTCGACGAGCACGGGCCCGCGACGTCCACCACCCTCGCCGAGGCGCTGGGCGAGAACACCGGGACCACCAGCTACCACCTGCGGGTCCTCGCCGACGCCGGGGTCATCGAGGAGGTGCCGGAGCGGGCGAACGGCCGGGAGCGCTGGTGGCGCACGTTTCCCGTGGACCACCGTGAGCCCGACTACGACACGCTCAGCGCCGGGGAACGCGCGGCGCTGGACGAATGGCGCGCCCAGCAGATCCCGGGCGAGCTCGAGCTGGTCAACCGCTTCGTCCGGGACGTCCGCCAGCACGGCCCGTGGGCGAGGGCCTCCCGGGCCGGCGGTTTCTACACCGCCGAGGACCTGGAGGCCCTGCACGACGAGTACGTCGCGCTGCTGCACAAGTACGGGCACTCCGCGCAGGACGCGCCGCCCGGGGCCCGGCCCATGCAGCTGCGGATGTTCTACATCCCCGACGAATAGCCGCCCGGCCCGCCGGGCATGCGGCGCCGGAACCGGCGGGCGAACACGAACGCGGCCAGCCCCGTCACCAGCCAGAACAGCAGGAACACCTTGAAGAAGGCGAACAGCACCCAGCCGGGCCCCGGCGCCAGCAACGCGACCAGCAGCAAGACCATGGCCACCGGGAGGAACCGGGGCCCGCGACGGCGGGCCATCCAGGACGGCCCGGCCGGCCGCAGGCCGGGTGCCCCCTGCGGCACCAGGACCGGGTCCGGCAGGTCCGTCATGACCCGGCGCAGATCCCCGAACGTCTTCGCGTGCAGGGCCGCCGAGGTCCGCTCGTCGAGCTCCTCGGACGTGCGCCGGCCCTCGGCGTAATGGTCGCGCAGCCGGGCGGTCACCCGTTCCCGGTCGGCGTCAGATGCGCGGATGCGGTCATCCATGGCTGGTCCCCTCGCCTTCTCCTGGTGGCTCTACTTGTCGCTATTCATCGTCGGGATCGTCGTCAGCGTCGGCGGGCTCGTCGCCGGCCAGGATCTGGTACATCCGGCGCCGGGTCTGCTCCAGCAGCCGCTCGGCGGCGCGGATCTGCTCCGGGGTGCCCGCGTGGGCCAGCTGGACGATGCTGCCGCCCAGCCGGGCCGCCTGCGCGAACAGGCCGGGCATCTCGCCGGGCTCGTCCTGCGTCATGGCCTCCCACGCCGGGCGGGCCGCCTCCGGGTCGTCCTCGACGTGGCGGCGCCCGGCCTCGGTCAGGCTGAACGTCCGGCGGCCGCCGGACTCCTCGCCGGCGATCAGCCCCTCGTCGGCCAGCAGCTGCAGGGCCGGGTACACCGCGCCGGGGCTGGGCCGCCAGGCGCCGCCGCTGCGCTCCTCGATCTCGGACATGATCTGGTAGCCGTTGCGGGGGCCCTCGCGCAGCAGGGCCAGGATGGCGGCCCGCACGTCACCGCGGCCGGCCTTGGGCCCGCGGGCCGGGCCGGGCTGCCCGGGCCACCAGCCGCGCGGGCCACCGCTGAAGCTGCCCTCTGGCCCGCCCGGGCCGCCGGGCCATCCGCCCGGGCCGGCGAATCCGAAGCCCCACTCCCACGGTCCGCCGCGCCGTGCCCACGGGCCCGCCTCGCCGGCCCGGGCGTCACGTGCTCTCTGCCGCCCTGGTCTGCCCTGTCTGCCGCCCTGGTCTGGGCCGGACATGCCGTACATCGCGTCCCGGGCCTGGCCGAGCAGCGTCCTCGCGGCCTGCATGATCCCGCACAGGCGAGGGTCGAAGTCCCCGGCCGCACTCCATGCCGCACTCATCTGAAACCCCCAGATCTGGGACCCCGGAACCCGGGTCCTCAAGTGATCCACTCGCGATACGGTCCCGATATATCGCTAGCCTAGGCCGCGGTCCTGCGGATGGCAAACGGCGCTCCGGGGCGCCCCGGTTGGGCCGCGCCCTCGCGGGCAGGGGAAGAACGCGGCGCATGCTCCAGGTGGGCAGCGTCCCGGGACGGCCCGTCTCGCCTTGAGACGAATGCCTAAGAAACTTGACTCATTCCAGACATCTCGGCAGGGTAAGGCCATATGGTTCTGGCAGCGATCGACCCGGACGGCGGGATGTCCCGGGCCCTGCGCGCGGCCGGGCTGCGGGTCACGATGCCGCGGCTGGCCATGCTCACCTGGCTGGACGGCCATCCGCACGCCACCGTGGACGCGATCGCGGCGGGTGTGCGGGAACGGTTCGGCACGGTGTCCACCCAGGCGGTCTACGACATGCTGGCCGCGTGTGCCGCCGCGGGACTGCTGCGGCGGATCGAGCCGGCGGGCCATCCGGCCCGGTTCGAGCGCCGGGCCGGCGACAACCATCACCATCTGGTGTGCCGCCGCTGCGGCCGCACCGAGGATGTCGATTTCGCGATCGGAGCCCAGCCCTGCCTGACTGCGGCCGGGGACCTGGGCTTCGTGGTGGACGAGGCAGAAGTGGTGTTCTGGGGCATGTGCCCCGCCTGCAAGGCAGCTGAAGGCTCCGCTGACGGAGTACAGCGTGACGAGGAGGTATGGCAATGACCGACAACCACCCGATACCCACGACGAACGACGCCGGTATCCCGGTCGAGAGCGACGAGTTCTCGCTGACCGTCGGCCCGGAGGGTCCTGTCCTGCTGCAAGATCATTACCTGATCGAGCAGATGGCGAACTTCAACCGGGAGCGCATCCCGGAGCGCCAGCCGCACGCCAAGGGCGGCGGGGCGTTCGGCCACTTCGAGGTGACCAGCGACGTCAGCGCCTACACCAAGGCCGCGGTGTTCCAGCCCGGCACCCGGACGGACACGCTGATCCGGTTCTCGACCGTGGCGGGGGAGCGGGGCAGCCCCGACACCTGGCGTGACCCGCGGGGGTTCTCGCTGAAGTTCTACACGTCGCGAGGGCAACTACGACATGGTCGGGAACAACACCCCGGTCTTCTTCATCCGCGACCCGATGAAGTTCCAGCACTTCATCCGCTCCCAGAAGCGCCGCGCGGACAACAACCTGCGCGACCACGACATGCAGTGGGACTTCTGGACGCTCTCCCCGGAGTCGGCGCACCAGGTCACCTGGCTGATGGGGGACCGCGGGATCCCGCGGAGCTGGCGGCACATGAACGGGTACAGCTCGCACACCTACATGTGGATCAACGCCGCGGGCGAGAAGTTCTGGGTCAAGTACCACTTCAAGACCGACCAGGGCGTCGAGTTCTTCACCCAGGACGAGGGCGACCAGATGGCGGCCGCGGACACCGACTACCACCAGCGTGACCTGTACGACCACATCGAGGCCGGGGAGTACCCGAGCTGGACGCTGAAGATGCAGATCATGCCGTTCGAGGCGGCCAAGACCTACCGGTTCAACCCGTTCGACCTGACCAAGGTGTGGCCGCACAGCGACTATCCGCTCATCGAGGTCGGCCGGCTGGTCCTGGACCGGAACGTGACCGACTACCACACCGAGATGGAGCAGGCCGCGTTCGAGCCGAACAACCTGGTCCCCGGCATCGCGCTGTCCCCGGACAAGATGCTGCTGGCCCGCGGGTTCTCCTACGCCGACGCGCACCGCGCCCGGCTCGGGGTGAACTACAAGCAGATCCCGGTCAACTCGCCCCACGTTCCGGTGCACGCCTACAGCAAGGACGGCGCCATGCGCGTCGTCAACGTCACCGACCCGGTGTACGCGCCGAACTCCAAGGGCGGCCCCCAGGCCGACTCCGAGCACTACAAGCCGGCCAGCTGGCACGCCGACGGGGACATCATGCGCTCGGCCTACGTGCCGCATGCGGAGGACGACGACTTCGTTCAGGCGGGCACCATGGTCCGTGAGGTGCTCGACGACGCGGCCCGGGAGCGGCTGGTCACCAACGTCGTCGGCCACCTGCTCAACGGGGTGACCGAGCCAGTCCTGGAGCGCGCCTTCGAGTACTGGAGCAACGTGGACAAGGACCTCGGCAGCAAGATCGAGGCCGGCGTCCGCGCCAAAGCCGGCGAGAAGGACCCCAAGGCCGCCGAGCAGGCCAACCCGGCCCGCAGCAGCATGCAGGCCAAGGCCTGACGCTGGCCTGAGCAGGCAGGCGGCGCACGCGGGGCTCCTGGTCCCCAGGACCAGGGGCCCCGTTTTGCGTGGCGGGACCTGGGCCCCGGGTTTCGTTAGGGAAACTCTGGTGCGAGCATCGAGGCGGAGGACCGCGAGGAGAGGTGGCCATGGACGAGGCGACGTTCGGTGAGGTCCGCGACGCAGTGCGGCGGTTCGTGCGGGAGAAGGTGCTGCCCCGCGAGGACGAGATCGAGGAGACCGACGCCATTCCCGCCGACCTCCGGGCGGCTACCGCGGACCTCGGCCTGTTCGGCTACGCACTGCCCGACGAGTACGGCGGCTCCGGGGTCAGCATGGCCCAGGACGTGCGCCTGGCCTTCGAGTTCGGCTACGCGGCCCCCGCGTTCCGGTCAATGTTCGGCACGAACAACGGCATCGCCGGGCAGGTCATCGCCAAGTTCGGGTCGGACGCGCAGAAGAAGGCCTTCCTGCCGGGCCTGGCCGCCGGGGACCAGGTCGCCTCGTTCGCGCTCACCGAGTCCGAGGCCGGGTCCAGCCCGGCCGGGCTGCGCACGTCGGCCCGCCGTGACGGGGAGGGCCCCCATGGCGGCGACTGGGTGCTGTCGGGCACCAAGCGGTTCATCACCAACGCGCCGCTGGCCGGCCTGTTCGTCGTGTTCGCCCGGACCGACCCCGGGGCCGGGGCCGGCCGCGGGATCTCTGTCTTCGCGGTCAACGCGGCCAGCCCCGGGCTGACGGTCGGGCCGCGCGACCACAAGATGGGCCAGCGCGGAGCGTGGACCGCCGAGGTGATCTTCGACGACGTCCGGGTGCCGGCCGACCGCCTGATCGGCGAGGAGGGCCGCGGCTACCGCAGCGCGATGACTGTCCTGGCCCGCGGCCGGCTGCACATCGCGGCGGTCTGCGTCGGCACCGCGCAGCGGATCCTGGACGAGTCGGTCGCCCACGCCGCGACCAGCAAGCAGGGCGGCCAGCTCATCGGCAGCTACCAGCTGGTCCAGGCGATGCTGGCCGACTCCTACGCCGAGATCGAGGCCGGCCGGTCCCTGGTGCTGTCCACCGCAGACGACTACGACGCCGGGCGGAACGTGGCCGCCGGGCCGTCAGCCGCCAAGCTGTACTGCAGCGAGATGGTCTCCCGGGTCGCCGACCGCGGGGTGCAGGTCCACGGCGGCCTCGGCTACATGAGCTCGACCGTGGTGGAGCGGCTGTACCGCGACTCGCGGCTCTACCGGCTGTACGAGGGGACCAGCGAGATCCAGAAGCTCATCATCGCCCGCGAACTGCTCGCCGCCGCCCAGTCCCGCTGAGTTCTGGCCGCTGAATTCTGGGGCGGTAGGGCTGGCTCCCGGGTAAGTCTCGTACTAGCCACCGCGCCCCCGGCGCCGGGCTGAGGCACAATCGCACGTGGGATCCGGCGCACATCAGGGGCGGGAGCGTTATGCGGGCGGTGTGGCTGCGTGTTCGCGCCGGGCTGCGGCAGGACTGGCGCAGCCCGCTGGTCCTCGCGCTGATCACCGGCCTAATGGGCGCCCTGGTCCTGGTCTCACTCGCGGGCGCCCGCCGGACCGACACCGCAGTGCCCCGGTTCCTGGCCTGGTCCGGCCCGACTGAGGGGCAGGTGGCCGGGGTCCCGTTCGCGACCCTGGGCCGGATCGGCCGGCTGCCGGACGTCGCCTACAGCGAGCGGGGCGCGTTCATGCTGATCCTTGCGGCTCCAGCCGGCCACCCGGCAGCCGGCCAGCTCGGCCAGGTGACCACGTGGGCCCTGATCGACCACCCGCCGCAGTCCCGGGCGATCATCGTGGCCGGCCGGCAGCCCAACCCGGCCCGGGCTGACGAAGTGATGATCAACGAGGACGCCGCGCGGGCCCTCGGGCGCGCACGTCGGCTCGGTCATCCAGCTCCGGGGGTTCCGGCCCAGCCAGGTGATGCAGGTCCTCAACAACGAGGTCCGGCGGCCGACTGTCACCCTGCCCGACGTGCACGTGACCGCGATCATCCGGACGCCCACGGACCTGGGCGACTCCGGGGCGCCTTCCGACGTCACCTTCACCGGAACCGGCTCGCTCTTCCTGACCGCCGCGTTCTACCACCGCTTCGCGGGATCGGTCGGCAACATGGTGGGGCTCTCCTTCCATCTGCACCGCGGCCTGGCTGGCCTGCCCGCCTTCCGGGCCAGGGTGAACCGCCTGACCGGGGGCCGGGCCCAGTTCGAGCTGGGCAGTGACGACGCCACCGCCGCGGCCGCTGCCCAGCGCGGCACGTCACTGCAGGCGCTGGCGCTGCTCCTGTTCGGGATCGTCCTGGCCCTCGCGATGCTGGTCATCGTGGGCCAGAGCCTCGCCCGGCTGATCCACACCGACTCGGGAGACTTCCCCGTGCTCCGCGCGCTCGGATCCAGCCGCAGGCAGCTGGCCGTCGTGGCGCTGGTTCCCGCGGCCCTGATCGCCGTGGCCGGGATGGCCCTGGCCATCCCGGCCGCCTACGCGCTGTCGGTGTTCACGCCGGTGGGCCTGGCCCGGCGGGCCGAGATCTCGCCCGGGCTCTCGTTCGACGTCCTGGTCCTGCTGGGCGGGGCGCTCCTGCTCACGCGTCCTGCTGACCGCGCGGGCCGCCCTGACTGCCCAGCGTGTGGCCTGGACGCCGGACGACGCCACGGCGAGGAGCCGGGGCCGCGGCTCTGCCCTCGCGCGCTGGATGGCCCGCCGGGGGTTCCCGTCGCCCGCCGTGACCGGCATCCGCCTCGCGTTCGAGCCGGCCAGCGACCGCACCGCCGTCCCGGTCCGCTCCGCGGTCCTGGGCACCGCGCTGGCGCTCGCCGCGGTCGTCGCCGCGCTGGTGTTCGGGGCCAGCCTGGCCCACGTCATCGGTGACCCCCGGCTGGCCGGCTGGAACTGGGACGTGGCCGTCGGGAACCCGCACTCGGGCGACACCTCCGCCCAGACCATCCCGAAGCTGCGCGCGAACGCCAGCCTGGCGGGCTTCACCGCCACCGCCCTGGGAGACGGGGACATCGGCGGCCAGGACGTGCCGGTCGTCGGGCTCCGGACGCTGCGCGGCCGGGTCGCGCCGCCGCTGCTGGACGGCCGGCTGCCGCGCGGGCCACGGGAGATCGCCCTCAGCGGCGGGGAACTCCGCGCGCTGCACCGCAGTGTCGGCGGGCTGGTCAGCGCCCGGACCACCCGCGGAGTGGTCGCGCTCCGCATCACCGGGCGCATCGTGCTTTCCCCGGAGATCACCAACGAGGAGGTGAAGCTGGGATCCGGCGGGGTGATGACGCTGGCCGGGCTGGGCACGCTGAGCCGGACCCCCTTCCCGGTCAACGTGTACCTCGTCACGCTGCGGCATCCGGGTGACCCGGCGGCCATCGCCCGCCTCCAGCGGGAGTTCCCCGGGGTGGTACTCCCCGCGGTACCCCCGCCAGAGGTCCGGGAGGTTCGTGGCGTCAACGGCCTGCCGCTGGCCCTGGCCGCCGCCCTCACCCTGCTGGCGGTGGGCACGATCGCGCAGACGCTGGTCACGTCGGTCCGCCGCCGCCGCCGGGACCTGGCCATCCTCAAGGCGGTCGGCTTCGTGGGCCGGCAGGTCCGGGCCAGCGTGGCCTGGCAGGCCACCGCCATCGCCGGAGCCGGCCTGATCGTCGGCCTGCCGCTCGGCCTGGCCGCCGGGCGCTGGGCGTGGACCCTGCTGGCCCAGGGGTTCTCGATCGAGCCAGTGTCGGTCATCTCCCCAGGGCTGCTGCTGGCCGTCCCGGCGGTCCTGTTGCTGGCCAACGCCGTCGCGGCTATCCCGGCGCGGACCGCGGCGCGGACCCGGCCGGCCGTGGTGCTCAGGACCGAGTAGTCACCGGGTCCGGCCCTGACGATCCCGCTACCGGAAAACTTCATCCGACCGGCGGCGGCCAGGCCGTGTCTTTTCCCCTCATGCCGGGCAGAACCCGATGCAAGCGGCGTTGGAGGAGGTTGGCATGGCAAACGATTCCAGGCCCCCGAACGAGCCCCAGCCGGGTGCAGGCGTGTTCGGCTCCGAGCCGGGCGGTACCGACGAGCTTGGTCCCGAACCGGGGGGCACCGATGTCCTCGGAACCGAAGCGGGCGGCACTGACGAACTCGGCCCTGAGGAGGGCGGTACCGACGAGCTGGGCCCTGAGGCCGGGGGCACGGACGAGCTCCAGGCCACCGGGCCGCTGAGCGTTAACGTCCCCGTGCCGATGCCGTTGGAGCCGGCGACGCCCTGGTAGGAGGCGGCGCGGAGAATCCCGTCGGGAGTCAGCTCGGCGTAGCTGACCTGGATCACGAGCCGGGGCTCCACCCAGGTCACGTCCCGGGCCTGGGCCGGGGGGACCGGGCCGGCGAACGGTGGGCGGTCCCGTCGCAGCGGAGCGAACAGCTGCTCTAGCTGGCGCAGTTCAGGCTGCGTGAAACCGGTCCCGACGCGGCCCGCGTAGGCCAGGCCGCCTGGTCCCGCGATCCCGACGAGCAGTGAGCCGATCTGGCCGGCCCGGTGGCCGCGCCCGGGGCTGATGCCGCCTACGAGCACGTCCAGGACCCGGCGGTTCTTGATCTTCAGCCAGTCGGGGGAGCGGCGGCCGGGCCGGTAGGGAGAGTCGAGGCGCTTGGCGACCACGCCCTCCAGGCCGTCGCGGACGCTCACCGCGAGCACGGCCTTCCCGCCGCCGGGAAACGACGGCGGGACGTGGACCTGCTCGCCGGCCAGCTGCTGGGCCGCCAGGATGTCCCGCCGCCGGGCGTAGGGCTCGCTGATCAGCGACTCACCGTCCAGGTCCATGATGTCGAAGACCAGGTAGGTCGCCGGGACCGCGGCCAGCAGGCGGGGTGAGGGCGCCGCGACGTGCATCCGGCGCTGCAGGGCGGCGAAGCTGGGGCGGCCCCCGGCGAACGCGGCGATCTCCCCGTCCAGGACCATCTCCCGGGACCCGGCCTGGTGGGCCAGGCTGGTCAGTTCCGGGTAGGCGCGGGTCATGTCCCGGCCGCTACGGGACAGCAGCCGCAGCCTGCCCGCGGACAGGTAGGCCACCGCGCGCACGCCGTCCCACTTGAACTCCGCGGCCCACGCTGGCCCCGGCTCCGGGAGCTCGGCCGCGGGCACCGCCAGCATGGGCGGTACCTGCGGCGGAAACCCCGCGCTGAGCCCTGATTCCGGCATGAGCCCCCCGTGTGCCTGCTGGGGGGCGCTGACCGGCTATCTACCCGCCCCGCCGCTGTGGACACGGGGCAGGGTCTGGACCGGCCGGGTCGGGGCCGGCCGGATCGGGGGCCGCGGAGTCAGGGCCGGGGCGGCCGGGCGGGGTCCTTGCCGGGAGCCGGGCGGCTGCCGCTGGTCTCGCCGGTCCCGCGCGTGATGAGGGTGACGGCGAGCAGGGCGGCCAGCGGGGCGACCAGCGCGACGAAGTCGGAGGAGGACAGGTTGCCCAGGGCGTCGAGAGCCCCGGCGAAGCCGACGATCAGCACGGCCACGGCCACCAGCCCCCAGCCGTGCAGGAACAGACGCAGCGTGAAGGGCGGCGCCGGCTCGGTCGCCTCCGGGACGGCGGTAATGGACTTCATGCCGCGGGTCTCCGTCATGCCCTCCCGGACCCGCACCGTGAGCATCAGGGTGCCGGGCTGGTCCGCGACCAGGAGCAGCTCGTCGGGATGGCCCGGGTCAGGAGCCTGGGCCACCGACCCGCCGCCGGCTGCCCAGGACATCACCTTCCTGGTGCCCGAGGGCTGGACCCGGTAGCGGGCCTGCTCTCCGGCCACGACGGTGTCCGGCCCGTCGATGACCACCGGCGCGGCCAGGCCCGGGCCGGCGGCCGTGCGGCCTCCTGGGCTGCCGTTTCGGCGTGGCCGTTCCCGTTCCCGTTCCCGTTTACGGCGTGTGCGGCCGGCACGGCCTCGGGGGTCACCAGGAACTGGCGGCGGGCCAGTCGCTCGGCCAGCCGGATCTGGTGGATGTGCACGCTCCAGGCCATCACCACCACGGCCGCGGCGAGTCCCGCCGCCCCCAACCCCAGCAGCCCGGCGACCACCGGATGACCGGCGTCAGCCATCACGGCGGTGAGCATGCCGTCCCCCTCCATGGCCGTGGCCACGTGCCGTCCCCGGGCTCCCGGCGGCCCGGCCAGCCTGTGGCATCCCTCAGCCGGGGCTGGCCGGCCCGAACGTCTCTCCTGCTTCACGGTGGTATTCAAACACATAATCGAATCAGCTGGAAGCCCAGTCCGGATTCCCGGGTCTAGCGGCCGCACTGCGCCCCTGCCTGGCCGCCCCGGTTGCCAAGAGGGGATCATCTCAGCATGGCCGAGCTTTGCTTCCCGGTACCGCCCCTGGCTGACGACGTGGTGCTGCTGCGCCCCTGGTGCGAGGCCGACGTGCCGGGCCTGGTGGCGGCGTTCAGCGATCCGGTAATGCAGCGGTTCTCCTGGCGTACTGCCCCGTACACCGAGACTGACGCGCGCGACTGGTTCGCTGAGCAGGAAGGGGCCCGCTTGCGTGGCGAGGCGCTGCACTTCACGCTGGCCGGGCCACGCGAGCAGGACATGGTGCTCGGCGGCGTCTCGCTGCAGGAGGTTCGCCTGGACCGGGGCTGCGCGGCGGTCGGGTACTGGCTCGCCCCCGGGGCCCGCCGCCGCGGTGCCGCGACCCACGCGGTCCGCCTGCTCGCCCGGTGGGCGTTCGCCGGGCTGGGGCTGGCCCGGCTGGAGCTGACCTGCGGCCCCGGCAACGAGGCGTCGCAGCGTGTCGCCGGGCGTTGCGGGTTTTCCCGCGAGGGGCTGCTTCGTTCTCACGTGCCTTTCAAGGGAGCCCGCCGCGACAGCGTGATCTACAGCCTGCTTCCCGGCGAGCTGCAGTAGCCGGAGATAGCCGTCTCACAGTGTGAGAAAATGACCAGCGGGGACCTAGGAGCCGGGCACATGGTGAGCGAGTCGACCGGAGTTCGTCCTCGGAAGCAGTGTCTCCTGCAGCGATGGCCCCTGCGGGGAGCTGGCCCGCGTGGTCGTTGACCCGGCCGCCCGCACGGTGACCCATCTCGTCGTCGAGCCGCCGCACCGGGGTGGAACGAGTCGTCTCGTGCCAGTCAGGCTGGCTGCGGCGGGGGCGGCAGCGATCCGGCTACGGTGCACTATGCCCCAGTTCGAAGGCCTGCAGGAGGCTGAAGAGACGCAGAGCGTGCCGGGTGCGCTCGGTGACCTTAGCGACGGGCAAGGCCACCAGCTGTCTGCGCCCTACTACGGGCGGGGGGGCATGGGACTCGCCATGGCGGTGGGCACCGGCTTTGGTGCGGGTACAGCTCCCCAGCGCATCACCTCTGACCGCATCCCCGCAGGCAAGGTGGAAGTCCGCCGCGGAGAGCACGTGCATGCCACGGACGGCCCCATCGGGAAGGTCCGGGGGCTGACCGTCCTGACCCGCGGGCGTCGCGTGACGCACGTTCTGCTCGACGAGGGTCACCTCTGGGGCAAGCGGCGGGTAGCCATCCCGATCGGTGCGGTGGCTGACTTCAGCGACGGTATCCGGCTCAGCCTGACCAGGGACGAGGTACGTGACCTGCCGCTGGCCGACCTCGCTCCCGGCGAAGACTGACTGAAGAGTCCTGCCGCCACGCTCCGGCGCGCCTGCCAGGCACCTCGTGGGGATCGGCCCGCCGGGCGCCGAGCGAAGACGAGAAACATCTAGCCAGGCTTTAGGGTTGTCGTCTAGGCGGGCTAGACTAGCATCATGGTAAAGGCGAGCGGTACCGCGACATGGCGAGGTTACTCGTGAGCAACGGCTGCACCTCGCGGGAGGGCAAGGGTGACCACATCAAGTGGTACTGCCCCTGCGGGGAGCACATGGCCGTGGTCACCGAGGCCCGCATAGTGTCGCCAGGCGTCGTGCGCGACACAATCGCGAAGCTAGCCTGCCTCCCGGAAGGATGGCTGCAATGAGCACCTATACCGTGCGTGCCACACGGTGGGCACACGGCTGGGAGCTGCACATCGATGGTTTCGGAGTCACCCAATCCCGGAACCTTGACGGCGCCGAGCAGATGGTACGCGACTACATCGAGTCCCTTACCGGCCTCGACACGAGCAACGACGAGATCACGATCAAGCCCGAGGTTGGCGACGGACTGGATGAGGCCACGCAGGCGGCCAGGGATGCCGTTAAGGCAGCCGACCGCGCGGTGCGGAACGCCGCGGCGCAGTCCCGTCAGGCCGCTCGCGATCTGAAAGACGCTGGGCTCTCCGGCCGGGACATCGCTGCCATCCTGCGCGTCTCAGCTCAGCGAGTATCGCAACTACTCAAGGGTTACAAGACGCCAATGGCCACGGGACGCCGGCCGGCCGGTCGGCCGGTCAACTAAGTCTGGCGCGATCCACGGAGCGCCGGGCGTCCGCGGACCAGCCGCGGTTTCAGGGCCGGATGAAGTCTCTGGGTGGCTAGCGGATCTAGCCGGATCGCACGTTGTTCCGGCAAGACATGGAACGGCCGTCAGGCATTGAAGCTGCGATGGCGGGCAGCCCTTTGGGTGGAATAACCGTCGGCACCCCGAGGATGTGGTGAGCATGCGGTCTTATCTACTCGTGCTGGACACGGACTTGCTGGCCCTGGATGACAAACTCGGCCAGGAGCCGATCAACTACCTCGTCGACCAGCAAGAACAAGACCAGGCTGAGGTGGTCGTGCTGTCCCTCGCGGGGCAGACCAAGCTGTCCTCGCTGGAACTCGTCCTCGGCGGCGCCACCAGCGGCATCTTCGCCCCGGCCAAGTCCCCGATAGGGCCACAGGCCGACCACAACCTCAATGCCGCTGCAGAGCACCGGATGAACCTGACCGTGCGGCACCTGAAGACAATCGGCTGCCAGGCCAACGGCCTGATCAGCGATGAAGACCTGGTCAAGGCCGTGGACGCGGAGACCCGCAGCCATGACTACGACGAAATCATCCTGATGACCAGCAGCCAAGAAGGCAGCTGGCTGGCGCGCGCCCTGCACATGGACCCGATCCATCACCTGCAGCGCCATTGGGGCAAGAAGCTGACCGTCTTTACCACCCCCAGCACCGAGCCGGAGACCTGAAACGACCCGCTGCCATTCAGCGCTGGGGCCTCTACCTGGCCCGCATCCGGTTGTTGCGGGCGTTGTGCTCGACTTCGGCGAGGCCCAGCGCTTCCAGCACCGGGGGGACGTAGTTGCCGAACCGGCCGCGCAGCCCTTTCTTCAGGCCGTACCAGCCTCCGACCGGGTTGCCGGGTGAGCGCCCCCACGCCTCGACGGTGCCCTCGGCGGCCTGCTTCTGCTCGTCGGCGTTGCCCAGCGGCATCCAGTCGCCATGCTCCTTCAGCATCGCGTGCAGGTCCTCGACGCAGCGGAGCTGGTAGCGCAACTGGGTCCCGCCCACCTGGACCACCAGGGCGGCCGGGTCGCCGTCCGGGTCACGCCAGGCCTCGAACTCAGACTTGCCGGGCGGCGTGGTCAGGATCCACGGATCGGCGGCCGTCCCCGATCCAGCGTCGGTGCTGCTCAACGTGGTCGCTCCCTTCGTCGCGGATGAAGGCGAGTATGGCAGCTAATACATGACATCTCTTGTCATGATTGAGCGCTATCCTGATCCGGTGCGCGCGAGCCGGCTCGTCGGGCTGCTGGGGCTGCTCCAGGCCCAGGGCCGGATGACCACCCGGCAGCTCGCCGCCGAGCTCGAGGTCTCCCCGCGCACTGTGCTGCGCGACATCGAGGCTCTCAGCAGCGCCGGGATCCCCGTCTACGCGACCCGGGGCCGGCGGGGCGGCTTCGAGCTGATCGACGGGTTCCGCAGCGAGCTGCCGGGCAGCCGCCTGGGGGAGCGGCCGCGCCCGGTGCCTGACGCCGGGCGGGCCCGGATCCGGTTGTCGCCGCGTGGGCGGCGGCTCGCCGTCCTGCAGGGCCGGCCTGCCGCACTGCGGATCCGGCATGGCGCCCCGCCCGCGGCCGGCCGCGGCGACTGGGCCGAGGCCTGGGTCCGGATCGACTCCATCGAGGCCGCCGTGCTCGACCTGCTCGCGCTGGGGCCCGAGGTCGAGGTCCTGCACCCGCCGCAGCTGCGCGCGCAGCTGGCCCGGGCCGCCGGCCAGATCGCCGACTTGCACCGCGGACCGCCCTGAGCCGGCACCTCCCGGCGGCGTCGCCCGCGGGCGCTGGCGCGGTCAGCTGGCCCGGCCCCGGTGCGGCTCCCCGGCCGGCGCGGCCTGCGCCTCCGGCCACGGCGCACTGGCCGCGGCGCGTGCTCCCGGCCACGGCTGGCTGGCCGTGGCCTCTGCTCCGCGCCACAGCCTGCGGGCCGCCGTACAGGGTAGGAAGGCACGCGCCGGGGTGAATGGCACAGGCCGGAGAACTGTCGGGGCAAACATGGGTCCAGGATTGCACGGGGCATATGCACGTGCAGCCACACGTTCGTATGCAACGTGCGATAGAAGGTGACATTTGGCTTACCGCTCGCCGCGTGCTCGCCTCCCGTCGCCGTCCTCTCTCCCGGGCGGTGGGTCCAGGCCCACTGCGGAGGTGGGTGCGCCCCCATCGCGCCCGGCCGGCGGCGAGTCACGATGGCCTACATGAGCTTCTTTGACGACATGCCGGCCGCAGAGCCGGAGCCCCGGATGCACCATCCCTGGGATCCGCCAGTGGCCGAATTTCCTGCTGTCGTGCCGTCCGGCCCGCTCATGCTCGGCCGGACCGAGCGGGCGGCTGTGGCGATCACCGGGATATCGGCCTACTCGGCCGGGTTCGAGATCTTCGTGACCGCCCGGTTCCGGCCCGGTGCCGGTGGTGCGTCTGGTCCCGGGGACCGTATTTCCGTCGGCCCGGAGCCCGCCCCGCCGCGGCGGTCCTTCCGCTTCGGGTTGCAGTTCGCCGACGGCACCAGGGTCATCGGCCAGCACGGGGGTTCCGGGCCGGGCGACGATACGGAGCCCGCCGGCCCCATCCTGCGGACCTTCCTGGGCGGCGGCGGCCTCGGTCCAGCTTCTGGCGCTGGTGGGCCTGGCCGCTGCCGCCCGCCGGGCCGATGGAGTTCGTCTGCGAGTGGCCGGCGCTCGGCATCCCCGAGGCCCGGGCAGGGCTCGACGCCCAGCTGATCCGGGACGCGGCGGCCCACAGCATCCGGCTCTGGTCCGGAGAAGAAGGCTGACGGCTGTCCCGTGGTCACAGGGAATCCGTCAACATAGTTGACTGTCAACTTACTTTACGGTCAGTTATCGTGGCCTCATGGCTGATCAGGACCCGAACGAACTTGCCACGCCCACCCTGATGCGCGCCGCCCGCGGCGTGTACGCCCAGTCCATCCGGGCCGAACTGCACGCCATCGGCGTCGACGACCTGCCCAGGAACGGCGCGACCCTGCTGGCCGGGATCGCCACCACCGGCGGTCCGCGTCCGGACCTGCCCGCCGGGCTGGGCGTCACCAAGCAGGCCGTCAGCCAGGCGGTCGAGATCCTGGCCAGCCGGGGGTACCTGGAGCGGGACCCCGACCCTGGCGATCGCCGGCGGATCTCCCTCTCGCTGACCCCGCGCGGCCAGCAGGTGGTCAACGCCGTCGTGCGGGGCGTGGAGTCGGTCGACGCCCGGCTCCTGGAGCGGGTGCCGGCCGAGCAGGTCGCCGCCCTTCGCTCGGCGTTGCTGGCCCTGGCCGAGATCAAGACCGACGCCGCGGCCGCCGGGGCCGGTGAGCGCCGCCTGCCGCGGCAGTTCCGCCAGTTCAGCCCCATCTTCCCGGTGCGGGACATGACAGCCGCGCTGGCCCACTACGCCGCGCTCGGCTTCCGCACCTTCTCTGACCAGGGCGGGGACGACTATGGATTCGCCGACCGTGAGGGCACCGGACTGCACCTGACCGCCGACCCAGGGCATGACACCGCGCACAGTCACGCGTCGGCGTATCTCTATGTGCGCGACGCGGACGCCCTCTACGCGGAATGGAGCCGGCCTGGTATCGGCGGTCAGACGCTGCCGGTTTGCTCGACTCCGTACCAGCTCCGCGAGGGCGCGCACATCGACCCGGATGGGAACCTGATCCGGTTCGGCTCGCCTCTGCCGGGCTGAGCCGCCACGCACGCGGGGCCGGGCCGCCACGCTGACCCGCCTGGCGGCCTTCGGTCTCAGCCGCCGTCGCGCAAGTCCCGTTACTCCCGGGTCCCGGGCGCGTAGCGTTCACAGAAGGGACGGCCCGGTCACGGAGTACCGGTCACCGGAGTATGGAAGGGCAGCATGGAACGCGTTATCGAGTCGGCAGACGGCCGGGCGCTGGCCGTCACGGAATCTGGTGACCTGGACGGCTACCCGGTGCTGGTCCACATGGGTACCCCGAACTCCCGGCGGCTGTACGGCCGCAACGTCAGCGACGCCGCCGAACGCGGCCTGCGGCTGGTCAGCTATGACCGGCCTGGCTACGGGGGTTCGACGGCCCAGCCGGGACGCAGCGTCGCCGACTGCGCGGCCGACGTGCGGGCGATCTGCGCCGCACTCGGTATCGAGCGGCTGGCGATGTGGGGGATCTCGGGCGGCGGGCCGCACGTGCTGGCGTGCGCGGCCCTGCTTCCCGACCTGGCCGCGTCGGTGGCCTCGCTGGCGTCACTGGCTCCTTACGGGGTGGATGGGCTCGACTGGTTCGACGGCATGGGCCAGGACAACGTCAACGACTTCCGCCTGATGGCGGCCGATGAGAAAGCCGCCCGGGCCAAGCTGGACCAGGACCGGGAGGCGATGCTGGGCGCGTCACCGGATGAGCTGGCCGAGGGGATGAAGTCGCTCCTGTCCCCGGTCGACGCGGCGCTTCTGGCCGGGGAGCTGGGCGACTACCTGGTCTACTCCACGCGGGAGGGCCTCGCCCCGGGAGGCCAGGGCTGGTGGGACGACAGCCTCGCGGAGGGGCGGCCGTGGGGCTTCGACCTGGCCCAGATATCGGTTCCGGTCTTGCTGCTGCACGGCCGGCACGACCAGTTCGTGCCTTTCGGTCATGGTCAGTGGCTAGCGGCGCATGTCCCCGGGGCCGAGGCGTGGCTGTTCGATGACGAGGGACACCTGAGCCTCATGGAGAACCGCGTCGGGGACGTGCACGCCTGGCTGGCCAGCCCACCGCTAGCTCGGCCGCCGCCAGCCCTGCCATGGGCAGCCCGGCCCCGCCGCGGGCAGCCCAGCCTCGATTCCGTCCGCCCGGGACCGCCGCGTTACTGGCGGTCCTGATGACTGCCCCGCCGTTCCTGCAGCCGCCGGGCGACGAAGTCCTCGTCGAGGCCAGCGCCGAACGCAGAAGTCGCGCCTTTGCGGTTCAGCCGGCGCTCCCACCGCCGCTTGCGGGTCAGGCCGACAGCCAGCACGACCACGCCGGCGGCTACCGGCACAGCGAAGAGCGCCACGGCGGTGAGCCGGTCCGGGATGCTCTCGGCGACGGCGGCATCCGGATTGCCCGGCGGGAAGTAGACGCTCATGGCCTTGGCCGACCCGTTTCCGGGTGTCGTGGCGGTATAGGCGTGGTGGTGCCAGTAGAAGGTGACCAGGCCGTTTTGCTCGGTTCCGACCGCGCGCTGGCCGGTCCAGAGCACGATTTGGGGGGACTGGAAGTCCAGGGCCAGGAAGAGCAAGGCGAACGCGAACAGCGCCGCGGCCAGGCCCACCGACCAGCCCGCGCCGTCCAGCATCCTTCCGAGGCGACCACGCATGCGACTATTGTCGGCCCATCCGGGGGGGCGTAGCAAAGCTATTCTCGGCCCATCGGGGGGCGTGGCAAAGCCCAGCCCGAGTGCCGCCTAGGCAGGAGTCACGATGATGGAGCACACCACAGCCGGCCAGATGTCCCTCGCCAAGCTTGCTGACGGGCACAAATGCCAGCCGTCCGCGATCCTGCGCCTGACCGCCGAGCACAGCCCCGGCGGCGCCTACCCGGCCAACGTCGCGGCCTACATCAACGGCGTGTTCCGCGGCACGATCGCCGCCACCGATCACATGCCCCCGGGGCTCCATCTGTACCTGCCGTAACGACTCCGGCCCGTGCCTGCCGCAACGACCTCGCCGGGACCATCCCGGGGATCAGGGACACCGGCGGACGCGGCACCGCCAGACGTCTAGACGGCCAGTACCGGGCCTTCGGGGCAGATCAGCCGCGCGATCCGCAGCAGCGCCAGGTCACCGGACTCCGGCCCGAGGATGCCCACGCCGAACCGCTGGCCGCTGGCGCGGTGGTGCACTGGGACGACAAGTTCCGGCCGTCCCGCCAGGCTGGCCGGGGCGGTGAACCTGAGGGCGCCTGCCCGGAACGCGAGAAGTTCCTCCGGGCCGGCGCTGCGCAACGGCGGGAGGTCAGCGATCACCGGCAGCACGGTGACCGAGTCAGCAGGCAGCGCCCGGCCCAGCCGCGCCGGTAACTGCGCCAGGCCTGCTCGTCAGCCTGATCCGGCCCGGCGCTGCTGAGAGCTTCGGCCCGTTCGACGCGGGATCGCACGTCGGGTGCCAGGAACTGCCTGTTCCCGGTGAGCCACGAACCGTGGGTCTGCCAGACCTCACGACCCTGGATCCGGGCGAACAGGTCCGCCACCTCTTCGTTAATGAACGAACTGAGCGGACATTCCGAGACAGCACTGCCGGTGGCCCCGGCGATGGCCCGGGCGGTGGCCTGCACCGCCGCGGAGAGCCCGGGACTGACCGCGGCCAGGCAGTCGGACGGCACGCAGACCGTCCGGGTCGTCGTCACACCAGGCGCCCCCCCCGACGAGGCCAGCAGGACTTCCATGACCTGGCCGAGCGGCGCGGCGCGGCGGGTAAGGACCCCCACGACGTCGAACGACGGGGCCAGCGGCAGGACACCGCGGGTACTGACCAGGCCGTGGGTGGGCCGGAAGCCGAACAGCCCGCAAGCTGCGGCGGGGACCCGGATCGAGCCGGCGGTGTCGGTGCCCAGGCCGGCCTCGGTCAGCCCGGCGGCCACCGCGGCCGCCGGGCCCGAGGACGATCCGCCGGTGAACCGGCTGGGGTAGCGCGAGTTCAGCGGCGCCGCACCCTCGCCCGCGTTCCCGATCAGCGAGTAGGCGAGCTGATCCAGCTTGGCCAGACCCGCCACGGATGCGCCCGCGGCCAGCAAACCGGACAGGACCGGCGCATTCTCCTCGCCAGGGCCATGCGTCGCCCGCCACCGGGGGTGGCCGAACGAGGACACGTGACCCGCGACGCTGATCATGTCCTTGACCGCGACGGTGACGTTGTCCAGCGGCCCGGGGCTGGTCGCCCGCAGGCTCACCGAGTCCGGCACCCAGCAGGCCGCCGGGGGCGTGTCTTCCGGCATGCCCCTCCTCCCTCAGAGCCGAGGCTCGCGACTCTACCCCGGAAGGAGGTACCGCCAGTGGTGGCAGATTCCGGCTGCCGCTGGGTCCGCGGGCAGAGCTTCAAGCTCACCGGCATCGATACACAGGCTGACGGCATGTCTTTCCAGCCCGATGTCGCGGACCCACGGTGGGCAGCCCAGCGTCGCCCTGGCCAACCGCCGCTTCCCGATCGAGCCGGTCAACGCCCGCCTGGTCCGCCCCGGGCGTCAGCGCAGATGATGGACTTCCTGCAGCCCGTACACCGGCGTGGGGATACCCGCCTGCCGGGCTTTGAGCTGCAACGCGAGGTACAGCGAATAGTGCCGGGACTGATGCAGGTTGCCGCCGTGGAACCAGAGCGCTTCCTGCTGGGTGGGCTTCCACATGTTGCGCTGCTCGCCCTCCCACGGGCCGGGGTCCTTGGTGGTGTTTGAGCCCAGCCCCCAGCACTTGCCCACCTTGCCGGCCACTTCCGGTGAGATCAGCTCGGCCGCCCATCCGTTCATCGACTCATAACCGGTCGCGTACACGACCAGGTCAGCAGGGAGAGTCGTGCCGTCTTCCAGCACGACGGCGTCCTCGGTCAGATGGTCAACCTGGCCCCGTGCGAGCGCTACGTCCCCATTCGCGACGAGGTCGGCCGAGCCTGTGTCGATGTAGTATCCCGAGCCCCGGCGCAGGTACTTCATGAACAGGCCAGAGCCGTCGTCGCCCCAGTCATGGTCGAAGCCGGCCGCCTCGAGCCGGTCGTAGAACTCCTGGTCCCGCTCGCGCATCTGGTCGTACAGCGGGGTCTGGAACATGTGCATGACCCGGTACGGGATCGACGCGAACACCATGTCCGCCTTGTCGGTCGTCATCCCGGACGCGACGGCTTCCTCGGAGTAGAGCGCGCCCAGCCCGATGTCCATCAGCGTGCCGGACCGCACGATGTTCGTGGACGAGCGCTGCACCATGGTGACGTCCGCGCCGTTCTCCCACAGCGCGCCGCAGATGTCGAACGCCGAGTTGTTCGAGCCGACGACCACGCACCGCCGGCCCCGGTAGGCGTCCGGGCCCGGGTGGGCTGAGGAATGATGCTGGTCGCCGCGGAAGGTGTCCATGCCGGGGAAGGCCGGGATGTTGGGCCGGCCCGACATCCCGGTGGCCAGCACAAGCTGGGCCGGGCGGAGCACAAGCGGCAGGCCGTCCCGGGCGACGTGCACCGTCCACTCGCCGGCCTGCTCGTCGTAGGCCGCGCTCGTCGCCTCGGTGTTCGGCCAGTAGTTGAGCTCCATGATCGTCGCGTAGGACTCGAGCCAGTCGGCGATCTTGTCCTTGGGGGAGAAGACCGGCCAGTTGTCGGGGAACTTGAGGTACGGCATGTGGTCGTACCAGACCGGGTCGTGCAGGCACAGTGACTTGTACCGGCTGCGCCACTGGTCGCCAGCGCGGACGTGCTTGTCGACGATGACCGTGGGCACGCCGAGCTGACGGAGCCGGGCGCCGAGGCCGATGCCGGCCTGGCCACCCCCGACGATCAGCACGTACGGCTGCTCGGCGAATCCCAGCCCGGCCGCCTCATGCTCGCGGTCTTCCAGCCAGCTGGTCCGGGCCGGGTCCGCGCCGTGCTGGACGCCCTTCGGCCGGCTCGGCCCGTGGCGCTCCTCGTGGCCCCTCAGCTCATAGAGCGTGGTCAGCAAGGTCCAGCACCGGCCGTCACGCAAGCGCAGGTGTCCCCAGCCACGGCCGGCCGCCGTCTCGAAGTCGATCCACGACTCGACTACCCCGGCCATCCCCTCCGCCTCGGCCGGCTCCTCGCCGCCGGTGATCTTCCAGTTGCCCGGCTGGACCCAGGGCAGCGTCTCGGTCAGCATCCCGGCGATCGCCGCACGGCCTTCGAGCGTCTTGATGTTCCAGGTGAACGCGACGAGGTCCCGCCAGTAGCAGTCCTCGGTGAACAGGCCCGCCGCTGCTGCCGGGTCGCCCGCGGCCAGTGCGTCCCCGAACTCCGACAGCCAGGCGGTCACCCCGGCCGCGATCTCGGTGAATGGCAGGGTTGCCGTCATCAGTGACCTCCCGCAGTGGTGAGGGGCTAGTCCGGCGCTCTTCCCACCCTTACCCCCTGGCGCCCAGGCGTCCAGCCTCGCCCGGGCCGCTATCAGGCCCCGGCCCGCGGCGGCCCGTGCAGGGCGTCCATCACCAGGCCGAGCATGTGGCGGGACCGCGCGTCCCAGTCCGGGCCGGGCTCGATGCGCCACAGGAAGCCGACCAGGAGCAGGAGCTCGTCGGCGTCGATGTCCGGCCGCACGGTCCCGGCGTCCTTGCCCGCGTCCAGCAGCAGCGTGATCGCGCCGACCACCGGCCCATAGCTCTCACCGGCCAGGTCCGCGCTCGTCGCGGCGTCCAGGATCTGGGCCAGGCCGTGCTTGATCCGGCCGTAGGGGGCGAGGTGGCCGAGCCACAGGCGCAGCGCCTCGGCCGGCGGATGGGCCGCGAGCAGCGCGGGAGCCGCCTCGACCAGCTGGCGGACGTCCTCGCGGTACACCGCCAGCATGAGAGCTTCCCGGTTCGGGAAATGCCGGTACAGCGTGCCGGGGCCCACGCCGGCCAGCTTGGCGATGGAGTTCAGCGAGGCGTCGGCCGACTCTGCCAGGGCCGTCCGCGCGGCCTCCAGGATCCGGGCCCGGTTCTGCTCCGCGTCCGACCGCATCGGCGGGCGCACAGTCTCGCTCACGCCATCACTCCTGTTACCGGCCATCGTGGCGTCACCGCCTGTCCCGGGCGTCCCTGTCTTGCCCGCCGGTGTCCCTTTGCTAAACGGAGAGGTCTCCGGTAACCTTCCCGACGTAGCGGAGACATCTCCGTTTCAACGGTACACGTCATAGCCGCCGCCGGTACCAGGGACGGGCCACGCGGCGGCCGGGAGGAGAACATGATGCCGGGACTCGACGGCAAGGTCGTGGCGGTCACGGGGGCGACCAGCGGCATCGGCGAGGCGACCGCGCTGCTCCTCGCCGAGCGCGGCGCGAAGGTCGTGCTCGGGGCGCGCGGCCCCGAGCGGCTGGAGGCGCTGGCCGGCCGCATCACCGCGTCGGGCGGTGAAGCCTGTTACGCGCCGACCGACGTACGGCGGCGCGGCGACCTGTCCGGACTGGTCGGGCTGGCCTGCGCCCGGTTCGGGCGGCTCGACGTCCTGGTCAGCAACGCTGGCGTGATGCCCATCTCCCCCTTTGACGAACTGTGCGTCAACGACTGGATGGAAATGGTCGACGTCAATCTCAAGGGTGTGCTGTACGGCATCGCCGCCGCGCTGCCGGTGTTCCGGCAGCAGGGCTCCGGGCACTTCGTCAACACCGCGTCCACGGCCGCCCTCCGGACCGTGCCGGACCAGTCGGTCTACTCGGGCACGAAGGCGGCCGTGCGGGTCATCTCCGAAGGGCTGCGCCAGGAGGCCGGCGACCGGTTGCGGGTGACGGTCATCTCGCCCGGCATGACCCGGACGAACTTCGCGGCAGGCATGACCAATGAGCGGGTGAGAGAGCAGCTCACGCGGGCCCGGGACGCGTTCGGGATGCCGCCGGCCGCCGTCGCCCGCGCCATCGCGTTCGCGATCGAGCAGCCGGCCGACGTGGACGTGGGTGAGATCGTCGTCCGGCCCACCGCGCAAGCCTGAGGGCCTGGCGGCCTGAAGGATGAAAGCCCAGGCCCCTAGAGATCCGGGACCCAGCTGCCGTGGAACCCCAGCGGGATCCGGGCGGGCAGGTGGACCCGCGCGACGGGCTCGCCGGTGAAGTCCTGGGCCGCGAGAATGACCAGGTCGGCCGCACCGCGGTCCGGATTGTGCACGAACGCCATGACGTAGCCCTCGTCCTCGTCGCCCCCGGGGACAGCAGGTGCGAAGACGGCCTCGCCCGCGGTGGCGTCGGGGCCGAACTCGTGCGCCTCGGTGCTGCCGCGGGCCAGGTCGTGCTTGAGCAGGGCGTTGGAGAACGCCTGGTCGGCGAAGTCACCGCCGGGCGTGACCACAGCCCGGTTCACCTCTCCGATGACCGCGCTGTAGCCGTACCGGTGGGGCCGGCCGATGAACTGGTCGCTGACGCGGGGGAACTCCTGGGGCCGGTCATCGAGGCGCTGCTGGGCGACCTTCCCGGCGGCCGGGTCGATGATCCACCGGTCGAAGGTCAGCGGCCCCTTCCCGTCCAAGGCGGAGACGTCGTAGGCACCCTGGTAGCGGCACAGGTCGACGACCACCCGGCCGGAGTCGTCGTCGTAGGCGTTCAGCGTGTGGAAGATCCAGCACGGGTCCACGTCGAACCAGCGGATGTCGGCCGCGCTGCCGCCGCGGGGCAGCAGGCCGACCCGGGCCGGGTGGGCGGGGTTCCAGGTGTAGGGCAGCTTCTTCCCGGCCGACACGGCGTCCATGCTGAACGTGACCGGCAGGTCAAAGAGCACCAGGTAGCTGGCGGTCAGCGCGAAGTCGTGCATCATCGGGCCGCCGGCCAGCGGGATGTTCACCGCCGCCGTCACCTGGCCGGCCGGGCTGACCACCAGGTGCTGGACGTGGTCCCAGGCCCAGTAGTACGCGATCGCGTGCAGCTCCCCGGAGCCAGGGTCGGCCTTGGTGTGCGCGGCGAACCCGCCGGGCAGCGTCCCGCCGAAGTCGCACGGCCCCACGGTGTCCAGCTCGGCGGAGAGCTCGTACGGCAGCGGCCCGGACTCCACCGTGGCCAGGACGCGGCCGGCGTTGGCCACGACGTGCGTGTTGGCGGCGAAGTCCATTCCCTCGTGCACCGGGCCCGCCGGCCAGGCCTCGCCGCGAGCCTGGGCGACCGCCCGGGAACGGACCCAGCGGTTGCGGTACCACTCCGCCCGGCCGTCGCGCAGCCGGACCCCGTGCACCATCCCGTCGCCGGTGAACCAGTGGTAGTTCGGGTCCTCCAGGCCCATGGGGTTCGGCCCGTTCCGCAGGTACCGCCCGTTCAGGGCGGCCGGCACCTGGCCGGTGACCGGCAGGTCGAGGGCGGTGACCTCCTCGGTCACCGGGGCGAACGGGCCTTCCAGGAAGCGATTCTGAGCAGGCATCGCAGACTCCATATTCCCCCGCAGGGTCTGTACCGGACACTACGCCGGCCCGCGCGGGTTCCCAAGACCGCGCCGGACCGGCCCGAATCGACATAACATGACCTTGACGTCAATATCAAGTTCGTGTTGAATCTTGGCCACCGAGCGGGTGGAGGAAGTCAGTGCTGACCACGTCCTACTGGCCTGCTGACGCTCGCGTGCCCCTCGACGAGATCACCGTGGGTGACTTGCTGCGGCGGGTGGCCGGGCAGGTGCCTGGCCGGGTCGCCCTGGTCGACGGCCAGGCCGAGGCGGCGGACCGCCGCCGGTGGAGCTACGCCGAGCTGCTGGACATCGCCGAGGACGTGGCCGGCGCCCTGCTGGCCCGGTTCGAGCCGGGGGAGCGGGTCGCGGTCTGGGAGGTGAACCGTCCGGAGTGGGTCATGCTCCAGCTGGGCGCGGCCCTGGCCGGCGTCGTCCTGGTCACGATCAACCCGCAGTACCGCGCGGCCGAGCTGAGGTACGCCCTGGCCCAGTCCGGGGTGGCGGGGCTGCTCCACGGCACCAGCCACCGCGGCGTGTCCATGGTGGACGTGGTGCACCAGGTCCGCCCGGACCTGCGTGCGCTGCGCGAGGCCGTCTGCTTCGCGGACTGGGACGAGTTCGCCGCCAGCGGCCCGGGGCGGCCGGCGCTGCCGCGGCTCAAGCCGACCGACCCGGCCCTGATCATCTACACCTCGGGCACGACCGGCTTCGCCAAGGGGGCCATGCTGCACCATCTGGGGCTGGTCAACGCGGCCGGGCTGTCGGCAGAGCGGGCGGGCTTCCAGGACGGGGACACCTGGATCAACCCGATCCCGCTGTTTCACACCGGGGGCGGCGTCCTGGCCGGGATCGGCTGCCTGGCCCGCCGCGCCGCGCACGTGGTGGTGCCGCAGTTCGACCCGGGCCTGGTGCTGGAGCTGATCGAGGCGGAGCACGGCAGCATGGTGCTGACCGTGCCGACCATCCTGCTGGCCATGCTCGACAACTACGACCGCCAGCCGCGTGACGTCTCGTCGCTGCGCACCGTGATGTCAGGCGGGGCCAAGGTGCCCGACACGCTGGTCCGCCGCACCACCCAGACCCTCGGCTGCGGGTTCACCATCTTGTTCGGCCAGGCCGAGCTGCACGGCGTGCTCAGCCAGACCCAGACGGCGGACAGCCCTCAAGACCAGGCGGAGACCCTCGGGCAGCCCATACCGCACGTCGAGGTGAAGATCGCCGACCTGGTCACCGGCGAGCCGGCCGGCGTGGGGGAAGAAGGCGAGATCTGCGCCCGCGGCTACCAGAACATGGTCGGCTACTGGGACATGCCGGACGCCACCACGGCCACGATCGACGGCCAGGGCTGGCTGCACACCGGCGACGCCGGGACGATGGACGGCCGCGGGTACCTGCGCATCGCGGGCCGCCTGAAGGACATCATCATCCGGGGCGGCGAGAACATCCACGCGCTCGAGATCGAGCAGCTGCTGGCCGGCCATCCCGGGGTGGCCGAGGTCGCGGTCATCGGGGTGCCGGACCCGCACTGGGGTGAGCAGGTCGCGGCGGTGATCCGGCCCGCCCAGCCCGACGCCCCGCCCGACCCGGACGAGCTGGCCGCCTTCTGCCGGGAGCACCTGGCCCGGTTCAAGACCCCGAGGCAGTGGTTCTTCGTGGACTCGTTCCCGATGACGCCGTCCGGGAAGATCCGCAAGTTCGAGGTCCGCCAGCGCTTCGCGGGACCGCAGTGACCAGTGACCCGGTGACCTGGCCACCGGTGACCCCTGAGCGGTGGTCCAGTGGCCGGTGACCCGGCAGCAGGCGTCGCGGCCGGCCCGCTCACGGACTGGTTCGCGGCGACCCTGGGCGCCGCGCCCCCGCTGCGGTTCGAGCGGCTCGCCGGTGGCTATTCCAACCTGACCTTCCTGGTCAGCGATGCGGCCGGGGAGCAGTGGGTGCTCCGGCGCCCCCCGCTCGGCCACGTGCTGGCCACCGCGCACGACATGGACCGGGAAGGCGGGATCATGGCCGCGCTGGCCGGGACCGGCGTCCCGGTCCCGGCGGTGCTCGGCCGGACCTCTGACCCCCGGTGGAACGGCGCACCGTTCTTCGTCATGTCCTTCGTCCCCGGCCAGGTCCTGCGGACCCCGGCCGACACGGCGGGGCTGCCCGCCGCCGATCTCACCGCGGTCGCCTACGGGCTGTTCGACGTGCTGGCCCAGATCCACGCCGTGGACCTGGACGCGACCGGCCTGGCCGCGATGGCCCGTGACGGCTCCTACGCCGGCCGCCAGCTCCGCCGCTGGTACCGGCAGTGGCAGGAGATCCGCGTCCGGGACCTGCCCCTCCTGGAGGAGCTGCACACCGAGCTCACCGCCCGCGTCCCGGACCAGCCCGCGGTGTCCCTGATCCACGGGGACTACCGGCTCGACAACGTCATCCTCGACCCCGCCCGCCGGATCAGCGCGGTGCTCGACTGGGAGCTGGCCACGGTGGGGGATCCGCTCGCCGACCTCGGCCTCGCCCTCGCCTACTGGACCGAGCCCCAGGAGGCCGGCCAGCTCCCGCCGGCGCCGACCGACGCGCCGGGCTTCCCCAGCCGCCGCGACGTCGCGGCCCGGTACGCCGAACGCACCGGCCGGCCGGACGTCGACCTGAGTTTCTACGTGGCCCTGGCGCACTGGAAGGTGGCCTGCATGGCCGAAGGCGTCTACACCCGGCACCAGTCCGGGGACATGGGGGCCTCCGGGGCGGACATGGACCTGCTCGCGCGCCAGCCCGGGATGCGGGCCCAGGCCGCGCGGCGGGTCCTCGATGGCGGACTATAGGCGGCGCAGGCACACGCCTGCGCGGCGGGAGGAGACCGATGACCGACACGGTGCGCTTCGAGATGTCCGGGCCGGTGGCCACGATCACGCTCAACCGGCCGGACCGGCTGAACGCGATGACCGAGGAGCTGATCGCCGCGGTCCTGGACCTCCTGGAGCAGGTCAGCGCGGACGAGGCGGTCCGGGTGCTGGTGCTGACCGGCGCCGGCCGGGGTTTCTGCGCGGGTGGTGACCTGGGTGCGATGGGGGAGTTCGCGGAACCGCGCAGCCCCGGGGCCAGCGTCGCGCAGCTGCGGCGGCTGCACCGGACCACCGAGCTGCTGCACGAGATGCCCAAGCCGACCATCGCGGCGGTCAACGGTCCCTGCGCGGGCGCCGGGCTGTCCTGGGCCTGCGCGTGCGACCTGCGGATCGCCGCCGAGTCCGCGGTGTTCCGCACCGCGTTCCTCAGCGCGGGGCTGACCGGGGACTTCGGCGGCACCTGGTTGCTGGCCCGCCTCGTGGGTGCGGGCCGCGCCCGCGACCTCTATTTCCGCAACGAAAAAATCAGCGCGGCCGTGGCCCTCAGCATGGGCCTGGTCGGCGAGGTCGTGCCGGACGGCGCCCTGGCGGGCCAGGTGGCCGGCCTGGCCGGGCGCCTGGCGCAGGCACCGCCGCACGTCCTCGCCGGGATCAAGCAGAACCTCAACGACGCCGAGGAGCTGGACCTGCACGCGGTGCTGAACGCCGAGGCGGAGCGGCAGGTCCGGGCGGCGCTCAGCCACCCGTCCGCCGCCCCGCGGACTTGACCAGGCAGGCGCGGGCATGACCGCCGGCTGGGCCGCGACGGGGGACCGGGTGCTGCCGCGCCTGCTCCGCGACCGGGCCGGTGAGCGGCCTGGCGCGCCGTTCCTACGGGTCGAGGACGGGCCTGGCGAGACGTTTGGCCAGGTGCTGGCGGCCGCGGAGCGGATCGCAGGCCAGCTCGCCGGGCTCGGCGTGGCCCCGGGCGACCTGGTGCCGCTGCTGGCCGAGACTTCGGCGCCGTCGGTGCACGCCTGGCTGGGGGTGAATCTGGCCGGGGCGGCTGACGTGCCGCTGAACACCGCCTACCGCGGCGCGAGCCTGGCGCACGGCGTCGGCCTGTGCCGCGCCCGGCTGATGATCGCCGACCCGTCGTTCCTGCCGCGCATCGCCGAGGTCGCCGCCGACCTGCCCGACCTGGAGACAGTGGTCCTGCTCGGCGACGCGGCGCCGGACCTATCCGTCCCGGCCGGCCTGCGGGTGATTCCGCTTTCCACCGTGGCGGCCGGCCCGGTACCGGATGGGGGTCCGTTCCACGGAGAGCGGGTGACCTGCCGGGATACCGCGTCGGTCCTGTTCACCTCCGGGACCACCGGACCGGCCAAGGGCGTGGTCATGACGCACGCCCAGACCTACGCGATCGCCCAGGAGATCGTGGACGGCCTGCGGATCACCGACCGGGACGTCTTCTACTGCTTCCATCCCATGTTCCACATGACCCGGTTCGGCTCGGTGTACACGGCGCTGCTGGCCGGCTGCCCGGTCGTGCTGGACCGCCGGTTCGACCCGGCTGCGTTCCTGGACCGGGCCCGCAGGTACGGGGCCACCGCCACCATCGGGCACGGGCCCATGCTGGAAGCCATCTACCGCCAGCCGGAGCGGCCCGACGACGCCGACAACCCGCTGCGCACGATCCTCACCGCGCCGCTGCCGGCCAGGATCGCCGAGGACTTCGAGCGGCGGTTCGGCGTCCGGGCCATCGACACCTGGGGGATGACCGAGGTGACCTGCGCGACCATGCGGCCCTACCAGGAGCCGCTGCGCCCCGGCAGTTGCGGGCGCCCACGCGACGACCTGCTGGAGGTGCGCATCGTCGATCCGCAGACCGACGAGGTGCTCCCTGCGGGGCAGGTCGGCGAGATCACCGTCCGGCCCCGCGAGCCCTGGGTGGTGATGCAGGGCTACCTGGGCATGCCCGGCCAGACCGTGGCCGCCTGGCGGAACCTCCGGTTCCACTCCGGCGACTTCGGCTACCTGACCCCAGACGGCTACCTGTACTTCGCCGAGCGGTCCGGCGACCGGATCCGGCGCCGGGCCGAGAACGTGTCGGCCTACGACATCGAGTCCGCCGCGTCCGCGCACCCGCAGGTCCAGGACTGTGCCGCCGTGGGTGTCGCCTCGTCGTTCGAGAGCGACGACGACATCAAGCTGTGCGTGGTCCCGGTTCCCGGGCCGGTGCCGGGTGAGACCGGGCTGGACGAAGCCGACCTGATCAGGCACCTGGTCCGGGCGCTGCCGCACTACATGGTGCCGAGGTACGTCGAGGTGCTGCCCGAACTGCCCCGCAGCGCCACGAACAAGATCCAGCGGCAGGTGCTCCGGGCCTCCGGGGCCGGGCCGGGCGTCTGGGACCGGGCCGCGGCCGGTATTTCGGTCCGGGCCATCTCCACCGAGGGGGAACAGTGACTGATCCGGCGGCCACGACGGGCGGGCCTGCGACCGGCGGCCCGGCGACCGGCGGCCCGGCGACCGGCGGTCCCCTGGCCGGGATCAGGGTCATCGACCTGAGCCGTCTCGCGCCCGGGCCTTACGGGAGCATGCTGCTGGCCGACCTGGGGGCCGAGGTCATCGCGGTCACCGGGGGCCGCGCCGGGCAGGTCCCCGTGGACTACGCCCGGGGCAAGCGGTTCGTGCACCTGAACCTCAAGCGCCCGGCCAGCCGCCAGGCCCTGCACCGGCTGGTCGCCACCGCCGACGTCCTGATCGAGGGATTCCGCCCGGGCGTAGCCGACCGGCTCGGCGCGGGTTACGCGGAGCTAAGCCAGGTGAACCCGCGGCTGGTCTACTGCTCGGTGACCGGCTACGACCCGGCCGGCCCGGCGGCCCAGGCGGCCGGGCACGACATCAACTACCTGGCCGTGACCGGGCTGCTCGGCGCGATGGGACCGGCGGGCGGCCCACCGGCACTGCCGCTCAACGTGGTGGCCGACCTGGCCGGCGGGGGCCTGCTGGCCGGGTTCGGCATCTGCGCGGCGCTCGTCGAGCGGGACCGCTCCGGGCACGGGCAGCACATCACCGCCGCGATGACCGACGGCGTGCTGTCCATGATGGAGACGTGGCTGAACGCGTGGCGAACCCCGCTGCTGCCCGAACGCGGGCTCGGTTTCACCACCGGCGCGGCGCCGTTCTACCGCTGCTACCGCTGCGCCGACGGGCAGTACGTGGCGGTGGGCGCGGTCGAGGACGGATTCTTCACCGCGCTGTGGGACGGGCTCGGGCTGCCCGCGCCCCGCCCGGCTGACCGGTTCGACCCGGCCACCTGGCCGGGCCTGTCCCAGGTCATCGGCGACCGGTTCGCCACCGCGAGCCGGGACGAGTGGACCGCCGCGTTCGCTGGAATCGACGCCTGCGTCACCCCGGTGCTCACGCCGGGCGAGGTGTCCAGCGCGAACGGGCCGCTCCCGCCGGTGCCGCGGTTCTCCCGCACGCCAGGGGAGCGGGGCCGCGACGGGGCCGCGCCGGACGCCACGGCCGAGGTGCTGGCCCAGGCCGGCCTCAGCGACGAGGAACTGCAGGCGGTCGCCGAGGACGCGCGGCGCGACGGGGCGTTCGGCTTCAAGTGGCCGCCTGACTGACCCGGTCCCGGGGTTGCCAACGAATACTCGCTGACATATATTTGTAGACGAGTAATGGAGGGAGACCCCGATGGCCGCGAAGCGCAAAGTTGACAACCTGATGGCCCTGGCCGTGCTGGCCACCGTCGTCCAGCAGCCGATGCACCGCTACGAGATCGCGTCCGTGATCCGGGCCCGCGGCAAAGACCAGGACATGGACGTCAAGTGGGGGTCCCTCTACACGGTGGTGCAGAACCTGGCGAAGCACGGCTTCCTGGAGGTGGTCGGCACCAGCCGGCAGGGTGCCCGCCCGGAGCGGACGGTCTACCAGATCACCGAGGCCGGGCGGCAGGAGATGCTCGACTGGACCCGGGAACTGCTGTCCACACCGGAGCCCGAGCACCCGAAGTTCGCCGCCGGGCTCTCCGTACAGATGATCCTGTCCCCAGACGAGGTGATGGACCTCCTGCGGACCCGGCTCGGTCACCTGGAGGAGTCGATCGCCGCACGTCAGGCGGCGATCACCGAGCACCTCAAGGAGATTCCCCGCCTGTTCCTGGTCGAGGACCAGTTCGCCGTGGCGATGGTCGAGGCGGAGGCGGCCTGGGTCCGCGCCCTCCTGGAGGAGCTGACCTCCGGAAACTTCCCCGACCTCGCGATGTGGCGGGCCCTGCACGACGGCGGCGAGATGCCCCCGGAACTGGCCGAACTCGCGCAGAGGGGGGTGGCAGGCGACTAGGTAGCGATAAATGGTCCCGAGGCGGTGCGGCAACACCGCCGCCGGGACCCGGGGCGGCTGCTCGCAGCCATCCCGTCCAGCACCCGCGAACCGACGCCCGCACGAGACGAACCCGGCCACGAGGTGGCAACCAAAGGATAGCTGGGTTCCCCGTGCGTGATCTCGGGCGCAGAACAACCGACGAACACCACACGCAGGAGAGAACCCATGTCTACAGCCACGTCCAAAGTCCGCAGCGCACTGGTCATCGGCGGCGGGATCGCCGGCCCAGTCGCCGCGACCGCCCTGCTCAAGGCCGGCATCCAGGCGACGGTCTACGAGGCCTACCCCACCCTGGCCGAGGGAATCGGCGGCGGCCTGGCCCTGGCGCCCAACGGCCTGGCCGCCCTCGGCATCATCGGCGCCGACGACGCCGTCCGGGCCCTCGCCACACCGATCACCGGGACGGTCATGGACGTCGGGGAGAAGACCCGCCGGCTGCCCAGCCTGGCGGGCGTGGAGCCGCTCCAGGTCGTCGGCCGCGGCGACCTGCACCGGGTCCTGCACGACCGGGCGGTCGAGTCGGGCGTCCGCTTCGAGTACGGCAAGCGCTTGGTCGCGGTGGACGACGCCCAGGACTCGGTCACGGCGAGGTTCGCCGACGGCACCGCCGCCACCGCCGACGTCCTGATCGGCGCCGACGGCGTCCGTTCCACCGTCAGAACCCTGATCGACCCGGAAGCTCCCGGCGCTGGCTACACGGGGTTGCTCGGCTTCCAGGGCTACGCCGAGGCCAGCCCCGACCTCGACCCCGAACCTGGCGTCATGACGTTCGCCTTCGGCAAGCGTGCGTACTACCTGTTCTGGAAGATGGCGGACGGCCGGGTGACCTGGGGCGCGAACCTGCCGTCGAAGCAGTACATGTCACTGGCCGAGGCCCGCGCGATCCCGGCCGGGCAGTGGCTGCAGACGCTGCGCGACACGTACGCGGGCGACCTTCCGGGCGAGCTGCTGGCCAACCGCAGCACTGCGGAAACGCTCGACATCACCGGCGCGATCCACATCATGCCGCCCGTCCCGCACTGGTACCGCGGTCGCATGGTGCTGACCGGCGACGCCGTCCACGCGCCGTCCAACAGCACCGGCCAGGGCGCGTCGCTGGCGATCGAGAGCGCCATCCAGCTGGCGCGCTGCCTGCGGGACCTGCCCGATCCCGCATCGGCGTTCAGTGCCTACGAGCTGTTGCGGCGGGAGCGGGTGGAGAGGATCACGAAGCGGGGCGCCCGGACGAACAGCGCTAAGACGCCCGGGCCGGTCGCGCGCAAGGCGATGTATGCGCTGATGCCGATCTTCTTCAAGCTGATGAACTTCGAGAAGGTCATGGGGCGGGAGCAGCGGTACCGGATCGACTGGGACGCGCCTGCCGCAGCCGGGACTTCGGTGCCGGCTGAGGTGTCCTGATCAGGCCCGGGTGACGATCAGGCAGGCGTCCTGACCGCCGAAGCCGAACCCGTTGACCTGCAGCACGTCGATGTCGGCCTTGGCGGGCGCGTGAGTGACGACCCGGAAGCGGGCCACCGGCTCCACCTCGGTGGTCCCCGCGACCTGCACGAGCGTGCCCGCCTGCATCCCGTGCAGCCCAGCGAGCAGGCCCATCACACCGCTGGCCGAGCCGGTGTGCCCGACATGGCCCTTGATCGAGGTGACCGGGAGTTCCGCGGCGTGCTCGCCGAACACGTCGTTGATCGCCCGGGCCTCGGCCAGGTCGCCCGCGGGTGTCGCGGTGGCGTGCGCGATCACCGCGTCCACGGCCTGCGGGCCCGGCAGTCCCGCGTCACGCTGCGCGCGGCGCATGGCCTCGGCCTCCCACCGGCCGGACGGCTCCGGCGAGGAGGGGTGGAACCCTTCGGACAGCGACGCGTACCCGGTGACGAGGCCGTAGACGTGCGCGCCGCGCCGGGCGGCCCGCTCGGCGCTCTCCAGCACCACCACGGCCGCCCCGGCCCCCTCGACCACCCCGCAGCGGTGCACGTCGAAGGGCAGGCTGGCCCGGTCCGCCCGGTCCGGCGGGCTGGACATCCCGTAGCTGCGCTGGCTGTAGGCCAGCGCGGGGGCCAGGCCGCACTCGGTGCCGCCCGCGATGATCACGTCCGCCTGCCCGCTCTCGATCATCCGGGCGCCGGTGCCGATCGCGTCCAGCGAGGAGGCGCAGGCGGAGGAGACGGTGAGCAGCGGGCCGTGCAGCCCGTAGTGGATAGCGATCTGCCCGGCCGCCATGTTCGGCCAGACCTGGATGTTCAGCTTCCGCGGCACCGCGTCGGGGCCCTCGGTGTCCAGCAGTCGCTGGGCGTCGAGCAGGGCCCGCGCGCCGGCCATCGTGACGCCCAGCACCACCCCGGTGCGCAGCGGGTCGAAGTCCCCGTCCGCGTCGCGCACCGCCTGGATGCTGGCGGCCAGGGCGTGCTGGGTGAAGGTGTCCGAGCCCGCGATCACCCGCTCGTCCAGCCACGTGGCCGGGTCGAAGTCCGGCACCGGCGCGATCCAGGCGTACTTGCCGGCCTCCGGTTCGGCCCAGGGCGCGGCGACCACGCCGTGCTCACCCGCGTCGAGCCGGGTGAAGTACTCGTCGGCGGACTGGCCGATGCAGGAGATGACGCCGATCCCGGTGATCGCCACGTCCCGCATGCGCTGCCCCTTTCCCCGCTCATTGACAGTAGTTGAATCCGACGTCAGAATCAATCAGTCGCATTGCGGCCCGGGCCACGCCGGGCGACGCGGGCCGGAGGCAGCCATGAAGCTCACCCTCGCGGATTTCATCGCGATGAACGTCCGGTCCTTCCCGGACCGCCAGGCCATCGAGGTACTCGGCGCCGCACCGGAGAGTTACACGTACCGGGAGATGTGGCTGCGGGTCTCGGCCCTGGCCGACGCGCTGCGCGAGGTCGGGCCGGGACCGCACGGGCCGGTGGCCGCCACGCTGCTGGGCAACGGGACCGACGCACTGCTCATCTACCTGGCCGGGCAGCTCGCGGGCTGTGCGATCGTGCCGGTCAACACGCGGCTCGCGCACCCGGAGATCCTGCACATCGTCAACGACTCGGGGGCGGCCCGCATCTTCTCCGGCGGGGACCTGCTGCCCATGGCCGAGGCGGTGGCGGCCGCCGCGGACCACGCCGTCACGGTCACCGACCCGGCCCCGCTGCCCACCCCGGGCAGCCTGCGCGACCCGGCTATCCCGGACCCGGCCAAGGGCGACCGGATGGCGGCCGTCTTCTACACCTCGGGTACCACCGGGGCGCCCAAGGGCGCGGCGATGACCAACGACACCTGGCTGATCAACGCGATGCGCTGGGGCTGGCAGCTCGGGCTGAACTGGGACGACGTCATGCTGGTGCCCGGCCCGCTGTTCCACATGTCCTACTGCAGCTTCGCCTTCGGCACGCTGATGATCGGCGGCCGGATCCGGATCATGCCGTCGTTCGACGCCGCCCGGGCCTGCGACGAGTTCGCCGGGACAGCCACCACGGCGTTCCTGGTGCCGTCGATGACCTCGATGATGACCGAGGAGTGGCAGCGCCGCGGCCGTCCCCCGCTGACCAGCATGCGGGCCATGATGACGGCGGCCGCCTCGGTGTCACCCGAGGCACTCGCCGACGCGTTCGCCATGTTCCCGAACGCCCGGATCACCGAGACCTACGGGTGGACCGAAGCCGGATTCGCCACCGACGAGGTCAAGCGCCCGGAGACCCTCGCGGACGCCACCGTCGGGTACTCCACGCTCGGCTGCGAGATCGCGATCCTGGACCCGGAGGGCAACCCGGTCCCGCCGGGGGAGCAGGGCGAGGTGGCCGTGAAGACCCTGGCCCATTTTTCCGGCTACCTGAACCGGCCCGACGCCACCGCCGCCGCGTGGTCGGGGGACTTCCTGCGCTCGGACGACATCGGGGTGCTGGAGAAGGACGGCCGGCTGCGGATCATCGACCGGAAGAACGGCCTGATCATCAGCGGCGGCGAGAACGTCTACGCCGCCGAGGTCGAGCGGGTGCTGATCAGCCACCAGCAGGTCCGCGACGTCACCGTGATCGGCAAGCCGGACCCGCGCTGGGGCGAGGTCGTGGTCGCGGTGGTGGTGCCCGAGCCGGGGACCGCACCCGACCCCGGCGAGGTCACCGCGTTCTGCCGGGCCCGGCTGGCCGGCTACAAGTGCCCGCGGGAGGTCCAGGTCTGGGACGACCTGCCGCGCAACTCGATGGGCAAGATCCAGCGCTTCATCATCCGCGACCGCGTCGCCAGCGGCCCCGCCTAGCGACCAAGGATCGCTCTAGAGGTCGATGACGACCTTGCCTTTCACGTGCCGCCCGGCCTGGAGCTCGGCCGCGGGGCGGATCTGCTCGACCGGGAAGCTTGCCGCGATAGGCACCCGGAGTTGGCCCGCCGCGACCAGGCGGGCGATCTCTTCCAGGGCGCCGGGGACGGCGTTCGCGCCATTGGCGGGCGACACGCCGTCGACTTGCGCGGCGATGGTGCAGATGCGGGCGTCTGGGACACCGAGTTCCCTTGCGGCGTGCACTGTCTCTGTCCCGTGCAGGTCGATGGCGGCGGTGACACCGGCGGGAGCGAGGGCCCGGACCCGGTCGGCCAGGCCGCTCGCCGTAGGCGACCGGCTCGGCCCCGAGGCCGCGCAGGAAATCGGACGATGTCGCCGATCCCGTCCCGATCACCCGCGCCCTGGCGAGCCGGGCCAGCTGGACCGCGAATACCCCGACCCCGCCCGCCGCGCCGCCGATCAGCACCGTGTCGCCCGGGCCGGGGCCGGCCACGGCGAGGGCGGCGGCCGCTGTGCGGCCCGCGATCGTGAGGGTGGCGGCGGTGCGGTCGTCGACGCCGTCGGGGGTCTGATGCGCCTCGTTCGCCGCGATGCCCCCGGCTGCGTCTACCACCACGAAGTCGGCGACCGCGCGGGACAGGGCGCCGCCGAATACCCGGTCACCGGGCGCGAACCCGGTCACCCCGTCACCGACCTGGTCCACCACTCCTGCGTAGTCGGTGCCGAACCCGGTTGGCAGGCTCAGGCCGAACCGGGCGGCGGTGTCCGCGTCGGCGGTCATGATCCAGTCCATCGGGTTCAGTCCGGCAGCGGTGACCCGCACGCGGATCTGCCCCGGGCCGGCTTGCGGCGCGGGTACCTGGCGGATGTTCAGGACTTCGGGGCCGCCGAAGGAATCGAGTCGGACAGCCCTGCTCGTGTTGGCCGGCATCTGATCGCTCCATTACTGCAGGCCCGCTTGCTTCCGCGAGGATCAGGGACATTGAAACGGACTATGCTCCGTTTACGTGGGTCAATCTAGCACAACCGGAGCGTGATCCGTTTTGGCTGAGGCGGAGACTCGCGCGCCGCGGGCGGACGCGACCCGCAACCGGGAACAGCTGCTCGCGGTGGCGACCCGTGTCTTCGTGTCGGCCGACACCGAGCCGTCGATGCGCGCGATCGCCCGCGAGGCCGGGGTCGGCATCGCCACGCTCTACCGGCACTTCCCCACCCGCGAGTCGCTGGTCGAGGCGGTCTACCGGGACCAGGTCGTGCGGCTCACGGCAGGCGCCCGCGAGCTGCTCGGCCAGCTGCCCCCGGCTGCCGCGATGCGGCGCTGGATGGACCTGTTCGGAGACTGGATCGCGTCCAAGAACGGCATGCTCGACACGCTGCTCACAATGATCGAGTCGGGCGAGATCGCCCATGCCCAGACCCGGACCGAGCTGCTGGCGGCCATCACCACGATCCTCGACGCCGGCCGCGCGGCGGGCGACCTCCGCTCCGACATCACCGCCGAGGACATCGCCGCCTCCCTCATCGGCATCTTCACCGTGGCCCCCCGGCCTGAACATGAAGCCAAGGCCAGTCGCCTGCTGAACCTCCTGATGGACGGCCTCCGACCCGCCCCCCGGCCGGCCTAAGCCCGGCTCGAGCGGTGGCCGGACTCTCTATCGCACCGACACGCACCCTTGCGGGTCACCCGGCGTCCGGTCAACCGTCGTCGGCTTCCGCGTGGTCGGCGTCCAGACCGTCGAGGAGTTCCCTGACCGCCCGCTTGGATCTGAGCACGTAAAGGGCCAGAGGCTGATCGTGCTGCGAAATGATTTCGTGTTCGCGCTCCGGCTCTGACCGGCGTTTTCGCCAGATGCGGACGGCCAAACGCCACTCATCGCGCAACCGCTGCCAGGCCGAATAGTCGCACCCCTCGGGCAACTCGCTCGGCATTCGGAAGCCGCGCAGGAACGCGCGTCCTGCGCAAAGCCACCAGGGCAGGTCGAGAAACACAACGGTGTCCGCGCGTTCGAGCCGCAGATCGAGTGTCTCTGGGTAGTTGCCGTCAGCGATCCACGCGTGGCCGGCGAGCACGCCACATTGCTTCTCACGCCACTCGGTCTCCGACGGTGCCACCCAGCCGGGCTTCCAGAAGTGGAGGTCAAGATGAATGACCGGCAAGCCGGTCTTGGCCGCGAGCGCGAGCGAGAACGTGCTCTTGCCGGACCCGGCCAGCCCAGTGACGACGACGCGGCGCCCTAGCGCCGCCGGGGCTTCACTCATCGCAGTCAGTGTCCCTCACGTGCCGTCGCAGGAAGGCAAAGGTTGCCTGACCCGGCCCTCCTAGGCGGAGACGCGCAGGCGCATAACCCAGCGCCACTTGGCGACGCGACGGTCCCGGACGAATCCGAACTCTTCGAACAGGCTCTCTGGCCCGGTATGCAGGTAGGCGCCACGTTGCGGGTCACGTCCAGCCACCTGCTCGGGGTAGGCCTCGACCAAGCCTCCGCCAGCATGGGCTATCGCGGCCAGCGCCGCGGCGACTCCGGCGCGCGCCACGCCCTGGCGACGGGACCCGGAACCAGTGAACAAGCAGCCGATCCGCCAGTCAGGCAACCCGGCTAGACCCTTTTCATAGGCCTTGGGGTTCTTGATGGTAGCCACCTCGGCCGGTGGCCCGTACTGACACCAGCCCACGCAGCGGCCGTCGCGATAGACGAGCATCTGGTGGATGGTGCCATTGTTCACGTGGGTGAGTTTGGCCTCGCGGTTGCCTGCGGCGGTGCTGTCCTTGGGGATTCCCGCGGGATGAAAGCCGATGCACCAGCAGCCACCCCAGACACCGTTGTTCGCCTGAACCAGTGCGGCGAAGTCATCCCAGGTATCGGGCGTGAGCAGACGCGTCGTGTACGGGGTCACAACCGATGTCACAGTCCTGCTTTCCTGTCTCAGGCTACGGCCCGAAGGGCGTCTGGCCTGGCAGCGGCTTCAGGCTCACCTAGCCGCTGACCCGCTTGATCAGGGAACTGAGGAGCTCCCAGGATTGGTCATCGTCGATGTTTCCGGTATGGGGGCGCCGGAACCGGCTCACGTCGACGGCGATGTCAGCCAGGTCCCAGCGCAGACGGTAGAGGTCCAGCAGGAGCGGCTGCGGGCGTGTGCCCGTCGCGTCGGCATAGGCGTCCAGGACGCTCCCGTCCCCCGGGTCCAGGCTCCACAGGTCTCGCTCGGGCGGGGCGACGAGCGCGGTGTCCCAGTCGATCAGCACCCAGCCCCCGGCCGTCAGCATGGTGTTGCCCGGATGAGGCTCGCCGTGGGTCAGGACCGCCGGGGTGCCCTGGGCCCGGGCCTCCAGGACGAGGGCGTCGTAGCGGGCCAGTAGCCGCTGGATGGGTGCCGCGTGCTGCCTGGCCAGCAGTGACATGGGGCGGGCGTAGGGTCCGCAGTCGGCGACGACGCCGTCTGGGGCACACGCCGCTTCCAGTTCGTCCCGGCACGGCACCGCGAAGTCGTCCGCCAGCGCGCGCTGGCTGGCGGACGGCGGCGCCGTGTGCGTGTCGACCAGCAGGCCCAGCACGCTGAGCCGGTGCGCCGGAGAGGAGAACTCCCCCCAGTCGAAGCTCTGCCCCGCCACGAACGGGTACACCGCCACGCCGAATCTGCTGTCCACCCGGGCCAGTGGCTCGCCGTCCCGGGTGGGCACCGGCGCCACCACGAACGTGCGGCCGCAGGCCCGCAGGTCCAGGGCGGCGGCCAGTGCCGCCCGCAGCCGCCCGAACCCCGCTTCCAGCGGCTCGCTGGCCGACAGCCGCTTGTTCTCCAGCTCGTCGACGGTGACGAACCAGCGCAGGCCGGCCGGGCCGGCCACCTCCCAGTGGTGGCTGCCCCAGCCGACCGCCCGGTACTGCATCGAGGTGACGGTCAGGCCCCAGGAACGGCCCAGCACCGACGCCAGGGCCGCCTCGGGCAGGCCGTCGGGCGGAGTCAGCATCTGGCCACGGTAACGACGTACGGCCAGATCGGCCATCCGATAACGCCCGCCCTGGCCGCCGCTCGTTACGGCGCGGGCTCGACGATCGTGTACATGGTGACGATCTTGCCGTCCGCGGCGATGCCGATGTCCATGCCCCGTACGGCCGCCGGGCCGCCTGGTGGCCCGAACGTCCACGTCGCCCGGCCGAGGTCAGCCACCTCGGCCGCCGGAGCCAGGCCGATGAGGGACTCTCCTGGTTCGTGACCAGCTAGTTTTCCACGGTAGACGGCTGGGGTTCGGTAATGCGTCCCCAGCCGGCCAGGGGCTCCTAGAGTCGGGCTGAGCCGGGCCGGGCAGGCCCGGTCTGAGGGAGGGGGCAGGGCGATGAGCGACCAGCCGTTCCGCACGATCGTTGAGCCGTTCCGAATTCACTCGGTGGAGCCAATGCGGCTGACCACCCGGGCGGAACGGACCGCCGCACTGGAGGCCGCCGGGTACAACCTGTTCGAACTCCGGGCCGAGCAGGTGCTGATCGACCTGCTCACCGACTCGGGGACCGGGGCGATGTCGGCCGAGCAGTGGGCCGGCATCCAGCGGGGCAACGAAGCCTACGCCGGGGCGCCCTCGTTCTACCGGTTCCGTGACGCGGTGACCAGCCTGTTCCCGTTCCGGCACATCTTGCCGACCCATCAGGGCCGGGCCGCCGAGAAGATCCTGTTCACCGTGACAGGCGGGGCGGGCCGGGTCATCCCCAACAACACCCACTTCGACACCACGCGGGCCAACATCGAGTTCACCGGGGCGCAGGCTGTCGACCTGCCCATCCCCGAAGGTCTCCGGCCGGGCGTGCGCCACCCCTTCAAGGGCAACATGGACCCGGCCGCCCTGGAGCAGCTGCTGGAAGCGCGCGCCGGCGACGTCCCGCTGGTGATGGTGACCGTGACGAACAACTCTGGCGGCGGCCAGCCGGTCAGCCTGGCCAACCTCCGGGCCGTCCGCGCCGTCTGCGACCGCTTCGGCAAGCCGCTGTTCCTGGACGCCTGCCGGTTCGCGGAGAACGCCTGGTTCATCAAGACCGGCGAGCCTGGCTACGCCGACGTCCCGGTCACCGCCATCGTCCAGGAGATGGCTTCCCTCGCGGACGGCATGACGATGTCGGCAAAGAAGGACCCGCTCGCCAACATCGGCGGCTGGCTGGCCCTCAACGACGACGGCCTCGCCGAGCAGTGCCGCAGCCTGCAGATCCTGACCGAAGGCTTCCCCACCTACGGCGGGCTGGCCGGGCGTGACCTGGAGGCGATCGCCCAGGGACTGCGCGAGTGCACCGACCACGACTACCTGCGCTACCGGGTGCGTTCCATCGCCTACCTCGGTGAGGCGCTCGAATCAGCGGGGATCCCGGTCGTCGTCCCCTTCGGCGGCCACGCGGTCTTCATCGACGCGCGCGCCCTGCTGGCCCATCTCGACCCGCTGCAGTACCCCGGGCAGGCTCTGGCCTGCGCGCTGTATGAGGAAGGCGGGGTGCGGGCCTGTGAGATCGGAACCGTGATGTTCGGCCTGCATCCCGACGGCACCGAGACCCCGGCCGCCATGGACCTGGTCCGGCTGGCCATTCCCCGCCGCACCTACACCCAAAGCCACATGGACTACGTCATCGAGGTTCTCACCCGGGTGGCCAGCCGGGCCGCCAGCCTCCCGGGTTTGCGGATCGTGTCCCAGCCCCGGAATCTGCGGCACTTCACCGCCCGGTTCGCGCCGCTCGAGTGACGGCAGCGCCGGCCGATGAGTTTGCCACCCGGGCCCGGTCCTACGTGTGCCGAGCCAACCTGGCCCCAACACGACGGAGTTGATGACAGTGGGCGCGATCAAGGTGCATGAGTTCATCGCCCTGGACGGTGTGTACGAGAACCCGTCCTGGACGTTCGAGTTCGGCTTCGATCCCAAGATGGGCGAGGCCATCGGGGCCATCACGGGAACCTGCGGGGCGATCTTGCTGGGCCGGCGGACCTTCGAGATGTTCGCCCCGGCGTGGTCCCCGCGGACCGCCGAGGAGGACCCGGGCGCGCCGTTCTTCAACGACTCGCCCAAGTACGTCGTCGCCGGCTCGCCGCCGGGCGCCGAGTGGAACAACTCCACCGTCCTCGGCCCGTACCGCGCGGACACCATCCGCGAGCTCAAGGACACGGTGGACGGCGACATCTACGTCAGCGGCAGCGGCACGCTGGTCCGGGCCATGCTCGCCGACGGCCTGGTCGACGAACTGCACCTGTTCGTCTACCCGGTCGCGCGCGGCGAAGGCGAGCGCCTGCTCGCCGGGAGCGGTCCGGCCACGAAGTTCACCCTGGCGGGCTCCGAGGCCTACAGCAACGGGGTGGTGCATCTCAGTTACGCCCCCGTCGCCGGCTGAACCAACCAGCGGGCCACGACGTGGAACGGGACTAAAGGGGCAAGAACGATTACGCTGCGAAATAGGGCGAATACTCGCCCAGCAGACAAGGGGGGCCTTGTGCGCAAATTCCTTCTCGCCGTACCCGCCGCTGCAGGCTTGCTGGCGTTCAGCATCCCGGCCGCCGAGGCAGGAACCGGAGGCCAGCCGCCGCCGCCGGGAGTCGTCTCGGCGACGCCCGCCAGCGGCACGCCTCACCTGCCCGCCACGTCCAGTCCCACGCAGCAGGTCCGCCAGATCGTCCAGTGCGGCGGCACCATGTACGCGGTGGGCAGCTTCAGCTCGATCAAGCGGGCAGCACCAGCTACGCCCGCACCGACCTGGTCAGCTTCAGCGCAACCAGCCCCTACACGGTCACGTCCTGGGCTCCCGTGGTGGTGGGCAGCACCACGACCAACAAGATCGGTGCGGACGCGATCAATTCCATCGCGTTCAGCGGCGGCAACTGCGCGGACGCCTACATCGGCGGGAACTTCACCAAGGTCAACGGCACCAGCGTGACCAACATCGCCGAGATCAGCACCAGTACCGGCAACGTGGTGACCGGTTTCGCGCACGCGCGCCAAGCGGCGCCGTGGATACCCTGGCCGCGGTCGGGGGCCACCTGCTGGTGGGGGGTACCTTCACCTCCATCAACGGGGCCAGCGTCCCGCGGATGGTCAGCCTGAGCCCGGCGACCGGCCTGAGCGACGGGTTCCTGAACCTGTCCATCGCAGGCAGCCAGGTCTTCAACCAGCAGCTCAGTCACGGTGGCACGCTCGACCTCGTCGAGGGCAACATCAGCTCGGTAGGGGGCGTCACGCGCCACCAGATGTTCATGCTGAACGTGGGCGGCTCGAAGGCCAGCGTGACGGGCTGGACCTCGCCTACGTTCAACATTGCCTGCAGTCCCCAGACGTTCTGGGCCCGCGGGGGGGCCTGGTCGCCGGACGACTCGACCGTGTACGTGGCCACCACCGGCTACAAAGAGCCGGGCGTCAGCGGGTCCGGGCCACGTCCGGCCGGCAGCCCCTGTGACACGGCCATGGCGTTCCCGGCCACCCAGGCGTCGGTCAGCCCGAAGTGGATCAACCAGACCGGCTGTGACTCGCTGTACACGACCGCGGCCGACAGCCATGGCTGCGTACTTCGCCGGCCACGAGCGCTTCTCCATGAACCCCAACGCGTGTGACGCCCTCGGTCCCGGCGGCTACAACGCGCCCGGCATGGAAGGCCTCAACCCCGCGAACGGGGCGCTGTTCGTCAACTCCGCGGGTTCCGCGGGATATTACAGCCGGGCCCGTGGCCTGGGCGCCGACGACATGCTGCTCACCAGCGCCGGGCTGTGGATCGCCAGCGACAACTTCGACGACAGCGCCACCTGCGGCGGGGTGAGCGGGCACGCCGGCATCTGCTTCCTGCCCTACGGCTAGAGCCCCAGGCGGTCAGCGAGCGCGGCGCGGTGCTGGGCTTCCGTGCCGAACAGGACCGCGGAAGTCCGGGCCCGCCGGAAGTACAAGTGGGCTGGGTGCTCCCAGGTGAAGCCGATCCCGCCCAGGACCTGGATCGCCTCGGCGGTGATGTGCGTGTAGGCCGCCGAGCACTGCAGGCTGGCCACCAGCGCCGCGACCCCGGAGTCAGCGGTGGCCAGCAGCGCCCCGTCCAGGGCGACCCGGGCGCCCTCCAGCGCCACCAGCATGTCCGCGCACTTGTGCTTGACGGCCTGGAACGACCCGATCGGGCGGCCGAACTGGACCCGCTGCCTGGCGTGGCTGACCGCCAGGTCCAGGGCCTGCTCGGCGCCGCCGACCGCCTCCGCGGCCAGCGCCACGGCGGCGGTGTCCAGGACGCGGGCCAGCGTTGCCGCTCCGGACCCAGCCGGGCCCAGGGGACGGGCCGGGACCCCGCCGAAGCCCAGCCGGGTCAGCTTACGGGTGGCGTCGAGGACCGGCATCACCGTCCGGCTCAGTCCGGGCGCGTCCGCCGCCACCCGGTACAGGCCGGTGCGCTCCCCGTCCCGCGCGGCGACCAGCAGGACGCCGGCCACGTGGCCGCCCACCACGTAGCAGGCCTCGCCGTCCAGGGTCGTGCCGCCGGGGGAGTGCGACGCGGTCACGCCGAGCGAGTCCGCGGTGCCGTCCGCGCGGCCCCCGGGCCCGCTCAGCGCCACGGCCCCGATCAGGTCTCCGCTGGCCAGCCCGGGCAGCAGCTCGGCCTGGGCCGCCTCGTCCCCGCTGGCCAGCAGGGCGGTGACGGCCAGCACCGCGGAGGACAGGTAGGGGACGCTGGCCAGCCCGCGGCCCAGTTCCTGCAAGACCACGCCGGCTTCGGCCAGCCCGCAGCCCGCGCCGCCGTACGCGGCCGGCACCAGCAGGCCGGTCAGGCCCAGCTGGCCGCCCAGATCGGCCCACACCCGCGGGTCATAGCCCGCCTCGGTGCCCGACACCCGGCGGACTTCCTGCAGCGGCGAGCGGTCCTGCACGAACGCCCGGACCATCGCGCGCAGGTCGTCCCGCTCGGCCGCCGACGTCGCGGGGCCCGTGGTGGCTGGCGCGGGCCCCGATGCTGGCATGAGCGCCCCGGTCAGCCAGCCACGATGGGCTGGCCCCACATGTCGCAGTTCGGGGCCGCCTTGGCCACCAGGCCGGGCACGACCGCGCCCAGATCGGCCGGATCCCAGGTACCGGGGTGCCGGACGCCCGGGCCCGAGTGCCAGCCCTCGGCCACGTTCAGCTCGCTGCCCCACACGTTGAACACCCGGCCGGTGATCTCCCGGGACTGCTCGCTGCCCAGCCACACCACCAGCGGTGAGACACGCTCCGGGGCCAGGTCGTCGGGCTGGCCGGCCGCGCCGTCCGGCACCGCTCCCTCGAGCACGGCCAGGCCCTCGGTCATCCGGGTCCGCGCCCCGGGCGCGATCGCGTTGACCGTCACCCCGTACCGGCCGAGTTCGGTCGCGGCGATCAGCGCGAAGGCGGCGATGCCGGCCTTGGCCGCGCCGTAGTTCACCTGGCCCGGGTTCCCGTACAGGCCGGACGGGGACGAGGTGCAGATGACCCGGGCGTCGTTGGCCTGCCCGGCCTTGGCCCGCTCCCGCCAGTGCGCGGCGGCGTGCCGGGTGGGGGCGAACACCCCGCGCAGGTGGGTGCGGATCACGCCGTCCCAGTCGTCCTCGGTCATGTTCACCAGCATCCGGTCCCGCAGGATGCCGGCGTTGTTCACCAGCACGTCGAGCTGGCCGTAGCTGGCCAGCGCGGCCTGCACGAGCCGGGCCGCGCCGTCCCAGTCCGCGGCGTCCTCGTAGCTGGCCACCGCCTCGCCGCCGAGGTCGCGGACCTCGGCCACCACCGCGTCGGCGGGCCCGTGGTCCCCGCCGGTACCGTCCCGCTCGACGCCGGTGTCGTTGATCACCAGGCGGGCGCCCTCGCGGGCGAAGGCCAGCGCGTGCGCCCGGCCCAGGCCGCGGCCGGCCCCGGTGACGATCACGACCCGGCCGTCGCAGATCCCGCTCATGCGTCCGTCCTTCCCTGCAGGCCGATCGCCCGGGCCCACAGGGCGGTCAGCTCGTCGGTGGCCTTGTCCAGCTCGAAGTCCTCGCCCTGGGTGCACCAGGTGTAGGCGAACCGGCTGACCATGCCGGTGAGCGCGTGCGCCGCGTAGCGCGGGTCGAGGGAGGCGTCGGCCAGCCCGGCGTCCTGCAGGCCGCGGATGGACTTCTCGGCCCGGGTGACGAACGCCGCCTTGGCCTCGTGCAGCAGGCCGGCCATGTCCGGGACGATCGCGGCGGTGTTCTCCCAGATCACCATCAGCTTGCTGTTCGCCCGGTAGGTCTGCAGGTAGCGGTGGTTCGCCTCGCGCAGCGCGGCCACCGGGTCCTGGTCGTCCCGGCGGCCCTGGTACTGGGCGGCGCCCGCGCCGAGGAGCTCGGACTCCAGCTGCAGGATGACCGCGCGCAGCGCGGCTTCCTTGGAGTCGAAGTAGGTGTAGAACGTGCCGTGCGCCGCGCCCGCCTCCTCGGCGATGTCGGTGATCCGGGCGTCGATGAAACCGTCCCGCTCGAAGACCCGGCGCGCGGCGGCGATGAGCGCCTCGCGGGTCCGGCGGCCGCGCTCGCTCAGCTGCTCGGGTGGTTTGGGGGAGCCGCTCACCGCTGACGGGTCGGCGGTCCGGGATCGCGCCATGCGACCTGACAATAGTCGAACTTGACGTCGGAATCAAGTTCAGCTTAGATGGGGAACCGTTCCCGCGGGCGCTGCGAGGACCCGCAGCAGCCGGGCTGACGACCGGTGAGGAGTCTGATGGATTTCGAGTTCTCCGCGCGGTCCGCGCAGCTTCAGGCCGAACTCCTGGCTTTCATGGACAGCCACGTGTACCCGGCCGAGGAGCTGTACGAGAGCCAGCTCGCCGCGTCGGGAGACCCGCACAGCCAGCCGCCGGTGATGGAGGAGCTGAAGGCGGCGGCCCGGGCCCGCGGCCTGTGGAACCTGTTCCTGCCCGACCCCACCTGGGGCGCGGGGCTGAACAACACCGACTACGCGCCGCTGGCCGAGATCATGGGCCGCTCGGCGATCGCCTCGGAGGCGGTCAACTGCTCCGCCCCCGACACCGGCAACATGGAACTGCTGGTGCTGTTCGGCACCGACGCGCAGCAGCGTGACTGGCTGGTGCCGTTGCTGGACGGCACGATCCGGTCCTGCTTCGCGATGACCGAGCCCGCGGTGTCCAGCTCGGACGCGAGCAACATCTCCGCCACCATCACCCGCGACGGGGACTCGCTGGTGCTCAACGGCCGCAAGTGGTGGACCTCGGGGATCCTCAACAAGGACTGCAAGCTGATGATCTTCATGGGCTGCACCGACCCGGCGGAAGCCCCGCACCGGCGCCAGAGCATGGTCCTGGTGCCCACCGACACCCGCGGCGTCACCGTGCTGCGCAACCTGCCGGTCTTCGGCTACACCGACCGGCTCGGCCACGGCGAGGTGCAGTTCACCGACGTCCGGGTGCCGGCCGCGAACCTGCTGGGCGCCGAGGGCGGCGGCTTCGCCATGGCCCAGGCGCGGCTCGGGCCCGGCCGGGTGCACCACGCGATGCGCGCGATCGGGATGGCCGAGCGGGCCCTGGAGCTGATGTGCCGCCGGGTGACCTCCCGGGTCGCGTTCGGCGGCCCGCTGGCCGACCAGGGCGTGGTCCGCGAGTGGATCGCCCGGAGCCGGATCGAGGTCGACCAGGCCCGGCTGCTGGTGCTCAAGGCGGCCTGGCTGATGGACACCCGCGGGAACAAGGCCGCCCGGACGGAGGTGGCCGAGATCAAGGTGGCCGCCCTCGACGTGGCGCACCGGGTGATCGACCGGGCCTTGCAGGCCCACGGCGGCGCCGGGGTCAGCGACGACTTCCCGCTGGCCCGGATGTACGCCAGCGTCCGGGCGCTGCGGATCGCCGACGGCCCGGACGAGGTGCACCTGCGCACCGTCGCCCGCCGCGAGCTGGCTAAGTACCGCGATGGGGTCGAGCCGTGACCGGGCCGGCCGGGGGCGGGCCGCTCGCGGGCCGCAACGCGCTGGTCACCGGGGCGTCCCGGGGCATCGGCCGGGCCATCGCCGAGGCGTTCGCGGCCGCCGGCGCCCAGGTGATGATCTCCTCGCGCAAGGCCGGCGCGCTGGAGCAGGTGGCCAGCGAGGCCGCCGGGCGCGGGCTGCCCGGGAAGATCATCTGGCAGGCCGCGCACGCGGGCCGGCCCGCGGACGCGCAGGCCTGCGTGGCCGAGACCGTCCGCCGCCTCGGGTCGGTGGACATCCTGGTCAGCAACGCCGCGACCAACCCCTACTTCGGCGAGCTGGCCGGGCTGGACGTCGCCCGGGCGGAGAAGACGTTCCAGGTCAACCAGCTGGGCGTGCTGACCTGGGCGCAGCAGGCCTGGCACGCGTCGATGCGCGAGCGCGGCGGGGTGATCATCAACGTGGCGTCCGTCGGCGGGTTCATGGTGGAGCCGATGATCGGGTTCTACAACGTGACCAAGGCCGCGGTGATCCAGCTGACCCGCCAGCTGGCCTACGAGATGGCCCCCGGTGTCCGGGTGAACGCCATCGCGCCGGGTCTGGTCAAGACGGACATGGCCCGCGGCCTGTGGGAAGGGCGGGAACCAGAGCAGGCCCGCCGCATCCCGCTGCGCCGCCTGGGCGAGACCGCCGACATCGCCAGCGCCGCACTCTTCCTGGCCAGCGACGCGGCGTCCTGGATCACCGGGCACACGCTCGTGGTGGACGGCGGCGCGATGGTCGCGCCGTCCGTCGCCGGCGAGGACCAGGCGGGCGAACCGTAGTCAGGCAAGCCGCAGACGGGCAGGGGACGGACATGGACTACCAGGAGATCCGGTACGGGCCGGCCGAGGGGGCGGGCCCCCAGGTCGTCCAGGTCACGCTGGACCGGCCGGCCGCGCTGAACGCCTACACCTCGCGGATGTGCGAGGAACTGAACGACGCGCTGCTGCGGTACGCCCGCGACGAGGACGCCCGGGTCCTGGTGCTGACCGGCGCGGGGCGGGCCTTCTGCGCCGGCGGTGACGTGGCCAGCCAGGTCGAGGTGGAGGAGGCGGCCCGCCGCCAGCTCGGCCACGGGGTGGTGATGCGGGAGCGGATGCACCTGCTCGTCCAGTCCCTGTACCGGATGGACAAGCCGCTGATCGCGATGATCAACGGGCCGGCCGTGGCCGGCGGCCTGACCCTGGCCCTGCTGTGCGACCTGCGGATCGCGGCCTGGAGCGCGCGGCTGGGCGACACCAGCGGCCGGGCCGGCCTGCTGCCCGACGAGGGCGGCGCCTGGCTGTTCCCCCGGGTGATGGGAATCGCGGCCGCCACCCGGATGACGCTGCTGAGTGAGCTGTACGACGCGTCCACCGCGCAGCAGCACGGCCTGGTCAGCGAGGTGGTCCCCGACGAGCAGCTCCGGGAGCGCACCATGCAGCTCGCCGGCGAGCTGGCCGCGCGGGCGCCGCTCGCGGTCCGGATGGCCAAGCGGATGATGCGCCGCTCCCTGGAGCTGACCTTCGAGCAGTCGCTCGGCGACGCCGAGAACGCGGTCAACATCATCAACGACAGCGAGGACGTCAAGGAAGGCGTGGCGGCCTTCCTGGAAAAGCGTGCTCCCGTCTTCCGGGGGCGCTGAGTGACCGGGCCGGAGGGTACGGCGGCCGCCACGGCGGCGCGGCGGCCCGCCGCGTGGGACCTGCCGCCCGTTGCGGCGAACTTGTTCACCACGGCGGACGGGACGCCGCGGCTGATCGGGTCGGCCTGCCGGGCGTGCGGCACGCTGGCCTTCCCGCAGCAGCAGTCCTGCCCCCGGTGCTGCGGCGAGGACGTGACGGCGGCGCTGCTGCCGCCCGAGGGCACCTTGTGGTCCTGGACCGTGCAGCGGTTCGCGCCGAAGTCCCCGCCGTACGCCGGGGGAGAGGCCGGGTTCCGGCCGTTCGCGGTCGGGTACGTGGCCCTGCCCGGCGGCATCGCGGTGCAAGGGCGGCTCACCGGGGCGGGCACGCCGGACGGCTACCGGATCGGCATGCCCATGCGGCTGGTCCTCGAGCCGTTCCTGCGCCGCGACGGGACGACGGTGGCCGGGTACGCGTTCGCCCCCGCATCCGGGGCCAGCGGCCAGCCAGCGGGACGTGGCCAGCTCTCCGGGGATGGCCCGGCGGCCGCACCGGACGACGGGAGTGCGGCGTCGTGAGCACAGCACCCATGAGCACGGGCAGCCTGGCTATCGTGGGCGCCGGCATCCACCCGTTCGGCCGGAACGAGGGCGTGTCCGGGCTGCAGATGGGCGTGGCGGCGGCGCGCGCGGCGCTGGCCGACGCCGGGATCAGCTGGGCGGACGTCCAGTTCGCGGTGGGCGGCTCGGACTCCGCGGGCAAGCCCGACACGATGGTCAGCCGGCTCGGCCTGACCGGCCTCCCGTTCACCAACGTGATCAACGGCTGCGCGACCGGCGGGGCGTCGCTGGTCACCGCCCGCGCGGCCATCGCCGCCGGCCAGCACGAGATCGGCCTGGTCGTCGGGTTCGACAAGCACCCGCGCGGCGCCTTCGACCCGCGGCCGGAGGACTGGGGCCTCGGCGCCTGGTACGGCGACCTGGGCCTGATGGTGACCACGCAGTACTTCGGGATCAAGATCCAGCGCTACATGCACGACCACGGCATCACGTCCGCGTCGCTGGCCCGGGTGGCGGCCAAGGCGTTCCGCAACGGCGAGCGCAACCCGGCCGCGTGGCGGCGCAAACCGCTGACCGACGAGGAGATCCTGGCCTCGCCCATGGTCGCCGACCCGCTGACCCAGTACATGTTCTGCTCGCCGTCCGCGGGTGCGGTGGCCCTGGTGGTGTGCCGCCCCGAGCTGGCCGCCCGGTTCCCGGCGCCGCCGGTGTACGTCCGGGCCGTGTCCATGCGCTCACGCCGGTTCGGCTCCTTCGAGGTGTTCAGCCCCAGCATGCCGGTGACCCGCGGGCCCTCCCCGTCCCAGGAGGCCGCGCAGGCCGCCTACGCCGAGGCCGGCATCGGGCCGGGCGAGTTCGACGTGGTGCAGGTTCAGGACACCGAGGCGGGGGCGGAGCTGATGCACCTGGCCGAGTGCGGGCTGTGCGAGCACGGCGCGCAGGAAGAGCTGATGAGGACCGGCGCGACCGAGGTCGGCGGCGCGATGCCGGTCAACACAGACGGCGGGTGCATCGCCAGCGGCGAGCCGATCGGCGCGTCCGGCCTGCGCCAGGTCCACGAGACCGTGCTGCAGCTGCGCGGCCAGGCCGGCGACCGCCAGGTGGACGGGGCCCGGACCGGGTTCACCCACGTGTACGGCGCGCCGGGCGTCAGCGCCTGCGCGGTGCTGAGCCGGTGAGCGCCCCGCCGGGCGACCCGGAAAGTGACCTGGCGCAGTGGCAGGCCCGGGCGCGGGAATGGTTGCGGTCCTGCGCGCCGGCCCGGGACAGCGCGGGCGTGACCGGACTGGGCTCGGTGGCCGTGTTCGACAACCTCACCTTCGAGCAGGAACAGGAGCAGCTGGCCGCGGCCGCCGCCTGGCAGCGGGCCAAGCTGGCGGCCGGCTACGGGGCCATCAGCTGGCCGCCGGAGCTCGGCGGGGCGGGACTGGCTCCCGCTTACCAGGAGGCGTTCGGCCGGGAAGAGGCGCAGGTCGCGGTGCCGCGGAAGAACGAGCTGTTCTCCGTCACCCTCGAACTGGTCGCGCCCACCGTCGCGGCGTTCGGGACCCCGGCCCAGCAGCGGGAGCTGATTCCCCGGCTGCTGGCCGCCGAGCTGTTCGTCTGCCAGCTGTTCTCCGAGCCAGGCGCGGGCAGTGACCTCGCCTCGCTGTCGCTGCGTGCCGAGCGCCGCGACGACGGCTGGGTGCTGAACGGCCAGAAGGTGTGGACGTCCGGGGCCCGGCACGCCGCGCTGGGCGAGCTGATCGCCCGGACCGACCCGGCCCAGGCCCGGCACCGGGGGCTGACCGCGTTCCTGGTGCCGATGGACGCGCCCGGCGTCGAGATCCGCCCGATCCGGCAGATGAGCGGCGGGTCGAGCTTCAACGAGGTCTTCTTCACCGACGTCGTGGTCCCGGACGGGGCGCGGCTCGGGGAGGTCGGCCAGGGCTGGCAGGTGGCGCTCACCACGCTGGGCTTCGAGCGGGCCGCCTCCGGCGCGGGCGCGGACCAGCCTGGCGGGTCGTTCGCCCAGGCCGCCGCCACCGCCCGCCAGCTGGGCCGGGCCGGCGACCCGCTGGTCCGCCAGCAGCTGGCCGACCTCTACGTGCGCTCCGAGGTCCAGCGCCGGTACGCGGACAAGATGACCCACCGGCCGCGGCGGGCGCTCCGGGCGCGGCGGGGGCGCCGGGCGGGGGGACCGCGGCAGGCGCGGGGGCCGCGCCGGGTGCGGAGGGGTCAGTGCTCAAGCTCATGTGGTCGGCGAACCTGGTCCAGGTCTCGGCGGTGGTGACCGAGCTGCTCGGGCCGCGGCTGGTCGCCGACACCGGGGAGCCAGGCCTGTTCAGCTGGTCTGAGCACGTGCTCGGGGCGCCCGGCTACCGGATCGCCGGCGGCACCGAGGAGATCCAGCGGAACATCATCGCCGAGCGTGTCCTCGGCCTGCCCCGCGACCCCCGGCCCCCTGCCTAGCCCCAGCCCTCCGGCGGCCCGGGTGCCCAGGCTGGCCCGGACGGGCAGCCCTCTGCGTCACTCCTGGCTTGAGGCCTGCGAGCTGGGAGAATACTGGGCCCAGGGCCCGGGGTGTGACGCTGCGGGGGTAACGGGCCAACTAGGGGTGTGAGCCAGATAAAGCCATCGTCGCTGAAGTCATCGCCATCACGCCTGGCGCCGCAGGGCAGCGGGCCAGCTGATCGCGGCGCTGCTGAGTTCGAGGCGCTGTACCGGGCGAACGTCGCGGTGGTGACCGCCTACTTCGCCCGGCGCAGTACCGAGCCGCAGACCGTGGCCGACCTGACCGCGGACACCTTCGTCCAGGCGATCACGTCGCTGGGCACCTTCGACCCGCGCAAAGGCACGTCACGTGCCTGGGTGTTCGGCATCGCCCGGCGGATCTACGCCGCGCACTGCCAGGCACACAGCCAGCAGCGGAGCAGGGTGGAGCGGCTGGCAGGCCGCCGGGAACTGGCCCCCGACGAAGTCGGGGACCTGATCGACCGGATCGACGCCGAACGTGCCGGCCGGGCGCTGGTCAGCGGGCTGACGACGCTGCCCGCCACCGACCGGGCGGCGGTCGAACTGGTGGACCTGGCGGGCCTGGCCCCCAAAGAAGCGGCCCAGGTGCTCGGCGTCCCGCCGGGCACGCTGCGGATGCGGCTGTTGCGGGCCCGGGCCCGGCTGCGCAAAGCGGCTGGCCCGGATCCGGCTCACGGAACCGATCCTGCGAGTGAGCCAGAGGTGAAGGCATGACGAAATTCGAAGATCAGCTGTACCAGGATCTGATCACTGAGCACGGGCACCACCTGCGGACCCTGCAGCAGCCAGCGGCGGCCCGCCGTCGGGTCCGGCGGCCGGTGTGGCTGGCCACCGGCGCGGCGGGCGCGGTGGCCGCCGGCACCGCTGCGGTGCTGGTGCTGGGCAGCGCACCCGCCCTGGCCGCGTACTCGGTGACCCGGCACGACGGCGCGATCACGGTGGCGGTCAACCGCCCATCGGGGGTGGCGGGAGCCAACGTGGCCCTGCATGGGATGGGCGCCCGGGTCAGGGTGGTCCGGGTGCGGCCAGGCTGCCCGCCGATCGGGTCGCTGCCGCACCCGCAGCCGGCCCCGCACCCGAGCGTGTCGGTCGGGACCGGAGTGGGCCAGAACGGGCACCGCTCCGTCACGGTCAAGCTGGGCCAGCCCGGCATCCCGGCCGGGGACACGATGATCCTGGCCTTCAGCGGTAGCGGCGGCCCGGGCACTACCTCGCTGGGCGCCGGGGGCATTATCACCGGGCCCGTGCCCCGCTGCGTGAGCCTGCCGCAGGCACCGTCCGGTGGGGGCGGCCCCGGCTGACCGGCGCGCCCGGCTCCCGCGGGTCCCGGCGCCCGGGTCAGCGGATGATGGCCACCAGGGTCAGGACGGCCGATCCGAGGACCTGATCGCCGGTGACGGTGGCGCGCTCCCGCGCGGTCTCCACCGTGATGCCCCGGGTGGCCACCCGCCACAGGGTGTCGGCGGAAAGCCGCACCAGCGCGGCAGCGTCCTGGGCGCCTGGGCCACGGTCTACAGCCCAGGCGCCCAGCCGCGGCCAGATCGTCCAGCTGCCGCCGCCCGGCCCGGTGACCTCGAGCTGCACGCGGCTCCCTGGAACCGGAGCCAGGTGGCGCAGCGCGTACGGCACGGCACGCACGAAGGTGTCGATGACCGGGGTGACCAGGCGCTCACTGCTGGCGCCGGGACGGCCTACGGCGTCACGGACCTGCTGCTGGTGCACCCAGTACTCGGTGTACTCGCGGGCGACGTCGAGCCAGGCGGGGGCGGGCACGCCAGGAGCCGCCCACGAGACCGCCTCACCGAGCCGGCCCATGTCCAGCGACGCCCAGAACTGGTCGAGCTGCGGCCCGAGGTGCCTCAGCAAGTCAGTGAGGACGCGCGGGCTCCAGCGCGCCGCGACCTCCACGAACTCCTGGTTCACCCGGTGCAGGAACCGGGGCAGGTCCTCGCCCGGCCCGGGACCGGGCGCCGCCTGCCCGTCGCGGCTGCCCGATAGTTTCCTGAGGTGGTCGTGGACCACGTGCGCGGTCACGTCGTGCACCCGCCAGCCAGGACATACCGTCGGCCGCTGCCATTCCCCGGCCGTCAGGTCCTCCAGCACGGCCACGAAGGCGTTCCTGCTCTAGCGGGAACAGCGGCCGGACATCCAGCGGCGGACCCGCCCAACCCCAGTCCATGTCACGCAGTGCATCACACAGCGCCGCTGCCTGGAGACGCACTAACAGCAGGACGCGCACGACCAGCGGATGACGCTGTGCTACTGGAGCGGGATGTCATGCCCCGGACCGCGCTCGTGGTCAGGTCGCGGACCGACATAGCGCCGGTCAGCTTCGCTGATCGGCACGTCGTTGATACTGGCCTCGCGCCGGCGCATGAGCCCGCGGTCGTCGAATTCCCAGAGTTCGTTGCCGTAGCTGCGAAACCACTGGCCGCCGGCGTCGTGCCATTCGTACTGGAAGCGGACGGCGATGCGGTTCTCGCGGAATCCCCACAGGCTCTTGCGCAGCACGTAGTCGAGCTCGCGTTCCCATTTAGAGGTGAGAAACTCGACGATCTCGTCCCGCCCGGACAGAAACAGGTCCCGGTTGCGCCAGACGGAGTCCTCGGTGTACGCGAGGCTGACCCGGTGCGGGTCCCGGGTGTTCCAGGCGTCCTCGGCAGCCTGGACTTTGGTGATGGCGCTGTCGAGGTCGAACGGCGGGAACGGCGGCCGCGCTTCGCTCATCACAGTCGTGCCTTCCTGGCGGCCGGCCGGTCGGCCATTCGCCGAAGATAGCGGACGAGTCCGCCCCGCTGTCGCCTTCCTCAGGCAGCGGGGGCGACGCTCACGTCCAGGGTGACGGTCTCGGCCTCGCGGCCGTAATCCCGGGGGTCGCCCTCGAGCGCGAAAGCGACACCGCTCATGGCAACGTCACCCTACGCGCCCAGCCTTGGCCATGTCTCCGACCGTTGAGCAAGGGGCTGACAATCCGTCCTCGGTAGGGTGGGGGCATGCGTGTAGTGATCGCAGGCGGGCACGGGAAGATCGCGCTCCTGCTGGAACGGCTCCTCACCGGCCGCGGGGACCAGGCCGTGGGACTGATCAGGAACCCGGCCCACGCCGCCGACGTGCAGCAGGCTGGCGCGGAAGCTGTCGTGTGTGACCTGGAGGCGGCCTCGGCCGGCGACGCCGCGGCCTTGCTGTCCGGCGCGGACGCGGTGGTCTTCGCCGCCGGGGCGGGCCCGGGCAGTGGTGTGCCCCGCAAGGACGCCGTCGACCGGGGGGCCTCCGTGCTGATGGCCGACGCCGCCGAACGGGCCGGGGTCCGCCGGTTCGTGCAGGTCTCCTCGATGGAAGCCGGCCAGCCGCCCGGCCGCGACGGTGATGAGGTCTGGGCCGCCTACATCACCGCGAAGACCGCCGCCGAGGACGACCTGCGCGCCCGGGACCTGGACTGGACCATCCTGCGTCCCGGCGGGCTCACCGACGCCCCGCCCGCCGACCGGGTCCGGCTCGCGGTCCCGCCGGTCCCCCGGGGCAGCGTCCCCCGCGCGGATGTCGCCGGGGTCATCGTGGCGCTGCTGGACGATCCGGGGAGCCGGCGGCTGACGCTCGAACTGGTCAGCGGGGACAGCCCTATAGACGAGGCCGTGCACGACCTTTCCTGAGCCCTGACGCTGACCCGGTCCGGGGCTGGCGAGACGCCAGGCAGCCAGGGTGGCAGCTAGGCCTTCCGCCGCCCGCCCGCCTTGGGCCGCGGGCTGGCCGGCCCGGCGAGTGAAGGCCGCCCGCCGACGAAGTCCTCCCAGTCGGTCTGGACCGGCTTCCACCGGCGGTCGAACGCGGCGGCCCGGGCGGTGGCCCGCTCCATCCGCTCACCGTGATAGCGGTGCCGGGCCCAGATCGACGCCGGGCGCGCCAGCCGTACCGCGCCGGTCCACGCGACCGGCGGCAGGAACAACCCGAACAGCGCGCAGCGGTATTTGCCCTTGAGCGCGCATACGACGGAGAAGACCCCGTCAATCACGAGAAGGGCCGACGCGCTCAGCCGGATTGAGCGCTCGATCCCGCTGGCCCCCCGGATGCCGAACGGGCTGAACCCCACGAGCATCAGGCCCAGGCAGGCCGCGGTCAGGGTCACCGCCTCGACCGAGAGCTGGCCCTCGCCGTTCCAGTAGACGTCCTGCAGATGCAGGATCAGCGCGAACTCGTCCAGGACCAGGGACATGCCGATCCCCACACACACCCCGGCGAAGCACAGCCAGCCCAGCGAGCCCGGCCCGCCGACGGCGGTGAGCGCGCCGATGATCAAGAGGATCAGGCCCGGCACAGCGTGATGGATATGCGTCCCGGACGCCGTTACCTGATTACGGAACGGGCCGCGGCCGTCGCGGATAAGCCGGGTGATCGTGCGCGTAGACGCAAAGGTCACCACGAAAGCCAGAAAACACAAGCCAAGCGGCAGTTTTCCTGCCGCGATAACGTCCCGATGCCACCACGAGCCCATCCTCCGATGCTCGCAGAATTACCCGGCCGCCGCGCCGGGGGGCGTTGAACCGGAGCCGCGTCGTCGCCGTGGTACGGAACCGGAAGGACAACACCGGGGTACCGACCATGTAGGGGGAAGGCGAATGGCAGAGCAGCAGGTGGTGGACTGGGCCGGTTCTGACCGGCCCGGGGTGCGGGCGAGCGCGGCGCCGGAGGTGGGCGTGCGGATGGTGGGCGCGCTGCTGGCACTGGCCATAGCGGCTGTGCACGTGGCGGATCAGGGCGCGATCAGCAGCCTGGCCACACCGGACTGGATCGGCTGGGGCTACCGGCTCATCGAGGTGGGCGGGGTACTCACCGCGGTGCTGTTGCTGATTCCGTGGTCGACCTGGCTCGGGTGGGCGGCCAGCGTGCTGCTCGGCGCGGGACCGTTCGTCGGCTACGTCGCGTCCCGGTCCATAGGCGTGCCAGGCGATCACGGTGACATCGGTAACTGGGGCTACTGGGTCGGCACCGTGTCGCTGGTCATCGAGGCCGCACTGATCGTGCTGGGCGTCACCATGCTGATGGCCTACCGGCAGCGCTCCAGGCACCCGCTGGTCGTCGGGCGCCTGGGCCAGCTGGCCAAGCCGGGCTCCTCGTAGCACCCGGCAGCCAGGCCACGGGGGAGCGCCCGGCCGGGATCGCCTGGCTGGGCGCCCACGTGCCAGAATCTTAAGGCGTGACCACTCACCCGGCCAGCCGTCGCGCTACCGCCCGGGATGTCGCCGCGCGGGCCGGCTGCTCCGCGTCGACTGTGTCGCTCGTCTTCACCGGCAAGGACACCGGGCGGGTCAGCCCCCGGCTGCGCAGCATCATCTTCGCGGCCGCCGAGGAACTCGGCTACCAGGTCAATTCCACGGCCAGTGCCCTGGCCCGCGGGCAGCTCGAGTCGATCGGGTTCGTCGCCCCGGACCCTACGAACCCGTTCTTCTCGATGGTGCTGGAGGGCCTGACCCGGCACCTGGACGGCACCTTCTCACTGACGGTCCTGCTGCCCGAGGGCGGTGAGGACTACAGCCTCGCCACCGCGCAGCGGGCCATGGCCGGCAACCTCGCCGGGCTGATCCTGGCCAGCCCGGGCACGGAGTTCCTGGAGAGTTTCGTGCCCACCTGCCCGACCGTGGTCCTCGACGCCGGGGGAGCGGCCGGGGACCTGCCCAGCGTCGATCTCGACCTGCGCGGCGCCGTCCGCGAGCTCTCCGGATACCTGGCCTCACTCGGGCACCACCGGATCGGCTACGTCGGGGTGAGCCGGAAGAAGAAGGTCTCCCTGGAGCACCGCCGGGAGGTGCTGCAGGCCGGGCTGCTGCAGCACGGCTCCAGCCTGGCCGTGGACGACCTGATGCTGGACGGCATGACGATCGAGGACGCCTTCGAGGGGTTCCGGCGCGTCTGGCCGGCCTGGTCTGAAGCGGGGGTGACCGCTGCGGTGTGCGGAGACGACCTGCACGCCTACGGGGTGCTGCGGGCCGCCCGGGCGCTGGGCCTGGAGATCCCGGGCGAGATGTCCCTGGTGGGCTTCAACGACCTGCCCTACTCCGAGCTGACCCGGCCGGCGCTGAGCACCGTGAACCTGTTCCCGGCGCGCCTCGGCACGGAGGCGGCGGCCCTGCTGGGCAGGTACATCCGGACCGGTCGCGTCCCGGCCAGCACGGTGCTGCCCAGCGCCCTCGTCGTCCGCGAGTCCACCGGCCCCGTCCGCCCTCGCGGCCCGGGCCCTCGCGGGCTGAGACCTGCCGGGTGATGCCTGACGTCCGGCTATTCGGCGCGGAGGGCGATCGCGGGCCGGGTGCGGGCGGCGAAGGCCGCGGGCGCGGCCGAGAGCAGGTTGCCTCCCAGGACGAGCGCGAGCAGCCCGAGGATGAGGCCGGCCACCGGGATCTCGCTGACCGGCATGGCCCCGAGCGAGCCCGCGAAGCTCTGCCAGGCCAGCCGGCCCCCGGCCACGCCGAGCGGGCCGCCGATCGCCACTGCGACCAGCAGCGTCAGCGTGGTCTGCCAGGCGATGACCGACCGGAGCTGGCCGCGGGTCATGCCCAGCGCCTTGAGCAGGGCCAGTTCGTGGCGCCTCCGGCGCACCGAGCTCAGCACGGTCAAGGCCAGGGACGCCACGGCCGCCACGGCCAGGCCCAGGGCGAGCGCGATCGGCTGACCGCCCATCTGCCTGGCGTTGACGATCGCTGCGGCAAGGGCACTGCGCAGCTCGTAGGTGCCGCCGGGGATCTGAACCGGGTTGGCGGCCACGATCCGGTGCACGAGGAGGGCGCGCTGGGCCGTGGTGGTGCCGGGGGCCAGGTCAATCGCGATGGTAGACGGCAGGGTGGACTGGGATTCGGCCCCGGACGTGTGGGCGGTCGCGCCCTCAGCGGCCAGCAAGGTGGCCTCGGGCAGCATCGCGCCCCGGCCCAGTGACACATGGTCGGACGTGATCAGCCCGAACGACGGCAGCGTGACCACGCCGGTGATCCGGACCGTCCGGGTGTACGGCCGGACGCCGATCCGGATCGTGTCGCCGACCCTTTTGCCCAGCGCGGCCAGGGTTCCTGTGCCCAGCTCGATCTGGTCCGGGCCGCGCAGCGGCTGGCCGGAGATGGTTGGCGGCTCGACCGTGCCCACCCGGGGCTGGATCCCGACCACCGGGAGAACCTGGCCGCCCACGCTGAGCTGGGTGAACGAGAACTCCGACCAGGCCGCAACGGCGCGCTGGCCGCGCATCGCCCGGTTGACGATGGCCGGGTTGAACGACCCGTAGCCGCCCTCGGCCTGGATTATCACGTCCCAGTTCCAGCCGTAACGGACCGGATGGGAGATCAGGCCGGTCAGGCTGGCCCCGAACACCACTGCGCTGACGACGGCAGCCACCGCGATGATCGACCCGAGCAGGGTGGACCGGACCGGGACCGACCGCACGCCCGCGCCGGGCTCGAGCGCGTTGCGGGTGCCCACAACCGCGGACGGTGGCAGTCCGGCGGCCACGGCGGCGTGGGCGATGACCGACGGATGGGCTTGGGCCTGGCCGGCCCGGGGGCGGGCCGACCGGACGGCTAGCACGGCCAGCAGCCCCAGCAGCACCACGATGAACAGCGCCGCGCCGGTGCCGACAATGGCCCAGTCGGCGTGCAGTCCGCGGTCCGGGTCGTAGCGGCGCACCGGTCCTACCGGGGCCAGCGGGGACAGCGCGACCGCGCCGGCCACGGCCAGGACCGCGCCGCCGAGGATCGCGATCATCCCGGGCAGGCCGACCGCGAGCGCGATGTGGGCCCGGCTGGCCCCCAGGGCTCGCATCACCGCGATATCCGCGGCGGACCGGCCGATCAGCTGGGCTAGGCCCTGGCCGACCAGAACGAGCATGGCCGCCGCAGCCACGGCCGCGAACACGCTCAGCGCGATGGCCTCGGGCCGGATCGCCTGCTGTACCTGACTGTGGATGACGTCCGGCCGGGTGACGGGGAAGAACAGGCCCGACACGTTCTGGTGCGTGACGCGGTACTGCTCCCGCTGCAGGGTGGCCGCCAGCGTGACCAGGTGCCGCTGGAGGGCGGGAATCCCGGCCGCGCCGCCCTTCAGGCGCACGCCCACCGTCGCGTACTGGTACGAGGCCAGCAGCTGGCGGGTGGCGGCGGGCGGCAGGATGCTGCCCTCGGCGGCGTCGGCCTGGTCGACCAGCGCGGGCGGCACCTCCACGATCGCGGCCAGCCGGTAGGACCGGATCATCGGTTCCCCCGACGGCTGGCCGTCGTCCCCGACGTGGAACAACGCGTACCTGACCTGCCCGCCGATGTGCGCGCCGAGCAGCCGGGCGACGGTGGGGGTAATCATCACGTCGCGGGTGGAGTCCGCCGGGGCCAGCCGCCCGGCCAGCACGGTCAGCCGGTCCTGCTGGTACCACTCCCGGTTCAGGGTCCCGTTAATGTCGGCGGTCAGGAACGACCAGCGGATGCGCCCGTGGATCATGGGCGCGCCGGCCAGTCCCAGGTACGGGGCGCTGGCGGTGACCCCGGGCAGGTGGGAGATCAGCGTGATGGGCCGGGTGGCCGCCATCCCCGGCAGCTTCCCGGGCACGTTCACGAACGCGTCGCTGACGTTGGCCGCCCGCAGGTAGCGGCCGTAGGCGGTATCCGTGCGCCAGGCACCCGCCACCGCGGCCAGGGCCACCGCGCCGAGCACGCCGCCCAGCAGGGCCAGCACGGCCAGCGGTCGCCAGGACCGCCGGGCCGCCGCCCGCCACCAGTACAGCGCAGTGCTCATCCGCCCCCCAGCCGTATTTATCCGGGCTGTCCCGCCGTGCTCACCCCAGCACCGCCAGCCGGAGTCCCGGACGGTGCGCATCGTGATCACGGCCCTGCTGACATTGTGCGGCCTGGGCCTGGCCCGGCACACGGCTGTTGCTACCACCTGGGCGGACAGGGCAGCACCACCCGCTGCCGGCAGGCCGGCCTGGTCCGCGGCGGGCGGGGCGACCCGCACGCCTAAGGGGTGCTGCGGGCCACCCGGGAGGTGGGCAGCGCCTGGATGGCCGGGGGAGTCCCGGACCGGCCGTAGCGGTCCAGGAAGGACGTGGCCACCAGTTCGTCGATGAACCGCGGGACCGGGACCACCGCGTGCCCGCCGCCGAGCGACCCGGCCGCGACGGCCTCCAGGCAGCGCGCCTGCAGGGCGAACCCCAGGTCCATCGACTCGATGGAGTTGCCCAGCGGGCGCGGGCCCGCCAGGTTGGCCATGTGGCCCCGGGTCAGCAGGTGGATCCGGCGGCCGTCATCGACGCAGAGCGTCTCGATCCCGTCGGCCGCGTCATACCGCTGCACCACCCCGGCGGCGCGGCCCAGCCCGTCCACCGCGATCTCCCGGGGAAAGTGGCCAGCGTTCATCAGGACCACGTCGTCCTTCAGGAAGCCCAGGTCATCTGCGGTGATCACGCCCTCGGCCCCGGTCACGGTGATCACCACGTCCGCGTCGCGCAGCGCCTCCTCACGGCCGGGGACGGCGAAGCCGTCGAGGCTGGCTTCCAGCCTCGTCACCGGGTCGATCTCGACGACGGCGACCGACGCGCACGCGTTCCGGAAGTTGGCCGCCACGCCCTTGCCGCACGCGCCGTAGCCGAACACCGCCACCCGCCGGCCGTTGGTCATCTGGTTGGTGATCCGCAGGTACGACTCGAGCACGCTCTGCCCGACCGCGTGCCGGTTCTCCGCGAACTGCTTGATCGGGCTGTCGTTGATGACCAGCACCGGGACCCCCAGCGCGGCCGCCAGCGGCCGCAGCCGCATCCGCCCCGAGGTCGTCTCCTCGGTGCCGCCCAGCAACCCCGGATACGGCTCCGCCAGGTACCGCACGAACAGGTCCCCGCCGTTGTCCAGCAGCAGTTGCGGCCGCGCGGCGATCACCTGGCGCAGGTACTCGCCATGCTCGGCCTCGTCGGTGGTGGCCGCGCCGATCACCTCGACCCCGCGGGAGCGCAGGTACCCGACCGTGTCCGCCTGGGTGCTGGACAGGTTGCCGGTGGACACCACCCGCGCGCCGCCCTCAGCCAGGGTCAGCAGCAGGGCCACGGTCTTGGGCTCCAGGTGGATCCCGGTACCGATGGTCAGGCCGCCGAACGGGCGGGTCCGGCTGAACTCGGCGGCGATGGAGCTGAGCAGCCGGCAGCTGCGGCGGACCCACTCGATCCGTGACATCCCCGGCGTGCCGTCCGCGCCGGGAATGACGCCCTTCGTGTCCGGCATGGAATGGCTTCTCCTCACTCGGACGGGATCTCCCCGATGGTCAGGCTACAGAGTGACGGTTCACGACGACTGGGGCTGGGGCTGGGACTAGCGGGAACTGGCCGGGCGGGCGGGGCTCGGTGCTCGGGAGCGCCGCACAACAGAACGGGCCCGGCCCGCGTGTAATACGTGGGGACCGATGGCGGAGGCGGCATTGACGTTCGAGGAGTTCGCGGCGGCCCGGCTGCCGGCGGTACTGCGGTTCGCCGCGGTGCTCACCGGTGACCGAAGCCTGGCGGAGGACGTGGTGCAGGAGGTCCTGCTCCGGGCCAGCCGGCGCTGGGACGCTATCGCGAGCCTGAACCGGCCGGAAGCGTACGTCCGCAAAATGATCGTCAACGAGTACCTGTCCTGGCGGCGCCGGTCGTGGCGCCTGGTGCCGTCAGGGGCCGGCACCGAGGTGGACGGCCGGCTCTCGCCGGATCCTGCCGCTGGTCACGCCGAGCGTGAGGCCCTCCTGGCCGAGCTGGCCCGGCTGCCCAACCGGCAGCGGGCGGTGCTCGTCCTCCGGTATTACGAAGGGCTCTCCGACACCGAGATCGCGGAGGTGCTCGGCTGCGCCGCCGGCACGGTGCGCGGCTACGCCTCACGGGCGCTCGCCAACCTGCGCGTCGAGATGACCGGGCCTGCGCGGCCAGCGGCACACCAGGTGATCAAGGAGGGACCATGACGCGCGACGGGGACGAGGACCGATGCGGACCGAGGACGACCTGCGCCAGGCGATGGTGACGCTGGAACGCCACGCACCGAGCGTGGACACGGTGCTGAGCGTGGCGCGCCAAGCCTCCGGCCGGGCTGGCCCGGGCCGGTCCTTCTGGTCGCGGCGACCGGGAGCGTCGGCCTGGTGGCGACGGCCCCGGCTGGCCCTGTTCCTGGCCGCCGGGGCGGCGGCCGCCGGACTGGTGGTCGTCCTCCTGCCGGGCTCCGCAACGCCACGTACCGTGAGCGTGCCCGTTCAGACAGAGTTGCCCCACCTCGCGCCCGGCCAGGTGGGACTCCCTACAGCCGCCTCCGTGGGCCGGGCCATGCTGACCGCGTTCCGAGGGGTCCCCGACGACATCGAGTACACCACCCAGACCGGCGTCACCAAGGGCGTCACCGTGGACGTGTACCGGGGGTGGTCCTGGCCGGCCCGGCCTGCCCCGGGACAGCGGCAGGTCCAACGTACGTTGTTCGCCCAGCTGACGCCGCAGGTACCGGCCCTGACCATGAGCGAGGACAGTGCGGTCAGCTACATCACCCCACCGGCCGGGGCGGCAGACGGTGCGGGGCCAGGTCACCATGGTCTGCTACGCCGGAACAGGGCAGCCCGGCTGCGCCTGGGGCAGCCGGGAGACCCGGCCCGGAACCTGGTCCCAGGTCAGCCAGACAGTATCGCCATCCACGAGCGACATCTCGGCGGTCGGCGGGCTCAGCCCGGCGGACCTGGCCCAGGGGATCGCGAAAGGATACTGGCAGGTCGTAGGCCGCACCCGGCTGGAAGGCCAGCCCGCCATCGAGCTGAACGAGACCGGTCGTGGCCCGGTCGTCTACGACCCGCTCCCTACCCTGCTGTGGGTGAACGCCCGGACGCACCTGCCGATCCGGATGATCAACGGGGTCGGTCACAGCGTGGTCAGCACGAATGAGTGGGCCTTCCTGCCTCCCACCCAGGCCAACCTGGCGCTGCTCCGGGTGCGCATCCCCCCGGGGTACCCGCGTTCCGTCCCGTCGCACTGAGCTCCTCCGCAGACCGGGTGGCCCGGGCTGGCGGGAGGCGGGGCCGGATGTGCCACCGTCGGGCGGCATGGACTTCGTCATCGGGCTGGACCTGGGCACGGCCGGCTCGCGCGCCGTGGCGGTCGGTGCGGACGGCCAGATCGTGGCCGTGGCCTCGGCCGCCCACCCGTCGCTGCTGACCGGGGACGGGCAGGTCGAGCAGGACCCCGCGGACTGGTGGGAGTCAGCCGCGGGGTGCCTGCGCGAGGTCACCCGCCAGGCGGGTCGCGCGCCGCTGGCCGTCGCCCTGTCCGGCGGCCTGGACGCGGCCGTGCTGGACGCCGAAGCCGCCGGAGTAGCGCCGGGCAGCGACGGGATCATCGCCCTCGACACCTGGCAGGGCAGCCGCACCCCGTTCCCGGGACCCGCTGCGCCGCGGCGCCTTCACCGGGCTGGCCCTCGGCCACGGCGCGCGCACTTGTACCGGGCGATCCTGGAGGCGGTGGCCTACGGCGGCCGTCAGGTCACCGAGGCGTTCGCAGGCGCGGGCGTCACCGCGCCGGAGCTGGTCCTGACCGGCGGCGGCGGCCGGAGCGAGCTGTGGCGGCAGATCCACGCCGACGTGATCGGCCGGCCGCTGCTCCGGCTCGACCAGGCCCAGCCAGCCGCGCTGGGCGCGGCCATCTGCGCCGCCGGCCTCGGCGCCTTCCCCGGCCTGCGCTCCGGGGCCGCCGCCATGTCGCGGGTGGCGCCCGGGGCGCAGCCCGATCCGGCGAACCAGCAGGCCTACGACACCGCGTTCCGTGCCTATCAGGACGTCGCGCGCGCTCTCGCCCGCTGAGACTGGCCCGCTGCGCCGGGCGCGACCGGATCGGCGCGGGGTGAGGGCCGGTCCCGGGCCGGCCTGGCGTTCCCCGGCGTGGCACCCTGGACCGGGGCCGTTCCCGAGGCGCCCGCAGAGGAGAGTCAGCATGGACCTGGGCCTGAGCGGCAGCCGCGCGCTGATCACCGGGGGAAGCAGGGGCATCGGCTTCGCGGCCGCCGACGCGCTGGCCGCCGAGGGCGTCGCGGTCGGCCTGGTGGCCCGGGACGCCGGCGGCCTGGCCGCCGCGGCCGGGCGGCTGGAGGCCCGCGGGACCCTCGTGGCCACGGCCGTGGCGGACGTGCTGGACGTGGACGCGCTGAACCGGGCGGTCGGGGAGATCGCGTCCGCGCTGGGCGGCCTGGACCTGCTGGTCGCCAACGCGGGCGGCACCGTCGGCACCGGCAACCTGACCAGCGCCGGACCAGGCGAGTTCACCGCGACCTTCGCGCTGAACGCCGGGCACGCGGCGGAACTGATCCGGGCTGGCCTGCCCCACCTGCGCCAGGCGGGCGGGGGCGCGGTGGTGATCGTCTCCTCGATCACCGGGCTGCGTCCCGCGCCGCGGACGGCCTACGCCGCGGCCAAGGCGGCCGAGATCCAGCTGGCCGCGACGGCCGCCCAGGAACTCGCCCCGGACCGCGTCCGGGTGAACGCGGTCAGCCCCGGCTCCATCATGTTCCCCGGCGGCTCCTGGGACTCCTTCCAGCAGGACAACCCCGCCGACTTCGCGACCTTCGTCGCCACCCAGTTCCCGTACGGGCGGCTGGGCAGCCTGCCGGAGGTCGCGGACGTGATCACGTTCCTGCTGTCTCCCCGGGCCTCGTGGGTGACGGGCTCGAACGTCGTGGTGGACGGCGGCCAGCGCTACCCGAGCGCCCGCCGCTTCGACTGAGCGGGTCGCGGGCCAGCCGGTAGTAGCCGAAGGCGGCCTCCAGGACGCCCGCACCGTGCGTCAGGGCCGGCAGCTGCTGGGTCAGCTCGTGCACCTGGGCGGCGGGGATGTCGCCGGTCACGGTGAGCAGCGGGCCCTGGGTCAGCGGCGGCGCCGGGACAGCTCCCAGCCGGGCCAGGGCCGGCAGCACCGACCAGGCCGTGTCCGCCGGCGCCTCCAGGCGAAAGCGGTGCACCGGCTCGTAGACCCGGGTGCCGGCCTGGCGCAGCGCCCGCATCAGCACGAGCGGGGTCAGGTCCCGGAAGTCCCCGGCTGAGCTCGACCACTTGCTCCAGCCGGACGGCGGCGGCGGGGTGAACCCGGAGTGCGTCAGGGTGACCACGGCGTCGGTGACCTGCCACCCGCGCAGTCCCTCCCGCAGCGTCTGGTGGACGGTCTCCTCGACGGCCTTCTGGAACGCCACCGGGAGCGCCCCGCGCTCGACGCCCAGCCGGAACCCGACGCCCGAGCCGGCCTGCGCGGGAACGATCCGCAGCCCGACCGTGGCCCGGAACGGATTGGTCGGTTCGCCCATGAACTCTGCGGCCGCCCCGGCGCCTGCCGGGCGCTCGACGCAGATCGTCGTGGTCTCACGGAAACCGGCGTCGATCCCGAAGTCCGCGGCCAGCGTGGCCTGGATGACTTCCTTCTGTACCTCGCCGTAGAGCGAGACGCGTATCTCCTGGCGCGCGTCGTCCTGGCGCACGTTGATCAGCGGGTCCTGCTCGGCGAGCTGGTCCAGGGCCGTCCGGAGCGCCCCCCGGTCGGCGGGGCGGGCGGGGACGACCACGGTCTCCAGGCTGGGCGGGGCGAAATGCCGGCCCGGCGCGGCCGCCTGGCCAGGGCCGGGGCCGAAGGTGTCGCCGACGCGGACGGCGGGCAGACCCCAGAGTTTCCCGATCTGCCCGGCGCTGACGGCGGCCCGGCGAGTGGCCGGGCCTCGCTCGAAGACGCTGACCGCGGTGACCCGCCCCTCCCGGTCACCGCCGAACCGCAGCCGGTCGCGGGTCCGCACGGTCCCCGAGAACATCCGGGTGTAGGCGATCTTCTCACCGGCCGGGCCCCGCTCGACCTTGAAGACCACCCCGGAGACCGGGCCGTCCGCGTCACCCGCGGCGGCAGGCAGGAACTCCCCGAGCCCGCTGGCCAGCGGGCCGACGCCTGCGCCGGTGGAGGCCGAGCCGTAGAACACCGGGTGCACACACCCGCGGCGGGCCGCGGCGGCCAGGCCGGACCGCAGCTGGCCGTAGGACACGGCCGTCTCGTCGTCCAGGTACGCGGCCAGGAACCCGTCGTCGTGGTCGGCGAGCACGTCGGCCAGCCGGGTGGTGAAGGCCGCGTCGTCCGCGCCGTAGGGACTGAACCCGGCGCCGCGGGTGCCGAGGCCCTGGACCGACCCCATCGAGACGACGTCCGGGGCCAGCTTCTCGCGGATCTCCGCCACCACCTGCTCGTCCCGGGCTCCGGCCCGGTCGATCTTGTTCACGAAGACGAGCGTCGGCAGGCCCAGCCGCCGCAGGGCCCGCATCAGCACGCGGGTCTGCGCCTGCACGCCCTCGACCGCGGAGACCACCAGCACGGCGCCGTCCAGCACCGCCAGGGTGCGCTCGACCTCCGCGACGAAGTCCGGGTGGCCCGGCGTGTCGATCAGGTTCACCGTGAGGCCGCCGACGGCGAACGACACGACGGCGGACTTGATGGTGATCCCGCGCTGGCGTTCCAGCGCCATGGTGTCGGTCTGGGTGTTCCCGTCGTCAACGCGGCCGACGTCGTCGATGACCCCGGCGGCGAACAGCAGCCGCTCGGTCAGGCTGGTCTTACCGGCGTCTACGTGCGCCACGATCCCCAGGTTCAGCGTGCTCACTAAGCGTCATGTCCTTGGTGCGGGTGGCAGTTCCCTTCTGGCTGGACATGAACGCTGCTCGCACGTCACCCTCCCGGACGCTCGCTGACTTGCGGTGAGTTCAGCAGACCCGGGCCCGGGAGGGCAACCGGTTTTACCGCGGGGAGGACCGGGCCAGCAGGCCGGCGGCCAGCACTTCGAGCACCTCACGCAGGGTCGCGGTGAAGTCGGTCCGCATGACGGCCAGCGCGGGATCAGCCTCGTAGGCCGCGAGTACGGCGGCCGACGGCTGGGCGTGGGCCCACAACGCGCCGGCCACCAGGACCGCGCCGGCGGCGAGCCGCTCCGCGTCCGGCTCACCGAGCTCGCCGAGGTGGCGGTGGATCAGCCGGCCCAGCCGGCTGACGTCGGCCAGCGCCGCCCGCTTGTAGGCGGCGGCGACCTGGGTGGAGACGTTCCGCTCGAGCACCGCGGCCTGCGCGCTGAGCAGGTCGCACAGCACCGGCCGGCCAGCCAGCGACGCGGCGAGCGCGGCGGCCAGCTGGTCACCGCGCCGGGCCGGGGGAGCGGAGGCGTCGACCGCCGCGCCCAGGTCCGCCTCCAGGGCGGCCAGCCATTCCTGCCACGCCGAGTCCAGCAGTTCCAGCAGCACCGCCTCGCGGGACTCGAAGTAGCGCAGCACGTTGGACTTGGCCAGGCCCACCCGCCGGCTCAGCTCGTTGAGCGTGACCTCGGCGACCGGCATCTCGGCCAGCATCGCCGCGGCGGTGTCCAGGATGGCCCGGCGCCGCACCTCCCGCTGCTCCTCGCTGCGCGCCCGCTGGAACGTGGTCATGGCCACATTTTACAGACCGCCGGTCGCTTGTGTACAGACCATCGGTCTGCTACCTTCGTGAATAACAGACCGATGGTCCTTTCAGGGCCCGGAAGGGAAGATCACCATGTACACGGTCCCGGATCAGGCCGGCAGGCGCGTCCTCGTCACCGGCGCCAACAGCGGCACCGGCCAGGAGGCGGCCCGGCGGCTCGCCGAGGCGGGCGCCCACGTCATCATGGCCGTCCGCAGCGTGGCCAAGGGCGACCAGGCCCGGGCCGGGATCCTGGCCCGCCACCCGGGCGCCTCGCTGGAGGTGCGCCGCGTCAACCTGGCCGACCTGGCGTCGGTCCGGGAGTTCAGCGAGGGGCTGCTGGCCGAGGGCACCCCGGTGGACCTGCTGGTCAACAACGCCGGGGTGATGGCGCCGCCGACCCGGATGACCACCGCCGACGGCTTCGAGCTGCAGTTCGGCAGCAACTTCCTCGGCCCGTTCGCGCTGACCCTCCGGCTGCTGCCGCTGGTGCTGGCCGCCCCCGCGCCGCGGGTGGTCACGATGAGCAGCGGGGTCGCGAACTTCGGCCGGATCCACTTCGGTGACCTGGAGTGGGAGCACCGCTACAGCCCGAACTTCTCCTACGCCCAGTCCAAGCTGGCGGACCTGATGATGAGCCTGCGCCTGGCCGCGATCGCGGCCGAGCGTGACTGGAACCTGATAAGCAACGCGGCGCACCCGGGGTTTACCCGGACGAACCTGCAGACCGCCGGGGCCAGCCTCGGCCGCGACAAGCCGAAGCGGACGATGTTCAACAGCCTGCACTTCCTCCCGTCCCAGGAGGTCGGGCCCGGCACCGAGCCGCTGCTGTACGCCGCCACCAGCCCGTCGGCCGTGTCCGGCGGGTACTACGGCCCGGGCGGGTGGATGCGGCTGGTCGGGCCGGCGACCTTCGAGCGGCCGCCCCGGCGGGCCCGCGACACCGCGGCCGCCGCCCGGCTCTGGGCCGAAGCCGAGCGCCTGACCGGGGTACGGTTGCCGGCGGGAGCCATTCGTTCCTGAGTGACCGTTCCTGACTGGCTCCGGGGGGTAGCACGCACGTATGAGTACTGGGACCCCGGCGCCCGCCCCGACGGCGGCGCCGGGCACTGAGCGGCCACGGCGGTACCGGCCCAAGCTCCGTTACGAGCTCATCGGGTGCGGCCTGCACGGCCACGAGCTGCTCGGCACGGACGCGGCGGAGCTGCGGCCTGGCGACCAGCTCTTTGCCCGGGAGACGGGCGGCCTGCGCTGGTACCGGTGCCTGCGCTGCGACTCCTGGGTGGTGCTCACCCCGCCGGCCCAGCCGGCCCGGCGCTATCCGCCGTCCCGGGAGGAGATCACCCTGCCGCTGCGCGGCCGGCCGCTGCGTGACCGCTACGTCTTGCGGCTGATCGCCATCGACCGGGTCCTGCATTTCCTGGTCCTGTCCGCGCTCGCCGCGGCCGTGTTCTTGTTCGCCGGGAACAAGGCCGCGCTGAACGCCGACTTCACCCGCATCCTGCACGACCTCCAGGGCGGTCTCGGCGGCCCGATAGCCACCAGCCGCCGGGGCGTCGTGCACGACCTGGAGCGGCTGTTCGCGGTCAGCATCACGAACCTGTACCTGGCCGGCGCGGCCATCGCCGCGTACGCGGCCCTGGAGGGGACCGAGGCTGTCGGCCTGTGGCTGGGCCGCCGCTGGGCCGAATACCTGACGTTCGTGGCGACGGTGGTATTCGTTCCCTACGAGATCTACGAGCTGACCAAGAGCGTGACCGCGCTGAAGATCCTGACCCTGGTCATCAACCTGGCCATCGTGGTGTACCTGCTGTTTTCCAAACGCCTGTTCGGGCTGCGCGGCGGCGGCCGGGCCGAGCGGGCTGAGTACGACGCGGACGTCGGCTGGCCCGCTATCGAGCGCGCCACTCCGCAGCCGTTCCCGGCCGGCCCCGCTCCCGTTTACGGGCGCCCGGAAGCCGGCGGGGCCGCGGGCGCGTCCTCCACGTCGATATAGAGTTCCCGGCCGCCGGGCAGCAGCACGCCCAGCGAATAGGACGTTATTCCCTCCAGGATCTCGGTCTGGCCGAGGATCTCGATGTCGACGACGTCCGGGTGGCCAATGAGGAGGCGGCACAGCACGCTGCCCGCATGGTCAGGCTTCGCCCGGCTGGACACGGCCCTGGAGGATCGGGCCGCCCCGGGCTTGCAGGCGTCATCCGGAGATGTCATGCGACCACCGTGGGCGGGTTGCAGCCGTGAGCGTGCTCCGTCGCGCGGCGCCGAATCGGACAAGCTCCACCGGCCGGGACGAAACTTCGTAGGCGAACACATTTCCTAATGTAACTCGGCGTGAGCGCGAGAACCCGGAATGAGGGCCCAGAATCGCGCACGGCGTGTCATATGGCGGGTGATAAAGCCGCCAATATCCGGCGCTCGCGGTGACGCTCTGTCGTCCGGAGCGGTGAGCTTCCGGGCCCGGGCCGTCTAAAGAGGGCAGCCGGCTGCAGCCGCCCCCCGATTCACCCATTCCCCCGAGGAGGAGTCACCTACGACATCGCGAACGGCTGGAACGGCGAGGGCCCGGTACCCGGCCTGCCATTACCCACGACGTCCCGGCCCCGGTGCCCAGGACGTCTGTGCCGTCCACCTTTGTCACCGACGGCCTTCGAGAGCGTCATCAAGCAGGCCCGGGCCGCCGCCGGCGGCAAGTACGTCTCGCTGATGGGCTCGCGGGCGCCCCAGCAAGCCCTGCGCGCCGGGCTCCTCGACGAGATCGACGTCGCCGTGGTTCCGCTGCTGCGCGGAGGCGGAGTCCGCCTGTTCGAGCACGTCGGCGGGCCGGTGCCGCTGGAGATCCTGCGCGTGGTGGACGCCCCGGGCGTCACCCATCTGCGCTACCGGGTGGTGCGAGGTTCCTGAGGCCGCCGGCCAGGGCGGTCCCCGGCGGGACGGCGCCGCCGTGCATCATGGGCGGGTGCCATTGTTCTCTTTCGAGGGTGTCGCGCCCACTGTGAGCCCGCAAGCCTGGATCGCTCCCACCGCCACCCTGGTGGGCGACGTCCGCGTCGAGGCGGGGGCGTCCGTCTGGTACGGGGCGGTGCTGCGGGCGGACTTCGGGCCGATCCTGGTGCGCCGCGGAGCGAACGTCCAGGACGGCTCGGTACTGCACGGCGGCCGCGATCCGGTCACCGAGGTCGGTGAGGGGGCCACGATCGGGCATGTCTGCGTGGTGCACGGCTGCGTGGTGCACACCGAGGCCCTGATCGGCAACGGGGCCACCGTGCTCGACGGCGCCGTCGTCGGGCCGCGCGCCCTGGTCGCGGCCGGGGCCACGGTGCCTCCCGGGATGGAGATCCCCGCGGGCATGCTGGCGGTCGGCGTGCCCGCCCGCGTCGCCGGGCCGGTCACCGGCGGAGCCGGGCAGTGGGTCGCGACCAATCCCGAGATCTACCGCGAACTGGCCCGGCGGCACGCCGCGAGCGTGTTCCCCGTCCCGGAGCCCGGCCGCCAGCCGGGCCCGTAGCCCGCAGCGCGTGGGCCGTGATCCGGGGCCGTGATCCGCGCGCGCTGGGGCGGTGGCCTGGGACGGGGTCGTCAGCAGGCAGATGTCAGAGTGAGCGGGAACGGGACCAGCCGCGGGTTATCCGCCACGTGCCCAGGGCCGCGGTGACGGCGGCCACCGCGAGCAGCACCGCTGCGGCCCGCAGCGTCGGCCCGGCCTGGCCCTGCAGGGCCGCACGGAGCGCGGACATGGCCCAGTAGCCCGGGGACACCGGCGCGGCCGCGCGGGCCCAGCCGGGCAGCACCGACAGCGGGATCAGTGCGCCGCCGAGGGCGCTGAGCACCACGCCGCCGATGTCGTAGGCCATGTTCAGCTCGCTCTGGCTGCGCAACGTCGCACCCAGCGCCGTGCCGATGCCGAGCAGGGCCAGCGCCCACGAGACGACGGCGGCGGCCAGCAAGAGCGGGTCGCCCACCCGGAGGCCGAACACGACGACCCCGAAGAGCAGCACCTCAGCCTGCTGGACGGCCAGCATGCCGAAGCCGGGAAGCGCCTTGGTGGCGAGCAGTTCGCCGCTCCGCACCGAGGTGGCGCGCAGCCGGTCCCAGGTCCCCCAGGTCCGCTCGGTCAAGATGGCCGTGCCAACCACGGACAAGGCCAGCAGGGAGAACATGACCAGCATGCCGGTGACCACCTGGACGGTGCCGGCCTGCACGCCGTGGCGGGCCAGCGCCGACAGGTAGAGGGGCCGGAAGAGCAAGATCATGACCAGCGGCATGACGAGCCGGCTCAGCACGGGGCCGGGCTCGCGGAGCATGAGCGCCGTGTTGTGCCGGCTCAGTGCGGCCAGGCGGACGGCCGTACCGGACGCGACCATGGGGGACCTCCAGGGAGAGTAGGGCGTCATGGGGTGAGGGCGGCGTACAGGTCGTCCAGCCCGGGCCGGCGGATGTCGATGGAGACCGGCGCCGCGCCTGCCGCCAGCAACCGGGCCAGCGTGGCCGGCGCGTCGGACGTGACCACCCGCAGTTCGTCGCCTGCGGTGCCGTCCACCTGCCCGAGGGGGCGCAGTCCGGCGGGCACCGGCCCGGCGAAGCCGACCCGCACCTCGCCGGCCAGCCCGGCCAGCAGCGAACGCTGGCCGCCGCGGGCGATGATCCGGCCCGCCCGCGCCACGGCCAGCGTGGCGCCGAGTTCAGCCAGTTCCGGGAGGTAGTGGGTGGTGTAGACGACCGCGGCGCCGGCGGCCGCGCGGTCCGCGACCACGGTGAGCAGCGCGCGGCGGGTCTGCGGGTCGGCGCCCGCGGTGGGCTCGTCGAGCAGGAGCACCGGCCGTTCGGCGACGAGCGCGGTGGCCGCCTGGGTGCGCTTGCGCTGCCCGCCCGAGAGCAGCCCGGCCGGCCGGTCGAAGACCTCGGTCAGGCACAGTCGCTCGGCGATGCCGGTCACTGCCCGGCGGAGCGCGGCCCGGCGCAGTCCGGCCAGCGCCCCGAACAGCCGCAGGTGCTCAGCCACGGTCAGCCGGGGGTAGAGCGACGTCTCCTGCGGGCAGACCCCCAGCCGGGCCCGGGCGTGGCGGGGCTGCGCGAGGACGTCGACCCCGGCCACGCTGACCTGGCCGGCGTCGGGGCGGGTCAGGCCGGACACTATCTCGACGAACGTGGTCTTGCCCGCGCCGTTGTGGCCTACCAGGCCGACGATCTCGCCGGGGGAGACGGACAGCGCGAACCCGTCCAGGGCCACGCTGCGCCCGTACCGCTTGACCAGTCCCTCGGCGACGAGCCCGGTGACCTGCCCGTCATCCCGCGCCCCGGAAAGCGCACCCACGGCGGCTGGTGCGCCGGCCCCGGACGTCGCACCCACTCCGGACGTCGCGCCTGCCCCCGGCATCCGCACCCACCGCCCTCGCTAGCGATCTACAGTGTATATATCTACACTGTAGAGCCATGACGGACCGGCGGCAAGAAATTCTCGACGCGGCGTTGGCGCTCGCCGACGAGGGCGGCCTGGACGCGGTGTCCATGCGCGCGGTGGCCCAGCGGGTCGGGGTGACCGCGATGGCGCTGTACCCGCACTTCAGCGGCAAGGAGGCGCTGCTGGACGGGCTCGTCGGCCGGGTGCTGGCCGACCTGCCCCGGCCCGACCCGGACGGATCATGGCAGCAGCGGCTGAGCGCGATGGCCCACGCTGTCCGGGAGCTGGCGCACCGTCATCCCTCGATCGTGCCGCTGCTGTTCTCCCGCCCGGCGGTGACCGCCGACGCGGTCCAGGTGGTCGATGCCATCTACCAGGCCCTGATGGACGCCGGCGTGCCCCCGGGCCAGGTGGCCCGGCTGGAACGGATGCTCAGCACGTTCGTGCTCGGCTACGCGGTCTCGGAGGTGAGCGGCAGGTTCGCGCCGGGCACGCTGGGAACCCGGGAAAGACGGGGCCAGCTGCCCGGTACCGAGTTGCCCGCCCACCATCAGCTGGGCTCGGCGCTGGACGCGCCGTGGTCCTGGGAGGCCGAGTTCGACGCGGACCTGGCCGACCTGACCCAGCTGATCATGCTCGCCGCCGGGCCGGGCCAGCCACCGGGAGCGTGACTGGCCCGCCAGGGCGCGTGACCTACCAGTGCCGCTGGACGGGCACGACCACGTCGTCGTCCGCGGTCCCGGTCTTGCGCACGATGGTGAGCCCATCCACGGCCGCGACGGGCTCCGCGGGCACGAAGTCGCTGTTCGAAGCGTCACCAGCAGCGGCCTGCCTGGCGCGGTAGTGCGCCCGGGCCTGGTGGTAGTCAGGGGCGGCGTGCCGGTGCCGGACGGTCATCCACAGCGGGACGCCCACGACGGCCGCCGCGATCAGCAGGGCGATGGGCCAGATGGCGATGATGGCGCCGTTCATGGTTCCACCTCACTTCCTGAGCCAGCCGCGACCCGGCCAGCTCTGGCTGGTTAGCGGTAACCCTGCCCCCTCAACCCTCGATAAACGTGCTAGCCGCGTTCCCAGGGAGCGTCCTCGCCCATCTTCTTGTAGTACTTGGCGAGATGGCTCTTGACCCGGTCTATGTCTTGTTTAGGCAGGTCAACGCCACCTCGTGAGCCCTGCATCACGTTTCCCGCGGCCATCACGCCGCGCGGCACGGCGTAGACCTTGCCGTCGATGACGTCGGCGATCAGGAGCTTGTAGGCGGTGAAATTGTCCTTGTTGCCGCTGTCGTACCAGACGTGCGCGTCCCGGTACCTGGCGTTCGGCTCGTCCTCGGCGCCGGCCCACGCCCGGATCCGCTTCTCCGCGGCCGCGCCGTCCCATTCCCGGTCGCGATCGGCCAGCGGATAGTCCTGGAAGGCTGAGACAGCCACGGGGTCCCCTTTCCCGGAGTCACTGAGTGCCTGCCAGCACCTGCCCAGCACAGGAGTAATAAACGGCTGCGACGGGCTCATCGGGCCGGGCCGGCGGCCCGGATGAGCTGCTGGGCCAGGTGGGCCAGGTCGGTGGCGTACACGTCGAACTGGTCGTCCGCGGCCGGGGTGCCCTCTGCGGGCCGGGCGACGTAGGCGGTGCGCATCCCGTGCCTGGCCGCGGCCCGCAGGTCCCAGGGATGCGCGGCGACCATCATGGCCTGCCGGGGGTCGAGGCCGAGCAGGTCCAGGGCCATCTGGTAGACGGACGGGTCAGGTTTGTACGCCCGGGTCAGTTCCGCGGACAGGACGCAGTGCCAGCCCAGGCCGCCCGCGGCTGACATCGAGGCCAGCTGGGCCAGGCTGGCGTTGGACAGGGCGACCACGGTGAAGTGCCCAGCCAGGGCGTGCAGGCCCCGGGGTGAGTCGGGCCAGGGCCGGAGCCGGTGACCGACCAGGGCCAGGTCGTCGATGAGGGCCTGGTGGTCAGCCAGGGCCTGGCCGCCGGCCAAGGCCGGCGCGAGCCCGTCCGGCCCCGCGGTGCGCAGCGCTTCCGCAGCGCGTCCCGCCGCAGTGCGTCGTTCGATCTCCACGGCGCCTCACCCGCGGCGACCTGGCCGGTCAGCGCTTCGACCCGGCGGGTCCACTCTTTCGCGACCTGGTCCGCCTGGACTGCCCCGGCCCCGGCCGCGGCCAGCGCCCGGGCTGTCTCGGCGCTGACCGATCCTGCCTCGTCGACCACGGTGCCCAGCACGTCGAAGATCAGGGTGGCCACGCCCGCCGGGGGGCCACCGCCCGTGGTGCTCATCCGCAGCCTCCCGGTCGGCCGGGACCGGCAGGCCGGTCCACTGTCCCCGGGGCCGGGCCGGGGGTCTGGCGCTCCGGGGCGATGCGGTAATGGTAGTCATGGTGCGCGGTGAAACCGATGCGCTGGTACAGGATTCGTGCGGCCTCGTTGTCGTCCTCGACCTGGAGATAGACGTGCCCGGCGCCGTGCGCGGCGGCCTCGGCGGCCAGCGCGGCGGTGATGACGGTGGCGAGCCCGCGGCGCCGGTGTCCGGGGGCGACCTCGATGGCCGTCAGCCCGGCCCAGTCCGCGGCCGCGGCCACCCGCCCGATGGCGATCGTCTGGCCGTTGGCCCGGATCGAGCCGAACGCCTGCCAGGGGGCGGAGGTGAGCACCTGACGGGCGATCGGCGGCAGGCTCGGCTGCCCGCGGTAGTGGTACAGGGCCAGCCACTCCTCGCTGGGTTCCGGGTCCATCTCCACGCCGGTCGCCACCTCTGCCGGCCCGGGCTCCGGGGTCCCTCCCGCCAGCCCTGCGGGCCCCCCTCCCGCTGGCCCCGCCAGGCTGCCTCCCGCTCGCACGCTCCGGGCCGCGGCGGCCACCTGGGCCGCCTGGGCGGTCATCACCGTCGCCGTGCCGGCCCGCACGCCCCAGCCCAGTCCGGCCAGGAAGCCGTCGAGTGGGACGGCCTGGGGCCGGCCCGCCGGGTAGGAGATGGCGATCATGGCCGGCAGGCCGCGGGCCTGATACCAGTCCCGCACCGCCCGGGCGGCCTGATCCAGCGGGCGTCCGGGATGGCCGGTGGCCAGTGCGCTGTTGGCCCGCCCGGTGAACCCGTCCGCGGCGCGGAGCAGCCAGTCGCCCAGACGCTCTTCCTCCGGCGCCCGCCAGCCGAGCGCGGCGCGCTGCTCGAGGTCAGGGATCGAGATCGTCACGCACCCAGCGTGACACGTGACCCGCGGCCGCGGCCAGTTAGTCCGGTAATGCCGGAATTAATACGAGACTGGCCTTACTTATTGTGCAATAAGTAGCCTGCCAGTGTTCTTTACTGCCAACGGGAGATCGGCCGGCCACGGTAACGTGTCATTCATGTTAAGCCTCCTGGGCCGGCGTTCTCCCGTCCGTGCGGCCGGACGGAACAACCCCTTAATCCGCTATGCCGGAAATGGTGCGAGGCTTGACTATTGCCGCGAACTCTCCCCGCCTGGCCTGGAACAGGTCCGGAGCCTGGGCCGTGGCCGGTCGCTCGACGCGGGCAGCATCCGCAATATCCTCACCGGTGCCGATAGACCCGATCCGCCGCAGATAATTGACCCTCGTGGCGTGGTGATCTGCGGTGCCTGGATTCGCGGTGAGCTCAACCTCGACGGCGTTACCGCCGCGATCGGGCTGCGATTTACCGGATGCCGCTTCGACCAGCCGCTGAGCCTGTGTGACGCGAAACTGCCCTGGCTTTTCCTGGACACCTGCGTGCTGCCCGCCGTCACGGCCAACCGGGCCCGGGTTGACACGCTGAGCATCCGCGGCTGCGAACTCGACGGCCGCCGGCCGGACGGCCTGATCCAGTTGGCCGGTACCCAGGTGGCCAGCGAACTGCGGCTCGACGGCACCCGCCTGGCCAACCACTCCGGTCCGGCCCTCACCGCCCCCGGACTGTCTGTGGGCGGCGGCGGCACCTGCGTCGGCGCGTTCCTGGACGGTCTCGACGCGGCCGGCCACACCGACGGCGAGGCGGCCGTCGACCTGTCCGGGGCCGCAGTCAGCGGCAACCTCATGCTGCGCGGCGCGCGGCTGGCCAACCCCAGCGGCCCTGCGCTGCTCGCGGACGGCATCAGCGTCCGGGGCGACCTGCAGCTGGCCAGGGACGCCCGGTCCGGCCAGGACTTCCAGGCGTCCGGCGGTGGCTGGCAGGGCACCGCGCTGCTGCGCGGCGGCACTGTCTCCGGTCAGCTGTCGCTGGAACACGCCAGGGTCAGCTGCGGTCCTGCCGAGGGCGGCCTGCCGCCCCACCGGCGCCGGTCGGTGGGCGCGGTCTGCCTGTCCGGCAGCACGATCGCGGGCAACCTGGTGCTGCGGCACGCCCAGCTGGCCGCGGCCACGATGTCCGCGCTGATGGCCGAGAACCTGACCGTCAAGGGCCACGCCGGAGCCTGCGAGAGCCGGCACGAGGGGCTGACCGCGACCGGGTCGGGCCCGCTGGGGGCGATCTGCCTGGCCGGGGCGTCCGTCAGCGGCCAGCTGTCGCTGCGCGGGACGACTCTGGTCAACGAGTCCGGGCCGGCCCTGCTGGCTGACCTCATCACGGTCGGGGACGGGCTCCGGCTCGACCAGGACTTCAGCGCCGAGGGGGAAGGCGAGGCCGGCGCCCTCCGCCTGCCCGACGCGCAGATCAGCGGGGACCTGCATCTGAACGGGGCCCGGCTGACCAACCACACCGGGCCCGGCCCTGCTGGCCGATGGGATCACCGTGCACAGCGACCTGGTGCTGGCCGCGGACGTCGCGTCCGGCCGGCGGTTCGAGGCCGCCGGGGCGGGCCGCCACGGGACCCTGCTGATCCGCGGCGCCACCGTCAGCGGCCAGCTGTCCCTGGAAGGTGCGCATGTCCGCCGGGGGCACGCCCCCGGCCGCCGCCCCGGCCAGCAGGTCCGCGACGAGATCGAGCAGCACAGCCCGGCCGGGCTGACCGCGATCACCACCATCCTGCGGGGCTGCGACTGCGAGCCCGTCGGCGGGGACGGATCGCAGGGGGCGGTATGCCTGAGCAACACGACGGTCGGCGGCCGCCTGGCCCTGCGCAACGCGTTCCTGAGCAACGACACCGGGCCGGCCCTGATGGCCGACTACCTGACGGTGAAGGACGACGCGGCCGGGTGCGAGGAGGCCCGCAACGGGCTTACCGCGATCGGGTGCGGCGCGTCCGGCGCGGTGTGCCTGGCTGCGGCCACCATCAACGGCCAGCTGTCGCTGAGCGGATCCACGCTGGCCAACGCCACCGGCCCGGCCCTCGTCGCGGACTTCGCCCAGATCAATGGAGGGGTGCTCCTGGACCAGGGCTTCGTGGCGGTGGGCACGGGCCCGGCCGGCGCGGTCTGCCTCACCGACGCCAGCGTCGGCCGCGAGCTCCGCTGCGCGGGACGGTTCGTCAGCCCCGCAGAGGCCGGCGGCGCCCCCCTGGTCGCGCTTAACCTGACTCGCACCAGGGCGGGCACCCTCCAGCTGGGTGACCAGCATCATGGCTTCCTGCTCGACGGCCTGCTGGAGCTGGACGGGCTCAGCTACACCGGCCTGCCCGGGCTGGGCGACCTGGACCGCCTCGGTCCGCGGCCGCCGGGCGGCCACGGGCGCTCCTGGCGGACCGTACGGAGCGGGCGGGCCGCCGGCCCGCACGGCGACAACGTCGCGCAGTGGCTGTGGTGGCTGCGCAGATGCACCACCCAGTACCGGGCCCAGCCGTATGAGGCGCTCGCCGCCGCCTATGGCGGCGCCGGCTACGACGACCTGGCCCGCCGGATCCTCGTCGCCCAGCGGGACGACGTGCGTGACCGCGGATCGCTCAGCCCCGTGCGCAAGCTCGGGCAGTACTGCGCGAAGTGGCTGACCGGCTACGGCTACCACTGCTTCTACGCGTTCTTGTGGCTGGCCGGGCTGTTCACCGTCACCGCGCTCGTCGCCGTGTTCTGGCTCGGGCCGCAGAAGTACATCGTGCCCGGGCCCGCGGCGGGGACGGCGCCCGTCGCCGGGGCCAGCGCATCCGGGCAGGCTCAGCCAGGCCGGCGGCGTCTCCCGCCGTCACCGGGCCGGCCAGCGTCCCGGCCGCGTCCGCCGCCCTGGCCGCGTCGGCCAGCCCGCCGGCGTCGGCCAGGCCCTCGGCTCCGGCCAGGCCCTCGGCGTCGGCCAGGCCCCCGGCTCCGGTCAGCCCATCGGCGCCGGCCCCTCGGCCGCCACGGCCAGCCCGCCGGCGGCGGCGCCGTCGGCCTCGCCCATCGCGCGCACCCCGGCTGGCCCGGGCCGGGCCGCCGCCGTCCCGTCCGCCAGGCCGTGCTCCGACCCGGCCCGGGTCGGTTACGCGATCGGGCTCGCCTTTCCCCTCATCAACCTGAACAGCAGTGCGGGGGGTCAGTGCGACGTCCCGGCCACCGGGGCCGCGGCCGGGGTCGTGGTCTTCGGCTGGGCGGTCCGCGCCGCGGCAGCCACCCTGCTCGCCCTCTACACCCTCGGGCTGACCGGCGTCACACGCAGCCCGCCCGGCGCGGGCTGACCGGCGGGACCGGCCCCGCACCCGTTAGGGTCGGGTGCCGTGCCCAACCGTGAGCTCGTGATCTTTGGCACGGCTAGCCAGGCCCCGACCCGCAGCCGTAACCACAACGGCTACCTGCTGCGCTGGGACACCGAAGGGCTGCTGTTCGACCCGGGGGAGGGGACCCAGCGGCAGATGCTGTTCGCCGGGGTGACGGCGAGCCACATCACCCGGATCTGCGTCACCCATTTCCACGGTGACCACTGCCTCGGCCTGCCAGGGGTGCTCCAGCGGATGGCCCTCGACCGGGTGCCGCACGTGGTCGAGGCGTACTACCCGGAGCAGAGCCAGGCGGTGTTCGACCGGCTCCGGCACGCGGCACTGTTCCGTGACGTGCTCAACCTGCGCGAGTGCCCGGTCAGCCAGGCGGGCACGGTAGCCAGCACGCCGGCGTTCCGGCTGGAGGCCCAGCCGCTGTCGCACAGCGTGCCGACCTTCGGCTACCGGCTCGAGGAACCGGGCGGCCGGAGGATGCTGCCCGAGCGGCTGGCCAGGCTGGGCATCGCCGGGCCTGACATCGGCCGGCTGCAGCGTGAAGGAAGCCTGGTCGCCGGCGGCCGCCTGGTCACCCTGGAGGAAGTGAGCGAGCCGAGACGCGGCCAGCGCTTCGCGTTCGTCATGGACACCCGGCTGTGCGACGAGGCGTTCGCGCTGGCCGACCAGGCGGACATGCTGGTCTGCGAGTCCACGTTCGCGGACACGGAGGCCGCGTTGGCCCGGGACTACGGCCACCTGACCGCGAGCCAGGCGGGCCGCATCGCCGCGGAGGCCGGCGCCCGGCTGCTCGTGCTCACGCACTTCTCCCAGCGTTACGACTCTGCCGACGGGTCGCGGCTGGCCGGGGAGGCGGCCAGCGCCTTCGGCGGCGAGGTCGTCCTGGCCCGGGACCTGGCCCGCGTCCCGGTGCCGTCCCGGGCGCCGCTTCCGTAATCAGGTACCAGTGGGGTCAGCTGGCAGGCTTTGCCCGGAGTTGCCGGATGCCTTTTCCGCGTGACCGCCGAACTCGCTGCGCAGCGCGGACAGCACCTTGTCGCCGAACTCGCCGAGGCCGCGCGACTCGAACCGCTCGATGAGCGCGGCGGTGATCACCGGGGCGGGCACTCCCTCGTCGATGGACGCGATCACGGTCCACCGTCCTTCGCCGGAGTCCGAGACGTGCCCGCCGAAGTCGTCCAGCTCGGGCGACCGGGCGAGCGCGTCTGCGGTCAGGTCCATCAGCCAGGAACTGATGACCGACCCGCGCCGCCACACCTCAGCGACCTCGGCGACGTTGATGTCGTACTGGTAGTACTGGGGGTCGCGCAGCGGCGTGGTCTCCGCGTCGTCGGACTGCACCTCGACCTGGCCCACGTTGGCGTGCTTGATGATGGACAGCCCCTCGGCGATCGCGGCCATCATGCCGTACTCGATCCCGTTGTGGACCATCTTGACGAAGTGACCGGAGCCACTCGGCCCGCAGTGCAGGTACCCGTCCTGGGCGGTTCCGGTATCGCTCCGGGACCGGCCGGGGGTGGGCTCGGCCGTCCCGGCGCCCGGGGCGATGCTCTTGAAGATCGGGTCCAGGTGCTCCACCGGCCCGTCCTCGCCCCCGATCATCAGGCAGAATCCCCGCTCCAGGCCGAAGATCCCCCCGGACGTGCCGACGTCCACGTAGTGCAGCTGCTGTCGGCAGGAGCTGCTTGGACCGGTCGATGTCGTCCCGGTAGTAAGTGTTGCCGCCGTCGATCACGATGTCGCCCGGCTCGAGCAGCCCGGCGAGCTGCTCGAGGACTGGCCCGGTGACCGCGGCGGGCAGCATCAGCCAGGCCGCCCGGGGCTTCTCCAGTTTGGCGACGAAGTCCTCCAGCGTGGCCGCGCCGGTCGCGCCCTCGCCTTCGAGCTGCTTCACGTGGTCCGGGGTGTGGTCGTAGGCGACGACGCGGTGGCCGTCGCGCATCAGCCGCCGGGACAGGTTGGCGCCCATCCGGCCCAGCCCGATCATGCCCAGCTGCATCGGCTTGTCGGTTGTCATGTCTGTTCTCCGCTCTGCACTAGCTTGCTCAGCTACTGCTGGCTCTTCAGGCGCCGGTAGCGCTGGATCAGGATGTTGGTGGACGAGTCATGCTTCAGCTCGGGCTCCTCAGCGTTCTCCAGCTCGGGCAGGATCTGGACGGCCAGCACCTTGCCCAGCTCCACGCCCCACTGGTCGAAGGAGTCGACGCTCCAGACGGTGCCCTGGGTGAAGACGCTGTGCTCGTACAGCGCGACGAGCGTGCCGAGCAGCCTGGGGGTGAGCTTCTCGGCCAGCAGCACGTTGGTCGGCCGGTTCCCGGGCATCACCCGGTGCGGCGCGACCTCGGGCGTGGTGCCCTCGGCGAGGACCTCTTCCTCGGTCTTGCCGAAGGCGAGGGCCTGCGACTGTGCGAAGACGTTCGAGATCAGGATGTCGTGGTGGTCGCGCAGCGGGTTGAGGGACTTGCCGAAACCGAGGAGGTCCAGCGGGATCAGCTTGGTGCCCTGATGGATCAGCTGGTAGAAGCTGTGCTGTCCGTTGGTCCCGGGCTCGCCCCAGAAGACCGCGCCCGTCTGGTAGTCAACCTCGGCGCCGTCCAGGGTGACCCGCTTGCCGTTCGACTCCATGGTCAGCTGCTGCAGGTAGGCGGGGAACCGCTTCAGGTACTGCTCGTAGGGCATCACGCCGTAGGTCTGCGCGTCGAAGAAGTCGCCGTACCACACGGCGAGCAGGGCCATCAGGACCGGGAGGTTCTCGCTGAACGGGGCGGTGCGGAAGTGCTCGTCCATCTCGTGGAAGCCGGCCAGCATCTCGGCGAAGTTCTCCGGCCCGATCGCCACCATGGTGGACAGGCCGATCGCGGAGTCCATCGAGTACCGGCCGCCGACCCAGTCCCAGAAGCCGAACATGTTCTCGGTGTCGATGCCGAACTCCGCCACCCGCTCAGCGTTGGTGGAGACCGCGACGAAGTGCTTGGCCACCGCGTCCTCGCTGCCGAGCTCGCCCACCACCCAGTCCCGGGCGGAATGAGCGTTGGTCAGCGTCTCCAGGGTGCCGAACGTCTTGGACGAGATGATGAACAGCGTCTCGTCGGCGGCCAGGTCCCGGGTCGCCTCGACGAAGTCGGTGGAGTCCACGTTGGACACGAACCGGAACGCCAGGTCCCGCCGGGAGTAGTAACGCAGCGCCTCGTACGCCATCACCGGGCCGAGGTCCGAGCCGCCGATCCCGACGTTGACGACGTTCCGGATGGCCTTGCCGGTGTAGCCCTTCCACTCCCCGGAGCGGACGCGGTCCGCGAACACCGCCATCCGGTCCAGCACCTCGTGCACCTGGGCCACGACGTCCACCCCGTCGACCACCAGCGAGCTGCCCTTGGGCATCCGCAACGCGACGTGCAGGACGGCCCGGTGCTCGGACACGTTGATCGGCTCACCGCGCATCATCGCGTCCCGGCGTTCCGCCACCCCGGACTCCTCGGCCAGCTGGAGGAGCAGGCCCAGGGTCTCGTCGGTGACCCGGTTCTTGGAGTAGTCCAGGTAGAGCCCGGCGGCTTCGGCGGACAGCCGCTCACCACGCCCGGGGTCGGCCGCGAACAGCTCCCGCAGGTGCCGCCCGCTGATCTCGGAGTAGTGCTGCTCCAGTGCCTTCCAGGCCGGGCGCTGGCGAAGGGGGGTGGTCGGCATCTGCTCAGTCCTCCAGTGGTCAGCGAGCCGATGGTCAGTGGTCAGCGGACGGGATCAGCCATGGCCGCAGGCATCAACGTAGCCTGCTCCGCCCGGCCCTGGCGCGCCGCACCGGGGGGACGGCGGGAACGGCGGCGCCGGTCAGGAAGTCCAGCATGATCGCGTTGCACAGGGCAGGCTTCTCCCGCAGCAGGAAGTGCGTGGTCCCGGGCACGACGGCGAGCTCGGTGTCCGGGATCCCGTTGTACAGGACCAAGGTGTCGTCCAGGGAAACCGCATCCTCGTCGCCGGCCATCAGCAGCGTACGGCTGCTGACGCCGCCGAGTTCGGCCTGGACCAGCGCAGGCCCCCCGGCGAGCGTCGTCACGACCTTGCTGGCCACGACGGGAAAATGCGCTTGCCCGTCGGGCGAGACCTCCCCGTAGCCCGGCCCCAGAAACCTGACCAGGTCAGCCAGGCCTGGCCAGGGAGAGCCCGGCGCCCCCAGCCTGGGCGGCCGGATGCTCGCGCTGACCAGGATCAGCCGCCGGACCAGGGCCGGATAGCGCAGCGCGACGTGCAGCGCGGTGACCGCGCCCAGGCTGTGGCCGGCCAGGTGGACCGGGCCACCCACCACGGTGGTCAGGAAGGCCACCGTGTCCTGCAGGAGCAGCTCGGGGGTGATCGGCCCCGGCACGTCGCGGGTGTGCCCGTGCCCGCGGGCGTCCGGGGTATACACGTGGAACCGCTCGGCGAGGGCGGGCACGTTACCGGAGAAGAACCTGGAGTCGGACAGGCCCCCGTGCAGCAAGACCAGGGGCTCGCCCGTACCCTGCTCCGCCCACCACAACGCCGGGCCGGGCGTCCCGTTCTCGCGTCCCGGTACGCCCATGCCCCCTGAGACCGCCATGTCTCTTCAGACCACGGCGCGGGCCAGAACTAACCGGCCTGGAACAGGCCAGCGGGTGGGGGTCAGTCTTCGAGCCCGCCCGGGTTAGCGGGGACGTCCACGGAATGCTGCTGGAGCGCCGCCAGGGGGACGACTTCGAGGGCCCGTTCGTGGGTCGAGGCGAGCACCACCGGCGCCCCCACCCCCTCCTGATGAGCCCGCAACCAGTTCGCGGCGGTCACGCACCAGCGATCCCCGGGGACCAGCCCGGGAAAGCGGTACTGCGGCACCGGCGTGCTCAGGTCGTTGCCGATGCGGCGCTGATGCTCCAGGAACTCGGCGGTCACGACCGCGCAGATCGTGTGGCTGCCCCGGTCCTCGGGCCCGGTGTTGCAGCACCCGTCCCGGTAGAACCCCGTCACTGGGTCGGTGCCACACGGCTCCAGTTCCCCACCGAGCACATTGCGGTCGCCCATCTCTGCAGTATGGCCCACCAGCGGCCGGCCCGGAACCGCGCCGCGACCGGGATGTTCCCCGCCGCGACCGGGGCGCCGCGGGCCGCGGGGAGTTACTGGCCCCCCGGATCCGGGCTGGACCACGCTGATGGTCAGGACCCGGACCTTCTTGGCACAGGTCTGCGAGGTGTAGTGCAGGTAGACCGACGTGGTCTGGTTCGGCGGGTAGATCTGCAGGTAGTGCGCGGTGACCAGGCCGCACTTGGCGGCGGGGAAATTGACCGCCTGCGCGATCTGGAGCACTGCGTTGGCGACGGCGCCGGGGGAGAGGGTGACCAGCTTCCGCGCCGTGGTGTGGCTCTCGGCGGCGGGGAGGCCGATCTGCGTGACTGGCTTCCCGCCGGCCAGTGACACGCCGGGGTACCCGTACAGCGTGCAGGTGGCGTGAGAGACGTTCGTGAAGTCGATGACCTGGTACGTGCTGCCCGCGGCACCCTGGGCCGGTCCGAGCTTCAGGCCGAGCGAGCGCGTCGGGCAGGCCGGCGCCGCGCCGGCCACGGTCGGGCTGGCCGACGCGGGCCGGAGTGCCCGCGGCGGCGCTGGCCGACGTGGCCGGGGTGGCCCTGACGGTGATCGTCTTAGTGGGCGCGGGAGCCGGGCTGGCGCTGCTCATGCATCCGGCGGCGAGCGCCGCAACGCAGGTGAGCGCCCCTCCGGCGAGCACTCGCCGGAGGTCTGCCCGGGCGAACACTAGCCAGAGCATGGGTGAACAAGGGGTCATCGCTAGGTTCTTTCTGCCCAGGCGGCTCCGTGAGCCGTATGACTGGTATGACGTCCTTTACCCGGCGGCGGTTGGCCGGTTCGCGCATGTCGGTGGGCGGAGTTTTCCTGGCAGGTAACGTCACAGCTGTGTGTTTGCTCATCGCCTTGTTCGGGGCTGTGCCCGGCGTTCCGCTGCTGATAGCAGCGAACCGGGACGAAATGTATCAGCGGCCAACCGACCCGATCACGGTGCTCCGCGCCGGCCACCCGCGGATCCTGGGCGGCCGGGACCAGCTGGCCGGCGGGACCTGGCTCGCGGTCAACGAGCACGGCGTGGTGGCCGGCCTGACCGATCAGCCGACCGGGGAGCGCGATCCGGCGAAACGGTCCCGGGGTGAGTTGCCGCTCGCCTTCGCCGCCTACCCGGACGCCAAGACCGCCGTCACGGAGGTGTGCGCCCGGCTCGACCCGGCCGCCTACAACCCCTGCTGGATGCTGGTCGGCGACCGGCAGGCGCTGTTCTCGGTCGATGTGACCGGCGGCCACCAGGCGAGGGTAGAGGAACTGCGGCCGGCCGCTACGTCCTGGAGAACGTGCCGCTGGGGCAGGCCTCGGCCAAGCAGCGACGGGTGGCCGGGCT
>CAWAES010000014.1:0-164132 GCA_963781085.1 uncultured Actinomycetes bacterium
TGACCACCCGCAGCGGATAAAAGGGATTTCCCTGCGCCGGGGAAAGGCGAAGCCGGTGGTGATTTCCCGGGCCGGACCGGTGCGCCATATTTGGCCTGCGCTTTACACTGGAGAATGACGGCTCGGGATGCCGGCTGGCGAGGCGGCACAGCCGCGCGGCTGGCTCGGGGCCGGGAGGCGGAACCATGATGTCCGGGATCGGCGTAGGCAGTGCTTGGGCGGAAGCCGCGTCCACATCCAGCAGTTTCTCCTGGACCGAAGCCGCCGTGATCTTCGTGGTGGTCATCGTCGCGCTGCTGGTGATCGTGGCGCTGGTCGGCCGGCGAACCCGGCTGCTGGTCAGCAGTCCCCGGCTGCGGACGACGCACAGCCGGCGGGTGCGGCAGGCCGCCGAAGAGGACGTCGCGGAGATCGAGCGGGACGCGCGGTTCTATGGCCGTCCGGTGAGCGGGAGCCGGCGGCGCGAGGACGAGGACGACGCCCTCTAGGCCCGGGGCCGCGACCCCCGCCACACCAGCCAGCCCGCCCCGCCCAGCAGGACCAGCCCGCCGGCCACTATGCCCGCTATAGCTCCGCTGGACAGGCCCCCGCCCTCCGAGTCCAGACCACCCGCCTGCCCCGGCGAACTGGCCTGCGTCGCCGGAGCCGTGCTGGCTGGGGCCGGGACGGTGCTCGCCGGAACCGTACTGGCCGCAGCGCCCGGGCTACCGGCCGCCCGGAACGCGACCACCCGGTTGGCGGACGGGGCCAGCAGCAGGCCGGCGCCGACGCTGGGGGTGGGGAAGTGATTCGCCGGGGTGCCGATGGTGGCCTGCTGCCGCACCTGGCCGGTCTGCGGGTCCAGGCCGAAGAGGGCCCCGGCCTGGCTGATCGTCCAGACCAGCCCCCCGGCCACGATGGGCGGGCCGCCTCCGGTCCCAGACCGCCAGAGCAGCCGGAGGCCCGGCGGTGACGTGGCCGCGGCGACGGCCACGATCCCGCTGACACAGGGCAGGTACACGGTGCGGCCAACCGCCGCGGCCCCGCCGTCGATGTCGCTGTCGCACGCCGACGACAGCGAGGCCTGCTGGCCGCCGATGCCGCCGAGATGGGAGCCGTTGAGCAGGTAGGCGGTCGGGGACTTGCCAGCCAGCAGCACCTGGCCGTCGGCCAAGAGCACCGGCTCGGCGGACATATCGAAGTCCCGGGAGTTGTCTGACGCCCAGTCGGCCGGCGCGAAGTACTGCAGCAGCCGCATCGAGGGCGACAGGTCGAGCACGGAGTCGCTGTCGTCGTAGCCGCGCGAGGCCTGGTACACCGAACCGTTCCCGACGCTGACCCAGACGTCACCGCGGGCGTCAACGGCCGGGGCGGCCCCGCCCATCCAGACCGCGCCCTGCGACTGGCCGGTCTTCGCGTCCACGGTGAACATGGCGGGCGGGCCGCCCGGCTTCGGGGACGGCCACGACCCGCCCGCGGTAGGTGGCGCAGTCCCCGTCGTTGCCACCGAAGCCGAACACCACCCGGCTGCCGGCCAGGGTCAGCCCGGTGCGCTGGAGCAGCGCGGCCGTGTCCGCCCCGGGCGGGTCCACGTCCCGGGTCATCTCGACCTGGCCCGTCGAGGTGCTCAGGCCGGCCAGCACGTGGGCCGGCCGGTCCTGGGCGACCTCGTCGGCCACCACGAAGATCTCGCCCCGGGCCGGGTCGATGACCGGGGTGCCGGTGATCCCGACGGTGGGCGCGATGTCGCCGCACGGCAGGGAGCCGGCGGGTACCGGGGTGGCCAGATGGCGGGACCAGGCCAGCTTCCCTGTCGCGGCGGACAGCGCGTACACGGTGTTGTTCTCGGTGGCCACATACACCCGTCCCGCGAAGACCAGCGGCTCGCCGTAGATCTCGCCGTCGAGCGCTGCCGAGGTCCACGCCCGGGATGCGGTGTCCACCCGGCCGGCCGACGCCGCGGTCCCGGTGCCAGCGGGGTCGCCGTGGTACACGGTCCAGGAACCGGCGCTGGGGGAGGAAGAGGCGTTAGGGGAAGAAATGGCGCTCAGGGAGGAGGGCGGGGCGGACGTGCCCGCGACGGCGGATCCGCCGGCGGTCATCCAGAGCGCGGCGGTCAGGCCGGCGACCCGCCCAGCCGTCCGCAGCGCCAGGCGGCTGCGCATCGGCAAAGCCTAGCCACCCGGCCGCCTGCTCACCCGGATCCGGCGCCGTCCCCGCCCGGCTGGCAGCCGGAACTCCCGTCCGGGGGCAGGTCAAGGGCGGGATTGCGGTCAAAGAACCCGAATGGCTTGAGCCAGAACGACACCGTGTCCACCGGCATGATCGGCCAGTCCTCCGGCCGGGTGATGTGATGGATGCCGAACACGTACCAGAGCACGACGTCGGTGCCGGCGATGGAGCGGTTCTGCGCGGTCCAGACGGGCAGCCCGGAGTCGGCCGCGCTCTGGGTGGGGAAGTCGCCGCAAGGCCACCGCTCGTCGCGGTGGTACGGGGTGACCCACAGCGTGTGCTCGATCGCCCGGGCCCGCCGCAGCACCGCGGACGACGGGTCCAGCAGCGCCGGGAACGACCCGCCCGGCACCAGCTTGTACCCGGTCGGGGTGCCGAGAGAGTTCGCGGTGTCCGCGCTCACCACCTTCCAGCTGCGCTGGAGCGCCCAGTCGTAGTCCTGCTGGCCCTCGGCCTCAGTGCGCAGCGGGGTCTGGCGCAGCCGCAGGCCGAGCCCGTACGGGTCGTCCGGCCCCGCGGCCGCGGGCTCCGACTCGACCGCGTACACCGTGTTCGCCGGGCCGTCCACGTCGAGGTCGAGCCGGGCCACGATGAAGTGCTGGTGGAACGGCGCGTAGGTGCGGTTGTCCACCAGCGTGCCGTACGGCGGCTGCTGGCCGGGCGGGAAGTTGGAGGTGACCATGATCCCGGTCGCGCGGACCTCGCACTCGATGTTGCCGTCCTGGTAGAAGCGCCAGTAGACCAGGTACTCGTAGTTGGCCACGGTGACGTGGAAGGACACCACCAGCCGCCGGGCGCGGCGGACCTGCGGGCCGAACTCGTGGTCCACGTGCTTCCACAGCACGCCGTTGTCCTCTTCGTGGATGCAGATGGCGTGCGGGATGAGCTGGGGCTCGCCTGCCGAGTCGTGCACCACGGCGTCGAGGTAGACGATCTCGCCGAGGCAGTCGCAGCCGCGTTCGAGCGAGGTGGTCATGAAGCCGAGTCCCCACTCGCCGATGTCGAACGCGGTCCGGCGGAAGTGGTCCGGGGTCGGATCCCGGTAGGGCACCACCATCTCCGCGAACGACAGCCGGTGCGCGACCGGCCGCAGCCGGCCTCCGTCGTTGAACCCGACGGTGTGCAGGACCAGGCCTTCGCGGTAGTTGAAGCCGAGCCGCAGCTCCCAGTTCTGCCAGCGCAGCAGGTGCCCGTCCAGGTGGAACGAGACCCCCTCGGGCTGGCTGATCTCCAGCGGCGCCACGTCGCGCAACGGCATCGGGATCAGCGTCGGCAGGTACTCGCCCATCACCTCGGGCTGGCCGCCCGGGTCGCCCTCGTCGCCGACCTCCAGCAGCGTCATCGCGTTGAGGTCCACGATCGGATGCAGCCCGCTGAGGTGGTGCGCGTAGGGATTACCTTCCTCGCTGCCGCGGTGCCAGACGTCCGCCCAGCCCAGCCGCAGGCCACGGTAACGTGGCGGGACCAGGTCCGCGCCAAAGGCCCAGAGGTCGGTGAGGATGCGAGAGCGATCAGTGATGCCGCGCCGGGCGAGCGCCGCCGCCAGGGCCGGGTCGTCGCGCAGCATCTCGTCGCACTCGTGCCACTCGTCCTGCGTGATGTTCGGCTGCTGGCCGGGCAGCGGCTCCCAGGCGGTGACGGCGTCCCCGTCCAGCGACACCACGGCGCGGTAAGCGTGGCCGTCGTCGCGGTTCCAGCACACGGCCAGCGCCTCGCGGGGCGGCACCGGGCCGGTCCCCGCGCTCAGGGCGTCCTTGGCCGGCTCGCGGAGTTCGATCGAGGCGATCCGCCACCGCGGGCCCACCTCCCGGTCGCGCCGCAGCACGTCGGCCACCTGCCGGAACTCCCCGGCGGTCAGCGGGTCGAGTGGATGGCGCGGCCGGGATGGCTGACCCCGTTCCCGCTGATCCTGCGCCGGCTGATCCTCGGCCGGCTGATCCTGGGCGGCCTGATCCGGTGCCGGCTGATCCGAAGTGCTCACGTTGTGCCTCCACGGGTCTGCCCGGCCATCCTGCCCTGCCCCCGCACGACGCTTACCCTCCGGGTCGCCTCTTGATCCAGGCTCCCAGATCTCCGCTTACGAGGCGGCGTCCATGACCCCCAGCCGTGCCGGGCGGTCCTCGTGAGCCCGGGACTGAGCCTGGCCGGGCCGGTCGGCTTCGACCTGGACCTGACCCTCATCGACTCCCGGGCCGCGATCCTGGCCGCGTGGGCGGAAGTCGCCCGGGAGACCGGGGTTCGCGTCGACCCCGGCTCCGTCGCCCGCCGGCTGGGCATCAAGCTGGAAGACGAAGCGGCGTACTGGTTCCCGCCTGGCCAGCGGGACGCGGCCGCGGACATCTACCGGCGGCACTACCTGCGGCTCGGACCGGGGCTGACCACGCCGCTGCCCGGCGCGGGCGAGGCCCTCGCGGCCGTCCGGGCGGCTGGCGAGCGGGCCGTCATCATCACCGCCAAGCATGCCCTCTCGGTCGGGCCCAGCCTGATCGCCGCGGGACTGGCGGCCGACGACCTCTACACGCACGTGTACGGCCCGGAGAAGGCCGCCGTGCTGACGCCGGCTCGGCGCGGCCGTGTACGTCGGCGACGCCCCGGCCGACATGGGCGCCGCGGCTGCGGCGGGCGCCTGCGCGGTCGGCGTAACCACCGGATCGTTCGGCGCCGCGGAGCTGGTGGCCGCCGGGGCCGAGGTGGTGCTGGAGTCGCTGCTGGAGTTCCCGTCCTGGTACGCCGCGGGCCGCGACGGGGCGGCTGGCTGACTGGCCGTGGCTGGCCGCCCGGGCCGCCCGGGCCGTGGCTGGCCGCTCCAGCCGGCCCCGGGCCCCGATAGCCTGTCCGGCGTGCTGGAACAGGTGAGCGTCACCCGGTACGTGACCCCGCTGCGCGAGGGGGGTTCGCTGCCTGCCCTGGTCGAGGCCGACAACCTCGGGACCTACGTGCTGAAGTTCCGTGGCGCTGGCCAGGGCCCGAAGGCTCTCGTCGCGGAGATCGTCGGCGGCGAACTGGCCCGGCGGCTCGCCCTGCGTACCCCCGAGCTGGTGCTCGCCTACCTGGACCCGCGGATCGCCAGCACCGAGCCCGACCCGGAGATCCAGGACCTGCTCCGGGCCAGCGACGGGCTGAACGTGGGCGTGGACTTCCTGCCCGGGTCGGCCGGCTTCGACCCGGCGGGCTGGCCGGTGGACGCGCAGTTCGCCAGCCGCGTGCTGTGGTTCGACGCGCTGATCCAGAACGTGGACCGGACCTGGCGCAACCCCAACCTGCTGGTCTGGCACGGCGACGTCTGGCTGATCGACCACGGATCGGCGCTGTACTTCCAGCACAACTGGCCGGCCGCCCGGCCGCTGGCCCCGTTCGACGCCAGTGACCACGTGCTGCGCGGCGCCGCGACGCAGGTCCCCGGGGCGCACGAGGCCCTGGCGCCGCTGATCACGCCCGCGCTGCTCGACGAGGTGCTCGCCCTGGTGCCGCCCCTGTGGTTCGGCGACGGGCAGCCTGCGGACTACGCCGCGCATCTGCTGGAACGCGCTCCCCGGGTGCTGGAGGTGATCCGCTGATGAGTTCCGAAGGGCTGGCTGGCCCCGGGCGTTTGGCCGGCACCGGAGGATTGGCTGGCGAGGGAGTGGCCAGCGCCGAGGCGTATGAGTATGCGCTGATCCGGGTCGTGCCGAGAGTGCAGCGCGGTGAGGCGATGAACGCTGGGGTGATCCTCTACTGCCAGCAGCACCGTTACCTCGGCTGCCGGATCCTGCTCGACGAAGACCGGCTCCGGGCCCTGGACCCGGGCACGGACCTGGCGGCGGTGGCCGCGGCCCTGGGTGCCCTGGAAGAGGGCTGCCGCAGCGGCCCCGCGGCGGGGCAGCCGCCGGGGGTGCGGTTCCGCTGGCTGACCGCCACGCGCAGCACGATCGTGCAGCCGGGACCGGTACACAGCGGCCTGACCTCGGACCCGGCCGCCGAACTGGACCGGCTCTTCGACGACCTGGTCCGCTGACCTGACCTGCTCTGTCCCGGCCTGGTGGGTTCTGGCGGGCGGTGGCGGGCTCCCGGTGAAGATTACTTTGGGTGACTGACTGATAACAATGCTCTTACCTGGGAAAGGGACAGAGCATGCGCCAGACGTGCCCCCCCGCCCCTCTGCTGACCTGGTCCCGGGACTTCCCCGCGGTGCCACCCCAGGCCCGGGAGGCCCGGCTGTTCCTGGCCGCCCTCCTCGGTGGCCGCCGGGACGCCGACGAGGCCGTGCTCTGCCTGTCCGAGCTGGTGGGCAACGCCTGCCTGCACAGCCGGTCCCGGGAGCCGGGCGGGCGGTTCACCGTCCGGGCCCAGTTGCGCGGCGAGCAGTTGCGGGTCGAGGTGCGCGACGGCGGCGGCCCGTGGGCCGAGTCCTGCTATCCGGACGACGTGCACGGCCGCGGATTAGTGATCGTCTCCCGGCTGGCGCTGCGCTGCGGCCGCAGCGGGGACGGCCAGTCAGGCTGGCGGGTGTGGTTCGAGATGGACTGCCCGCCCGACGGTTTGCCCGGCGGCCCGCCGGACTTCCCGCCAGGCGGCCCTTCGGGCTGACCTCCGGCCGTTCGGGCGGTGTGTCCTTCTGGCTGACCTCCCGCGGGTCGGGCGGTGTGTAGCACGCCTGCGCGCGGGCAGCGAAAAACGGACCGATCCCCGGGATTATCGCTGCGCCCCATGATGTTAGTTTTCATTAAGCAACTATTAAGCCCGGGCGGGGCGTCCGGGACGAGACTGCCCGGCGCAGGACCTGCGGCCGGGAACCACCTTCGGGGAAGGGCAGGCATGCGGGCCTCCTCAGCTGAGCCAGCGAACTCTGCGCAGCTCAACGGCCATCAAAACGGGCATCACGAAGCGGCCAGCCGCGGGATCTTCCAGCGCGGAGCCGGGGCGGCCGCCCAGCCGCCAGGCCGGCACTACAAGTGGATCGCGCTGTCGAACACCACGCTCGGCGTGCTGATGGCGACCGTCAACGCCTCGATCTTGCTGATCGCGCTGCCGGACATCTTCCGTGGCATCGGGGTCAACCCGCTGCAGCCAGGCAACACCAGCCTGCTGCTGTGGATGATCATGGGCTACCTGGTGGTCACCGCGGTGCTGGTGGTCAGTTTCGGCCGCCTCGGTGACATGTTCGGCCGGGTCAGGATCTACAACCTGGGCTTCGCGGTGTTCAGCGTGTTCTCGGTGCTGCTGGCGCTGACCTGGCTGCACGGTTCCGCCGCGGCCTGGTGGATCATCGCGGGCCGCATCTTGCAGGGTGTGGGCGGGGCCATGCTGCTGGCCAATTCCAGCGCGCTGCTCACCGACGCGTTCCCGACCAACCAGCGCGGGCTGGCCCTCGGGCTGAACCAGGTCGCCGCCATTGCGGGCTCGTTCATCGGGCTGGTCCTCGGCGGCCTGCTCGGCCCCGTCAACTGGCGGCTGGTCTTCCTGGTCTCGGTGCCGTTCGGGGTGTTCGGCACGTTCTGGGCCTACCTCAAGCTCCGCGAGCTCGGCGTCCGCCGCCCGGCCCGGCTGGACTGGCTGGGCAACATCACCTTCGCCGTCGGCCTGATCGCGGTGCTGGTCGGGATCACCTACGGCATCCAGCCTTACGGCGGCCACACCATGGGCTGGACCAGCCCGTTCGTGCTGACCGCCATCTTCGGCGGGCTGGCCGTGCTGGCCGTCTTCTGCTTCGTGGAGACCCGCGTCGAGGAGCCGATGTTCCAGCTCCGGCTGTTCAGGATCCGCGCCTTCACCGCCGGCAACCTGGCCAGCCTGCTGTCCTCGCTCGGCCGGGGCGGCCTGATGTTCGTGCTGATCATCTGGCTGCAGGGCATCTACCTGCCCCGGCACGGCGTCAGCTTCAGCGAGACCCCGCTGAAGGCCGGGATCTACATGCTGCCGCTGACGGTCGGTTTCCTGATCGCCGGGCCGGTGTCCGGCTGGCTGTCCGACCGCTTCGGGGCCCGCCCGTTCTCCACGGGGGGCATGGTCGTGGCCGCGGCCTCGTTCCTGTTCCTCGAGCTGCTGCCCATCAACTTCACCTACTGGCAGTTCGCGCTGATCTTGCTGCTCAACGGGCTCGGCATGGGGCTGTTCGCCTCACCGAACCGGGCCGGGATCATGAACAGCCTGCCCCGGGAGAGCCGCGGGGTCGGTGCCGGGATGAGCGCCACCTTCCAGAACTCAGCCATGGTGCTGTCCATCGGCATCTTCTTCACGCTGATCATCCTGGGCCTGGCGTCCTCGCTGCCGGCCGCGCTTCACCACGGCCTGGTGGCGCAGGGTGTGTCGCCCGCCGATGCGGCCCGGGTCGCGGCCCTGCCGCCGGTCTCGGTCATGTTCGCGGCGCTGCTCGGCTACAACCCGATCCAGACCCTGCTCGGCCCGGCGCTGGCCAAGCTGCCGGCCAGCCACGCCGCCTTCCTGACCGGGCGCAGCTTCTTCCCGGCCCTGATCTCCCCGGCGTTCTCGAACGGCCTGCACATCGCGTTCGACTTCGCCATCGCGGCCTGCCTCATCGCCGCGGTCGCGTCGCTGCTGCGCGGCCGCCGGTACGTGCACGAGGAGCACGGCGCGCGCGCCGTCGAGCAGGTCCCGCAGGCCGTCGGGTCGCAGGCCGTCGGGTCGCAGGCGGGACAGGACGGCGCAGTGGAGTCTGGCCCGGAGGAGTCTGGCCGGGTGGAGCCGGGCACACTGCCCGTAACCGCGAACGTCCCGGAGGACTCCCAGACGGCTGGCCTCCGGCAGTAGCCGCCCGCCCGGCCCGCCGGGTGGCCCGCCCGCGGGTGGCCCGCCCGCGGGCGGGCCACCCGTTTGCCTTCGTACCGGTCGCGGGTGGTCCCGTCCGTCCTTGGCCGGCCGCCTGTCTCCCCCGCGCACCCGACGGCGCGACGGTCCAATGATGTGATGGGAGGAGCACGCGGGCGGGGCGCCCGCGGGAAGGGGCAGATCAATGCGGATCGCCGAGGACGTCACGAAGCTCACGGGTAACACGCCGCTGGTCCGGCTGCAGCGGGTCACCGACGGGGCCACGGCCCCGGTCGTGGCGAAGCTGGAGTTCTTCAACCCAGCCAGCAGCGTCAAGGACCGGATCGGCGTCGCGATGATCGACGCGGCCGAGCGGGACGGGCTGATCGGGCCGGACACCATCGTCCTGGAGCCGACCAGCGGCAACACCGGCATCGCGCTGGCCATGGTCTGCGCGGCCCGCGGCTACCGCTGCCTGCTGACCATGCCGGAGACGATGAGCCGGGAACGGCGGCAGCTGCTCCGCGCGCTCGGTGCGGACCTGATGCTCACGCCGGGTCCCGACGGCATGCCCGGCGCCATCGCCAAGGCCGAGGAACTGGCCAAGACCGATCAGCGGTACTTCATGCCGCAGCAGTTCGAGAACCCCGCGAACCCGGCCATCCACCGGGCCACCACCGCCGAGGAAGTATGGCGGGACACCGACGGGGAGGTCGACATCTTCGTGGCCGGCGTCGGCACCGGCGGCACCATCAGCGGGGTCGGTGAGGTGCTCAAGGAACGCAAGCCCTCGGTGCGGATGATCGCGGTCGAGCCGGCCGCGTCCCCGGTGCTGTCCGGCGGCCCCAAAGGCCCGCACCCGATCCAGGGCATCGGCGCCGGGTTCGTCCCGGAGGTGTACGACGCCGGTGTCGTGGACGAGATCATCCCTGTCGGCAACGACGACGCGCTGGACATGGCCCGCCGGCTGGCCCGGGAGGAGGGAGTGCTGGGCGGCATCTCCTCCGGGGCGGCGGTGTGGGCCGCGGTCCAGGTCGCGCTCCGGCCGGAGAACGCCGGCCAGCTGATCGTGGTGGTGATCCCGGACTTCGGGGAGCGCTACCTGAGCACGCCGCTGTTCGCGGGCCTCGACGGCTAGCGATGCTCGCTGCCCTGCGTGCGGACGTGCGGGCGGCCCGGGAGCGTGACCCGGCCGCCCGCAGCACCGCTGAACTCGTCTTGTGCTACCCCGGGCTGCACGCCGTCTGGGGGCACCGGGCCAGCAGCTGGCTGTGGCGGCACGACCGGACCCTGCTGGCCCGGCTCTGCTCCGCGTTCACCCAGCGGGTCACCGGGGTGGACATCCACCCGGCCGCGGTGCTCGGCCCCGGGCTGTTCATCGACCACGCGATCGGCGTGGTGATCGGGGAAACCGCCGAGGTCGGAGCGGACGTGACCATCTACCACGGGGTCACGCTCGGCGGCACCAGCCTGGACCGCGGCAAGCGTCATCCCACGGTGGGCGACCGCGTGACCATCGGGGCCGGCGCCAAGGTGCTGGGCCCGATCACGATCGGGCACGACAGCCGGATCGGCGCCAACGCGGTCGTGGTCAAGCCGGTACCGCCGGACTCGGTCGTCGTCGGCGTCCCCGGCCACGTGATCATGCGCAAGCACGCCCGGGCCGCGAGCGCGCCCGCGGACCTCGACAACGCCGTCCTGCCCGACCTGGTCGGCGTCAGCCTCCGCGCGCTGCACGACCGGATCGAGGACCTGGAAGCGCGTTTCGACGGGGGTGGCGCGCCGGACCTCGACGGCCGGCCCCCGGCAGGCTCAGACTCGGCCAGTGCGCGCCCGGCCAGCAAGCGTCCGGCCGGTGCGCGGCCCGCGGGCACCGAGGTCTGGTACGAGCAGGACTTCTCGATCTGATGGCATCCGGCAGCGGCGTAAGCCTGGACGGCACCCGGGCCCTGGTGACCGGCGGGACCAGCGGGCTCGGCCTGGCCATGGCCAGCGCCCTGGCCGTGGCCGGCGCCACGGTCGTGCTGACCAGCCGGTCCGCGGAGCGGGCCGCCGCAGCCGCAGCCCGGCTGCCCGGCGCCCTGGGGGTCGCCGCGGACGCCGGTGACGAGGTGACCGTGGCCCGCGCGGCGGATCAGGCCTGGTCCTGGCTCGGCGGCATCGACCTGCTGGTCAACAACGCGGGCCTCGGGATGCGGACGGTCAACCCGCGTTTCATGGCCGAGCCCCAGGGATTCTGGGAAGTGCCGCCCGAAGGGTTCCGGGCGGTGATCGACGTGAACCTGACCGGCTACTTCCTGATGGCCCGGGAACTCACCCCGCGAATGCTGGGAGCCGGGTCCGGGCGGATCGTCAACATCTCGATGAACCACTCCACGATGACCCGGCACGGTTTCGTGCCCTACGGGCCGTCCCGGGCCGGCGCGGAGGCACTGTCCCGGATCATGGCGGCCGACCTGGCCGACTCCCCGGTCCGGGTCAACATGCTGCTGCCGGGCGGGGCTACCGACACCGGGATGGTCCCCTCCGCAGACCGTCCCGCCGGGCTCACCCTGATCGACCCGGCAGTGATGGGACCGCCGATCGTCTGGCTGGCCTCGCCGGCCGCCCGTGACGTGCACGACGAGCGCATCGTCGCCACCGGCTTCGAGGCGTGGCTGGCTGGCCGCAACTGGGACATCCAGTAGACCCGAGCCGGTCGCCGATCTTCAAAGACGCCTGGCGTGGGCATGCGGTGGATCTCATGCTGTGTGCTAACGCTGGGCTGTTCCAGATCAACTAGGTCGCGCGCCTGTCGTGAACGACAGCACCCAATGACCTCGTTGGGGCCATCCCGCCGAAATCGGCCGTGGAAGCATGCAGCAGGAGACGGGGTCACGCGTCTCTTCTTGTGTGAACCCTGACGATCCGGGCGATGTGGCCGCTGTCTGCCTCCCTGGGACTGCCCGGCCGCGCTCTGAGACCGGTGACAGCGCGGAGGTGGCAGTCGGCGCGCTCTACCAGGCAAGTGCGGTGAGCTTGATCCGGCTGGCCTGGATCATGCTCGGCGATCGGCCAAGCGCCGAGGATGTGGTACAGGAAGCTTTCTGCGATCTCTACCGCCGCTGGGACCGCCTGGCCAAAGCGGACAGCGCGTTGTACTACGTGCGGTCATCGGTGCTCAATGGCTGCCGTTCGGTGCTCCGCCGCCGGGTGGTACGTCGCACAAGTGTGGAGTACGAGCTGCCGGCGATCTCCCCCGAGACCGCGGTCCTGAACGGCGAGGAACGCGTGGAGCTGATCCGCGCCTTGGGACGTCTGCCGGACCGTCAGCGTGAGGCGCTGGTGCTGCGTTTCTACCTCGACCTGTCGGACGAGGAGATCTCGCGTGTGATGGGCATCCGGCAGAGCACTGTCCGGTCCAACGCTCACCGGGGTCTTGCCGCGCTCGCACGGGTCCTGAAGGAGACCTCATGACACCGATCGAGGACAAGCTCCGCGCGGCCATCCGCGCGAGGGCCGACGAAATCGAGCCCTATGCGCCGCCGCTGCTCCTGCCGCCCCGCCGCCGGCGTTCTTTTTCTCGCCCACGGTGGCGGTGAGAAAAGAAGAACGCCGGCTCAGCGGGTCTGGCAGAGCTGGGGCGCACCGGCCGCCTCAGCGATCATGGTCGGCGTCGTGATTGTCGCCTCCGCCGTCATCTTCGGCGGCCGCTCCGGTCCCTCTTCCCCAGTCCGCTCCTCCGCTGAGCGAGCCACGCACGCGGCCGCGCCCGTCAGGCCTGCGTATCTTGGCGTTGATCCCTCGGGACATGGCTACGGGCCGGTCGCGAGCTTCGCGAAGGCAGCAGGCCGGCAGCCGAACATCGTGGAATGCTTCAGCGGCTGGTACGAGCCCTTCCCGACGTCGTACGCGCAGACACTCCGCAGGCACGGCGCATTCGTGCTGGTGCAGATGGACCCCACCTTCGTCACTGCCAAGAGGATCGCGGCGGGCCGCTACGACGGTTACCTGAGTTCGTATGCCGAGAGCGTCCGGGACTTCGGCCGCGCCGTGATCATCAGCTTCGGCCACGAGATGAACGCCCCCTGGTACTCGTGGGGCTACGGCCACACCCCGCCAGCTACGTTCGTGGACGCCTGGCGGCACATCGTCACGCTCTTCCGCGCCCTGGGCGCCGACAACGTCACCTGGCTGTGGACCATTAACGCGAACCGGGCCGATACCAGGCCGGCCGCCTCGTGGTGGCCCGGCACAAACTACGTCTCCTGGGTCGGTATCGACGGGTACTACTCCCGCCCGTCGGATACCTTCGCCCGCGTCTTCGGCCACACCATCAACCAGGTACGGGCGTTCACCAGCAAGCCGGTACTGCTCTCCAGCGCCGTCGCGGCTGGCCCGGCCCAGCCCGCCGGAGTCTCCAACCTGTTCCAGGGCATGCGCAAGTACCAAACGATCGGGCTGGTGTGGTTCGACCAGACGACCCAGCCCTCCGGGACCGGCCATGTGGACTGGCGGCTCGAGGACAGCGTCCCCGCCAAAGCAGCATTCCGACGAGCCATGTCCGGGGCGAGACTAATCTCTCCCTGAAACAACCGCGTCAGTCATGGGGTCACGCTGCGGGTCGCGGCACCAGCCAAGTGGCAGTCGAGTAAATCGCTACGGATAAATGTGCGGTCAGCTTTCGCACGCGAACTTGAGGCTGATGTTCCACAGTTCGTGACCGCGGTGCATGTGGCCAGGATTGGTCTGGGCGAGATCTCGCGCGGCGCGGCCCATTCCGGTCTCTGCCATGACGACGAAAGTACTGTTGTCGTCGTTGACGACTACGCCGCTGGCGCTGGAATACCAGCCTGAGCCAGCCCGCAGCCTAGGCTCTCTGATGGCCGGGCTGGTGGGCCAGAGACCCGGTGTTATTGTCCGGGCAGTAGCACGCTGAGGCAGGTCACGCAGCCTTCAAGTTTCTCGAACTCGCTGATGTCTACCACGACCGGGGAGAAGCCGATGTCGTCCAGGAGCTGCGCGGTGCGGGGAGCGGACGCGGCGATGAGCACCCGGTCGGCGCCCAGCGGGACGACATGGCAGCCGCTTTCCTCGTCTACCGGGCGGACCGCCGGGAACAGCCCGGCGGGTACCAGCTGCGGTAGCAGCAGGAACGTGCCGTCAGGCAGCGCGGTCACCGCGGACTTCAGGTGCAGTACGCCGCTCAGCGGGACGGCGACCACGATGCGGCCCAGCGGGGCCAGCAGTGCGCGCAGCTGGCGGATGGCCGCGCCGTTGGTCCGCCCGCCGCGGCCCACATAGACGGTGTGGCCGGCCTGGAGCACATCCCCGCCGTCGAGAGTCCCTGGTTCCTGGATCGCGGCGGTGCGCAGGCCCAGCGACCGGGCGGTCGCGGCGACGCCGGCGACCTCGGCCCGGCGGGCGGACGCGCCGGAACGGGTCAGCACCGCGAGGTCCTCGCAGACCACCACCGTGTCTTCGACGAAGACCGAGTCCGGGCAGTCCTCAGCGGCCGGCACCTGCTGGGTCGTCCAGCCGCAGGCCGCGAGCACGCCGACGTACGCCGCGTGCTGGGCCCGGGCACGGGTCACATCCACCGGGGTCCGGCTGATGTGGGTGACGATGCCCTCAGCCAGCCTGCTGCTGGGTGCGCGGACCAGCGCCGTGCCGTTCACCGGCCGCTCCCTTACCTGACCAGGCAGACGCAGGCCACCACCAGGCATCCGGCCCAGGTGCTGAACCTCATCCTGTCATCCGCCACCGGCGGCTGCTCTCGCCGAAACTGTCCCACTGCCAGGCGACGATAAGCAACAGGCCATGCTCAGCTGGTGTTGCCTGCCTCATAGGCGGGCCATGGGCTGACGGTCTCGCAGCCGAACTCCTCCGGTGCCACGTCTGCCACCGCCTCGGCCAGTTGCCAGCGGTGGCCGGCGAGGTCCTCGAGAGTGCAGTCCCGCTCGCCGTATACCCGTTCGACTGGCGCCTCGAGCACGACGGCGCCATGGTCACGGGCGCGGGCGAACGCCGCGTGCACGTCGGCGACCCGGACCCGGACGACGTGGGTGACCCCGCCTGGCTGCGGCGGGCGCCGGTCGCCGCCGTCGTCGGCGATGATCACGGCACCGTCGTCGCCGACCGCTAGCTGGGCCCGATGGTCTTCACCGATCCGCGTGCGCTCGGCAAAGCCGAAGGCAGCGCTCAGGAAGGCCACTGCAGCGCGCACGTCGGGGTAGACGAGTACCGGCACGACCGTTGCCGGTGGCACCGAGCGGTTGTTCCTCATGGGCGTTCCTTTCCGTCTTCGCCGGCCGGCGGCCAGGGTCCGAGCGGACGTCCGATTTCCCAGTGGTGGCCGAATGGGTCCACGACCCGGCCCAGCAGCCAGCCGTAGACCTCGGCCACCGGGTGGACCTCGCGAGCGCCTGCCGCCAGCGCCCGCTCGACGGCTGCCGCCGGATCGTCGACGACGAGCAGCAGCCGTGCGGTCGCGCCCTCCAGGGTCTGGGGACTGAAGTTCCCGTGCTCAGGCGACTCGTCCTCCACCCAGAACCGGGTCGAGCCGACCTGGAGCTGCGCTACCACCTCGGGGAGCTCGTCGGTCCCGCCGAGGCGGAAGCACGTCTGCGCCCCGAACGCAGCTTCGTAGAACGTCACGGCCTCGCGCCCATGGCGAACCGACAACTGGACCTGGACGCACGGCACTACGGGGGGATGGCCGCTCGCTACCACGTCCACAGGGTCCTCCTCGGCGCCGCCATAATTCGCTATGGTAACAGCCTAGTGAACATGATGGCCGGCTCAACTCCCAGAGGGCCCCAGTCCGGGCGGCGTCCGTATCGCTCGCCCCTGCGCGAGGCAAAGGCCCGCCGCACCCGGGCCGGGATTCTCGGCGCGGCCACCCGGCTGTTCCGCGCCCACGGCTACGCCGGGACGACCGTCGCCGCAGTGGCCGCCGCGGCACGAGTATCAGTGGCCGCCGTCGAGCTCGCCTTCCCGACCAAGCCCGACCTGCTCAAGGCGGCGATCGACGTCGCAATCGCCGGCGACGACGAGCCGATGCCCGTGCTCGAACGCCCGTGGGCGGCGTCGGCCCGGGCGGCGCCCGACGCCACGGCCTTCCTCGACGCGGTGGCCACGACCCTCGTACCGGCCGCCGAGCGGTCAGACGCGCTGGTGCTTGCCGCCCTCGAAGGGGCTCGTAGCGACGACCGCCTGGTCCCGCTCGCCGAGCAGCTGAACGCCCAGCGCGCCGTGACGGCCAGCTGGATCGTCGACGGCCTCACCGGGAAGACACCGCTGCGGGCCGGCCTCGGCCGCTCCGAGGCCATCGACATCGTGTGGCTGCTCATGGACCCGGCCGTCTTTGACCGCCTGACGACGACACGCGGCTGGCCGCCCGACCGCTTCGGCCGCTTCTTCGCCGACGGACTGCTCCGGCTCCTCGCGGAGGCGGCCCCAACCAGGCAGGCTGACGAGGATCAGGGCGCCGGGCCGCCACGTCCCCCGGCGTCATCCGCGCCCCGCAGCGGCCAGTCGTCCCCCCACCGCGCCCGGCCAGGGGACCACGGGACGTAGATGCCGACATCCGCACCCGATCGGAGCATGACCGGATGTGTTGTCTGGGGCGCGGGTGGCTGCCAGCCGTATGCGCCCGCGGCCGGCGAGGGCCAGCGCGGCCAGCGGGCTGGGCGCATCCCGGTGACTCGGACGCGGACGCCTCCAGAGCTTGACTTTACGCGGCAAAGTAGACTAGGTTTGCCGCATAAAGTAGATGGAAGGTGAGGGAGATGGCAGCAACGCACGACACGGCCAACAGCGCAGGGATCCTGGCAGGCCCGCATTCCAGGCGCGACCCACAGACGGTGGCCTGGGTAAGGGTCGCGGTGGCGATCTGGCTGCTGGTGCTGGCGGGGATCTTCTGGTCCCGCGGCTACCACTGGGGCGCGGCGCTGGTGGCGCCGGCCGCGCTGCACCTGTGGCTCGCCCGTCGGCTGTTCGCCAGGGCCCAGCGCCAGCACTAGGACACGGCACGCCCGCAGGGCAGGGAGCCCCGCGGGCGCGCCGTCATGCACGACCTCCCGGAAACAGCACTTGACTCAACCGGCCGAGACCAGTGCCGGGCGCGCTCTGTCGTTCACCCGCCTGCCGGGCATGATCGGATTTCATCCCCGGCAACCGCGCCGAACGGCGGGGATGCGCGTCCTGCCGGGAAGCTATTCAGTGACGTGACGGAGATGAGGCTGGAAGGGGCTACAGCTCCTCCTGGTTCCAGCTCAGTCGTTGCCGTCGCAGCTTGAAGATCAGTGAGTGGTGGCTGCGAGTATGCCTGCGACGCTGCGGACGAAGCGGGGAAGCGCGTCAGGGTCTCCGGCGCAGCGCGTCGGGTTGAGCTCGCCGATCGACAGCGCTCGCATCCGCTGATCCCGGGTCGCCGCCGTGAGCGCCTCGGCGACCTGGTCGAGGGTAGGGCCCGTGTTGCGGCAGTCAGTGTTCTCCGCCAGCGGGGCGTCGATGAAGTCCATGACGTCAACGTCGAGGTGAAGGGCGAGCGGCCCTGCAGGAAGCTGGCTGAGCGCGGTCAGGGCGGTGGCGGCCGGGTCGGCGGCGAGCGCCTGGCTGGTGGTGACCTGCAAGCCGAGCCGATCCGCCTGCTCGCGCTCCCACTGCGTGGCGATCAGGGGCTCGACCCCGAGCCAGGCCACCTGGTCCGGCTCGAGCAGTGGCCGTGACCCGAACGCCCCGGCCAGGGTGTCCAGGCAGCCCGGCAGGGCCAGCGCATGCGCGAGCCCCATCCAGTCCAGCGCCCCGTCGGTGGTGCTTTCGGGAGTGTTCATGTCGTAGTGGCGGTCAACGTACAGCAGTCCCGGCGTCCCGGCGCCCAGGAGCCGCAGTGCCGCCATGACGCCGAGGGCGACGGTACAGTTCCCGCCGAGCACCAGCGCGATGTCGCCACGCGCGAGCAGCGGGTCGAGCCGGTCCGCTAGCTGCTGAACGGACGTAGTCGCCTGGCCGGCGTTCTGGGCCAGCGGGTGCTCCCGGTCCGGGCTCCAGGCCTGGTGAGGCAGGTCCCCGTCGTCATGCACCTCGAGGCCGGCGGCGACGAGCTGGTCGAGCAGCCCGGCCGAGCGCAACGCCTCAGGCGCCAGGTCCTGGCCGGCCGCGTAGCTGGCCGCGCTGCTTGGAACGCCCACGACCGAGATCCTGCTCATCGGGGAGAGGCTACCGGCGCCCGCCCCAGTGGCGCCACTGACCGACAGCCCCGCCCGGCAGCGGCAGGTGAGTTATGGCCGGCCTGTTATCACCGTGACTCGATGGGAAAGTGATTGGCATGTCGTTCGCCAGAGTGCCCGCGACGGCTGCGTGGCGGCACCGGGGTGCCCGCTCCGGCTTCGAAGTGGTGTACTTCCAGGCTGGCGCTGGTGGGTGGGGGATCGAGGGGTGGACCACTGCGGTCGAGGACGGCGATACCTGGGTCGTGGAGTACGCCATAGAACTGGACGCGGGCTGGGCTACCCGCAGCGCACGGATCCAGGGACGGTCCCGGACCGGATTCAGCTCAAGGCTGCTTGAGGCTGACGGGGCAGGCCGCTGGCTGGTTGACGGTGAACGCGCCGCGCACCTCGATGGCTGTCTCGACGTCGACCTGGAGTCCTCGGCCATGACCAACGCGCTGCCCGTGCACCGGATGGCCCTCCCCGCCGGAGCCCGGGAGGATGCCCCAGCCGCCTACGTCCGCGCTGCCGGCCTGGGCGTGGAGCGGCTGGAGCAGACCTATTCGCGTACTCCCGGCCAGGCCTCCCGCCAGTGCTTTGACTACAACGCTCCCGTCTTTGACTTCAGCTGCCGCCTGGCGTATGACGAATCCGGTCTGGTGGTTGACTATCCGGGGATCGCCGTGCGGGCGGCCTGACCGGCCGGCATTCCAGGCTGGGCGCCGCGCGCGGTCATGAGCGAGCTAGGAACGCGACCTGGCCGGGCTGGAGCGGGGGAGACTGGTCGAGAAGGGCACTGATCACAGCGGCGGTGTAGCTGCGGTCCTGGAGGAAGGTCTTGGCCGAGACGAGGATCAGTCCGGCATGTTGCTGGCTGGCTGCCCGGTAGCGGGTATCCAGCGGGATGAAGTCCTTGATGTTGGCGGTGACCAAAGCTCGCCCGGCGCGGGCGGCGTGAGCGAGGATCTGCTCGTCAGGCAGCGCGACCAGGGCCGGGTCGGCCACGACGGCGAGGACGTCATGGCCTTTGCCCCGGACTTGCCCGGCGATCGTGCCGGAGAGCATCTCATCGAGCAGCAGCGGGTAACTCACGGTCCTAGCCGGCCAGCAGCTGGCGCTCCCGCCGCCAGGCGTCTTCAGCCGCCTCCGCGGCGGCTATCTCTGCGTCGATCTCCTCGGCGTAGCAGGCCCAGTACCGGACGGCGGCACGGGTAAGGCGTACCGGGATACCTGTGTTCTCAGCCACCAGCGCAAGCAGATCATCCTCAGCCAGGCCAGGCTCTGCAGCACGGGCAGACTTGACCGCGCGGATGACTTCCCATACGTCGGGACCACCAACCAGCCCGGCCCGCCGTTCGGGACCGTGCGAGGTCGTCTGACGTCACGGTATGGAAGCGCCCGCGCCACGACTGTGGCCAGTCCGACGGCGATGTGTCTCACGGGCGGTGCCGCTGCGCTCGCGCGGCAGCCTGTCGATGAACCGGCCAGCCCACGGGCCGGCGGTCGGCTGGCGGCCGTGTTAGGGTGGTGACCTGCGGCTTTACCAAGTACGCCGCGCCGACATCGAGTGCTTCGCCCGCGACCTGGAACCTCGCGGACGCGCCAGCACGGTGTCCCATCTTCAGGTCCTGTCCGGCCGCCAGGCGGCCGCAGCCAGGGTCAACCCCTGGAGCACTCAGCCCTCGGCGATCCGCACGCAAGGGACCACATCCGATGATTGCACGCAGACGGTTCATTGACATCACCGGACAAGCAGCCGGCAGGTTGCCCGCTGCCCTCTCCGCCATGCGCACGGCGGCGGGCCAGGCAGCTTGCCGCATCCCGCGGCCCGCCGCCGTGGTGGCCGTGGCCGTTCTGCTCGCCACCGTGATGGTGCCCACGGCCGCCGCGGCCGCGGCGCCTGCGTCGGCCCGGCCACCGGTTCCGGTCCTGCACTGGCGCTCCTGCGACGGCGGCTTCCAGTGCGCCACCGTCCGGGTGCCATTGAGTTACCGGCACCCGCGCGGCGCGACGATCAGGATTGCCGTGGTCAGGCACCAGGCGACCGACCCGGCTCGCCGCATCGGAACGTTGTTCGTCAACCTCGGCGGCCCCGGCGTGCAGATCGAGCCCTTCGTGGACGGCTTCGGGGCTCTTCCCGCGGCGATCGCGGCTCGGTACGACATCATCACGTTCGACCCTCGCGGGTTCGGCTACAGCACCGCGGTGCGCTGCTTCCCGACCATGGCGGCGGAGAGCAAGTTCCTTGGGGGGCTGCCCGCCTTCCCGGTCGGCGCACGGCAGGACGCGGCCTGGGTGCGGACCTGGGCCCGGTTCGACGCGCGGTGCGCCGCACGGGGCGGCCGCCTGCTCAGGCATGACACCACCGCCAACGTGGCCCGCGACATGAACCTGCTGCGCCAGGCGGCCGGCGCTCCGGTGCTGAACTACCTGGGCGTGTCCTACGGCACCGGACTCGGCGCCACCTACGCCAACCTGTTCCCCGCCACGACCGGCCACATGGTCCTGGACGCGAACCTCAACCCGGTCGCCTGGACCCACCGGGACGGCGTGCTGCCGACCTTTCTTCGCCAGGGCACCGGCCAGGCGTCCGCGGCGGTGATGCGGGCCTTCCTGCACCTGTGCGGCAAGACAACAACGTCGGCGTGCGCGTTCTCTGCCGGAACCCCGGCCGCGACCCGTGCCAAGTGGGCCACGCTGCTGCGGCGACTCCGCCGGCACCCGGTCACTATCGGCACCCCGCCGCAGACCTACACCTATGCGGACGCGGTCGCCAGCCTGCCCCTGAACGCGGTGAGCCAGTGGCAGTCCGGCGCCAGCCTGCTGCAGCAGCTATGGACGGCCTCGGCCGCTCACCGTCCGTCCACGGCGACCAGCGCGCCCACGGCGACCAGCGCGCCCACGGCCGTCTACACCGGCGAGGAACAGACGTTCGCCGTGCTCTGCTCAGACAGCCCGAACCCGCGCGACCCGGCCGCCTACGCGGCCGCCGCGCGTCGCGCCTATGCCCACTCGGGCGCCTTCGGCCTGCAGTCGGCCTGGCGCCTGGAGGCGTGCGCGGACTGGCCCGCCACTGCGGCCCAGGACCGGTACTCAGGTCCGTGGAACCGGCGCACGGCCAGCACCATCCTGGTCCTCGGCAACACCGGCGATCCGGTCCTGCCCCACCAGGACTCGGTCGCAATGGCCCGGGACCTGGCCCGCGCGAGGCTGCTGACCGTCGCCGGGTACGGGCACACCGAGGCCGCCAACCCGAGCACCTGCGCCACGCGCTACGAGACCCGCTACCTGTTCACCGGCGCCCTCCCCCCGCCAGGAACTGTCTGCGAGCAGAACGCCACCCCGTTCCCCGGGTGACAACCAGCGGCCGGGCTTCCCGGACCTGGGCCAGGTTCCCTACTCCGGACGCTGGCAAGCCACGCCTCCGCCCCTTGCCGGCCACCGGCGTCCCGGTTTATCTCCCGGGTCGGTCAGGGCTCAGCGTGAGAGCAGTTCCAGTTCGCCGGAGTCGATCCGGGCGGTGATCGTCCGGTCCGCGTCGCCGGCTTGCGGGATGCCCGCGTGGACATAGCCCGAGGTGACCTGCTGGCTGACCCGGTAAGGCACGGTGGCCGGCAGGTGCAGGGTGGCCTGCGCGGAGACCAGCGTCAGCCCGACCCGCCCGGGCGGGGACACGAACCAGGCGCTCAGGTGCCCGGACGTGATCGACGCGGCCAGGCTCGGTGAGCGGAGCCCGGTCGCGCTGACGTCCACGCTCCGCGCGCTGATCCGCAGCGGGCCCGCCAGGCCGGTCATGATCACGTGACCGGACGGCTGGCGCAGCACGATCCCGCAGTGCTGTGGGACCACGAGCCGCAGGCGACCGGTGCACGGGCTGTGCGCGGCGCACCGGTAGCCGAGGTGCAGCACCCCGTCAGCCAGCCGGGGCCCGGTCACGAGCACCGCGTAGCGGCCGGTCCAGTGCACCGGCCCGGACAGCGTGACCCGGCTGGTATCGCGCGGCGACGATGTTCAGCTGCCCTGGCGGTGCCTGGAGATCGACGGTGCGCACCGCGTCCGCGGCGACTGACACGGTGCGGGTGTCGCCGGGCCCGCGTCCCCCGTTCCGGGCGGCCGCAGCCAGCACGAGCGTGAGCACGACGACCGCGACGACCCCCACCACGAAGGCGGCGGTCCGCCAGGGCGGTGACGCGGCCGCGTCACCGGAGGCGGCGTCCCCAGAGCCGGGGGGGCCGAAGCCTGGGCCCCCGGCGGCGGGCCCGCTGGGCGGGGGAGGGTCGGGCGGAGTGCTGGCCACGCACCCAGAGTGCCCCAAACTGGCCGGCCAATGCGCGCGGGCCGCGGTTTAGTTCATCGATTTCGGGTACCTGCCGGCCGTTCCAGTCAAAACGGCGGGACGCGGGTTTCTGGCCCTGGCCTCGCCGCCGATACCCCAGTCAGCCGCAACAACGTCAGCCGCATCATTGCCGGAAGGACTGCTCCCATGCTGGGTTTCGTCGCAGCCATTCTCTTTGCCATTGCCTTCATCATCAACGCCGCGAACGTGTCGATCAGCAACGCCATCTTCACGCCGACCAGCCTGATGCTGCTCGGCCTGGTCTGCCTGGCCCTGCACCTGTCCGGGGTGGGTACCAGCTGGAAGTACCGCCGCTAGCCGGCCTGGCTACCCGGGGCGGCTCCCCGGCGTTCCAGGCCGCCGCCGCCCGGCGTCCCAGACCGCCGCCCCGGAAGCCCCGGCGCCGGGCCCGCCGCTCAGCGGAGGCGGGCCCGGTGGGCCAGGCGGCCGCCGGGTCACGGCAGGATGACAGGCGTGGATCCAGCAGACATCGCCCAGGCCCTGCGCGCGGCGATGCATGGCGAGGTGGACTTCTCCTCCCGCCGCCGCGCCGAGTACTCCAGCGATGCCTCGAACTACCGGGTCGTGCCCCAGGTCGTCGCCTTCCCCCGGGACGCCGGGGACATCCTGGCCGCGGCGGAGGTGTCCCGGCAGACCGCGACGCCGCTGACCACCCGGGGGGCCGGCACCTCCATCGCGGGTAACGCGGTCGGGCCGGGAATCGTCCTGGACACCTCACGGCACCTGGACCAGATCCTCGACCTCGACCCGCAGGCCCGGACCGCGAGGGTCGAGCCCGGGGTGGTGCTGGCCAGCCTGCAGGCCGCCGCGGCCCCGCACGGTCTGCGGTTCGGTCCCGACCCGTCCACCCAGTCCCGGGCCACGCTCGGCGGGATGATCGGCAACAACGCGTGCGGCGCCCACGCCCTCGCCTATGGCCGCACCGCGGACAACGTGCTGGAGCTTGACGTCGTGGACGGCACCGGGCGGCGCTTCACGGCGGGCAGCGGCCTGGACCCGGTGCCCGGCCTGGACGCCCTGGTCTCGGCCAACCTGGCCCTGCTGCGCACCGAGTTCGGGCGGCTGCGCCGCCAGGTGTCCGGCTACTCCCTGGAGCATCTGCTCCCCGAGAACGGGGCCAGCCTGGCCCGGACGCTGGCCGGCACCGAAGGCACCGTGGTCACCATGCTGGGCGCCACAGTCCGCCTGGTACCGGTGGCCCCGGCGCACGCGCTGGTCGTGCTCGGTTATCCGGACGTCGCCGACGCGGCCGACGCGGTACCCGCGATCCTGGCTCACGCCCCGCTCGCGATCGAAGGCCTCGACGCCCGGATGGTGGACGTCGTCCGCCGTCGCAAGGGATCCTCCCGGGTGCCCGAACTGCCCCCCGGTGACGCGTGGCTGATGGTGGAGATGGGCGCGGAGTCCACCGCGGAGGCGCTGGTCCAGGCCGAGGCCATGGCGGCCGGCGCAGGCGCCATCGCAGCCGCGGTGATCCCGGCCGGGCCGGAGGCGTCGGCCGTCTGGCGTATTCGGGAGGACGGCGCGGGACTCGGTGGGCGGACTCCGGATAATCAGCAAGCCTGGCCCGGCTGGGAGGACGCGGCGGTGCCGCCCGCCCGGCTCGGCACCTACCTGCGGGAGTTCCGGGCGCTGATGGGCTCTTACCGGCTGGACGGGCTGCTCTACGGGCACTTCGGGGACGGCTGCATCCACGTCCGGATCGACTTCCCGCTCGACCGGCCGGGGGGCGCCGCGGTGATGCGCCGCTTCCTGACCGACGCGGCGCACCTGGTGACCGCGCACGGCGGCTCGCTGTCCGGGGAGCATGGCGACGGCCGCGCCCGCAGCGAACTGCTGCCGGTGATGTACTCACCCGGCGCACTGGCCGCGTTCAGCGGGTTCAAGCACCTGCTCGACCCGGCTGACCTGCTCAACCCCGGCGTGCTGGTCCGCCCCCGGCCGCTCGACGCCGACCTGCGCCGCCCGGCTGCTCTCCCGTTGCCCCGGCTGGGGGGCTTCGCGTTCAGTGAGGACGACGGCGACCTGACCACGGCCGTGCACCGCTGCGTGGGGGTGGCCAAGTGCCGGGCGGACTCGTCCGGGTCAGGCGGTTTCATGTGCCCCTCCTACCTCGCCACCCGGGACGAGAAGGACTCCACCCGGGGCCGGGCCCGGGTGCTGCAGGACATGGCCAACGGCACCCTGATCTCTGGCGGCTGGAGGTCGCCGGAGGTGCGTGACTCACTGGACCTGTGCCTGTCCTGCAAGGCCTGCTCGGCGGACTGCCCGGCGGGCGTGGACATGGCCCGGTACAAGTCCGAAGTGACCTACCGGGCCTACCGGCGCCGGCTCCGCCCGCTCTCGCACTACGCGCTGGGCCAGCTGCCCCGCTGGTCCCGGCTGGCCGGCGCCGCGCCCCGGCTGGCCAACGCGCTGCTGCGGATCAGGCCGCTGGCCACCGCGGTGCTCGCCGCCGGCGGGATGGACACCCGACGGGCGATCCCGGCCTTCGCCCCGGTGCCGTTCCGCCGCTCTAACGGATCGCGGTCAGCCCCGCGGCACGCGCCCGCGCCCGGAGGCGGACAGCGCCCGGTGGTGCTCTGGGCCGACTCCTTCAGCGATGCTTTCGACCCCCAGGTGCCCCAAGCCGCCCTCACCGTGCTGGGCCAGGCCGGCTACCAGGTGATCGTCCCCGAACGTTCGGCGTGCTGCGGGCTGACCTGGATCAGCACCGGCCAGCTGGACGGAGCACGCCGCCGGCTGGGCACGCTGCTGGACATCCTGGGCCCGTACGCGGAGGCGGGGATTCCCATCGTCGGGCTGGAACCCTCCTGCACCGCCGTGCTCCGGTCGGACCTGGCTGACCTTTTCCCCGGCGACTCGCGTGCCGCCGCCGTCGCCGCCGCGACCCGGACGCTCGCCGAACTGCTCACCGCGCCGCCGCCGCTGGGCCCGGGACCGCGGTGGGCCCCGCCGGACCTGGCTGGTACGCAGATCATCGCCCAGCCGCACTGCCACCACTACTCGGTGCTGGGCTACGGCGCGGACCAGGCGCTGCTGTCCGCCGCGGGCGCCACGGTCACCACGCTGGCCGGGTGCTGCGGCCTGGCCGGGAACTTCGGCATGGAGAAAGGCCACTACGAGGTCTCGGCGGCGGTCGCGGAGCTGGCCCTGCTGCCCGCGCTGCGCGGTGCCGCCCCGGGCACGGTCTTCCTGGCCGACGGGTTCTCCTGCCGCACCCAGGCCGACCAGCTCGGCGGCGTCCGCGGCACCCATCTGGCCCAGATCCTCGCCGCGCCCCCCCAGCCCTGACCCAGGCCCCGGCGCGGCCGGAACGCCGTGCCTTCACCCCCCATCCCCGTCACACTGGCCGCTCTGGTCCACACTTCCCGCGCGACGTGCGCCGGAACCGGACAAATCACGCGCTTGGGCGCACGTCGCACGGGAAATGTCAGCGCTAGCCGCCTTGCCAGGGGCGCTTTCACCCTGCAAACTACACTTTCATGGACGGGCCTACCGGCTCGCAGCCGGGTGGTGAGGGGGCGTAGATGATGACGGACAGGCCGCTGCACGTACTGATCGCGGGCGGCGGGCTGAGCGGTCTGTGCCTGGCCCAGGGGCTCCTCAAGGACGGCCACAGCTGCGAGGTGTTCGAGCGGGACGCCGACCTCAGCCGCAAGCGGGGCTACTACCTGCACATGAACGCCGACGGCGGCGAGGCCCTGCGCCGCTGCCTGCCCGGCGACCTGTTCGAGCTCTACGCGGAGACGTCGCGCCAGACTCCTGACCGCCGGGAGTCGATCGTGCTCGACGACCAGCTGAACGTGCTCAGCTCGCAACCCCACCTCGGCCCGCCCAACGAGGGTCCCCGCCCGCACACCGGCGTGGACCGCGGCACTCTGCGCCAGATCCTGCTGGCGCGCCTGGGCGACTCGTTCCGGCCGGGCCGGGCCGCTGTCTCCTACGAGGAGCAGCCCGGCGGGGTCCGCCTGACGCTTGACGATGGCAGCACGGCCGAGGGCGACGTGCTGGTCGGCGCGGACGGGATCCGGTCAGCCATCCGCGGCCAGCGCCTGCCCGGGGTCCCCGTGATCGACGCCGGTATCCGCGGGCTCGGGGTGTACGGCCGGTCGCCGCTGACTCCTGACCTGCGGGAGAACCTGCCGTCCCTGCTGCTACAGGGGGTCATCATCGCCGCCGACCGGCACGGCTCCCGGATGCTGCTCGCCGCGTTCCAGCCCCGCCGGCCGGTCGCCGAGGCGGCCGCGGAACTGGCCCCGGACGTGACGCTGGAGCCGGTGGGGGACTACCTGATGGTCAGCTGCAGCGTTGCCCCGGGCACCGTCATCCCCCCGGCCGGGGAGTGGACCGGCGAGACCCCGGGGATGCTCCGCGACTCCATGCTCGTGGCCATCGACGGCTGGGATCCCGCGCTGCGCGGCGTCGTCGAACGCATCGACCTCAGCTCGATCTTCGTGATCCCGTTCGGGTACCTGGATCCCGCGCCGGCCTGGACGCCGTCCCGGGTGACACTGGTCGGGGACGCAGCGCACGCCATGCTGCCTACCCTCGGCCTGGGCGCCAACCTGGCCCTGCGTGACGCCAGCCGGCTGCTGGAACAGCTGACCCGGGCGTCGCGCGGCGAGACCGGGCTGGTGGCCGGGATCGGCGTCTTCGAACAGGACATGCGCGACTACGTGTACCCGTTCATGCGGATGACGATGGACCACGACCGCAACTTCGGGGGCGGCGCCCTCGAGCGGAGGGGCTAGGCGCGTGACCCCGGTGGCTGTGCCACCATCGCGGGAATGGACATGACGCTGCGGTGTCACCGACCAGCGGCACGCCCCAGCCCCCTACCTCTCGCTGCAACGGGGCACGGTGCGGGTCGGGGCGGCCAGGCGGGAAGTTCCGGGCGCTCTGGCCGCCGGCCGGCGGCCGCCAGCCGGCGTGGAACTGGTGCTCGAGGTGGACGACGTCGCCGGCGAGCGCGATCGGGTGCTAGCGGCGGGATGGCCCCTGGAGGAAGATCTCCAGCAGCGCCCGTGGGGGCTCACCGACTTCCGGATCCTCGACCCCGCCGGCTACTACCTCCGCCTCACTGACCGGGCCCCGGCCTGACCGCGTCGTCCGTACTGCGGACCACGACGAGTCGTTCGGTGAGACGCCGGGCGGACGAAAGGATGTTTGGTTCACTGGCTGGCTGGCGGCCGGGATTGCAGTAGCTGGCCGAACCGGCGGGCGAACAGATAGGCATCGCCAGGCCAGCGGGCGGAGAGGTAATTGCCGTCTTGCACCACGAAAGCGGGGGCGTCGCTGGCCGCGGTGCCGCGGCTCCCCAGGGTGATGGGCCCCCGCTGGAACTGGGCGGCCGGGTCGTCGAGCGCGGCCTTGACCTCGTCCTCGACATAGGCCGGATAGGTGCGGTAGTAGCGGCCCAGCCGCCAGGCGGTGGCCAGGTAGGCGGAGCGCTCCATGTACTTGGGCAGGCAGGTGGTCCGGCGGCCGGCCAGGACGCTGCGGCCGGTGGCCAGGTCGTGGGTCCGGGCGAGCACCAGCACGCCGTGGCAGATCGCGCCGACGGGCCGGCCCAGGCTCCAGAACCGGGCGACCTGATCGCGCAGCACCGCCGAGCCGAGATACTGGCGCATCCCCGGGGCGTGCCCGCCCGGCAGGAGCAACCCGTCGAAGCCGGCCATCTCCAGCCCGGCCCACCCGGCCGTCGCAGCGAACTCCGGAGCCCGGGTGAGTTCCTGGTAGTCGTCTTTGGCCGGCGCCGCGGCCCCGAGCTGGCCGAACAGCACGCCCGCCAGCAGCCGGGGATCACCGGCCGGGACGGTGCCCGCTTCCTCGGCGGCGAAGACCACCTGGTGCCCGGCGTCCCGCAGGATCCGCCACGGCACGGCGACCTCGGTAACGTCGAAGTCCCGGTCAGGCAGCGGGATCAGCACACGCACCAGACAATCCTGCCCGCCCGCAGGCAATTGACTCAACGCTCGTCCGACGGCGCACGCAGTGGCTGCCTCGGGCGGGCCCACCAGGAAGCGGGCACGTGGTTGACGTCATGGTAGACAGGCATACATGGCAAGGATTCTCGTCTCCGCCGAGCGTTCGGTGGACGCGCCCGCGGAGACCGTCTACGGCTATATCGCGGACATGCGGGAGCACCATCCGCACTTCCTGCCGCCGGCGTTTTCAGACTTCCGGGTCGAGTCCGGTGGCGTAGGAGCCGGCACGGTCACGCGATTCACGATGACGGCAGGCGGGCGCACCCGCGAGTACCACATGAAGGTCGCCGAGCCCGAGCCAGGCCGGGTCCTCACCGAGTCCGACGCCAACTCCAGCGTGGTCACGACGTTCACGGTCTCCCCACAGGACGGCGCGTCGCTCGTGCAGATCTCGACCGCCTGGGACGGGGCGCACGGAATCGGCGGCTTCTTCGAGCGCATGTTCGCGCCGAGGGTGATGCGGGGCATCTTCGCCGACCAGCTCAACCGGCTCGACGCGTACGCGCGCGAACACCGCTCCGCGTAAGCCGGCCACTCCACCCCCGCCCTATCATTGGTCACGGTCTGGCGCGGGGGTAGGCAACGGTCTCAGGCAGGTGAAATCAGAATGGCGGAGGATGGCTGGATGAACGGGGATCCCGCTGACGCGGGGGAGCCGCAGGTGGACCTGCAACTGGGTCGGCCGCACCCGGCCCGGGTCTACGACTACCTACTCGGCGGGAAGGACAATTTCGCCGCCGACCGCGCTGCGGCGCAGGCTGGGATAGAAGCCAATCCCAATTCACGGATCCCGCCCCGGGAGAATCGCGCGTTCCTGCGCCGCGTGGTGGGTTACCTCGCCCGTGACGCGGGCATCAGCCAGTTCCTGGACATCGGTACGGGCATCCCGACCTCCCCCAACGTGCACGAGATCGCCCAGGGCGCAGATCCGCAGGCCCGGGTCGTGTACGTGGACAACGATCCTATTGTGCTCGCCCACGCGCGGGCGCTGCTGACTTCCGGGCCGGTGGGCAAGACCGCCTACATCGACGCCGACGTGCGCGACGTCCGCAAGATCCTGGACTCCGCCGAGCTGCGGCAGACCCTGGACATGACCCGGCCCGTGGGGCTGCTGCTGCTAGCGGTCATGCACTTCGTCGCCGACGAGGACGATCCCTGGGACCTGGCCGCCCAGCTGCTCGCGGAACTGCCCGCTGGCAGCTACCTGGCGCTGTCCCATCTCACCGGGGACTTCGACCCGGCCGCGTGGGAAGGAGTGGCGGCGGTCTACCGGCGCAGCGGGGTAACGATGCAGGTCCGTCCCCTGGCCGCCGTCGAGCGGTTCTTCAGCGGCCTGGATCTCCTGGACCCCGGTGTGGTGTCACTGCCCAGATGGCGCCCTGAGGCAAACGACCTTGGCCAGCCCGGGCGGCCGACTGACGCGGCTGTCTCCGTCTACGGTGGCCTGGGCCGGAAGCCCTGAAATCCAGTAGGAATGCGGGGAACGTGGTGCCAAGATCATTAGCATGAGCTTGACGCTATGTACCCTGCTCTGGGCCCGGCCCGGGGCTGAGGACGGCCTGATCGCTTACGAAGACCGCGTCCTGCGCCTTGTCCCTGAGCACGGTGGGCGGGTCCTGCAGCGGGCCCGGGGCAGCGGAACCGCGGGGCAGCCGCTGGAGGTCCAGCTCCTGGAGTTCCCCTCAGCGCAGGCGCTCGACGCGTACATGACCGACGACCGCCGGCAGTCGCTCGCTGGCGAACGGGACAAGGCCATCTCGAAGACCGAGGTCATCGAAGTCCAGCTGGTGCCCGCTGCTCCCGAGCCCTAAGCCGTGCGGTCGCTGGCATCCGCGAATGTCTGCCCCAGGGTGATCAACCTTGCTGCCGTGGCGGGCCGGTGTCAGGCACCGAGCGCGAACAGGCACCCGTCCCAGTAGGCCTCGACGCGCGGGCGGCGCTTCCCGCGCAGGCCGATCTCCAGAACCTCCGGAGGCGGGCCGGGCGGAGCCCGGAACCACAGCTCCAGCCCGGCTGCCGGGACACGGGTGAAGCCTGACCGGCCTGGCGGTGCTCCGGTCGCCGCGCGCATGTACGCCGGCGCGCCCGCACAGCACATGCGCGGGCGCGCAGCCCACACCCACAGCCTCCCGCCACGGGCAGCGACCAGCTCGGCGGCTTCCTGGCTCACCTGCACCCGCATAGTCCCACCCTAAGGCCCGCCGCAGCGGTGACGGGGATGACGAAGGCAGCACCAGCCTCGACCGTTGTCGGAGCGCACCACTAGCGGTATGACAAGCGTTGCCGGAGACACCACGTCCGGCTGGGCCCGCGGCTACTGGCGATGATCGCCGCCAGGCGACTTGGGCAAATGCGCTCGTGTCCCCGAAGAATTATGAACGCCGCCCCGGACGAGCTGACTCTGACGGTCGACGTGGCCGGATTACGATACTAACGACGGCACGCTCCTGGCTGTATGAATGGCCGGTCCGGCAGGCGGTGCCTGAGCTCGTTTAACCGCCACTAATACCCGGTAACGTGACCTTAACCGGGCGCATATTCCCGCACTCCCCGGAATCGCCGCGCCGCCACGTAAGGAGCTCGCGACTGACTCTCCTAGTGGACGCGCAGTCCGGCGATGAGGAGTTCGACCATGTGGCGTGCGTCGTAGCGGGGGTTGCTGTCTGCGCCGATACAGAGATTTCCCACGCCCAGCATCAGTTCGTAGGCATCCGTGTCAGGGAGAATCTCGCCCGCCGTGGCCGCGGCGTCGAGCAATTGGGCGCACACGGGGACGAGGCGGTCGAGGAAATAGGCGTGCAGAGTCTCGAAGGCGGCCTTGTCGGACTGCAACGCCCCGGCGAGGCCGTGCTTGGTGACCAGGAAGTCGACGAAGAGGTTGATCCACTGCGCCAGGGCGGCGTGCGGTGTGCTGCTGTTCGCCAGCAGTGCCGGACCAGCCTCAGCGCAGGCCTCGACCTGGTGCCGGTAGACGGCGACGATGAGGTCGGCGCGCGTCGGGAAGTGGCGGTAGATCGTGCCCACGCCTACGCCGGCCTTGGCCGCGATGTCGCGCACAGGCACGTCGACGCCGGACGTGACAAAAGCCGCGGCGGCCGCGTCTAGCAGCGTCTCCTCGTTACGCCGGGCGTCAGCCCGCTTCCGCGGGACTGACGACCCTGAACCGCTGCCGACGTCGGCCACTGCGCCGCTACCTCCGCCCTCCACTTGGCAAACGGAACCATGTTCCGTATGCTAACTAACGGAACAAGGTTCCGCTTGCCCAGGATGCCACACCGGGCGAGCCAGGACCAAGCCACGCCTCGGTGAACTCGCTTCACCCTCAAGGAGGAACAGCCATGCAGTACCGCACCCTGGGCCGCACCGGTGTGCAGGTCAGCACCCTCGTGCTCGGCGCGATGAACTTCGGCAGTCTGGGACGTACCACCCAGGACGAGGTCACCGCCATGGTCAACGCCGCCCTGGAGGGCGGGATCAACCTGATCGACACCGCCGACATGTACAGCCAGGGCGAGTCAGAGGAGATGGTCGGCAAGGCCATCGCCGGCCGGCGCGACGACATCGTGCTGGCCACCAAGGCGGGCCTGCCGATGGGCGGCCAGCCCAACCATCAGGGCAGTTCGCGCCGCTGGCTGGTCACTGAGCTGGACAACAGCCTGCGCCGCCTGGGCGTCGACTATGTCGATCTCTACCAGATCCACCGGTGGGACCCGGGCACCAGCGACGAGGAGACGCTGTCGGCCCTGACCGACCTGCAGCGCGTGGGCAAGATCCGCTACTTCGGCTCCTCGACGTTCCCCGCGTACCGCATCGTGCAGGCCGAGTGGGCCGCCCGGGAACACCGCCTGAGCCGCTACGTCACCGAGCAGCCCAGCTACTCCATCCTGCAGCGCGGGATCGAGACCCACGTCCTGCCCGTGACCGAGCAGTACGGACTCGGCGTGCTGGTGTGGAGCCCGCTGGCCTCGGGCTGGCTGTCGGGCGCGATCCGCGAGGGCCGGGAAATCACCACCAGCCGCTCGGCATCATGCCGCAGCGCTTCGACACCGCCGTCCCTGCCAACCGGGCCAGGCTCGATGCGGTCGAGCGGCTGGCCAAGGTCGCCGACGAGGCCGGCCTGACCATGATCCAGCTCGCGCTCGGATTCGTCACCGCGCACCCCGCCGTGACCAGCGCGATCATCGGTCCCCGCACGATGGACCACCTGCACTCCCAGCTCGCCGCCGCAGACACCGTGCTCTCTGCTGACGTGCTCGACGCGGTTGACGCCATCGTCGCTCCCGGCGTCGACCTGGCCGCGCACGAGAAGCTCGACACGCCCCCGGCCCTGCTTGACCCGGCGCAGCGACGTCGCTGACCGCCATACCCACCCGTACTGGAAAGGACAAACAGGCCCATGCCGCAACCACCCCAGCCCCGCTTCGGGATCGCGACCGCCCCGCAACAGGTCGGCTACGACGACATCCTGCGAGTCTGGCGCGAGGCGGACTCGATCCCGCAGATCGAGCATGCCTGGCTGTTCGATCACCTCATGCCGATCGGCGGCGACCCGCGCGGGCCGATCTTCGAAGGCTGGACACTGCTCTCGGCCCTCGCCGCGCAGACCCAGCGACTGCGCCTCGGCCTGCTCGTGACCAGCAACCGCTTCCGGCCGCCCGCAATGCTGGCCAAGATCGCCGCGACCGTCAACATCGTCTCCGGCGGACGGCTCGACTTCGGTATCGGCGCAGGCTCGCGGCCCGACATCCCGTGGGCCCGGCGCGAGTATGAAGCAAACGGCCTGCCCTACCACGACTTCGGCCATTCCGTGGGGAGCCTGGCCGAAGCGTGCACCGTGATCCGGCGGTTGTGGACCGAGCCCGAACCGTTCGACTTCGAGGGCAGCTACGTCCAGCTCACCGGGGCGTTCTGCAACCCCAAACCCGTCCAGCGCCCCTACCCGCCGATCCTCGTCGGCGGCCGCTCGGCCGCCGTGCTCCGGGTGGTCGCCGAGCAGGCCGATCTGTGGAACATCCCGGGCGGCGACATCGACGACGTGATCAGCCGCAGTGCGCTGCTGGACCGCTACTGCACCGAGATCGGCCGCGACCCCGCCTCGGTGACCCGCTCGATTCACCTGCCGGTCTCCTACGACCAGCCGGGCAGCACCCGGGACGCGATCGGCGCGGCGATCGAGCGCCGGCTTCCGGCACATCGTCCTCGGACTGCCAGCGCCCTGGCCCGCCGGCGTCGCGCAGTGGGTCACCGACGAGCTCATCACCACGTCGGCCTAGCAGCAGCCGCCCAGCTCAGAACAAGTGACCCAGCAGGTCTACCTCACCCTCGGGCCAGGCCCGGCGGCCGGTCGCTTTCACCATCAGCGCCCCGGTGTCCTCCGCCCTGGCCAGCCCCAGCGTGGTGTGTTCGTGGATCTTCACCCAGGTGCAGCGGTTCCCCGCGCGGGTCCATCCGTTCCGGGCGTAGACGCGGTCGTCGTCTGCGAACAAGATGACAAAGTCCATCCCGCAAGAGCGCGCCAGCTCGGTGACTTCCGTGAGCAGCCTGGCCGCCAGGCCGTGCGACCGCTCGCCTTGCGTCACGCACAAGTCGACGACACCGAAGGTCCGGACGACTTCGCTGCCCACCCGGATCACCCGGAGTTCCACGCCCATCTGGCCCACCAAGACCCCATGGGCCGTGGCCAGATAACGGAAATGGGGTGGGAGCTTGAAGTAGGTCCGGCTGGGATATCCGGGGAAGCACGCCTGCAATAGCGCCTGTACCTGCGGCCTGACGTCCGGCCCGATCTCAGCCTCGGCGACGCGGGCCAGCGTGGCCGCCTCGCTCGCGTCCCGCTCAGGCGCCACGCCCCAACTCTACCGGGCACACCAGATCGCCCCCCGGGGCGCCCGGCGGGTGACCCGTTATGGTGGCCTCGATGCCACCAGACGACGCGCCGCCGCGGTGAGAGGAGGCCGGCCCCCACGATGCGGATCCTGAGCTGGAATCTGTGGTGGCGCTACGGGCCCTGGGAACAGCGCCGGGAGGCGATCGCCGCCGTGCTGGCCGAGGCCCGGCCCGACCTGTGCGGCCTGCAGGAGGTGTGGGGGGCGCCGGGGGAGAACCTGGCCGCCGACCTGGCCGGGCGGCTGGGGATGCACTGGTGCTGGGCCGAGGCGGCCCAGGGCCGGGAGGGGCTGTCGATCGGCAACGCGATCCTCAGCCGATGGCCGATCGCCGCGCAGGCTGAGGTCACCCTGCCGCCCGGCGGGCTGGCCGGTGAGGCCCGGGTGGCGGTGCACGCCCGCATCGACGCGCCGGGCGGCGCACTGCCCCTGTTCACCACCCACCTGACCTACGGGGTGGGCCGTTCGCAGGTCCGCACGGAACAGGTCCGCAGCCTGGCTGTCTTCGTGGCAGAACACGCCGCGGACTGCGCCTACCCGCCCGTGGTCACCGGCGACCTGAACGCTGAGCCTGGGTCAGACGAGCTGCGGCTGCTGGGCGGGGTCCTCACCGCCCCGGCCGTGCCGGGCCTGGTGCTCGTGGACGCCTGGCGGTACGCCGACCCCGGCGACCCCGGGTTCACCTGGGATCACCGCAACGGCTACCAGGGCGACACCGTGCTCCCGGACTCGCGGATCGACTACATCCTGTCCGGGCTGCCCCGGCGGGGCCTCGGCAAGGTCCGGTGGGCCGGACTGGGCGGCACCGCCCCGGTGGACGGCGTCTGGCCGTCGGATCATTTTGCCGTCGTCGCCGACCTGGACCAGGAGGCCCGGTGACCGCCGATCTGGCCGGCCAGGTCCGGGCCATCTGCCTCGCGCTGCCGGAGGTGGCCGAGCGCCCCAGCCACGGCGCGCCGACCTGGTTCGTCCAGGGCAAGAAGGCGTTTGTGACGCTGTGGGCGCGGGGCCACCACGCCAACGACTTCCCGCATCTGTGGTGTGCGGGCCTGCCCGGGGCCCAGCACGAGCTCGAGACGTCCGGGCCCGATCGATTCTTCCGGCCGCCTTACGTGGGCGGCCGTGGGTGGGTCGGTGTCCGGCTCGACGGCGACGTGGACTGGGCCGAGATCGCCGAGCTGTGCCAGGACGCGTACCGGGTCATCGCGCCAGCGCGGCTGGCCGCCCTTCTCGACCGTTAATGCCGCCCGGACCGTCCGCTGAGAGATACGCCCAGGCGGCACTCGTTTCCGGGCATCCGATGAGTTTGGGCCAGGCCACAGGTCGGAGTAGTGACAGCGACTCTCGATCGAAAGGAGGTTGAGATGGGAAAGGTCATCGCGTCGGCGTCGATGTCGCTGGACGGCTACATCGCGAAGGACGACAACACGATCGGGCGGTTGTTCGACTGGTATCAGAACGGGGAGGTGGAGTTCCCCACGGCGACGGAGGGCATCACGTTCCACCTGAGCCCGCAGAGCGCCGAGCACTGGGGACGGTGGGTCTCCGGGCTCGGTGCGCTGGTCTGCGGGCGGACGCTCTTCGACTTCACCGACGGGTGGGGGGGACGGCACACCATGGACGTGCCGGTCGTCGTCGTCACTCACCAGGTGCCCGAGGGCTGGGTCAAGGCGCATCCGGGCGTTCCGTTCCATTTCGTCACCGGCGGGGTCGAGGCGGCGGTCGCGAGGGCGCAGGAGATCGCCGGGGACCGCATCGTGGCGGTTGCCGCCGGAACGGTGGCCGGGCAGTGTCTGGAGCTGGGGCTGCTCGACGAGGTCTCGGTCAACCTGGTGCCGGTGGTGATGGGGACGGGGCGCCCGTTTTTCGGGAGGATCTCGCCGGAGGACGTCCCGCTCGGCGACCCAACCGTCTGCGTGCAGGGAGACCGGGTCACCCATCTGGTGTTCCCCGCGAGCACTCCGAACGACTAACGACGCAGCTCGCCGCGGCCTCAGGCCGGCTGCCAGCGCCAGTTCAGCTCCCCGCCGGGTGGCGGGCCGGGAAGCGGCAGCCGCGGCGCGGTGCCAGGGCTGGCCGCCAGGCCGTCGAGCAGCAGACGCAGGTAGCGGCGGCGCAGTTCGCTGGTCCGGGCCGGGTCGGGGAGGCGGATCGCGGCGCACCCCTCCAGCACCAGCTCGAGATCGGAAGGCACCACGTCACGCCGCAAACAGCCGGCCGCCTGGGCCCGCTCCACCAGGCCGGCGGCCAGCCTCCCGGCCCGGCGCGCGTCGTCGTGCATCTCCGGGGTGGGGGTGAAGGTCCCGGCCAGGTGCACGGTGAGCGAGTGCACGTCGGCGTCCACCACCCGCTCCAGGAACCCGGTCAGCGCCCGCCAGGCGTCGGGGTCGCCCGCCGCGGCCTCCGCTTCGGCGATGAACCGGCGCAGGCCGTCGTGGCAGAGCCGGCGCAGCAGGTCTTCCTTGCTGGGGTAGCGCCGGTAGAGGGCGCTGATCCCGACGCCGGCCTGCTCGGCGACCGCGGCTACCGGAGCCTTCGGATCAGCCAGGAACACCTCGCGGGCGGCCTCGAGGATCAGCGCGTCGTTGCGCCGCGCCTGCCCGCCGCGCCCAGGCAGGGAGGCGATGGTCTCGTCCGGCATGAACTCACCCGCTACGGCGCGGTCGGCAACGACGCGGGCTCGATGATCTCCCCGGAGGTCGGCCGGATCGACCCGGAGCACGTCGTCGGCGTCCACGTGACCCAGCTGTTCTCGTTCCCGGCCGGCGACCCGGCCGAGTTCGACGGGCTGAGCGAGGCCGACCAGGCCGCCCTGGGTCACCTGCAGTGGTTCTACGACAGCATGTTCTCCTTCAGCACCCTGCACAGCCAGCAGCCGCAGACACTGGCCTTCGCCCTGGCTGACTCGCCGGCCGGCCTGCTGGCCTGGAACGCCCAGCTGTTCGGGGAGAGCCTGGACCGCGAGTTCGTCGTGGCCAACGTGGCGCTCTACTGGCTGACCGGCACCTCGGGTTCCGCGATCCGGTTCTACTACGAGGACGCCCACACCAGCGAGCACCCGGACGGGCCGACCACCGCGCCGACCGGGCTGGCCATGTTCGCCGGGGACTTCCAGTCGATCCGCCGGTTCGCCGAACGGGACCACCAGGGCATCGTCAGCTGGAACTCCTACGATCCCGGCCTGCCCGCAGGCGGCCCGCGCGACGCCGCCGGGCACTATGCGGCGCACCAGGCCACGGAGTTGCTGGCCGGGGACATCCGGCAGTTCTACGCGAAGCTGGCCTGACCGGCTGGCCTGACCACCTGTCCGGCCGGGCCACCGGTCCGGGCTAGCGGAAGCGGGCGCCCCGGGCGCGCAGCACCACGAGCGTGCCCAGGCAGACGGCGGACAGCAGGGCGAACGGGACCACGTCGGAGGTGGCCTGGGCCAGCGCTCCGCTGGCCGCCGCGCCTACCGTCTGGCCGCCAGCCCAGGCCAGGTTGGCCAGCCCGAAGGCCAGGCCCTGGTTCAGGTTCAGCCGGTGCGCGCCGTCACTGAGCAGGGCCGAGGCCGGTGTGAACAGTGTCCCGTACGACGGCATGCCCAGGACCAGCAGCGCGATCAGCGCCGCCGCCGGGGCCAGCAACGGCGCCAGCAGGCTGACCACCACGGCCGCACACAGCGAGATCTGGATGGGGACCAGCGCACCGCGCCGGTCGGACAACCGCCCGGCCAGCGGGGACAGCGCCGACTCGATGGCGGCGGCGGCCAGGAACGTCCCGCCGATGATCAGTGTGGTCGCACCCAACTGGGCCAGGCGCAGCGGCACCAGCACGTCAACCACGCCGAACGCCAGCCCGGCCAGCAGCGTCAGCCACATGCCCGCGCCGACCTGGCGGTCGCGGACCGCGGGCAGCGCGGCCCGCAGCCGCTGTGGCTCGGACCGTTTCGGGGCGGGGACGAAGAACGCCACCACCATCAGGCCGACCCCCGCCACCGCGGCCGCGGCGAAGGCCGGTCCCGTGCCCACCTGCCCGGCGACCGCGCCGACCACCGGCCCGAACAGCGCGCCGACCACCGCGGCGGCCAGGCCGGTCCCCAGCAGTTCTCCCCGCCGCTCGGCGGGGGCGGCGTTGGCGATCCAGGCCATGGCCGCGGTCCAGGTGCACGCCCCGCCCAGGCCCTGGACAAACCGGGCCGCGTCCAGCACCGGGGCGGCCGTGGAGAAGCCGAAGACCAGCGTGGACACGCTCATCAGGGCCAGGCCGATGAGCACCACCGCCCGGTCGCCGAGACGCGCGGTGAGCACGCCGCTGGGCAGCGCGCCGACCAGGGTGCCCAGCGGGTAGGCGGCGACCAGGATCCCCGCGCCGGCCTTGGACAGGTCGGCGGAGTGGGTGTAGTGCGGCAGCAGGGGGGTCAGTGCGGTAAAGAAGACCGTGTCCACCAGGACGAGCGCGCACAGGAAGCCGATCAGCACCCGCAGCCGGGTCGGCAGCTTCTCCCGGGTGAGGACGGGCGGAGCGGAGGTCATGCCCACGTCACGCCGTGCACACGCTATCTACCCGATCTGCCGCGCCAGTGCGGCTGCCGCCATAGCCCTATCCCGGGGCCGCAGCGTCAGGCCCCGATCTTCCCGGATTCGGCCCCCGAGTCCGGACTGTACCTTCAGTCAGCCTTCTGTGGCCAGTTGATTCAGCCACCGCTGGCTGGCCCGGGTCACCCGCGGCGGGACCGAGAGCTCGTTCAGCAGGTCGCTGGCCGCGGCCATCTCGTGCTCGCGCCGCCGCGCATGCTGGTAGCTTCCCTGTTCCAGCCGGGCCAGCGTGCCACCGTCCGCGGCCGCGAGTTCAGCCGCGATGTGCTCGCGCAGCCAGTCCTCGCAGCCGGCCGCCCGGGCGGCGCGCAGGGCCTCGATGGCCGCCGCGGCCATCCCCTTGTAGAACACGCTGCGCAGCAGTTTCCGGGTGGCCGCGGCCCCGGCCGGCCCGGGCAGCACGCTCACCGTGGCCCCGCACGCCCCGAGCAGGCGGGCGACGTCCTCCGCGGCCGGCCCCGACACGACCATCGGGGTGTGCAGCCCGCGCCCCGGCACCGGGGCCATCAGGGCGATGTCCGCGAACGGAACCCCGGCCTCGTCCGCGATCGCGGCCAGGCCCTGCTTGAGGCCGGCGGACGCGGTGTTGGCGTCGGCGTACACGGCCCGGCCGCCCGTCCCGGCCAGGCCGGGCAGCGCCTGTTCCAGCGCCCTCTCCGCCTCGTTTGCGGTGGTCAGGCTCAGCACCAGGTCGGCGCCCTGGCAGGCGTCCGCGTCGCTGGCGGCCGCCGTCACGCCGGGTGGCGCAGGCACGGCCGGGTCGTACCCGCGCACCTGCACCCCGGCGGCGGCCAGGTCGCGGGCGATCGTGCCGCCGGCCTCGCCGAGCCCCAGCACCGCCACGGTCAGCGCGGCGGGCGCCATCCCGGCGGTCACCGGGCGGTCCCGGGCAGGTCGGCCCCCAGGTCCGGTCCCACGTCCACCGGCGGCGTCCCGTGCGTGTGGAAGCTGTCGATGGTCTTCAGCCCCCACGCCTGGCCCTTGGCCCGCTCCGCGCGGGACCAGGAGATAGGCCGCCAGTCGGGGGCGAGCACGAGCCGCGCGCCGGCGTTGCACAGCTCGATCCGGTTGCCGCCCGGCTCGTACACGTAGAGGAAGAACGTCTGCTGGATGGCGTGCTTGTGCGGCCCGGTCTCGATGTGGACGCCCGCCTCCAGCATCACGTCGGCGGCGCGCAGGATGTCCTCGCGCTGGTCGGCGGCGAACGCCACATGGTGCAGCCGCCCGGTGCTGGCCGTCCAGTCGGACGTGTACACCAGGTCGTAGCTCTTGTCCCCGACGTGATACCAGACCGCGGACGGAACCCCATCATCCATAACGATCTGCTCGGTGAGCTCGGCCCCGAGAACCTCGGGCAGGAACCGCGTGACGGCCGGGATGTCCGCGGCCAGGTAGTTCACATGATCTAGCCGCCGCACGTTGGCGCCGCGGCCGGGGAACGGCGCGGCCTGGTTCTTCAGCGCGGGACGCTGTCCTTCGGGTGGCTGGTACCACTCGCTCTCCCAGTAGACGCCGAACTCGTGCCCGTCGGGGTCGGTGAACCGGTAGGTCGGCCCGATGCCCTCCTCGCCGTCGGTCCAGCCGAGGCCGAGCCCGTAGTCCTCGGCGGCCCGCACCCGGCGTTCCAGCGCCTCCGGCCCGGCCGCGCGCAGCCAGGTCCGGCCGATCCCCGAAGCCGGTGCGTCCACCACGCAGACCGTGAACCGCTCGTAGTCGTCCCAGGTGCGCAGGTAGGTGCGGGCTCCGGCGCGGGCCACCTCGGACAGGCCCATCAGCCGGACGAAGAAGTCCACCGTCTCGGCCGGGACCTGGGTGTGGAGTTCCACCGCCGAGACGTGGGCGATGTCACGGCAGCGCTGCGGGGACACGACGTATTACCTCCTGGCGCTCTCTGCTGGCTCGTTACCGGGCCATCGACCGGGGCGGTCTGCCGGTTCCGGCCTGCTGCCCGGCGAGGCTGCTGAGGGCCTCGATGACGCTGGTGATGTGATCTCGCATCGCGGCCTCCGCCGCGACCGGGTCGCGGGCCACCACGGCGGCCACGATCTGCTCGTGCTGGGCCAGGGACACGGCCGGCCGTCCCGGGATCAGGGACACGCTGAACTGGTGCCGGACCAGCTGGGCCCGGAGTCGTTCGATCATGGCGGTGGCGGTGTCGTGGGCGGCGATGGAGCGGATCCGCGCGTGCAGCCGCGCGTTGGCGTCGCTGTAGCGCAGGAGCTCGGCCGCGCCCACCGCCACCCGCATCTCCGCGACGATGTCCTGCAGTCCGGCCGCCTGGTCCGGGGTGACCCGCTCCGCGGCCCGGGCGGCGGTCAGCCCCTCGAGCAGCCGCCGCACCTCGGTGATCTCGATCGCCTCGCTGAGCGGGATGACCCGGACCCGGGCGCCCCGGTGCCGCTGCACGTCCACCAGCCCCTCGCTGGCCAGCACCGGGATCGCGGCCCGGACCGCGAACCGGCTGCACCCGAAACGCTCGCACAGGTCGACTTCGACCAGGCGCTGCCCGGCGGCGAACTCTCCGGCCAGGATGGCGTCGCGCAGCGCGTCCAGAACGGCCCCCTCGTCGGTCACGCCTACCCCTCTTGGGGATCCGCCTGGACGTAGCTGACGCCCAGTCGTTCCAGCACCGGCCGCAGCTGATAGCGGTCCAGGGTCAGCTCGCCCCGGGCGAAAGCGAGCCGGGCCTCGTCCTCCTGCTCCATCCGGTTCCGCCCAGCCGCCGCGACCCGGGCCGCGGACTCCCGGGGGACGCAGACCACCCCGTCGTCGTCCGCGACCACCACGTCCCCGGGCCGCACCACGGTGCCGCCGACGCTGACGGGCACGTTCACCGAGCCCGCGAAGGCCTTCTGGGTGCCCTGCGCGCTGATGAACTGGGACCAGACGGGGAAGCGCGCCGCGGTGATCTCGGCCACGTCGCGCACGCCGGTCGTGGTCACCAGCCCGCGCACCTCGCGAGCGGCGAGCGAGGTGGTGATGAGCTCGCCCACGAAGCCGTCGCTGGACGGGGACGTGGTCGTGACCACCAGCAGGTCACCCGGCCGGGCCTGCTCTATCGCCACGTGCAGCATGAGGTTGTCGCCCGGCCCGCACAGCACGGTGAGGGCGGTTCCGGCCGCGCGGGCGCCGGCCCAGGCCGGCCGCAGCGCCGCGCCGAGCAGCCCGGTCTTGCCCGCGGCCTCGTGCACGGTGGCCACGCCGAGGTCGCCCAGTTCGTCCACCACTGCCGGGTCGGCGCGCGGCGGGTTCATGATCACTACGGGATTCACGACAGCACTCCGCTCACCTGGGGAAAGACTCGCTGATAGGCCTCCGCGTAGCGGATCGTGGCGGGCCCGCCGTTCCGCCTGGCCTGCACCCCGCGCCGCTCGGCCAGGTCGGCGTAGTAGCTGACCAGGTGTTCCTGGGATCCCATCGCCGCCATGGCCTGCTGCTTCAGGTCGAACACGGGCGTGATGTCGACCAGCACGTCCGGCCGGAACTCGCACATCTCGGGCTGATGAGGCTCGAAGCGGAACACCGGCGGCGCGCCGATCACCGGATGTGCCGACGGGCGGCCCTGCGCCTGGGCCACCATCCGGGCCCGCAGCGTCAGGTCGGCGGCCTGCGGATGGTCGTAGTTGTACGGGTCGACCCGGGAGTGGGTGAGGATTACCCCCGGCTGCAGCTCGCGCATCAGGCCCGCCAGTCGCAGCACCAGGTCCTGGGTGTCCGGCAAGCGGGTAGTCGCCCTGGTCCAGGAAGTGCATGGTGGCTCCCAGCACCTGGCCGGCCGCCTCCGCCTCGGCGCGGCGGATCTCCTTCACCCGGTCCAGCGTCATGCCCGGCTGCTTCCAGGCCCCGGGGGACTCGCCGTGCTCGCCGTAGGACAGGCACACCACGTCGGCCTGGCCGAAGGCCGAGGTGACGACGGCGATGTAACCGGCGGCCCGCCACACGAAGTCGGCCGCGTGGGCGCTGACGACGAGCAGCCGCCCGAATCCGTCTGTGGTAGTCACGCGGTGTCTCCATGCGGGCTGGGGCTGGGGCTGGGGCTGGAGATGGGCTGGCCCGGGTGGGGCTGGCTGAGGCTGGGCTGCTCGGGGCCCGCCAGCAGGCGGCTGTTGGACACGATCATGGTGGTGATCTCCTCGTCGGTGAATCCTGCCGCCTGCAGCGCGTCCGCCATCAGCGGCAGCCCGTCCTCGACCGGAGGGTTGTCCGGCTGGCCGAGGTCGGTGGTGACGATGGTGTGCTCCGCGCCGGTGGCCCGGATGTTGCCGACCATCCGGGCCCACTCGTACTTGCCGGTGAACGGCGTGGTGAAGCAGCGTTCCAGGAAGGCGCCCTGCCCGGCCAGGGCGAGCTGGTCGTCCAGGCTCATGTCCTGCTGCGGGAACTCGGGGTGGGTGGCGATGACGTGCCGGACGCCGGCTTCGAACGCGGCCTCGGCTATCACGCGGCTCTCGTAGGCGGACAGGTGGCCGGTGGCCACGACAAGCTGGTGGCGCGCGGCCAGCCGGAGCACCTCCAGGGCGGCCGGGAGCGGCCGCCCGGTTTCGTCGAGGACGTCAACCACGGGCACCGTGACGCCCTGGGCGTCCAGGTCGCGCTGCAGGGCCAGCCACATCGGCGGGGTCGCGCCCGGCGGCAGGTCGGCGTGCTTGGCCCGGTGGTTGGCCGCGTCCAGGGTCGGCATCCACAGGATCCGGGCGCCTTCGCGGGCCGCGATCTCGACCGCGATCGGGTTCAGGCCGCCTACCGAGGCGTTCAGGGTCAGCGCCCCGAGGACCCGGACTTTGCCTCCCGGCACCTCCTGGTTCAGTGCCTCGTTGAGGACCGCGGCCCGTTCGGCGGTCGGCACGTAGTGCGACTTCAGGGCGAATCCGGCCAGTCCCACGTCCCTGCAGCGGCGGGCCAGCCGGAGATCGGTGACCTGACGGCGCATCACGTCGGGCTCCACGTGCACGTGCAGGTCGTAGGCGCCGCGCACCAGCAGGCGGGCCCACTCGCTCGGCTTGGTGGAGTTCAGCACGTCGCGGTCACCCGCGGGCCATCTCGCATCGGCTACCTGACCAGTGTCGGTCGCTTCCAGTGCTGGTCGCTTCCAGTCCGCGACGGAACACCAGCATGAGCCGCGACGGAACGCCAGCATTGGCGACAATTTCCTTGACAACCTGGGTCACGATATGGGTCGTGATGGCCGGGGTCAAGAGGGTTCCGGCGCGATCCCGGATCCGGCCCTGACCGGGCCGCCACCAGCGCGGCGCCATCACCGCGGCCGGCGGATCTGCTCGCGCCGATCAGGCGCTGAGCTGGATCTGGCGCAGAAACTCTGCGTTCGAGGCGGTGTTGCGGGTCCGGTCCAGCAGCAGCTCGATGGCCTGCTGCGGGTCGAGCTCGGCGAGGACCCGGCGCAGCCTGGCCATCACCTCGTGCTCTTCCGCGGTCATGAGCAGGTCGTCGCGGCGGGTGCTGGAGGGGGCGGCGTCGATCGCGGGGAAGATGCGCTTCTCGGCGAGATCGCGGCGCAGCCGCAGTTCCATGTTCCCGGTGCCCTTGAACTCCTCGAAGAACACGTCGTCCATCCGTGACCCGGTCTCCACCAGGGCCGTGCAGAGCAGGGTCAGCGAGCCGCCGTCCTCGACGTTGCGGGCGGCGCCGAGGAACTTCCGCGGCGGGTACAGGGCGCCCACGGCCACCCCGCCGGCCAGGATGCGGCTGCTGGCGGGTGCGGCGAGGTTGTAGGCCCGGCCGAGGCGGGTGATGGAGTCGAGCAGCACGACCACGTCGCGGCCCTGCTCGACCAGCCGCTTGGCCCGCTCGATGGCGAGCTCGGCGACCTGGATGTGCTCCTCGGCGGACTGGTCGAAGGTGGAGTAGACGACCTCCCCGCGCACCGAGCGGCGCAGGTCGGTGACTTCCTCGGGGCGCTCGCCGACGAGCACCACCATCAGGTGCACCTCGGGGTGGTTGGCGGCCACCGCGGCCGCGATGGCCTGCAGCACCATGGTCTTGCCGGCTTTCGGCGGTGACACGATGAGGCCGCGCTGGCCCTTGCCGATGGGGGCGACCAGGTCGATGATCCGGCCCGTCGCCGAACCGGGGGCGGAGCTGTTCTCCAGGCGGAGCCGCTCCTGCGGGTGCAGCGGGGTCAGCTTGGCGAACTCAGGGCGGTGCGCGGCCTGGGCCGGGTCGCTGCCGTTGACGGCGGTGACGGTGGCCAGCACCGGATACTTGTCGGTCCGGTCCCGGTTACCAGACGACTGGTCCCGGTGGCCGGACGGCTTCCCGGCCGGTTTGCCGGGCTGGGGCGGACGGGCGGTGCCCTCCACGGCGTCGCCCTTGCGCAAGCCGTACTGCTCGACCTGAGCCTGGGACAGGTACACGTCGTCCGGGCCGCGCTGGTAGCCGGCCCGGCGCAGGAAGGCCCGGCCGTCGGTGATGTCCAGCAGGCCGGACACCGGCTGCGCGGGGCTTTCCTGGACCGGGGCCGCTGCGGGTGGCCGGGTGGCGTTACGGGCCTGGCCAGACGCCGCGGACTGCTTGCGCGATCGGTGCTGTTGAGGGGTGTTCCGCGGCGGGGCCGCGGTGGGAGGAAGGGTGGTGCTTGTGGTCATAAAGAGAATTCCTTTCGGACGCGAACCCGTAAATGGGTACGCCGGGATAAGCGCCGTGCGGCGCCCTGAAAATACGTACGTACATGACACCGGGGCTATCCGGGAACCGGCGTTCAGTCCGCTGGTACCGGAGCCGCTCTACGCCTGGACCTGGACTTAGTCCCAGGGACACGGAGCCGGAGGGAAAACCCTTTCGCGGGTCGTTGAGCCAGCCGGAACGGCTAGCCGAGAGAACTAGCCGGGCTCGTCATGCACACTCACCGTATAGGCGGAATTGACATCGCCTACTGCGACCATACAGCACAACGCCGCCAGGTGGCCAGATAATCCCGGCCGCGATTCTCCGGCAGCAGCGGCGGCCGGCCGCGGATGAGATGTCCCGGCTCAACTGGCAGGCAGCGGGGCGCTCTGGTACTCAGCGGCCGGACTGGTCCGCGTGAGTACGTGGCGAACCAGGGTGATCAGCACGTCCTTGACTGACTCCCGGTCGCGCGCGTCGCAGAGCAGCACGGGCGTACCCGGGTCGAGGTCGAGCGCGATCCGGACGTCGTCGGTGTCGTAGTGCGGCGCGTCGTCGAAGCAGTTGACCGCCACCACGAACGGGGTGTCGTGCCGCTCGAAGTAGTCCACTGAGGCGAAGCAGTCGGCCAGGCGCCGGGTGTCAGCCAGGATCACGGCCCCGAGCGCACCGTAGGCCAGTTCGTCCCACATGAACCAGAACCGTTCCTGGCCGGGCGTCCCGAACAGGTACAAAGACAGGTCTGACCGGAACGTGATCCGGCCGAAGTCCATGGCCACGGTGGTCGTGGTCTTGCCGGCCACGCCACTGATGTCGTCGACGCCGACGCTCCGGTCGCTGAGCGTCTCCTCGGTCCGCAGTGGCCGGATCTCGCTGACCGCGCTCACCAGGGTGGTCTTGCCCACACCGAACCCCCCGGCGATGAGGATCTTGGCCGTGGTCGGCGGGACCGGCTCGTCGGCGCCGGCGTCAGAGTGCGTGTAGTCCATCGAGCACGTCCCTCAATAGCCGCTCGTTGGTTACCGGCCCCCTGGGTGTCGCGAGGACCCGGATCATGCCGTGCTGGCTCAGATCGCTGAGCAGCACCCGGATCACGCCGACCGGCAGATCGATGTCGGACGCCAGATCGACGACCGTCATCGGCTCCCGGCACAGACCCAGGATCCGGCGATGCTCAGGCCTCATCCGGACCCCCGCGGGGGGCAGGACGCCCGCCGCCGTTACCACGACGTCGATCATCCCCAGTGACGTTCCCGCCGCCGGCCCGGTACGGCCCCGGGTCATAGCGTACGGCCGCACCACGGGTCCTGCGTCCCGGTCGAGCCACTGGTCCTTCGGGGCGGTCATGCCCATTCACCCCGCCGCAGGTTCGTGGTGGGGAAATCTCGGCGGGGCCGTGAGGTGCTTGCCCATCCTGCGCACCAGCATGGCCATCTCGTAGGCCATCACCCCGACGTTGGCTTCGGCGGAGCTGACCACGGCCAGACAGGTACCTTGACCTGCGGCTATGACGAAGAGGAAAGCCGACTCCATCTCGATGATGGTCTGCCGCACGGTCCCGCCCCCGAAATGACGCCCGGCCCCGCGGGCCAGGCTCTGCACTCCGGCGGCCAGGGCCGACAGGTGGTCGCCGTCCTCGCGGCTCACACTGCGCGACGTCGCTACCACGAGCCCGTCCTGGGACAGCAGGACCGCCTGGCGTACCTGCTCCACCTTGGTGACCAGGCTGTCGAGCAGCCAGCTCAGTTGTCCCGCCGTGCTTTCCTCGGTCATCCAGGAGCCTCGCCGTCGCTCGAGTCTGCGGCCGCACCAGGGCGGCCGCCTGGCCAGTCGTCCAGGTGGTCGTCCGGGTCATCCAGGTCGTCCGCCCGCCCGCGCAGCCATCCCTGCTGCAGCGAGGACATGAGGTCACGGTCCGCCTCCGGCGAGCGGAGCGGCAGACTCGCGGGCGCGGCCCGGTCGGCCGGCGGCTGAGTCCGGACGTGCTCGCGCAGCTGCGGGGCCAGGCTCGCCTGGCGGACCCGCCGGGGCAGGCCCCGGTGAGTCGGGCCGGACGACCCGCGGGGCGCGCCGGGCGAGGCCGGCTCCCGGGGTGGCAGGGAGGGGACGGCAGCCTGCCCCCGGGGCTGCGTGAGGAGCCGGGCCTGGGCCGGGAGCCAGCGGCCTGGCCCCGGGTCAGCTGCGGTCTCCGGTGACTTCGCGCCGGGCTGGTGCCGCCCGGTCAGGCTGAAGGTGGCCCCCTGCTCGCGTGTTCCCGCCCGATCGCGGCCGGCCGGGAAGGTGCTGCCGTTGGCGGGGCCGGCGGTCCGGCGACGCTGGCTGGCCGGGCCGCCTCGTCGGCGCGCACGATCAGGCTGTGCGGCATCAGCACGATGGCCGTGGTCCCCCCGTAAGGGGAGTCGCGCAGCGAGACCGTGATGCCGTGCCGGCCAGCCAGCTGGCCGACCACGAACAGGCCAAGCTGATCACTGTTGGCCAGGTCGAACTCGGGCGGGCTGGCCAGGCGCTGGTTGATCTCGGCCAGCTCGCCGGCGGGCAGGCCCAGCCCGCGATCCTCGATCTCCACCGCGAATCCGTTGCCGACGGTGTCGGCCCTGATCTCGATCCGGGTCGTGGGCGGGGAGAACGTGGTGGCGTTCTCGACCAGCTCGGCGACCAGGTGGATCACGTCGTTCACCGCGGCGCCCACCACGGCGTCTTGCGAGTCGCTGGCCACGTCCACCCGGACGTAGTCCTCGACCTCGGCGATCGCGGCCCGCAGCACGTCGATCACGGGCACCGGGTCGCGCCACCCCCGGCCAGGTGTCGAGCCAGACAGGATGATCAGGCTCTCTGCGTGCCGGCGCATGCGGGTGGTCAGGTGGTCGAGGCGGAACAGATCTCCCAGGGCGGCCGGCTCGTTGGTGGCCCGCTCCATCGCGTCGAGCATGCCCAGCTGGCGATGCAGCAGCGACTGGTTGCGCAGGGAGAGGTTGAGGAACACCTGGTTGACTCCCCGCCGCAGGTTGGCCTGCCCGACCGCGGCCTCCACCGCGGTGCGCTGCACGGTCGCAAAAGCCTGCGCGACCTTGGCGATCTCAGTGATAGTCCCGGGCGGTGGCGGCGGGGACTCGGCGTCCACGTCCACGTGCTCGCCCTTGCGCAGCCGTTCCACCACACCGGGCAGCCGCCGGTCGGCCATGCCCTGAGCCGTGCCGTGCAAGGTGGTCAGCTCGCCGTTGAGCCGGCGGCCGTAGCGCAGCAGCACGAAGATGGACAGCAACACCGCCAGCAGGCCGACGCCACCCGCGAGGGCGGCCTCGAGCACCAGCCGGTCGCTGAGGCGGCTCGCCATGGCGGCCAGCGGCGGGGCGTCCTGGAGCTGGGCCTGCTGCATCTCGGCCAGGAACGCGCGGGAGGCCTCCCGCCAGGTCCTGACGTTCACCGGGATGGCGGCCCGGCTGCCGATACTCCCGGAGATCCGGTTCTCCAGGATCGCGAACCGGTGATGGGCGGGTGAGGTGTAGGCGCGCTGCCACGGGGCGCGCAGCTGCGCGTCGAACTCTCCCAGCGCGCTGGCGATCAGGAGGCGCTGGCTGGTCACCGCGTTGGCGAACAGGTGGCGATCGCCGGTGGTCATCTGGCCGTGCGCCGCCGCCGCCCCGCCGACCAGCGTCGCCTCGCGGCTGGCGAACTCCAGGGCCTGGGCCGCGTCGAGGCTGGCGTCGGTCTGCTTGTCCACGGACAGATCGTTGTTGACCTGTTCCGACGCGGAGTACACGGCGAAGATGGCGCTCATGATGTTGCTGTAGGCGCTGAACGCGGCGGCCGGGCTGAGTACCTCGGCGTCGACTGAGGCCCGGATGGTCGGCAGCCTGGACAGCAAGGTCATCAAGGTGGCCTGGGCGGCCCCGGCCGACGCCGGGCGCAGGCCCCGGGTTTGCCGGACGAGGCCGCGGTAGGCCGTCACCGCGGCGCTGGTGCGGGCCCGGGTGGCGGCCAGCTGCGCGGCCGGGGGACGTGGGTCGGTGCTCAGCCAGGTGAAGGTCTGCTGGCGCTCCTGTGACACCTGGTTCGCCAGCTGGTCGGTCGGGGCCGCGCTGAGAGCCACCAGCCGGTTGTAGTTGTGCTCGTGCAGCGCGTTGCCGAGGGTGATGCTCGCGGCGAAGGTCCACAGCGCGACCAGGGAGACCAGGGGGACGACGAGCAAGCCCGCCAGCGTGATCCGCATGGAGCGGGTCCGGGGCCGCCGCTGACGGTCAGTCACGGCACCTCAGGTCGCACTCCGCGTTGCTTGCCTTCTGCACCATGCGCCTCCTGCGCCGCATGCCCCGGCAGCAGCATGCGCCCGGGGAAATGGTTCCGGGGGAGCGTAGCACCGCGGCTACTTCGCTTAACACAATTAGCAAAAGATGCCGGCTCAGTGCCTAAAGGCCGATAACCGACACCGCCCCGGCGGCCTGCGCCCGGGCGGCGGCGGGCCGGCCGCGCCGGGCCGACATCGCGGCGTCCCCGGCTGTTACGTGACCGGCCGTCCCAGCCAGCCGCGGCGAGGATGCGGGGCTATTGACCGTTCCTGGTGCGTCTTCGCCGGTAAATCGGGCTCCCGCGGCGCGGGTCGCGGAAGGGTGGCTCCGGCCACGCTGGCATTATTAATAGCGCTCGGAGCGCGCCAATTATCTGCAAGGAGTGCGTAGTGGCCATCTCGCAGCAGCGCCGCGGCCGGTCGATCGCCATGACGCCCGCCGAACTCGACAACTTCCTGGCCCAGGCGCACACCTGCCGGGTCGCGACGCTGGCTCCCGACGGGCCGCATGTCGTCCCGCTCTGGTTCGCCTGGACTGGCGGGGCCCTGTGGCTGAGTTCGGTAGTGCGCAGCCAGCGCTGGGCCGACCTCACCCGTGACCCGCGGGTCGCGGTCGTGGTGGACGCCGGCCAGGAGTACCAGGAACTACGCGGCGCCGAGATCAAGGGGACCGCCGAGCCGGTCGGTGAGGTGCCACGGCGCGGCACGGACGACCCTCAGCTGGCGGCGGCGGAGCTGCTGTTCGCGCGGAAATACCTGGGCGGCGACGCGATGGTGCACGACGGGCGGCACGGATGGCTGCGCGTCACGCCAGGCAAGATCACCAGCTGGGACTTCCGCAAGCTGCCGCCCGAGCGGTCAGCCGGCCCCGGTCACTGAGGAGCGCTTACCTGTTCGCCGCGGGTGTGTTTGCCCCATGCCGATGAGTCTGGGAGTGGTCTGCGGTCTGTATTGCTGACCACTCTCACGACCCTAGGAGGACCCGTGGCTGAGCTCCCGGCCCCGCTGCCCACCGTCGGCGGCTTTCTGCTGGCCAGCACCGACCCGGGCCGTCTGCGCGGCTGGTACGAGCGCGCCTTCGGCGTGACCGCTGACGCCGACGGGTTCCTGCCCTTCGGTGAGGTCAACCTGCTGGTGGACGGCCGTGACGACGTGATGGCCAAAGCTGTCGAGCCGGGCCGGCTCATCCTTAACCTGCACGTGGACGACGCCGAGGCGACCGCCCGGCATCTCGGGGCCATGGGGGTGACCTGGCTGGCCCCGCTGGAGTACCGCGAGCAGGCAGGCGCGTGGTTCGGCACCGTGCTCGACCCGGACGGCAACTACGTGCAGATCATCGAGCTCACCCCGGCGTACTGGGCGGGCCGCCGGCAGCGTGCCCGGCAAGCTGGCCGGAGCCCGCTAGCCGGTGCGGGGGTCTCGGCCCGGCTGCCGGCCCGGGACCTCGAGCGTGCGCGGCGCTTCTACGCCGAGAAACTGGGCCTGGAGCCAGCCGAGAGCCGCCCGGGTGGCCTGCGCTACCAGTGCCGGGGCGCAAGTTTCTCCCTCTTCGAGTCGGCCGGCCGCCCGTCCGGCGAGCACACGCAGATGGCCTGGCAGGTCGACGACCTCGGCGCAGCCGTCGCTGAACTGCGGCAGCGCGGCGTGGTGTTCGAGGACGTCGATGTCCCCGGACTGCGAACCGTGAACGGGATCGCCGAAGTCACCGGCAACTATCCCTCGGCCGGCGGTGGCGGCGAGCGGGCCGCCTGGTTCCGCGACAGCGAGGGCAACCTTCTCGGCCTGGGCCAGGCGATCCCGTCGCCTCAGGTCGGGACCTAGCAACCCCAGCGGCTGGCTCGTCAGGTGAGCGTCTCGTCCAGCGGGCTGGGGCCGGGCGGCGCTGTGCCGGGCTGGGGCGGGCCGGTCTGGGGCGTGTTCTGCGTGATCCACGCGTCGATCCGGGCCCACCAGTCATAGAGCCACCGCTCCTGGGCGCCGCGATCGGCGGCCCGCGGTACCGCGTCGGCGGGGACCCGCCACCACCGGGCCTGGACGACGTGGTCCATCGGCAGCGCCCGCCAGACGTCGGCCACGCTGGCCAGCTGGTCCAGCCCGGCGTGCCCGACGAAGATCACGTCGGCGCTGGGACACGCGGCGAGGGCGGCCAGGGTCCCGCCGGTCCGGGGCGGCAGCAGGTGCGGCATGTCGCGGGCGCGGGCCGCCAGGTCCGCCCGGCCCTGCCGTTCCAGCCGCCGGATGCCGCGCCGCCACCGGCCCGGGGTCCAGTTACCGCCTTCGGGGAAGATCACGAGTGCACCGTCGTGGCCGAGGCCCGCGGCCAGCCGCCTGATCTGGTCGGTGTAGACCTTCTCGCCGGCCTGCCGCGAGGAGATGAACACGTTGGGGACCCGGTGGGCGACCACGTCCAGCCCCGGGTCCAGCTGCAGGGCGGCCTTCATGACGATCCGGGGCCGCCTGTGGTACACGGAGAGCAGGTGATGCACGAGCAGCAGCGAGTCGCCGGGTCCGGCGTGGCGGCTGAGCACGATGACGGGCCGGGCCAGCCGGGCGTCCTGTTCGCCGGCGGTCAGTTCTGGCTCGTGGACCTCGATCCGCAGGCCGAACGTGCGCACCGCCGCCCCGTACAGCCGCCCCAGATACCACTCCATGATCTCGTAGTGGCGGCTCTGGTACGGCTCGGTCCGCAGCCGGCCACCGAATCCGCTGGTGATCCACAGGGCCAGGCACATGAACAGTGCGGCCGTCTCCGCGACCAGCCAGATGAGCGCGAAGCTGAGCAGCCGCAGGGCCCGCAGGCGGCCCAGCCGGGAGGCCCGGGGCCGGGCCGGAGACCGGTGCCGATCGCGGCTCTGCTGACGCGCGGGTGGCCCGGCCAGGAGCCCCGGGCCAGCCCGAACAGCACGGCCAGCAGGGCGAGGGGCAGAAACAGCACGACCATGGCGGCGGCGATCACGATCAGCAGGGGCGCCAGCACGAGCCGGCGGACCAGTCTGGGTGGGACCATGCCGGCTCCTCCGGTCCCCGGTGACCGGGTCAGCCCCCGGCCAGCCTGGCGAGATAGTTCGCGGACGCGAGATGAGCCTGCTCGATCCGCACCCCGACTTTAGTCCTGTCGCGGTACCGGAGCTGGGAGAGATCTGGGGGGCGCGGATCGCCTCCGGACGGCAGCACGTGCACCGTGACCGAGCTGGGCAGCGCGGACATCTCCTCGTGGAACCGGTGCCGGCGGGCGATCTCGAACGCCACCAGGCCCACCTCCCAGGGACGGCGCGGCACGGTCAGCGGGCGTTCGATCCGGCCGACCTGCAGCACGTAGATCGTGCTGGCCCCGAGGGCTACGGCCCGGCCGACCGGGATGGAATCGACCAGCCCGCCGTCGAAGTAGTGCTCGCCGTCCACTTCCACCGGGGGCAGCAGCCCCGGCACCGCGCAGGAGGCCAGCACGGCGGGCACGATCGGCCCGGCGGTGAACCAGCGGGCGCTGGCGTGCTCGATGCTGGCCGCCACGCAGTGGAACGGCAGCTCGAGGTCGGCGAAATCCTTCCCGGGCAGGACGTCGCCCAGCATCCGCGCCAGCGGCTCGAGGGAATGCAGGTGGGTGCCGGAGCGGGCCAGCCGGGCCAGCCGTCCCCAGACGCTCTCGCTGAACGCCTGCTGGAGCTCGTCGCCCTGCCACAAGCTCGGCCAGCCGGGCGGCCGCTCCCGCCGGGTCGGCCGCCAGCAGCGCGCCGTTGATCGCGCCGACCGACGTTCCCACCACCACGTCGGGCCGGATGCCCGCCTCAGACAAGGCACCGAGCATGCCCACCTCGTGCGCGCCGAGGATCCCGCCGCCGCCCAGAACGAATGCCGTGTACACGCGCCCAGCCTCCCCCACGGGACCGGGGGCAAACACCGGGGGGTTTGCCGGGCCGATTGGTGAGCAGGAGACGGTAACCGACTTGTGAGGAGGAAGCATGACATCTGCCGGACCGGGCCTGTGCGGTTCAGGCAGCGCGGCGCTGGCCAGGCCGCCGGGCTCCGGTGAGCAGGTCTTCCCGGCGCGACCCGAGCAGGTCGGAGCGGCCCGCCGCTTCGTGGCCGGCCTGCTGGCGGGCACTCCCGTCGCCGACGACGCGGTGCTCTGCGTGTCCGAGCTCGCCGGCAACTGCGTGAGCCATTCGGTGAGCGGCTGCCCGGGGGGTGTCTTCACCGTCCGGGTGGAGCGGCACGATGGCGACTACGTCTGGCTGGAAGTGGCCGACCAGGGCGGTCTGTGGCGGCCGCAGGCTCCGGACGGGCGGGTGCACGGCCTGGAGATCGTGCGGCGGCTGGCCAGTGACTCAGGCGTGGCCGGGAGCATGTTCACCGGCTGGGAAGCCTGGGCCAGGCTGGACTGGCCCGGCCACTGGGCCGCGGGCCGGCCTTAGGAGCCGTACCGCTGCTCCGCCTCGCGTACCGCCGGCAGCCCGATGAAGTCCAGGAAGTCCCCGAACGCCGGCAGGTCAGCCAGGACCCCGGCCGGGGTCCCGGACCGGGCGATCTCACCGAGTACCTGGCGCATCGCCGCGGTCGCCGCGAGCAGCGTGCTGATCGGGAAGATGACGATCCGGTAGCCCAGCTCCCGCAGCCGGTCCAGGCTGATCGGCGGGGTCTTCCCGCCTTCGGCCCAGTTGAACAGCAGCGGCACGTCCGGGAAGGCCCGGGCGGCTTCGGCGGCTTCGGCCTCCGACGTCACGGCCTCGATGAACAGGGCGTCGGCGCCCGCCTCGCGGTACAGCCGGGCCCGGTCCAGCGCCCGCTCCAGGCCCTCCACCGCCCGGGCGTCGGTCCGGGCGATGATCGCGAAGTCCGGCCGGGTCCTGGCCTCCACCGCGGCCCGGATCTTCTGCGCCATCTCCCCGGCCGGGATGACCAGCTTTCCCTCCATGTGGCCGCACTTCTTCGGGGCCACCTGATCCTCGAGGTGGATCGCGGCCACGCCCGCCGCCTCGTAGGCGCCGACGGTCCGGATCACGTTCAGCGGGTTGCCGTATCCGGTGTCCGCGTCGGCGATCACCGGGATGTCCACGCAGTCTGCGATCCGGCGGGCGTTGTCCACCATCTCGGTCATGGTCAGCAGGCCGACGTCCGGACGGCCCAGCAGGGCCGCCGACGTGCCGAACCCGGTCATGTACACCGCCGGGAAGCCGGCCTCTTCCACCAGGCGCGCGGCCAGCGGGTCGAACGCGCCCGGGGCCACGATGGTCTCGCCGGACTCCAGCAACGCCCGCAGCCGGGCCGGTCCCCCCGGCCGCGGGGTCAGCCGCGCCGTCATCAGACCTCCCGCGCCGTCGGGGCCGCCCGCACCGGGCGGGCCTCCGGGGGGCGGGCCGAGGAGCCCTCAGCCACCGCTCTTGCGGCGGAACGCGCGCTTGCTCTGGGCCGGGCCGTGGGCGCCCTGCACCTTGCCGCCGTCCCGGGCGGACTGCCGCGCGTTCAGGTCCGCCTGCTTACTGCGCTTGCGGTCCAGCGCCTCGCGGAACTTGCGCTTCGCGTCGTCCTCGGGACTCTCCGGTCCCGACGCCGCCTCAGCCATGCCGACCTCCTGCTCCGGCGGCCGGGTAACCCGCGGCCACTCCTACTGTCGCGGCCGCATGCCCTGCAGCCCCATCCAGCGACACCTGCGCAGCGACGCCCGTCGCGGGCGCCCGCCCGGCGACGGATATCTCCCCAGCCTAGGTGCTCCGGAATCGCCCGGCGCCACGATGATCTCGCGCCACCATGACCCGTGCGGCCCCGGTGCGACGAGCCCCGGCTGCGGTGAGCCCGTGCCACGATGGGCCGGTGGGTAGTGAGCCGCCCGGCGCGTTCGCCGGGCACCTGGTGCGCACCTTGACCGGCGGCGCGCTGACCATGCTGATCAGCCTCGGCTACCGGACCGGCCTGTTCGAGGCGGCCGCGGCCGGCCCGGCGACCAGCGCAGGCCTGGCGGACCGGGCCGGCCTGCACGAGCGCTACGTCCGGGAATGGCTGGGGGCCATGGTCACCGGCGGCTTCTTCACCTACGACGCGGCGAGCGGGGAGTACGCCCTGCCCGCGGAGCACGCCCGGTTGCTGACCGGTCCGGGCGCGGCCAACGCGGCCCCGATGGCCGCCATGCTCCAGGCGTTCGCGGGAGCGCTGCCCGAGCTGGAACGGTGCTTGCGGACCGGCGGCGGGCTGGCCCCGGCGGCGTTCGCGCCGCACTTCGCCGCGGCCGGCGCGGAGCCCGGCGACACCTGGCGGCGGATCTACGACGAGCAACTGGTCGGCGGTTTCCTCGGGGCCGTGCCCGGGCTGACGGCCCGGCTGGCCGCTGGCGCCGCGGTACTGGACCTCGGCTGCGGGACCGGGCACGCGGTGACCGTGGCCGCCCAGGCGTTTCCCGCCGCGTGTTTCCTGGGCCTGGACATCGACGGGCACGCGGTGGCCACGGCGCAGTCCCGGCGGGCCCGGCTCGGCCTGGGCAACGCCGCGTTCGTGATCGGTGACGCCGCGGCGCTGCCCGCCCGCGCGCGGTTCGACGTGATCACCGCGTTCGACGCGGTGCACGACCAGCGATCCCCGCAGGAGGTGCTGCACCGGGTGCGGGCCGCGCTGGCCCCCGGTGGGGTGTTCGTCATGGTGGACGCGAAGTTCTCCAGCCACCTGGCGGCCAACACGGGGAACCCGCTGGCGGCCCTGTGCTACGCGATCAGTCTCCTGTACTGCACCCCGGTCGGCCTCGACGGCGGCGGGGCCGGGCTCGGGGCCATGTGGGGCACCGAACGAGCCCGCCAGATGCTGGCCCAGGCCGGTTTCAGCCAGGTGCAGATGCTGGACTCGCCCCGGCCGCAGAACTGCATCTTCGTCTGCCGGACCTGACCCGGTCCCGCGGGCGGCCAGACGCGAGGCCGCAAACCACTTGCGTACCCGGGTCGGTGATGGTGATCTGCGGGAGTGGATGACGCTGCGCTGCGAGCTGCCTTCGACGAGCAGGTCCGCCGCGGTACCCGCGACGACAGGCCAGGAGCCCGCGCCGAGGCGGACGGCCCGGTCGTCCGCCGGGTCGCGCCCGGCGGGCGTGGCTGGTCCGGCGTCACCTGGTCAGACCTGGCCGGCCCGGCTGAGGCCGACGCGGCCATCGCCGCGCAGGTCCGCTACTTCGGCGCGCTCGGGCTGCCGTTCGAATGGAAGCTCTACGACTACGATCAGCCTTCTGACCTGGGTGCCCGGCTCACGGCGGCCGGGTTCGTGCCGGAGGAGGACGAGGCGGTGATGGTCGCGGAGGTCTCGGACGTGCCGGCGGACGTCACGCTCCCGGCGGGAGTGACCCTCCGGGAGGTGACCACCGAAGCCGAGGTGGGGCTGCTCATCGGTGTCCACGAGCGGGTCTTCGGCGGGGACCAGTCCCGGCTGCACGACGACCTGCTGGCCCAGTTGCGCGAGGCCCCGCAGAGCGTGGCCATGGTGCTGGCCATGGCCGGGGACGAGCCGATCTGCTCGGCCCGGGCGGACTTCCCGCCGGGCACGCAGTTCTCCGGGCTGTGGGGCGGCGGGACGCTGCCCGCCTGGCGCGGACGGGGCGTCTACCGCGCCCTGACCGGCTACCGGGCCGGGCTGGCCGCCCGCCGCGGGTACCGCTACCTGAACGTGGACGCCTCCGCCGACAGCGAGCCGATCCTGCGCCGGCTGGGCTTCCGGCGCCTGGCCCGGACCACGCCCTACCAGTGGGCCCCGGCGGAACCCGCATGAGCACCACCGGGGTGGCCGTGGTCACCGGGGCCGGGTCCGGGCTGGGCCGGGAGATCGCCCGGGCGCTGCTCGGGGCCGGGTGGCGGGTGGCCGCGGCCGGCCGCCGGGAGGACGCGCTCCGCGAGGCCGTCTCCGGGCCAGGGCTGCCCGCGGGCGCCCACACCGCGTTGCCCGTGGTGACTGATGTCACCGAACCGGGTTCCGTTGCGGGCCTGTTCGAAACCGTGCGCGGCCGGTGGGGACGCGTTGACCTGCTGGTGAACAACGCGGGGATCTTCGGCCCCGGCGGCGCGGTGGACGAGATCTCGGTACAGGACTGGCGGCGGGCGGTCGACACCAACCTGACCGGGGCGTTCCTCTGCGCGCAGCAGGCGGTGCGGATGATGAAGGAGCAGGACCCGCGCGGCGGCCGGATCATCAACAACGGGTCCATCTCGGCCCACGTGCCCCGGCCCAGGAGCGTCGCGTACACGGCCACCAAGCACGCGATGACCGGGCTGACGAAGTCGATCTCGCTGGACGGCCGGGCGTTCGGCATCGCCTGCGGGCAGATCGACATCGGTAACGCCGCCACCGAGATGACCGCGCGGATGGAACAGGGGGTGCTGCAGGCCGACGGATCGGTGGCCCCGGAGCCCACGTTCGGCGCGGAGCACGTGGCCGCGGCGGTGCTCTACATGGCCGGGCTGCCGCTGGACGCGAACGTGCAGTTCCTCACCATCACCGCGACGACCATGCCGTTCATCGGCCGGGGCTGAGTCCGCCAGCCCGGCGGGCCAGCCCGGCGGGGCCGGTTCAGCGGGCCAGTTCACGGGGCCAGTTCAGCGGCTGAGCCGGGCCCGGAGCAGGCCGGGGACGGCCTTCCGGCCGGTGATCGGCTGGAAGCCGTCCGACGCCGCCCGCAGGGCCCGGTCCTCGTCGTCGCTCAGCTCGATGTCGGCGGCGGCCACGTTGCTCTCCAGCTGCTCGACGCTGGACGCACCCGGGATCGCGGTCACGGCCGGGCTGCGGATCGCCCAGGCCAGTGCGATCTGGGCCGGGGTGGCCCCGTGCCCGTCCGCTACCCCGCGCAGCACTCCCATCAGCTCGGCGGCCCGCTCGACGTTCTCGGGCAGGAAGAGCGGGTTGGCGCCGCGGACCCGGTTGGCGGGCAGGTTGTCGCGGTGGTAGCGGCCGGACAGCAGTCCCTGGGCCAGCGGGCTGTACGCGATGATCACGCGGTCCTGGGCCTCGGCGTAGGGCAGCAGCTCCCGCTCGGGGGACCGTTCGACGAGGCTGTACTCGACCTGGTTGCTGAGCACCGGGCCGCCCAGCGCGGCCTCGGCAGACCGCCAGCGGTCCAGCGAGTAGTTGCTGACCCCGACCTCGCCGACCAGCCCGACGTGCTGCAGAGCCTTCATCCCGCGCATGGCCGGCCCGTCCCTGACCACCGGGTTCTGCTGGTGCATCTGGTACAGGTCCAGGTGGCGGGCGCCGAGCCGGTTCGCGCTGGCCACCGCGCGCTGCTCCACCACCGGGGTGAGTGGCAGCACCGGGAGGATCTTGGTGGCCAGGAACACCGAGGCCAGGTCCTCCCCGAGGGCCCGGCCGAGGATCCGCTCGCTGCGTCCGTACCCGTAGATCTCGGCGGTGTCGAACAGGGTCACGCCCAGTTCGAGGGCCCGGCGCACGATGGCGTGCGACTCCTGCTCGGCGTAGGGGTCGCCGTAGCCCCATTCTTTCGAGCCGAACTGCCAGGTACCCAACCCGATCTTGGAAATCTGCTTGGCGGTGCCAGTGGCCAGATAGCGCATCCCCCTAGTGTCCGCCACGCCACCGCGGCGCGCCTGCCTAGGGCTGGTGCCGGCTGCGGCCCTGGCCCGGTCCATCGCCGGGGATCGTGTGGCCGGGGTCCGGAGGCGCCGGCGGACCTTGGGCGGCACGGTGCTGCACTCCTGGCCGCGCGCGGTCCGGGCCGCCGTTGTTGCGGACCTGCGGTATCCGTGCGCAACGGCATGCAAATTGAGGCTGCTGGTGCCCGGATAGAGAACCGTTCACGATATGAAATTTTCACTTTACTGCCGTCCGGAATAACGCCTCGGTGATCTTGTCTTCCTGGTTAGGCCGTTCTAGCATGCCAATTGTGGGACGCCGACGCGAATGCCGAGCAGCGTTAGTCCCGGCCCTGCGGCGTGTCCGCGATATCCATTCATGGGTGCTCCTGACCTGCAGTGACGTCAGGGGCAACGACGGGCTCACGAAGAAGAAGCCCAGGTCAGCGCCGGTTACCTGCCAGTACTCACTGTTACTGGCGAGCACTCAATGGATGGGCCGTGCCCGCCGGGTGCGGATGATCTCCGCGGAGCACCGGGCGGGTACTGAGGCCCATGGTTTTGGCGACCAGCATCAGGTGCCGGTGGGGGTGAGCTTATGCCTGGCAGTTGACCCTGACGTGGGGCGGGAACGTTACCGGCCCGGCCGGTAGCACTTTGGGGGAGAGAGATAAGAGCACATAACCCACGCCGGAAGTTCCGGATGACGCCAGAACAGGAGTAAAGCGAATGTGGTCGAATTCCAAGCGCCCCCCCGATTCCCGCGAAGAAGATGCGTGGCTGAGTGACGAGCAGCTCAGGCACGTCGAGCCGGCCGAGACCGAGGCGTTCCAGTCCCCCGTCCCCACCCGGATGGTCTCCAATGGCGAGTACATGCCCCATCCGCAGACGGAACAGCAGCGGCACGTGGAGTACCGGGTCAAGGAACTGGCTGACGAGGCCGCGCAGAAGCTCGGGACCACCCGCCGCAATTTCCTTCTGGGCACGGGTGGCATGGCCGCCGCTCTCATCGCGATGAACGACGTGTACGGAAAGAAGTTCTTCAAGGTGGACGCAGCCGAAATGTACGAGACTGCGGCATATGAAGAGAACGGAATGCCGCGGGACGTGTTCGTCTTTGATGACCAGACGCACATCGTCCGTTCGAGCATGAACGGTGGTAACGGGCTGCGGGCGCTCGCCCAGGGCCCAGGACCGGCGTCCACGGCGGCAGGTTACACCTCCAATCCATTCAACGGCACGGGCGGGAACGCCGCTGGTCCCGACGAACTCGGCAACCCGTGGACGGACTGGAACCCGGCGCAACTCGGCCCGGCCTTCCCACCCAACTCCGGATCCCCCCTCACGGCCCTGGGCCAGTTCCATCTGGGGGAGTACATCAATCGTGAGTACCTTCAGGCCCAGACGAGCATCTCGATCATCAGCAACGCGAACATCGCGCTCTTCACTCCGCCCGGCGGCGGCGTTCCCGGGCCGGCGACCAATATCACCGAGAGCCTGGTCAGCGAGATCCTGACCGGCTACCAGACGTCACAGTGCCGCGACTTCATCAATAAGCTCGCGGGTTCCCGGCGGGCCTTCGCCCATGCCCAGATCTACCCCGGTCTCGGGAACCTGAAGGATCCGGCCTTCGGCGACTACACCCAATGGCAGATCGAGTATTGCCAGCCGGATTCGTGGAAGGGCTACTGCGTCGCTGAGGCGGCCAGCGCCTATCCTGGTTCCGAATTCACGACGTGGCGGCTCGATGATCCTGCGATCGCCTACCCCACTTACGCGGTCATCAACGCGAACAGGGACCAGCTCAGGAAACACCCCGGCTTCTTCAACATCTGCATCCACAAGGGACTGTCTGCGTCGGGGACGCAACCTGGCGGCGCGAACGACCTGCCGAACTACGGGAACCCGGACGACATCGTTAAGGCGGCTACGGACTGGCCGCAGTTCAACTTCATCATCTATCACTCCTGCATCCGGCCGAGCTTCTACGTGCTCCAGTCCCTGCAGGACATCGAGAACCTGCCGGGTGCCATGGCGCCGACCACGCTGACGGACAGCCACGGGCATAGCGTCCCGAACATCCGCTGGACTACGCAGTTCGCGCAGATCGCGGGGGGCAGGTACGAGGCCGGGGCGGAACCGACGTCGACCTCTCCGTCGAGCTACTACCCACTCCACAACGTCTACGCGGAGCTTGGGACGACGATGGCCTCCATGATCGTGACCTTCCCCACGGTGTGGTCGCATCTGATCGGTCAGCTGCTGTACTACATGGGCTCGGACCACATCGTGTTCGGCTCGGATTCGCTCTGGTACGGCGGCCCGCAATGGCAGATCGAGGCGTTGTGGCGGTTCCAGATCCCGGAGCAGATGCAGGAGAAATGGAACTACCCAGCGATCACCGAGAGCGACAAGCGGAAGATCCTGGGCCTCAACAGCGCACGGCACTACGGCCTGTATGGCCGCGAGGTGATACCCGTCGGTGCTCGCGGCAGCGCCTACCGGCAGGGCAACCTGGCGGACTACGCGTCGTCCATGCGGCCCGGCAGCCCCATCGACACCGTGCTGCAGGGCGTTGGCTACCCGACGCCCGTCACCCCCGTTGACCTGATACCAAACGACAACTTCACCAAGGCGAAGGAGCAGATCGCCGAGACCGGTGCCGGACGGAGTAACGCCCGCCTCGGCTGGCTGCGGAGCAGCTGAGGCTGACGCCCCACGGGTAGGTAGGCCGGCCGCCCGGCTACTACGGGTGGCCGGCCGACCCCGTGGGAAGCAGCCTGGCGGTGATGATGGGCTGATGGGAACTTCCGCAGACGCCGGCGACGCGCGGACCGGGCCGGGGCCCACGCCCCGCCTGCCTGAGCCGACCGGTCCGTGGCCCGTCGGTACCACGTCCTTGTGCCTCCAGGACGCCTCCCGTCCCGATCCCTGGGCCGCGGGGGTGAGCGCCCGGGAGCTGATGGTCTCACTGTGGTATCCGGCGGTGCCCTCGGACGGGCCGCGGGCCCGGTACATGACCCCGGCGGAGTCCGAACTCCAGCTCACCAGCCGGGGCCTCACCGGCGTCCCGCGGGACGCGCTGAGCACGGTCCGGACCAACGCGGTCAGCGACGCCACACCCGTGGGGCGCCAGCGCGCCCTCCCCGTCGTGGTGCTCTCGCCTGGCTTCACCAATTCCCGCAGCGCGCTCACCGCGCTGGCCGAGGACCTGGCCAGCCACGGCTACGTCGTGGCCGGAATTGATCACACGTACGAGAGCTTCGCCACGGCCTTTCCTGACGGGCGGGTCACCACCTGCCTGGCCCGTGAGGCACCCCGCCCGGGCCGGGGCGAGAAGGTGGTGGCAGGCCGGGCGGCGGATGTCTCCTTCGTGCTCGACGAGCTGACCGGGGCGCGCCGGGCCTGGCCGGGCACCGGGCTGATCGACCCGTCCGCGATGGCGATGGCCGGCCACTCCGCCGGCGGCGCGGCCGCCATCCCCGCCATGCTGGCCGACTCCCGCATCCGCGCCGGCGTCGACATGGACGGCGCCACTCACGCCCGGATCCCGGATGATGGCCTGTCACGTCCGTTTCTCTTCCTGGGCAAGCAGTCCGGCTACACCCCGGGAAGCGGAAGGGGTATCCCCGGGAAGCCAGGCCCCGCGAGCACCTGGGAGCGTGACTGGAGGCTCCTGACCGGCTGGAAGCGGTGGCTTCTGGTGGCCGGGGCGGTCCACGCCTCCTTCACCGACCTCGCGCTGCTGGCCGATCAGCTCGGCGTCGACACCGGCGCCGGCCTCTCCGGGGCCCGGTCCCTGGACATCACCCGCGCCTACGTCCGGGCCTTCTTCGACCAGCACCTGCGGAACACGCCCCAAGCCCTGCTGGACCAGCCGTCACCACGCCACCCCGAGGTCACCTTCTGCTCTCCGGACTGAGACTCGCGCTAGCCCGCCAGCCCGGGCGTGACCGCTCCCGTGTTGTCGGTGGTGCGCCTTAGTCTGGCCCCGTGACAGGAGAGCCCGGGTCTGCGCAGGAGCGCTTCGAGGATCTGGTCGGTGAGCTGCTCGGGTACCCGGGCGTGACCCCGCCCAGCGGGGGTAGCGGTTTCGGCCGCAGCGCGCTGCGCTGGGAGAAGAAGATCTTCGCGATGCTGGTCCGCGGGCGGCTGGTCGTGAAGCTTCCGGCGCCGCGGGTTGACGCGCTGGTCTCCGGCGGCGACGGGATGCGGTTCGACGCGAACAAGGGCACGCCGATGAAGGAATGGTTCAGCCTCGACCCGGAGTCGGAGCTGGCCTGGCTGCCGCTGGCCCGGGAAGCACTGGACTTCTCCCAGGCCGGGCGCTGAGCCGGCTTGATCCCTTCGTGATCCAGGCCGCCTAGAGTGACAGCGTGGCGGGCTTCGAGCGGGACGAGGTGTCCCGGCGGCGATTCCCCGCGCTCGACCCGGAACCGCCACCCCCACCCTGGTGGCGGCGGCTGCTCGTGCCCGTGTGCGTGCTGGCCGGGGTCGCGGTGGTCGTGGCGGCGGTCCGGTGGCTGCCCTCGGTCTTCGCCGGTTCCCCTGGCCGGCCGGCCGCAGCGGGCCGGCCGGGGCACCGGCGGCCGGCCGCACCGGCCGTCCGGGCGGGCGGCCGGGTCGTCTTCGTGACCCAGTCCGGCGAACTGGCCGTGGCCAACCCCGACGGGAGCCATCTGGCCCGGGCGAGCGGCCTGGGGGTCGTCGGTACCGCCCTGGGGGCCTCGCCGGACAACCGTTACCTGTCGCTGGTCAACGGGCAGGTGATCAGCGTCCGCCGGGGTCCGGTACTGGCCAGCTACCCGGCCAAAGTCCCGCTGAGCAGCAACGCCACGGTCGCGCTGCCCGACCCGTTCGCCGGTCATGAGCGGTTCGTCGTGAGGCTGATGGACTACGGCGACCCCGGGCAGTCGGCCAGCAACCCCATCTCGGTGATCTCGGTCGCCACCGGCCGCTCGGTGTCGCTGGGCACGGCCGACCAGGTGGCCGGGGACCCGGCGGCCGAAGGGGTGTTCGCGGCGCTGACCGCGCCGCCCCGTGCGTCCGCGGCCGTACTCACCGGCAACCCCGACGCCCGGGTGGTGCTGCGCGACGTCGGGCGCCCGCAGGCCGTGCTGGCCACAGCCGGTGCCCTCAGCCACGCCGTGGGCCTGGCTCGCAGCCTCCCGGTGTCGCTCGCCGTGTACCCCGCTCCCAGCGGGGCTGAGGTCGCGGTCACGGTCCGGCCCGCGGCGGGCGGGTCAGACGGCGGCCTGGTGATCCTCAGCCGGTCCGGCCGGATCATCACCACGCTGCGGGCCCGCGGCGGAACGGGACCTGCCGCGGGCGTCCCGGTCTGGTCGGTGTCCGGCCGGGCGCTGGCCTACCTGACCGCCAGCGCCAGCGGTGCGCCAGCGCTGAGCGTCTGGTCCGGGGGCGGCCGCATGTCCACCAGCCCGCTGCCCTCGTCAGCCGGACGCTACGGCACGTGCGTGTGGTCACCAGACGGCCGGTCGGTCCTGTGCCCAGCGGGCGGCGGGTCGGAGTGGGTCGTCGTCCCCGCGGCCGGCGGGCAGGCCGCCGTCGCGCGCGGGTCCGGGTCTCCCGTGGCGTGGCTGCCATGATCCGGCTGGCCGCGGTGGTGCGCGGGATGCTGCAGCGGGGCGGGACCACCATGATGATCCTGGCGGTGGCCCTGGTGGCCACCGCCGCGGCAGCCGCCGGGCCCATCTACTACCAGGCCGCCCGGACCTCGATCCTGCGTGACACCGTGGCCGGCGCGGGGTTCAGCGGCCGCGGCTACGAGGCCAACGAGACCGGCGCGGTCCCCGGCCTGCTCGGCCAGCTGGCGCCCGCGGTCCGCAGCCAGCTGAACCACGACCTCGGCCGCGTGGCCGGCCAGGGCGTGTTCGCCCCGCCCGTCGAGGCGGTGGAGACCTCGATCACCTATCCGCAGTACCGGACGCTGATTCCGCTGGTCTGGCGGAGCGGAGTCTGCGACCAGCTCCGGATCAGCGGCCGCTGCCCAGCCGCCCGGGGACAAGTGCTGGTCAGCCGCAGGACCGCTGCCCTCACCGGCTGGCACCTCGGCCAGCGGGTGCACTTCGCCGGCTGGCCGGCCTTCACGATCACCGGGCTGTACCGGGCACCCGACCAGGGGCGCGGGTACTGGTTCGGCCGGGGCTCGATCTACTTCTCGGCCATCAGCCCGATCGACGCCTTGTTCACCCCGCGGGCCACCCTGGAACAGGGCCCCCCGCAGCAGCAGGGCACCGCGGTCGTGGATGACCTGCTGAACGGATCCCGGGTCACCGGCGGCCAGGTCCCCCAGCTGGCTTCGGCCATGACCGCCTTCGGCGAGTCCACCGCGCTCCAGGGGCAGCAGGTGCTGGTGATCACCGGCATCCCGGCCACCCTCCAGGCCGTGCAGGCCAGCTGGCGCTCCGTGCAGATCCCGGTCGTGCTGATCACTGCCCAGCTGCTGGCCGCCTGCCTGCTGCTGTTGTTCCTGTCGGTCACCGACGCCATCGACGCGCGCGGGCACGAGGTGTCGCTGGCCAAGCTGCGTGGCCGGGGCGGCTGGCGCACCATCGCGTTCGGGATGTCTGAGCCCGTGCTGCTCCTCGCGGTAGCGCTGCCCGCCGGGGTCCTGGCCGGCTGGGCCGCGACGGCTGCGCTGGGCCGGGTGCTGCTGCGCCCGGGAACCGCGGTGGTGCTGCCGCCGCTGGCCTGGGCCACGGCCCTGCTGGCTACCGCCGGCGGTCTGCTGGCCGTGGTCCTCGCGGCGCGGCGGACCCTGCGCCGTCCCGTGGTCGACGAATGGCGGCGGTCCGGCCGGAGCCCGGCCGGCCGGGGCTGGGTGGTCGACGCGGTGCTGGCCACCGGGGCGGCCGCGGCGCTGCTCGAACTGGCGGTGAGCGGGCAGATCGGCTCCGCGCACCGCGGCGTGCTCGGGCTGCTCGTCCCCGGGCTGCTGGGCCTGGCCGTGGCCGTCATCGCGTCACGGCTGCTGCCCCTGGCCTGCCGGGCGGCGTTCAGCCGGACCAGCACCCGCGGCGGCCTCGGCCTGTTCCTCGCACTCCGGCATGTGGCCCGGCGTCCCGGCGGCACCCGGACCACGATCGTGCTGGCCACGGCCTTCGCGCTCAGCACGTTCGCGGTGACGGCCTGGACCGTCGGCCGCGACAACCAGCACCTGGTCGCCGCCGCTGAGGTCGGCGCGCCGACGGTACTCACGGTCGGGGTACCGGCCGGCCGGAACCTCGGGGCCATCGTCGACCGGGCCGATCCGGGCGGCGAGCGGGCCGCCGCCGTGGACCGCTACACCAGTACGTCCAGCGGTACCGCCGGGCTGACCGTGCTGGCGGTGGATCCGCAGCGGTTCGCCCGGGTCGCGGCGTGGCGCCCCGGCTACGCCAGCGAGCCGATCAGCGAACTGGCCCGCAAGCTGGCCCCGCCCGCCCCGGCCGCGGTGGTCCTGCGGGGCAGCGCGGTCCGCGTCACCGTGAACGTGCACGGGCTCTCCCCGGCCGGGTCGCTCCTGTCCGCCGACGTGACCACCGGGGCTTCGCCGGTCAGCCTGGGCGCCTTGCCCGCGCACGGCCCGGTCACCCTCACCGGCTCACTGACCGGCTGCCCCTGCGTGCTCCAGGACCTCGACCTCAGCCCGCCGCCGAAGGCGCTGCAGAGCCCGGTGAGCGGGTCGATCACTATCACCGGGGTGCAGGTCCACGGAAACTCCGGCTGGGTTCCGGTGAGCGCCGGGCTGCTGTCCGCGGCGGCCCGGTGGCGGCCCGGGCACGTCGACGACCCGCCCGATCAGGCTGACCGCGTCCGCGGCGGGTCTGACCTGGAAGTTCGCCGGGCGGCCGGACCAGGGAGCGACACTGCTGTCCGCCGACCGGCCGTATCCGCTGCCCGCGGTGGTCTCCGGCGCGATGCTGAGCCCCGGGCAGCGCCTCGCGTCGGGGATAGGACTGGACGGCAGCGCACTCGACTACCGGGTGATCGCCGCGGCGAGCGTGGTGCCCAGCACGCTGCGGAGCGGCGTCATCGTGGACCGCCGCTACGCCGAGCTGGCGGCGGGGGAGAACTTCCCGGACGCCAGCCAGGAAGTCTGGCTCGCGCCCGGGGCGCAGCGGGTCGTTGGACCCCGGCTGAAAGCGGCGGGCCTGCAGATCTTGTCGGTGCGCAGCGCCGGGTCCGTGGCCGCGGGATTCGCCCGGCAGGGACCCGCCCTGGCCAGCGTGCTGTTCCTGGCCGACGCGGCCGCCGCCGCGCTGCTGGCCGCGGGAGCCGCGATCCTCGGGCTGTACCTGTCAGCCCGGCGGCGCCGCTACGAGTACGCGGCGCTGTCCGCGTCCGGGGTGCACCGCGGCACTCTGCGCCGGGCCGTGCTCAGCGAGATGGCCCTGGTGCTCGGGTTCGGGGTCTTCGTCGGGATCGGGGCCGGCCTGCTCGCCGCGGTGCTGGCGCTGCGCACCGTGCCCGAGTTCGTGACCGCGCCGGCCGTGCCGCTGTCCTACGTGCCGTCCGCGGCACCGCTGGTCGTGCTGCTCGGGGCGGCGGTCGTCCTGCTGGCCGCCGCCGCGGGCACGGCCGGCCTGCTGCTGGTCCGCAGCGTCAGCCTGGACCAGTTGCGGGAGACTCCGACATGAGCGGCCCCGGCGGAAGCTTCGCGGGCGACGCGGAGGGCCCGGCCCCGGTCCCCGGCGAGCGCGACGGGGCCGTGGCGGTCATGGTGCGCTGCGAAGGCCTGGTCCAGGTGTACGGCGACCCGGGCGAGGAGATCACCGCGCTGCGCGGAGTGGACCTCGCCGTGGCCGAGGGAGACACGCTCGCGCTGCTCGGCCCGTCAGGGGCCGGGAAGTCCACCCTGCTGTGGCTGCTGGCCGGCCTGCTGCGGCCCACGGCCGGCGTGGTCGAGGTGTGCGGGCGGCGGGTCGGCGACCTGACCGGCCGCTCCGCCGCGGACATGCGGCTGCGCGACGTCGGCGTGGTGCTCCAGAACCCGGGCCGCAACCTGCTGCACAACGAGACCGCCCTGGGCAACGTCCTGTTCGCGCAGGGCCCGACCCGCCGCTCCCGGGCGGTCAAGCGGCGCCGCGCCGCGGGCCTGCTGGACGCGGTGGGGCTGGGCCCGGCCGCCCGGCGCACCGCGGGCCGGCTCTCCGGCGGCGAGCAGCAACGCCTCGCCCTCGCGGTCGCACTGGCCAACGGGCCGCGCCTGCTGCTGGCCGACGAGCCGACCAGCCAGCTCGACCACGAATCCGCCGGGGCGGTGGTCGACCTGATCCGCGCGGCCAACGACGACCTCGGCACCACCGTGGTCGTGGTGACCCACGACCCGGACGTCGGCAGCGCGCTCGGCCGCACGGTGACGATCCGCGACGGGCGGGTGGGGGCCGAAGGGCATCAGGGTGAGGACTACCTCGTGGTCTCCCGGGACGGCTCGGTGCAGCTGCCGGACGAGATCCTGCACGGTTCGCTGCCGCCCGGGTCGCTGGCCCGGGCCGTGGCGACCGCGGACGGCGTGGTGCTGCGGCGGGTCAACCTGGAGCGGGGCTCCCGCGCGGACGGGCCGGAGCGGGGGCGGGGCTGACATGCTCGACGCGCGGGGACTGCGGTACGTCCGGGACGGCCAGTCGATCCTGTCCGGGGTGGACGTGACCGTGGACCCGGGCGAGAGCCTGGCGGTGACCGGCCCGTCCGGGTCCGGCAAGTCCAGCCTGCTCGCGGTGATCGCGGGCCTGGTCCGGCCCGCGGCCGGCGAGGTGTACCTGGACGGCGCGCCGCTCACCGGGTTCGCCGGTCCAGCCAGCGGCGTGGCCCTGGTGCTGCAAGGCTACGGCCTGGTCTCGCTGCTGACCGCCGCGGAGAACATCGAGGTCGCGCTGCGCGCCGCCGGGCGGCCGGCCGCCGCCGCGCCGGGGATGGCCCGTGCCTCCCTGGCCGGCCTGGGCCTGGAGGCGCACGCGGACCAGCTGGTCGAGGAGCTGTCCGGCGGCCAGCAGCAGCGGGTCGCCGTGGCCCGCGCGCTGGCCCTCAAGCCCAAGCTGCTGATCGCGGACGAGCCGACCGCCGAGCTCGACCCGGCGGCCCGGGCCGTGGTGCTGGCCCGGATCTTCGACGTGGTCACCGGCGGCGGCGCTCTGGTCGTGGCCACGCACGACCCGGAGGTGGCCGCGCGGTGTGACCGCGTCCTGGACCTGCACGCCGCCTGACCTCCGGACCCCTGCCGCGGGGTGATCCAGGGGGGCGGATGATGGGGGGATGGGCACTGGGGAGCTGGTCGCGGGCGGGCAGGCGGGTTACTCCGGGGTCTGCCCCTTCACCGTGGACAAGCCGGTCATGCGGCAGCGGTGGGAGCGGCTGACGTTCCTGCACTGGGCCTACGACCCGGACGCGGTGCAGCGGCTGCTGCCCGCCGGCCTCACGGTGGACACCTTCGACGGGATGGCCTGGGTGGGCCTGGTCCCGTTCTTCATGCAGGTGCACACGCCGGGAGACCGCGGCGTCCCCTGGGTCTCCAACTTCTGCGAGACCAACGTCCGGACCTACGCGCGGGACCGCGACGGCCGGGCCGGCATCTGGTTCCTGTCGCTGGACGCCGCGCGCCTCGGGGCGGTCGCGGTCGCCCGGGCCAGCTACCAGCTGCCCTACTTCTGGTCCTCGATGCGGCTCACCTCGCGGGCCCAGCCCGCCGGGGGCCTGGAGGTCACCTATTCCTGCCAGCGGCGGCTGCCCGGCCCGCGGACAGCCACCAGCCAGGTCCGGGTCCGGGCCGGCGCGCCGTACCAGCCCGGCGAGCTCGGCGACCGGGACCATTTCCTGACCGCCCGGTGGGTGCTGTTCAGCGTGCTGGCCGGGCGGCAGTTCTTCGCCCGCGCCGAGCACCCGCCGTGGCCGCTGCACCGGGCGGAAGCCCTGACCGTGGACGACGGCCTGATCAGCGCGGCCGGGCTCCCCGAACCCAGCGGTGAGCCCCTGGTGCACTACTCACCGGGGGTCGACGTCCGCATCGGCCGCCCGGAGACCTACCGCTAGCCGGCCCGGACTAGCCAGCCGGCCCTGCGGTCAGGTCAGGCCTGCTGCCCGTCCACGGTCAGCTCGACGCGGTCCGGGTAGAAGCACATCAGGCCCGCGATCTGCTCGGCTTCCGGGATCGGCGTCTCGTAGCTCCACACCAGGTCGGTGAAGACCTGGCCGCCGACCTCAGCCGACCAGTACGACGCCTCGCCCTTGAACGGGCACGTCGTGTGCAGGTCAGTGGCCCGCAGCAGATCGGTGCGCACGTCCTCGCGGGGCAGGTAGTACCGGGTCGGCAGGCCTGTCTCGTCCAGCAGCACCGGCCGGTCGGTCTCGGCGACCTTCTCGCCGCCGAGGGTGACGACGACGTGCGCGGTCGTCGGGGTGGTGGTAATCGTGTGCCCTTTAGCCATACCGGGTGAACTCCCCGGTGCGGGCATTGATTCCGCCGCGTCTGCTTCCGGCGCTCGCAGGCCGCGCGCCTGACCGTTCGCCGTCCCGCCAAATTCGCCGCAACGAAGACCGCCACGGCGCCGCGCCCTCCCCACGCGTTCGCCGCAGCGGGGACAATGGCAGCAGGAGGTGGATGGTGCGGATCGGGATCCTGGGCCCGCTGGAGGTGCGGGACGAGGCCGGGCAGGTCATGCGGCTGGGCGGCCCGCGACTGCGTGCGCTGCTGATCCGGCTGGCCCTGGACCCGGGGCGCGCGGTCGCGGCGGACCGGCTGGCCGGGGACCTGTGGCCCGGCGACGGCCCTGACCAGGCCGCCCCGGCTGACTCGGGCAACGCCCTCCAGGCCCTGGTGTCGCGGCTGCGGCACGCGGCCGGGCCCGGCATCATCGAGCACCGCTCGGGCGGATATGTGCTGGCTGTCGATCCCGGTGACGTGGACGCGACCCAGTTCGAGCGGGCGGTCAGCGAGGGGCGCGCGGCCCTGGCCGCCGGAGACCCGGGAGCTGGCGCTGCGCTGCTGCGCGGAGCGCTGGACCTGTGGCGCGGCCCGGCGCTGGTGGACGTGGAGGACGCCGCGTTCGCCGCCGGCCCGGTCGCCCGGCTGGAGGAACTGCGGCTGGCCGCGACCGAGGACCGGATCGAGGCGGACCTGGCCCTCGGCCGGGGCGCGGAACTGGCACCGGAGGCCGAGGAACTGGCCACCGCGCACCCGCTCCGGGAACGGCTGCGGGGCCAGCTGATGCGCGTGCTGTACCTGGCCGGGCGGCAGGGTGACGCGCTCGCGGTCTACGAGGACACCCGGCGGGTCCTGGCCGAGCGGCTCGGCGTGGACCCGTCTCCCGCGCTGTCCGCGGTCCACCTGGCCATCCTGCGGGCTGACCCGGAGCTCGGCCGTCCCGCCGGGAACGGGTCCCTCCCGGCCACGCCGGTCCCGGTCACTCCCGCTCAGGCCACCTCGGCCCTGGCGTCGTCCGCGCCGGCGTCGTCCGCCCCAGCTGATCTCGCCCCAGCGGGACCCACGCCGGCTGATCCCGGCCTGGCGGGACCCGTGCCGGCTGATCCTGTCCCGGCGGGACCCGCGCCGGATGATCCCGTCCCGGCTGTCCCACGGACCAGCAACCTGCCCGCTCAGCTGACCAGCTTCGTGGGCCGGGACGAGGAGCTGAACCGGGTCAGCAAGCTGCTCGGCGAAGGCCGGCTGGTCATCCTGACCGGACCGGGCGGCACCGGGAAGACCCGCCTGGCCCTCGAGGCCGCGGCCCGGCTCACGGACCAGATGCCCGACGGAGTCTGGTTCGTCCCGCTGGCCCCGGTCGGGGACGCGCTGGACGTGCCCCAGGCCGTGCTGTCCGTGATCGGCCCGCCCGACCCGGTCTGGGTGCCGGACGCGGACCCGGTCCGCGTCGTCCTGCCCCCGCTGGACCGGCTGGCCGACATGCTGGCCACCCGTCAGCTGGTCCTGGTCCTGGACAACTGCGAGCACCTGGTCGGCGCGGTCGCCCGGCTGGCCGGCCGGGTGCTGGCCGAGGCGCCTGGGGTGCGGATCCTGGCCACCAGCCGGGAGCCGCTCGGAGTGACCGGCGAGACCCTGTGCCCGGTGCCGTCCCTGCCGCTGCCGCCGGACGACGCCACCCCGGCGCAGGCCCAGGAGTACGGATCGGTCCGGCTGCTCGCCGAGCGGGGCGCCGCCGTCCGGCCTGGGTTCACGATCGACGAGGTCAGCGCGGAGCCGGTGATCCGGATCTGCCGGGCGCTGGACGGCAACCCACTGGCCATCGAGCTGGCCGCCGCGCGGCTCCGGTCCCTCACCCCGGCGCAGGTGGCCAGCCGGCTCGACGACCGCTTCAGCCTGCTCACCGCGGGCAGCCGGACGGCGCTGCCGCGCCATCAGACGCTGCGGGCCATCGTGGACTGGAGCTGGGACCTGCTCGGCGAGGCGGAGCGCACGGTCCTGCGGCGCCTGTCGGTGTTCAGCGGCGGCGCCACCCCGGCGGCCGCCGAGCAGGTGTGCGGGCCGGCCGGCGACCCGGCCGCCGGCCTTATCGACGTGATCGCCTCCCTGGTGGACAAGTCCCTGGTCACCGCGACCGGGGATGCCGAAGTCCGGTACCGGCTGCTGGAGACGGTGCGCGCCTACGCCGCGGAGCGGCTGGCCGAGGCGGGGGAGGAGGAGCAGGTCCGGGCCGCCCACGTCCGCTACTTCCTCGACCTGGCCGAACAGGGCGAGCCGATGCTGCGCAGCAGCGAGCAGCTCACCTGGCTGGCCCGGCTGACGGCGGAGCACGACAACTTCGCCGCCGCGCTCCGCACCGCGATCGCCGTCCGGGACACCGGCACCGGACTGCGCCTGGTCGCCGCCCTGGCCTGGTTCTGGATCATGCGCGACTACGAGGCGGAAGCGGGGGAGTGGGCGACCGCCGTGCGGGACATGGCCGGCGGGTCCGCACCGCCGGGGCTGGCTGACGCGTACGCGATCTGCTACATCCTGGCGGTGATCTCGGCCGCGGCCCAGGCTGAGGATCCGCCGCCCACTTTGCTGCCGGACACGCTGGCCACCGCCGCGTCCATCGCCGGCCCGGCTCCCCGCCATCCGCTGCTGCTGATCGCCCAGCCCATGCTGGCCTACTTCGGCGGTGACCCGGAGCGGGTGCAGAGTGATCTGAGCCTGCTCGGGGACCACCCTGATCCCTGGGTGCGTGCGGCCCAGCACGCGCTCCGCGGGCACCTGGCCATGAACGTGGGGCAGGTGGACGAGGCGGCCGCCAACCTGACCCGTGGTCACCAGGACTTTCAGGCTATCGGTGACCGCTGGGGGATGATCTTGTGCCTGTCCGGGCTCGGCGAGGTGGAGATGGCCCGGAACCATCCCGACCAGGCGCTGCGGATCCTGCGCGAGGCCCGCGGGCATGCGGCCAGCGGACTGCACGGCAACTTCTCCGACATGATGCTCATCCCCCTGGGCCTGGCCCGGGCCCGGAGCGGTGACATCGAGGGCGCCCGCGCTGACCTTGAGCGCGGGGTACGCATCGCCGAGCGGATCGGCGAGCATGACGACGAGGCCAAGGGATATCTGGCCCTGGCGGAGCTGGCCCGCCAGGGTGGCCACCTAGACCAGGGGCGGCAGTTCGTGGAACGTGCCCTGGAGGTCGCCGAGCCACACGTGCGCCGCCCGGGCATGAGCACGGTCGTCATGACCGCCTACAGCAAGCTGGGCTGCCTGGGTGAGCAGCAGGGTGACGTGACCGGGGCGGCGCAATGGCACGCGAAGGCCATGACCCTGGCCGCCGGGAGTCCGGAGATCTTCGTGCCCAACCATCCAATCCTGGCCGAGCTGGTCGAGGGGATCGCGGCGCTGGCCGCCGCCCGCGGCGAGCCTGGCCGGGCCGCCGAGCTGCTGGGCCTGGCCCACACGCTGCACGGGTTCCGCGACGCGGCCAGCCTGGAAGTGGCCCGAACGGCCGAGGCCGCGACCACCGCACTGGGGACCGGGGCGTTCGACGCGGCCTACGCGAGCGGCCGGGCCCTCACCCGCGCTGACGCCGTGGCGCTCGTTCCCTGACCGGCTTCCCGGTCCGGGGGAACGAGCGCCACGGCGGCGTCTGGGCCTGCTCCACCCTCTGGAGGGCTGGTGTCAGACCCGGCGGCGGTACATCCGCATGGCCAGCGGGAAGGCCACGAGTGACGATGCCGGCCGCCCAGGCCAGCGCGTACATGGCGTGGCTGCCCACCGGGCCGCCGACGGTCAGCCCGCGCACCGCGTCGGCCAGGGAGGTGACCGGGTTGACCTTGACCCAGGCCTGCAGCCAGCCCGGCATGGTCTGCGTGCTGGGCAGCAGGATGCTGCTGCCGAACACCAGCGGCATGATGAAGATGAACGCGATCCCCTGCACGGTCTCCGGGGAGGGCGCGACCAGCCCGATCAGTACCGAGATCCAGCACACCGCCAGATAGAACACGTAGGCCAGGGCGAACGCGGCCAGCACCGCGAGCACGCTGGTGTGGAAGCGGAACCCGAGCAGCGAGCCGAACCCGGTCAGCACGATCATCACCACGCCGAACCGGGCCGTGTCGCCGAGAACCGCGCCGACCAGAGGCGAGGACCGGGCGATCGGGAGGCTGCGGAACCGGTCGAACACGCCCTTATGAATGTCCTCGCAGAGCGCGGTGCCGAGTCCCATGGTCGCGAACACGGCCATCTGCGCGACCAGGCCGGGGAGCAGCAGTTCCAGGTAGGCATGGGTGCTGCCGGCCACCGCGCCCCCGAACACGAAGAGGAACAGCACCAGGAACACGATCGGCATCAAGACGACGTCGAGCAGCTTCTCCGGAGAGTGCTTGAGCTGGATGACGTTGCGCCAGGCCAGGGTGAGCGAGTGGGCCAGGGCCTGGCCGGCGCCGATCCGGCGGCGCAGCGGGACTTCCGGGGACGCCACGGCCGTAGCCGGTACCTGCAGCGTGGTCATGCTGCCCTCCCATCATCGTCAATCAGTGACTCGGTGGATCCGGGTGTGTCCTCGGCGGGGTGGCCGGTCAGGGTCAGGAACACTTCGTCCAGGCTGGGCAACCGGAACGCGAGTTCGGCAGCCATCAGGCCGGCCTGGTCCAGCCGGCGCACCACGGCCGGCAGCAGTGCCGGGTTGCTGGCGAGCGCGGTGACCAGGCCGGTCTCCTCGCTCATCTCGGCCACGGTGCCGGTCACGTCCCCGACGATCGCCGCCACCTGCCCGGTCTCGGTGCGGTCCGCCGCCCGGACCACCAGCGTCTGGCCGCCGGTCTTCGACTTCAGTTCCGCGGGCGTACCGTCCGCTACCACCAGGCCGTGGTCGATCACCGCGATCCGGTCGGCCAGCTCGTCGGCCTCCTCCAGGTACTGCGTGGTGAGCAGTACGGTGGCGCCGCCCGCGACCACGCCGCGGATCGTCTCCCACACCTGGATGCGCGCCCGCGGGTCGAGTCCGGTGGTCGGCTCGTCCAGGAACAGCACCTGGGGCTGCCCGACCAGGCTGGCCGCCAGGTCCAGACGGCGGCGCATGCCGCCGGAATAGGTCTTGGCCGCCCGCCCGGCGGCGCCGGCCAGGTCGAAACTCTCCAGCAGTTCCGCCGCGCGGGCCCGGGCCCTGGCCCGGCTGAAGCCCAGCAGGCGGCCGATCATCAGCAGGTTCTCGGTGCCGGTCAGCTCGTCGTCTACCGACGCGAACTGGCCGGTCAGCGCGATCAGCTGGCGGACCTGCACCGCCTCGGTGACTACGTCGTACCCGCAGATCCGGGCCTGCCCGGCGTCCGCCTTCAGCAACGTGGCCAGCACCCGCACCGCCGTGGTCTTGCCTGCCCCGTTCGGGCCCAGCAGAGCCAGTACCGTGCCGGGCCCGGCTGCGAGATCAACGCCGCGCAGCGCCCGCGTCTGGCCGAAGCGCTTGGTCAGCCCCTCGGCCTCGATCGTGTTAATCATCTGAGTTCCCCGTCATGAGTCGCTTGGACATCCTCAGAGTCGCCGGCGGCGCTGACAGGTCACGGCCAGCTCACTGACAGGTCGCGGCCAGTCCCAGCCGCGACCTGTCAGGACGCTGACAAACGGGCCGACCTCGGGGGGTGGCAGGGTTCAGCCCGGTTCGGCCGGGCTCAGCCCGGAGGCGACCTGGCTCAGCCCGGGGTCAGCAGGCGGACCGGCTTTCCCTGCTGCCAGGCCGCGATGTCCTCGACCGCGTCTTCGTACCAGTACCTCATGGTGCGTTCGGTCACGTAGCCGAGGTGCGGGGTCAGCACCGTCCGCGGCGCACGCCGGAGCGGGTCGTCCACGGGCAGCGGCTCGGTGTCGTACACGTCCAGCCCGGCCCCCGCGATCCAGCCGTCGTTAAGCGCCCGCAGCAGGGCCGCGGCGTCGATGATCGGTCCCCGCGAGGTGTTGACCAGATAAGCGGTGGGCTTCATGGCGCGCAGGTCGCGCTCGGTGATGAGGCCGCGGGTCCGGTCCGACAGCATCAGGTGGACGCTGACCACGTCGGCCGAGCCGAACAGGTCCGCCTTGCTCACCGCGCGCACGCCCGCCTCGGCGGCCACGGCCGGATCCAGGTTCTGGCTCCAGGCGATCATGTCCATCCCGAACGCCTGGCCGATGCGGGCCATCTGGTGGCCGATGCGGCCCAGGCCGACCAAGCCGAGAGTGGTGCCGAGCAGGTCGGTGCCCACGGTGTGCTGCCACCCGCCGTCCCGGACCGAGGCCGCTTCCTCAGGCAGGTGCCGGACCAGGGCGAGGATGAGCGCCCAGGTCAGCTCGGCCGTGTTCGTGGTCCGCGGGCCGCTGGTGCCGGACACGACCACCCCGTGCGCGGCGGCCGCCTGCAGATCGATGGAGGCGTTCTGCATGCCCGTGGTGATGAGCAGCTTCAGGTCGGGCAGCCGGGCGAAGAGTTCGCGGTCGAAGCGGGTCCGCTCCCGCATGGCCACGATCACGGCCGCGCCGTCCAGCGCGGCCACCAATACCTCCCCGGTCAGGTGCTCGCGGACGGACATCCACTCCGCCCCGTCCGGCCGGCCCGCCAGCGAGTACTGCTCCACCAGCCCCTGGTAGTCGTCCAGGGCCACCACACGCACCGTCACGCCGCCTCCAGCCCGTCGCGATGATCTGCCCAAGCATGTCCTGGCCCGGAGAGCCCGAACGCGCCGCCGTACAGTCCGCCGGCAGACGCCTAAAGCAGCCATGACGATATCGGACGAGCCGGAGCGGACACCCTCCCCAGCCTCGTACGGAGCGTCTGTCAGCGCCCGCGGGTCACGGGGAGCGTGCCGGGGTCGAAGTCGTAGAGCCAGCCGGTGGCCTTCTCGTAGAAGCGGTTGAACACGAGCGGCATGACCATTTCACGCATCCGGGCAGCGATCGGGCCCGCCGTCTTGGCGTCCCGGTTGCTCGTCTCCATCTTGGCCAGCTTGCCGGCCCGCGGCTGGCGTTCGTGGTCGAAGGCGGCCAGTGCCTGGGGGATCCCATCTGCCTCGGTCCCGACGAGATGCCTGGCGAGGACTACCGCGTCTTCCATCGCGATGGAGGCGCCCTGCCCGGCGCCGACCGGGTGCGCGGCGTCGCCGAGCAGCACAGTCCGGCCGCCGTGCCGGCGGATGACCGGCTTGAGCACGTGACCCAGGTTCGCCGCCCGCACCGCGGTGGCGGCCCCCAGCACGGCCGTGGCCTGCGCCTCGGTACCGAACAGCTCGGTGAGCTCGGCCACGCCGATCGCGGCCGGGTCGCGCGGCGGCCTGGAGGCGGCGACCTGGGCGGTCCACCACACGGTCCCGTCGGGTGCGGGGAGGAAGATGAACACCCCGTGTTTGGCGAAGATCCAGTTGAAGCCATCCCGGGGCAGTCCAGCCGGCACGCTGCCGGAGGTGCCCGAGACCGAGTAGACACCGGCATAGACCGGCTCAGGTGCCGCCGGGTCCAGGACGCGCCGGGTCGTGGACCAGATGCCGTCGGCCCCGACAATCAGGTCGGCGTCCGCCGTGCGCTCATCGGGTTCGCCGTCGAGCCGCTGGCCGGTGATGATCGTGGCGCCTGACTCCAGCGCAGCGGTGCGCAGCACGGTGATCAGGTCGGCGCGCATGAGCGTGACGCTGTGCAGCGGGTCTTCAGGGCGGCGGCCGCGCGCCACGTCGCCCAGCAGCTTTCCGCGGCCGGACCACATGCGCTGGCGCGCGACCGGAAACCCGGCCAGCTGCACCTGCGCCAGACAGCCCAGAGCGTCCAGCGCGCGCAGCCCGTTGACGGCCAGGCTGACGTACGAGCCAACCGGTCCGGACGGATCCTCATAGGCCTCGTACACGGTCACGTCGGCGCCGATCCGCGCCAGGGCGATGGCGCTCGCCGATCCGGCGACCCCACCGCCTATCACCACTGCTCGCATGCCGACCCCTTCGCCGAACCTACATTCACTGAATATAGTTTCAGTGAATCTCGATTCAGTATTGGCGGATGCGGGCATGATGTCAAGGCGGCTACCGTACCGGCGGCGGCAAGCCACGGCTGACGAGCGCAGCGGACGACGCGGACGGTGAGCCGAGCCGACGGTGAGCCCGGCCGACGGTGAGCCAGATAGTGGAAGGGAGCGCGCAGTGGGAGTGCGGAAGGCCAAAGCGGCCGAGACCGAGGCAGCATTGAAGGCAGCGGCGTTGCGCCAGTTCGCCGAGCGCGGCTACCTGAACACCAAGATCAGCGACATCACGGCTGCCGCGGACCGTGCTACCGGGTCGTTCTACCAGCATTTCCCCAGTAAGGAAGACCTGCTGCAAGTGCTCCTCGCTGACATGCATAACCAGGCGGGCCAGGCGTTCGAGGCCGGCGACCATCCGCCCCACGACCTCACCGATCCGGTTCAGCTCCGCGAGCACCTGGCGGCGGCGTGGGGTGTGATGCGCGACAACCGCCCGGTGATGACCGCCCTGTTCGAGTCGGCGCTGGCCGCCGGGCCGAGCTCCGGTGCGCTATGGGAGCGGCTCGCCGAGGACACCAGCATGCTCCGCGAGCACCTGGAGTACCTCCGGGAGCAGGGGCATGCCCTGCCGGGCGACCCCACCCTGATCGCCGCGGCCATGGGCGGGATGCTGTCGATGCTCGCCTACGCCCTGCTCCCCGAGAATCCGGACGTCCCAGTCTCCGGCGGCCCGGGCTACCCGGACAAGCAGATCCTGGACGCCCTCACCAGCCTGTTGCTGCACGGCCTGGCCGGCCCCGCCCGCTGACCGGATAGCGTGCGCGCCGCCCGCTGACCCGGCAATACGCGCGCCGCGCTGGCCAGACAGTATGCGCCGCGGTGAAGGCCGGTGCCGCTGGTCTACCGCCGCGCTGCTTCCAGTCCTGCGGGGTCCACTGGCCCCTCCTGCTCACTCTTCACGCTCGCCGTGGACCGAACCGGACAAAACACCCCAGAAAGGCGCACCGTCGGCGTGATATGTCAGCACTGGGCGCCATGATCGGCTGGGCCGACGCTATTCGGCGCCGCTCAGGCTCCCACGACTTCGTCCGGTTCGGGGGGCTGCTCTGCGGCGGCTTGGGTCTCGAACCAGTCCTACGTTTCGGGCGACATGGTGTCGTATGGCGGCGACACGTGGACCGCGAGCCAGTGGAACTATGACGAGGTCCCAGGCGGCCCAGCGCCTGGAACAACGACGGCTCCTGCTGAGACGTGGCGCCGGGCGGCACTGCCCGCGCCGCCCGGCGCCATCCCTGGCTCACGGAGTTGAGCCTTTGCGAGCATCTTCTGCCCGCATCGATTCGGCCTGCGCTTCAGCGAGCGTTCTGTACTGTCACGTGTCAGAAAGCTCGCCGCGATCGTATGCGGCAACGACCTCGTCGAACGACCAGGTACATCTGGATCGGGATCCGTCTGGGCGGCGGCAGCTAGTTCAAGGTACGTCTGCGGTTCGGGTCTCTGCGTTCGTGGCCAAGATCGTTCGCGGAATCGCTGTGCTACTTCATCTAGGCTCATGGTTCCGACTTCAGAGCCGCGATCAGTTCGGTGACTTCGCTGCTCATTCGATCTCACTCCTTCTGTCGTCCTGTTGCACATCGTTTGCTGCCTCGACTCCCGCGAGTATGGCGGGCGCCCGTCTACCGAGTTGTCGTAGATGGACCACTCATTGAAGTTACGCCTTATTAACTTCGTAAGTTCTCCTGTTCTGGCTTCCCCACTCCGGATCATTCTGGCTCGCTCGATCACTTCAGGCGGAACGAATCTGCCACCAGTCCTTCGCCGTGCGGCATTTATCGTGGCCTTCGCGATGTCGTGACTCCGTTCCGTCGATGCTTAGTTTCGATGGGATATCCACGAAAACTCCATCAACGTCAGTGTAGCCAGCATCCCGTAGGCTCGTTAATTCGTCTTACGGTGGACTTCTTGCGAGGACATAGTGATGTCCCAGATCAATTCTTGCCGTCTGCCTGGCACGTAAGGCAAGTTGGCTTGGCAATGTATGAAGACTCTTCGTGCACCAGATCTGATGCTTCCATTGGGGATAAGCCCTCTATCTCCGGAATCATACCTCGACTAGCCATCTCTTCCTTGATGTCGTCTGGATTAATCATCAGATAGTGTGACAGGTCAATGCCGGCTTGTTCTGCGTAGAACCGTTGTCTTACCGGCCCACCGAGCCCTCCAGCAATGATGCGCCTCATGATTCACAGGCACATCCCGCGCTGCGTATAGATTCCTTCAATGATTGAATCGTGGAGACTTCGACGTTCACTCAGTCCAGATCTCATGATCGCCGGGTCGATCGTGTACAGGCGGTCGTGGTCGAGTCCTTCTGCGCGGGCTTTGTCCAGGGCGTCGCGGACTTCGGTGACATGTTCTGCCCATTCCTGGTCGGTTAGGGGGAGGATTCGATCGTCGTCGGCAGGCGCGTCGTCGTTTGGCACAGGCGGTGTTTCGTCGGCAGTCTGAGTCTTCAGCATCGTGATTCAGCAGGTCTTCCTGCTCGGGTAGCTCCTCGGCGCCCTCCTTCTCCCAACCTGTGTCGTCCTCCTGGCTGGCACACTGTCCGGCATCGGGTTCTCGGATGCCATCTCAATCTCACCGTCGTCGCTTTCGCGCGTGACATCCGGTGCTACGAGGAAGATCGCTAGCAGATTCCGTTGTTGCGTCGTTTCGATCTTCCACTCCGGCGTCTACCGCGCCTAGGTCTTCGTCGGCCGGGGGTTGGTCGGCGTGTTCTTGGCGGCTTCGGGGTTCGGCGGTCTCTTGGGCTTCGGGTGGGTCTGGCGGTGGGGCGGCTGTGTCCGAGGCTTCGGGGGAGTCGTCGGCCTGAACGGTGCTTTCCGTTGATTCGGGCTTTTCTGTTGCTGGCAGATCCTCCTTCGGTGAGGGGGCTTCGGACGGCTGGGACGCCTCGGGCGGGGGAGGAGTTTCTGGTGGGGCGGGCTCGGTCGATCGGGGAGTCTCGATGCCGCGCTCACGGTCGTCGTCTCCACCGTCGGGGAGCCTGTCAACGCTCATGCCTCACCTTCCGACTCCAGAAGCGGTGATGCCCGTACCGCCCCGTAGGTAGTCCAGGGGCCAGCGGCAGTCGTGGAGTTGGGTGAGCGCCTCGGACAGGCGCTGCTCCCAGTCTTCGTCACCGGACTTGGCGCCGACGGCCGTCTCCACGGCGGCTGGCCGTACAGTCCCGAACGCGATCCGCCGGACATCAGCCGGGTTGCGCTGGTCTGCGTCGTACCAGCGCTGGACCACGCCGATCTGGCGGGCGCAGGTCTCGCCGGAGATGGGCCGCCCGGTGCTGGCTTCCCACTCGGCAGTCCGCGGATGCCGGCCGGATCCGGGAGCCTTCCGGTCCAGGGTCTTCAGGTCATCCAGGATCAGGGCCCAGCGAAAAGCGGGGGCCAGCCACTGCGGTTCGGGGAAGACGCACTCCTGTCCGCCGTCCGCGATCCACCGGCGCAGGGCCGCCGCCACGTGAGACGCCAGTGCGTCCGCGCTGACCCGCGCGGAGAACGTGCTGGCTCGTGCGGCTACCGCGGCGTCCACGGCATGCGACACGGCGCAGTCCCGGACGCGCACGTCGGCGGACAAGGCGGCGATCCGGCGGGCGAGTTCGCTACCGGGGACAGGGGCCGGCATGAGCCATCCGGTCAGGTGGGCCAGGACCGCTACCTCCGCCCAGAGGACGAGACCAGGTTCTGCGGCGAGGGTCCGTTGCGCGGACCGCATGTCGCGCAGCGTGCAGGGGGCGGCCTGGCAGTCCGGCCCGCAGGTGCCCGAGCGCGGCGACACGATGCCGGCCGGGGACGCCGTGGCCGCCGGCGCGGCAGCTTCCCGGGCGGTACCGTCCGGCATCGCCGCGAGCACGGGGTAGTCCATCCCGTCGGTGAAGACTGCGGCCTGGCCAGGTGGCAGGGTGACCAGGTACCTGGACTGGGCGTCCGTCATGTTCATGGTCGCCCCGACCGTCTCGCGGTCGTCGGCCGCGGGGAGCCGGTGGACGATCTTGACGGCGGTGTTCTTGACCGCGTCGGGGATGATCTTGGCGGGGATCTGCTCAGCGATGATCAGGCCCTCGCCGTACGCCCGGATCTCGGCCAGCAGCCCGGCGAACATTTCCACCGCGTGCGCGGTGGCCCCTGTGCCGCTGCGGTGATCCTCCGGCCGGCGCAGCAGCCGGTGGGCTTCCTCGAACACCGACAGGTGCCGCAACGCGGGCGCGGCGGCCGCGCCGCTGGTCCGGGCTTGCAGCCGCAGGTGCTCGGTCAGCTGAATCAGCACGGTGCCCATCAGGAACGCCTTGTCCCGGTCGTCGCCGACGTCCTCGATCTCGAACACGACGTTGCGGGCCATCAGCTTCCCGAAGTCGATCGGATGACCGCCCTCGAAGAACCGTCCTGTCGTGCCCAGGCGCAGGCTGGAGACGCGGACCGTGATGAATCCGCGCACGTTGTCGGTGATCTCGCGGCCGTAACCGATCTCGGACACGATCCGCTCGGCGGCCGTCTGCAGGTCACCCAGGGTCGGGTACCGGGGCTGGACGCCGGGCGTAACCGGCTCGCCCAGCGCCAGGTCCCAGCCCGCCTCTTCGTAGACCCGGGTGACCGCGGCCGACAGGACCTGCGGGAACGGCTCGTCGGCCGCGAACGAGGCCAGGAACAGGGCCCGGACCAGGTCGGCGTGCGCCTGCAACGGGAAGCGCCGGCCCGCTGCGTCGACGGCCGGGGCCAGGGGATTGATCCCGGCGGCGATCTGGTCCGCATCACCGGGACGGATCCGCACCACCCCGCCGGCCGTCCCGTTCAGCCGGACGCTCATCAGCCGGTACTCGGCTTTGGCTGGCTCGACGACCAGCCAGGGCAGGCCGGCTCCGGACGCCCCCTCCAGCAGAGCCCGCACGGTCTGCGACTTCCCCGCTCCCGTCGCGCCGCAGACGAAGACGTGCCGGTTCAGTGAGGCCGTCGGCAGCGACAGGTTTCCGGCCGGGACGCCGTTACGGTCCAGTACCTGGCCCAGGGGCAGCGGCGCTGCCCGGTTCTCGTCTCCGGGCGGGGGCTCCGGGGTCACGTCGAATTCAGGCCGCAACGTCAGCCGCACGCCTGGGACCTCGACCTCGGGCACGCGGGCCAGCGTGGCCAGCAACAGGGTGCTCGCGTGAAAGGGGAAGGCCGCTGAGGAATCCGTTCGTGACGGAGCAAGGACATCAGGCTGCGTGCCGAGGAGTTCGGGGAGCGGTTCCGTTAGGGAAATTGAAGGGGTAAGCGTGTATGGAAGGCCGTGCAGGTCCGCGGAGGCGCAGAACAGGCCGGCCACGCGGGCGGCGGCCGCGGGGTCGGGCGCGCCGGCCAGCACGTGCAGCTGCCACAGGCCCGAGGACAGGGCCTGGCGTAATTCGGTGTGGCGTTGTTCGAGGCGGCGCGCCTGGACGGCCTTTTCCGGGTCCCGCTCGGCCATTCCGGCCGCCAGTCGCTGCTTGGCGGCCACCTGGGCGGCGTAGTCCGCGATCTCCGTGGGGGCGAGGGGGTCGGCGAGGATCAGCCAGCCGAAGGGGCCGTCCCAGGCGGCCAGCAGGCACTCCTCCAGCGATGCGCGATCCAGCTGGAGGTCGGCGGTTTCCTCGGTCAGCAGGCCGTCGGCGATCCCGCTGATCCGGGTCCAGCAGGGCAGGGCGTTCATCGCGGCGGCCATCCCTCCGGGCGCGATGACCTGGCCTAACGCGCCGGCCGGTAAGGCCAGCGAGACTTCGTGGCCTGGCCCGGGCCGGGGGCTGCCGCGGAGGGCTGAGCCGGCCAGCAGGACGTCCACCGGGCCGCCGGACGCGACCCGGACCCAGCCCAGGGCGACGGGGCCCGCGTCTGTTTGCCGGCTGATCCCCGTGTGGTACGCGGAGGCCAGGGCGGCGGCGCGTTGCGGCCGGCCGGTGTCACGGTCGGCGGGGCGGGCCGGATCGGCGGCGTCCTGGGGGCGGCGGGGGATCCGGGTTACCCGGCAGGCCTCAAGGTCAGACAGTCGCTGCCACGCCGTCCCCGTCATCGAAGTCCCCGAGTTCCTTCGGCCGAGTGCCTTGAACCTCAGGGTAATCAGGCGGTGCACAGTTTGTGTGCAGACGTTCGTGATTCGTAGCATTTCCCTCACTTGGTGTCGTGGACCTGGTGCAGGTCCGCGGCTCGGGCGGGACCTCCTGGCTGCTGGAGGGTTAGTTACCCGGGGCTCGCGGGGTGAGTACCGCGCGGAGTTCGCTGATGTCTGTGGTGATGACGAGCCAGGGAGTGGCGGTTGTGCCGGGCTTGGCGCGGGCGACGTACCGGCGGGCGCGGCCTGGATAGCACTCCATGCCGAGGAGGTGGTCCGGGCATTGGCCAGCGAGGGTGGCTAACTCGCGATGTGCCCGCTGTTCGGCGAGGAGGACGGCCTGCGGATGTTCCAGGCCGACCCTTGTGATCTCGGTTAGGGCCGTTGGGGGTGCGGGTTCCTGCTCCTGGTGGTTAGTAGTGCGAGGAACGGCTGGGTCGTCGCGTGTCATGTCGCCGTGCTCCGGGTGGCTGGGTGGTCTCTGACGAGATTTAATGTAGCTCTTATGTAGCTCTACAGGAGCATTAAGAGCTATCTGACTGATATGTAGAGGTCAGAGGTAGCTACTGTCGCCGGGGTGAGCGACATAGCCGCGCCGGGCGGAGGTCAAGAGGACCTCGCCTACGTCCGGGTGGCTAACGACGTAGCGGCCCGGATCGCCTCGGGGGAGCTGTCTCCAGGTACTCGGTTGCGCGCTGAGCGGGACCTGGCCACTCACTACGCCGTCTCCTACGGGACAGTGCGCCGGGCCATGAAAGAACTCCGCGAGCAGGGCCTGATCGCCACGATCCACGGACGCGGGACCTTCGTGAGCAAGCCGTCGTCGGACACCTGATCAGGGGCGCGGGCTGGAGCCCGGCCAGCGCCCACGCCGGACGGCGCGCCGCGCGGTGGCGGTGCTCCGCGACGAGGGATTGGTGCGGACGATCCCCCAGCGCGGCAGCTACGTCGCCTCAGGAACCATGATCTCGTTACCAGTTCGGGTTGGACCCCGCCCGGCGGGGTCCAACCGCGAACTGCTAACTGAATGGCGGCCGAGTCCCCCGCGGCGTCAGCGGCGCAGACCCCCCGCGGAGTCTCCGGCTGAGTCCCCACCGGGGACCTCGGCCCCGTCGATGGTGGAGTCCCCAGCCGGGTAAGCAGCCCGCCGAGTCCCCAGCCGAGTCTCCGGCGGCTGGATCCCGCAACGGAACCTGGCTCAGGGCGTCCAGGTACGTCTTGGCCCAGTACGCCACGTCATGCTCCAAAACCCTGCGCCGCATCGACCGCATCCGCCGCCGGGCTTCAGCGGGGGAGACGGTCGCAGCCCGGACGATGGCGTCCTTCAGCCCCTCGATGTCGTGCGGGTTGACGATGAACGCGCCGCTCAGCTCGTCCGCCGCGCCGGTGAACTCGCTCAGCACCAGCGCGCCGGTGTCGTCGTACCGGCAGGCCACGTACTCCTTGGCGACGAGGTTCATCCCGTCCCGCAGCGGGGTCACCAGCATCACGTCAGCCGCCAGGTACAGCGCGGCCATTTCTTCGCGGGGATAGGACTGGTGCAGGTAGTTGATGGGCGCGACGCCCACCTCGCCGTGCTCTCCGTTGATCCGGCCGACCGTGACCTCGACGTCGTCCCGCAGCCGGCGGTACTCCTCGACGCGCTCCCGGCTCGGGCTGGCCACCTGGACCAGCACCGCGCCAGGCGGCCCGAGCCGGCCCTCGTCGAGGACCTCACCGTAGGCGTTCAGCCGGTGCAGGATGCCCTTGGTGTAGTCCAGCCGGTCGACGCCGAGCAGCACGATGTCCGGTTTGCCCAGGGCCTCGCGGATCTCCTGGGCCCGGGCCCGCACGTCCGGCTCCCGGGCGATCTTCTCGAAGCCGCGCGTGTCGATCGAGATGGGGAACGCCGCGGCGCGGACGTCGCGCCCGCTCAGGAAGTTGTCCTGGGCCACCCGCTGGCGCCGGATGCTCCGCCCGGTGGCGTGGCGGCGGTGCGTGTCGTCGAACCCGGCGTCCGGGACCCGGATCAGCGAACCGCGGGTGGCCAGTCCCGCTGACCGGCGGCAGGCGCGCAAGAAGTTGGTGGCGTCACTTTGACGCTGGAATCCCAGCAGGTCCGCGCCGAGCAGCCCGCGGACGATCTGCCGCCGCCAGGGCAGCTGGGCGAAGATCTCGTAGCCGGGGAAGGGGATGTGGGTGAAGTGGCCGATGCGCACGTCGGCCCGCAGTTCGCGCACCATCCCGGGCACGAGCTGGAGCTGGTAGTCGTGCACCCACACGGTCGCGCCGCGGGCGGCCTGGGCCACGACGACCTCCGCGTAACGCCGGTTCACCCGGACGTACGCGTCCCACCAGGGACGGCGGAACTCAGGCTGGGCGATGACGTCGTGATAGAGGGGCCACAGCGTGGCGTTGCAGAAGCCTTCGTAGTAGTCGGCGACCTCTTCTTCCGACAGGCTCACGCTGACCAGGTGCATCCCGTTCGTGTCGAACGGCTCCGGCGCGTCGCCCGCCGCGCCTGGCCAGCCCACCCAGGCTCCGCCGGCGGAGCGCATCACCGGTTCGAGCGCCGTCACCAGGCCGCCGGGGCTGGGCCGCCACTCGGTTTCGCCGTCCGGTCCCTCGGTCCGGTCCACCGGCAGCCGGCTGGCCGCAACCACGAAGTTGTACTCGCCGTATGCAGCCGTGGTCTCATCCTCCCTGTGGCCGGGCCCATGCTGTCCCGCGCGTGGCCGGGGCCGGCCAAGCCGGGCGCTCGTCGCGGGCCAGCAGTTCCCCCGGCTGGCCCCGCGAAACAACCCTATCCCGTGCGCCGTCGGCGGCATTGCTCCCGGCTGACGGTACTTATATACCCACTAACGAACGGCGGGGTCCTGGCCCGCACGCGGACTGCCCTGATTCGCAGCGGGACTGGACGTCCACTCCGGGAGCGGGTGCCCACCGCGCGGCGGGGGTATCCGGGGTTCCGGATGGTCTCAGCCGGGCAGGCTGCTCATTCCCGCCCGGACGCGGTCCGCCGTGGTGTCGAGTTCGTCGCGCCCGGGGGTGCGGGGCCTGGCCTTGAGCCGGAAACCATCACCGGGGGTGCGCGGGATCACGTGCAGGTGGACGTGGAAGACCTCCTGGCCGGCGGCTACCCCGTCGGCCAGGAAGAGGTTGACTCCCTCGCAGGGCACCGCGCTGTTCCGCAACGCCCGGGCCAGCCGGTGAGCCACCGCGAACACGAGGGTCCCGGTGTCCTCGTCGAGGACCTCGAGGCTGGCCGCGTGCACCCGGGGAACGACCAGCAGGTGCCCGGAGGTCAGCGGCCGGACGTCCATGAACGCGACCGTCTGATCGTCTTCGTAGACCTGGCTGACCGGCAACTGCCCGGCGATGATGCCGCAGAACACGCACGAGTCCGCCGGGGTGGAGGTCATGGCCGCTATTGTGCCTGACCAGCGACCGGACAGGCAGACAGGGATGAGGTCAGTCAGGTGAATGGACGGGCGGTCCTGGTGACCGGGGCCAGCCGGGGCATCGGGGCGGCCGTGGCGCACGCGTTCGCGGGCCAGGGCGACCGGGTCGCCGTGCACTACGCCAACTCGGCCGGGCCGGCCGCTGACGTGCTGGCCGCCCTGCCCGGCGGCGGCCACCTGATGATCCAGGCCGACCTGGCCGACCCGGACGCGGTGCGCGGCCTGGTGGATCAGGCCGCGAAGGCGCTCGGCGGCCTCGACGTGCTGGTGAACAACGCAGGCGTCTACGCCGCGCAACCGGTCACCGAGGGGACCTACGAGGAGTGGCAGGCGGCCTGGCAGCACACCCTGACGGTGAACCTCACCGGCGCCGCCAACGCCATCTGGTGCGCGGTCCGGCACATGATCGCGGGCGGCGGGGGGCGGATCATCAACGTCTCCTCCCGCGGCGCCTTCCGCGGTGAGCCCGAGCATCCTGCCTACGGGGCCAGCAAGGCCGGGCTGAACGCGCTCGGCCAGTCGCTGGCCCGCGCGCTGGGCTCGCACGGCATCGCGGTCGCCACCGTGGCGCCCGGGTTCGTGGAGACGGACATGGCGGCCAGCGTCCTGGCCGGGCCGGACGGCGACGAGATCCGCGGGCAGAGTCCGTTCGGCCGGGTGGCCAGCGCCGCGGAGGTCGCGGCCGCCGTGCTCTACCTGGCGTCCCCGCAGGCGGAGTGGGCGAGCGGGGCGATCCTCGACCTCAACGGCGCGTCCTACCTGAGGACGTAGCCGCTGGGGTCCGGCTCGCCGATGTCGCCGAGGATGAGCCGGGCCAGGTGCAGATGGTGCTGGGTGGCCGGGGCTGAGGGATAGTGCCGGACCGACCACTCCACCTGGCGGAGCACCATGTGCGCGAGGTACGCCCGGGCCGCCTGGCGGCCAGCCAGGCCGAAGAGCCGGTCCAGGATGCGCCGCCGTAGCTCGTCATGGTCATAGGCGTAAAAGACCAGGGTCGCGAGGTCAAAAGCGCGGTCACCGGCCAGCGGCGGCGGATTGATGTCGACGACGCCGGTAATGGTGGTCCCGTCGCTGAGCAGATTCAGAAAATGAAAATCGAAATGTGTGAAATCAACTCTGTTCGGGATAGCCGGACCGCAACTCGCGCCGATCCCGCGCACGGCGGACAGCAACTCCCGGGTATCGGGTCTGGCCGCCATCGTGGAATGCAGGCAATAGCCGTCGCCACCGGCCAGCAGGGTGGTGGTGATCAGCTGCCGCCAGTCTGCCCCGCCACCACCCAAGCCCGCCTGGGCGTCGTTGAGCCGGAACAGTTCCGGCAGCAGGCGGGACACCGCCACGCAGTCCAGAGCGCCGCCCGCCAGGCTGAGATCACGCCCGGGCATTCGTTCCTGGATCCAGAATGCCTGTGGTCAGGCGCCCAGCTTCCAGACCGCCCTGCTCCCAGACGTCAGGCCGCCTGGCCCAGCGCTGTCCGGCCCTAGCCCGCTCAGCTGGCCGATGGCCCGCAGCCGGGGCGCCGGGTAGCCGCGGGCGCGGAGCCGGCCGGTGATGGCGTCCAGCGCCCGCAGTTCGCTTACCGGCGCCAGGGTGACCTTCAGCAGCCAGGTGGCCCCGTCGCGTTCGCGCACCCAGAACGCGGCGCCGGACTCACCGCCCGCCGGGACGAGTGACACCACGTCGAGGCCAGCCTGCTCGCGCACGGCCCGGCGGAGTTCGCCCAGGCCGGGTTTGCCTAGGCTCAGTTCGCCCCGGCCCAGCTCGCCCCGGCCCAGCTCGCCCCGGCCCAGCTCGCCCCGGCCCAGCTCGCCCCGGCCCAGCTCGCCCCGGCCCAGCTCGCCCCGGCCCAGTTCGCCCGGGCGCCGCCCAGACTCAGGGTTTGCGTCCGGCACCGCACCAGAGTGACACGTCCGGCGGGGCCGGCTCACCGGGATCGGGCCGCCACTGCTGCGGCTGGACCACGCCGGGTTCCAGCAGCTTGAGCCCGTCGAAGAAACGGCTCGTCTGGTCACGATCGCGCAGTGTGGCCTTCGGCCCCCGGAGGCGCTGGTTCATCCGCCGGGTCATCTCGGCCACCGAATCAGGCCGTACGTCGCTGGCCGGATGGGACACGACCAGGTAGCTGCCTTCCGCCAGCCCCTGCAGCAGCGAGCTGACCACCTCGTGCGGGCCGTCCTCGTCCGGGATGAGGTGCAGTACGAGCAGCAGCAGCAGGGCGACGGGGCGGTTCAGGTCGAGGGTGCGCGCGGCGGTCTTGAGGATGATCGCTGGATCCCGCAGGTCGGCGTCGACGTAGTCGCATTGGCCGTCCGGGCCGCTGATCAGCATGGCGCGGGCGTGCGCCAGCACGATCGGGTCGTTGTCCACGTACACCACGCGCGCGGCCGGGTCGATGGACTGCGCGACCTCGTGGGTGTTGCGGTCGGAGGGCAGCCCGGTGCCGACGTCCAGGAACTGCGCCACCCCGTGCTCCCGGGCCAGGACGCTGACCGCGCGGGCCAGGAACGCCCGGTTGGCCCGGGCGTCCCCGACGATCCCGGGATTAGCCCCGATCGCTTCCTCCGCGGCGTCCCGGTCGGAGGCGAAGTTGTCTTTTCCGCCCAGCCAATAGTCGTACACCCGGGCCGAATGGGCGCGCCGGACATCTACCTGGACGGCCTTAGCCCGGGCTGAAGCCGATCTTTGCAGCCATTCGCCTGCCACCAGTTACCCCAGGAATGTGTCGTTACGCCGCCTGAATCGCAGCATAACGGGGCTTGCGCCGGTGAATAAGACCCAGGGCCGGGCAAAAGAGGGCGTCAGGCCAGACCGCGCCGCGGACGGCTTCCGGCATCCGGCCGCGGTGGGCCTCCGGTATACGATCGTGCGAAACCAGGCCCGGACCGCCGTGGAGGACGACTGCAGCGGATGAAGATACCCCGCCCTCTCATCAACGATCCCGGCCTGGTCTCGCTGAAGAGCGCGGCGCGGGCGGCCATCGTGATGCCGGCGGTGTTCGCGTTCGCCGACCAGGTGATCGGCCAGCCGCAGACCGCGCTGTTCGCCGCGTTCGGATCGTTCGCGATGCTGGTGCTCGCCTCGTTCAGCGGGCCCCCGCGGAGCCGGTTCACCGCCTACCTGTCCCTGGGGGTCAGCGGTGTGGTCCTGGTCGCGCTGGGCACCGCCTGCTCCGGCAACGCCTGGCTGGCCGCGGCGGCCATGGCCGTGGTCGGGTTCGTGATCTTGTTCTCCGGGGTGATCAACGGGTACTTCGCCGCCGGGGGCACCGCGGCGGTGCTGGTCTTCGTGCTGTCTGTCTCGGTGCCCGCGCCGGTCTCGGCGATCCCTGCGCGGCTGGCCGGCTGGGGCCTGGCCGCAGGCGTGGGCCTGCTGGCCGTCATGCTGATCTGGCCGCCGCGGGAGCGGGCCACGCTGCGGGCGGACGCCGCCCGGGGCTGCCTCACCCTGGCCGGCCTGGCCGACTCCCTCTGCGAGGACCGGGCCGTCGAGGCCGCCCAGCTGGCCGCGGCGCGGGAGTCGATGAACGGCCTCCGGGGCCGGCTGACCACCACGCCGCACCGGCCGACCGGGCCGACCGGTCCCATGGCCGCCCTGAGCGGGCTCATCGACGAGCTGGCCTGGCTGTTCCAGTCGCTCGAGGTCATGGCGGGAGCCCCGCCCGGCGACCTGTGCGTGGCCGAGAACTCGGCCGCGATCCGCGCAGTCGCGGTGGTCCTGCGGGCCAGCGCCGGGGAGCTGGATGGCCAGCCCGATCTGTCGGACCGCGACCAGACCGGCAAGCAGCCGGTGCAGCGGCTGGAGCACGCCCGGGAGAAAGCCGCCCAGCTGCTGGCCCGGCGGGTCGCGGAACAGCCGCGCGTCCCGGATCAGGAGGTGCTGCAGGCCCAGGTGGATCGCGGCTTCCGGGTGTACACGATCTCCTACACCGCGCGCCAGATCGCCGGGTACGCGCGGGCGGCCAGCCCCAAACCCGACGGGCCATCCATCGTCGGGGTGCCTGGCCCCGCCGAGCTGGCGGCCGCCACGCGCTCCGCTGTCCCCGACCCCGTCCTCGACCCCGGCCCCGACCCGCTGACCGGCGTCGTCCCCGCCTGGGGCCGCTGGCCCAGGTGGCTGCGCTCCCTGCTGGCCGGCGCGGAAGGCTTCACCGCGACCCACGCCGACTACCGGTCGATCTGGTTCCGCAACAGTGTCCGCGGCGCGGTGGGGCTGGCCATCGCGGTGTTCATCGCGCAGAGAACCGGTCTCCAGCACTCCTTCTGGGTCGTGCTGGGCACCTTGTCGGTGCTGCGCTCCAACGCGCTGGGCACCGGCCGGTCGGTGATCAGCGCGCTGGCCGGGACCGCGGTGGGCATCGTCATCGGGGCCGCGATCCTGATCCCGCTCAAGGGCGACGAAACCGTGCTGTGGGCGATCCTCCCGGTCGCGGTGCTGCTGGGGGCGTACGCGCCCCGGGTGATCTCGTTCGCGGCGGGCCAGGCCGCGTTCACCGTGGTCGTCCTGGTCCTGTTCAACATCATCGCGCCCACCGGCTGGAAGGTGGGGATCCTGCGGATCGAGGACGTCGCGGTCGGCTTCGCGATCAGCCTGGGGGTCGGGCTGGTGTTCTGGCCCCGGGGCGCGGCCGCACTGCTCCGGCAGAACCTGGCCGCGGCCTACTCGCGGGCCGCGGACTACGTGGCCGCCATGGTGGAGGAACTGAGCGGACTGGACGGCGGCGCGGACCCGGGCCGCGCCGAGCTGGCCGCGACCACCGCGGTGCACCGGCTCGACGACTCCTTCTCCCAGTACCTGGCCGAGCGGTCCGCCCAGCGGATCGACCCGGAACGGGTGACCCGGATGGTGGGCGGCGCGGCCAAGGTGCTGCGGACCGGCCAGTCGCTGGCCACGCTGAACAGCGTGGCCAGCAGCCTCCCGATCCTGGGGCAGGCTCCGAGCGGGCCGGGGACCGCGCTGCCGATCACTCCCGTAGACGACGCGCAGTCCGGGGCGCGGAAACCCTGTGCGGGTCACCTGGACCAGAAAGTCCTGGCCCTGCGGGCCTGGTACGTGACGCTCGGCGACTCGCTGGTCAACGGCACCGCGGTCCCGCCGCCCGAGCGCCACGACGCGGGGGCCCGCAAGCGGCTGCTCCAGTGCGCCGGGGAAGCGATCAGCAGCGGCCAGCCCGAGACGGCCCGTAACGCGCTGCTGGTCCTGTGGGCCAACGAGCATCTGGATACGTTGTGGCGGCTGGAGGAGCACCTGGGCCGCGGGCAGGACTCCGGGCCGCCGGCCGACGACCGCCAGGCGGCCGCGCCAGCCTCGGCCCCCGCGAGCTGAGGCCGGCGGTAGATCACCAGGATGTGGTGAGGCCCACTCACCTTCCTGGCCGTCACCGTGGACACGTCCCGATCGGTGCAGCACGGAAACGGACGTGGAGAGCATGGCTTCGTCCAGTCCACGTCTGGAAAGGACGACCATGTCATCCACCCCCCCAACCCGCCGCTCCTTCATCGCGCGTGGCGCGGCGCTCGCGGCCGTCCCCGCGATCGCCACCCTGGCCGGAGGAGCCCTCACCCAGCCGGCCTCCGCCGACACTCTGCCGGACTACGCGCCGATACCGCCGTCCGCACTGGGCCCGGCCGTCAACGCGCAGGGCTACTTCGTCGGGCGGGTGGAGAAGAACCTGTACTGGGTCACCGACGGCACCTATCAGGCGGCGTTCCTGACCACCAAGGACGGAGTGGTGCTGTTCGACGCGCCCCCCACCATCGGGGACAACCTGCAGCGCGCCATCGACGAGATCGCGTCCGCGAACGGCGTGTCCAACCAGGTGACCCACATCGTCTACTCCCACCACCACGCCGACCACCTCGGCGCCTCGTCGTTGTTCGGCCGCAACGTGACCCGGGTCGGCCAGATCGAGACCAAGCGGCTGCTGGCCCGGGACAACGACCCGACCCGGCCGCTGCCCGACGTCACCTTCGAGACCCACCACACGCTGCACGTCGGCGGGGAGAGGATCGACCTGGCGTGGCTCGGCACCAACCACACCCCCGACAACAGCTACATTCACTTCCCCGACCACGACACGCTCATGCTCGTTGACATCGTCCTGCCCGGCTGGGTGCCCTACGACAGCTTCAATCTCAACGAGGACGTCCCCGGCTCCATCGCCGCCCCCGCCAAGGCCATGGCCTTCCCGTGGAAGCACTTCATCGGCGGCCACATGGGCCGGCTCGGCAACCGCCGCGACCTAGTCATCTACCAGCAGTACGTAAACGACCTCATCGACGGCGTCAAGAAGGCCCTGGTCGCGGTCGATCCGACCCCGTTCTTCGCCAAATACGGCGACAACTCCTGGGCCGCGGTCAAGACCTACCAAGACGCGCAGGTCAACTACGCGTCCGCGCCGGTCATCAAGAAGTACACCGGCGTCCTCGCCGCCGCCGACGTCTACACCGCGAGCACCGCGTTCGTCATCCTCGAGTCGGTCCGACTCGACCTCGGCGTCGGCTCGCAGATCCACCCGTGACGGGAGCCGGGGCGGGCCCGGGTGCGGGCCCGCCCCGGCAGGCCGACCGGACCAGAGGGTCAGCTAGCTGGGCCGGGTGGTGCGCAGCCGGATCGTGACGTCCAGGTCGCGCAGCCGGGCCAGCATGTCGCCCGGGTATTCGGTGCCGATGTCGGTCAGCACGTAGCCGAGCTCGTCCCGGGTGCCGAGCAGCTGGCCCTCGATGTTGGCGCCGTGCTCGGCGAGCAGCTGGTTGATGCTGGCCAGCACGCCGGGGACGTTGCGGTGCAGGTGGACCAGGCGGTGCGTACCCGGGGTGTGCGGCAGCGCGACCCGCGGCAGGTTCACGCTCAGCGAGGTCGTGCCGCAGCTGACGTAGTCGTGCAGCTTCCCGGCCACGAACTCGCCGATGTCCTGCTGGGCCTCCTCAGTGGAGCCGCCCACGTGCGGGGTGAGGATCACGTTGGGCAGGCCGCGCAGGTCGGAGTGGAACTCGTCGCCGCGGCTGCGCGGCTCCTGCGGGAACACGTCCACGGCCGCGCCGGCCAGGTGCCCGGACTCGATGTTGCGGCGCAGCGCCGCGTGGTCCACCACGAAGCCGCGGGACAGGTTCAGGAACAGGCTGCCCGGCTTCATGGCCGCGAACTCCGTCTCACCGAACAGCCCGCTGTTCCCCGGCCGGCCGTCCACGTGCAGCGTGACCGCGTCTGAGATCTCCAGCAGCTCTTCCATGGTGCCGCAGCGCTGCGCGTTGCCCAGGGCCAGCTTGTCCGCGGTGTCGTAGAAGTACACGGTCATGCCGAGGCTCTCGGCCAGCACCGAGAGCTGGCCGCCGATGTTGCCGTACCCGATGATGCCCAGGCGGCGGCCGCGTACCTCGTGGCTGCCCGCCGCGGACTTGTCCCACAGCCCCGCGTGCATCTGCGCGTTCTTGTCGGTGAGCCGCCGGGTCAGCGCGATGATCTCGGCCAGGACCAGCTCGACCACGCTGCGGGTGTTGGAGAACGGGGCGTTGAAGACCGCGATGCCGCGCTGCGACGCGGCGGCCAGGTCGATCTGGTTGACGCCGATGCAGAACGCGCCGATGGCGAGCAGGCTGGGCGCGGCGTCCAGCACCCGCTCGGTGATCTGCGTGCCGGACCGGATGCCGAGCACCTGGACGTCACGGACCGCGGCGATCAGCTCGTCCTCATCCAGCGCCCCGGCCCGCGTCTCCACCTGGTAGCCGGCCTTACTCAGCCGGGTGGCGGCGTCGGGGTGAATGTTCTCCAGCAGCAGGACACGGTCGTGCCCGATCGCGGCGTCCAGCGTCAACACCCTTCCGGTGGTCGGTCGGCCCGGTTGGCTCACAGGCCAGGCTCATCAGCCGGCCGCGTCGTCGGAGCCAGCGCCGCCTACCAGCCTATTCGTCACCGAGTGTGCGGGGTCCCGCCGATGACCCGTGGCCGGGGAAACCGGGGCGGAGGACCGGCGGGGGACGGTTTTCGTTGCGGCGGATTGTCCGGGGCCGCGGCCGGAGGTGGCTCAGGATTCGGTGAGGCGGCGGGCCACGGTCGCCGCGTGGCCGGGATCCAGCAGGATCGTGTAGTGGTTGGCCCCGGGCACGGTCTCCATGGCCAGCTTCGGGGCCTGCGCCGCCCACGTCTCGCACAGCTCCGCCGGGAGCAGGCCCGGGGGCTGGCCGAACATGCCCGCGGGCGCGGTGAGCAGCCGGGCCGGGCGGGGCAGGCCGCGGAGCGCGGCGCCGAGCCGGGCGCTGCTGCCCAGCAGTTCCCGGCCGTCCGCCCGCGCCGCCTCCTCCGACACCCGGGAGCGCAGCACCCCGTCCACGCCGGTCAGGTCGTAGCGCAGGTACTCCTCCAGGTAACCGTTCCAGGCGTCCTTCAGGGCCGGGTGCACCCGCCAGAAGTCGAAGTACGCGTCCACGCTCGGGTAGCTCTCGCGCAGCCGGGCCAGCGCGGGGCCCAGGCTGGCGTCCAGCAGCGCGTCCAGGTCCGCGCCCTCGGGGACCGGCAGCGGCAGCCCCCCGTCCACCAGCAGCAGCCCGTCGAAGAGGTCCGGCGCGCGGTCGAAGATGAGCAGCGCGAGGTAGGCGCCGAGCGAGTGCCCGGTCAGCACCGGCAGCTCCAGGCCCAGGTACGCGACGGCGTCCAGGACGTCGGTGAGGTGCCGGTCGAACCCGTACGGGCCGGGCAGCTCCGCGCTGTGCCCGCGGCCGCGCAGGTCCACCGCGAACAGGGACCACTCGGTGGGCAGCGCGTCGGCGACCGGCAGCCAGGACACGGCGTTGGCGGTGATGCCGTGCAGGGCTATCGCGTGACGGGGGCCACGGCCCCAGCGCAGCACCCGGAGGGTGCCGTCCGGTCGCGGGACGTCGAGCTCTACGGGGTCTGGGTGCACGGTTCCTCCAGCACGGTTCCTTCAGCAGGGGGCCTTCAGCGCGGGCCGTCCTGCCGTTCCGGGGTCCACGGTACGTCCCGGTTGCGGGAAGTTCACGGCCTGGGCCCGGTGCTCGCTCGCTACGGTGAGGGCGCTGCCCGTGGTGCCGGTACGGCGGTGCGGGTACAGCGGTGCGGATACCAGCCGGCCCGATACCAGCCGGGAGCAGAACGTGACTGCCTCGTTTGCGACGACCCTGCTCGGCTGGAAGCCGAGCGGGAAGAACAAGCTCGGCTGGGCCCTGGTGCCGAACTTCGCCGACGTCGACAGCGCCGAGTCGATGCGCATCGCGGCGGGCGTGCTGGATCAGCTCGCCGTGGCCCGGGACTGCGTCTCCGACGTGCCGAAGGACCCGGGCGGCCCGCTGGAGCAGGCGGTCTGCGATCACCTGGGCTGGGTGCTGCAGCGCAAGGACCCGAACCGGGGCTGGCGGATCGAGCGGGGCGCGGTGATCACCCGGTTCGACCAGTACGCGCACCTGTCCGAGGTGGACGCGCTGGTCCGGGCCAACCCCCAGCTGCGGGTCACGGTCGGCACGGACTACCTGATCAGGCCGGACGTGACCGTGTCGCTGGCCCGGGTGCGGACCGCGTCCGGGCTGCCCGCGCTGCACGCGGCGGTGTCCTGCAAGTGGACGATCCGCTCGGACCGGGTGCAGAACATCCGGCACGAATGCCTGCAGATGATCCGGCACCGCCGGGGCCGGCAGCCGCACCTGGTCACGGTCACCGCGGAGCCGCTGCCGACCCGGCTGGCGTCCATCGCCCGGGGCACCGGGGAGGTGGACGCGGTGTACCACATCGCCTACGACGCGATGGCGGCCAGCGTGGCCGGCCTGGCCAACTCTGAGCAGGCGGATGCGTGGCACGAGGTGACCGGGCAGCGCCGGGTGCTGAGCTACGACCTGCTGGCCGGCACGCTGGCCTCGTGGTGAAGGTGAGCGGCGGGTGCGTGACGGCGTGGGACAACCGAACTGACGGTGCCTGCGGGCACAATCGGCGGAAAGATGAGGGCGGGAGGGCCGCGGTCGTATGGGCACACCTGAGGGGCGGGCGGTGGGCGAGCTGACCTCCCTGGAGATCTGCGCCGGGGCCGGCGGTCAGGCCCTGGGCCTGGAGCAGGCCGGGTTCAGGCACGAGGCCGTGGTCGAGCTGGACGACGCCGCCTGCGAGACGCTGCGCCGCAACCGGGGCGACGCGTGGAAGGTCATCGAGGACGACGTGGCCAACGTGGACGGCCGGGGGTTCGCGGGCGTCGACCTGTTCTCCGGCGGCGTGCCCTGCCCGCCGTTCTCCATCGCCGGCAAGCAGCTCGGCCGCGACGACGAGCGGGACCTGTTCCCGCAGGCGCTGCGCCTGGTCGAGGAGGCCGGTCCGCGGGCCGTGCTGCTGGAGAACGTGCGGGGGCTCGCGGCCCGGCGGTTCGACGGCTACCGGACCCAGGTCCTGGAGCGGCTGGCTGACCTGGGCTACCAGACGTGGTGGGACGTGGTACAGGCCAGCCAGCACGGGGTACCCCAGCTGCGGCCCCGGTTCGTGCTGGTCGCCGTGCGGCAGCCGTGGGCCTCATGGTTCCGGTGGCCGGCCCCGGCCGCGGCGGCGCCGCCCACGGTGGGGGAGATGCTGGCCGACCTGATGGGTGCGGAGGGCTGGCCCGGGGCTACGGACTGGGCCGCGAAGGCCTGCGGGATCGCGCCCACGATCGTGGGCGGGAGCAAGAAGCACGGCGGGCCGGACCTGGGGCCGACCCGGGCCCGAGAGGCGTGGAAGGGGCTGGGCGTGGACGGGCTGGGCATCGGTGACTCCGCGCCCGGTCGGTCGTTCCCGGCAGACCGGCGGCCCAAGCTGACCGTCCAGATGGTCGCGCGGCTGCAGGGCTTCCCCGACTGGTGGGAGTTCTCGGGCCGGAAGACCGCCGCGTACCGGCAGGTGGGCAACGCCTTCCCGCCGCCGGTGGCCCGGGCCCTCGGCGAGGCCATCCGGGCCGCGCTGACCCACGCCGGGGCCGTCCCGGCGGACGCCGGCCACCCCCAGGCGGGCCCGGTGCACGCTGGTCACCCCGAGGCGGGCCCGGCCGAGTCTTGATAGTCCCGACCGCGGCCCGCGACGTCGCCGCCGTCGTCGGCGCACTGCTCGTGCTGACCGCGGCGGTGAGCGTGGTCAGCACCGTCATCATCCCCCGCAAGACCGGCAGCCATCTCACCCGGCTCGTCAACCGGGTCGTCGCCGCGGTGTTCCGGCTGATCACCAGGCCGGCCCGGAAGTACGAACTGCGCGACCGGCTGGCGGCCGGGACAGGCAGCCGTGATCCTCCTGGTCCAGCTGGCCCTGTGGCTCGGCACCTTCTTCGTCGGTTTCGCGCTGCTGGTGTGGCCGCTGACGGCGAATATCACCACGGCGTTCAGCACCGTGGGGCCGGCCTTGTGGACCTTCGGCTCGGCCGAGGCCCACGGGTTCTACGAGAAGGCGCTGCTGGACATTGCGGCCATGACCGCGCTGGTCACCGTCACCCTTCAGATCGCTTACCTGCCGACCCTGTACGCCGCGTTCAACCGCCGCGAGACCGAGATCGGACTGCTGAACTCACGGGCCGGCGTCACCGTCGTGGGGCCCGGAGTTGCTCGCCCGCACCCACTACGCGCTCGGCTCGGGCACCTCGACGCTGGACACGCTGCCGGAGTTGTACGCCCAGTGGGAACGCTGGGCTTCCGACGTCATGGAAAGTCACGTCACCTACTCGCCGCTGATCTGGTTCCGCTCGGCGGACCCGCTGGCCTCCTGGGTTACCGCGCTGCTCGCCGTGCTGGACTCGGCGGCCCTGTACCTGTCACTGTGCCCCCGGGCGGCCCCGCAGGTTCCGGCCCGGCTCTGCCTGCGCAGCGGGCTGATGTGCTTCGGCCAGATCGCCCGCTCCATGGGTGTCGACGTGCCCGGGGAACCCGACGTCGCCGCGGGTATCAGCCTGACCTACGACGAGTACCTCGAGGCCATCGTCCGGCTGCACGAGGTGAACTTCCCCATCGAGCGTGATCCGGCCGAGGCGTGGCCGCAGTTCGTGGGGTGGCGGGTCAACTACGAGCGGGCCGCCTACGCGATAGCCGCCACCGTGGACGCGGTGCCCGCCTTGTGGTCCGGTCCCCGGCGGCACCCGACGGCGCCCATCCCGCCGCTGCGCCCGATGCCCGGGGACCCGGACTCCGCGGCCATCGGCTAGGGCCGCGGGTGTTCGGCGGCGTCAGATGGCGGTGAAGCCGCCGTCTACCGGGATGATGGCGCCGTGGATGTTGGCGGCGTCGTCGCTGGCCAGGAACACGGCGGTGGCGCCGATCTGGGCCGGGGTGCTGTAGCCGCGGGACGGCAGGGTGGCGATCAGCGGGTCCAGGAAGCCGCGGTGGGCCTGGGTGACGTCGGTCAGGGTGGGGCCGGGCGCGATCGCGTTGACCCGGATGCCCACCGGGCCGTACTCGGCGGCCAGGGCCCGGGTCAGGCCGTGCACCGCGGACTTCGTGGCGCTGTACAGCGCCGTCTTGGCCATCCCGCTGGTCCCGTTGATCGAGCCCATGTTGATGACCACGCCGCCGCCGCGCTCGGCCATCGCCGGGGCGAGTGCGGCGGTGAGCAGGATCGGCGCCTTGACGCTCACCGCGAGGGCCGCGTCGATCATGGCCTCGGTGGTGTCCGTCGCGGTGGTCTGGCCGACCAGGTAGGCCGCGTTGTTGACCAGGATGTCGATCGGCCCGCCCGCGAGTTCGGCCGCGCGGGCCGCCAGCTCGGTGATGGCGCCGCCCCCGCCGGCCAGGTCGGCGGCCACGAACGCCGCCGCACCACCCGCGCTGGTGATGGCGTCGGCCACCCGGGCCCCGCGGCCGGTGTCCCGGCCGTGCACGATCACGTGCGCGCCCGCCGCCGCCAGGGCCTGGGCGACGCCCTGGCCGATGCCGTTGGTGGAGCCGGTGACCAGTGCGGTCCGGCCTTTGAGCTCAGCAGTCATGCCAGGTCTCTCTAGGAATTGGACTGTATAGTTCAAACAGCAGGAACCTTACGGGCTAGAAATTGGACCGTCAAGTCCACTCCTTGGCTATGCGAGATTGGAAGCCTGCGACGCGGCGTGGTGACGTGGATGTGGAGGACGGCGGAATGGGTGCGACCCTGACCCGGAAGGGGCTGGCCACCCGGCAGCGGATCGTGGCCGGGGCAGCGGAGCTGTTCCGGGCGCGCGGGGTGGCGGGCACGTCGCTGGACGACGTGTGCGAGGCCACCAGCACCAGCAAGAGCCAGTTGTTCCACTACTTCCCGGACGGGCGCACCCAGCTGCTGGCCGCGGTGGCCCAGCATGAGGCGGACCGGGTCCTGGAGGACCAGCAGCCCGCGCTGGACCAGCTGACGTCCTGGCCGGCCTGGCAGGCCTGGCGGGACCGGGTCGTCGGGCGTTACCTGGCCCAGGGCCAGTCCTGCCCGCTGGCCGTGCTCACCTCCCAGCTGGGGCCCGGCTCGCCGGAGCACCAGGAGGTGGTGGTCGGGCTGTTCCGCCGGTGGCAGCAGAAGATCGCCGACGGGATCCGCAGCATGCAGGCCAGCGGCCAGGTAAGCCCTGCGCTGGACGCGGACCGGCGGGCCTCCGCGCTGCTGGCCGGTCTCCAGGGCGGAGTGCTGATCATGCTGGCCACCGGGGAGATCTCGCACCTCGAAGTGGCCCTGGACGAGGGGATCGGCGCGTTGCGCGGGACGCGGGAGTGCCCGGGAGGCGGTCGCGGCAAGCGGCGCGGCGGCCCGGGACGGGGCTGGGTCGAGCAGCGCGGCGGCCCGGGACGGGGGCAGGGCGTGAGCGGGCTGCGCTCCCGGGTCCGGCGCTTCCTGCAGAAACCCGGGTCGGCGAGCCTGGGCGGGTACGAGGGCCTGCTGCCCGCCATCGCCGCGCGCGAACAAGAGCTGCGCGACCTGGACGACGCCGCGCTGACCGCGGCGGCGGGCGAGGCCACAGACGACGCCGGGATCTGCGCGGTGGGCCGGGAAGCGGCCCGCCGGGCGCTGGGGGAGCGCCCGTTCGACGTCCAGCTGCTCGGCACCCTGGCCCTGCTCTCCGGCCAGGTCGCCGAGATGGCGACCGGGGAGGGCAAGACGCTGTCCGGGGCGCTGGCGGCCGCCGGCTACGTCCGCCGCGGGCACCGGGTCCAGGTCATGTCGGTCAACGACTACCTGGCCCGGCGGGACGCGGAGTGGATGGGCCCGGTGTACGACCTGCTCGGCGTCAGCGTCGGCTCGGTCACCCAGGCCTCCACCGCGGAGGAGCGCCGGCAGGCCTACGCCGCGGACGTCTGCTACGGGTCGGCCAGCGAGATCGGCTTCGACGTGCTCCGCGACCGGCTGGCCACCAGCGTGGCCGACCTGGTCACCACGGAGCCGGACGTGATCCTCATCGACGAGGCCGACTCGGTGCTGGTGGATGAGGCGCTGGTGCCGCTGGTGCTGGCTGGCTCGGCCGGGGCGGCCGATTCCGGGCGGGAGATGGCCGAGATCGCCGGGCGCCTGCTGCCGAGACTGCACTACGAAGTGGACGACGAGCGCCGCAACGTGTTCCTGACCGACGCCGGTACCCGCGTCGCGGAGCAGGCCCTCGGCGGGATCAACCTCTACGCCGAGCAGAACCTGGACACGCTCACCCAGCTCAACGTGGCACTGCACGCCCGGGCCCTGCTCCAGCGGGACGTGGACTACATCGTCCGCGACGACCGGATCCAGCTGATCAGTGCCTCCCGCGGCCGGGTCGCCCGGCGGCAGCGCTGGCCGGACGGCCTGCACGCGGCGGTCGAGGCCAAGGAAGGGCTGCTGGCCAGTGAGAGCGGCCAGATCCTGGACAGCATCACGATCCAGGCCCTGGTCCGGCGCTTCCCGCTGGCCTGCGGCATGACCGGGCACCGCGGTGGCGGTGGGTGAGCAGTTCCGCGAGTTCTACGGACTGGAGATCGCGGTCATCCCGCCGAACCTGCCCTGCGTCCGCGAGGACGAGCCGGACCGGCTCTACCGGACCGTCGCAGGACAAGGAGGACGCCGTCGTCCGCGAGGTGGCTGAGACGCACGCCACCGGGCGGCCGGTCCTGATCGGCACCCTCGACGTGGCGGAGTCGGAACGCCTCGCGGAGCGGCTCAGCCAGGCCGGGCTGTCCTGCGTGGTGCTGAACGCGAAGAACGACGCGCATGAGGCCGCGATCGTGGCTGAGGCGGGCGCCCTGGGCGCGATCACGGTCTCGACCCAGATGGCCGGCCGGGGCACCGACATCCGGCTCGGCGGGACCGCTGGCGACCACGACGAGGTGGCCGGGCTGGGCGGGCTGCTGGTGATCGGCATGGGGCGGCACGCGAGCAGCCGGCTCGACGACCAGCTGCGCGGCCGGTCCGGGCGCCAGGGCGACCCAGGTGGCTCGGTGTTCTTCCTGAGCATGGACGACGAGCTGATCACGACGTGCGTGCCGGATGCGCCACCCGTGACGGACGCGGAGCCGGACGGCCGGGTGACGGACCCGAAGGCGTCCTGGACGGTCGGCCACGCCCAGCGGGTGGCTGAGGGTGTGCACCTGCAGGTGCACCGGGATACCTGGCGGTACAACACGCTCCTGGAGGACCAGCGGCGCAGCGTGCTCGAGCATCGCGACGAGCTGCTGCGCACGGATACCGCGCTGCGCACCCTGGCCGAGTCCTTCCCGGAGCGGGCCGCCGAGCTGCGCGAGTCGGTCCCGGAGGAAGTGCTCGCCGAGGCGGCCCGGCAGATCAGCCTGGCCCAGCTCGACCAGGCCTGGGCGGAGTACCTGGCCAAGGTGGCCGACCTGCGGGAAGGCATCCACCTGCGGGCGCTCGGGCACGGGCCCAACCCCTTCGGCGGTTCCCTCAACCCGGCTCAGGAGTACAACCGCGAGATGACCCAGCTGTTCAGCCAGCTCCTGGACGACGTCACCGCGCTGACCGGGCACGCCTTCCAGACCGTCACGATCACCGCGGACGGGGCTGACCTGAAGGCGGGTGGCCTGGCCCGGCCGAGCGCCACCTGGACCTATGTGGTCCAGGACAACCCGTTCGGCACCGATTTCGGCCGCGCGGTCCAGGCGATCAGCCGTCTGCTCGGCCGGCACTGAGCAGCGGTAGTTTGTTGACTCCAGGAGGGTGCCGGTGTATGCCGGGGAGTAGTGGCGTGATCTGCTCTGGGGTGTGTGATGACGCGACGTGTGCCGTGTCCGGCGGCTCCGGGCCGCTGGAGGGGTATGCGGCCCGGTTTGATGACTTGTTCGGCCGGTTAGCGCAGCGGCGGGGTTCCGGGAGTACCTGGCGGGTTTGCTGGCGCCGCGGGACCGGAACAAGACGCTGACAGCGCTGGCCGGGGCTGAACCGGTGGCCGGGGCGCAGCATCCGGCGGTGCAGCGGCTGCATTCTTCCTGTCGGAGTCGCGGTGGGATCCCGAGCAGGTGAATGCCCGCAGGTTGGAGCTGCTGCTGGCCGATCCGGCGACGGCGCCGCACGGTGGCGGGGTGCTGGTGATTGATGACAGCGGGGACCGCAAGGACGGGACCAGGACCGCGCATGTGGGGCATCAGTGGCTGGGCCGGTATGGCAAGACCGAAACGGGGTGGTGACCGTCACCACGGTGTGGGCCGATGAGCGGCTGTACTACCCGGTGCACGCGGTGCCCTACACCCCGGCGAGGCACTTCGCGAAGGGCAAGAACGACCCGGCGTTCCGGACCAAGCTGGCGATCGGCGCGGACCTGGCCGTCAGGGCCCGGGAGGCGGGGTTCACGTTCCGGGCGGTGGCTGCCGACAGCGCCTAGGCGATCAGGACGGGTTCCGCGGCGAGCTGGCCGAGGCCGGGCTGCCGTTCGTGATGGCTCTGAAGCCCCGCCGGGGAACCTGGGCCTACGGCCGGACGCGCACACCCCGGTGGACGCGGCCCGCGCCCTGGCCTGGGACGGCCCGGATGATCCGGCGACTGGCAGCCGGTGACCAGGGCCTTCCGCGACGGGCACACCGAGACCTGGTTCGCCGCGGAGGCGACCTGGGCTGGTGGGAGCCAGACGGCGCCCGGCGCCTGGTGGTGGCCACCGCCGACCCGGCCACCCTGCCGGAGAAGGCCACCTGGTACCTGGTCACGAACCTGCCCGCCCCGGCGGGCCGCGCGAGGCGAAAGCCCGCACCGGCGGCTGGCCTGGCCGAGATCATGCGGATCTACGGGATCCGCCACTGGATCGAGCAAAGCTACAAGCAGGTCAAGGACGAGCTGGGCTGGGCCGACTTCCAGGTGCGCTCCGACGCCGCGATCCGCCGCCACCAGACCCTGGTCAACTGCGCGTTCAGCTTCTGCTGGGCCGCCTGGTTCGCCGATACAGCCGCCGCTGTCACCCAGCGCACCGCGGACCGGGCCAGGCCGCGGAGAGAGGGGGGCCACCGCCGCCGCGCCGCCGGCGGCGCCGTCCTGGCCGCGGGCATTGCGCGCGATACGCGCCTGGCTGCACCCCTGGATCGCGCTGCAGCGCTGGTGGCAGGCATGGTCGGACAGGCCCCCGCCCCCGCAGATGCAAACCCTGATGGACTCGGTCGCGGCAGGCTGCGGCCTGCACCTCTACATCCGGACTTAACAAACTACCGCTAGTGTCGCGTGTCGTTAGTTAGTTGACGGTCTGATTTTGGTGAGGAGTTCGTCGGCGTCCTTGGTCCAGGTGAATGGCTCGCAGCGGTCGTTGTAGGCGTCGATGAAGGCGCCGATGGCGGTGGTGAGGTCCTTGACGGAGGTGAAGGTGCCGCGGCGGATGGCCTGGCGGGTGATGATGCCGAAGAAGATCTCCACCATGTTCAGCCACGAGCAGCCAGTCGGGGTGAAGTGCAGCGTGATCCGCTGGTTCTCCGGCTTGGCGAGCCACTTGCGGACCTCGGGGTGCTTATGGGTGCCGTAGTTGTCCAGCACGACGTGCAGGTCCACACCGGGGTGGGCGGCGGCGACCTTCTTGAGGAACCGGAGGAACTCCTGGTGGCGGTGCCGCGGGTAGCAGGCGTCGGCGGTGATCTTCCCGGTCGCTACCTCCAGGGCGGCGAACAGCGTGGTGGTGCCGTGCCGGACGTAGTCATGAGTGCGGCGGGCGGCCAGCCCGGGCCGCAGCGGCAGCATCGGCGCGGTCCGGTCCAGGGCCTGCACCTGGGACTTCTCGTCCACGCTGACCACCACCGCGTTGTCCGGGGGTGCCAGGTAAAGGCCCGACGACGTCGCGGATCTTCGCCTCGAGTTCCGGGTCGGTGCTGAACTTGAACGTCTCGAGCCGGTGCGGCTGGATCTTCCACTTCCGCCAGATCCGGGCTACGCGACGCGAACGAGATCCCCAGTTCGGCGGCCAGGAACCGGGCCGACCAGTGCGTGATCCCCAGCCGCTCCGGCGGCCGCCCGTCATTCACCAGCGTTGCGACGACCACGTCAGCCTCGCTCGATCTCCGGCGGCCGCCCGGACCGCGGCTCATCCTCCAGCGCCGCGACGCCGCCCTGCTGGTAGCGGTCCCGCCAGCCGATCACCGTCGGCCGCGACACACCCGACCGCCCGGGCGATCGCCGCGTTCGGCATCCCATCGGCGGCCAGCAGCACCATCCGGGCCCGCTTCGCCAGCCCGCGACGGCACACTCGGCAGCCGGGCCAGCTCAGCCAGCCGCTCACGGTCACCCTCACGCAAGATCAGAGCAGGAGCTACAGACATGCTCCATTGTCCCGCTCAAACCACCGTCAAAACAACTTCCAACACGCGACACTAGCGGTAGTTTGTTAAGTCGGGATGTAGAGGTGCAGGCCGCAGCCTGCCGCGACCGAGTCGATCAGGGCTTGCAGCTGCGGTGGCGGGGGCGCCTGTCTGACCATGCCTGCCACCAGCGCTGCAGCGCGATCGAGGGGTGAAGCCAGGCGCGTATCGCGCGTAATGCCTGCGGCCAGGACGGCGCCGGCGGAGGCGCGGGGCGGCGTGTGGCCCCCCTCTCTCCGCGGGCGGGCCCGGTCCGCGGTCGCTGCGGGACTGGCGCGGCGGGGATCGGCGAACCAGGCGTCCCAGCAGAAGCTGAACGCGCAGTTGACCAGGGCCTGGTGGCGGCGGATCGCGGTGTCGGAGCGGACCTGGAAGTCGGCCCAGCCCAGCTCGTCCTTGATCTGCTTGTAGCTTTGCTCGATCCAGTGCCGGATGCCGTAGATCCGCATGATCTCGGCCAGGCCCGCGGCCGGGTGCGGGCTTTCGGCCTCGCGCGGGCCGCCGGGGCGGGGCAGGTTGGTGACCAGGTACCAGGTGGCCTTGGCGCGGCAGGGTGGCCGGGTCGGCGGTGGCTGCCACCAGGCGCCGGGCGCCGTCCGGCCCCCACCAGCCCAGCGTCGCGTCGGCGGCGAACCAGGTCTCGGTGTGCCCGTCGCGGAAGGTCCGGGTCACCGGGTGCCAGTCGCCGGGATCATCCGGCCCGCCCCAGGCCAGGGCGCGGGCCGCGTCACCGGGGTGTGCGCGTCCGGGCCGTAGGCCCAGGTGCCCGCGGCGGGGCTTGAGGGCCATCACGAACGGCAGCCCGGCGTCGGCCAGCTCGGCGCGGAACCCGTCCTGGTCCCCGTAGGCGCTGTCGGCAGCCACCGCGCGGAACGCGAACCCCGCGTCCCGGGCCCTGACCGCCAGGTCCGCGCCGATCGCCAGCTTGGTCCGGAACGCCGGGTCGTTCTTGCCCTTCGCGAAGTGCCTCGCCGGGGTGTAGGGCACCGCGTGCACCGGGTAATACAGCCGCTCATCGGCCCACACCGTGGTGACGGTGACCACGCCGTTGTCGGTCTTGCCATACCGGCCCAGCCACTGATGCCCCACGTGCGCGGTCTTGGTGCCGTCCTTGCGGTCCCCGCTGTCATCGATCACCAGCACCCCGCCACCGTGCGGCGCGGTCGCCGGATCGGCCAGCAGCAGCTCCAGCCGGCGGGCATTGACCTGCTCGGGATCCCACCGCGACTCCGACAAGAAGAACTGCAGCCGCTGCACCGCCGGATGCTGCGCCCCGGCCACCGGCTCGGCCCCGGCCAGCGCCGTCAGCGTCTTGTTCCGGTCCCGCGGCGCCAGCAGCCCGGCCAGGTACTCCCGGAACCCCCGCCGCTGCGCCAGACGGCCGAACAGGTCATCAAACCGGGCCGCATACCCCTCCAGCGGGCCCGGCGCCGCCGGACACGGCAGACGTCGCGTCATCACACACCCCAGAGCAGATCACGCCACTACTCCCCGGCATACCGCCGGCACCCTCCGGAGTCAACAAACTACCGCTAGCCGGCCCTGCAACTGGTGCCGCATCAGACAACGTTTGCCCGGTCGATGAGGCGGAGTCCTTCGCTGTAGACGTGGTTGTTGCGCCGGATGGTGTACTTGGTGGGCGCTGTTCTGGGCCTGGGGTCGCTGGAACCGTATGGGGACGAGCGGACAGCAGAGGTATATGGAGGCGAATCTGCGCGCACGGATCCGCGCCGGAGACCCGGATGCGTTCGGCGTGCTCTTTCACGAGCACGCCCGCGCGGTGTACAACCTGGGCTTCCGGCTGACGGCGAACTGGTCGGCCGCCGAGGAAGTGGTCTCGCTCACGTTCTTGGAAGCCTGGCGGAAACGCGACACGATCGAGCCTGGTGGCGGGTCGCTGCAGCCCTGGCTACTAGGCATCTCGGTGAACGTGTCCCGCAATATGGCCAGAGCGGGCACGCCGTTACCAGATGGCGATGAGCAGGCTTCCGCCGCCGCCCTTGGTGACTGACTTCGCCGAAGACGTTGCCGGGCGCCTGGACGACACGGCTCAGCTGAAGGAGGTCGGGCGGGCGCTGGCGGCGCTTCGCCGCGGCGAGCGTGAGGTTATCGCGTTGTGTGTCTGGTCGGAGATGGACTACGCCACGGCCGCCAGGGCACTGGGGGTACCGGTCGGGACCGTGCGATCCCGGCTGTCCCGGGCTCGCCGCAAACTCAGCAGGCTTGTGGCCGCGGGCAGGGAACCAGCGGGCGGCCGTGAACAGGTACCAGGTGCACGCGAGAATGCGGCCCGGCCGACATCGGAGGGAACCTCATGAACGCCGACGACCCCCGCGGCACAGAAGTGGCCGAACTGGCCCGGCTGCTGCCGGCCCCGCCCGAACGCGACCTCCCGGCCGGCCGCCAGCAGGCCCTCAAGGAGCACCTGATCAGTGAACTGCGCCTCGCCGGCACTCCACCAGCAGGCCAGGCCGCTTCGTTCCGCCGCCGCAAGGCGATGACCCTCATCGCAGCCGCGGGGGTCGCCGCGCTGGGCGCGGTCGCTATCACGCTGAGCCTTCTGCCAGGGAACACCTCCGGCGCCTCGCCCGCTGCCGCGCGGCTGCTCGCCAAGATTGCCAGCACCGCCGCCCGGCAGCCAGGCCCCCAGGTGCGCGACAGCCAGTTCTGGTACATCAAGAGCTGGGTGTCCTACCTATCCTGCAACGGCGGGTCCGGCAACAACTGCGTCCTGGAGAAGCCGCACGAACGGGAGATCTGGCAGTCTGTGTCCAACCAGTGCGTCACCGGCCTGCTGCGCGAGGACGGCCAGAACACTCCTCTGACCTTTTCCACCAATTACCTGCACTGCCCGTACCGGGGCGGCGTGCACGACCCCACCTACCGGTTCCTGCAGTCGCTGCCCACCGACCCGCATGCCCTGCTCAATCTCATCGAGCGGGAGATGCAAGGACAGCAACCGGGCCCGGAGGAAGCATTCACCACCATCGGTGACCTGCTCGGCGAGGCGATCGCGCCGCCGCGGGTCAGCGCTGCGCTCTACTGGGCTGCCGCCCTGATTCCCGGCGTCACCGTGGTCAGGGACGCCACGGACGCGATCGGCCGCCACGGCATCGCGGTGGCCATGACCTACCAGAGCGTGCGCACGCGAGTGGATCTTCAGCAGGCAGACCCTCCAGTACCTCGGCGAACGTGAGGTCAATGTCGCGAACGGCTCCAGCGCCGGTGTGACTGCCGTGCTGCAGCGCGCCTTCGTCAACCACGCCGGGCAGGTCCCGCGCTGAGCAACCCTCACCACGCCGGAAGACAGGCCTGATAGTCGCACCAGGCCCGCTCCCCCGCTTCCAGAACATCATCGCGCGGCCAGCGCAACGCCACGCCTACGGCGAAGGACGCGCCTCGTTCGACCGGCAACGTAGCTTGCTACGGCACTAGCCGGCACTGATTCGCCGGCGCTGGGCCAGCACGCCGTGCCCGGCCGGCCCTGGCTAGCCGGCCCGGGCAGGTCCGCGGCCCGGTCGCGGATGTCGCGGAGCAGGCCCGGGACGCGGGCGGCGGTCAGGCCCGGGTTCACGATGCAGGCGCGCAGCGCGAACGCCCCGTCCACGCTGGTGCCGGCCAGGAACGCGCGGCCGCCCAGCTGGACGGCCTTCAGCACGGCCTGGTTGTGCCGGTCCAGGCCAGCCGGTCCAGGCCAGCTGCCGAGTCCGGGTCGGCAGAGTCCAGCCGGGCCGGATCCATCCCGGCGGGCCGGTGCCGGAAGCACACCACACTGAGCCCGCTGGCCAGCAGCTCGAAGTCGGATGACGCCTCGATGGCCCGCCGCAGTTCCCCGGCCGTGGCCAGGTCGGCGGCGATCAGCCGCCGGTAGCCGTCCCGGCCCAGGTGGCGCAGCTGCATCCAGACCTTCAGCGCCCGGAACGGGCGCGTCTGCTCGAGCCCGTACTCGGAGAACCACACGGGGCCGCCCGGCCCGTCCTCGTCCCCGTCGGTCCGCAGGTACGCGGGCACCAGGCTGAACGTGTCCCGGGCCGCCGCACCGTCGCGCAGCAGTACCAGTCCGGCGTCGACCGGGGCGTACAGCCATTTGTGCGCGTCCACCGCGAGGCTGTCCGCCCGGGCCAGGCCGTCGCGGACCGTCTGGTAACGGTCCAGCAGCAGGATCGGCGGCGCCCCGTAGGCGCCGTCCACGTGCAGCCACAGCCCGTACCGCGCGCACACGCCGGCGATCTCGCCGAGCGGGTCGATCGCGCCGGTGTTCGTGGTGCCCGCGGTGGCCACCACCGCGACCGCGAGCTTCCCGGCCGCCTGGCCGGCCAGCACCAGGCGCTCGAGTTCGTCCGGCCGCATCCGGTGATCCGGGTCGGAGGGCACCACCTGGATCGAGGCCGAGCCGAGGCCGAGTACTTCGGCCGCCTTGGTGACGCAGCTGTGGCTCTCGGTCCCCGTGTAGAGCACCAGGCGGCCCGCCAGGCCGGCCAGCCCGTCCCGGCGGTCGTCGGTGCCGGCCCGGGCCGCGACCCGGTGCCGGGCCACGGCCAGCGCGGTGAGCGTCGCGGCCGAGCCGCCGCTGACCAGCTGGCCGGAGTAGCCGCCGGGCCAGCCGAGCAGGCCGGCGAACCACCGGATGACCTGGTGCTCCAGGTGCACGGCGGCGTGGTTGCCGCCCGCCACGCTGGGATCCATCGCGGCCGCGAGCGCCTCGGCCAGGACCCCGAGCGGATGCGGGGGCGAGTTGACCCAGGCCGCGAAGCCCGGATGACCGTTGCCGAAGGGGTACGGGGCGACGTGCGCGGTGAACTCCGCCAGGACCGCGTCGGCCGGCTCGCCCTGCTCAGCCCACTCCGCAGCGCGCATGGCCTCGACCAGGCCGCGGGGCGGCGGCTGGTAGGCCGGGCCGTCCGGCAGCCGGGTCAGGTAGTCGGCGACCAGGTCGGCCACCTGGTGGCTGACCCGGCGGATCTGCGCCGCGTCCCAGAACGTGGGTGGCCGCGGTTTGGGGGCCCGTGGCCGGGGTGCCTGGCTGGGGTGCCCTGGTTCGGGGCCCCCGGCCGCAGAGGTCATGGCCGGGGAGTCAGCCGGTGCAGCACCTCGGGGACGGGGCCGGGATGGACCACGCCGAGCCGCTGGGTAGCCCTGGTCATCGCGACGTACAGGTCGCTCAGGCCGCGCGGGGACTCGCCCAGGATCTGGGCCGGGTCGGCGATCAGCACCGAGTCGAACTCCAGCCCCTTGGCCTGGCTGACGGTCAGCACCACGACCTGCTTGTCCAGGTCCGGGCCATCCACGTCGGCTGCGCCGCCCGAGTCCGCACCGTCCGGCCCGGCGCCGTCCGGGCCTGCGCCGTCCAGGCCCGTGCTGTCCGGCTCCAGGCCCTCAGGGCCTGTGCCGCTGGCCCGGTGGCCGTTCGCGCCGGCCCGCAGGGCGGCGGTCACGGCCTCGGTTACCTCGCCGACCAGGGCCGGCGGGACCAGCACCGCGACGTTGCCGCCCCCGGCCTCCGCGGCCTCGAGGACCGCGGCTGCCGCCACCTGGTAGGCCAGCTCGTCCGCCTTGACCTCCTGCCGCCACGGCGTGGTCCCCGTCTCCCGCACCGACATGGGCACGTCGAAGTCCGGGTCGATCTTGGCCAGCACGTCCGCGGCCACGGCCATGATCTCCGCCGGGGTCCGGTAGTTGATGGTCAGCCGGTCCAGCCGCCAGCGGTTGCCCAGGTGCGGGGTCAGTACCTGCTCCCAGGACACCGCGCTGGCCGGGTTGGAGGACTGGGCGATGTCACCGGCGATCGTCATGGAGCGGCTCGGGCAGCGGCGCATCAGCATCCGCCAGGCCATCTCGGACAGCTCCTGGGCCTCGTCCACCACGATGTGCCCGAACGCCCAGGTCCGGTCGAGCGCGGCCCGCTCCGCGGTGGTCAGGTAGCTCAGCTCCTCGTGCCGGCCGGCCAGCCGGTCGGCGTTCAGCAGGTCGTAGGCCATCAGGATTTCCGGGTCGTCCTCCAGGTCACGGGAGACGATGTCCAGCACCCCCTGGGCGTAGGCGACCTGCTGCTGGCGCTCGCGCCGGGCCCGCTGGCGGGCCACCCGGTCATCGTCGCCGAGCAGTTCGGCGGCCTCATCGAGCAGCGGCACGTCGGCCGGGGTCCAGCCGCCCCGGGGCTCCCGGCGGAGCAGGTCCCGCTCGGCCGCGGGCAGCCGGGGCGCGGCCGCCGCCAGCCGGCGGGGCGAGGCGAACAGGTCATCCAGCAATCGCTGCGGGGTCAGCACCGGCCACAGCTGCGCGATCGCGGCCCGCACCTTCGGGTCCTCGCGCAGCTCGGCCCGGATGTCCTCGGTGTCGGCCGACCCCAGCACGGTGCTGTCTGCGGCCGGGACCTCCTCGCCGAGGATCTCGGCGACCATCTTGTCGGTCTCCCGCAGGCCGGCCGTGAACTTGCTGGTGACCTGCTGGACCAGGGCGTTGATGATCTCCCGGACGAAGATCGGCCGGGCCTGGTTGTGTGGCCGGCGCGACCGCCGGGCCCGTTCCCGGGCCTGCTGTACGGTCTTGCGGTCCAGCGTCAGGACCTCACGCTCGAACGTGATCTCCAGCGGCTCGGCGGGCAGCTGCTGCCGGTTCCGCACCGCGGCGGCCAGCACGCCGGCCATGGCGGGCCGGCCCTTGATCTCCGCGGTTTCCGGTGCTTCGCCGCGGCGGGCGGTGATCCCCGGGTACAGGTCCGCGATGGTCAACATCAGCACCCCGGTCTCGCCCAGCGAGGGGAGCACGTGCCCGATGTAGCGCAGGAAGGTCGGGTTCGGCCCCACGATCAGCACGCCCCGCCGGGACAGCTGCTCGCGGTAGGTGTACAGCAGATAGGCGGCCCGGTGCAGGGCCACGGCGGTCTTGCCGGTGCCCGGCGCGCCCTGGACGACGGTCACGCCGTTGTGCGGCGAGCGGATGATCAGGTCCTGCTCGGCCTGGATGGTTTCCACGATGTCCGCCATCCGGCCCGTCCGGGTGGCGGACAGCGCCGCGATCAGGGCCGCTTCACCGGTCAGCCCGGCGTGCCCGGCCGCCCGGTCCGGGCTGGCCTGCCCGTCGGGACCGACGTCGAGGACCTCGTCGTCCACGCCGGTCACCTTGCGCTGCCGGGTCCGGATATGCCGGCGCCGCAGTACGCCCTCGGGAGAGAAAGCGGTGGCGATATAGAACGGGCGGGCCGCGGGTGCCCGCCAGTCCACGAGCAGTGCCTCGTAATCGGAGGCGTCATCGAGAATGCCGATACGCCCGATATAGCGGCGGTCACCCTCGGCCAGATCCAGCCGGCCAAAGCACAGCCCGTTCTCGGCCGCGTCCAGCTGGGTGATCCGCTGCGAGTACATCTCCACGAAGGCGTCACGTTCTGACCTGGCCGCGGGGGTACCGCCGGTCTCCAGCAAAACCTTGGACAACCGGCCCGACGCCCGGTCCCGGAGGTCGTCGAGTCTGCCATAGAGCATGGAAATGTATCCCTGCTCTTGGTCAGAATCTCCGTTTGACAACCGGCCTCCTTTTACATTATAATGCCGCGCATTCAAGCTCAATAAATCCGTCTAGATGAAAACTCTAGGCGGTTTTCTTTTCTTCCCGGTCATGGCGCGGTCCCGGAATCTCATCCGGCCTCTCCGGACAGTTCCGGCCGCAGCAGGTCCATCAGCAGGCCGTCGTGGAACCGCCCGTCCGGGCCGCGCTCATACTCGCGCAGCACGCCCACCCGGCGGAACCCCACCTTCTCGTAGCAGCGGATAGCCCGGTGGTTGGCCGCCGCCGGGTCGATGGTGAGCCGGTGGTGCCCGCGCTGCTCGAACAGGAACCTGGCCAGCAGGGACACGGCCTCGGTGCCGAGGCCCTGTCCCTGGCCGCGGCGGCTCAGGTAGATGTCGATACCGGCGTGCCGGTACATCGGGTCGTTCTCCTCGTGGTACTGGATCCCGCCGATGACCTGGCCCGCGGCCTCGACCACGAGCAGCACGCTCTCATCGTCCCCGCGCAGCCCGGCCGCCACCGCGCTGGCCGGCTCCGGGTCGCCCCACCAGCAGGCCACCTCCGGCTCGGCCAGGATCGCGCACAGGACCGGCACGTCCCGCTCGTCCCCCGGGCGCAGCCGGACCCGCGCCCCGGTCAGCTCAGGGTGCGCCAGGCCGTCATGGCTGTCCGGTGTGCTCATCGTGGCCCCCGCTCCTTCGCTGCGGCCCGGCCCGCCCAGGCAGTATCCAGGCCGCTGCCGACATCCTGCCGCAGCGGGCATGGCCCCGGGTCGGGTGGGGAACGCCGCAGGTGAGACGTTAGGCCGGGCTGAGTCGTTGTCGGGGAGTGCTGCCAGTGCCGGACCAGGAAGCCCGGGACCCGGGGACGCACTGGGTGCTGCACGTTGACCTGGACCAGTTCATCGCCGCGGTCGAGGTGCTGCGGCATCCTGAGCTGCGCGGGCGCCCGGTCGTGGTCGGCGGCGACGGGGACCCGGCCAAGCGGGGTGTGGTCAGCACCGCCTCCTACGAGGCGCGCGAGCACGGCGTGCATTCCGGGCTGCCGCTGCGGACCGCGGCGCGCCGGTGCCCCGACGCGGTGTTCCTGCCGGTGGACCGGGAGGAGTACGAGGCGGCGTCGGCCACGGTCATGGCCACGCTGCGCGGGTTCGGCGCGGTCACCGAGGTGATGGGCTGGGACGAGGCGTTCGTGGCCGTGGAGACCGACGACCCGGAAGGGTTCGCCCGGGAGATCGCGGCCGGGATCCGCGCCGCGACCCAGCTCGACGCCACGGTCGGGATCGGGCAGAACAAGCTGCAGGCCAAGCTGGCGACCGGGTTCGGCAAGCCAGCCGGGGTGTTCCGGCTGACCCACGAGACCTGGTTCGACGTGCTGGGTGGCCGTCCTACCGACGCGCTGTGGGGGATCGGGGCCAAGACCGCGCGGAAGCTGTCCGCGCTGGGCATCGAGACCGTCAGCGACCTGGCCCACGCCGACCCGGACGCGCTGGCCGCGGAGTTCGGCCCGGCGACCGGGCCGTGGCTGGTCCGGCTGGCCCGCGGCCAGGATCACTCACCGGTGTCCAGCGCCCCGTACCTGCCCCGGTCCCGGGGCCGGGAGGTCACCTACCAGGTCAACCTGGAGGACTGGGACCAGGTCCGCGCCGAGGTGGTCCGGCTGGCGGGACTGGTCACCGCCGACGTGGTGGCGGAGGAGCGACCCGCGGTGCGGGTCGTGGTCAAGGTCCGGTACGCCCCGTTCTTCACCTCGAGTCACTCCCGGTCACTGCCGGGGCCGACAGCCGACGGGGACGCTATCCGGGAGGCGGCGCTCGCCGCGCTGGAGCGGTTCACCGACCGGCGGCCGGTCCGGCTGCTGGGGGTGCGGGCCGAGTTCGCCGACGGAGGCTGACTCCGGCTGCGGGTCTGGTCCTGCGCCTGGCCCTGGGCCCCGGGGCCCGCCCCTCGGTCTCAGCTCCTCCCGCGGCTGCGCGCCGCCAGGATGATCTGCGTGACGTCGTACCGGCTCAGCCCGAGCTTGCGGGCGATCTCGTCCGGCCGCAGGCCCTGCTGGTTGTACAGGGCCGCCAGCCGGCGCTGCGACGGCGTGCCCGGCAGCCGGGGCCCGCGAGGTGCGGCCGGGGCGGTGCTCGCCGGGCTGGCCTTGCCCGGGCGAGGGCTGGCCTGGCTGGGCCGTGCCGGCCTGGGCCGGGCTGGCCGGGGCGGCGCCGCCGGACGCGCGGCCCGCGGCTGGCCGGGGGCCGGCTCGGGCTGGCCGAAGGTGCCGCGCCGCTGGTCGTGGTACTTGCCCTGGGCCAGCTCGGCCTTGGTGTCCTCGTCCAGCAGCAGGTACTGCTCGGCCGACTTGTTGACCCCGACCGCGACCATGGTCAGGCCCTTGAGGTTCTTCGCCTGGCACTCAGGCTTCATGCAGTAGTCGTATTTCTCAGCCCGCTCGGGATGCAGCTCATCCCCGCAGCTGACACATCTGAATTTCGTCTCTGACCTGGACATACGTAGGGATAACGCTGCCGTGGGCTGGTTGCTTCCCGGCCAGGCCGGCGGCCGTCGTCACGGCTCCCGGGCCGGTCCGCGTGGCCCTCAGGCGTGGACGAAGGCCAGCGGGGCCGGTGTTGCAGGCGTCTCGCAGACGAGTGACCTGGGCCCGGCATGCAGGCACCGGGCTGGATCTTCCGGGGTGGCCGCCCTCGTGGAGGCCACGGCGGTCAAGCGGCGCGAGGCCGCGGGGAAATCTTTGACAAATGGCGGATTCTGCGAACCTACCTGCTGCTGGGAACGCCGGCGGCGCTCACATGCGCCCGTGTCGTTCATCTCCATGGACAAGAATGCTGGACTGGCCCCGGATTAGCTCAGCTGAAGGCCGTATTAGCTCCGTTCGTCCTGGAGCTCGCGGTGAGCGGACTGCCGGGATAGAGCAGTTCTGCCTAGAGCTGCTTACCTTCGCCTCGCGGCTGATGAATGGCCAGGGCGCAGGGGATAGGCCCTGACCGCGACCGCTGCGAAAGGGCGTCACCACGAGATACAGGTGAGGCGGCGCGGCGAAGCCCAGCGGGCCTGCTGGCCGGCCGAGGTGAAGCCGCCGCCGGAGACTGCCCCGATCGCGGGCTTGCTATCCAGTGACTCAGATGCGAAGGTAGGCCACAGACGTAGCGGTGAATCCTGCCCGGGACCCCGGTAGGCCATCTATGAGCCCGGGGGTGCGGCTGAGCCATTGTAGCTGGCGGTTGCCTGGCCCAGCATGATGAGGTAAATCTTCATCGACTGTTAATCTGGCGAGGCGGCTCCGCGCGGGGTCTTTGCCCCCGCCGAGACTTGCAGCTGGGCTCTGCTTGTTCTTTTCCTCAAGCCCAAAGATTTCTAGTCGGCACTATTGCTGTTTCTGCGCGCGTGTGCCAGACAGCGAGTTTCACACCTCGTGATAGACCACCTGCCTGGCGTGCGCCCCGGTTACTTGAGCACTATGGGAGACCTTATGAAGAAGACCGAGTCCATTCGCGGCCGCCTGTTCCGGCGCGGCGGGGTAGTCGCTGGCCTGGCCGCGCTGGCTGGGCTGGCCGTAGTGGGCAGCGCCGCCGCTTCCACCCACTCGCCCGCGGCGTCTCATCATCCGTCCGGGCCGCGGCCCACGATCGTGCTGGAGCACGGGGCCTGGGCTAACGGCGCGAGCTGGAACGGCGTGGTACGGCGGTTGCAGGCGGACGGCTACACGGTGGACGTGCCGCCGAACCCCTTGATGGGCCTCGCCTTCGACCCGGCCTACCTGGCCGACTTCCTGCACACCATCTCCGGCCCGATCGTCCTGGTCGGGCACTCCTACGGCGGCGCGGTCATCACCAACGCCGCCACCGGTGACAAGCAGGTCAAGGCCCTCGTCTACGTGGACGCCTTCGCGCCCGACCAGGGCCAGACCATCGGCCAGCTCGTCTCCTCCGTGCCCGGGTCCTGCGTCGTGGCGACGGACCCGACCACCATCTTCAACCTCGCGACGTTTCCCGGCGCGCCAGCCGGGGTGTTCGACGCGTACTACAAGCAGAACCTGTTCCCCGCCTGCTTCGCCAACGGCCTGCCGCTAAGGCAAGCCCGGGTGCTCGCCGCGACCCAGGAGCCGCTCTCGACCATCGCGCTGGGCCAGCAGAGCGGCGTGCCGGCCTGGAAGACGATCCCGTCCTGGGCCGTGGTCGGCACCGCCGACCGGGTCATCCTGCCCGCCCTGCAGCTGGCCATGGCCCGGCACGCGCACGCCCACATCACCAAGGTGCGCGCGCCGCACCTGTCCATGGTCTCCAACCCGGGCGTCGTCACCCGGGTGATCCTCAAGGCCGTGCACGCGACCGGCTGACCACCGCCGTCTCACATCCGGGCGGTCAATAGCGTCAACTCGATGGGCAGCCCGCATGCGGGCTGCCCATCGAGCGCCCGAGCTCATGGCCTCGGTCGTGCCCGCCCGGCGCCAGGCAATCGTTAGTGAAAATCAGGGCCCGGAGCTTCTTGTTCCGCCGCCGCCGGTAGCGTGGGCCAGCGGAATCCGAGGCTGGCAAGACGGGGAGGTCACGTGACCGACGGTGGCCCGGCGCGGCCGGGAACGGATCGCGAGCTGCTCGAGCTGATGCCCTTCGCGGTCACCCTGGGCGTCGAGCTCGACGCAGCCTCCGCCCGGGAGGTGCGGGGGCACCTGGCCTGGTCACCGGAGCGGTGCACGGCCGGCGGCATCCTGCACGGCGGCGCGCTGATGGCGCTGGCGGACAGCCTGGGCGGTATCTGCGCTTACCTGAACCTGCCGCAGGGCGCGCGGACCGCCACCACCAGCTCCAGCAGCGTGTTCCTGCGCGGTATCACCGGCGGGGTGGTCAGCGCCGTGGCGCGGCCGCTGCACGCCGGGCGGGCGGTGATCGTGGTCCAGACGGACCTGACCGACGACGGCGGCCGCCTCGCGGCCCAGGTCACGCAGACGCAGGCGGTGGCCCCCGGGTAGGACGCGGCGCGGCTACCGGTCGTCGGGCTGGCGGCCCACGGCGGTCTTGCGCGGGTCGCGGCGCGGCGTCCGGTGCGGAGTCCTTCGGCGGGTCCGGACGCAGGCCGGACAGGAAGTCCTCGACCCGGGACTTGAACCGGATGACCGGCTGCCTGACCTGCCGTTCCCGGCGGGCGGCGCGGGCCCGCTTGTGCGGGCGGCGCTGGTACCGCCACCGGGCCCAGGGGGAGCCGGGCCGGGCCAGCCGGATGGCGCCCACGATGAGCAGCGGAAACAGGAACAAGCCGAACAGGCCCGTCCATATCTTCCCCTTGAGCAGCGTGATAGCGGCCAGGGTGAAGGTGACCAGGAGGCTGACCGAGAGGGAGATGATCGCCCCCCAGGTGTCCCCGTTCTGGCCGGGGCCGGGCACGATCTTCGGGCTCGATTCCCAGCAGCAGCAAGACGGTCACCCCGGCCGCCACGAACACCGCGTCCACGGACAGCCGCCCGTCGCTCGTCCAGTACACGTCGCGCAGGTGCAGGATGAGCGCGAACTCGTCGAGGACCAGGGCGGCCCCGAGCCCGAAGAGCGCGGCGGCGCCAGCCCGCCAGTTCAGCGAGCCGCCCGGGGCCACGATGCCGGTGACCCCGCCGACGAGCATGAACACGACCCCGAACACCATGTGGTGCACGTGCAGGTCGCCGGGGGTGACGTTGCCCGGCCACCAGCGGACCTGGGCGCGGATCAGCCGTACCGACAGCCGGATGAAGCCGAACCCGGCCACGAACGCGCAGAAGAAGCAGAACAGCGGCAGCCGCCCGGTCTGCTCGATGTTCGTGCTGAACCAGCTGGACATGTTGCCCCCACCAGCCGGGCCGTCGTCGGGTAAGCGCGCACTGCATGATAGTCAGCCGCGGCGCTCGCACACGCTGCTTTGAGCCTGCTCAGCGGTGGCGCCCGGTAAACGCGATCCGGCTGGCCCGCCGGGCGGCCGCGGGGATCGCCGGACCAGCTGACTGCCCATGCAGCTCTGCTGGTCAGCCGGTACGTAGCCTGCCCTGCGCCCGGGCCTGAGGCGCGCGCCTGGGCCTGCGGGCGGACGAACTCCTCGAACGCCTCCTCGGGTTTCGCGGACCCGTGCACGACGGCCCCGACGGCGCGGAGCATCGCCTCGGGGTAGTCGCTCTGGAAGATGTTGCGGCCCATGTCCACCCCGGCTGCGCCCGCCTCCACGGCCTGGTAGGCCATGGTCAGGGCGTCCAGTTCGGGCAGCTTCTTGCCGCCCGCCATGACCAGCGGCACCGGGCAGGCCGCCGTCACCGTGTCGAAGTCCTCGCTGCAGTAGTAGGTCTTGACGAAGTGGGCGCCGAGCTCCGCGCAGATCCGGGTGGCGAGCCGCAGGTAGCGGGCGTCCCGGGTCAGCTCCTTGCCGACGGCGGTGACGGCGAGCACCGGGATGCCGTAGCGCTGCCCCTGGTCCACCAGCCGGGTCATGTTGTGCACCGACTGGGTCTCGAACTCGCCGCCGATGAAGACCTGGACGGCGACGGCGCAGGCGTTGATCCGGGCGGCGTCCTCCATGCTGACCGCGATCTGCTCGTCGGACAGCTCGCGCAGGATGCTGGGGCCGCCGCTGGCCCGCAGCACGATGGGGGCGCCCGAGGCGGGCGGGATCGTGGACCGGACCATGCCCCGGGTGGTCATCAGCGCGTCGGCGTAGCGGAGCAGCGGCACGATCGACAGGTCCACCCGCTCCAGGCCGGTGGTGGGTCCCTGGAAGTACCCGTGGTCGATGGCGAGCATCACGGTCCGGCTGGTGGCGGGCCGGAAGATCCGCGCCAGCCGGCTCTGCATGCCCCAGTCCAGGCTGCCGCAGCCCTTGAGCGGGAACACGGCGGCGGGGGCGGGTACCGAGGGCTGGAAACGGGCGCCACTGGTGGCGTCGTCGGTGTCGGCCATGGTCGGTCTCTCCCGGGGTGCTGGTCTGGCGGCCGGTGTCGGCTGCGGTGTGATGGGCGGCTAGGCGCCTGCCGCCCGCCACAGCGGGCTGAGCAGGCCGTCTTCGGAGATGCCGAGCATCCGGGCGTAGATCTCGCGCCAGGCCGGGTACCGCTCGTCGTAGCGGGCCACGGCGCCGGGGCCCGGCTCGTAGGTGGCGCCCCGGCGGCGCAGCTCCGGCCGCAGGTCGTCGAGGCTGGCGTAGCTGCCCGCGCCGAGGCCGGCGCACAGCGCGGCGCCGAGCGCGCTGCTCTCGGTGACCACGGGCACGTGCACCGGCACGCCGAGCACGTCGGCCATGATCTGCGGCCACAGCCGTCCCTTGGCCGCGCCGCCGGTGAACGTGACCTCCCCGAAGCGCAGCCCGGTCAGCTCGGTGATGATGTCCCGGTGTCCCCGGGCGACGTAGGCCCCGGCTTCCTCGATGGCCCGGACGCAGGCGCCCCGGCCGCTGGCCGCCGGATGGCCGAGGTCGAATCCGGCGAACGCCGGGCTGGCGTGCACCCAGCGCCGCGCGTTCATCAGGTTCGACATGATCGCGACCACCCCGCCGGACCCCGCCGGGACCTGGGCGGCCGCCTCTTCCATGACCACGTACGGGTCCACGCCGCGGCGCCGGGCGGCGGCGACCTCGGCGTCGCAGAACGCGTCGCGGAACCATCGCATGCTCATGCCGATGTAGAAGCCGATCCCCTCCAGCATCCACTGGCCCGGCGTGACGTGGCAGAGCGTGCGCAGCCGGGCCTGCGGGTCGATGAGCGGCTCGGGCAGCAGCACGGTGTTCTGCCAGAAGGTCCCCGCGACCACGGTGTACTCACCGGGGCCCGTGCCCGCCCCGAGCAGCCCCAGCTGGGTGTCGGCCCCGCCGGCCACCACCGGGGTCCCGGCCCGCAGCCCGGTCTGCCCGGCGGCGGCCGGGGTGACCTGGCCGACCACGGTGCCGGGGTCCACCACCGGGGGCAGCACGTCGGCCGGCAGCCCGCACAGCGCCGGGATCGTCGCCGACCAGGTCCGCTGGGCGAGCGTGAACATCCCCGAGCTGGAGCCGCAGGACGGCTCGGTGACCTGGGCCCCGGACAGCCGGTAGACGATCCAGTCGCTGAGCATGCCCAGGCTGCCGGTGGCGTCCAGGATGTCCGGGCGGTGCCGGGCCAGCCAGCGCAGCCGGGCCGGCGTGGTGATGGACACCCAGTCGCCCGCCTCGGCGTAGATCTTCTCGGCCGCGCCCTCGCGGACCAGGTCCGCCGCTTCCTCCGCCGACCGGCTGTCCACGTTCGGGCAGGCCCAGATCTCGCGCCCGGCCCGGTCGTACAGGACCACGCCCTCGCGCATGCTGGTGGCGGCGACCGCCGCGACGTCGGCGCCGGAGGCGCCCGCGGCCCGCAGCGCGTCCTGGACGCAGGCGGCGATCGCGCGCCAGCCGGACTCCACGTCGAAGTCCTGGCCGCCCGGCACCCCGGGCGGCTCGTGGTGCGCCCACTCGCGCACCGAGACCGCAGCCTGCTGCCCGGCCTCGGTGAACAGCACGGCGCGGCAGCTGCCGGTGCCCGCGTCGATGGCCAGCAGGTAGCGGCTGGTCATGTCATCGCACTCCCGGCGTGCAGCACCTGCGGGTTCACCACGTCGGCGGGCACCTGCCCGGCTACCAGGCTGGCCACCGCGGCCACCGCGCGGCGGGCGCCCCGGGCCAGCGTCTCCGTCGTGGCCCCGCCGATGTGCGGGGTGACCAGCACGTTCGGCGCGTCCAGCAGCGGGTGGCGGGCGCCGGCGGCCGGGCGCTCCAGCACGTCCAGGGCCGCACCGGACAGCGTCCCCTCCTCCAGCGCCGCCATCAGGGCGTCCTCGTCGACCAGCGACTCCCGGGCCGTGTTGATGAAGTAGGCCCCCGGGCGCATCTGGGCGAACTGGGCGCTGGGAGAACATGTGCCGGTTCTCCGGCGTGGCCCGGGCGTGCAGCGACACGACGCCGGACCGGGCCAGCAGGGTGTCCAGCGGGACCAGGCCGACGCCGTCGGGGGCCTCGGTGACCAGCGGGTCGTAGGCCAGGACGGTGAAGCCGAGCGCCCGCGCCCGCGGCGGCGACCTCGCGGCCGACCCGGCCCAGGCCGACCAGGCCGAGGGTGACGCTGGCGGCTTCCTGGCCGAAGTACTCGCTCCCCTCGAACACCGACTCCGCGAACGCGCCCCGGCGGAGCAGGTCGGAACTGGCCCGCGGGACCATCCGGATGAGCAGCAGCGCGAACGCGATCGTCAGCTCGGCGACCGCTTCCGCGTTCTTGCCCGGGGTGTTGACCACCGGGATGCCCCGGTCGGTCGCCGCGGCCACGTCCACGTTCACCGGGCCGCCGCGGGCGCAGCAGACCAGCCTCAGCCGCGCGGCGTCGAGCACTTCGGAGCTGACCGGCGCGCCGTGCACGATGAGCACGTCGTGCCCGGCGACCGCCCGGGCGACGTCGGCCGGGTCGCCGACGTATTCGCGGAGCCGGTGCTCCGACGCGGTGCGCGGCGGTGCGAACGCCACCCCCTCGATCTGCATCGAGGTCACCTCCACCTCGGCGCCGAGCCGCGCCAGCGGCTCGGCGTAGGCGGAGGAGGGCATGTACGGATCGCCGATCACCAGGACGCGCACCGGGTCCGGCCCGCCCACGGGACTGTGCCTCTGGGGACGATGGCTCACGGGAAGACGTACGTGGGCTCGAGGTCGATCGCGTGCCCGCTGCCGGATTCCAGGACGAACTTGAGCAGCGGGGAGGTGTCCAGGTAGTAGAACTCGATGGACTCCCCGATCCGCCCGCCCATCAGGATCTCCGCGCCGCGCTCGCGCCAGTGCTCCTTGAGCGCCTCGCTGTCCTCGGTCGAGTGCTTCATGCACGCGATGTGCTGCACGCCCTCGCCGTGGGTGTCCAGGAACTCCTGGTAGATGCTGGGGCCGCTGACCGGCTGGATGAGCTCGAAGCCGAGCCCGTTCACCGATGGTCTCGGCGCCGATCATGCGGAATTCCGTCTTCTCGCCGCGCACCACGGTGTCGTGCAGCAGCGGCGGCTTGTAGTCAAACACGCTCCAGGGTCCCCAGCCGAGGTTCTCGGTGTAGGACCGCAGCGCGGATTCCATGTCGGCCACGACCACCGCGATCTGGGTGATGGTCATCGGGACCGGGGGGGCCACGATGCGCCCGCCGTTACTGCCTGCCATCTGCTACCTCCTGGATCGAGCCCGCAGGCTCTGCTAGCTCTCCGGTCGAGCCCGCAGGCTCTGCGCGGAGCAACGCCTGGGTGATGACTTCAAGGTTGTCGGCCGGGCTGTGGCCCTGGCCAGCGGAGCGGCGCGAGTTGAAGATCGCGCTGCCGCTGACCAGCACGTCGATGTCCCAGCCGGCCATCTCGGCCGCGTTGGCCAGGCTGACCCCGCCGTCCACGCCGACCAGCACGTCGGCGCCGGCCTGCGCGGCGAGCTCGCGGACGGCCGCGACCCGGCGGCGGGTGTTGGCCGCGGGGGCCTGGCCGGACCAGCCCGGGTTGACCGCGAGCACCAGGATCAGGTCGGCCAGCTCGAGGACCGGCTCCACCGCCTGCACCGGGGTGCCCGGGTTGATCGCGACGCCGCGCAGGAAGGAGCGCGGCTCCCCGGCCAGCTGCGTCATCTCCTGCAGCGTGCGGTGCAGGTGCCGGGTGGCCTCGGCGTGCACGGTGATGACCGCGGCCCCCGCCGCCGCGATGTCTGGCACCAGCCGGCGGGGCTCCTCGACCATCAGGTGCGCGTCCACCGGCAGGCCGGTCGAGGCGACCGCGGCCACGAACGCGGGGCCCACGGTGAGCTGCGGGCAGAACGCGCCGTCCATCACGTCCACGTGCGCCCAGGCGGTCGTGCCGCGGAGGATCTCCAGCTCCGCGCCCAGCCGGGTCAGGTCGGCGGTGATGACTCCGGCGCTCAGGCGGGGGACGGTCACCACGGCCGCGACTCCCCTCCAGACGCATGGAGCATTCGCTCAACTGGTGCGCATATGCTCGCGTGGAAGAAGTATCGGCCTGCGGGCCAGCCTTGGCAAGGCCCTGACCGGGAATTTCCCGGCGCCGGGAGCGCAGGCGGCCTGGCCAGGGCGGATCAGCCCCGCTGCAGCTCGAGCAGGCGCAGCGCGACGAGCTCGTTGGTCACCAGGACGTCGAGGAACCCGCCGCGCAGGGCGCCGAGGATGGCCTCCGCCTTGTGCAGCCCGCCGGCCACGCCGACGACCTTGGGGATGGAGGCCAGTTCGGACAGCTCGATGCCGATCCGCCGGTCGTGGATGGGCAGGCTGACCACCTGGCCGTCGCTGTCGAAGAACTGGCCGAGGATGTCGCCCACGACACCACGGTCACGCAGCTGGCGCACGTCGTCGGCGGCCAGGTATCCCATCTGCACGATGGTCGCGTCGGCGGCGGGCGTGCCGACCCCGACGATGGCCTGGTCCACGCCGCAGGCCTGGGTGAGGACCTGCTGGATGGCCGGCTCGGCCTTGAGCGCCGCGGCCAGCCTGGGCGTGGACGCCACGATGGGGGTCGGGATGATGGTGGCGGTGGTGGCCTCCGGCTCGGTGCTGCCTTCGCCCTTGGACGACAGGATGGTCTGCAGGTAGCCGTCCACGCCGCCGGTCAGCGTGACCATGTGCACCGGGCCGACGGCGCCGAAGTTGGTCGAGGCGATGACCCGGGAGACCGTCTCGCCCCAGCCGACGCCCGAGCGAGCCGCCGGGGCGCAGGTGGGTGCTCATGAACTGGGCCCCGCCCAGCCCCAGCCGGGCGTTCAGCAGGTGATGGTCGGCGGGCTCCTTGTCATGGTCCGGGACGACCAGCGCCTCGGTCAGGTCGAAGGTGCGCCGCAGCTCGCTGCTGACCTCGAACGCGTCGAGGTGGTCCGCGTTCAGGTTGATCGAGACCAGGCCCACCTTGCGGGCCCGGTCCAGCATGCGCCCGACCGACGCCCGGGACACCGACAGCCGCCGGGCGATCTCGTCCTGGGTCAGCTCGTCCTTGTAGTAGAACCAGGCCACCCGGAGCAGCAGCTCCTCCGCCCCCGACCTGCTGTCAACTGCGCTCACCGGTAACCCCTGTCTCCCCGCGGTGCCCTACTCACGGTCGATCACCTGGCCGCCGTCCAGCGGGATCACCGCGCCGGTCAGGAAGGACGCCGCCGGGCTCAGCAGCAGCAGTATCCAGAGCGCGACTTCCTCCGGGGTGCCGATCCGGCCGAGCGGTACCTGGCCGCTGAGCCAGCGGTAAGCCTCGTCCAGGTCCTCCGCCCAGGTGGCGTGGATAGGCGTGTCGATGGGGCCGGGCGCGATGCCGTTCACCCGCACGCCGAGCGGAGCCAGCTCGCCAGCCAGGGTGCGGGTCAGGTAGTCGAGCGCGGACTTGGTCATCGCGTACACCGACTGGCCGACCCGGTGCAGCGTGCCCGACGAGGAGCTGATGTTCACCACGGCCCGCACGCCGGACTCGCGGAGGGCGGGCAGGGCGGCCTGGATCAGGAAGAACGGCGCCCGGACGTTGGTGGCGACGTGCTCGTCGAAGCCGGCCACGTCCCATTCGCCGAGCGGATGGTGCTGGATCACGGCGGCGTTGTTGACCAGTCCGTCGATGTGGCCGTAGTGATCCAGGCAGGCCGCGGCGATGCGCTCCGGGGCTGGCGGGATCGGCCAGGTCGGCGGGCAGGCACAGCGCGTCACCGCCCGCGGACCGGATTTTCCCGGCCACCTCGTCCAGGGGGTCCGGGCGCCGGCCGACCAGGACGACCCGGGCGCCGGCGGCGCCGAGCTGGCGGGCCGCCGCCGCACCGATGCCGCTGCCCGCTCCGGTCACGATGACGACGGCCCCGGTCAGCCCCGGGTCGGCCAGGATCTGTGCGGCAGGACCCGGCAACGCTGCCATAGGGACTCCCAGGGAGACGGGGCGCCATGATCGCGCCGCTTTGAGCGTATGTTAATCAACTGAGCGTTCGCTCACGGTTACCCGGGCCGGGCGGGCGGTGAACGGTGCCTCGTCGAGGAACCGGGTCAGCACGTTCCCGGTCATCCGGCCCACCGGCGTCTCCGCCCCGGCCTGGCGCAGGGCGCCGCACCACGCGATCGAGCCCACCGAGAACACGGCGCCACCAGCGCTGGTCTCGAAGAACACGACGTCGGACCGGACCAGTGCGCTGTCCGGGCCACCCTGGCGGGAGTCCGCCGTGGTCACGTCCTCCACCGCCCCCTGGTAGGCGTGACTGAAATCGCGCGCGGACGCCACGACCACGGCGTGCGGCGGCGTGCCCAGCGCCGGGTCGGCCCGGTCGATCTCGAACCCCGCCGGACCGCCGAGGACCGAGCCGCTGCCGCCCAGCGGCGCGCCGGGGTCAATGCCCTCGAGGATGAAGCTGACCCGTTCCTCCCCGGGGCCGGCGACGATCCGGTAGGGCAGCGACGCGTCGAATCCCTGCGCCGTGAACCCCACCCCGGCCAGCGACTGCGGGGAACGGCCCCGGTGCCGCCACAGCCCGCCGCGCTCGGTGGTCATGGCCTGGTGCCATTCGCCGGGCGCTGACTCCCACACCCTGGTTCCCGCCTGTCCCCGCCGCACCTCGATGAGGAACGGGTCGTCCTCCGGCGCGGTCGTGACCCAGTAGAAGCCGTTGCCGCCGAGGTACATCAGCCGCCCCCCGGCGGCGAGGTAGCCGTCCAGCCCGTCGAGCATCTGGGTGCTGTAGTACTCCGGGTGGCTTCCGGTCAGCACCACCCGGTACGGGCTCAGCGCGGCGGCGCCGCGGGTGTGCAGGTCGTCGTCGGTCAGGACATCGACCTCGATCTGCCGCGTGCTCCAGCCAGTGCAGGAGCTCGAGGTCGGCGCTGAACTGGTGCGGGCCGCGGATCAGGGGGAGGTGATAGCCGGGGCGCATGTTCAGCACCGGGCGGCGCCACGAGGACAGGCAGCACCCGGTGCCGTCCGGGTGCAGGTCGTACAGGCTGAGCAGCCGGTGCGAGGCCATGAAGCGGTCGCGGTCGGTCACCGGCAGCGCGGAGGCGTCGCCCGCGGAGCTGATCGGATGCTCCCAGGAGGCGTGCTCGTTGGCGTAGGCGAGATAGCTGAAGGTCGGCAGGAGCACCGCGGCGCGGGGACGGCCCGCGGGCCGGCCGAGGGCCCGCCGGGGCCGGGCCCGGGCGGGCTGACCCGCTCCGGCCCGTCCCGGCGCGGCGCTGACGATCAGCGGCACCACGTCCTCGTGCTCGCCGGCCCGCAGCCTGATCCCGTAGGCGCCGCTCGGCCACTCCGCTGGCACCTGGAACGACAGGCTGGTCTCCCAGCCCGCGTCGGTCAGGTCGTCCTCGTGGAAGTACGCCGCCCGGTACTCCTCCGGCCGGACCACGAAGCTTTCGGTGCCCGGGGTCCAGTTCCGCCCGGTCACGCCCAGCGCGGGCGAGTTGACGAGCGTTCCGTCGCACCGGCCCGGGCCGGTGTCGCGGACCCGGAACGGCGGCCGCGACGCGTCCGGGCCGAAGCGCCACTCGTGGCGCAGGCCGCCGACGCGCGCGGCTGGTGCGTCAGCCGCGAGGGCGGCCAGGCTGGCCGCGTCCAGCGAGCCGGAGAACAGCCGCGGAGTGTCGATCTTCCCGTTGAAGCACCGCTCCGGCCCCGGCCCGCGTACCGCCGCGCCGACGCTGATGAGCTCCGGCCGCCGGGCAGGGCACGCCCAGGTCGTGCGGCCCGGCGTCGGCCGGGAGTCCGGAAGTGGCCGCCAGGACGGCGCTCCCGGAGCTGCGGGGCAGGACCACCAGGGTGACCCGGCCCTCGCCGTCCCAGCTGGCGGCCGCGAAGTACCAGTGCCCGGTCTCGAGCACCGGGCCGGCGGAGTGGCCGCGCGACGGCGCGTCCGGTCCTGGCCGCACGGCCACGCTGACCCGGCAGTCCTCGCCGATCCCCAGCTCCCAGCCCCCGTCGCGGGCCTGCCCCGCCATCAGGCACTGGGGTCCGGACAGCCAGCTGGGGCAGAACCACAGCGTCGCCGTCTGCCCGGCCGTGGCCGGCTCCTCCCCGTTCAGGTCGGCCACCAGGTAGGAGCCGCTGAGCAGACCCTGGTACCGGCCGGGAAACCGGCCGCCGACCGGGGGGACGGCTGGCTCGGCCTGCAGGCCGAGCCGCACCACCTCGGCGGTGAACTCGGGCAGCGTGCTGCTGACTTTGACGTCCACGGTGCCGCCTGGATAGGCGACGCACGGTTGCGCATAGCCGACGAGTTCCACGCTGGGTTCTCCGTTTCGTCTCGTCACGGGTCGTGCCGGGCTGGCCCGGGGTCTTCCCCGGGACCGCCCGCCCATCGCTGGTCCAGCACCGTGGTCCCGTCCAGGCTGACGCTGGCCGCGATGACGGAGGACCGCCGGTGCGAGGTGCTGCGCACCGCGATCTGGACCCGCTCGCCGGCCGGCAGGCGGAGACGATGCCGACCTGGGCCAGCACCGTGGCACCTGCTGGCCGCCCGGGGCTGACCCGCGCCGTGAACGTCTCGTCCAGGCGCAGGTCGGCGCCGGATGGCGGCTGCAGCCGCGACCTGGCCCCGAAGGTCACGGCGGTCTCGGCGGCGGCCTTGTCCTGGGTCACCTGGTAGACCGGTTCGCCGTCCGTGACCCATCCGGTGTCTGGCCCCGCGGGCGGTGGCGCGACGGTGGCGGGCGTGTCCGTCCGGCCGGCCTCCCCGCTGACCGGCAGCCGGAGCACCGAGGCCGACGGCTGGCCCGGTCAGCAGGCCCAGCACGGGGTTTACCGGTGACGGCCAGATGTGCGGGAAGTCGGCACAGGCCACGCAGAGCCGCACCCGCGAGCCGGCCGGAAGCTCGAAGGCCGCCGCGCCGAGCGTGACCGTGATCATCCGTGCCGCCTGAGGGCGGCCGCCGCCGTCGGGCGGGACCCGGCGCCAGCCGGTGGTGATGAGCGTGGACCGCCCGTCCGGGCTGACCATGCAGACGCGCGCGACCAGGTTCAGCTCGGTGTCCGGCGGCAGGTCCAGGTAGAGGTCGGCCTCCGGGGCGCCCGCGACCAGCAGCGGTTCGGGTAGCGGGTCGCTGGTGAAGGTCAGGCTGCGTGCGTCGTCGCTGCTCTGTTCCTCGGGCCAGCCGCTGGCCGGTGCCGAACGGGTCCCAGATCCCCGCCGTGAGGCCCACCAGCGGATCTGCTTGGTAGTCACGCCGCGCGGGGGTAGCGGGCGGACTCGCCGCGAGGCGATGCCCGGCGAGGAAGAACTGCCTGCTGGACACTCCTTCGGGTGGCCACGCACGTGCGGCCCGCCAGCCGCCGCCGCCGGTGAAGAACAGCACCGGCGGGTCCGGCTCGGGGCGGGGCGCTCCGGGCCGCAGGTGGGTGTCCCACCAGTCCGCCATCGCGCCGACCCAGTCGTAGGGCTGGTACTGGGACAGATGCGGCAGCACGTGCATCCACGGGCCCATGATCAGCCTCTTGGGCCCGCCCACCTGGGCGTGGACGCGGAGGATGGCGTCAGCGTAGGCGTCGGTCCAGCCGCCGATGAGCATGGCGGGCACGTCGATGGCGCTCGCGTCCACCACCCGCGCCTGCCAGTAGTCGTCCCGGTCCGGGTGCGCCTGCCAGGCCAGGGCCTGGGGCTGGCCAGTTGCCAGCCGCCGCAGCCGCTGCCGCCAGATCCGCTCCCAGCGGCCGCCGGGGTCCTGGCGGGTCGGCGGGCACAGGCCGAGGGCCACCATGTGCGCGGCCCAGGCGTAGCGGCCCAGCATGGCCGGGCTGCCCCCGGGCGCGATGGTGTCGCGGTACATGTCCGTGGTGGCGTAGACCGCGGCGATCGCCCGCAGGTGCGGTGGCCGGGCCGCCGCGGCGGCCAGGGCGGTCATCCCGCCGTAGGAGACCCCCCAGGCGCCCACGGTGCCGTCGCACCAGTCCTGGCGGGCGGCCCACTCGATGACCTCCGCGCAGTCCCGGCCTTCCCGGGGCAGGTCGAAGCTCTCCCCGTAGCTCCCCTCAGACGCCCCGGTGCCCGCCATGTCCACGAACAGGGTCGGGTAGCCGCGCCGCGCCAGGCCGATCCGGGTGTGCTCGAAGAGGCTGCCGATGATGTCGTCCGTGCGGTAGGGGTAGTAGCTGACCAGCACTGGCCCCGGCGCGTGCCCCTCCGGGAGGTACAGGTCGCCGGACAGCTGGGTCCCGTCGGCCAGCGGGATCCCCAGGTCGCTCAGCACCCGGACGCCCGGCCCGGACGGCCTGGTCGCGGGAGGATCTGGCACCGGAGGACCTGGTACCGCAGTGGCTGTCATCGGCTAGATCTTCTCGATGTCGTGCACGGCGGCGGGCCGGATCACCAGCTCGGTCACGGCCACCCGGCGCGGCCGGGAGATCAGCCAGGCGACCGCGTCCGCGACGTCGCCGGGCAGCAGGGCCCCGCCCGCCTCGACCAGGGGCCGGACCGCCGGGCTGCCCCGGGTCAGCGGGGTGTCCACCAGGCCGGGCTCGATCAGGGCGACCCGGACGTTGCTGGACTGGAGTTCCTTGCGGACCGCGTGACCGAGGCCGACCACGCCCCACTTGCTGGCGATGTACAGCGGCTCGCCCACGTAGGTCTCCCGTCCCGAGACCGAGGCGATGACCACGATGTCGCCGGTGCCCGCCTGCGTCATCAGCGGCGCGACCGCCCTGATGCTGTTGGCGGTGCCGATCAGGTTGGTCGCCACCACCTGCTGCCAGCGCTCGGGCGAGCCGCCGGTGACGCTCGACTGGTCGGCGATCCCGGCGCTGGTGACGAGCACGTCGATGCGGCCCAGGTCGCGGGCGATCTGGCTGACCGCCTGCTGGACTGACCCGAAGTCACGGACGTCGGCCTCCACGGCGTGCGCCGCCACCCCGGCCTCCCGCAGTTCGCTGGCGGCGAGGGACAGGTCGGGGCCGGGCAGTGAGAGCAGGACCACGGTGGCCCCGGCGGCGCCGCAGGCCGCGGCGCAGGCGCGGCCGATGCCGGTCGCGCCGCCGGTGATCAGCACGACCGGCGCCCCGTCCGCGGCGGCCTGCCCGCCCGCCCCCGGCGGCCCGGTCATGAGCCGGCCGACGTCGCGCCGGTGATCAGTCCCACGAGGTGCATCCCGGTCACCGGCTGTTCCCGCTGGTCCAGATCGGCGATCTTGCGGCCCAGGCGGAACACCGCGACCCGGTCCGCCACCCGCAGCACGTGCTCCATGTTGTGGCTGACCAGCAGGGTCGCAACCCCCTCCGCCTTGAGCCTGCCGATGAGCGCCAGTACGGCCTCGGTCTGCTGGACGCCCAGCGCGGCCGCGGGCTCGTCCATGATGACCACGCGGCTGCCCCACAGCACGGCCCGGGCCACCGCCACCGCCTGGCGCTGGCCGCCCGACAGGGCGCCCGCCTTCGAGGTGACGGGCGGCATCCGCAGCCCGAGCCGGGTAAAGGCCCCTTCCACCTCGCGGCGCATCCGGCGTTTGTCGATCCGGCGCACCGCGGCGGCCAGCCGGCCCGGCCCGTGGAGCTCCCGGCCCAGGAACATGTTCTCGGCGATGCTGAGCGTGGGCACCAGGGCCAGGTTCTGGAACACGGTCTCGATCCCGGCCTCCCGGATGGTGCGCACGCCTCCTTCGGACCACGGCTTGCCGTCCAGCCGGATCTCCCCGGAGTCCGGCCTGGTCACCCCGGAGATGATCGAGATCAGCGTGCTCTTCCCGGCCCCGTTGTCGCCGACCAGGCCCAGTACCTCGCCGCGGTCCAGGGCGAGCGAGACCCCCCGGAGCGCGACGACCGGCCCGTACCGCTTGGTGATGTCCGAGACTTCCAGCGCGGGCGCCCGGCGGCCCTGGCCGGCGGCCGGGACGGGACCGTCCCGCCCTGCCTCCGCCGACGATCCGTTCATGTCTGGCCCTGCTCCGGCCAGCTCGCCCGGGACCGGGCCAGGCGGGCGGCCCCGCGGCGGCGCGGCGGTCTTGTCGGTCTCCAGGGCCTCGGCCTCAGCGCTCTCCGCCACCGGCACCCGCTCCAGCCGCTGGTACAGCACGTCGAGGGCCGCGGCGACCACCAGCGCCGCGCCGACGGCCAGGTCCGCGACGTAGGGCCCCACGTTGATGAGGATGAGGCCGTCGTCGAGGACGCCGATGAACAAGATGCCGGCCAGCGTGCCCCACAAGGAGCCGCGCCCTCCGTTGAACGCCACCCCGCCGAGCAGGATCGCGGTCAGCACCTGCAGTTCGAGGCCGACGCCGATCTGCACCGAGGCGCCGTCCAGTTGCGCGGTGACGATGAGGCCGCCCAGGGCGGCGGCGGTGCCGGACAGGATGTAGATCACGCAGGGCAGCCGCTTGGAAGCGACGCCGAGCGCGGTGGCCGCGCTCTTGTTGGCGCCAATCGCGATCAGGTGACGCCCGGTGCTGGTCTCGTACCAGACGTACACCCCGATCAGGAAGACCGCGAAGAAGATGAGCACGATGACCGGGATCCCGACCAGCGTGCCGTCACCGAGGAAGTCAAAGGCGGAGCCGAAGCCCGACCGGGTGCTGTCGCTGGTGATGGTCTGGGCCAGGCCGGCCGCGCCCGCGAAACCGCCCAGGGTGACGATGACGGGCGAGAATCCGAGGTAGGAGATCAGGACCCCGTTCATCGTGCCCCAGGCCGCCCCGACCGCGAGCGCGCCCAGCGCGGCGAGCCAGACGGGCCAGCCGAAGATCTTGTCGAACTCGCCGAAGCAGGCCGCGGCCAGGCCGCCCACCGAGCCCACCGACAGGTCCAGGTTCCCGGAGACGAGCAGCATGGCGCCGGGCACCGCGACGATGCCGAGGACCGATATCTGCTCGAGGACCACGAGAATGTTGCTGCGCGTGAAGAAGCTGCCCGTGGCCACGCTGAAGTACAGCGACAGCAGGACGAGCGCGACGAACAGCCCGCCGCCCTGCGCCGAGGCCAGCCGCTGCAGCGAGTTGCGCGAGTTCCTGAGCCGGGGGGCTCCGCCGCCGAGCCAGGAATGCCCCAGTGGCCGTGCGTTCATGCGGTTGCCCTCCCAGAGGTGCCGGCGCTCGTCCGGCGGAGTCTCCCGGCTGTCGGGTTCACCAGGTGCCGCTAGCCGTTGAGCTCGGCGAGCAGCTTCTGGTTCACGGCCTTGGTCTGGTACGTGCACAGCACGTACGGGAAGTTGATCTTGGTGGGCGACTTGCCCTCGATGGCGTTGGCGGCCGCCGTGATGCAGGCCTTGCCGATGGCGACGGCGTCGAGCGCGCCGGTCGCCCGGATCGGGCCGCCCGTCCCGATTTCCTTGATCACCGGCCCCGAGCCGTCGAAGCCGCAGATGAACATGTCCTTGGTCCGCTGGGCGGACGGATGCGTGCCCTCGAAGGCGCGCAGCACGCCGTCGCAGCCCTCGTCCGCGATGCAGATCACGACGTTGATCCCGGGATGAGCCTGGAGCATGGTCTGGAACGCCGGGAACGTGTCCGGCGAGAGGACGCCCTCGTGCTGGGCGACGACCTTGGCCCCCGGCGCCACCGCTTGCAGCGCCTTGACGCAGCCCTCGACCCGCTGCCTGCCGGTCAGCTGGATCTGGTGAGTCAGCAGCGCGACCTGGGCCTGGCCCCCGAGGTTCTGCTTGACCCACTGTCCCGCGTAGGTGCCGACGAGCTTGGCGCCCTGCAGGTTGTCGAAGATGACCCAGCCGTCCACCCCGGGCAGCGCGTTGTCGGAGTAGTCGAGGAACTTGGTGCCCGCGGCGTGCGCCTTGTGGATGAGCGGGACGATCGCGTTGTTGTCCAGCGGGAGCGCGACGATGGCGCCGACGCCCTCGCCGATCCAGGTCTGGATCTCCGACAGCTGCCCGTTCAGCTGCGAGTTGGCGTGGCTTTCGAGCAGCTCGTAGCCGCGCGCCTTGCACTCCTGCTGCGCGCCGGCCATCAGCGGGGCCCAGATCGAGGCGCTGGTGTCCGGCTGGCTGAAGCCGATCTTCTTCCGGTTACCGGAAGGCTTTCCCGACGAACTCGAGCTCGCGCTGCTGCCGGTGCTGGTGGTGCCGCAGGCGGCCAGCACCGGCCCGGCGACGGCCAGCGCGCCGGCGGTCGCGCCCGCGCGGCCGAGGAAGCGCCGCCGGGACAGCGGCGGGCGCGGGGCGGGACCCGGACTCGCCGCGCGGGACTGCGGGTCTGGCTGGGGGGTGGTCGGCTGCTCCGGGACGTTCCAATCCATGTCCGCCTCCGCGGGGGTGGATGTTGCGGTTTTTGCTCGGGGGTGTGACTCGGGGGGAGTCGCTGGGGTCGGGGGCAGCTCTGGCTGCGGAGCACCCGGGGGGCAGTACTCGAGCATTTGCTCGGACACTGCGCAAATGTTCACTTTGGGAGACAGTATGCACGGCACGCATTTCGCCGGCAAGGGTTCACGCCCCATTCACCGGGCGGATCCCGGAGCGGGCCGCGCGACGGTCAGCGCCGTCCCGGCAGGCCCGGCCGGCGCGCGAGCACCCGCTAACCGGCTCCGGCAGGCCAGCCCTGGCCCGGGCCAGCCCCGGTCGGCCAGAGCCGGGATGGCCGCGCCCTGGACGGGGCCCAGGCCGGCGGGATCGCGGCGAGTCATGGCACAGCGGGGCCGAGGCAGCGGATCACCCGGACCGGTTCGCGGCCGGCCCGGATCCGGACCGGCAGGCTGGCGGGCAGGGCGAAGGTCTGGCCCCGCCGGATCGGCTGGCTGCCGAAGTCGCCTTCGACCCACCCGTCGCCGGCGGCCACCACCGCGATCGAGAACCGCCCGTCGCTGACCTCGATCTCGCCGGGAACCTCGAGCGCGGTGGCGTCGAAGAAGGGCAGCACGTCGCCGGAGAACAGGCGCACCTCACGCGAGTCATGGCTGGTGCGCAGCACGCGCGGCTGCTGGCGGGCCCGGGCCAGGGTCTCCGCCCGCCCGGCCGCGGTGTAGTCGATCATGTCCAGGGCCAGGTCCCAGCCCAGGCCCATGGTGGCCCCGTCGTCGTCCGCCCCGGACGTCTCCGGGATCACGATGTGGTCGCTCGGTTCCTGGACCTCGATGAACGAGATCTGCGGCCCCAGGTAGTGGGGCACGCCCGCGTGGGCGACGTACACCTCGCCCGGGTGCACCGGGGTGCGGTGCAGGGTGGCCCGGATGCCCGCGGTGTCATGGCGGCGGGCCGCGTCGGCGAACCAGGCTCGCGAGGTCCCGGGGACGAAGCCGACGCCCGCGTAGGCCGGCTCCTGGCCGTCGCCCGGCGTGTCGAGCAGGATCCACGCCTCGGTCTTGCCGAACGGTGAGCCGAGGTGCCGGCGCGCCCACTCCCGGGTCGGGTGCGCGTGCAGCGGCACCTGGCCGGCCGGGGACAGGAGCTTGACCAGGACGCCGGTGATGGGCCCCCAGTGCTCGGCGAACCGCCGGCCGACCATCTCCTCGGGCAGCGCCTCGACCAGTTCGCGGAGCGTCACCGGCGCCGCCCCCGGGGACAGGGACCCGGCTCAGGCCCTGCGGCGGCCATCCGGGTCGTCGTTGCCGGCCTGGGTGCACGAGCCGACCCAGTCTTCGGACCACCAGTCGTCCGGCCGCGCGGGCAGGCCGCGGAACGTCCTGGTCAGCGACCCGCCCTCGTAGAAGCGGTAGAGCGGGTGGTAGTCCAGCGGCAGCGGCCGCCGGATGGCCTCGCGGAGCGGGCTGGCCGGGACCGTCATCGCGGCGGCCCGGCAGTTCCGTGTTCACGGCGAGGCCGCCGCCCAGGGTGGCGGCCGGGCGGGCCGGCCAGCCCGGCACGGCCCGCTGCCGCCCGCGTTAAGGATCCGCCGCCAGACCTGCTCCGGATCACCCCGGGCTGCTGGTTCACGCCCTCCACCGCCTGTTCAGAAGATGGCGATCGGATTCCACGGCGACCCGGTCGCGCCGGGCAGCCGCAGCGGCAGGCCGACCACCATGAACTCGTCGCGGCCCTCCTCCGCGCAGGCCTGGGCCAGGTCCTCGAGCTGGAGGCTGTCCGAGGCGAACATGCCCATCGCGGTGATCTGCAGCGGGTGGATCGGGTACAGGATCCCCTCGACGTTGCTGGGCACCGTCTCCCCGTCGCCGTCCGGCAGGAACGCCGCGATCCGCCGTTCGTGCATCCACGGGATCGTGTCCACGTGCAGGCCCGCCTTGCCCTCCCCGGCGGGCGGGTAGTCGTTGTTCCACGCGCCGAGTTCGAGCCGGCGCCGGTGATGGCCGGTGCGGAAGACCAGGATGTCGCCCTCACCGAGCCGGACGCCCTGGGCCTGCTCGGCCGCCTCCAGCTCGGCCCGGGTCACCGCCTCGCCCGGCTCCAGCCACTTCACCCCGCGCAGCCGGGGGATGTCGAGCAGCACGCCCCGGCCGACCAGCCCGTTGGCGTAGCTGGTCACGTCGAGCGCGGTGGCGCCCCTGGTCGTCATCACCTCCAGGGCGGGCCCGCCGTTGTAGACCTGGCCCCGGTAGGCGATGTGGCACAGCGCGTCCATGTGGGTGTGGCAGTCGCCGTGGAAGGCCAGGCCCAGGTAGTCGGTGGCGAAGGTGAGGCTGCCCGAGCCGATGTCGATGTCGTGCCCCTGGACCACGTGATGGGTGACCGGGCTGGGGTTGTCCGGCCCGGCCACGGTGTTCATCGGGATCGACATCGTGACCTGCCGCCCGGACCGGACCAGGGCTGCGGCGGCCCGCACGTGGTCCGGGGTGAGGTAGTTGAGCGTGCCGCGCGTGTCGTCGGCACCCCAGCGGCCCCAGTTCTTGACCGCCTCGAAGATCTCCTCGAACTCGGCCAGGGTGACCGGCGCGGGCCGGGTCAGAGTGGTCACGGAATCACTCACCGCCTGTCTGCTGAAAACTGTCTGCCGGAACGAAATCTGCTGGAGCCACATCCGCTGGAGCCGAATCTGCTGGAGCCGAATCCGCTGGAGGGGCCGGAAGCAGCCGGGACACCCGGTCCCCGAACTCGTCCAGGGCGGCCGTCCCCTGCAGCGCGCCGATCTCCAGGTCGTACTGGCGCGTCTCGCCGGGCTCGAGCCACTGCAGCTCGCCGCGCTCCCGGGCGTCCGCCCGGCCCGCGTCCCGGTTCGTGCTGGGCTCCAGGCCGAGTGCGTAGGTACCCTCGCCCAGCATCCGCCACACCGTGTGGTGCGGCAGCTGGCTGATCCGGAACACCTGGTAGACCCCCAGGCCCCGGGCCCGGTTCAGCACCCCCACCGGCACGGTCCCGGCCGGCTCGGCGACGAGCTCATGCTCGAAGCACGCTTCCGTGGCCCCGCGGACCGGGCCGGACATCAGCTGGTACCCGTCGACCGGCACGCCGTAGTCCGTGCTGGTCTGGCGGCTCGGGACGACGAGTTCCGCGCCCTCGTCGAGCACCGGGAAGCCGGCGTTGCAGTGGTACAGGAACATGTGCGAGGCCGGCGTGTGCCCGGTGTTCTCGACCACGTCGTGAATGGTGAACGCCGACGCGCCGACCCGGGCCTCGATCCGCCGCCGGAGCACGAGCTGCTCGGCGAACACCGCGGACTGGAGCACCTCGCCCTCGGCCCACAGCACGCACTCGTCGCCCTCCCACCGCTCGCCGTACCCGGTCAGCCGGGCGGGCAGGCCGCCGGCCCGGCCGTGCAGCCCGTACCGGACCGACGACTGGATGTGCGGCTGGTTGAAGTGGGCGGCGGTGTCCTCGGCCGGTCCCAGGGTGTGGTCGAGACCGCAGGTGACCACCATGCCGCCACCCCAGGCGCGGAACCAGCCCCAGTCGTCCGGCTCGTAGTACCAGGGCCCGCTGACCCCGGCCCCGGACAGCCAGCTCAGCGGCTGCCCGCCCAGCTCGCACCGGCCGACGTCGAAGCAGCGGTCGATCAGCACCTCGAACGCGAACCCGGTGCCGGTCCGGAATTCGAGCACCCGGACCCCGCGGCCCAGGCCGTCCCCGAGCGTGACCAGCCGGACCCCCGCGACCTGCTCCAGGCGCCCGACGCGGCGCAGCAACCCGGCTCGCGGGTAGCCGGTGCCGAACAGTTCAGGCATGTCGTTAGCCATCCTCACCAGGGCGAATACCAAAGTTCTCCAATTGTGCGCAAATGTCAAGGTGCTGAGCGTTCGCTCATATCGAGCCTGGATGGGGCGGGCGGGCCGGCCGCGCCCGTGGCCGGCGCTGCGGACCGGGCGCATGATGGATCGGTACGGCCGCGCCGGGCGGCAGCGGCTGGCACCGGGGGATAGATGCAGCGGCAGGCCCGCCGCGCGGTGGCGGCGCTCGTGGTTCTCGCGGCCGTGGTACTCACGCTGATCGCGTGGAGCGCCGCGGCCCGGGCCAGCGCGGGCCGCCACGGCCAGCCAGTCCCGGGCCACGCGCAGCCCCCGCGGCCCGGACCGTGGTCACGTTCACCTGGGGCGGCGGCCTCGGGGACCAGATGGGCGCGCTGCCGGTCTTCCAGCACTACCGGATGCACGCCACCTTCTACGTGCCGTCCGGCCTGGTCTGCCAGCCCGGGAACGGACCCGGCTGCCGCATCGCCGTACCTGACGCTGGGCGAGGTCCGCCAGATCGCCGCGGACGGCAACGAGATCGGCGGCCTGTCCGTGCAGCATGTCCCGCTGGCCGCGCTGCCCGCCGCGGAGGCCCAGCGGGAGATCTGTGACGACCGGGTCAACCTGACCCACTGGGGTTTCCGCGTCACCGACTTCGCCTACCCGTTCGCGCTGGTAAACCAGACTCTCCAGAACCTCGCGCGGCGCTGCGGCTACAACTCCGCGCTGGGCACCGGGCAGTTGCGCGGCGCCGGGCTGTGCCCGCACTGCGCCTGGGCGGAGACCATCCCGCCCCGCAACCCGTACCTGCTGCGCGCGCCCATCGAAGTGGCGTCGGTCGGCACCAGGTGGTCACCGGCCACCTTCGAGAAGATCGTCACCGGGGCCCAGCAGCACGGCGGCGGCTGGATCATCTTCACCATCCACGACGTCTGCGCCCAGGCCTGCGCGCTGGGCGTGACCCGGCCCGAGCTGGGCAGCGTGCTCGGCTGGCTGGCCCGCCAGGCCGGGCACGGGGTGAGCGTGCGCACCGTCCGCCAGGTGATCGGCGGCCCGGTCCGCCCCGCGGTGGCCGGTCCCGGCCCGCGGCCCATCCCGCCGCCGGGGGTCGTCAACTCCCGCCTGTCCGCGGTCGCCGCGGGCGGGACTGCCGGCCTGCTTCCAGGCCGGCCGGTACGGCACGAACCACGCCACCTTCCGCTACCAGCGCCGGGCCGGCCCGGGTGGGGCGGGGGCTGAGGTTATTTCTTTGACGCAACGAAAATCTGGCACGGCGCAGATCGTGCCCACCATGGACCTGGGCGCGTGCGCGCCGGCGGCGACCGCGGGACGCCGTTACACGCTGGGCGCCTGGTACAAGTCGAGCGGGCCGGTGGTGTTCAACACCTACTACCGGACGGCCACCGGCAGCTGGGCGTTCTGGGCCAGCAGCCCGCCGCTGGCCGCCTCGCGCGGCTGGACCCAGGGGACCTGGACTGCGCCCGCCGTCCCGTCCGGGGCGACCGCGGTCAGCTTCGGCCTGGCGCTCGCGCTCGGCGGCACGCTGGCCACCACCCGGTACAGCCTGGCGCCGGTCCGCTACACCAGCACCCGGCTGATCGCGTTCGGCGTCCTGGTCGCGGCGGCCGCTGATCGCGCTCTTCGGCGTCCGCCGGGCCCGCCGTCCGCTGATTCCGCCGCCAGGTGATCTCGGCCAGCAGCCGCCTCACGGGAGGCCCTGACCACGGGCGCTCAGCCGCGGGTGAAGCGGAACACGGTCTCGTAGCGCCGCTCCTCGCCGTGGGCGAGCCAGATCATCGAGCCGTCCTCGCGGGCGGCCGCGTCGCCGGCCACGTGATGGGTGGACGGCTCCAGCCCGACCGCGTAGCTGCCCTCGCGCAGGTTCAGCCACTCGAAGAAGGCCGGGAACGCGGCCGGGTCGTAGTCCAGCTCGAAGGCCCGGCCCCGGGCCGCGTTGACCACCCGGACCCGCTGCCGCCCGTCGGGGTCCGGGGTGAGCGCGTGCTCGTAGACCTGCTCTGCGAACCCGGGCTGCGGGGCCGGGGAAGACCAGGTGCGACACCCCTTGCTCGGCCACGCTGTCGCTCTCCCACAGTGTCTGCGCGATGGGGGCGTCGAACGTGCTGCCCTCCTCCAGCAGCGGCCAGCCCACGTTGACGTGGTACAGGAACATGTGCGGGGTCAGGTCGAAGCCCGCGTTGCGGACCCGGTCAGTGAGCCGGATCTCGGTGCCGCCCAGGTCGGCCTCGATCCGGCGGTGCAGCACCAGGTTCTCCGCGAAGATCGCGGCCTGGTGGACCTCGCCCTCGGCCCAGAGCACGCAGCGGTCGCCGTCCCACCGCTCGCCGTAGCCGGTGAGCCGGGCCGGGATGTTGGCCACCCGGCCGTGCAGCCCGTGCCGGACGCTGCTGCCGCGGCGGGTAGTGGTACTGCTCCGCGGCGACCTCGCCGCCGAACAGGGTGTGATCCAGCCCGGCCGTGACCACCAGCCCGGACATGCTGCGCAGCCAGGACAGCCCGTCCTCGTCGTGGTGCTCGTGCAGCCCGGGATGGCGGAACCCGGTCGCGGACCGCCAGCCGACGGACAGGTCGTCGAACTCGGCCAGGCCGAGGTCCATGGCCCGGTCAACCAGCACGTCGAAGCGCAGGCCCCCGCCGGTGCGGAACTCCAGGACCCGGATCCCGCGTTCGCTGCCGTCGTCGAGCACCACGGCCCGCACGCCGCCCGCTGCGGCCAGGTCGCCGGTGACCCGTTCGAGGGCCAGGCGCCCGGGCCCAGGCTGCCGGCCGGACGTGCTTGCGGTCGTCACGACATCACCCATTCCACCGTTGACTTCGATCGTCTGGCCGCCGCGTACAGCTCGTTGACCCGCCGGACCAGCCCGGCGTGCGGCTCACCGGCCAGCAGCCCCTCGCGCAGCAGGGCCGAGGCCGCGGCCTGGAACTCCGGGTAGCCCGCGAACCGGGGCCGCACCCAGGCCTGCTCGACGGTGGCGAGGGTAGCGCGGTAGAACCCGCCGCCCGCCGCGTCGGCCCCCGGGTGCTGCCACGCCTGCCGGGCCGAGCTCTGCCCGCCCAGCTCGGCGTAGCGGCCGATCTGCACCTCGTCGGAGAGCAGGGTCCTGATCAGGGCCGCGGCGGCGCCCAGTTCGACGGCGGACCGGGTGATGGCCACGCCGGTGCCGCCGAGCACGCTGCCGATCCCGCCCGGGCCCGCCGGGGCGTCGAAGGCGGCCAGCCGCGAGGATCCGGGCTCGCCGCCCAGCGGGCGCTGGTAGGTCACGTACCCGTAGACCAGCGGGCAGTAGGCGGGCCCGCCGTCGGCCGCCATGGCGTCCAGCACGCCGATCGGGTTGCGCTGGGACAGCTCACGGTCGGCGTGGGCCAGCAGGTCCGACATGATCGCGAGGGCGGCCGTGCCCGCCGCCTCGGTCACGAACGGCCCGTGGTCTCCGGCCGGCCCGTGGTCCCCGCTCGCCCGGCGGTCCCCGGCCGCCCCGTGGTCCCGCGGCCGCCGCGTCGTCCGGGGCCGGTCCCGCCCCGGCCGCCACGCAGATCGCGCTGAACATCAGCAGCGCGTGCGGTCCGCCCAGGCACAGCGTGGTCGGCTGGGCCCGGGCCGCCTGGCAGGCCTGCTCCCAGCTCGCGGGCCTGGCGTCCATCAGGTCCGGCCGGGCCACCGCGACCTGGGCGGCGGCGTCCAGCGGCAGCGCCCACGGCCGGCCGCCCAGCACGTAACTGTCGTACGACGCGCCCACCGAGCCCGTCCGCCAGCCCGCCAGTTCCGGCTCAGCGAATACCTCGTCCAGCGGCAGCAGGGCGCCGTCCCGGATCGCCTCGCCGAGGCCGGGATGGTCCACGACCAGCAGGTCGAAGTCGTCGGCCAGGGTGCGCAACGGCCGGGACTCGAACCCTTCCAGCGGCTGCCGCTGCCAGTACACCGACACGTCCGGTTCCAGCGCCCCGGCCAGCGCGTCCAGCACCCGGTAGCCGCGCGGGTGATCCCAGGTCAGTCCGGTCAGCCGGACGGTCACGAGCTCTCCCCGGGCTCGCTGACCGCCGTCGCTTCGGCGACCACGCCGCTGCCGGCCAGCCGGTCCACCGACGTCCCGTCGTAGCCCAGCTCGGCGAGGATCTCCCGGGTCTGCTCGCCGGCCAGCGGCGCGCCGCGGTACACCTGCGGCGGGGTCGCGCTGAACCGGTACGGGAAGCCGGGGGTGGTGACCCGTCCCTCGGTCGGGTGGTCGTAGCTGACCAGCGAGCCGTTGTGCTGGACCTGCGGGTCGGCGAGCACGTCGGCGTAGTCGTAGACCGGGCCGGCCCAGATGCCCCGCGCGATCGAACTCGGCCAGCCACTCGGCCGTGGTGCGCTCCGGCAGCCGGGCCCGGACCAGCGCGGTGATCTCGTCCCGCCGGGCGTGCCCGTCCACGTCGTCGTCCATCCCGGCGAACTCGCCGATGCCGAGCACCTCGCCGAGCTGGGCCAGCGGCGGGAAGGCCAGCGCCAGGTACCCGTCGGCGGTCGCGAACGTGCCGTACGGCGCCCGGATGTAGGCGTGCCCGTGCACCTCACGGCCCCGGTGCTGCGGGATCCCGCCCACGGTGTAGATGGACAGCTCCTGGGCCTGCACCGCGATCGCGGAGTCCAGCATGTTGACCGTGACCAGTTGCCCCTCCCCGGTGCGCTCCCGGTGCAGCAGGCCGGCCAGGGCGCCCTCGAACGCGCCGTACCCGGTGATGGCGTCCACCGCGTAGGTGCCGGCGGGCGCGGGCGGGTCCGAGGCGCGGCCCACGTTGAGCATCGCCCCGCTCATCGCCTGCAGCAGCATGTCCTGGCCGGGGCGGCCGACGTACGGGCCGCTCTCGCCGTATCCGGAGATCGACACGTACACGATGTCCGGGCGCACCGCGCGGACGGACTCGTAGTCCATGCCCAGCCGCTCGGCCACCCCCGGGCGGTAGTTCTGCAGGAACACCTCGCTGCGCCGGGCCAGGTCCAGCACGATCGCCCGGCCCTCGCCGGTCTTCAGGTTGACCGCGAGGCTGCGCTTGTTGCGGTTCAGCGACAGGAACGACGCGTTGATCTGGTGGCCGGCCGCGCCGCCGGCCGGGGTGTGCCGCTGCCACTCGCCGCTGACCGGCTCGACCTTGACCACGTCCGCGCCCAGGTCGCCCAGGCGCATCGCCGCCAGCGGGCCGGCCATCGCGATGGTCAGGTCGATGACCCGGTAGCCGGACAGGATGCCCATCTGCTCTGCTCTCCTTAGCGGGCCGGGAAACTAGCGGGCCGGGAAACTACCGGGCCGGGAAACTATCGGGCCCGGAGCCCTACCTGGCCCGGAACTCTGGTGGCCTGCGCGCGGCGAAGGCGGCCCGGCCCTCCGCGGCGTCCTCGGTGGCGAAGCAGATCGTCTGCAGCTGGCGTTCGTAGTCGATGGCCCGGCCGAGCGGCATCTCGAACGCGGCCCGCAGGTTCCGTTTCGCGGTCTGCGCCGCGATCGGGGCCCGGCTGGCGATGGTGGCGGCCAGTTCCGCGGCCCGGCCGGCCAGGTCCTCCGCGGGCAGGACCTCGGTCACCAGCCCCCAGCGCAGCGCGGTCGCGGCGTCGATGGGGTCGCCGGTGAGCAGCATGACCGCGGCGTTGCCCGGGCCGATGCTGTGCGCGAGCAGCGCGGACATCCCGCCGCCGCCGATCCAGCCCAGCTTGATCTCCGGGGCGGCGAACGTGGCCGGCTCGGCGGCCAGCCGGATGTCGCAGGCCAGGGCCAGTTCCAGGCCGCCGCCGAGGGCGTACCCGTTCACCGCGGCGATGACCGGCGGGCGCAGCAACCGGATCGTGTCGCAGTAGTCCGGGCGGTTGCCGAACTCCCACGGCGTCGCGTAGTCGTCCAGCCCGGCGATGTCGCTGCCGGCGCAGAACGCCCGCCCGGTGCCGGTCAGGACGACCGCGCGCACCTCCGGCTCCTCGTTCACGTGGGTGACGTGGCTCATCAGGGCCGCGGTCATCGACGGCGTGAACGCGTTGAGCTTGGCGGGCCGGTCGATGGTCAGGTACGCGACCTGGTCGCGTAGCTCCATCCGGACCCGGCCGGGGTCATCGGTCATGGGCTCCGGCTCCTTCCGGACCGGGCTTTCCCGGCGCTTTCGCGCCGCGCGGCGCCGGACGCTCCCTGCATCAGGTCCGCGCGGGCGCCTTCGACGATCTCGCGCATCGCGGCTTCCGCCTTCCGGTGATGACCGCGCTGGATGGCCTCGGCCACCCGCTGATGGGTCGGCAGCGTCTCGCGGTTGTGCGCGACCGAGTGAGTGTGCAGCGGGCGGATCGCGCCGAGCGCCACGCTGACCACGTCGTGGATGTACAGCAGCAGGTCGTTCTGGCAGGCCGCGAACACGGCCCGGTGGAAGGCCAGGTCGGCCGCGATGAACTCGTCCGGCGCCTCGACCGTGGCCCACAGCGCGCTCACGGACGCGGCGATCACGCCGCGCTGGGCCGGGCTGGCCGACTCGGCGGCCAGCCGGGCCGCGCCCGGTTCCAGCGCGACCCGCAGGTCGGCGAGAGCCCGGATGTCCGCCGGGCTCGGGTCCTCGGAGTAGCGCCAGCGCAGCACGTCCGGATCGAGCAGGTTCCACGACTCCCGCGGGCGCACCCTGGTCCCGGCGCTGGTCCGGCTCTCCAGCAGTCCCTTGCCGGCCAGCACCTTCACCCCCTCGCGCAGCGCCGAGCGGCCCACCTCGAACTGGCTGACCAGTTCGTCCTCGGTGGGCACCGGGCTGCCCGGGCCGAGCTCGCCGCGCACGATGGCCGCGCCCAGCGCGTGCACCACCTGGGCGTGCCGGGCCTGGCCGGGGTAGGCGGCGGTCATGGGCGGCGCCTCCGCTTCCTGCTCAGGGAAGTCCTGACCTGCTCGAGGTTACGGTCCTGTCCCGCGTACGTCAACATCTTCATCAGATGAAGCTTCTTGTTGGTCCGATGAATCATTGACGCGGCCAGCCCTCCGCCGTACGCTGCCCCGAGGGCGGCCCGGGCTGGCCGCCGGACCGGCGGAGGGAGATCCGTGCAGCTGATCAGGTACCGCGTGGGCGACGGCGCCCCGCAGGTCGGGGTGCTCGACGGTGACCAGGTCCGGCCGCTGCCCGGGGTGGCGACCATGGCCGAGGTGCTGGCCCGGCCCGCGACGTGGATCCGCGGCGCCTGCGAGACCGTGCTCGCGGAGCGCACCTGGGCCGGGCGCCAGGCAGGGTCCTCGTTGCGGGAAATTAGCGTGCTGGCCCCGGTGGACGGGGAAACCGAGGTGTGGGCCGCGGGGGTGACCTACGAGCGCAGCATGCACGCCCGGGTCGAGGAGAGCCTGGATTCGGCCGACATCTACGACCGGGTGTACACCGCGCCCCGGCCGGAGCTGTTCTTCAAGTCCGCCGCGTGGCGGGTGGCCGGTCCCGGGGACCGGGTGAACGCGCGCGCCGATTCCCAGGTGGACGTGCCCGAGCCGGAGCTCGCCGCCGTGCTGAACGCCGACGGCGACGTGGTCGGCTACACCATCTGCAACGACATGAGCTCCCGGTCGATCGAGGGGGAGAACCCGCTCTACCTGCCGCAGGCCAAGATCTACCTGGGCGGCTGCGCGGCCGGCCCGGGGATCCGGCCCGCCTGGGAGCTCACCGACCCGTACGGGCTGACCATCGAGATGACGATCAGCCGGGGCGGCGAGCCCGCCTGGACCGGCCAGGCCAGCACGGCCGGCCTGCGCCGGACCGTGCCCGAGCTGGCCGCGTTCCTGTTCCGCGAGGACGAGTTCCCGGCCGGGGTGCTGCTCTCGACGGGCACGTCGCTGGTGCCGGACCTGCCGTTCACGCTGCGCGCGGGCGACGAGATCCGCATCTCGATCTCGGAGATCGGCGAGCTGGTCAACCACGTGGTCCGCGGCAAGGCCGCCCTCCGCGCCTGACTCCGCATGCCCGCAGCGTCCGGGAACCGGCCGGCCCGGCCTGCGCGGTTCACCGGCCGCGGCCGCTGGCGTCCGCCGCCGCGCGAGCGTTTGCTCATGTTGTTAACATCTGCTCAACTCAGAGATGAGCCGTGTTCCTGGGCTCGCGGGACAGCCTGCCACCGTGGCCGGCCTGCTCCGGCGGGCCCGAAGTCACGAACGCACGGCCGCCCGCCGGACCAGCTCCGCGGGAACCCCGATCGCGATCTTCTAGGGGGCAGTGATGGAACGGCGTTTCGAGGGCAAGGTCGCGCTGGTCACCGGTGCGGCGACCGGGATCGGGCAGGCCGCCGCGGTGCGGCTGGCCGCCGAGGGCGCGCTGGTGGCGGTGAACCACCGGCCGGAGCAGGACCCGGCCGGGACGCTCGGGCAGATCGCCGAGGCTGGCGGCAAGGGCTTCGGCATGGCCGCCGACATGCGCGACCCGGCGCAGGTCGCGGCGATGGTGGCCGAGGTGGCGGGCCAGGGTGGCCGGCTCGACTACGTGGTGTCCAACGCGGCCGTCAACCCGTTCATGGCCTGGGACGAGACGAGCGTCGACGACTTCAACCTGCTGTTCGAGACCAACGTGCGGGGCACCTGGGTGGTCTGCACCGAGGGGGCCAAGCAGATGATCCGGGAGGGGCACGGCGGGGCGATCTGCTGCGTCAGCTCGATCTCGGCCCACGTCGGCGCGCCCGGGCAGACCGCGTACTGCGGCACCAAGGGCGCGATCAGCATGCTGGCCAAGGCGCTCGGCCGTGACCTGGGCGAGCATGGCATCCGGGTCAACGCGGTGGAGCCGGGCTGGGTCAAGACCGACATGAGCGCCCCGCTGCTCGCCGACCCGGAGGCGCTGCGTTACTACACCGAACGGGTCGCGCTGCACCGCGGCGGCGAGCCCGCGGAACTGGCCGCCGCCATCGCCTGGCTGCTGTCGCCCGACGCCAGCTACGTCACCTCGGCCACGCTGCTGGTTGACGGGGGCTTCATCGTGAACGCCGAGTTGTGAGGAGATCGCCGGTGCCGGAGCCAGCACAGATCCTGCGGGACGCTTATGACCAGGTGAGAAGGGACTACGGCGCGGCCATCGGGCAGCGCCGGGCGGAGCTGGTCACGCCCGCCCTGGTCCTGGACCTCGGCGCGGTGCAGCGCAACATCGACCACATGGCCAGCGAGCTCAAGCAGATCGGCGCGGCCGTGATCCGCCCGCACTACAAGGCGCACAAGAACCCGGACATCGCCCGCCGCCAGGTGGCGGCGGGCGCGGGCGGGCTGTCCATGGCCACCGTGTGGGAGGCCGTGGTGCTCGCCGCGGCCGGGTTCGACGACCTCTTCGTGGTCAACACCGTGGCCCATCCGGCCAAGCTCCGGGCGCTGGCCGAACTGGCCCGCGATCACCGGATCCTCGTCGCGGTGGACGAGGCGGACAACGCCGCGGACCTCTCGGCGGCGGCCACCGCGGCCGGGTCCACGCTCGGCATCATGATCGAGGTGGATACCGGGATGGACCGCTGCGGGGTGGACTCCGCGGCGGACTGCCTGGCCCTGGCCCGGCAGGTGACCGGCCTGCCCGGGCTGCGCCTGGAGGGGATCACCGGCTACGAGGGGCACTGCTCGCTGACCCCGGACAACGACCTGCGGCACGAGCGGCAGCGGCTGGCGATGACGTTCTTCACCGGCGTGGCGGCGCTGCTGGAAGCGGACGGCATCCCCTGCCCGATCCGGTCGGCGGGCGGGATCGCGACCTGGAACTGGACCGCGGCCTTCCCCGGCATCACCGAGATCCAGGCCGGGACCTACGTGGTCATGGACAACTTCCACGGCGTGATGGTGCCGGGGTTCGAGCACTCGCTCACCATCCAGGCCACCGTGATCAGCCGGCAGAGCGGCAAGGTCATCGTGGACGCGGGCAACAAGTCGGTCGCCGACCCGGCCGACGTGACGATCGCCGGGCATGACCTGCCGGTGGTCCGGTTCGACGAGGAGCACGGCATCTTCGACGCGGCCGGCGGCTCGCCGCTGCGGGTCGGCGACCCGGTGGCGCTGGTGCCCGGGGTACTCGCCGAGCACCGTCAACTGGTACGACGCCTACCACGTGGTGGAGGACGGCGTGGTGGTGGACATCTGGCCGGTCATCCCGCGCGGGCCCGGCCATCACGGCCTGGCGCCAGCCGGATGGCCTGACCTCCGCTAACAGATCCGGCGGCTGGGACCTTGCCAAGATCCAGCGGCTAGGTCGATACTCCTGTGAACGGATGACCGATCCGTGAGCGATTGCTCTGCACTCAAGTGATCCTGTTCCCGGTAGGTGGCAGGAAGGAGTCTCACGGTGGCTGTCGAGGCTGGTCAGTCAGGTACAAGTAAAGGCACCGTCGCGTCCGAACTGCAGGCGAACGCCGTCGGCCTCCCCGGCATCCTGATGCAGGGGATCGCGACGATCGGGCCGTCGTTCGCGATCCTCGCGTCGTTCGTGTTCATCGTGGGCTACGCCGGGATCGTGACGCCCTGGGCGTTCCTGTTCGGCGGCATCCTGCTGGGCCTGCAGGCCCTGTCGGCGGCCCAGCTGGCCAAGGTGTTCCCGTCCGCGGGCGGCTGGTACACCTGGATCGCCCGGGCCTTCCACCCGCGGGCCGGGTTCTTCGCCGGGGTGCTGTTCTCCATCTGGCTGCCGCCGGTGGCCACGCTCACCATGTCGTACCTGGCCAAGACGGTGCTGGAGCCGGGGATCAAGTCCGAATGGGGAGTGGACATCCCGTGGTGGATCTGGGTGGTCCTCGGGGTGGCGCTGGTGATCTTCTTCGCCTACCGGGGCATCGCCATCTCCGAGAAGGCGCTGATCATCACCGGCGGCATCGAGATCGTGATCATGGTGGCGCTGGCCTTCACCGGGCTGGCCTCGCCCGGACCCGGGCGGGTTCAGCTGGGCGCCGCTCAACCCCGGTCACTTCGGCCTGGCCGGCAACCTGTTCCTCGGCGTGGTGTTCTCCATCTTCGCGTTCAGCGGCTGGGAGTCCACCGGGCCGCTGGCCGAGGAGAGCAGGAACCCCAAGCGCAACGTGCCGATCGGGCTGGTCGGCTCGGTCGCCGTCCTGACCGTCTACTTCGTGTTCGTGACCTGGGGTTACCTGGTCGGTATCGGCACCGCCAAGGTGGGCGGCATCGCCACCGCCACCGCCTTCCCGGTCGCCACCATGGCCCAGCGGGTCTGGGGCGGCGCCTGGGTGCTGCTGCTGTTCGCGCTGCTGAACTCGGCCATCGCGCTGTCCATCGCGTGCTTCAACGGCGGGACCCGGACCTGGTACGCGATGGGCCGCTCCGGCGTGCTGCCCAAGATGGTCGGCAAGGTCAACGCGAAGCGGAAGACCCCCGACAACGCGATCGCCCTGCAGGTGGGCGTGCAGGTCATCGCGTTCGCGTGCGTGCTGATCTGGGGCGTGGCGAACGTGTTCTTCTCCTGGGCGAACGCGATCACCATCGGCCTGGTGCTGATGTACGTGCTGTGCAACATCGGGGTGGTCAAGTACTACCTCACCGAGGGCCGCGCCCAGTTCAACCCGCTGCTGCACCTAGTCGTCCCGGTGGTCGCCTCGGCCGCCGGCATCCTGGTCGTCTGGAAGTCCTACTTCTCCCCGTTCACCAGCACCGGGCCGGTGTTCTGGGGCCTGATGACCTTCATCGTCGTCCTCGTGCTCACCGTCGTCATCCTGATCTACCTCAAGGTCACCGGCCAGGAGGACTGGATGCGCCGGGCGCAGCTGGTGTTCGAGCAGACCGGCGGCCACTAGGCGGGTGGCGGGCTGGTGACCCAGGCGCCCGTGCCGCCGCCCGTGCGCCGCCGTCCAGTGCCGGCCGCCGGTGCCGGGGCCCGGGCGGCTGCACGGGCGGGTCGGGCTGATCACCGGCGCGGCCAGCGGCATCGGCGCGGCGGGCGCGGAACTGTTCGCCGCGCAGGGAGCGGCCCTGGTCCTGGTCGACGTGGACGCCGCCCAGGGGACCCGGGTCGCCGAGGCGATCAACGCCCGGGGCGGCCGGGCCGAGTTCGTGGCGGGCGACGCGGCGAGCGCGGACGACGTGTCCGGCGCGGTCCGCCTCGCCGTGGCCACGTTCGGCCGGCTCGACCTGCTCTGGGCCAACGCCGGGATCGGCGTGGCCAAGACGGTGCCCGAGATGACGCTCGAAGAGTGGGACAGGGTGCTGGCCGTCAACCTCACCGGCGCCTTCCTGCTGGCCAAGTTCGGCATCCCCGAGCTGGCCGCGGCCGGCGGCGGGACGATGGTCATCACCGGCTCGGCGAACTCCTTCACCGCCGACCGCAGCTGGGCGGCCTACTGCGCCAGCAAGGGCGGGCTGCTGATGCTCTGCCGGGCGCTGGCGCTGGACCACGCCAGCGACGGCATCCGGGTCAACATCGTCTGCCCGGGCTCGGTCGCCACCCCGCTGCACGAGGCCTGGCTGGCGACCCGGCCCGGCGGCCGGCCGCTGGCCGAGGTCCGGGACGACGACCGGGCCGCCCACCCGCTGGGGCGGTTCGCCGACCCGGCCGAAGTGGCCCAGGCCGCCTTGTTCCTGTCCAGCGCGGAGTCGAGCTTCACCACCGGGGCGCCGCTGCTGGTGGACGGGGGCGTGACCGCGTGAGGGGACGCCGTGGCCGATTACTCCATCTGGGTGATCGAGTTCGCCCGGGCCCGCTCGCCGCTCGGGCTGCTGCTGCACGGCCAGGCCGGGGAGCGGGAGATCCCGTACTGCTTCACGCTGCTGCGCAGCGCGGAGCACACGATCCTGGTCGACTGCGGCTACCGGGACGCCGGCCGCGGCCGGGAACTCGCGGCCGAGGACGGGATCACGGTGTGGCGCGACCCGGCCGAACTGCTCGCCCGGGCCGGCGCGGCCCCCGGGGACGTGGACGCGATCCTGGTCACGCACGCCCACTTCGACCACCTCGGCAACGTCGCGGCCTTCCCCAACGCCACCGTCTACATCCAGCGGCGCGAGGTGGAGAAGTGGTCCTGGGCGGTCAGCCTGCCGCGGGCCATGGACTGGCTGAAGCAGGGCGTCAGCATCGACGACCTGGCCACGCTGCTGCGCCTGGCCGGCGACGGCCGGCTGCGGCTGGTCGACGGCCCCGCCGAGGACGTGTTCCCGGGCGTCAGCCTGGTGCCCGACTTCGACACGCACACCTACGGCCACCAGCACGTGGTGATCCGCAACGAGACCTCCGGCGTCTGGGTGGTGCCCTGGTGACGTGATGTACCTGTACGCGAACATCGAAGGGATGGCCGGCGACGGCCGGTACGTCCCCATCGGCCTGGCCATGGGCAGCCAGGAGAACTGCATGCTGGCCCTGGACGAGCTGATGCGGGTGACCGGTGGCGAGACCAGCCGCATCCTGCCCGGCCACGAGCGGCTGCTCTGGGACCGGCACCCGTCGCGCCGCTTCCCGGACGGCCTGCACGTGGCCGAGGTATGCCTGCGCCCTGGGGAGGCGAGCAGGCTGCCGCCCGGGAACGTCGCCCCGGCGGGCGGAGGTGACCCCCGATGAGCTCCTCGGTGTTCCACCGTGACCTGCGCGCGGCCTACCCGTCGGTGGTCAGCGCGGAGGGCATGTACCTGCGCACCGAGTCGGGGCAGCGCATCCTCGACGCGGTCGGCGGCGCGGCGACCGTGGTGCTCGGGCACGGCGTGCGCGAGATCACCGACGCGATCGCCCGGCACGGCAGCGAGCTCAGCTTCACCTACGGCGCGACGTTCACCAACCCGTGGCAGGAGCAGCTCGCTGAGGCGCTGGTGGCGATGAACCCGGAGATCGCCGCCCGGGTGTACTTCGTCTCCGGCGGCTCGGAGGGTGTCGAGACCGCGGTGAAGATGGCCCGCCAGTACCACCTGCAGTGCGGCCGCCCGGGCCGGCACAAGGTCATCGCGCGCTGGCAGAGCTTTCACGGCAGCACGCTCGCCACGCTGTCGCTGTCCGGCCGCCCGGCCTGGCGGGAGCCGTTCCTGCCGATGCTGCCCCCGGCCCCGCACATCGTGCCGCCGTACTGCTACCGCTGCCCGCTCGGGCACACCTACCCGGGCTGCGGCGTGGCCTGTGCCGACGACCTGGAGCGGACGATCCTGATGGAAGGACCGGACAGCATCGCCGCGTTCATCGCCGAGCCGGTCATCGGCTCGACCGTCACCGCGGTGGTCCCGGTCCCCGAGTACTACCGGCGGATCCGCGAGATCTGCGACCGCTACGACGTGCTGTTCATCGCCGACGAGGTGCTGACCGGCTACGGCCGCACCGGCCGCTGGCTGGCCATCGAGCACTGGGGCGTCGCGCCGGACATCGTGGTCATGGGCAAGGGCGATCAGCAGCGGCTACGTCCCGCTCGGGGCCGTGCTGGCCGCCCAGCGGGTGGTCGACGCGTTCACGGCGGGCTCGGGCACGTTCAGCCACGGGTTCACCTACAGCGGCAACCCGTTCTGCACGTTCGTCGGCCTGCAGGTGCTGCAGTACGCGCAGGCCCACCGGCTGTTCGAGGGGGTGGCCGCGAAGGGCGAGCTGCTGCGCGCGGCGCTCGAGCAGCTCGCCGCGCGGCATCGAGATCATCGGCGACGTGCGCGGGCTGGGGCTGTTCGCCGGCCTGGAGTTCGTGGCCGACCGGGCCACCCGGGAGCCGTTCCCGGAGCAGGCCGGCCTCACCCGCGGATCGTGCGGGGGGCCTGGAGCGGGGCGTCCTCATCCTGCCCGGCGTGGCGGGCGCCAACTACGGCCAGGGCGGCGACCACATCCACCTGAGCCCGCCCTACATCATCACGCCCGCCGAGATCGACCTGGTCGCCGGGGTCCTGGACGAGACGCTGACCGAGATCGAGGCCTCGCTCTAGTGGCGTCCCGGCCACGCGTGCTGATCACGTCGGGCGACCCGGGCGGCGTCGGCCCGGAACTGGTCCTGCGCGCGCTGGCGGATCCGGGGACCAGCGGGCTGGCCGAGTTCACGGCGGTCGGCAACCCGGCGGACTTCGAGCGGGCCGCGGCGGCGCTCGCCCTGCCGCTGCCCGCGCATCCACCCGGCGGACGGGCCAGCGGCCGGCGAGACGGCCTGGACGGCGCCGGACCGCGGCCTGGTGCCGCTCGGACGGCCCTCGGCGGCCGGGGGACGCGCCGCCGTGGCGGCGGTCCGCGAGGCGGCCCGGCTGGTGGCCGCCGGGGACGGTGACGCGCTGGTCACCGCCCCGGTCTCCAAGGAGGCGCTGCGGCTGGCCGGGTACCCGTGGCCTGGCCAGACCGAGATGCTGGCTGACCTGTGCGCAGCCAGTGACCTGCGGGTGCTGCTCATGGCGGGCCCGCTGCGGGTGGTCCACGTCAGCGCGCACCGCTCGCTGCGCGAGGCCATCGACGCGGTCACCCAGGCGAGCGTGCTGCGGACGATCGAGCTGGCCGACGGCATCGGCCGGCGGCTGCTCGGCCGCCCGCCCCGCATCGCCGTGGCCGGGCTCAACCCGCACGCCGGGGAGCACGGCATCCTCGGTGAGGAGGACGAACGGTTCATCCGCCCGGCGGTCGAGCAGGCCCGGTCGCAGGGGCATCGACGCCGACGGCCCGCTGTCCGCGGACACCCTGTTCCCGCGGGCCGCGGCCGGCCAGGCCGACCTGGTCGTCGCCATGTACCACGACCAGGGCCACATCCCGGTCAAGCTGCTCGGCCGCGGCGAGGGGGTGGCGGTCACCCTGGGCCTGCCGTTCCTGCGGATGTCGCCTGACCACGGGGCGGCCTTCGACATCGCCGGGCAGGGCGTGGCCCGGCCGGGCAGCATGACCGCCGCGATCGCGGGCCGCCGCGGCCGCCGCTCGCGGTCATCGGCCGTGACCGCCGGCCGGGCCCGGCGCGGTACCCCGATCCCGGGCGGTCGCGGCCACCGGGGCGGCGGGCGACGGCTACCTGCTGGCCCTGGACGCGGGTACCGGCAGCTGCCGGGCGGCCCTGTTCACCCTGGACGGCCGGTCACCCTGGACGGCCAGCCGCCGCCCTGGCCCAGCGCGAGTGGTCCCACCCGCCGGCCGGCGGCATCCCCGGCTCACAGTCCTTCGACCCGGCCGGTAACTGGGCGCTGATCTGCGCCTGCATCCGCGAGGTACTCGGCGCCGTGCCCGGCCCGGCGGCGGTGCGGGCCGTCGGCTGCTCCAGCATGGGCGGCGGGCTGGTGCTCTACGACCGCGCCGGGCAGGAGCTGTGGGCCTGCGCCAACGGCGACACCCGGGCCGAGCGGGAAGCGGCTGTCATGCTGGCCGACGGGACCGCGGCCGAGCTGTACCGGCGGGGCGGCGGCTGGATCTCGCTCAGCGCCGCGCCCCGGCTGGCCTGGGTGCGCCGCCACGAGCCCGAGGTGTGGGCGGCCGCCACCCGGCTCAGCATGATCGCCGACTGGATGGTGTTCCGGCTCACCCGGACGCTGGCCACCGAGGCGTCGATCGGCTCCACCTCGGGCCTGTTCGACCTCGGCCGGCGGGCCTGGTCCCCGGAGCTGCTGAGCCGGTGCGGCCTGGAGCCCGGCTTGTTCCCCGAGGTGGTCGAGGCCGGGACGGTGGTGGGTCAGGTGTCCGCGGCGGCGTCCAGCCAGACGGGCCTCGCCCCCGGCACACCGGTCGTGGCGGGCGGACTGGACACCGCGCTCGGCCTGACCGGGCCGCGGCCTGCGGACCCGGCCGGCTCACGGTCACCGGCGGGAGCTTCTGGAAGCAGACCGTGGTGGCGCCCGCGGCCCGCCGTGGACCCGGCCGGCCGGCTGCGCACGATCTGCCATGTCTGGCCGGGCCAGTGGCTGGTCGAGGGGATCAGCTTCTACGCCGGCTTCGCGCTCCGCTGGCTCCGGGACCAGGCCGTGGCGGGCCGGCCGGCGGGCCGCAGGCTGCGCTACGCCGAGCTGGAGGAACTGGCCGCGGCGGTAGCACCTGGGGCCGGCGGGCTCACCGCCCGGCTGGTCCCGGCCGACGCCTGGACCTGGGCGCGCTGGCAGCCGCCGTTCCCGCTCCGGCCGGGTGCCGCCCAGGCCGGGACGGCAGAGCAGGCGGGGCCAGGAGAGCGGACCGGGCTGGGGCCAGGGGAGCGGGCGGGGCTGGGGGAGCAGGTGCGGGCCATCCAGGAGGCCGCCGCCTATTCCACCCGCCGCGCGGCCGGGCTGCTCAGCGAGCTCCTCGGTCCCGGCACCGGCCAGGAGGTCGTCCTTACCGGCGGGGCAGCCTGCAGCAGGCTGTGGCCGCAGATCCTCGCCGACGTGCTCGGGTGCCGGGTCAGCGTGCCAGAGCACACCGAGTCGGCGGCCCGCGGCGCGGCGATCCTGGCCGGCCGCGCGGCGGGGCTGCTGCCGGAAGACCCCGCCCGGCCCCAACCAGACGACGCCGGGCCCGCCGTCCCGGGCCTGGACGTGGTGGTGCGCCCCGGCCCGGCCAGCCGGCGGGCCTATGACCAGCTCTACGCGCGGTGGCAGCCGGCCGCCTCCGGTGCCTGAGGCAAGGGCAGTCCGGGAACAGCTGGGGGCGCGGGATCCGCACCGGTCAGGCGGTAGTCCAGGTGGGCGGTGTCGTTGTAGAGGCGGAGGATCCACCGCTCCGGCATGATGACCAGCCGGGAGATCGACGCGTTGTCCGCGCCGAGGAACGCGAACGGCCGTGACCCCGTGGCCATGGCCAGCAGCACGGCGATGACGCCGCCGTGCACGACGACCGCGACCCGCTGGTCCCGATGCGCCGCGGCGATCCGCTTGATGGCGCCGCTGGTCCGGGCCTCGAACACGTCGGCGGGCTCGGCGCCGGGGATCACGTCCCACCGTTCCTCGGCCCACATCCGCTCGGCGATCGGGTGGTTGTCCGCGACCATCTTGCGGAACACGCCCGCTTCCCACTCACCCAGGTTGACCTCGCGCAGGTCCGGCTCCACCTTCGGGGTCAGCCCCAGCCGCTGCGCCAGCGGCGCGGCCGTCTGCGCCGTGCGGCACAGCGAGGTGACGTAGATGGCGTCGATGGGCTGCTTGGCCAGCCGTTCGGCCAGCCGCTCCGCCTGCTCACGCCCGTTCTCCGAGAGTTCCGGGTCGGCGTGGCCGTCCACCAGCGGGAACGGCTTGTCCATGTAGGCGGCCTCGGACTCGCCGTGCCGGATGATCAGGATGTCGGTCGCGCCGGGCGGCGGCTGGAACCTGGTCTGCCGGTACGCGGTCGCACCGGGGTGCGGCTCATGCTGCGCTCCGCCGGCCGTCTCGCTGGCCGCAGGCTCGGCAGGCGCTGGCTCGCTGGCCGCCGGGGCGCCGTATGGGGACTGGGCGGGCTGGGATTCGCGTTCGGGCATCACCACGTCCGCAGGGTAGCCCGGCCTGCCGCGTGCTTCGCGACCAGGTCCGGCGAGATGCCGCTATTGTGCGATGCGGCCGGTGCGGCTCGCCGCCAGGGCGCCCCTGGTATCTGAGACCGTGGCCGCCGTCTCGTGCCGGGCAGGTTCCCGGCCCGGGCCCGCGGTCTGGGAGGGCAGATGGCTCCTGCAGAGTACGACTTCATCATCGTCGGCGGGGGCTCCGCCGGCAGTGCCCTCGCCAACCGCCTGTCCGCGGACGCCGCCACCCGGGTGCTCGTGCTGGAGGCCGGCCGGCCGGACTACCCGTGGGACGTGTACATCCACATGCCGGCCGCGCTGACCTTCCCGATCGGGAACAAGTTCTACGACTGGGGGTATGAGTCCGAGCCTGAGCCGGACCTGAACGGCCGCCGGGTCTACCACGCCCGGGGCAAGGTACTCGGCGGGTCCAGCAGCATCAACGGGATGATCTTCCAGCGCGGTAACCCGCTGGACTACGAGCGCTGGGCCGCCGACCCGGGCATGGCGGACTGGGACTACGCGCACTGCCTGCCGTACTTCAAGAAGATGGAGACCTGCCTGGCCGGGGCGGACGAGTACCGGGGCGGCGACGGCCCGCTGGTGCTGGAACGCGGCCCGGCCACCGGCCCGCTGTTCCAGGCGTTCTTCGCCGCGGTGCAGCAGGCCGGGTATCCGATCACCGACGACGTGAACGGGTACCGGCAGGAGGGCTTCGCCGCGTTCGACCGGAACATCCACCGGGGCCGCCGGCTCAGCGCGGCCCGGGCCTACCTGCACCCGGTGATGAGCCGGCCCAACCTCGACGTGACCACCCGCGCCTTCGTCACCAAGATCCTCTTCGAGGGCGAGCGGGCGGTCGGCGTGGAGTACCGGACCGGGCCCGCCCGCGGCGGTGCGGTCCAGGGCCGCGGCACCGCCCGGCTGGCCCGCGGCGCCGAGATCATCTTGTGCGGCGGCGCGATCAACACCCCCCAGCTGCTCCAGCTGTCCGGCGTGGGCCCGGCGGAGCTGCTCCGCGGTCTCGGTGTCCACCTCGTCGCCGACCTGCCCGGGGTGGGCGAGAACCTGCAGGACCATCTCGAGGTCTACGTGCAGTACGGGTCGAAGCAGCCGGTGTCGGTGGCCCCCGCGCTCAAGCTGCGCAACCGGCCCATGGTCGGCGCGAAGTGGCTCTTCCTGCGCGGCGGTCCCGGTGCCACCAATCACTTCGAGGGCGGCGGGTTCATCCGCAGCAACGACGAGGTGGCCTACCCCAACCTCATGTACCACTTCCTGCCCATCGCGATCCGCTACGACGGCTCGTCACCGGCGGGCGGGCACGGGTACCAGGTGCACGTCGGGCCGATGTACTCCGACTCGCGCGGCTCGGTCCGGATCGTCTCGCGCGACCCCGCGGTCCATCCGGCGCTGCGGTTCAACTACCTGTCCACGCTGACCGACCGCCGGGAGTGGGCCGAGGCCATCCGGGTCACCCGGGACATCCTGAACCAGCCTGCGTTCGACGAGTACAACGCGGGGGAGCTGTCCCCGGGCCCCGGGGTCGCGACCGACGAGCAGATCCTGGACTGGGTCCGCCGGGACGCCGAGACCGCGCTGCACCCGTCGTGCACCGCCAAGATGGGCACCGGCGCCGACGCCGTGACCGACCCGGCGACGATGCGGGTGCACGGACTGGACGGGTTGCGCGTGGTGGACGCCTCGGTCATGCCGTACATCACCAACGGCAACATCTACGCCCCCGTCATGATGACCGCCGAGAAGGCTGCCGACCTGATCCTGGGCAACACCCCGCTGCCCCCCGAGCCCGTCCCCTTCTACCGGCACGAGCCGCAGAAGCCGGCGGCCGAGGCCCGGTGACCGGCTCCAAGGACCCCCGGGACCCCCTCGGGCTGGCCGCCGACGCGCCGCTGCTGGACGCGTGGCTGCGGTTCACCGCGCAGGCGGACGCGGGGGCCCTGACCCCGATGAGCGTGCCCGGGCACAAGCAGCGGCGTGACCTCACCGGCGCGGTGACCGCTGGGGACGCGCCCTTGTACGGCGGGCTGGACAGCATCAAGCAGGCGGACGAGTTGCTGGCTGAGGGGGAGCGGCGGGCCGCGCGCCTGTGGGGCGCTGACTGGTGCCGGTTCTCGGTGGCCGGCTCGACGCACGGCAACCAGGCGCTCGCCCTGGCGGCCGGCCAGCCAGGCCGGCCCATCGTGGTCACCCGGGCGCTGCACCGCTCACTGCTGCTCGGCATCGTGCTGGCCGGGCTGGAGCCGGTGTGGGTGCTGCCCGAGGTGGACCCCGCGACCGGGCTGCCCGGCCCGGTCCCGGTCCGCGCGGTCGCGGACGCGCTGGCCCGGCACCCGGACGCCTGCGCGGTGTTCCTCGGCGACCCGTCCTACGTGGGCACCACCGGCGACCTGGCCGGGCACGCGGCGGCCGCGCATCAGGCCGGGGTGCCGCTGCTGGTCAACGCGGCGTGGGCCGCGCACCTCGGCTTCGGGCCGGGGCTGCCACCGCACGCCCTGGCCGCGGGGGCGGACGCGATGGTGACCAGCGCGCACAAGGTCCTGCCCGCCTACACCCAGGGGGCCCTGGTGCTGGCCCGCACGACGGCGGGGCGGCTCGACGCGCCCCGCCTGGACCGGGCGTTCGAGGCGACGCACACGACCAGCCCGGCGGGCGCGATCATGGCCAGCATCGACGCGGCCCGGGCGCTGCTGGCCCGCGACGGCGAGGAGCTGTGCGCCCGGCTGCTGCGGGTGGTGGCGGCGGCCCGGGACCGGCTGCGCGAGGTACCCGGCCTGGACGTGCTGGACGGCCCGGGGGTCGAGCCGGCCAAGCTCGTCGTCTTGCTGGCCGGGACCGGGGCGCACGGCGTCGCGGTGGAGGCCGACCTCGTCGCGGCCGGGATGCCGGTGGAGATGGCCGACCGCGACACGATCATCCCGATCGTCACCCTGGCTGACGACGAGGCCGCGGTGAGCCGCTTCACCGCCACCCTGGCGAGCATCGTCGAAGCGCACCGGGGACCGCCGCGGCCGCCGGTTCCGGCCGCATCGTGGACGGTCATTCCGGAAATGGCGATGCCGCCGCGGGACGCATTCTTCTGCCGCAACGAAACCCTCTCCGCCGCCGAGGCCGTCGGCCGGGTGAGCGCGGAATTGGTGGCGCCGTATCCACCGGGCGTCCCGGTACTCGCCCCGGGTGAGGTAATCACCTCGGCGGCACTGGACGCGCTGCGCGCGGCCCGGGCCGACGGCGGCCGGATCGCCTACGCTGCCGACCCCACCCTGGCCACCGTCCAGGTCATCGCCCGGCCGTAACCAGCCTGCTACCGGTAACAACCTTTACTGGCCCATTGTCCGCACGGCCGCGGCAGCCTAGCCTGGGCCGATGGATCTTCTGCGTGGGCGGCAGGGCAGGACGCGGCTGGGCAGGACACGACGCGCCGCGGTGCGGGCGGGGGCGTGCGGCGCGGCGTTCAGCCTCGCGGCGGCCCTCTGCGCGGCCACGCCGGCCAGGGGCAGGGAGCGCTGTCACCGGATCAGGTAGCGGGACGCCCGGTGGATCGATCGCCAAGATCTGCGCCGAGCCTTCCTCGGGGGCGGTGCTCACCACCGGCTCGCACCGCAAGCCCGCCGGGGCGCCGGCCGCCGCTATCCGGGTGGACCAGGTCGGCTACCCGTCGGGCGCGGCCAAGCTGGCCGAGATCATGACCAAGGCCCGGCCGTCGGGCGACCTGCGCTGGGTCCTGGTCCGGGCCGGGTCCTGCACGGTGGCCGCCTCCGGGGTCGCCCTGCAGAACCTCGGCTCCTGGAGCAAGCGCTACGGCTGGGTATGGGCGGCCCGCTTCACCGGGGTCCGGGCGCCCGGCCAGTACCGGGTCGGGATCCTGGGTGACGCCTCGGCGGCGTCGCCCTGGTTCAGGATCGGCCCGGCCGCGCAGCTGTACGCGCGGCCGCTGGCCAACGCGCTGTCCTTCTACCAGAACGAGCGGGACGGCCCGGACTTCATCCACAGCGCGCTGCGCAGCGCGCCCGCGCATCTCAACGACGCGAGCGCGATGACCTACCGCACCCCGCCGGTCGACGACAACGGCAACTTCAAGGGCAGCCTGGCCAAGTACGCGACGGGCGTGCGGATCAACGCGACCGGTGGCTGGTTCGACGCCGGGGACTACCTGCACTTCGTCGAGACGACCAGCTACACCGAGGCGGTCCTGCTGCAGGGCGTCGCTTCGTTCCCCCGGCAGATGGGGTCACGCTCCGGCACCGACTTCACCGGCGAGGTCAAGTTCGGCCTGGACTTCCTGCGGCGGATGTGGCACGAGCGCTCCCGGACGCTGTACTACGAGGTCGGCACCGGCGAGGCGAACAACTACTACTTCGCGGACCATGACATCTGGCGGCTGCCGCAGGCCGATGATCACTACCGCGGCACCAATCCGCACTACGTCTACATCCGGCACCCGCCCGTCTTCCGGGCCGGCGGCCCGGCGCGAAGCTGAGCCCGAACCTGGCCGGCGGCTGGCCGCCGACTTCGCGCTGTGCTACCAGGTGCTGCGCCACTCCGACCCGGGCTACGCCGACGGCTGCCTGCGCTCCGCCGAGACCGTCTACTCGCTGGCCGACCCGCACTGGAAGGGTCACCTGATGACGGCCATCCCGTGGGACTTCTACCCGGAGACCAGCTGGCGGGACGACATGATGCTGGGCGCGACCGAACTGGCCCGCGCCCTTCAGGAGGCCCGCGACCCCGCGGCCGCCGGCCGGCCTGCCCGTCCGGTCCGCCGCCACCTACCTGCGCGACGCAGCCTCCTGGGCCAGTGCCTGGATCCACAGCAAGCAGGCGCTGGGCGACACGCTGAACCTCTACGACGTCAGTGCCCTGGCCGACTACGAACTGATCCTCACCATCCGGGAGCAGCACGCCACCGGCCTGGCCGTGACCACGGCCCAGCTCCTGGCCAACCTGCGCGGGCAGATCGAGAAGGGCATCCACACCGGGGCCAAGGACCCGTTCCGCTTCGGATTCGCCTGGGACCAGTGGGACACCACCACGCACGGCGCCGGGCTGACGGTGATGGCCGACGAGTACGACGCGCTGGCTGGCCGGCCAGTCTACGCGGCCTGGGCGCAGCGCTGGCTGGACGACATCCTCGGCAGCAACGCGTGGGGCGTCTCCCTGATCGTCGGGGACGGGACCGTGTTCCCGGACTGCATGCAGCACCAGGTCGCGAACCTGGCCGGGTCGCTCGACGGGCAGCCGCCCGTCCTCGCCGGGGCGGCGGTGGAGGGGCCGAACTCGTTCGCGGCCACCGGCACCGTGCCGAACATGCGCCGGTGCGCGGCCAGCGCCCCAGGCGACATCCCCTACGCCTCGTTCAACGGACAGCACGCGGTGTTCGCCGACAACGTGCAGTCCTACTCGACCGTGGAGCCCGGCTATCGACCTGACTGCGCTGACACCGCTGGCCTTCGCCTGGCAGCAGAACGGGGCGCGGTAGGTTCCGTACTGCGCCGTTTGCCGCTGAGATAGCTTGAACCCGGCGATTGGAGGCCGGATGACGCAGCGGGGCACGGAGGACGACGGGACCGGGGGCCACCCCGGCGCCGGGCCGGTGCGCTGGTCGTGCTCGTCGCGGTGGCGCTGCTGGTGTACGCGGCCGACGTGATCAGCAAGGTCGTCGTGGTCGCGACGCTCACCGAGAACGAGCCGGTGCGGGTGGTGGGCTCGCTGCTGCAGCTGGACTACCTCCGCAATCCCGGGGCCGCCTTCTCGCTCGGCGCGGACGGGTACACGGTCGTGTTCACGCTGATCGCGGTGGCCGTCATCGTCGCCATCCTGCGGATGGCCCGCACCCTGGCCAGCGGCCGCTGGGCCGTCGCGTTCGGCCTGCTGCTCGGCGGGGCGCTGGGCAACCTGACCGACCGGATCGCCCGCAGCCCCGGGCCGCTCCGCGGCTGGGTCGTCGACTTCATCCAGTTGCCGCACTGGCCGGTGTTCAACCTGGCCGACTCGGCGATCTGCTGCGGAGGCGTGCTGATGGTCCTGCTCACGATCCTGGGCGTGCGCCCGGACGGGCAGGTTGACCGCGGCACCTCCCGCGGGCCACGTCGCGGCCGTGAGTCCCGGGGCCCGGACCCGGGGCCCGAAGCTATCCGCTGAGCCGCGGTCCGGGGTAGAGGATCGTCTTCGGCTCGGTGAACGTCTCCATCGCGAACCGGCCGCCGACCCGGCCGCGCCGCTCACCGATCCGGACCGGCCGCCGAACGGCAGGTGCGACTCCCACAGGTTGGTGGAGGCGTTGACGTTGACCCAGCC
>CAWAES010000015.1:0-120480 GCA_963781085.1 uncultured Actinomycetes bacterium
GCTACGTGGCCGGGCAGGGGGTGCGGCAGTTCCTGGACGTCGGCTCGGGGCTGCCCACGTCCCCGGTCCGGGCGGAGGGCGCGGCACCCCTGTGGCTGGCCACGCACGAGGCGGCCCGGGCCGTCATCCCGGACGCGATGGTGGGTTACGTCGACTACGACCCGGTGGCGGTGGCCCATTCGCAGGCCCTGCTGGCCTCGGGCAGCCGCCAGGTGGTGGCGGTCGACGGGGACATGGGCGACCCGGAGGCGATACTCACCCACCCGGGCATCCGCCAGGCCGGATTCAGCCTGGACGTCCCGGCGTGCGTCATCCTGTGCTGCGTGCTGCACTTCCTGGACGCCGAGACGGCCCAGGGCGTGGTGGCCAGCTTCGTCCGGGCCCTGGCCCCCGGTTCCTACCTGATCATCTCCATCGGGTGGGCTCAGGGCCAGGATGGCCAGGATTTCGCCAGCACCTATAACGCCCAGGACGGGTCCCGGATCTACGCCCATTCCCGGGACGACATCACGGCCATGTTCGACGGCACGGACCTGGTGCCACCGGGGATCGTGGACTGCGCGACCTGGCGGGTGGACCCGGCACCCGCCGGCCGGCCGACCAGACCTCGATGATCCTGGGCGCCGTGGCCCGCCGCCCCTGAACCGGTTAGCTGGCGCCTGCCGGTCGCGCGGCCGTCTTATACCAGGAGACTCCGGCCGTCTTACTCAGGGCAGAGAATCCCGGCTTCCTAGGAAGAGGTAGCGCGATGACGACGCCAGTGACCACCCTGGACCAGCGATTCAGCGATCCGGCCGCGACCGCGACCAGCTGGGACGAGACCAGCAAGGCCCTCGAGAGCGCCGAGCTGTTCTGGATCTCCACGGTCCGGGCCGACGGCCGCCCGCACGTCACGCCGCTCGTCGCCGTCTGGGCCGACAGCGTCCTGTACTTCTGCACCGGCGAGGCCGAGCAGAAGGCCGTCAACCTGAACGCTAACCCGCACGTCGTCCTGACCACCGGCTGCAACGGCTGGGAGGCAGGACTCGACGTCATGGTCGAGGGAGATGCCGTCCGGGTCACCGACGACGCCACACTCCGCCGCCTCGCCCAGGCCTGGACGACCAAGTGGGACGGGCAGTGGGACTACGAGGCCCGCGACGGCGCCTTTCGCCACGAGGGCGGCGACGAGGCGGTCCTGGTGTTCGCGGTAGCACCGGCCAAGGTGCTGGCCTTCACCAAGGGCACGTTCAGCCACACGCGCCATCGGTTCTGAGATTCCCGCCCGGCATGACACCTCCCCTGGGTACATCCGGCATGACAACATCCCTTGGGTACATCCCCTGTTAAGGGGGATGCTGTTGGTACGCCGGATGCGGAGGGAGTACCGGAGATGATCCGTTACCGTGGCGCGGTCGCCGGAGCGGCGAGCCTGGCGCTGATCCTGGGGGCCGTCACGGCCGCCGACCCGCTCCCACCCTCGCGGCGACCCGGGCCGGCGGCGGCTGCACGGCCGGCGCGCACACCCTGGCCCCGCCCGGCTCCCGGCTGTACCCGGAGACCGGCAACGGCGGCTACACCAGCGTGCACACCTCGGTGAGCCTGGTCTACGACGCCGCCAGCAACCGCTTCCTGCCCGGCAACCACGTCACGCTGACCGACCGGGCCACCCAGTGCCTGACCAGCTTCAGCCTGGACTTCGAGCGCCGGTCGGTGAACAAGACGGCCGGCCCGGACATGACCGTCACCTCGGTCCGGGTGAACGGCCGTCCCGCGTCGTTCACGTTCGTCCAGCCGACCTACCCCGGCGACCCGCACGGCCAGAACGACCCTGACCCGCGCGCCCACCAGGCCTCCGAGGTCAACCCGGTCGGCGGCCCGGCCCACAACCCGCTCCCGCCGGCCTGCACCCCCGAGCTGACCTCCACCAACCCGGCCACGAAGGACTCCGGGAACGGCACCCCGTGCCCGGCCAACAAGCTGGTCATCACCCCGTCCGCGCCGATCCGCGACGGCGCCACGTTCCGGGTGACCGTGGCCTACACCGGGCGGCCCGGCGTGCACAACGACGGGGACGGCACCACCGAGGGATGGTTCCGGTCCAACCAGCCCAAGGGTGACGGCGGCTTCGTGACCACCGAGCCGGTCGGCACCGAGGACTGGATGCCGCTCAACGACTACCCGAGCGCCAAGCCCACCTACGACTTCTACGACACCGTCAGCCGCGGGCAAGACCGTGCTCGCCAACGGCATCCTGGAGGGAACCCGCCGGCACCCCGCGAACGCGCAGTTCCCGCACGGCTCGGTGACCTGGCACTGGCACTCGGCCGCCCCGGTCGCCAGCTACCTGGTCGAGGACAGCATCGGCAGCTTCGACCTGACCAAGCGCACCGTCCGCGGAATGACGTTCTACCAGGCCCAGGCCAGCTCGCTGAGCGCGGCGCGGAAGGCGAAGAACCGCGTGATCATGGACAAGCAGCCGGACATCACCCGGTTCGAGAGCATGTTCAGCGGGCCGTTCCCGTTCACCTCGGACGGGGTGGTCGTCGGCCGGCCGTCCGCCTCCTTCGAGGAGGAGATGCAGACGATGATCACCTTCGCGGGCGGGGAGATCGACACCGACACCCTGTACCACGAGAACATGCACCAGTGGTGGGGAGACCACGTCACCGAGCACGGCTACACCATGACGTTCTACAAGGAGGGGCTGGCCACCCTGGCCGAGTTCCTGTTCGCGGCGCGGAAGGCGCAGGGCAAGGCGGGCGGCCCGGGCACCGCGGCCGGCCGGCGGGCCTTCCAGCGCAGCCTGGACGCCACGTTCGCCAGCATCTACGCGAGCAAGGACGGCTTCTGGACGGTGGCGCCGTCCAACCCGACGGCGTGGGGACTGTTCAGCGGCTCCTCCACCTACGACCGGCCGGGCATCGCCTACATCGCGCTGCGGCAGATCCTCGGGCACGCGAACTTCACCCGGGCGCTGGAGCAGATCCAGCGCCAGTACGGCGGGGCCTCGATCACCGAGGCCCAGCTGGAGGCGGGCTTCGGCCGCTGGCTGCCGACCCGGAGCGCCGCCTGCCGCCAGCGGCTGGGCCAGTTCTTCACCGAGTGGTTCGACACCGCGTACCCGCGCGGCGGCGGGGCCGCCCGGCCGCACATCACCGGCCCCGGGCTGGCCGGCCCCGGCTTCTACACCGGCGGCTGCACGCGCTCGTAAGCAGCCCGCGGATCCGGCCGCGAGGTGCTCACGGCCGAGCCGTAAGCACGCCGGCGCCCCGGCCGTAAGCAGCCCGGGCCCGGCCGTAAGCCCCCGGGCGGCGGCCGGGGCGGCCTGCGCCAATCCATCCTGGAACGGTCTTGGATACCCCTTGACCGACGCTTTCCCTGAAGTTACGTTACGGGATGAATTAAGGCTTGTATCAAGCCCTGACAACGGTCGGCGCTGGATCCGTGTCATTCGACCAGGCTTTTCAGCAACGGCTGCTCAGCGGCCCCGCAATGGCTCTTCACAGGCAGGAGTAGCCCATGAGCCCAACGAACGTGCTCCGGTGGTCGGCATGGCGGCGGATCGTGATCCTCGGGACGGTGATGGCACTGGCGGCCGCCTTAGCGCTCGTCGCCGGGCCGCCGGGCCGGGCCGCCGCCGCGTCGACCCTGCTCTCCCAGGGGCAGCCCGCCACCGCCTCGTCCACGGAGAGCGCCGCCTACCCGGCGTCGGACGCCGTGGACGGCAACACCGGCACCCGCTGGTCCAGCGCCTTCTCCGACCCGCAGTGGCTGCAGGTCGACCTGGGCGCGACGCGCCTCGATCACCTCGGTCACCCTGCAGTGGGAAGCGGCGTACGCCACCGCCTTCCAGATCCAGACCTCGCCGCGATGGCACGAACTGGACCACGATCTACTCCACGACCACCGGCACCGGCGGCACGCAGACCCTCAACGTGACCGGCACCGGCCGCTACGTCCGCATGTACGGCACGGCCCGCGCCACCCAGTACGGCTACTCGCTGTGGGAGTTCCAGGTCTACGGCAGCCTGAGCAGCGGCAGCACCTGCGGCACCACGGACGCCGCCCTCAACCAGCCCGCCACCGCCTCATCCACGGAGAACGCCGTCCTTCCCGGCGTCGGACGCCGTGGACGGCAACACCGGCACCCGCTGGTCCAGCGCCTTCAGCGATCCCCAGTGGCTCCAGGTTGACCTCGGGTCCAGCCAGACCATCTGCGGGGTGACGCTGAACTGGGAGACCGCCTACGGGAAGGCGTTCCAGATCCAGACCTCGCCCGACGGCACCAACTGGACCACGATCTACTCCACGACCACCGGCACCGGCGGCGTCCAGGCCCTCACCGTCTCGGGCACCGGCCGCTACGTCCGGATGTACGGCACGGCCCGCGCCACCCAGTACGGCTACTCGCTGTGGGAATTCGACGTGTACACCACGGGCAGCGGCGGTGGCGGCACCGGGAACACCGTGACGGTGACCAACCCCGGCAGCCAGAGTTCCACCGTCGGCACCGCGGCCAGCCTGCAGGTCCACGCGACCGACTCCGGGTCAGGCCAGACGCTGACCTACAGCGCCAGCGGGCTCCCCGCCGGGCTGTCCATCAATTCCTCCTCCGGCCTGATCTCCGGGACCCCGACGACGGCGGCCACCACGAGCGCTACCGTGACCGCCACCGACACCACCGGGGCGGCCGGGACCGCCACCTTCAGCTGGACCGTGGCCACCGGCGGCAGCGGCGTCTGCCCGGCCCAGTCGAACACCCCGAACTTCGGCCCGAACGTGGACATCTTCGATCCCAGCATGTCCAGCGCGTCCATCCAGTCCACGCTGGACTCCGTCTTCAACACCCAGAAGCTCAACCAGTTCGGGACGCAGCGCTACGCCCTGCTGTTCAAGCCGGGTACCTACAGCGCCGAGGCCAACATCGGCTACTACACGTCGATCCAGGGTCTCGGCCAGAACCCCGACGACGTCACCATCAACGGCGACGTCACGGTGGACTCGTTCGACGGGACCGGCAACGCCACGCAGAACTTCTGGCGGTCGGCGGAGAACATGGCCATCAACCCGTCCGCCGGGTCGGACCGCTGGGCCGTGGCCCAGGCGGGCCCGTTCCGCCGGATGGACGTGCACGGCGGCCTGGAGCTGTACCCAGCCAGTTACGGCTACGCCAGCGGCGGCTACATCGCCGACACCAAGGTCTCCGGGCAGGTCTCCTCGGTGTCCCAGCAGCAGTGGTACTCCCGGGACAGCAACTTCGGCAGCTGGTCCGGCTCGGTCTGGAACATGGTGTTCTCGGGCGTGAACGGCGCCCCCGCGCAGAGCTTCCCGACCCCGCCGATGACCACCCTGGGCACCACCCCGGTCTCCCGGGACGTGCCGTACCTGTACATCGACTCGAGCGGTAACTACCACGTGTTCGAGCCGTCGCTGCGGACCAACGCGTCCGGGCCCAGCTGGGCCAACGGCCCGACGCCGGGCACCTCGGTGCCGATGAGCCAGTTCTTCGTCGCCGACCCGTCGATGAGCGCGGCCACCATCAACACCGCGCTGTCGCAGGGCTGCAACCTGCTCTTCACCCCGGGCGTCTACAACCTGAACCAGACGCTCAACGTCACCCACGCCAACACGACGATCCTCGGCCTCGGCTTCCCCACGCTGATCCCGCAGAACGGCGTGAACACCATGCAGGTCGCGGACGTCAACGGCGTCCGTATCGATGGCCTGCTGTTCGACGCGGGCACGACCAACTCGGCGGCGCTGCTGACGGTCGGCACGGCCGGCTCGACGGTGAGCCACGCCAGCAACCCCATCTCGGTCCAGGACACGTTCTTCCGGATCGGCGGGGACATCGCGGGCCAGGCCACGGCCAGCCTGGTCGTGAACGCCAACGACACCATCGTGGACGACGTCTGGGCGTGGCGCGCCGACCACGGCAACTCGGGCACGGTCGGCTGGACGACCAATACCGCGGCCAACGGAATGGTCGTCAACGGCAACAACGTCGAGGCGACCGGCCTGTTCGTCGAGCACTACCAGAAGACCGAGGTGGCCTGGAATGGCCAGAACGGAAAGGTGATCTTCTTCCAGAACGAGATGCCGTACGACCCGCCGAACCAGGCGGCCTGGATGAACGGCAGCTCGAACGGTTATCCCGCGATCGCGGTGGCCAGCAACGTCACCTCGTTCGGCGCGTGGGGCGTGGGCAGCTACTGCTACTTCAACGTCAATCCCGCGGTCAACTCGGCCATGGCCTTCCAGTCGCCTACTGGTTCCGGGATCGCCTGGCATGACCTGCTCACGGTCTCGCTCGGGAACGTGGGCACGATCAGCCACGTGATCAACACGACCGGGGCGGTCACGCCGACCAACACCACGCCGAGCACCGTGACCAGCTTCCCCTAACCATCCCTCCCCCATAGCGCCGCCGGCCGGCCCCGCTCCCCTCCCGGGGCCGGCCGGCGGCCGCCATTTCCGGGCTCGCTCTTCGCTCTTGACGCTCATCGACGCCAGGACTAGCCTCCCCAATCAAATAGGAAACTTTCCTATTTGTATCTGTGAGTGGTGTGGGCCGCCGCGTCCGGCGCGGCACGAGGCAGAAGGATCCGCGCATGAGACGACGCTCCCCCCTCCGGGTGGTCCTGACCGCCGCCGCCACGGCCCTGGTCACGGCGGCCGCCCTGGGCGCCACCGCCACGGTGGCCGGCGGCACGCCAGCCAGCGCGAGCACCTGGCCGGGCAGCCGCCCGCTGCCCGCGCACGTGTTCTCCCCGTACTTCGAGACCTACGACACCACCGACGGCGGCCTGGCCGCCCTGTCCCAGGCGTCCGGGGCCCGGTACCTGGCCCTGGCCTTTCTCCAGACCGCGGCACCCGGCTCGTGCACGGCGTACTGGAACGGCGACACTGCGCAGCCCATCTCCGCCTCGTCCTTCGGCGCCGGACATCGCCGCGATCCAGGCCCGCGGCGGCAACGTCATCCCGTCGTTCGGCGGCTACTCCGCCGACACCACCGGCACCGAGCTGGCCGACAGCTGCACCAGCGTGGCCGGGATCGCCCGGGTCTTCGAGCAGCTGATCACCACCTACCACGTGCCCCGGATCGACCTGGACGTGGAGGCGGACTCGCTCGCCAACACCGCGGGCATCAACCGCCGCAACGAGGCGATCGCGCAGACCGAGGCCTGGGCCAGGGCGCACCACGCCAGCATCCAGTTCTCCTACACGCTGCCCACGTTCGCGACCGGGCTGACCCCGGCCGGGCTCGCGGTCCTGCAGAACGCGGTCGCCGACGGCGCCCGGGTCGCCGTGGTGAACATCATGACCTTCGACTACTACTACGGCACCGCCCAGCAGATGGCGACGGACACCGAGACCGCCGGAGCGGGCCTGGTCAGCCAGCTCCAGACGCTGTACCCGGGCGCCAGCGCGGCCCGGCTGTGGCACATGGTCGGCGTCACCGAGATGCCCGGCCTCGACGACTTCGGCCCGGACGAGACGTTCACCCAGGCCGACGCGGTCACCGTGGAGCACTGGGCGCGCAGCCACGGGCTCGCCGGGCTGTCGTTCTGGGCGCTGCAACGCGACAACGGCGGCTGCCCGGGGACCAAGGGCGCGGGCAACTGCTCCGGCCTGACCCAGCCGGCCTGGTACTTCAGCCACACCTTCGAGCCCTTCACCCGCTGGTAGCCGGGCATCCGCCGCCCGTCCGCCAGTGGCAGCATGGGACCAGCCCCGCTGACTCACGGCGGGCGGGCGGACGGAGGACCTGGGTGCCAGCGGACTACGCGAAGATCCGCGACGAGAACATCGCCCGGTACGGCTGGGATACCGCCGTGCTTGATCTTCTCGGGCACCTGTACAGCGAGCGCACCCACTTCATCTTCGAGCTGATCCAGAACGCCGAGGACGCGGGCGCGACCGCGCTGGCGTTCGAGCTGTTCGGCGACCGGCTGGAGGTCCGGCACGACGGCCGGCCGTTCACCGAGGCCGACGTGCGGGGCGTCTGCGGGGTCGCCCAGAGCGGGAAGTCCGCGGACCTCACGAAGATCGGCCAGTTCGGCATCGGCTTCAAGTCGGTGTACGCGTACACCACCACCCCGCGCGTGCACAGCGGCGCCGAGCACTTCCGGATCGACCACTACGTCCGGCCATCCCCGGCGGAGCCGCCAGCGAACGTGGCGGACCCGGTGCCGGACTCTCCGGAAACCCTGTTCGTCTTCCCGTTCGACCACGAGACCGTGCCCGCGGCCACCGCCGTCGGGGAAATCTCCGCCGCCCTGAACCGGATCGAGCCCGCGACCCTGCTGTTCCTGCGGAACATCAGCCGCCTGCGGGCTCACGGCGTCCAGCTCACCGACACGGTCATCGAGCGGCGGACACAGCCGCTCACCCCAGCATCTCCGGCCCTGACGGGCCGGCGCATCACGCTGACCCGCAGCCGCGGCCCCGGCCAGGACAGTCCGCGTACGCCGAGGACTGGTTCGTCTGGGACCGCCCGCTGGATGACCTCGGGCACGCCGGCCAGCGGGTCGAACTCGCGTTCCGGGCCGACACCGCGCACCGCGTCCCCCGGCTCGTTCCCCGGGACGGCTCCCCGCTGGTCGTGTTCTTCCCGACGCAGAAGGAGACCTTCCTCGGCTTCCTGATCCAGGGCCCGTACCGGACCACCCCCGCCCGCGACAACGTCCCCGGCGACGACCCGGCCAACCAGGCCCTGGTGGGCGCGACCGCCGCCCTGCTCGTAAGCGTGCTCCGGGAACTTCGCACCGGCGGGCTGCTCACGGTCGAGGTTCTGCAGGCGCTGCCCCTCGACCCGGCGCGGTTCGCGCCGGGCTCGATGCTGCGGCCGCTGTTCGACGCGGTGCGCACGGCCCTGACCGAGGAAGACCTCATCCCCGCCGCCGGCGGCGGCTACGCGGCGGCGCGGAACCTGAAGCTGGCCAGCCCGGAGGATCTGGGCGAGCTGCTGAGCCCCCGCCAGCTCGGGGCGCTGTTCCAGACGGACCACCCGCTGGCCTTCGCCCAGCTTCCCCGCAACGAAAACCAGCTGCCCAGTACTGACCCGCTACCTGCGCGAGGAGATCGGCGTCGGGGAGGTCACCCCCGCCGACCTGCTCACGCGGGCCACGAGCGGGTTCCTCGAGGCGCAGCCCGACGAGTGGATCACGCGCTTTTACGGGTTCCTGTACTCCGATCCCGACCTGTGGCGGGAGCCGAGGGTCCCCGGGGAGCCAGCCGGCCCGGCCCGCACCCGGCCGATCATCCGGCTCGAGGACGGCCGGCAGGTCGCGCCATTCGACACTGCCGGGCGCCCCGCGGCCTACCTGCCCGCCGGCTACCAGCCGGGGCCGGCCGGGACCGGCTTCCCCACCGTGCGGCGCGCGGTCGCGGACGCCCCGGCGGCCCGGGCGTTCCTGGAGGCGCTGAAGTTCACCGAGCCCGACATCGTGACCGAGGTGCTGGAGATCATCCTGCCCCGGTACGCCCGCCTCGGGGGGGACAGCGGGGCAGACGGGGACGGCCCGCTGGCCGTGGCGGCCCTCGACCCGGCCCAGCACGCCGCGGACCTCGAATGCATCATGCGGGCCCTGGACGAGGCGGACGCGGCCCGCCGCCAGCGGCTCCTGGAGCAGCTGCAGCGCACCGCGTTCCTCATCGCGGAGAACGCCGCCACCGGCGAGCAGCGGCTGATGCCGCCCCCGGCGCTGTACCAGCGCAGCCGGGACCTGGAGACCTACCTGGCGGGAACACCGGCGCCTGGTTCGCCGCGGACACCTACGGGCCGTGGCTGGCCCAGCTCCGCGGCATGGGGGTCCGCGACCAGGTCGAGGTGCCGGGCCCGGGCGCCGGGGCCGCTCGGGCACGTCCTCCTCGTCGCCGGGTTCGCCCATCACGAGCGGGGCCTGGACGGGTTCGACCCGGAGGCCCGGATCGACGGGCTGGAGTTCGCGCTCCAGCCACCCGGGCACGCCCGCGCCGAGTACGTGTGGAACGTCCTGCTGGCGCCGAACCGGCGGCTGGTCGGCGGGGTGGTGGAGAAGTCGGTGCGCGAGCAGTTCGCCGACTCGCGCACGGGAGAACGTCCAGTCGTCGATCGGCCTGGCCGCGGCGGGCGAAGCCTGGCTTCCCGGGCCGGACGGCAACTTTCACCAGCCCGCCGACCTGTCGCTCGACGACCTGCCGCCGACGTTCGCCCGGGATGAGGGGCTGGCCCAGGCGCTGGGCATGAGCCAGCCGGTGGTGTCGCAGGCCAGCCGCAGGCTCGGCATCCCGGTCGAGGTCCTGTGGGGGCTGAGCGCGCACCCGGACCTGGTCGCGGGGATCGAGCGTGAGCTTAAGCTGCGGTCCGCCGGGCGCAATCCCCTGGACGGTCTTCCCCCGGACCAGGCCTGAGGGCGGCCCGCAGCCCCGGCCCGGCGGCCTCAGCGCAGCACCTCGACCAGCAGCACCCAGGCGTTGATGGCGGCGATGACGATGGCCAGCACGAACGCGGCGGGCAGCCAGTAGAGGCCGCCGCCATGGCCGGTGGCCAGGGTCGCCCCGCTGAGCAGCAAGGTCACGGTCAGCCCGGCGGCGGTGACCAGCCGCAGCAGCAGCGGCCGGTCGATGGCCGCCTGCTGGCGGCTGGCCAGCAGTGCCCGGACCGGTGAGGTGGCGCTGCCCAGCCCGCTCAGCAGGATGAACGCGGCCAGCGCCCCGCGCGGGATGCCCGGGGTCAGCCCGACCAGGCTGATGACCAGCACGATCAGCAAGGCGGCGAGCGCCTCGATGGCCCGGCCGGTCAGGAAGTTCTGGCCTTCGCGCTTCTCGGTGTCCAGCACGGTCCTGATGTTGACGCTGAGCCCGACGAAGATCAGCCCGCTGAGCGCCGCGGTGGCCCCGGCTGCGGCGAGGAAGAGGTCACCCCATCCTTCGGGGCTGTACCCGGCGATCATGGGCCTGAGGGTGGGTCATGGCACTGCTCTCTGGGCGTCGGGCTCTCGGGGCGAGGCCGTCCGCGTGGCCCGAAGCCTAGCGGAGGACGTCCGGGCGCAGCAGTTCCGTGACGGTCAGCATGGTTCGGGGACCTCCCCGATCTGGGCCAGAGCCTGCCGGGCCCGCGCGGCGGGGCCGCCGGCGGAGTCCAGGACCCGGCCGCCGAGGCCGTTCGACAGTGCCCAGGCGGGCAGGTTTCAGCGTCGAGCGCATTACATGATTTTTCCGCTCGATCGTGTATTGATGTCAATCAGTGGAATTCGCAATTCCGACTGAAAGGAATAGCCATGGGCAGACCGGCTGGGGTACCGCCGTCGCCCGCGGCGCTTCACCAGCCCTCGTTCGTCCCCCGCCCGGGAGCGGGCCGGGCGGCTGGCCGCGTGCATCGCCGCGGAGCAGGACCTCATTGACCGGGCCCGGTACCTGAGCCCGGGGCCCGACCGCGCCGAGGTGTGGCCGCAGGTAAGGGAGTGAGCACGTGGTGATGCGCATCGCGGTCGGGCAGGCCGCCCGGGCGACGCATGAGTACCTGGCGTTCGCCCGCCAGATCGGCGCGGCAGGCGTGCAGTTCAACACGCCAGACCTGCCCGGTGAGCGGCGCTGGGAGGCTGGTGACCTGATCGCCCTGCGCGAGCGGGTGCAGTCCTACGGGCTCCGCCTGGAGGCGATCGAGAACCTGCCGAACAGCTTCTACACCAGCGCCATGTTCGGGCTGCCCGGGCGGGACGAGGAGATCGAGCACGTCATCGCGACGGTCGCGAACATGGGCCGGGCCGGTATCCCGATCCTCGGCTTCCACTGGATGCCTACCTCGGTCTGGCGGACCGCGGTGGCTCCTGACGGCCGCGGTGGTGCGGTAGTGTCCGCGTTCGACCTGGACCTGGCGCGCCAGCCCGGCCGGGCCGGTGACGTCTACGTGGCCCGGCGCGACCGGCGGGTCGAGGACCAGAAGGACTCCTGGACCCGGGGGGCGCTGTTCGACCTCCCCGGCGAGCGGGACGACGCGGCCATGTGGGCCTCCTTCGAGTACTTCGTCCGCGCGGTGGCGCCCGCCGCCGAGCAAGCCGGCGTCTGCCTGGCGGTGCACCCCGACGACCCCCCGGTCGGGGAGCTCGGCGGTGTGGCCCGGATCTTCCGCGACGTCGGGGCGCTGCGGCGGGCGGCGGACTTCTGGCCAGGTCCCGGCTTCGGTATCGAGCTGTGCCTGGGCACCGTCTCGGAGATGGGCGGTGAGGAGGCGGTGCTGGACGCGATCGGCTACCTGGCGCCGCGGGGCAAGATCGCCTACGTCCACCTGCGGGACGTGCGCGGCACCGTGCCGTCGTTCACCGAATGCTTCCTGGGCGAGGGTAACTACCACCCGCCGACCGTGCTGCGCGCGCTGCGCCGCGGGGGGTTCGACGGGTTCATCCTCGACGATCACACTCCCGCGCTGGTCGGCGACTCGCCGTACGGCCACCGCGGCCGGGCCTTCGCCCTCGGCTACATCCAGGGGCTCATCGAGATGATGGAACTGGACGACCGCCAGCCCGAGGGGGCCCGGTGACCCCCGGCCCGGTCCCGAGGCGGCGCCCCGCTGGGCAGCACGCTGATGGCCGGCACGGTCTCGGTGGTCATCGGCGGGAGCGCCGGCATCGGCCTGGCCGCCGCCTGGGCCCTGGCCCGCCACGGGTCCGCGGTCGAGCTGGCCGCCATCGACCCGCCCGGCGTGGACCGTGCGGCCGGGGAGATGCGGGACGCCGGGCACGAGGCCCGCGGGACCGTGCTCGACGTGGCCGACCCCGGGCAGATCGCCAGCTTCATGGCCGGGGTGTCCGCCCGGCACGGACGCCTGTCGGTGCTGGTCAACTCGGCGGGGATCCAGCGCTACGGCACAGCGGAAACCACCCCGGTGTCGGTATGGGACGAGGTGCTCGACGTCAACGCGCGCAGCATGTTCCTGGCCGCCGGGCAGGCCGTGCCGCTGATGCGGCGTTCCGGCGGCGGCGCCATCGTGAACGTGGCGTCCGCACAGGCCACCGCGACCCAGCGCAACGTGGTCGCGTACACGGCGAGCAAGGGCGCCATCGTGGCCATGACCAGGGCCATGGCGGTCGATCATGCCCCCGACGGCATCCGGGTCAACTCGGTCAGCCCGGGGTCGGTCGACACGCCCATGCTGCGCGCCGCGGCCCGCGACGTCTCCGCGGAGGACCCAGACTCCGTCATCGCCCAGTGGGGCTCCCTGCACCCGCTCGGCCGGGTCGGGGCCCCGGCCGAGATCGCCGACGTGATCCTGTTCCTGGCCAGCCCGCTGTCCTCGTTCGTGACCGGAGCCGACCTGCGCGCCGACGGCGGCGTGCTCGCCGGGGTCGCGCTCCCGGCCCCCGCCATCACCGATACCTAGCCAGACCCCTTCTATCCGGCCCGCTCGTCCCGACTAGTGCCTGCCCCGCGCAGGCGGAGGTACGTCCCATGCCAATGTCAACGGAGAGATTCCTCGTCACCGGCGCCGCGGGCTGCATCGGCGCGTGGGCGGTACGGCTGCTGCTCGACGACGGCGTGCCGGTGGTGGCCACCGACCTGAACAGCGACCTGCGCCGCTTCGAGCTCATCTCGCAGGGACGCGGTGGCGGCCGGCCCGAATTCGCCGAGCTCGACGTGACCAGCGGGCCCGACGTCGCGGCCCTGGTGGCCGACCGCGGCATCACTCACGTCATCCACCTGGCCGGTCTGCAGCTCCCGTTCTGCGCCGCGGACCCGCCGCTCGGGGCCGCGGTCAACGTGGTCGGCACCGTCAACGTATTCGAAGCCATCCGGGCCGCCGGCGGGCCCGCCGGCCTGGCCTTCGCGAGCTCCGCCGCGGTCTACGGGAACCCGGCCGCGCACCCCGCCGGGCTGGTCGCGGACAACTCCCCGCTGATGCCGGACTCCTTCTACGGCGTGTACAAGGCGGCCAACGAGGGCACCGCCAAGGTCTACGCAGCCCAGCACGGGATCGGCTCGGTGGCGCTCCGGCCGTTCATCGTCTACGGTCTCGGCCGCGACCAGGGAATGACGTCGGACCCGACCAAGGCCATGCTCGCCGCGGCCGCCGGCGTGCCCTTCCGGATCAAGTTCAGCGGCAGCATGCTGCTCACCTACGCGCCCGACTGTGCCCGCGCCTTCATCGAGTCGGCCCGCGCCGCGGCGGGGTCGGGGGAGACCGTCAGCCTGAACGTGCCGGGACGGCGGGTCGGCGTGCCCGCGCTGGCCGGGCTCATCGACGAGATCCTCCCGGGCACCGGGCGTCTCGTCACCTGGGACTCCAACTCCCTCCCGGTGCCGTCGCTGCTCGCGTCCCCGGCGATCTACGACGCGGTCGGCGACGTGCCCAACATCGCGCTGGCCGACGGCGTGCGCGAGACCATCAAGGGCTTCCAGGACGCCCTGGCCGCCGGGCTCGTCTCCCCGCCGCAGCCGTGACCGCCGACGCCCCAGGACCCCTGAGCCACCTCCGGGTGCTGGACTTCACCGCGCTGGTGCAGGGCCCGCTGGCCACGCAGATCCTCGGCGACCTCGGCGCCGACGTGGTCAAGATCGAGCGCGTCGAGGGGGAATGGAGCAGGCACTGGGGCATCCTCGACGGGCACACCCACGGCCAGACCGACTCCTTCCTGGCCTTCAACCGTAACAAGCGCAGCGTGACCGCTGACCTGAAGGACGAGCAGGCGCGCGAGCGAATCCTGGCCCTGGCGCCCGGGTTCGACGTGGTGGTCGAGAACTTCCGGCCGGGCGTCATGGGCCGCCTCGGCCTGGGCTACGACGCGTTCGCCGAGCGGAACCCGGCCATCATCTTCGTCAGCTCCTCCGGCTACGGCCAGACCGGACCGTACGTGACCCGCCCCGGGCAGGACATGCTCATCCAGGCCCTGACCGGGATGCTGTGGCTGACCGGGCGGGGCGCAGATCCGCCCACCGCCTCCGGCATCGGGATCGCGGACCAGTACACCGCGCTGCACATCGTGATCGGCATCCTGGCCGCGCTGGAACACCGGCGCCAGACCGGCCAGGGGCAGCGGGTCGAGCTGGACCTGTTCAGCTGCACGATCTCGGCCCAGCAGCAGGAACTGACCTATTACCTCAACCACGGCTCCATCCCGCTGCGCCCGGCTGAGAACCACGGATCTATCTGGGCCACCGCGCCGTTCGGGCTCTACCCGACCGCGGACGGCGGGGTCGCCATCGCCATGACACCGTGCCCCGTCGTCGGCCTGGCCCTCGACCTGCCCGGCCTGGCCCAGTACGACACGAACGCGCTCATGCTCGAGCACCGCACGGAGATCTACGCGGCCCTGGCTGCCCGCCTGAAGACCGGGACCACCGCGCACTGGCTGGAGGCGCTGCTCGCCCACGACGTGTGGTGCGCGCCGATCCAGGACTACGACGACCTGGTGGCGGACCCGCAAGCGCTGCACAACGGCATGTTCTGGGAGGTCCCGATCGGTGACGGCGGCCAGTCCTTCCGCACGCCCGCCTCGCCGTTCGTCTTCTCCGCGACGCCGGTCGCCGTCCACCGCGGCGTGCCAGACCTCGGCGCGCACACCGGGGAGATCTTCGGCCAGGAGGACAGCTGATGCCCGCCGCGGGACCGCCGGCGGAGGTACGCGACCTGGGGCGCGGGATATACCAGCTCCCGACCGACTATCCCGACGTGTGCAACGCCCCGCTGTGGACTTACCTGCTCGCGGGCACCGGCCGCTTCGGGCTGGTCGATCCCGGCATCGCCAGCACCAGGGAGGCGACGCTCACCGCGGCCATCCAGCAGGCCGGCTTCGCCCCCGGCCAGGCGGACGTCCTGCTGGCCACGCACGGGCACCCGGATCACTCCGGCGGCCAGGGCACCTGGCGTGGCGTGGCCCCGGCCGCGCGCATCGCCGCACCCCTGGAGGACACCGCCTGGGTCGAGTCGTTCGACAAGCAGTGGACCCGTTTCTGGGCTGACTATCCAGGGATCATGGACCTGCGTGACACCCGGGACTTCCTGGCTGGCCTGTGCCGTCCGGAGCCGCGCGTGGACGTGCTGCTCCGGGACGGGGACACGGTGACGGTGGGCGGCCGCCCGCTCGGCGTGGTGGAGACCCGCGGGCACACCTGGGGACACTGTGCCTATTTCGACCCGGCCAGCGGGGCGCTGTTCACCGGCGACGCGGTGCAGGGCCACGGGACCCCCAGCTGCGACGGCACCTCGGTGTTCGCGCCGCTGTACCTCGACGTCGAGGAGGCGCGGCAGGGCCTGCGGCGCCTGCTCGACGTCCCGTTCCAGCTGCTCTGCCCGGCCCACGTCGCGGCCATGCCGCGGGCCGAGGGCCTGGCTTTCCTGCGGGACAGCCTCTCGTTCATCGACGCAGCCGACCAGATCGCACGGGAGATGGTCGCAGCCCGGGGCCCGGAGCCGCTCTTGACCAGGGACCTCGCCGCAGCACTCGGCGAGACGGTGGGCACCAGCCCTCCGGTCTCGCCGCAGACCGTGGCCACCGCGCGGGCCCACTTGTACGCGCTGGCCAGGGAAGGACTGCTGGACGCGGCGTGGGTGCCACGCAATAGGGGCTGACCAGGCCGAACTGGCAGCCCGCACGACAGCGCCGCCGACAGCGGAGCGGCTCGTCAAGGTGAGGTGAGAACCGGCATGTCAGGACGTGGGTCGCGAGCGAGTCGCTCTGCGGGAACGGGGCCCGGGCCCGCGGCCACCCTGGTCCTGCGTAACGACGATCTCCAGGTCACGATCTTGCCGGCCAAGGGCGCTGACATCTACGCCCTGGCCGACCGGCGGACCGGCGTGGACGTGCTGTTCAAATCACCGTGGGGTACCCGGTCCCCCGGCCCGTGGCTGCGGGCCGCCTCGTCGATGGAACGCTGGGTCGAGGCCTACCCCGGCGGCTGGCAGGTGCTGCTGCCCAACGGCGGCGACGAGTGCGTGGAGCAGGGCGTGACCTGGGGCTATCACGGCGAGGCGGCCCTGGTTCCCTGGACGGTGACCGGGACGGGTGACACCTGGGCGACGCTGGAGACCCGGCTGTTCACGGTGCCACTGCGGATTGAGCGCGAGTTCACCCTGGATGGCCCGGTACTGCGGCTGGCCGAGACGGTCACCAACGAGTCGGCCGCCGACCTGGAAGTGATGTGGAGTCATCACCCCGCGTTCGGCGCCCCGTTCCTGGACGGCGGCTGCCTGCTGTCCGCAGGCTGCCGGAGCGTGCTCGCCGACGACGAGGCGCCCGGCACGCTCCTGGCCCCGGGCAGCCGGCATGCGTGGCCGCACGCCACCACCGCCGCCGGGGACTCGCTCGACCTGCGCCGGATCCCGGGACCCGGGGAGCCCCGGGCCGTCCTGGCCTACCTGGGCGACTTCACCAGCGGCTACTTCGCGATCACCAACCCCCGGCTGCGGCTGGGCGTGGGGCTCCGCTGGCCGCTGGACACGTTCGGCCACGCGTGGCTCTGGCAGGAGGTGATGTCCGGCGAGGGCTGGCCCTGGTATCAGCGGGCCTACGCCGTCGCGGTGGAGCCCGCGGGCACGATCCCGGGCCACGGCATGCGCGGCGCCCGGGTCCGGGGCCAGGCCGGGATCCGCTTCGCGGGCGGCGCGGCGCGGCAGGTGGTCCTGGAGGCCGTGCTCTTCGAGGGGGCCACCGCGGTGGCCGGCATCGGCGAGGGCGGCCGGGTCGAGCTGGCCTGACCGGGACGACCGGACCAGGACGACCGGCCCGGGGGCCGGCGCCAGCCCGGCCGGGAGACTCTAGAGGGAGGCGGAGAACGAGGATGGCAGGCTCATACGCGCGTTTCACCGGGAAAACCGGCCTGGTCACCGGGTCCGGGATGGGCATCGGGGCCGCGGTCGCCCGGGCGCTGGCTGGCGAGGGCGCGGCGGTAGCCGTCGTGGACCGGGACGCGGCCGCTGCCGAGCAGGTCAGCAGCCAGATCAGCCAGGACGGCGGGCGCGCCATCGCGGTGGCCGCCAGCGTGACGGACGCCGCCGACGCTGAGCGGGCCGTCCAGGCCACCGTGGACGCCTTCGGCGGCCTGGACCTCCTGGTCAACAACGCGGGCGTGGTCATCTACGGCGTCCTGCCGGAGTACCGGGAGCAGGACTGGGACACGGTGCTGGACACCAATCTCAAGGGCCAGTTCCTGATGGCCAAGTACGCCGTCCCGCAGCTGCGCGCCCGCGGTGGCGGCGCGATCGTGAACATGGCCTCGGTCCAGGCGCTGGCCAGCCAGCGTGAGGTGGCCTCGTACGCGGCGTCCAAGGGCGGCGTCGTCTCCCTGACCAAGTCCCTGGCCCTGGACCACGCCCAGGACCGGATCCGGGTGAACTGCGTGCTGCCGGGCTCGGTGCGCACGCCCATGCTCCGGCGCGCCGCCGAGCTGGCCCCCGGTGACCCGGAGGAGACCATCGAGACCTGGGGCCGTATCCACCCCCGGGGCACGGTCATCGAGCCAGAGGAGATCGCCGCGGTCGTGCTCTTCCTGCTGAGTTCCGACGCCAGCGCGATGACCGGCGCGGCCGTCGTGGCCGACGCCGGCCTGACTGCGCAGGCCGCGTTCTGACCATGGTCCAGCTGACCGGGTCGTCGTGGCAGCACGAGCGGGGCCACGCTCCCATGGTGGCCACCGCGGCCGAGTACGAGCGGATCACCGGCGGCGCCGTCCGGGTCCGCTGGGAACCCAGGTCGCTGAAGGACTTCGGGGTGTCCCCGGTGGAGGACCTCGCCCGCCGCTACGACCTGGTCGTGATCGACCATCCGCACGTCGGGCTGATCGCCAGGACCGGGTGCGCGGTCCCGGTCGACCAGTTCACCAGCGCCGGTGAGCTGCGCTCCCTGGCCGACCGCTCCCCCGGCCGGTCGCACCAGAGCTATCACTACGACGGCCACCAGTGGGCGCTCGCCGTGGACGCCGCCTGCCAGGTCAGCGCGTGGCGCCCGGACCTGCTCACCGAACCGCCCAGGACGTGGGACGAGGTGCTCGAGCTGAGCCGGCGCGGCCGGGTGCTGTGGCCGTTGTGCGACGTGGACGCGGCGGCCAGCATGCTCACCCTGCTCGCCGGGCTCGGCCATCCGCTCACCTTCGCCGCGGGCCACGTTATCGACCGGGGCGCGGCCCGGCGCGCACTCGACCTGCTCCGTGCGGCCGCCCGGGCCAGCGATCCGCGCTGCCGGACGATGAACCCGATCGGCGTGCTGGAGGAGCTGTCCGCCCGCGACGACTTCTGGTACGCGCCGCTGATCTTCGGGTACCTGAACTACTCCCGGCCGGGGCACCCCGGGCGGCGGGTCGTGTTCGGCGACATCCCCCGGTTCACCGCGGGCGGGGACCCGGCCGGCGCGCTGCTGGGTGGCGCGGGCCTGCTGGTCTCGGCGCACCGCCCGCACCGCGACGCCGCGCTCGGCTACGCCCTGCACGTGGCCTCGGCCGGCACCCAGCAGGGCACCTACCTGGCGGCCGGCGGGCAGCCCGCGCACCACGCGGCCTGGTCCGCCCCCGCCGCGGACCGGGCCGCGGGCGGGTTCTTCTCCGGGACCAGCCGGGTCATGGCCGCGTCCTGGACCCGGCCCCGCGCACCGGGCTTCGCGGCGTTCCAGAACGAGATGATCGGGCTCTTCGCCGACACCCCGCGGTGGCTGGCGCAGCCCGGCCGGTTCCTCGACGAGCTCGACACTGTCTACGCCCGGCGCGGCGCGGCCGCTGGCGCGCCGGCCATCGGCGACAGCGGGTAAAGGTATCCTGCGGACTGACTGTAAGGCGGACGGAATTTCATGGTGACCGTACGAGACGAGCAGGCAGCGGGCTCGCGCGCCCCCGGACCACGGGCCGGCGGAAAAAGCCCGCGGCCGAGGCCCCGGCTGCGGGGGCCTCGGCCGGGCAGGCTCGCTCCACCACCGGAGACGCGGCCGGGCGGGCCCGCTCCACCACCGGGGATCTGCTCAACCTCGTCGAGCAGTTGTCCAACTTCGACCGGATCGGGGTCACCCGCCTGGCGCGGCACCTCGACGTGCCGGTGCCCACCGCCTACCGGATGCTCCGGGCCCTGGAGCGGACCGGCTACGTCGAGCAGCTGGCCGAGTCGAAGGAGTACCGGCTCACCCTCAAGCTCTTCGAGCTGGGCAGCCGGGTCGCCAGCCGGACCACGCTGCGCGACCTCGCCGCCGTGGAAGTCGAGCGACTCGCCCAGCAGGCCGGGCTCGCCTCGAACGTGAGCGTGCTGGTCGGTGGCGACGTGCTGTACCTGGCCCAGGTGAAGACCGAGGAGCTGCTGGCCGTCAACCTGACCCCGGGCAGCCGGGCTCCCGCGACGTGCACTGCGATGGGCAAGGCCATGCTCGCGGTGGAGTTCCGCGACGTGCGCTCCGTCGTTGGCCCGGGGCCTTACCCGCGCCGGACCGAGCACTCGATCACGACGTACGAGGACCTGGCCGCCGAGCTGGCCGCCATCCAGCGGGCCGGGTACGCGGTAGACCGTCAGGAGCTCAACCTGGGGGTGTGGTGCGTGGCCGCCCCGATCCTCGGCGTGCGGCAGACCCAGCCCGCCGCGGTCAGCGTCTCCGTGTACCGGCCGCAGCTCGACACGGCTGAGGAGGAACGGCTGGGCAAGCTGGTGATCGCCGCCGCCAGCCGCATCGCGGACCGCGTCGGCGGCCTGGGCAACATGGTCTCCTGGTAGCCGGCACCCGGCCGCCGCCAGCCCGCCGCATAACCTGTCTCCTGGCCGTCCGGCCTGAATCGGCGCATGTTACTCTATTGACATTTAATTTCGCTCAACGAAAAAATAATTCCGATTACGCCTTCATGGCGTCCGGCGAGTAAGGGAGAGCACCCGGTGAAACTAGCGGCACTGTATCGGGGAGACGCTGACGTTCCTGCCCTTCACGTAGCGGCGGAGGGCGGGTTCGCCCCGGTGGACGAGCTCGCGGCGGCGGCCGGCGCGACCGATCTCGGCGGCCTGCGGGACGTGGGTGACCTCTTCGCCCGGGGCCCGGCCGTGGTCGGCCAGCTGCGCGAGCTGGCGGCCGGGGCCCAGCCCAGCGTCGGCCCGGCCAGCGCCCGGTACGCGCCGCCGGTGCTGCGCCCCGGCAAGATCGTCTGCGTCGGCCTCAACTACGCCGACCACATCGCCGAGAGCCAGGCCCAGCGCCCGGAGCGGATCGTGCTGTTCGCCAAGTTCTCCTCCTGCCTGATCGCGCACGGCGAGCCGATCATCCGCCCCGCCATCACCTCCGAGCTCGACTACGAGGGCGAGCTGGCCGTCATCATCGGGCGGCGGGCCACGGACGTCGCGGTGGAGGACGCCCTCGGCTACGTCGGCGGCTACACGATCATCAACGATGTCTCCGCGCGGGACCTGCAGGGCGCCGAACCGCAGTGGATCCGCGGCAAGGCGCTGGACACGTTCGCCCCGCTCGGCCCGGTCGTCCTCGACGCGGCCGCCGCGCCGCCCGTCGGCGAGATGACCCTGCGCACCCTGGTCAACGGCGAGGTGCGGCAGGACGCCAGCTGCTCCCAGATGATCACCGGCGTGCCCGAGCTGATCTCCTACATCTCCCACGGCATCACCCTGGAGCCCGGCGACATCATCGCGACCGGGACGCCGTCCGGGGTGGCGCTGGGCATGAAGCCCCCGGTCTACCTGGAGCCGGGCGACAAGGTGAGCATCGAGATCCCCGGGATCGGCGAGCTGGTCAACACCGTCGCCGGGCCGCGGTGAGCGACCCCGCCCGGCCGGCGCGGCCGTGGCCGCCGGCCCGGCCGGCCCGCTGGCCGCCGCGGCCGCGACGATCACCTCTGGCCGGCTCACCGGTGCCCTCCTCGGCGACCTGGGTGACGGGATGCGGCCCGCCACCGAGCTCGACGCGTACCACGTCCAGGCCATCGCCCACCCGCTGCTGGAGGCCGGCGGATACGGGCGGCAGGCGGGCTGGAAGATCGGCTGCACCACCCCGGTCATGCAGGAGTACCTCGGCATCGGCAATCCTTGCGCCGGCGCCATGTTCCTGGCGAACGTGTGGCACGGCGGGCACGCCTTCCCGGTGCCCGCCTCCGGCCGCCTCGGCGTGGAATGCGAGATCGCCGTGCGGATGGCCAGGGACCTGCCCCGCCTCGGGCTGGCGTACGAGCCGGCTGACATGCCCGGCGCGGTGGCGGCGTGCATGGCCGCGATCGAGGTGGTGCAGGACCGCTACGCCGACTACCCTTCGCTGGGCACCCCGACGCTGATCGCCGACGATTTCTTCCACTACGCGTGCGTGCTCGGGCCCGCAGCTGGAGTCGTTCGACCCGCGCTCCCTCCGCGAGGTCACCGGGTCGATGACCATCAACGGCACCGGCGTGGGCCACGGGACCGGGACCGACATCATGGGCGACCCGCTCGACGTGCTGTGCTGGCTGGCCAACAGTTGCGCGGCCTGGGGCACGCCCCTGCTGGCCGGGGACGTCGTCCTCCTCGGTTCCCTGGTCCAGACCCAGTGGGTAGCCGCGGGGGACGTCGTCGCTGTCACCAACGAGCCGCTCGGCGAGGTCGGCGCGGAATTCACCGCCTGACGTCGAAGAGGTCCCGCGGCGGGGCGGGTGAAGCCTCCGCCTTCCCGTCCACGACCGGCGTGGCCCCGGACGCGAAGCGGTCGAGTTCCGCGCCGCCGACGACCCGGCCGGGGAACGGGTCGCCGGCCGTCCGCCGGGCCAGCGCGGCCAGCGGAAGCTCCGCGCCCGAGGCGGCCAGCACCAGGTTGCCGAACCGGCGGCCGCGCAGCACCGCCGGGTCCGCGATCAGGCACGCGTGCGGGAAGACGGCCCGCACGGTCGCGACCCGGGCCCGGGCGTGGGTGAGGGGCGGGCCGTCACCCAGGTTCGCGGCGAAGATCCCGGCCGGGCTGAGCGCGGCGGCCGCCGCCGCCGCGAACTCGACCGTGGTCAGATGGGCCGGGGTGCGGGCCCCGGCGAACAGGTCGGCGACCACCAGGTCAAACGACGCGGCCCGGACCTCCTGCAGGACCGCGCGGGCGTCGCCGACCCGGACCCGGATCCGGGCCCGCACCGGCCCGTCCGGCACCGCCCTGTCCGGCACCGCCCCGTGCGGCACGCGGCCCGGCCGGCCGCGGTCCGGCGCCCTGGCTGGGCCAGGGGCAGCAGCCTGCGGACCAGATCGACCAGGGCCGCGTCGAGTCCACGGCCAGCTGGGGGGATCCGGGACGGGTCGCCGCCACGTACCGGGCCAGGGTGAGTCCCCCGCCGCCGAGGTGCAGGACCCGCAGCGGCTCCCCGGCGGGCGCAGCCAGGTCGGCCAGGTGCCCGAGCCGCCGCATGTACTCGAACTCCAGGTACCCCGGGTCGTCCAGGTCCACGTGGGACTGCGGGATGCCATCCACCCGCAGGGTCCAGGCCCGGGGCCGGTCAGCGTCGGCCACGAGCTCGGCCACGCCCGACGCGACGTCCGCCTGGACGGCCAGCCCGGTCCTGGCCTGCTGCCGGTGGGGCATATTCCCAGTATCGCCCTACTTGATCGCAAACGGCGCGCGGCCCCGGGGCGCCTCGCCCAGACGCCAGACCGGGTGCACAATGGGGCCATGCGTCTTCCCTGGCAGGCGCGCGAGTTCGAGCGGACCTGCAGCCAGTGCGGCTACACCTGGCGGGTGCCCAGGTCAGCCCACCGGCGGCAGGGGGGAATCTCGGCTTACAGTCACGGCCCTCGCGGGCTCTACAGCGTGCCGGACAACGCCCAGGAGGTGGCGGCCAGCGAGGCCGTCAGCGCGGTGGACGCCGCCTACGCGCACTGCCCCCGGTGCGACTGCGACCGGTACGTCCAGCAGCCGGTCCGGTCCTGACCCGGGGGGATCGAAGTGTGCGGCCGCCCGTATCGTGGGCAGAGGGCTGTGCTTACCTGTCACCGGCCCTGAAACATCGATCCCGGGGGAGCGTTCGTGACCGAAGCTCACGCTGACCTGTCCGGCGAGGAGCAGCGCCGGCGTACCGCGCCGGGCCCCGGCAACGGCGAGCCCGCGCAGCGCGGGAACAAGTGGTGGACACTGGTCGCGGTGTGCCTCGGCACCTTCATGCTGCTGCTGGACATCACGATCGTGAACGTCGCGCTGCCGGACATCCAGCGGGCCCTGCACTCGAGCTTCGCCGACCTGCAGTGGGTGGTGGACGCCTACGCGCTGACCCTCGCCGCGTTCCTGCTCACCGCGGGCAGCCTGGCCGACATGTTCGGCCGCCGGCTGCTCTACCTGATCGGCCTGGCCATCTTCACCACCGCCTCGGTCCTGTGCGGGTTCGCGGTCAGCACGCTGATGCTGCAACTCTCCCGCGGGCTGCAGGGGGTGGGCGGGGCGATCATGTTCGCGGTCTCGCTCGCCCTGCTCGCGGACGCGTTCCGCGGCCGGGACCGCGGCACGGCGTTCGGGGTCTGGGGCGCGGTGACCGGCCTGGCCGTGGCGATCGGCCCGCTGCTCGGCGGCCTGCTGACCTCCGGCCTGTCCTGGCGGTGGATCTTCTTCGTGAACGCGCCGATCGGCGTGGTCGCCGTCGTCATCTCGGTACTGAAAGTCTCGGAGTCCCGCTCGCCGCACGCCACCCGCCCGGACTGGGCGGGCTTCGTGGTGTTCACGGCCGCGCTGGCGCTCCTGGTCTACGGGCTGATCGAGTCCAACCAGCGGTCGTTCACCGACGGCCTGGTGCTGGGCTGCCTGGTGGCCGCGGCCGTGCTGCTGGTGGCCTTCGTCTTCGTCGAGCGGCACATCGCGCACCCGATGTTCGACCTGAGCCTGTTCCGGCTGCCGACGTTCACCGGCGGCAGCGTGGCGGCGTTCGGCCTGAGCGCCTCGATCTTCGCGATGCTGCTGTACATCGTGCTGTACCTGCAGGACATCCTGGGGTTCTCGCCGCTGGGCACCGGGGTGCGGGTCATGTTCCTGTCCGGGGCCATCCTGGTGAGCGCCACGGTGGCCGGCGGCTGACGTCCAAGGTGCCGATCCGGCTGCTCATCGGGCCGGGGCTGATCCTGGTCGGGGTAGGGCTGCTGCTGATGCGCGGGCTCAACGCGCAGTCGGGCTGGACCCACCTGATCCCCGGGATGATCGTGGGCGGGCTCGGCGTCGGTCTGGTCAACCCGCCGCTGGCCTCCACCGCGGTAGGCGTGGTGCCGCCGGATCAGGCGGGCATGGCTTCCGGCATCAACTCCACGTTCCGCCAGGTCGGGATCGCCACCGGCATCGCGCTGCTGGGCACCCTGTTCTCCAACAAGGTGGCCAGTGAGGTCCGGACGGCCATCGCGGCGGTGCCCGGCCTGTCCCATCAGGGCCCGAGGATCGCTACCGCCGTGCAGTCCGGCGAGATCGGCAACGTGATCGGCAAACTCCCCGCATCGCTCCGGCCGAAGGTGGGCGAGATCACCAGGGCGGCCTTCACCACCGGGCTGAACCACATCCTGCTGGTCGCGGCGATCATCGCGCTGGTGTCGGCAGTCGGTCTCGCTGGTGACCATCCGGAGCAAGGACTTCGCCCGCCAGGGCTAGCGGGAGGGCTCCTCCACCAGGTGGAACTCCACCCGGTACAGCAGCGTCTCGTCTGTGACCGGTCCCGCGTGCGCCGCGCGCCTGCGCAGCGACTCCAGGTCCGGCTCCCCGGAGCGGCGCAGGTCGGCCGGGGTGATGGAGGCGAACGGCAGCAGTTCCACCGAGTCGATCTCGATGCGGGCCGGTCCGACCGGGTACCGGCCACCGGCTCTCACCTTCGGCCGGCGCCACAGGCGGAAGGACACGGTGATGTCACCCGTGATCACGTCGTCGCGCAGGTCCCGGCTGAACTGCATGGGCCGAGGGTACGACGCGCCGTGCACCCGGCTGCCCGCGGGCCTGCCGCCCGGGCTACGGAGGCAGCGCAGGCCCCTATCCTGGGCTCAGGGTCTTCGGATCGCGGGCGGAGGAGGCCAGCCATGGACGATCGTCCGGACATGCGGGCCTCGGACGCGGAGCGTCAGGACGTCGTGGAGCGGCTGCGCGCCGGGCTGGACGACGGCCGGCTGAAGATGGACGAGTACGTCGAGCGGATGGGCCGTGCGTACGACGCGGTGACCCACGGCGACCTCGCCCCGCTCTGCCGGGACCTGCCCGAGACCACCACCCCGGCCCCGGCCCGTCCCGTCGCACCGGCTCCCGCCCCGGTCCCGGCGCCGGCGCCGGTGCCGGCGCCGGACCACCGCGGCGTGTTCGCCCGCCAGCCCGCCGCGCTCAAGGTGCTGTGGACGATCTGGCTGGTGGCGGTGTCGGTCAACGTGGTGGTCTGGGTCCTGGTCAGCGGCACCACCGGCCACCTGCAGTATCCCTGGCCGCTGTGGGTGGCCGGCCCGTACGGCGCGGCGCTGCTGGCCGTATCTGTCGCCGTCGCCCAGTTCCGCCGGGACCGCGGGCCAGACGGTCCCCCGTCCCTTCCCCCCGGCCAGCCCTGACCCACTCCCCCCCCCGGCCAGTCGTGACCCGTGGCGCGGCCCTCGCTCAGGACGCCCGCGGGCTGGCGGCCGCGCTAACGCTGGCCGTGACGGCCGGCCGGGAGTTCCTGCGCCAGCCCGAACGTCGCGAACAGCCGCGGTTCGAGGAAGGAGACGATCCGCGCGACGCCCGTCCCGGTGCAGGTGAGCACCTGCACCGCGTGGGCCCGGTACACGCCGTCGTCACCGCGCTGGTAGACCGCGAAGGCGGGCTGGCCGTTGGCGGCGGCCGGGACCGTCCGCAGAGCGCCGGGCTCGCCGAAAACGTGCACGGCCAGAAAGCGGCGGATCTGCGCATGGCCGGCGAACCAGGTGGGCACCGGCGGCATCTCGACCACGGCGTCGGCGCGCAACAGCCGCATGAGGGCGGTCAGGTCAGCGTTCTCGAGCGCGGCCGCGTACTGGTCGAGCAGCGCACGCTGGTCGGCGTCGGCAGGCTCGCGGATCTCGTCCGGTACCGGGCCGGCGTTCCGCAGGCCCGCCCGGGCGCGCTGCAGCACGCTGTTCACCGCCGGGGTCGAGAGCCCGAATAGCTCGGCGACCTCGGCCGCCCGCCACATCAGGACGTCACGCAAGATCAGCACGGCACGCTGGCGGCCCGGCAGGTACTGCAGGGCGGCGATGAGGGCCAGCCGCATGCTGTGCCGGGCGGTGACAATCGCGGCCGGATCCGCGGATTCGGCGCCGAGGAGCGCGTCAGGGAAGGGCTCAAGCCACGGCACTTCAGGCCGGGCCGCGTCCAGCGGGCCGTCCGGGTCGCTGGACGGGCCGCCCAGGCCGGCCGGCAACGGCCGGCGGCTGCGGTTCTCCAGCGCCCGCAGGCAGGTATTGGTAGCGATCCGGTACAGCCAGGTCCGCAGCGACGCCCGGCCCTCGAACTCGCCATAGGAGCGCCAGGCCCGGACCAGGGTCTCCTGCACCTGGTCTTCGGCGTCGTGGACCGAGCCGAGCATCCGGTAGCAGTAAGCGAGCAGCTCAGGGCGCAGCGGATCGGTCAGCCGGGCGAACTCGTCGCCGTCCGGCGCCGCGCTGGCCGCCGCTGCGTCCCGGCCCGGGCTACCGCCGCCCGGCACGAGTTCTCCCGGCTCTGCCGTGGCCGTTGATCGCATCACTGCTCCCCTGTGCCCGCCCGGTGCAGGCTTCTGTGACCTCGGCCGGGACTTCTCCCGGCACTGGTATAGATCCCGCGTGGCCGCGAAAGTCATCGGCCGGCGGCGTCCGCCTGCCGGCCTGGGCACCAGCAGTGAGTTTCACCGGCGGCCCGGATCTGTAGCAGTAAACGGGCCTGGCCTGCTGGCCCTGCCCTCGGCAAAGGAGATCGTCATCATGATGAGCATCGCAGACAAGGCAGTTCTGGTGACCGGGGGCAACCGCGGCATCGGGCGGGCCCTGGTCGAGGAGGCCCTGAGCAGGGGCGCGAGGCAGGTATACGCCGGCACGCGCCAGCCCTTCACCCACCCGGACGGGCGGGTCACGCCGCTGACCCTGGACGTGACGAGCGCGGCGCAGATCCAGGCCGCCGCGGACCAGGCGGGATCTCTCGACGTCCTGATCAACAACGCCGGCATCGCGCTCTACGACGACCTGAGCGACCCGGCCCCGCTCGAGCAGCAGCTCGCCGTCAACCTCTTCGGCTCCTACGCCGTGACCCGGGCCTTCCTGCCGCTGCTGACCCGTTCCCGCGGCGCCATCGTCAACAACGTGTCCACGATGGCCCTCGCCCCGCTGCCGCTTACCCCGGCCTACTCGGTCTCGAAGGCGGCCGCGTTCTCCCTGACCCAGTCGCTGCGGGCCGTCCTGGCCGGACGCGGGGTCAGCGTGCACGCCGTCCTGACCGGCCCCACCGACACCGACATGACCCGGGGCTTTGACATCCCCAAGGCCTCCGCGGAGTCCGTCGCCCGGGCCATCTTCGACGGGGTGGAGAACGGTGAGGAGGACATCTTCCCCGACCCCATGTCGCAGTCCATCGCCGAAGGCTGGCGCAGCGGCGTCGCCAAGACTCTCGAGCGCCAGTACGCGGCCATCGCAGAGCAGTCCGCCGCCGCCTGAGCACGCGCATGCGGGGCCGCACCCGGAAGGGCGCGGCCCCGCCTCGCTGCCGGAGGTCAGGACTTCGGCATGAGCACGGAGCCGATGATGTAGACGGTGGCGTTGGACGTGGTCACGTCACCGCAGACCACCTTCGCGCCGTTGACGGTGTAGGTGGAGCCCATCTTGCCCAGCGTCACCTTGGCGCCCTCCAGGGTCTTCTCCTTGTCACCCATGGAGAAGTCGCCGGTAGTGACCGTCCCGCCTACCACGTGGTAGGTGAGGATCTTGGTCAGCTCGGCCTTGTTGGCGAGCACCTTCTTCAGCGTGGCCGACGGGATCGCGGCGAAGGCGCTGTTCGCCGGGGCGAACACGGTGATGCCCTTCGCGGAGTTGAGCGTGTCCACGAGGTTCGCCTTCTTGACCGCGGTGACCAGGGTGGACAGCACCGGGTTGTTCGACGCGGCGGTGGCGACCGGGGCGGTGGACATGCCCGTGAAGCTGCCCGCCCCGGAGGCCGGGACCGCCGAGCAGGCCGGGCCGAACGGCTTCGACGCTTCCTGCGCGGACTGGGTGGGCATGGCGGACGCGGAGGACGAGGACGGGGTGCCCGACCCTGAGCTGGCCGAGGTGCCACTGGAACCGCACGCGGCGGCGCCGAGCGCGAGACCAGCGGTCATGACGGCGATAGCCGGAACCTTGTATTTCACGGTGATGGACTCCCTTTTCATTTGCGTTGATCGAACATCTGGGTTGATGGACATCTGGGTTGCGGCCGAAGACCGGGGCTAAGTGACGGTGACCGTGACCGTGTCCCAGCCCGTGGCGCCGTTGGGGAAGATGGGCACGCGGCGGGACGGCTGGGTGGCGTGGGTGCCGTCAGTGGCCCGGACCTGCAGCGTGTGCAGTCCGCGTGGGGCGTCCCACTCCCACACCCACTGCCGCCACGTGTCGACGCCGGGCACGGGGGCGAGCCGGGCCTGGTTCCACGGCCCGTCGTCCGCCCGGACCTGCACCGCGTCGATACCGCGGTGCGGCGCCCAGGCCACCCCGGCCACCGCGGTCCGGCCCGCCTTGACCTGGGCCAGCGGCCGGGGCACGTCGATCCGCGACTCGGTCTTGATCGGGGCGCGGGCGGAGTAGCCCCGCTGCACCCAGTAGGACTTCGCGGCCGCGAACGTGGTGATCTCCAGGTCCACCACCCACTTGGTGGCCGACACGTAGCCGTACAGGCCAGGGACCATCATGCGGGCCGGGAACCCGTGCGCGACGGGGAGGGGCTCCCCGTTCATGGCCACCGCGAGCAGCGCGTTCCGGCCGTCCATGACCGTCTGGATCGGGGTGCCGCAGGTCCAGCCGTCTGCCGAGGTACTGAGGATCTGGTCGGCGCCGCGCTTGACCCGGGCCTCCCGCAGCAGGGCCGGAAGGCTGGCGCCCAGCCACCGGGCGTTGCCCACGTATGGCCCTCCGACCTGGTTAGACACGCAGGCCAGGGTGATGTCCGCCTCGGTGAGCGGCCGCCTCAGGAGCTGGTCGAAGGTGATGTCCAGCTCGCGCTCGACCATGCCGTGCACCCGCAGGTGCCAGGTCTCCGGCGGGACCTGGGGCAGGCTGAGCGCGGTGTCAACCCGGTAGAAGCTCCCGTTGGGCGTGGTGAATGGGCTGATCCCCGGGACGTCGAGCTGCGCGCCGCCCGGCGGCCGCGGCCCGGTGACCGCGGGGGCGGGAAGGGTGATGTCAGACCGCGCCGCGGACACGTTGAACCGGGACAGCAAGGCCTGCCCGGCCCCGGCTCCGGCCAGCGCGAGGGCGGCCGCCCCGGCCGCGGTAAGGAGGAATCTCCGGCGGTCGGGGGCACCGCCAGGAACGCTGCCGCCGGGACCACCGTGTCCAGGTGCCCCGCTATCCGGACCACCACTGGGCGCGCCGCCGGTCTGGGGGGCGGGGCCGGACGGGACCACGACGGGTTCCGTCGCGGAAACGACGTTCTCGCCGCGCTGGCCGGCGGGCGCCCGCGCGGCGCGGACCAGCAGGGCCATGACCAGCGCGCCGGCGATCACGCCCACGACCGTGGGGACCGCGTTGAACCGGACTGGAGACGGGACGGGTCAGGACGGCCGCGACGCCGAGCACCGCGAACAGTCCCAGTCCCGCCAGCCCGTAGCCGATCCGGCGCCGGGCCAGGATCCCGGTGACCATCGCGAAGAGCGCCAGCGTGACGTAAATCCCGGTCAGGAGCACGGTTTTGTCGTGGCTGCCGAAATGCACGATCGCGAAATCCTTGACCGGAATGGGGGTCAGGTCGATGGCCGCGCCGCCGACCGCGATCACGGGTTCTCCCGCGATCCCGGTAAAGCCGGCCACCAGCTCGGCCACGCCGAGTGCGGCCGCCGCGGCCAGCAGGCCGATGAGGCCGCCCACCACGATGGCGCCGAAGGCAGCCCGCGTACGCTGCGCGAATTTCTTCATCATCACGAGGCCATTCGGCCCCGGTGCGGTCGCAGATTGGATGAGGTGAATAAATCATGGCATTTCGCAGCGTTATGAACGTCACACCAATCCGGGCTCCGGAGCGCTCCGAATAAAGTGGCTGTCGCGGTTAAGCTTTTTACGTGAATGCGCACGATTCGCAGGATGGCGCGGCCGGCTGATGGATGATCCTTACGGCCTGGAGCGGTTCGTGGCCGCCCAGGATGCTGGCGGGACCTTCGACCGGGCGCTGGCGGAACTGCGCGCGGGCCGCAAGGTGAGCCACTGGATGTGGTTCGTGTTCCCGCAGATCGCGGGGCTCGGCCGGAGCCCCATGGCCCAGCAGTTCGCGATCTCCTCGCTCGACGAGGCCCGGGCCTACCTCCGGCATCCGGTGCTCGGCCCACGGCTGACCGGCTCAGCCCAGGTGCTCACCGGCGTAGCGGGGCGTAGCGCGGAGCAGATCTTCGGCGGCCTGGACGCGCAGAAACTGCGTTCGTCCCTCACCCTGTTCCACCGCGCCGACCCTGCCGAGCCGGTATTCGCCCAGGTCCTCAGCCAGTATTTCGACGGCCAGCCCGACCCCGCGACCGACCGGCTGCTGCGGTAGCGGAGAAAAGAACGCGGCTGTCCCGCCCGGGCGCACCCTGCTCGTCTCCGCCCCTCATTGACCAGGCATGATGGTCCCCGTGCCGAACCGGATCTTCATCGATCTCGGCCCGTTGCGTGAATCCCGCGGCTTCCGCCTGCTGTTCGCGGGCGAGTTCGTGGAGGTGTTCGGCAGCCAGCTCATCGCGGTCGCCATCCCGTTCCAGGTCTACGCGCTGACCCAGTCCTCGCTCCAGGTGGGGCTGGTCAGCCTGGCCCAGCTGCTGCCGCTGATCGCCGGGGCGCTGATCGGCGGCTCGCTCGGCGACGCCTTCGACCGGCGGCGCATCCTCCTGGTGGCGTCACTGCTGCTGGCGCTGACCAGCGGCGGCCTGGCCGTCAACGCGGCGGCCGCGCACCCGTCGCTCATCGCGCTGTACCTGGTCAGCGCGCTGGCGGCCGGTCTGGCCGGGGCGTCCTCCACGGCCAGCAACGCCGCGGTCCCCGCGCTCGTGTCACCCCGGCACCTGGTCCCGGCCTACGCCTCCACCCAGGCGGTGAGCCAGGTGGGCTCGGTGGTGGGACCCGCCCTGGCCGGGCTGGCGATCGGGGCCGTGCACCTGCAGTGGGTGTACGCCATGACCGCCGTCATCTACCTGCTCACCGCGCTGGCCGCGGCGCGCATGCCGGCCATCCCGCCCGTCCCCGAAGCGGGCCGCCCGGGGCTGCGCGCCATCGCCGAGGGGCTGCGCTACCTGCGCGGGCGGCAGGCGATGGAGGGCGCCTACCTCATCGACGTGAACGCCATGGTGTTCGGCATGCCGCGGGCGCTGTTCCCGGCGCTGTCCGTCTCGGTGTTCCACGGCGGGGCCCGTACGCTCGGCTACCTGTACGCTGCGCCCGCCGCGGGCGCCCTGGTCGGCGCGCTGACCACCGGCTGGCTGGAGCGGATCAACCGGCAGGCGTGGGCCGTGATCGTCGCCGTCTGCGTGTGGGGCGCGGCCATCGTCGCGTTCGGGCTGGTCCACGTGCTGTGGGTCGCGCTCGCGCTGCTCGCGCTGGCCGGCTGGGCTGACGTGCTGTCAGCCGTGCTCCGCTCCACGATCCTGCAGACCTCCACCTCCGAGGAGTACCGGAGCCGGGTCTCCGCCGTGCAGATCGCCGTGGTGACCGGTGGTCCGCGGCTCGGCGACCTGGAGGCCGGGGCCGTGGCCACCCTGGTGTCAACCCAGTTCTCGATCGTCTCCGGCGGTGCGGCGTGCATCGCCGGGGCGGCCCTGCTCGCCACCCTGCTGCCCGGCTTTCGCCGCTACGACCGGCGCCATCCGATTTCCCGGGACGAACCTGAACATCAGGGCTAGCATGAAGCGCCATGCGCCCCATGGGTAGGTTTGGCGGGTTCCTGATCGCTGTCTCGGCCGGAGCTGCACTGACGGTCACCGGACTGGCCGCGGCCACCGCCTCGGCGGGTACCACCGCAGGTAACGCGGCCGGCGCCCCCGGCAGGCCCGGGCCGCCGCGCACCGGCTGCCCGACTTCGGCAATCCGGCGGCCACGCCAGCGTCGCGCAGGCTGGCACCGCGGTGAACACGAGCCATCCCAACCACGTCATCGGCAGCGGCACGCCCGCAGGCTGCACGTCCGCAGCCGTGGTCAAGGCCGTGGCCCGCGGCGGCATCATCACGTTCAACTGCGGCCCGAACCCGGTGACCATCACCATGACCGCCACGGCCAAGGTCGTGAACACCAGCCACCAGATCGTGCTGGACGGCGGCGGGCTGGTCACCCTCAGCGGCGGTGGCAAGCGCCAGATCCTCTACATGAACACCTGCGACAAGAAGCAGAAGTGGACCACGTCAGACTGCTACAACCAGCAGTGGCCGCAGCTGACCGTGCAGAACATCACGCTGAAGAACGGCAACTCACAGGTCCGGCAGACCCCCAGTGGCCAGTTCGGCGGCGGGGGCGGCGGCGCCCTGTTCGCCCTGGGCGGGCAGCTCAAGGTGGTCAACTCGCGCTTCCTCAACAACCGCTGCTACAAGTCCGGGCCCGACCTCGGCGGCGCAGCGATCCGCGCGCTGGCCCAGTACCGCAACCGCCCGGTGTACATCACCCGCGACACGTTCTCGGGCGGGCGCTGCTCTAACGGCGGCGCGCTCAGCAGCATCGGCGTGTCGTGGGTGGTGACCAACAGCGTGATGACGAACAACCGGGCCATCGGCTTCGGCGCGAACCCGGCTGCGTCCGGCACCGCGGGCGGCGGCAGCGGTGGCGCCATCTACACCGACGGGGACAAGTACAAGCTCAAGGTCGTGGGCACCGTCATCCGCAACAACCGCGCCCGCGAGGGCGGTGGCGCCATCTTCTACGTCAGCAACAACAACACCGGCTGGGTGACCATCAAGAACTCGACCTTGCATGACAACCCCAGCGCGGTCTTCTGGACCCGGCCCTATCCCGGCATCTACTTCCACAGCGCCGGGCACCCCCGGGTGGTCAACTCCACCATCAACTGACCCCGCGCCGCCCGCGAGCGCGGCCCGCACCACCCGCCCGTCGTCCGGGCGGGCCAGCCTGGCCGCTTCGGCGTCCTCAGCTCAGTCGCTGGTCACCACGTAGATGCCGTAGATCACCCCGGGGATGTGACCCAGCAACTGCAGCAGGAAGGCCCAGAGCACCCTCCGGGTCAGCCCCTCGTGGATGAGCACAGCCAGGAACGGCAGGAAGAAACACAGGATGATCAGGAGAACCTTGCCCACTGTCTGACCGACCTCTCAGGAGGGGTAGCGTCCTCCCGAGGTACCCACCCGGGCCCTGGCCAACCCGTGAGACCGGGTGGGTCTGCTCCCGGACCTCCCAGCGGCCACCCCGGCCAAAAGTGTAATTATGTAAGCATGGAGACTCTCTTCCAGCACGCCGGGGGCACCCCCGCCCTGCGTCACTTCGTGGATGTCTTCTACACCAGCGTCCTCGCCGATCCGCTGCTCCAGCCGCTGTTCGGCGCGGGCCGCCCGGAGCACGTCGATCACCTCACCGCGTTCGAGGCGGAGTCGTTCGGGGGCCCGGACGACTTCACCCGGCAGCTGGGCTTCGCGCACCTGATCCACGTGCACCGCGGGCTGCGGATCACCGAGCCGCAGCGCCAGCGGTTCGTCGAGCTCTACATGGCCGCCGCGGACCGGGCCGGGCTCCCCGCCGATCCGCCGTTCCGGGAGGCGCTGCGTTCGCACGCCGAGTTCGGCTCCCACGTGGCCATGCAGAACTCCCTGGCCCGCAGCGACGACGAGCTGCATCCGCTGCGCGAAGTACCGAAGTGGCAGTGGCCCAGCGCAGAGTCACCGTGACCGGCCAGCACCAGGTGCTCAGTGGCAGGCGGGGGCGGCTCAGCCGGCAGTAGCACGACGAGGTGATCGGCACGTCGGCCCGGGCGGCGGCGATCGTGAGCTGCTGCCCGATGATCCCGGCTTGTTCCTGCTTGCCCAGCCGGGTCAGGCATTCGTGGTAGCCGTGCAGACTCCATACGTTGCCGGGATGCTGGCAGGCCCGGGCCAGCGTGCCGTCCAGGCCGAGATCGGCGCGGTAGACGGCCTCGGCTTCGTCCACCCGGTCCTGCTCCAGCAGCAGGGCGCCGTAGGCGTGCCGGGCCGGCTGCATCCACCCCCACGGCTCGTCGTAGGGCAGCCCGTCGTCCAGCTCGACGCTGCGCCGCAGCGCCGCGAAGGCCGCCTCGTAGTGTCCACGGCGGTAGTCCAGCTCGCCGTCCAGCATCGCCCCGGCGACCTGGAGGATGTCCTGGCAGACGTTGTTGAACACCATGCGTGAGGCGGGTACCCGGGCGGCCGCGGCTGCGAACCTGCGGCGCTCCTGGTCTGCCTCGTCCACCTGGCCGGTCGCGGCCAGCGCGACACCCTTCGCGTAGTGCATCATCGCCGTGGTCACGCAGTACAGGTCCGGGTCGGCGGGCAGCGGCGCGGCGATGATGTCCGCCCAGCGCCCGAACCGGACCAGAACGTGCATTCTCATCGGCACGAACCCTTCGAGCCAGTCCGCCATCGGCGGGACCTGGACCCGCAGCAGGTCCTCGGGGATGGCCGCGGCCAGCTGGTCCGCGGTGTCCAGCGCGACCTGCGCCTGGCCCAGGAACATCGCACCGTAGATCTTGAAGTGATAGTCGTGCGCCCGGTACAGCGTGTAGAAGTTCATCGCCCCCCGGCGGGCCAGGAACTTCTCGTCAACCCCGATCGCGGCGGTGTTGGACGACACCACGCGGGCGTAGTCGCCGCACAGCACGTCGAGATGGGTCGGCATGTGCCGGAGGTGGCCCGCGTCCGGCACCAGGTCGCGGAGCAGGTCACCGGCCTGGAGGGCGGCCTCGGGTGTGGGCGACATCTCCATCAGGTGGATGTACATGTGCAGGATCCCGGGATGGGCCCTGCCTCCGGGCAGAGCCAGGGCCCGCTCCAGCACGGCCCGGGCCTCGGCCGTGGCCGCCCCGGGGCCGGCCGCCCGGTGGACTGGTCCCACAGAGCCCACGGTGTGAGGTTCATCAGCGCGTCGGCGAACAGCGCGGCCACGTCCAGGTCGTCGGGGTGCGATCGGTACACCTCGCGCATGGCGCCGGCGTACCCGGCGTTCCAGGGGGTGAAGTCCACGGCGGGGGCCGCCGACGGGTACCGGGCGGCCAGGGCGCCTGCCAGCGCCCGCTCGGCAGGCGACGCGTTCGCGGCCCGGTCGGCAGCCGCCTGGGCGGCGGCGAAGGCCCGTGACACCGACGACGCCAGCTCGGCCTGGCCGAACGCCTCCCAGGGCTTGTTGTAGTTGGGTCCCAGCGCGTAGGCCAGTCCCCAGTAGCCCAGCGCGCACTGCGGGTCGGCCTCGATCACCCGCTCGAAGCAGGCCACCGCCTCGTCGTGGTTGAACGCGTACGCCCACACCAGGCCGCGGTCGAACCAGAGCTGCGCGCCAGGCGAGGAGGTCGTCACCGGCCGGGTGTAGTCACCGAGATCGAAGTACTCACCCATCAGCAGCTCCCCTGGCCCGCCCGGCCGACTGGCGCGTGCTGCCGAGTATGCCAGCCCGGCCCAGCCGCGGCCGGCGTCTGCGGCTGCGGCTGTGGCGCTCCTGCTCCCGCTCCCCTGCTGCCGCTCCCGGCCCCGGCCCCGGCCCTAGCGGGACAGCGCGGGGCCCAGGACCTCCGGGATCTTGATCAGCGCGGGACCGGCTATCACCCGCGGGCTCGGGGCAGCTGGCGTGGCGGGTGTGGCTGGGACGCTGCGCCCGGCCCGTGGCTTCGGGACCAGGGTGCCGGGTGCATGACCCCGGATGTAGATGGGCGTGCCGCGGTCCGGGCTGATCCTGATCTGCTTGTACAGCACGTTCGCGACGTCAACCGGTATCCGCACGCAGCCGTGGGAGGCCGGCTGGAGCGGGATGGGGATGTCGCCGTGGATGGCGAAGTTCGCGCCGATGAAGAACACCGGGTTGTACATCCGGCCCAGCGGGACGTGCAGCCAGCCCCCGGCGAACCAGTGCGCCCGGTAGTTCCCGTCCGGGGTGAGCGCCGGGCCGCAGGTCCCGCCGCCGGGGCAGCGGTAGTAGTAACCGCCGCCCGCGGAGATATGGCTGATCAGCGCCACCTGGTGGTGCCGGTAGAGGACCAGCACTTCGCGCGGCAGGTTGACCTCGATGCGCAGGCCACCCCCCCGGGGGACGAGCACGGGCGGCAGCTGGGGGCGGGCCAGCGCCCGCTGCATGGCCGGGTCGACGTCGTCGGCGCCGGCCGTCGTGGCCAGCCCCTGCACCTCCTTGAACGCCCAGACGGCTTCGAGGGTGTCGGTGCCGAACCGCCCGTTCACGGCGCCCGGGTAGTAGTGCAGCTGGGCCAGCCGTTGCTGCAGCCGCCGGACCGCGGCCCCCTGCATCCCGGGGCGCAGCGTCCCGCTGGCCGGGGCGGGGATCCAGGCGACCTCCCGCACCTGGGCGCCGTGGCCGGACGGCCAGGGGCTGGCGGCCTGCGCCGCCCCGGCCTGGCTGATCACCCAGGCCGCGAACGCGAGCAGCGTACCGAGCGCGGCCGCGGCCACCCTCAGGGCCCGGCCCCCGGGAGGACGGGACGGGGCGGCGCGGCCGGGGCACGGCGGCAGGCTCATGCGCGATGTCCTCCCTCGTTCGCTTGGCCCACATCAGCCCGCAATGGCCGCACGCCAGGACAAACGTCTCATGCAGGGATCAGCCGTTGATCGCGGGGGGCGGGGGACGGCAGGCAACTCGATAACCGAAAGTATCACTCTGATCACAGTGCGTCGACGGAATGTGCGGATCTGGCCGCCCGTTGCGGTCCGTTCCCATGTTCACGGTCAATGACAGACTCGCCCAGGATCAGGAACCGCGCACCACGCACCTTTCCGGGCAAATGATCCTGATCTGCTTGTACAGCACGTTCGCGACGTCAACCGGTATCCGCACGCAGCCGTGGAAGGCCGGCTGGAGCGGGATGGGGGCGTCGCCGTGGATGGCGAAGTTCGCCCCGATGAAGAACACCGGGTTGTACATCCGGCCCAGCGGGACGTTCAGCCAGCCCCCGGCGAACCAGTGCGCCCGGTAGTTCCCGTCCGGGGTAAGCGCCGGGCCGCAGGTCCCGCCACCCGGGCAGCGGTAGTGGTAACCGCCGCCCGCGGAGATATGGCTGATCAGCGCCACCCGATGGTGCCGGTAGAGGACCAGCACTTCGCGCGGCAGGTTGACCTCGATGCGCAGGCCACCCCCCCGGGGGACGAGCACGGGCGGCAGCTGGGGACGGGCCAGCGCCCGCTGCATAGCCGGGTCAACCTGGTCGGCCCAGGCCGTCGTGGCCAGCCCCTGCGCCTCCTTGAACGCCCAGACGGCCTCGAGGGTGTCGGTGCCGAACCGCCCGTTCACAGCGCCTGGGTAGTAGTGCAGCTGGGCCAGCCGTTGCTGCAGCCGCCGGACCGCGGTCCCCTGCATCCCGGGGCGCAGCGTCCCGCTGCCTGGGGCGGGGACCCAGGCGACCTCGCGTACCTGGACGCCGTGGCCGGACGGCCAGGGGCTGGCGGCCTGCACCGCCCCGGCCTGGCTGATCACCCAGGCCGCGAACGCGAGCAGCGTACCGAGCGCGGCCGCGGCCACTCCCAGGGCCCGGCTCCCGGGACTACGGGACGAGGTGGCGCGGCCGGGGCACGGCGGCAGGCTCATGCGCGGTGTCCTCCCTGGTTCGATTGGCCCACATCAGCCCGCAATGGCCACACGTCAGGACAAACGTCCTCATACAGGGATCAGCCTAATCGCGGGGGGCGGGGGCCGGCAGGCAACTCGATAACCGAAAGTATCACTCTGATCACAGTGCGTCGACAGAATGTGCAGATCTGGCCGTCCGTTGCGGTCCCGTTCTCATGTTCACGGTCAATAGACCAGGCTCGCCCGGGCATCAGGAACTGCGCACCACGCACCTTTCCGGGCCCTGAGTTCCCTGGCGTGGCCCGAAATGCCATTTAGTCCCCATCCGGACGGTTTGCGGTGACGTTCCGGCGCCGATAAGCCGGATCTATTACCCCGAACCGGGAGCTGCGGCGGGGGCTGCTAGCGAGGTCATGCAGGGACGCAGCAGGCTGATGACCTGTGCCGGGTCGGCGGCGGCGAGTTCGTCGGACTTGATGAGGTGCCGGGAGACCGTGACGCCGAGGACGAGGGCGCTGATGAGCGCGGCCCGCAGGCTCGCGTCGGGCGCGGGGATGGCCTCCGCGATCTGGGCCTGGTAGCGGGCCATGCCCTCGCTGATGACGCTGGCGGCCTCGGGGTTGGTCAGCATCGAGCGCAAGACGGCCAGCGACGCGGCGGGCTCGTTCGCCAGCCGGTCGGCGAGGGTGGCGAGGATCTGCTCGGCCGCCTGCCCGGGCGTCCCGCTGACCTCGGGGATGGGGGCGGCGTCGATGACTTGCCGGAACAACTCCTGCTTGGACCCGAAGTAGTGCATGACCAGGCCCGCGTCCACGCCTGCGGCCGAGGCCACAGCGCGGATGGTGGTGCGCTCGTACCCGGCGGTGAGGAAGAGCTGGGCCGCGGCGTCGAGGATGCGCGCTTGGGTGCGGCGGCGCTGCTCGGCGCGCGACCCGGGCGGGAGGGTGGTCATCGGTTCATTCTATGAGCGTTGACTGGACGGCCAGCCCGCTCTACGATTGTTCAATCAACGCCTGTTGAATGTAGTCGCCTGAACGAAGGGAAGGCCGCATGCCGTCCACTACGCCCGCCGACGTCCTGGCCCGGCGCCGCCACCTGATCCTGAGCGGGGACGCCGACGGCTACACCGGCCTGTTCGCGCCCGACGGGGTGGTCGAGACGCCCTTCGCCCCGCCGGGGGCGCCTTCGATCCTGGAGGGCCGGGAGGTCATCGGCGAGTATTCGCGCCACGTGATGGCGTCGCCGGTGCGGCTGGAGGAATACGAGGTGGCAGAGCTCTACCAGACCCAGGATCCGGAAGTGGTGATCGTGGAGATGCGGACGAAGGGGACCCTGACCACAACGGGCCAGTCGTTCGCGGCGACGTCCATCCAGATCCTCCGCATCCGCGAGGGCCAGATTGTCCTCTTCCGTGACTTCGCCAATCCCCGGGTCCTGGAAGACGTGACCATGCAACCGCCTCCGGAAAGCTGACGCAGCCTAAAATGCCAGACCTGCTGAGCCGGAACTCCGGCCGGAGCGCGGCCGGCGGGAGCATGGCTGGATGAGCAGCGGACGGGTGCTGGGCGTCGACGCCTGCCGGACCGGCTGGGCCGGGATCGCCCTGTCCGGCGGGCAGGCCCGGGCTTACTTCGCGCCGGGGATACAGGAACTGGCCGACCGGGCCGCTGCGGGCGGCCCCCTGCTGGTCATCGCCATCGATATTCCCGTCGGCCTGCCGGACGCCGGGCGGCGCAGCGCGGACGTGCTGGCCCGCAAGGAGCTCAAGGGGCGCTGGCCCTCCCTGTTCATCACGCCCGTCCGCACCGCGGTGGAGGCGGCCGACTATCAGGCCGCCGCGGCCGAGAACCGGCGGCTGGCCGGGGAAGGCCTCTCGCGCCAGGCGTTCGCCCTGCGAGCCAAGATCCTCGATGTCGACCAGTGGCTGCAGGCCGGGAGCCCGGCACCGGTCCGGGTCGTAGAAGCCCACCCGGAGCTGAGTTTCGCGGCCATGGCCGGCGCCCCGCTCCGGTCACGCAAAAGCACCTGGGCCGGTGCGGTCCAGCGCCGGGCCCTGCTCGCCCGGGAGGGCATCGTCCTGGACGGGGACCTCGGCCTGGCCGGGGAGCAGGCTGGCGTCGACGACGTGCTCGACGCGGCCGCGGCGGCCTGGACCGCCCGGCGGGTCAGCCAGGGTTCCGCGCGCTGCCTGCCACTGTCACCGGAGGTCTTCAGCGACGGGATCCCCGCTGCTATCTGGACGTGAGCTTCCGCTGGGCCCAGGGCACCGGTCAGGGGCGCTCCAGGGTCCGGCGGCGCAGATGCTGCCACAGCCGGGGCAGTAGCTCGTCCTGCACGGCACGCCACGACGCGATCTCCTGGGCGGACAGCTCAGTCACCGGGGCGCCCGCCCGGGTGGCGAGGAACGTGTCGCAGGCCGCCGAGAGCAGCCACATGCGGGCGACCGCGACGCCTGGCGTGGCGCCCAGCGTGAGCGCCCCGTTCCCGCGCAGCAGCAGCGCCTCACCCTCGGGCAGGCAGCCGGTCGCGGACCCGGCCAGCTCGGCCGACCGCAGGAGCAGCGCGCTGTCGTGCACGGGGACCGGCGCGCCGAGCCACGCCGCCTGGCCGTGCAGCGGAAGCAGCGCCGTGGTCATGGCGGCCGCCGCGAACGCGGCCGGGGGCTGGGCGCGGGCGATCGCCCCAGCGTCGCTCCTCGCCCGGTAGAGGGCCATGTGCGCCCACGCCTCGGCGGGAGCGCCGGGTGGCAGGGCCGACGCGGCGAGCGGCACCTCGACCAGGGTGGACCTGGTGACGGAGGCCAGGTCCGCGGCCGGCGTGATCAGCATGGCCGTCCCGGTGCGGGCGGACACGTGCCCGTAGGCGGTGACCAGCCCGAGGGCGGCCAGCACGCGCGCCGCCTCGGCGACCTCGTCCCGGGTCTCCGGCGCTGGAATCATGGCGCGCTCCTTGTCCTGAGGCTGGCCGGCCTTCGCGTTGCTGGTCTTCGGTGCTGGGCTTCACAGGGGCCCACATCTCTGCAAAACTGTATGCAGTTTAACGAGGAAGGGGAAGCGCCGTGATTTCAGGGCTGCATCACTACGCGCTGGAAGTGCCGGATCTCGAAGTGGCCGAAGGGTTCCTGCAAGACTTCGGACTGGAGACCGGGGAGAAGGACGGATCGCTGGTCGCCCAGTGCCCCGGCCGTACCCAGGAACAGATCCGTCTCGTCCAGGCGCCGGCCAAGCGGCTGCACCATGTCTCCTTCACGCTGAGCCCGGGGTCGACCGACTCGGTCCGCGAGGCCCTGGACCGGGCGGGCACCCCCGTCATCGAGCCGCCGCCCGGCGCGACCGAGGAAGGGCTGTGGATCCGCGACCCGGACGGCACCGCCGTACAGCTGCTCGACGAGGCCCAGGCGCCCGCCCGCCCGGTCGACGAGGTGCTGGTCAACATGGGCGGCAGCCGGCAGCGGATCGGCGTGGCCCAGTGGCGCCACGCCACCGGGGACGTGCTCCCCCGCCGGCTCGGGCACACCCTGCTGTTCACCGCGCAGCCTCAGCAGATGACCGACTTCTACACCCAGGTGCTCGGCCTGCGGGTGAGCGACCGGATCCGCGGACTGGTCACCTTCCTGAACGCAGGCCCCGGCGACCATCACATCTTCGGGTTCATCGCCAGCTCCCACCGCGGCTTCCACCACGCCAGCTTCGAGGTGCCGTCCATCGACGCGATCGCGATCGGCGCCGACCGGATGCGCGCCCGGGGCCGTGAGCCCGGCTGGGGCCTGGGCCGTCACACCATCGGCTCGAACTTCTTCCACTACAACCCGGACCCGTGGGGGTCCTGGATCGAGTGGTTCTCCGACATCGACCAGATCGACGACTGCTGGGTGGCCAGCGACTGGGAGGTCCCCCCGCACCTGTGGGGCACGCCGCCGCCGGAGACCTTCCTGGCCAACAAGGAACCTGAGGCCTGAGCCGGGACGCCATTGCAGAATCCCGACGAACTGCATACAGTTTTAACTGCATACACTTTCGGCCGGACGGCTCCCGCTGGTCTCCTCGGAGGCCCCGGAGTCCGCCCGCCGGTCCTGCCCCGCCGGCCTCCAACGAGGGAGAGCACGATGAGCCGAGACGTAACCCAGACCTTCGCCGACATCGACGCGTTCGACCCCGACAAGTTCGTCGCCCATCTCACCCCCGACGTGACGTTCCGCTTCGGGAACGCCGACCCGGTCACCGGGCGGGCCGCCGTCCGGGAGGCGGTGGCGGGCTTCTTCTCCACGATCGACGGCCTGACCCACCACATCAGGAAGGTATTCGAGTCCGGCGATACGGTCATCGCGCAGATCGACGTGGAGTACCGGCGCCAGGACGGCAAGACCGTCACCGTGCCCAACGCGGACATCCTGGTCTACGACGGAGACCTGGTCCGCGACTGGCAGATCTACATCGACGTCACCCCGGTCTACGCCTGAGCTGCCCATGATCACGCTCACCGACATCGCCTACGTCCGGTCCGGCGTCGCCGACCTCGGGGCGGCCGTCCGGTTCGCGACCGACATCGTCGGCCTGGAACTGGCCACGCCCGCCGAGCCTGGGATGGCCGAGACCGGGGTGGCGCACCTGCGCGCCGACCACCGGCATCACTGCCTCGCGCTGGTCGAGGGGCCCTCCGGCGTCATCTCCTCCGGCTTCGCGGTCGCCGACTCCGACGCGCTCGCCGCGGCCGAGACGGAACTGGAGCGCGGCGGGTTCCGGGTGCGCCGCGGTGATCCGGCCGAGGCGCGGTCCCGGCGGGTCCGGGAGTTCATCGCGTTCGACGACCCGTTCGGCAACCGGCTGGAGCTCGTGAGCCAGCAGGAGACGATCACCCGGCCGGTCGCGTTCACCCGGCCGGCCGGGATCACCGAGTTCGGGCACTTGTGCCTGGACGCGCCGGACGTGCACGAGGCCTACCGGTTCTGGAGCACCCGGTTCAACGCGCGGGTCTCGGACTGGATCGGCGACGCCGCCTGCCTCCTGCGGATCGACCCGGTGCATCACAAGCTGGCCGTGTTCCGCGGCGAGCGGCCGGGGCTGTGCCACATGAACTTCCAGGTGGCCACCATCGACGACGTGTTCCGGAACTGGCATTTCCTGGTCGAGCAGGGCGTCGAGATCGAGATGGGCCCCGGGCGCCACCCCCAGTCCACCGCGATCTTCCTGTACTTCCTGGGCCCGGAGGGGTTCACCTACGAGTACTCGTTCGGCGTGCGCCGCATCGAGGACGACGCAGCCTGGGTGCCGCGCACCTTCGATCCGGACGAGGTCGGGTCGATCGACATGTGGCTTGGTCCCGTGCGCCGTCCCTCTTCTCAGTACCAGCTCCAGGCCGCCGGCCGCGAACCCGTCCCCACCGAACCCGTTCCCCCGGAAGCCGCCCCCGCGGAAGCCGCTGGCCGGGGACCGGCCGGCACCGAACCCGTCGGCACCGGAAGGGCTCTATGACCGCGACCACCATGACGGTCGGCCAGATCGACGTCGCAGGCGTAGCCACCGCGGTCATCGACACCGGCGCCCCGGCCGGCGCAACCGGCGGCCAGCAGGCGCCGCCGGTGCTGCTGCTGCACGGGTCGGGCCCGGGCGTGACCGCCACCGCGAACTGGCGCCCGGTGATTCCGGCGCTGAGCCAGGACCGCCGGGTGATCGCGCCCGACCAGCTCGGATTCGGTGGCACCGCCACCGGCGAACCGCGCACCTACGGCCGTGCGGCCTGGACGGAGCACGCCCTGGCGCTGCTTGACACGCTGGGCACCGGCCCGGTGGACGTCATCGGCAACTCGATGGGCGGGGCGGTCGCCCTGTCCCTGGCCGCCGCGCGCCCGGCCGCAGTGCGGCGCATCGTGCTGATGGGCTCGATGGGCGTGGCGATGGCCCTGCCGCCGGGGCTGAACACGGTGTGGGGCTATACCCCCGGGGTGGCCCAGATGCGCGAGGTGATCGGCCTGTTCGCGCACGACCGCGGGCTGATCACCGACGAGCTGATCGAGCTGCGCTACCAGGCCAGCCTCAGCCCGCCGGTGCGCGACTCCTGGGCGGCCATGTTCCCCGAGCCGCGGCAGCGCTGGGTGGACGACCTGGCCCTGGCCGGGGCCGAACTCGCGGCCATCAGCGCCCCGGTCCTGCTCGTGCACGGACGCGACGACCGCGTGGTGCCGTGGCGGGTGTCCTCGGCCCAGCTGGTCGACCTGCTGCCCGATTCGCGGCTGCACGTGCTGTCGGGGTGCGGCCACTGGACGATGATCGAGAAGACGGCTGACTTCCTGGCCGTGGTCCAGCCGTTCCTGGCCGCCTAGAAGCGTCTCCGGGCGCCTGGAAAACCGCCGCCCGCCCCTGCGCGGCGCGCCGGCACCTGGCGGCCGCTGCTCCCCGGGGAGCAGCGGCCTCGCACGATTTATCATTTCCTGTCCAATGGGACGTTATTCGGCTGAGGCCACACTCCTGCTCTTATCCGGCCACGCCGTGGCGAATTACTTGACCTAATTTTACGAGCCGGTGACCAGAGCATGTAATTCTAAGTTCCGCCGCCTGGCCGTGCATTATGGTGAGGACCTCCGCGCCCGACCGGCCCGGTAGGAAAGTGCATACGGGTAATCTGGGCGGCTGTCATCCAGCTCGCCCGATTCCTTTCAAGCGGCGGCAATTCGGATAGGAGAAGAGCTACTTCCGGCTATTCCCATGCCGCCGTTCTCATGACACCAGGGCCTAACCCGGTAAGACCGGGGCGCCAGGCCAGTGCGCCTTGCGCAGCTCACGAGAAAGGTGGTTTTGAATGCCATCTCACACGCATAAGCATCCACTGTCCGCCATGGCCCGCTGGACAGTACCAGCGGCGTTGTGCTCGGTCGGCATGATGGGGGCGTGGCTCGCCCCCGGGGCGTCCGCCATGACCGGCACGCCCGCCGCCAGCACACCCGCGGCTAACCCGGCCGTGGTCGTCCACTCGGCCGTCAAGGCTCCGAGCGCGAAGGCGGTGCTGGCCTACTGGACGCCCGGCCCGGCTCCGGGCGGCCAAGCCGGTCAGCGTGATCGTCGCCCGGACAAGGCCGAAGGCCATCCCGGCCACGGGCAAGCAGCCGGGCAAGCCCGGCCAGGTCGCGGGCGGCCGGCCGAACGGGCACACGGCGGTCGCCCCGCCCACCAAGACAATCACGCCGGAGGCGTTCCCCTATCCGTACCCCTACGACAGTTTCACCCCGGCCTGGGCGCTGTGGCGTACCTATCCTTACGAGGTGAACGGCAAGCTCTTCTTTACCAATGGTGGCAGCGGATTCGTCTGTTCCGCTACCGCGGTCGCCTCGGCGAGCGGCACCAAGAACGAGAACGAGATCTGGACCGCCGGCCACTGCCTGGTGAACACCGAGTCGAACAACCAGGTCTATGACAGTTCCGCCGTCTTCATCCCGGCCTACAACGGGAACCTGTCGAATTTCGACCCGTTCGGTGAATTCGTCTGGAACGGCGGCTCGGCCACAAACACAGCCTGGCTGCACAACCGGGATCTCACCGAGGACGAAGCCGCCATGACGGTGGGGACGTCCAGCACGACCGGGCGGACGCTCGGGCAGGCGGTGGGCTGGGACGGATTCGCCTGGAACCAGCGGCCCAGCGAGCAGTTCGTCGCCTTCGGGTACCCGGCCGCGTCCCCGTACAACGGCAACAACCTGATCGAGGACATCGGCGCGACCGCAGCGCAGGACGGCGCAGTCAGCGGCGCGAACGCCACCAAGCCCATCGCCATCGGCAATCCGATGACCGGAGGGTCAAGCGGCGGTGCCTGGAACATCCGCTGGGGGACGAGCAGCGGCACAGGCGGCATGATCAACGGCCACAACGACTACAAGTACAGCAGCCAGCCCCTGGCCATGTACTCGCCTTATCAGGACACCCTGTCCAACGACATCCGCTGCTTCGGCGCGACGAGCTGCTGACGCACGATATCGGCCTACTGGCGCGCCCGGGATCCGCTGCGGCGGATCCCGGGCCGTCATGCCCGGCAGGCTGCGGCGAAACCACCGGGGCGCGGCGTGCGTCTCATAGCAGGTAAACGTCGGATGCCCCGGCAGGGAGGTTCCATGGGATGGCGCCGGTCTGGCCGCCACGCGGCGACGACGCTGGCCGTCCTGGCCAGCGTGGCGGTGCTGGCGGCCGGCTGCGGGCAGTCGCGGCCACCCGCCGCCCGCGCGGCGCAGCTGCTGGCGGGCCGGGTGGAACAGCTCTCCCCCAGTAGCGATGTCCCCAGCCCAGGTCACAGCCGCGGAGGACGCGTTCAGCCTGGCGTTGTTCGGCCGCGTCTGCCCCTCGAAGTCCGGCCCCAACCTGCTCCTGTCGCCGGAATCCGCCGCCCAGGCGCTGGGCATGCTGGACGCGGGAGCCAGGGGACCGACCGCGGCGTCCCTCGGGCGGCTGCTCCGGCTGCCCGCGTGGAACCCGGGGCTGGTCGCGGCGCTGCACCGGCACACCGCCACGCTGGCCGGGCTGCATGAGCTCGCGGTCAGCAACCATCTCTTCGAGCAGTCCGGGAACCGGCCCGCCCAGCGGGTGCTGGACGACCTGCGCACCGCCTTCAGCACGGGTCTGGGGATGGTGGACTTCGGCGACGAGCCCGCGACCACGAACCAGATCAACGCGGTCGTCGCCCGCGAGACCCACGGCCTGATCCCGGCCCTGTTCCAGGCCCCGCTGCCCCCGTCCACCCGGACTGTGCTGACCAACGCCCTCTACCTGAAGGCGCGCTGGCAGAACCCGTTCCCGGCGACCAGCCCGGCGCCGTTCCATACCGGCGACGGCCAGGTCGTCCAGGTGCCGCTGATGCGCAGCGCCGCCCCGGTCGCCAGCTACCGCCGGTCCGGCGGCTGGCAGTCGGCCACGCTGCCCTACGCTGGTGGCCAGCTAGCCGCGGTGGCCCTGCTCCCGCCCGCTCACGCGACCGGGTGCGCCGCCCCCACGCTGGCCCAGTGGACGGCGCTGACCGCCGGGCGCTCCACGCAGTCCGCCGAGGTCCAGCTGCCCCGGCTGCAGCTGAGCCAGACCTGGGACAACCTGCAAGCCCCCCTGGGCGCCATGGGCCTGCCCCGCTCCGGCGACTACACCGGCCTCGGCGCCGGGGACACCCAGATCTCCGAAGTCGTCCAGCGCGACACGATGGACGTCACTCCCGCCGGGACCACCGCCGCCGCCGCGACCGGCGTGGCGGTCGGCACCGCTGAGGCGCGCCGCTCCCCCGCTGACCCTGCGCTTCACCCGGCCGTTCCTGCTCCTGCTCGAGGACACCGCCACGCACACCCCGCTGTTCCTCGCCCAGGTCACCGACCCGGCCCAGCCGTGACCGGGACAGGCCGACCGCTCAGCCTGACCGGTCAGCCTGATCCGGTCAGCCGCAGGGCGGCCGGCGGCTCGCGGTCGATCAGCGCGACCGCGTGCGGCACCGCGACCGGCACGAACTCGGGCGCGCAGTCGGTCAGCACCCGCAGCGCGGTGCGTTCCAGGTGGTGGGCCATCCCGCTGAGCGCGCCCCGCTCGTCGCCGGCGATCAGGGTCTCCAGGATCTGCGCGTGCTCCACGTCGCCCGGCACCTGCCAGCTGCCCGGATCAGACAGCTGGTAGATCCGGATGTACCGGGTGGTCCGGTCGGCGAAGGCCTGCAACTGCCGCTGCAGTGCCTCCCCGGCCCCCGCGGTGACCAGGCGGTGGTAGTCGGCGTGCGCGGCGAACCAGGCGCCGAAGTCCCCGGTCCGGCCCGCCCGCCGCATCGCGGTCAGCAGCCGCTTGGCCTCCTTGCGCGACGCCGCGCCGAAGTGGCCGATGGTCATGGACAGGGCCAGGGTCTCCAGCAGGATCCGGCTCGCGTAGACGTCGTCGAGCTCCTGCGGGTCCAGGCCGGACACCCGGGTCCGCTGGTTCGGCTCGATCTCGACCAGGCCCTCCTCCTGCAGCATCCGGAGCACCTCGCGGAGCGGGGTGCGGCTGATGCCGAGCTGGCGGGCCAGGCTGACCTGGGACAGCTTCGTGCCCGGGGTGAGCGTGCCGTCGAGGATGCACTCCCGCAGGTAGGCGTGGACGTACGGGATGGCCTGGCGGGCTTCGGGGAGGTCCACCTTGCGGATATCGGGCACCTGGGCGGCACGGGGCATGGCGTCTATTCTCCCTGATCCGCGTGGAGCTGCATACACTTCCCCGTCTCGTGTCTTGATCGTTCACCCAGAACTGCATACAGTTTAGCCGAATAACAGCAGTCGGGCCCAACGAGGGGACAGGCGATCATGACAGTTCCGGGAACCCCGTCCACCCCCGCTCCCACTACCGAGGAGATGGTGCGGGAACTGTGGGACCGGCAGCAGATCAGCGACGTCATGCTGCGCTTCGGCCGTGGCCTGGACCTGCACGACTGGGAGCTGTACGCCGGCACGCTGACCGATCCGTTCGAGGTGGATTTCGGCGACCTGACCGGCCGCCCGCCCGCCACCACGACGCCGAAGGTCTGGGCGCGGTTCGCGAGCGCGTGCCTGGAGCGGCTGGTGGTCATGCACCAGTACTCCAACTTCCATATAACGCTCCGTGGTGACGAGGCCGACGGCGTCTTCTACCACGTCTCGCGGCACCGCCTGCCCAACCGCTACGGCGACGACCAGTACACCCAGTACGGGTGGTACGAGAACTCCTTCCGCCGGACCACGGCGGGCTGGAAGATCAGCCGGCTCAAGCACACCTTCCAGTGGTGTGACGGCAACCCGACGCTGATCGACGTGTCCGACCCGGCATGGCAGGAAGCCGCGGCCGCCGTCTTCGGACCCTGACCGCGCCAGACCTCCCTGACCTCCCCGACGTACCCGGCACCGGAAGGACACCGCCATGACATCTGCGCATGCCCTGGAACACCACACCACCACCGTCAACGGCACCCGGCTGCACTACGTGCGGGCCGGTCAGGGCCGGCCGGTCATGCTGCTGCACGGCTGGCCGCAGACCTGGTACGAGTGGCGCCACGTGATAGACCTGCTCGCTGGCGACTTCACCGTGATCGCGCCAGACCTGCGCGGCTTCGGCTACTCGGGCAAGCCGGCGGCGGGCTACGACGCCGAGACCATGGCGGCCGACCTCGCCGCGCTCGCCGGCCAGCTGGGCCTGAGTGACGTGACCGTCATCGGCCACGACTGGGGCGCGGTGTTCGGCTACGTCTACGCGGCGGCCTCGCCGGAGCAGGTCTCGGCGCTCGGCATCGTCGAGATGGCGCTGCCCGGCGTCGGCGTCATGGAGCAGGCCATGGCCCCCCAGCCCGGCGGCAACTACCTGTGGCACATGGGCTTCCAGTCCGTCCCGGACCTGCCCGAGCTGCTGATCCAGGGCAAGGAACGCCCCTTCCTGCGCTGGTTCTTCGAGCACTTCGCCTACGACCCGTCGGCCATCAGCGCCGCCGACCTGGACGAGTACGTCGAGGCCATCACCCAGGTGGGCGCCCTGCGCGCCGGCCTGGCCGTCTATCAGGACTTCTTCACCAGCGCCGAGCAGGTCGCCGCGCGGGCCAAGACGCCGCTGGCCATCCCGGTGCGCGCCTACGGCGGCGAAGCCTGCCTCGGCGCCGCGACCCTGGCGTCGGTGCAGGCCATCGCGCCCGCCGCCGAAGGCGGCGTGATCGACCGCTGCGGGCACTGGGCCGCCGAGGAACGGCCCGACTTCGTCGCCCGCCTGGCCGCCGACCTGGCCGAGGCCAGCTGACCGGCCCGCCCCCTGGTCCCCCGCCACGCGAATCCGGTGCGCCCAAACTGTATGCAGTTTGGCGTCAACCCTTGTACCTTCTGACGAAACTGCATACAGTTTTAGGTATGAGCAGCAGCCAGGACAGCACGACGCCGGCCGGCCCGCCGGGCCTGCTCGGCCGCGACTACTGGCTGATCCTGTCCACGCCGGTCGCTGGCACCGGCCAGGCGGACATCGACGCCTGCGCGCCCGAGCACGTCGCCTGGCTGCTGGGCCTGGAGCGGGACGGCGTGCTGTTCCTGTCCGGGCCGCTGCTGTCCGGCCCGGGCACGGGGCCGGGCTCCGGGGTGACCGTCCTGCGCGCCGCGGACGAGGACGAGGCCGGATCGATCGCGGCGAACGATCCGTTCGCGGTCAAGGGTCTCCGGACGTTCACCGTGCACCGGTGGCGGCTCAACGAGGGCAGCGTCGGGGTCCGGCTCTCGCTGGGCACCGCGACCTACGACTGGCAATAACCGGGCGGCGAACCGCAAGGAGGCGGCGATGCACCGAGTCGGAGTGATCGGCCTGGGCAAGATGGGCCTGCCCATCGCCCGCAACCTCATGGAACGCGGGTTCGAGGTCACCGGGTACCGCCGGAGCGGCTCCCCTGAGCTGGCTGCGGCGGGCGGGACCGTGGCCGGGTCGGCGGCCGAGGTCGCCGCCGAGTGCGACGTGCTGCTGTCCATCGTCCCGGACGCAGCCGCCGTCGAGGAGATCATCTCCGGGCCGTCCGGCACGCTCACCACGCTGCGGCCCGGCACCATCCACATCGAGATGAGCACCATCGACATCGGGCCCAAGACGCGGCTGCGCGACGCGGTCCGGGCCCGCGGCGGGGATCTGCTGGACTGCCCGGTCAGCGGCAGCCCCGGGATGGTCGCGCCGCGCCGGGCCACCACGTTCGCGTCCGGCGACCGGGCCAGCGTGGACCGGGTCGCCCCGGTCCTCGACGCAGTGTCTGGCCCCTGGGTCTACACCGGGGAGTTCGGCACCGGCGCGCAGATGAAGTACATCGCGAACCTGCTCCTCGCCGTGCACACGGTCGCGGCCGCCGAAGCGCTGGTGCTGGCCCGCCGCAGCGGCCTCGACCTCGATCTCGTGCAGCGCACCCTGGACGGCTCGATCGCCGAGTCAGCCATCTTCAAGCAGCGCGGCCCGCTGATGCGCGACCGGGCCTGGACACCCGCGCCCGGGCCGGTCGCCACCCTGCATCCGATCCTCGAGCAGATCGAGGACTGCGCGGCCGCGGCCGGCCTGTCCGCCCCCGTGTTCAGCGCGGCCAAGGACGTCTTCGACAAGGCGCTCGCCGACGGCTGGGGCGACCTCGACATCGCGTGCGTCCACGATCAGATCTCCGGCGCGTCCGCCCTGAGTCAGGAAGAGCCTTCATGACCTGGTCCCTGGTTACCTACCTCCGCAACGGAACCGACGGCGTGGCCATCCTGCGCGGCGACGGGACGCTCGCGGCGCCCACCGAGCTGAAGCGCTGGACCACCGTGCTGGAGCTACTCGAGGACTGGGAGCAGGCCGAGGGCGTGCTGCGCAGCATGGACACCGACGGCGCGCCGGCGGTCGAGTGCGACGCGCTGCTGCCGCCGCTGCGCTGGCCCCGCAAGGTGATCTGCGCGGGCGTCAACTACCGCCGCCACATCCTGGAGATGGGCGGTGAGATCCCCGCCGAGGGCTGGCGCCCGTACTTCTTCCTCAAGGCCCCGACCACGACCATCGTCGGCCCGCACGACCCCATCGTCGTCCGTGCCCCGGACGAGGCCCGCTACGACTGGGAGGCGGAGCTCGCGGTGGTCATCGGCGTCGGCGGCCGGGACATTCCCGAGGCGGACGCGCTGGCCCACGTGGCCGGCTACTGCGTGGCCAACGACGTGACCGCCCGCGGGCGCCACCGGCGGTCGGCGGTCCCCGCGGAAGCGTTCACCTACGACTGGTTCGCGGCCAAGTCCATGGACAGCTCGCTGCCACTGGGGCCGGGTATCACCCCGGCCTTCCAGGTACCCGACCCGCAGGATCTGCAGCTGCGGCTGTGGGTGAACGACGAACTGCAGCAGGACGAGTCCACCTCCGACATGGTCTGCCCGGTCGCCGAGCTGATCTCGGCGGCCAGCGAGGTGGTCACGCTCGAGCCGGGCGACGTCATCGCGACCGGGACCCCGTCCGGGGTCGGCGCGGGCCGCGGCCTGTACCTGAAGGCCGGCGACGTCGTCCGGGTCACCATCGACGGCCTCGGAAGCCTGGAAAACACCGTGATCGATCCCGCCGGAGGAACATCGTGATCTTCGTAACCCACCCGCTGCCCGTCAACGTGCCGGGCGAACCGCACCTCGACCGCGCGGCGGTCTGGGACGGCCTCGTGCTCAAGGCCAACAACGCGCTGCCGTTCGTGCCCAGCATGACCTTCTGCGAGGTCACCCAGCGGTACGGGGACACGGTCTTCGACCGGGACATCGACTTCCGCGGCGACCGCTTCACCGAGCGGATCACGCTGGAGGCCCCGCACCGGGTGGTGTTCACCCGGATCGCGGGCCCGGTGCTCGGCACCATCGCCAACGAGATCGAGGGCACCGACGACGACCTGCAGCTGAGGTTCAGCTTCGCGCTGGTGGTGGCCGGGGTGGAAGGCGGCTCGGACGCCGAGCAGGAATACGCCGACTCGATGACCGGGGACTACCTGAAGGCCGTGGCCGCCACCCTGAACGCGATGCGGCGGCTGGCCGAAGAGGCGTCGTCAGCGAGCACCGGGGCGGTGTCGGCATGAGCGCCGGGCTGGTGGACGCCGCGCTGCGGCAGCGCATCACAGACGAGCTGGCCGGGCAGTTCAAGGGTGACATCATCGGCCCCGACCACGCGGAGTACGAAGACGCCCGGCTGGTCTGGAACTCCATGATCGACCGGCAGCCGGGGCTGATCCTGCGCTGCACCAGCACCGCGGACGTGGTGGCCGCGGTCAACGTGGCCCGCGAGCACGGCCTGCCGCCCTCGGTCCGCTGCGGCGGGCACAACGTGGCGGGCAAGGGCATGTCCGAGGGCGGGCTGACCATCGACCTGAGCGGGCTGCGGGAGGTCACCGTGGACCCCGAGCGCAAGCTGGTCCACGCGGGCGGCGGCTGCCTGCTGGGCACCGTGGACGCGGCCACCGCGCCGCATGCGCTGGTCGTCCCGGCCGGCATCATGTCCGAGACCGGCGTGGCCGGCCTGGCCCTGGGCGGCGGGATCGGCTGGTTCTCCCGCAAGCACGGCCTGACCTGCGACCAGTTCGTCGCCCTGGAGCTCGTGCTGGCCAGCGGCGAGGTGATCGAGGTCTCCGCGGACTCTCACCCCGACCTGTTCTGGGCGCTGCGCGGCGGCGGCGGCAACTTCGGCATCGTCACCCGGTTCACCTTCGCCGCGCACGACTTCGGCCCGATGATGCGGATCGGGGTATCCCTCTACGACGAGGAGCACGCGGCTGCGGCGCTGCGCGAGTACGCGGCGCTGGTGCCGACGCTGCCGCGCACGGTCGGCTGGCACGCTGCGCTCAAGCACGACATGCCCGCCCTGCCGTTCGTCCCGCCGGAGATCGTGGGCAAGCGGGTGGTGATGCTCTTCTCGATGTGGCTGGACGACGCGGAGGATCCGGCCGGCGCCGAGCTGATCGAGCGCCTGAGCGGCGTGGGCGAGCCGATCCTGAAGGCCTCGACCGTGCTGCCCTTCGCCGCGGGGGTGCAGCACCTGATCGACAAGGAGTTCGAGGACGGCCACCGCTACTACACCAAGGAGGCGCACGTCGCCGAGCTGGCGGATGAGGCGATCGACAAGCTGGTGGACTTCTGGAAGGACATGCCCATGGAGGGCGAGGTCGAGATCATCGGCCTGGGCGGGGCCATCGGCGACGTGGCCGAGGACGCCACCGCCTTCTCCAACCGCGGCTACCTGCTGTGGCTGAACTTCGCGATGCGCTGGGACGACCCGGCCCGCGACGGCGAGTACATCCAGATGACCCGGGACGCGGTCGCTGGCCTCAAGCCCTGGACCGGCCAGGGCGTCTACGTCAACATGCTCAACTTCGACGAGATGGACCGGGTGGTCGAGGCCATGGGCGGGCCGGAGAAGTACGCCCGGCTGGGCCGGATCAAGGCCCAGTACGACCCGGAGAACCTGTTCAGCGTCAACGCCAACATCGTCCCCGCGGCGGCCGGAGCGCCCGCCGGGGCCCCGGCCCCGTAAGCCCCCAGAGACCCCGCCCCGCCAGTGCCCGCGGGGGCTGGCGGGCGGGGTCCCGTACCCCCCGCCGGGGCCCCGGTCCCGTAAGCCTCCGCGGGACCCCCGACAGTCACTCCAGTCTCGTCAGCCCCCTGAGCCATCCATCTCGGCTCGTGATCATGGGATCACTGTTGCTATGGCAACAGTGATCCCATGATCACGCGGGGGGTGGGCCTCAGAGGGGCCTCGGCGAGTGCTGCATAGTCCCACTGATCCCGGAGCCCCCATCAGCCACTCCCCGCGTTGGGGATCACCGCGCTCGGGAGGCTCGTAACGCGGGGGGCGGTGGCACGGAAAGGCTGGCGGCGGGCTGGCCGGGGCCGGTGGCACAGGAAGGCTGGCAGGGCGAGGCGGCTGACGGCGGGGCTGGGCGGCCGGGCGGCGAGGTCAGGCGGGGAGGAAGATCGAGCCCAGGTGGGTGAAGTGGACGGCGACCGAGGTGCCCTCGGGCACCGGGACCGCGTCGGTCATGCCGCCGGTGAGCACGATCCAGCCGGGCTCGATGGCCAGTCCCCGGCGGCCCAGGTCGTTGGCCGCCAGGGCCAGCGCCTCGGCGGGATGACCCTGCACGGCTGCCCCCGTGGCCGAGTCCACCACCTGCCCGTTCACTTCGAGGAGGCAGGCCTCCAGGGCCAGGTCCAGGCCCGCGGGCGGCACGCCGACCGGCCCGGTCACGAAGCACCCCGCAGAGGCGTTGTCGGCCACCACGTCCGGCAGCGTGAACCGGAAGTCGCGGTACCGGCTGTCGATGATCTCCACGCCACCGTGCACCGAGCCCACCGCGGCCAGCGCCGTGGCCGCGGTGACGCCGGGCCCGGCCAGCCGGTCCCGCATCACGAACACGATCTCCGGCTCGGCCCTCGGGTGGATCAGCCGGTCCCGGGGCACGGCCGCCCCGGCGGGCAGCACCATGGCGTCGGTCAGCCACGCGGTCAGCGGCGTGGTGATGCCCATCCGCTGCTGCTTGGCCCGGCTGGTCAGCCCCAGCTTGAGGCCGGCCAGCCGCTCGCCGCGGCCCAGCCTGCGGCGCAGCGTCTCGTCCTGCACCGCGTACCCGGTGGCCAGGTCGAGGCCGGGCCAGCCGTCGGTGAGCGGCTCCCGGTCGGCCCGGCCATCCTCGGCGTCCAGCAGCGCAGTGGCCGCCGAGTCCACCGTCCAGTCCGTCATCCTGCCGCTCCTGCCGTCTCGCGCTCCCGCTGGAGCTGGAGTGCCACGTCGATGATCATGTCTTCCTGGCCGCCCACGTACCCGGCCTCTCCGACCCGCTGCAGGATCACGTGCGCGGGCACGCCGTACCTTTCGGCGGCGCGCTGGGCGTGCAGCAGGAACGAGGAGTAGACCCCGGCGTAGCCCTGCACCACCGAGGAACGGTCCATCGACGGCAGCCGGGGGATGATCGGCCGGACCACTTCCTCGGCGGCGGCCAGCACGCCCAGCACGTCCACCCCGGTGCGGATACCCAGCCGGTCGAACGTGGCCGCCAGCACCTCGGTCGGTGAGTTGCCGGCCCCGGCGCCCAGGGCACACAGCGCCCCGTCGATCTGGGTCGCGCCCTCCTGGTAGGCGAGCACGGAGTTGGCCACCCCGAGGGACAGGTTCTGGTGCCCGTGGAAGCCCACCTGCGCGTCCGCGCCGAGCTCGCCGATCAGGGCCCGGACCCGCTCTTGCGCGTCGCCCAGCACCATCGCCCCGGCGGAGTCGACCACGTACACGCACTGCGCGCCGGCGTCGGCCATGATCCGGGCCTGCGCGGCCAGCGCGGCGGGATCGAGCCGGTGGGCGAGCATGAGGAAGCCCACGGTCTCCATGCCCAGGTCCCGCGCGGCCGCGAAGTGCTGGACCGACACGTCGGCCTCGGTGCAGTGGGTCGCGATCCTGGCCACCGACGCCCCGGCCTCGCGGGCGTCCTTCAGGTCCTCCACCGTGCCCAGCCCCGGCAGCAGCAGGACCGCGATCTTCGCCGCCACCGCTTCCTCGGCGGCGGCGCGGACCAGCCGGATGTCGTCCACCGCCGAGAAGCCGTAGTTGAACGACGAGCCGCCCAGCCCGTCGCCGTGCGAGACCTCGATGACCTCCACCCCGGCCGCGTCCAGCGCCGCGACCACCTGGCGGACCTGGGCCTCGGTGAACCGGTGGGCCATCGCGTGCGAGCCGTCCCGCAACGTGGAGTCGGTGATGCGCAGGTCGCGGGTCATGCCGTCACCCCCGCGCGGGACGCGGCGGCGAGCAGGTCCCCGACCCGCGCGGCGGCAGCGGTCATGATGTCCAGGTTGCCGGCCCACGGGGGCAGGTAGTCACCGTTGCCGCGGACCTCCAGGAACACCGCGACCCGCGCCTGCCCGCCCCACTCCGGGGCGGGCGGGTCGAACTGCGGGTCGGCGCGCAGCGTGTAGCCCGGCACGTACCGGGCCACCTCGGCCACCATGGCCAGCACGGAGTCCACGATCGCGTCCTGGTCGGCGTCCGGGCTGATCGCGCAGAACACGGTGTCCCGCATGATCATCGGCGGGTCAACCGGGTTCAGGATGATGACTGCCTTGCCGCGCTCCGCGCCGCCGATCGACTCGATGGCCCGCGCCGTGGTCACGGTGAACTCGTCGATGTTGGCCCGGGTTCCCGGCCCGGCAGATCGCGACGCGATAGAGGCCACGATCTCCGCATACGGCACCGGCGTCACCGCCGACACCGCGCGGACGACGGGAATGGTGGCCTGCCCGCCACAGGTGATCATGTTGACGTTGGGCGCGGCCAGGTGCTCGCTCAGGTTGACCGGCGGGCACACCATCGGCCCGACCGCGGCCGGGGTCAGGTCCACCACCTGGATCCCCGCCGCGGCGTACCGCGGCGCGTTGGCCAGGTGGGCCCGCGCCGAGGTCGCCTCGAAGACCAGGTCCGGCCGCTCGGGCCGGTCCAGCAGCCAGTCCACACCCCCCGCGGACGCCTCGACCCCCGCCCGCCGCGCCCGCTCCAGGCCCTCGGAGGCCGGGTCCACCCCGACCATGTACGCCACCTCGACGTGCTCGCTGCGCTGCAGCTTGGCCAGCAGGTCCGTGCCGATGTTGCCCGGGCCCACGATCGCCGCCGTCGCCTTGGTCATCAGTGCTCCGCCTCCTCGCCGGGACCGAACCGTGCCGTCACGCTGCCCAGACCCGCGAACGTCGCGGTCACCGTGTCACCCGCTCCGACGGGGATCGCGGCGGTCACCGACCCGGGCAGGATCACCTGGCCGGCCTCCAGCACCACGCCCCGGGCCCCGACCGTGTTCGCCAGCCACACCAGGGAGGTCAGCGGCGAGCCGAGCACCGCGCCGCCCGCGCCGGTCCCGGCCAGCTCACCGTTCTTGTGCAGGGTGCAGCCCGCCAGCCGCAGGTCGGCCGCGGCCAGCGGGACCGGGCTGGCGCCCAGCACGACGCCCCCGGACGAGGCGTTGTCCGCGATGGTGTCGGCCAGCCCGATCTTCCAGTCCCGGATCCGCGAGTCGATCAGTTCCAGGGCGGGCAGCACGAAGTCCACCGCGGCGATCGCCTCGGCCACCGTGACCCCGGGGCCTCGCAGCGGGCGGCCCAGGACGAACGCCATCTCCGGCTCGACCCGGGGCTGCAGGAAGCGGGAGATGGGGATCGGCTCGTACTCCAGCCAGAACATGCGGTCCAGCAGATGGCCGTAGTCCGGCTGGTCCACGCCCAGCTGGCGCTGCATCGCGGCCGAGGTCAGGCCGACCTTGTGCCCCTTGATCCGCGCTCCCCCGTCGAGCCAGCGGCGAACCTGGAGCAACTGGATCTCGTAGGCGTCCTCGACGGTGAGACCGGCGAACTTCGCGGTCAGCGGCTCGACCGGGTCGTGGCTCGCATACACCTCCAGCAACAGCTCGGCGATCTCCTCGCGCTCCTGCTGATTCACGGTCGTCTGCCCTCCCGGTGTGCGATCCCTCTCCGACAAACTGTATGCAGTTTAGCGGCAGAGCGGAAGCCCGGCCGCACCGCGCCGGCCGCACGGGAAGAGTGCGCCGTGATCGCGGCCAGCGCGCCCGCCTTTACCCGGCCCGGCCGGGCTGCCAGCCTGGTCGGGTGAGGCCGACGATCAGGTACGCCAGTACCCCGGCAGGCCGCATCGCCTACTCGGCGTCGGGTTCCGGCCCGCCCCTGTTGTGCGACTCAGGCTGGGTGACCCACCTCCGCGGGCAGCTGGAGCTCTTCTCCTTCGGTCCCTTCGTGGCCGGCCTGGCTGACCGGTTCACCGTGATCCGCTACGACAAGCCCGGCTGCGGGCTGTCCGACCGGGACGGGATCGATCTGTCCTTCGACGCGCAGGTGACGGCGGCCATGGCCGTGGCCGACGCGGCCGGGGCCGGCCGTTTCAGCCTGTTCGGCGCGTCCCAGGGCGGCCAGCTGGCCGCCACGATCGCCGCGCGGTACCCGGAGCGGGTCGACGCGCTCGTGGTGTACGGGACGTGCGCCGCCGGCCGGGACCTGGCGCCGCCCGAGGTGAGGGACTCGATCGTGGCCCTGATGCGGGCCCACTGGGGCCTGGGATCAAAGGTGCTGACCGGCATCTTCATCCCCGACCCGGACGCGGCGGAGATCGAGGCCCTGGCCCGGCTGGCCCGGGCCAGCGCGTCGGCGGCGGTGGCCAGCCGGCTCCTGGAGATCTACTACGGCACCGACGTCCGGGCGCTGCTGCCGGCTATCCGGGCCCGCACCGCGGTGCTGCACCGCGAAGCGGACCCGGCCACCCGCTTCGAGCTGGGCCGGGAGATCGCCACTCTCATCCCGGACGCGGCACTGATCCCGCTGCCGGGCTCGAGTCACCTCTACTACCACGGCGAGTGGGCCGCGGCGCTGGACGCGACGCTCGGTTTCCTGGGCGAGCCGGCCACCGCCGGGCCCGCGCTCACCGCCCGCGAGACCGAGGTGGCCGCGCTGGTCGCCGAGGGGCTGACCAACGCGTCCATCGCCCGCCGCCTGTCGATCGCGCCCCGCACGGCCGAGACCCACGTCGAGAACATCCGGCGCAAGCTGCAGGTGCGCTCCCGGGCCCAGATCGCGGCCTGGGTGACCGAGCACCGGCTCCGTCCCTAGGTAGTTCGCCCGACGCCCGGGCCAGGCCGGGCCCTCCGGCCCAGGACGGACCCGCAGATCACCGTAGTTCACCCGATAGCGACCCGGCGCGCGGCCGGCCTAGCGTCGAGGCATGTCAGAGGCAACAAAGGCGATCCGCCCCCCGGACGCGTCCCCGGGCGCGTCCCAGCGTCCGCCCGCACCGCGGGCCAGCGCGGTGCTCATCCTCGGTTACGCGGCCGCGGTCTACGGGCTCTTCGTCGCCGTGCTGGTCTACGCGGTGGGATTCTTCGCCGGTTTCGCCGTGCCCAAGGACATCGACGACGGACTTCGTTCCGGCTGGCCGCTCGCGGTGGCCATCGACCTTGGCTTGCTGGCGCTGTTCGCCGTGCAGCACACGGTGATGGCCCGTCCGGGGTTCAAGCGCTGGCTGACGCGCGTGGTGCCCGGGCCAGCCGAGCGGGCGACGTTCGTACTGGCCGCGAGCCTGACGCTGGCCCTGCTGTTCTGGGCCTGGCGGCCGTTCGGCGGGGTGATCTGGACGCTGTCCGGGCCGGCCTTCGCCGTGGTCCTCGCGGTGCAGCTGGCCGGGTGGGCAGTGGCCCTCGGCTCGACGTTCATGATCAGCCACTTTGACCTGTTCGGGCTGCGGCAGGCCTGGCTCCACGTGCGCGGGACCGGCTACACGCCACCGGCGTTCACGAAGCGCGGCCTGTACCGGCGGATCCGCCATCCGCTGATGGCGGGGTTCGTGATCGTGTTCTGGGCCGCCCCGGTGATGACCGCGGGGCACCTGCTGTTCGCCACGGCGGCCACTGGCTACGTCCTGGCCGGCATCTGGTTCGAGGAACGTGACCTGGTGCGGTCCCTCGGCCCGGCGTACGCCTCCTACCGAGCCAGCGTGCCCGCGCTCGTCCCGGGCCCCCGGCGGCGGCCGTCATGAACGCTACCGCCCCCCAGGTCGGCATGTTCCCGCCGCCCGATCTGCTGGACTGGGCTCCGGCCACGGCCCGGGCGTTCCTGGACCAGATCGCCGCGGCAGGCATCGACCATGTCTGCTGCGCCGACCACGTGAGTTTCGTCGCAGGCCTGGGCTTCGACGGGCTGCTGCAGGCCACGGCGCTGGCCACGCTGCACCCTTCGCTGCGGATCTCGTGCGGCCTGTACCTGCTGCCGCTGCGCCATCCAGTCCTGGTGGCCCGGCAGCTCGCGGACATCGAGCGGCTCGCGCCCGGGCGGCTGAGCTTCGGGGTGGGCATTGGCGGCGAGGATCGTCACGAGGTGGCGATCTGCGGGGTGGACCCGGCCACCCGGGGCGCGCATGGACGAATGCCTGACCGTGCTGCGCCCCTGTCCGGCCAGGCGGTCACCTTCCACGGGCGGTTCTTCCCGGACGACGCGCTCATCGCTCCCCCGGCGCCGGGATCCCGCTCATCGTCGGCGGCCGCTCGGACGCCGCATCAGGCGCAGGCCGGTACGGCGACGGCTGGCTGGGCATGGCGTCCGAGGCACGGCCCGCGCCGGGCGGCCCCGCCGGGCACGCGATGCAGGTCTGGTGCGGGCTCGCGGACTCCAGGGAGGCCGCCCGGGCCTGCCTGGCCCCGGCCATGGAAGCCTTCTACCAGCTCCCCTTCGAGCGGTTCGAGTGCTACTGCCCCTACGGCACCGCCGACGACGTGGCCGGGTTCCTCGCCCCGTACGTAGCGGCGGGCTGCACCGAGTTCAACCTGATCCCGCAGGCACCCTCCCCGGACCAGGCCGTGGCCGGGGGGCCGCCGTGCGGGACCTGTTGGCCAGGACCCGCGTTCCTAGCACCTAGCCGCACCGCGGTTCTGCCGCACTGACCAGGTCCGCCACGCGGATAGTCACCTGCTGGCTGCTGGCGAAATGCGTAGCACAGCGCGTCCCGGCGGGCCGGGTAGTGCGTCACTGCCCCGGGCCTTTTAGCCTGGACCTGAGTCCAGACTCTATGGTGGTCGTGACGGCCCGCCACCCCGTGCCTTCCCTGGGAGCTACCGTGGATTCACCCGAGCGCCCGGCTGCACAACTGCCGGTGGCGTGCACGCTGACCGGTACCCCCGGCGCCTTCGCGGAGCGGATGGCCGAGTACCGGCGCCTGTTCCAGGAGCACCTGGCCGGGCGCAGCCGGACGGCCCAGGGCATCCGGTTCCGGTTCCGCGCGGAGCCAGGCGTCGAGGACTGGGTCCGTGACCTGGCCCGCCGGGAGCAGGAGTGCTGCGGCTTCTTCGACTTCACCGTGACCACCGACGCCGGGGAGATCCGGTGGGACGCTGCGGTCGCCGACGACGGGCCGGCCCGTCAGGCGCTGGACGAGTTCTACCGGCTGCCTGACACCCTGGAAGCCCGGGATCAGGCGTCCTCAAGCGCGTACGAGCCGTACCGGGCAGGCCCGTCAGGCTGGTAAGTCGCGATGACGACGCCGGTACTCGTGGTCGAGGTGCTGGTGAGCCGCAGCGCGGCCGCGCGGGTGCCGTCGCGGAACAGCTTGCTCCCCGAGCCGAGATGAACCGGGAAGTACAGCAGGCGGTATTCGTCCACGAGGTCGTGGTCGATGAGCGTCTGGGCCAGCTGGCCGCTGCCGTGGACCTGCAGCTCACCGCCGGGCCTTTCCTTGAGCTTGGCCACCTCCGCGGCCACGTCCCCGCCGAGGAGCGTCGAGTTGTGCCAGCTGACGTCCTGGAGAGTCGTCGAGGCGACGTACTTCGGCAGCGTGTTGAGCTTGGTCGCGATGGGGTCACCGGGATCGGTGACCTTCGGCCAGTGACTCACGAAGATCTGGTAGGTCTTGCGGCCCAGCAAGAACGCGTCCACCTGGTCGAACCAGCCCGTCATGGCCGCGCCGAAGTCCTGGTCGCCGTAGGGGGCTGACCACCCGCCGTGCTCGAAGCCCCCGCTGGGATCTTCGTCCGGGCCACCCGGCGCCTGCATCACGCCGTCGAGGGTCAAGAAGGTGTGCAGGGTCAGTCGCATCGTCGTCTCCTCAGGTTTCCCCGTTCGCGGGTCATGGTGTGCTGCCCTGGTAGACGGGCCGCCAGCCGGCAACTCATCGCCCGCGAGGTACGCCCACGCCAGATGATCCCGCGCGGCCGTCCTCCGGCGCAGTGGTTGCGCGACGGCCCGGTCAGTGATCCCGTGGAGTCCTAGGCGGAGGGGATGGTGGATGACCGGGGAGAGTGGAGCGTGGCCGCGCCGCTACGCGGTGATCGGCGCCGGGGTGCTCGGCGTAAGCCTGGCCGTCCGGCTGGCCGAGGCGGGGGCCGAGGTGACGCTGCTGGAGCGGGACGAGCCCGGCCAGGCCGCGACCCGGTCCAGTTTCGCCTGGCTGAACTCGAACGACAAGGCGCCCCGCGTCTATCACGACCTCAACGTGGCCGGCCTGCGGGCCTGGGGCCGGCTGGCTGCGCGGCTGGACGGTACCGCGTGGTACCGCCCCGCCGGGAACCTGGAGTGGGCCGTCAGCCCGGCGCACCGTGCGGAACTAACCGCCCGGGTGGGCAGGCTCACCCAATGGGGCTATCCGGCGCGCCTGATCGGCCCGGCCGAGGCGCGCGCGCTCGAGCCGTCGCTCCGGCTCCCCCGCCCGGCGCCCGCCATCGCGTGGTTCGCCGGTGAGGGATATCTGCTCACCGCGGCGATGGTCAGCCATCTGGCTGAGCGCGCCGTCGAGCAGGGGGTCAGGATCATGACCCGCGAACCGGGGCGGGTGACCGGCTTCGGGACCGTCGCGGAGGCCGGCCGCCGCGTGTGGCTGGTCCGGACCGCCACCGGCCAGGATGTCTGCGCGGACGTGGTGGTGTGCTGCGCGGGCACGCAGGTTCCCCAGCTCGCGGCGCTGGCCGGTGCGGTCTGCCCGGTCCCGCTGGTCCCCTGGGCGGAACCGGGCGCTACCGCGCCGGGGCTGGTGGTCCAGGCGGGCCCGGTGGCCTCTCCGGGGCCGATCCGGATGATGCACACGCCCCAGGTGGACCTGCGGCCGCACACCGGGGGGCTGGTGCACCTGGAAGCGCCCGACGCGGCCGTGGACCTGCACACGCCCGAGCCGGATCTGCGGCGCTGGGCCGCGGAGTTGCTGAGCCGGGCCCGGGGCGTGGTGGACGGGCTCGACGACGCCTCCGTCACCGGGTACCGGGTGTGCGTGCGCCCGATGCCCGCGGACGGCCGGTCCATCGTGGGGTGGCTGCCCGGCGCGAGCGGGGTGTACGCGGCGGTGACGCACAGCGGCGTCACCCTCGGCGCGCACCTGGCCGAACTCGTCGCCGCCGAGGTCCTGGGCGGCGTGGCCGAGCCCGAACTCGCGCCGTTCCGGCCGGACCGCTTCATGGCCGGGTAGCGCCCGGCCGGTGAGTTCCCGCTCCCCTGCTCGTCCTACCTGCAGACACGAGGAGCGCAGAGACCGGGAACCCACCCGCCGAGAGCAAGGAGCTGCTGGTGAGCACGTTCGTGCTGATCCCCGGGGCCGGAGGGGCCGCGTCGTTCTGGTCTCGGGTGACCCCCCTGCTGGAGGCCGGCCGCCACGAGGCGATCGCCGTCGACCTGCCGGGCGCCGACGAGTCCGCGGGGCTGCCCGAGTACACCGATCTGGTCCTCGCGGCCATGGGCGACCGGGAGGACGTGGTGCTGGTGGCCCAGTCGATGGGCGCGTTCACCGCGCCGATGGTGTGCGCCCGCGGGCCGGTGCGCCTGCTGCTCCTGGTCAACGCGATGATCCCGCGGCCCGGCGAGACGCCCGGTGAGTGGTGGGGCAACACCGGCTCGGAAGAGGCGCGGATCGCCGCCGCCCGGGACGGTGGCTACTCCGCCGAACTCGATCTGGAGACCTACTTCCTGCACGACCTGCCCGCCGAGGTGCTGGCCTCCGGCGAGGTGTCGGGCGGGCCTGAGGCTGACATCGCGTTCGGCCAGCCCTGCGCCATCGACCGGTGGCCGGACGTCCCGACCCGGGTGATCTCCGGCCGCGACGACCGGCTCGTTCCCGCTGGAGTTCCAGCGCCGCGTGGCCAAGGACCGCCTCGGGCTCGAGGTCGACGTGGTCCCCGGCGGCCACCTGGCTGCCCTGTCCTACCCGGCGGCGCTGGCCGACCAGATCCTGCGGACTTCTACCCGAACGGGTAGCTGACTCCCCGTCGCCGGACCCGCTACGGTTCACCACATGCGTCCACCCGCGGCCCTCGTCCTGGAGTTAGCGCACGGCGCGATGTCCACGCACGTCCTGGGCGCGCTGGCCCGGCTGGACGTCGCCGGGCACCTCGCGGCCGGCCCGCGTGACCTTGCCGACCTGGCCGCGCTCACCGGCACCGACCCGGAACTGCTGGACCGGCTGCTGCGCGCGGCCACGATATTGGGGCTGGTGGAACGAACCCCGGCCGGGACTGATCACGACCACCGAGGCCGGTGCGTGCCTGCGCGCCGGACCCGGGTCGCTCCGGGACTTCGCGCTGATGCTGTCCGCCCCGGGGCAGCTGCGCCCGCTGGAACTGCTCACCGAGGCGCTCCGCGGAAAGCCGGTCGCCGAGGTGGCTCTGGGCCAGCCCATCTGGGACTACTACCGCGACCACCCGGACGAGGGCGCCGCGTTCACCGGCGCGATGAGCGGGGTGTCCGCGATGATCGCCGGGCAGGTCGCGGAGCGGGCGGACGTCCGGGAGTGCCGCCGGATCGTGGACGTGGGCGGCGGGCAGGGCACGCTGCTGCGGGCCCTGCTCGCCACCGCGCCGCGGGCGCAGGGCGTGCTGCTCGACCTGCCTGAGGTGGTCCGCATCGCCCCGGCGGCCGAGCGCATCGAGTTCGTCGCCGGTGACTTCATGACCAGCGTCCCGGCCGGCGCCGACGTCTACGTGCTCTGCCACGTCCTGCACGACTGGGACGACGACGCCGCGCGCCGGATCCTGGCCGCCTGCCGCCGGGCGGCCCCGGCGGACGCCCGGCTGCTGATCGTGGAGGCGGTGCTGGCCGATGAGCCCGGCCCGCTCACGCCCGAGGTGCTGAGCCTGCACCTGCTCGCGATGAGCGGTGGCGGTGAGCGCCGTCGCGACCAGTTCGGCCAGCTGCTCGACTCGGCTGGCTGGCAGCTCGGCGAGGTCACCCCGCTGCCCGGCGGCCAGAGCATCCTGACCGCCCGGCCGCGCTGACGCCGAGCGCCCGGCCGCCACCCGGGCCGGGCTTGCTCAGCAGGGCAGCAGGCCGAACCGCTGCTTGGCCGCGAGCACGTGCCCGGCCGCCGCGTCAACCTCGGCGCGGAAAGGCCGCGAGGCGCGGGCCCGGGCCAGCACGGCCTGGGCCATGGCCTCCGCCGGGGCCACGTACTTGGCGGTCACCAGGTCACCGCCGGCCGCGATGAACTGAAGTGCCCGGGCGGCGGGCGGCACGCTGGCCACCGCCTGGGCCGCGCCCAGGTCGTCGGAGATGATCACGCCGCCGAAGTGCATCCGGTCGCGCAGCATCGTGCGCATCACGACCGGGGAGAAGACGGCCAGATGACGCGGGTCGATCCGGGTGTAGGTGGCCAGCGCCACCATCACCAGCGGCACGCCCGCGTCGATGGCCGCCTGGAAGGTCCGCAGATAGGGGTCGTCGGGGGTGGTGACCGTGTCGACGACGTCGGCGCTGAAGTCGGTGTTGCCGCGAACCCGGCCGAGCCCGGGGAAGTGCTTGGCGGTGGTCGCCTCGCCCGCCTGGGTCATGCCGCGGATGAACGCGACCCCGTGGCCGGCCACCACGGCCGGGGTGTGGCCGAACTCCCGCATCAGCTGCCCGATCGGCGCGTTCTGGGTGGTGTCCGCGACCGGCACCACGTCCATGACCGGGGCGAAGTTGAGGTTGACCCCCGCGGCCCGGAGCTCCTGGCCCCAGGTCCGCGCCAGGCGCTGCAGCTGCGCGGGGGCCAGCGTTCCCTGCGCGACGGCGCTGGGCATGGTGGCGAACCCCGGGCCCTGCAGCGCCTGGACCTCGCCGCCTTCCTGGTTGGCGGCCACGAAGAACCGGACCCCGGCGGTCGCCTGCGGCGAGGACAGCGACTGCACAGCCCGGCTGACGGCGCCCACGCCCGCGACGCCGGCGGTGTCCGTGGCGACGAAGCTGACCGAGCCGAAGTGGTACGCCCGGATCGCGCTCGCCGTGGCGGAGTCCAGCACGCTGCCGGCCAGCCCGACGACGAACAGCTGGCCCGACCCGCTGGGGCAGGGTCATCCGGGCCAGGACCCGGGCCGCGCACGACCGGGATGGGGCGGCGGGACTGGCCGCCGGGGAGCGGGCCGTGGACGGAGCGCTGGTGGTGTGCGCGCCCGGGGACGGCGGTCCCGGCGAGGAAGGGGCCCCGGCGGTGCCGGCACATCCTGATACCGCCACCAGCCCTGCGAGCGGCAGGCCGGTCAGGACCTGGGCCAGCCTTCGCCTGCGCCCGCTACGGGCGTTCCGCGGCGGCGGAACCGGTCCCGGGCGCGCGGCCGGCCCAGGCACGGCGCTGCGGCGTTCCTTGGTTCATTCACGTCAATCCTGGGCCGGTAACGTTCGTCGCCCGTCATCGTAAGGGCTGATCAGCACAGCGTAACCATCGCGCTGCCTGGCCCGGGCAGGCCTCAGCCCGGCTCCGTGACGCTGGGCGGAGGATCACCGGCACCTAGGGCAGACGCGACGATCTGCGGCGGTGGCTGGCCCGCGAGCCGGTCGTGGGCCGCCTCGAAGGCTTCCGGGGTCAGGCTGGCCCGCACGACCTGGAGTGTCCGGTCGTATCCGGCCGGATGCACGGGCGGCAAGAACACGCCGATCTGGTCGCGCAGCGCGTCCCGGGCCCCGGCGAGTCCGGCTGCCCGCCCGTAGTCGCCCTGCGCGGCGGCCAGGCTGGCCAGGCCTTCCAGGCACCAGGGCAGGTAGACCATGTTCCCGGTGGCCTGGAACAGTGACCCCGCCTCGGCCAGGACGACCTGGGCACCGGTGGCATCACCCTCGGCCAGATCCACATGGCCCAGCAGCATCAGCGACATGGCCGAGCTCCAGCGATCCTCGTACCGCCGCGCCACTTCGAGGCTCTCGTCGAGCACGGCCCGGGCCCGCGGCAGCTCACCGAGGTTCAGCAGGGCGCTGCCCAGCCCGCCGAGGTCCCGGGCCAGGATGGGTTCGGCGCCGTGAGCCCGGTGCTGGTTGGCGCTGTCGGTGAAGAAGCCCGCCGCCTCCCGGTGGCGAGCCGAGTACATCTCGACGGTGCCGAGCACGAAGAGGGCCTCGGCGCGGCCGCCGGAATCGCCCAGGGTAGTGAACAAGTCCAGTGCCTCCGTCGCGAGCACCGCGGCTCGCTCGAACCCGGCCCCGTTGCTCGCCACCCAGCTCATGAAGAACAGCGCCTGGGCGAGAATGAGCGGATCCCCCGATTCCCGCGCGTGCGCCAGGCTTTCTTCGGCCAGGGTGCTGGCCTGCGGGGCATCGCCGGTGAACATCGCCGCGTAGGCCAGGCCGAGCAGTGCCGTCGCCACGGCGCCCGGGTCGGCCGCCGCCCGCGCCAGCGGCAGCGCGGCCTCATGGGCCTGTACCGAATCGGCGTAGTGGTTCATCGCGCGGGCCAGCAGGCCGCGGGTATTCAGGGCTGTCGCCTGGTCCCCGGCGCTCTCGTGCTGGCTGGCCAGGGCGACAGCCTGGTCGCTGTACCTCATGGCCTCGTCGAAGGCGGCCTGGTCCATGGCCAGCCGGGCCGCTCCGGCCAGCCAGTTGACCTGCGTGGCCACGGGAACGGCCAGGCCGCCGTCGCCGGGCAGGGCGAACGCGTCGGTGAACCACTGGCGGCCCTCGCTGAGGTGACCGCGCTGGGCCCAGAACCGCCACAGCGCGCCAGCTAGCCGGAGCGCTGTCACCCGGTCGCCTCGCTCCCGGGCCCAGCGGAGGGCGGCCCGCAGGTTGTCATGCTCGTCGTCCAGCCGCGCCAGCCCGGACACAGCCTCCGGGCCAGTGAGCACGATGGCTGCTTCCTCGGCCAGCGCCAGGTAGTAAGAGGCGTGCCGCTGCCCGATCGCGGCGGCTTCCGAGTGCGCCGACAGCTGCTCGCTGCCATACTCCCGGATCGTCTCCAGCATGCTCACCCGCGGGCCGCCGCGCGGTGGGCCGGGTCAGCCTGCCCGGCGTCCCGTCCTGCTGGAGCAGGCTGCTGGCCGCGAGCGACGTCAGCCCGTCCAGGATCGAAAGCCCGTCGCCGCCGGCGCTGCAGACCGCCTCGGCCGCGTCCAGGGTGCAGCCGCCGGTGAACACGCACATCTGCCGGAACAGAGCCCGTTCCGGCTTGTCCAGCAGTTCGTAGCTCCAGGCGATCGCGTCCCGCATGGTCTTCTGCCGGTCCGGCAGATCGTGCGCCCCGCCCGCTAGCACCGGCAGCCGGCGGTCCAGCCGGTCGAGCAGAGCCGGCGGTGAGAGCAGCCGGGTCCGCGCCGCGGCCAGCTCAATGGCGAGCGGCAGCCCGTCCAGTCGCCTGCAGATGCCGGCCACGGCCAGAGCCGTCCCGGCGTCCAGGGTCAGTTCCGCGCCGGTGGCGCCCGCACGTTCCACGAACAGCTGTGCGGCTGGCGATCCGGCCAGCGTTTCCGGTGGCCCGGTGGCCTCGGGCACGGCTAGCGGGGCGATCGGGTACTCGCGGCCGCCCCGCACGTCCAGGGCGACCCGGCTGGTGACCAGCATGACCAGTTGCGGGCAGGCCTCCAGCAAGGGAAGCACGCTTTCCCGGGCCGCGAGGACGTGCTCGAAATTGTCCAGCAGGATCAGCATCTGCCTGGCCCGCAGGGCCGCCGCCAGCCGTCCAGGCAGCGGGGTGGCGTCCCGCTCGTCCACCCCCAGCCGCTGGGCGATGGCGGTCAGCACCAGCCCGGGGTCGCGCAGTGGGGCCAGGTCCACGAAGACCACGCCGTCGGCGAAGTCTCCGGTCAGCTGCTCCGCTACCTCGATCGCCAGCCGGGTCTTGCCGACCCCGCCGGGTCCGGTGAGTGTGAGCAGCTGCAGGTCGCCCCGGCGCAGCAGCCGGACCACCGCCGCCGTCACGCCGGCCCGGCCGATGAGGGGGGTGAGGGGCCGCCGCAGGCCGCGCCAGGGGAGGTCCGGGACGGGGGAGAAGTCCCCGGGGCGGGCCGCTGCGAGCAGTTCGGCGCGTGCGTCCGGATCCGCCGCTAGTGCGTCGGCGAGCAAAGTCACCGTGCCCAGGCGCGGCGAACGGGCCGGATCACGCTCCAGATCACTCACGGCCTTGGGGCTCAGCCCGGCCCGCTCAGCCAGGGCCTCCTGGGTCAGGCCCGCGGACAGCCGCTGGCGTTTCAGCACCGCGCCGAATCCCCGCGGATCCCCGCTTGTCACCGCCGGACTGCCAAACGTCCAGGAAACGGGGAGGGGTCGTCCTGGTGCCACGTGTCCGCGGCGCCGATCGTGAGACCAGGCCACCTGCCGAGCTGCCCAGGGAGCACCACTATGGCCCCTGACGACCTGAAGTCCCGTGCCCGCCGCCTGGTCGAAGAGGTCCTCAACCAGGGCGACCTCGCCGTCGCCAATGAGCTCATCTCCCCCGATTGCGTCCACCACATCCCCGGCGGCCCGTCCATGCCCGGCCTTGCGGTCCTCCGGGACTGGCTGGCGCTGACCCTGAGTATCTTCCCTGATTTCCACGCCATCGTGGAAGACGAGATCGCCGAAGATGACCTGGTCGTGCAGCGGCTCACCTGCTACGGCACGCACCGGGGGGAGTTCTCCGGTATCCGGCCGACTGGCCGGCCGGTGTCTTTCCAGATCATCGAGATCAGCCGGGCCGGGGCGGACGGGAAGTTCGCCGAGCACTGGTCGTCGGCCGACCTGCCCGGCGTGCTGCGGCAACTCGCCGGGCCAGCCCCAACGAACCGGCCGGAGACGTCGCGGCACGCGAGCCGGGCTCGCTGAGGTGATCTGAATGCGCGATCGCGCCGCTGGCCTACAGGCCTGGATCACCCCGGCTGGCCGCCCGCGACTGACCTGACCGCAACTTCCTGAGGAGAATCTGATGTCCGCTTCCACCGGGACCCGGACCCCGGAATCAACCGAGACCGGCCTGCGGCGCGCGGCCCAGGCGGGGTACCGGTGGCTGCTGCTGGCCTTCCTGGCGCTCGGTGCGGTCCAGATCTTCCTGGCCGGCCTGGGCGCCTTCCGGATCGACAATCTGGGTGTCTCGGGGGATACAGCGTTCGCCCCGCATCGTGCAGTGGGATTCGCGATGGGCGGGGTGGCGCTCCTCATCCTGGTCCTGGCGCTGATCGCCCGGCCGGGCGTTCGCGCCGTCCTCGCCTCGGTGCTGCTGTTCCTGCTGGTCGTCCTGGTCCAGAGCCTGCTGGCCAGCCTGGCCGACAACACGGTGTGGTTCGGCGGCCTGCACGCCCTGGACGGGCTGGCCATCCTGGGCATCGCCGCGTTCTTGTATCTAGCGGCTCGCCGTCAGCCCTCATGACGGGAGGAACTTATGACGGCGAGCACGGATAGCCAGGCGGCGGGCACGCGAAGCCCGGAGGTGGCCAGCGTGCCTGGCCGGTCAGGTACGCGCCTCATCGACGGCCTGTGGGCCGTGTCCGTCCTGATCGCTGTGGCCGACGCGGTACTGACCGTGCTGGCCTGGAGTGATTTCAAGGCGAATGACTCCTGGTCCCAGGCGGGAAGCTCGGTCTCGGCGGTGGCGTACGCCACTCTCGGAGCCCTGATCGTCCGCCGGGTGCGCAACCCGATCGGCTGGCTGCTATTGACAGCGGGGATCTGTATTGGGCTGATGAGCTTGTTTTCCGCCTATGCCGTGCTGGGGATCATCACGCATCCCGGCGCGGTGCCCGCGCCCCAGCAGGTCGGCGCCGTCGCCGAGTGGCTCTTTTTCCCGGTCGTGGCCGCGCTAGCCGGAATCTTTCTCCTCTTCCCGACTGGGACCTTGCGGTCGCGGCGCTGGCGTCCGGTCCTGGTGCTGAATTTCCTGGCCACCGGGCTGCTGCTGATCGGCTATGTCCTGGTTCCCCGGCCGGTGGCCCTGCCGGCACCCGGCGGATACACACTCACGTACCAGAATCCGTTTGCCGTTCCGGCCGTGGGGAGTGCGCTTACCGGGACCCACGTTGACAACGTCAATTCCCTGACCTTGCTGTCCCTGCCGTTCCTCGCGGCGGGAGCACTGTCGCTGGTGCTGCGCTACCGGGCAGGCGGCGGGGAGCTGCGGCGCCAGATCAACTGGGTGGCGCTGGCCGTGGCCGCCTTCGCCCTGGTCCAGCTGATAGCGATCGCAGGCATCCTGGCCGACCACGGTAAGGTGCCGCCCATCACGGGGGCTGCCTTTGCCGCGTCCGCCGTCATCGGGCTGCTCGGGTTCCCGGCCGCGATCACGTTTGGGATCCTGAAGTACCGGCTGTACGAGATCGACGTCATCATTAACCGCGCGGTCGTCTACGGCCTGGTCTCGGCCGGGCTGACCGCTGTGTACGCCGGGATCGTGCTGGGCGTCGGAACGCTCGCCGGGCGGCAGAACAGCCCGGGGCTGACGATCGCCGCGGCCGTCGCGGTCGCCCTGCTCTTCCAGCCCGCCCGGCAGCGGGCCCGCCGGGTCGCCAACCGGCTGGTGTACGGCGACCGGGCCACGCCCTACCAGGTGCTGTCCGACATTCGCCGACGATATGGCCGGCCAGCTGGACTACGAGAAAGCCGTCGCGAAGATGGTGACCGTCCTGGCCGGCGCCACCGGGGCCGTCCGGGCCGAGGCCTGGATCCGGGTCGGGCCCGAGCTGCGGCCGGTGACGATCTGGCCCGACGGGTCCTCTCCCCCGGATGCGCTCCCGCTCGCCGATGGGGCGGATCTGCCCGACTTCGAGGCCGCGTCCCGAGCAGTGGCCGTACGTCACGGTGATGAGCTGCTGGGCGCGCTGGCCCTGCTCAAGCCGCGGAGCGAGCCGCTGACCCAGGCGGAAGACAAGCTCTTGCAGCACCTCGCCTCCCAGGCGGGACTAGTCTTCCGCAACGGCCGGCTCACCGCCGAACTGCAGGCCACCATCGAGGAACTGAGGGCCTCGCGGCGCCGCCTGGTCGAGGCGCAAGACGAGGAGCGGCGCAAGATCGAGCGCAACCTGCATGACGGGGCGCAGCAGCAGCTCGTCGCGCTCTCCATCCAGCTCGGCCTGCTGGAACAGTCGGCCGGCGACGCTGCCTCCGTCCGGGAGCTCACGCCCGAGCTGCAGAAATCGGCCCGGGCTGCGCTCGACGACCTGCGGGCTCTGGCGCGGGGCATCTACCCGCCGCTGCTCGCCGACCAGGGCCTCGTCCACGCCCTCCAAGCCCAGGCGCGCAAGACCGTGGTGCCGGTCACGATCGAGGCCGACGGCATTCGAGCGCTACCCGCAGGACGTCGAGGCGACCGTGTACTTCTGCGCGCTGGAGGCCCTGCAAAACGTCGCCAAGTACGCGGACGCGTCCCGGGCAGACGTCTGCCTGTCCTGCTCCGGGGGAAGCCTGCAGTTCACCATCACCGACGACGGGACCGGATTCGATACCGCGGCCGCCCGTCGCGGCACCGGCCTGCAAGGGATGGCCGACCGGCTAGCCGCGCTGGGCGGGACCCTGCACCTCCGCTCCCAGCCCGGACACGGCACGACGGTATCCGGGCGGCTGCCCGTGCCGGGGAGCTGAGGAACGAGGTCCGTTGACCAGGCTGGCCGTCACGGGGTGCCGGGCTGAGGCCTCCGGCGGTGAGCAGGTACGCGCCGTGACCTTTGACCCGCCCCGTGGCGAGGTCGATGACGGCCTGGCCCGCCTGCTCCGTCGGTCAGGGCCGGCCCGGCCCGGTCCAGGAACGCGCTCACCTCAATCCCGTCCCGCGCTGCGTACCCGGCTACGGCGGAGGCCCCCAGACCGGTGACCGGGGTCAGCTGCGGCAGCAACGAAACGAATCTGATGTCAAGACCGTCCCGCTCGGACTCCGCCGCGGCGTAGCTGGCGATGAACCGGATGGTGGCCTTGGCCCCGGCGTACCCGCCGCTCAGCGGTGACCCGCGCACCGCCGCCCCGCTGGACAGCGCGACGACCAGGCTGCCCGGCTCCAGTGGCGCCAGCAGCGCCTCACGGGTCCAGTGGAAGACGTGCTGGACGTCGACGTCCCAGTTCCGGCTGAACGTCTGCCAGGTCTGCCGCTGGATCGGCCGGGACAGCGGTGCGGCGCCCGCGTTGAGTACCAGCAGGCCCGGCCGGTAGGCGTCGACGAGCTGGCCGGCGACCACGGGTCGGCGGCGTCCGCAGCCACCGGGGTGAACGAGCCGCCCAGTTCGGCCCGCAGGTCCTCCAGTGGGGCCGCGTCCCGGGCCACGCCGACGACGTGCGCGCCCGCCGTACCCAGTGCGACAGCGATGGCCCGGCCAAAGCCCCGGCTGGCCCCGGTGACGAGCGCGGTCCGGCCCTCGAGTTCGGTAGTCATGAGCACCCCTCCGTAATCTGTGATCGCCGTCGGTGACGGCTACACAGATAGACCAGCGGGAGCCACCGGATTCGCCGCCGCGGGCTCGGGCGGCGGTGATCCGCCGAGCGAGCCGCCCGGTCAGCACCCGCCGGCGGGCCCCGGGACGCCCGGCCCGGTCGCGGGCGAGTCCACGACGCCGCCCGGGCCGGCCCGCAGGACCGCCCCGAAGTGCACCACGTACCAGCGGCCGCGCCAGGAGATGAGGGACGCGATCCCGATCGAGCGCTGCTGGCCGCCGTGCCGGTACACCAGGCGCGCGCCGCCCACGTGCCAGTAGCCCACAGCGTTGTAGCAGGCCCCGGGGTTGATCCAGGTCGCCTCGGCCGTGGGCACGACGACCCGGACCAGGGTGTCGTGCCGGGCGCCGCGCCGAGGAAGTGGTGCGCGGCGGCCACGTCGAGCCGGAATCCTGCGCGAAGAGCCGGGAGTGCCAGTCCGCGGAGGGGTCGGCGATGGCCTTGACCTGGGTGTAGGCCGCCAGGGGGAAGAACGACTGCGCGGCCAGGCTGGCCCGGCCGGTGACCACGGCGGCCCACAGATCCGTCATCTCCGCGCGGAACACCCGAGTGTGCGCGCTGGGCAGCGTACGGGTCTGCTTCAGCTGGCCCGGCGGGGGCGGCACCGGGACTACGGTCGGCTGCCCGGCGGCCGGCGCGGCCGGCCCGGCGGCCGGAGTGCGGCTGGCCGTGGCGGCTGGCGGGCGGCCGTCGCGGGCCTGGACGGCAGCCGGACGCTGCTGGCCAGCCTGCGCGGCGGCCTGGCCGCTCTCCGGGCTCGCGCATCCTGCCGCGAGCAGCCCGATCCCGGCGGCCAGGACCCCGGCCAGCACCAGCCTCCGCCTGGCCCGCGACACCCGCCAGGGGCAGCCATCCAGGCCTCTCACCCGGCCAGCGTACCGGCACGATGGCTGGCATCCCGTGACCGCCGATGCTCAGCGCGTCACGGCCAGCCGCAGCCAGCCTCACCCGGGCCCGCGACCCAGCCGCGCCACTCCGCCCGCGGGCAGTAGCTACTGAATGCAGTAACTACTGGCCTGCCGGAGCGGGCGCCGCCGGCGCGGGCGCCGCCGCCCAGCGCAGCGTGAACTGGTCGAGGGTGTAACCGAGGGCGTTCAGCGTCGGCTGGATGAAGCTGCCGCGGATGGTCTGGGTGGCCTCGTTCTCGGCGCTGCCAATCAGCGGGCCGGTCACCTGCGGCGCGTGGGTGGCTTTGTAGAAGGCGATCTGCTGGGCCTGCGAGTACAGCACGGACGGTGCGAACTGGGGCTTCAGCACCACACCGCAGCCAAACCCCGGGTAGGTCCAGCTGTGCTGGGTGTCGATGGGGTGGGACGGAAGGTTGTCGATCGTGATGTCGTGCACCGTCTGCGGCAGGCGCGGCCGGGGCAGGACCATCATGACCGTCACGTGGCCGGGCTTGCCGGCGGCTGGACGGCTCAGCACCTGCAGCCGGTAGTGTCCCGCCGCCGGTGCCCACCAGGCCGGGCCGGGGTTGAGGTCGACGGTGGCGGACGCGTGCCCGACGGCGTAGAACGTGCTGGCGTACCAGCAGGGCCACGGGCCGATGTTCTTGGACACCTTGCGGGTGAAGTAGAAGTCAAAGTTCGCCTGGCCGAGGGCGGGCTGGGAGATGCCCTCGATCTTCTGCAGCACCCAGGGCCCGAGATCGGTGTTGACCGTGGTCCCCCCGGCGACGGCCTGCCAGGGCCAGGCGAACCGCACGCTCGGCAGGTGCACGTTCAGGCCCACGAGGTGCAGGGCGGCCGAGAGCGCGGCCAGCACCACGGACGCGATCGCCTTGCGGAAGATGAGCCCGGCCAGCACCAGGACCGTGCCCCAGATGACCCGGGTGCGCAGCCGCCGCCGGCGCGGGCCGGGACCGGGGTCAGCCGGCCATCCCGGGGGACCGCCCGGCGGGCCGTGCGGCGCGTCCGCCGGCGGGACGGCAGGCGGGGCGGCCGGGGCCGCCGGGCCGCCAGGGCCGGCCCGCACGGCGGTCGTGTGTCCCGCGCCGAAAGGCCCGGCCGGGTACGGGCCCGGGGCGCCGGACCAGGCGGGGGCGGTGCGTCCCTCGCGGCCCGGCCGGCCGGTTCGCGGTGAGCAGGCTCAGCAGGGCCAGCACGATGCGGACCACGCGGTCCACCTTCCTTCCGAGGGTGTGACGGGTCTGGGCACGACGGCGGCCGGTCTACACGGTCGCCTGGTAGTCAAGGCCGAGCACGATGGGCACGGCCCCGAACGGCCGCCGGTACCGGCTGCCGGGGCGGTCACCGGTCCCGGGCGCGGCGATCCTGGGCCAGCGCATTCCCAGGTGGTGGTCGGTAGGCCGGCGACCCAGTAGGGGAACTCCATGGCCGAGCAGTCATGCGCCTTGAGCAGGGCGCCCCACCGGAAGGCCGCGAACGCGTTGGCCAGATCCCGCACCGACAGGTCGCGGCGCCCGGTCAGGTCGATTCCGTACACCGTGTCGGCCAGCCGGATCAGGTCGTCCGCGCAGCGGGCCAGGGCCGCGGACCTGGAGGTGTACACCGTGCCGTCCGCGTTGAGGCTGCCGAGTCGTTCGCCGTAGACCGGGGAACGCCGGGGCCGGGCGTCGCACTGCATCCAGTCACAGGCGGCGAGCAGTTGCCAGCTGATCCCGCGGAAACTGGCCACGTCGCGGTAGAGCGTCTCCTCGCCCAGCAGCGGCCCCTTGGCCGTCTGCACAAAGGCGTTGAGCACGGACCGGGGCATGTGCGGCTGGTAGCGCCGGGTGCTGGCCAGCGTGGCGCGAACCGGGCTGGCGGCGGAGCGAGCCGTGCCGGTGCGCCGCGCCGGCTCGCCGGCGCAGACCGGGCCGGGCCGGGGCAGAGCGGTTCACGGGCACGAAGCGAGCCGCCGGCCCGAAGCTGACCGCGGACGTCATCGGGCGGGCGGACGCGGCCTGCGTGGTCACACCGGGGATGTCCGCCTGGGCGGACGGGACGGACGGCGCGGCCGAGGGGCGTGAACCCGATGGCGACGGCGTGGCCGCGCGGGTGGCGCGGCGGTTCTTCGCCGGTGCTGGGTTGGGGGGTGCGGGTGGCCGCCGGCGCGGACTGGCCGGCGGCTGGGCGGTGGGGGTGCCCGCGGGCTTCGTGCTGCCCGTCGCGCTCGCGCTGAGGAGCACGGGCCCCGGACGGCTGCGGGCTGCCGGTCGCGCTCGGCGCAGGGGCAGGCGTCCGCGCCGGTGCCGGGGTCGCTGTTCCGGTCGGCTCCGGGACGCCGGTCCGGGTGGGGTTCGGGTCGCGGTCCGGGTCGGCTGGGCCGGGCTCGCGGTCCGGGTCGGCTCCGGGCTCCGCGGTCCGGGTCGGCTGCGGGGCTCGCCGTCCGGGTCGGCTCCGGGGTCGCGGTCCGGGTCGGCTGCGGGGTCGCCGTCCGGGTCGGCTCGGGCCTGGTGGTCCGGGTCGGCTGCGGGGTCGCGGCCGGCGGGCTGGCGGACCCGCTGGGCTGGGCCGGAGGCGTCACGGGGCCAGACACCCCGGGAATGGCCGCGTTGCCCGACTGCCCGGCGCCGCCCGTGGCCGCGGCCGGGCCGCGGTCCGGCCGGTTAGCGTCGGAGGCGCTGTAGCGGTACAGGTCGTAGCGCCGCATGAGGCTGATGAGGTTCGCCCCGTAGTTGGGGTCGGTGGCGTAGACGCCGGTGAGCGCGGCCGCGAACTTGTCCGGATGCTGGTGCTCCGCCATGGCCTGCTGGTAGTAGCCGCTGCGGGCCAGCAGCCTGCCGTGGTCGTCGATGCTCTCCGCGGCGTCGTGGTAGACGCGGAAGGACGCCGAGGTACTCACCGGCTGCCCGTTCACGTACTCCTGGGTGGGCATCGGAACACTGCCCGCCGGGCCGGTGCCCTTGATGCCGAACAGGTTGTGGTCCTGGGCGGCCAGTTGGCTTTGCCCCCAGCCCGACTCGTCAATGGCCTGGGCGATGGTGACCGCGGCGGGTACCCCGTAGCGGTGCTGGGCGGCTATCGCGCCCGGCGCGACCTCGCTGATGAACGCTTGCTGGGCCCGCGTCTCGGACACCGGCTTGCGCGCCGGTGAGGGATGGTGCCTGCGGTAGGCGACGTCGTGGTGCCCGGACGCCAGATCCGCGGCCACGTCCAGCCCGGGGATGGCCGCGTCACCCGCGGCGCGGACTCGCAGGCCGTCCGCGGCCTTCCCGCCTGCGCCCGCTCGCCGCTGCCTCCCCGGCGCTGCCTCCCGGCCGCGGCCTTCCCGGCGCCGCCTTCTCGGTCGCCGGGCCCGACCTCGGTGCGGGCACGGCGAGGCCCGGGATGACCGCGTCACCGGGAGCCTGGGGGCAGACATCGGGCTCCTCGCCTTGCTGCCGTCCGCTCACCGCTATCCTCCTCGCCTTGGCCGCCGCACGGTTCGCCGTCCCGCGGGCTCCCGACTGGCGGCTGCGCGCTTCCCGCGGCCCCGGCATGCTGCGGCGCGACGCCCCGGTCCCAGGGATGGCGGCGAGTCCGCCCGCGCTCGCTCCGGCCGCGTCCGCCCCGGGGCCGCTAACCGCCCGCGGCGACGTGGCCTGCCCCGGGAGCGGATGCGTCCTGCTGCGCGCCCCCCCGTGGCCGCCGGAAGCGAACCGTTGTTCACGAACCCGACCACGCCCGCTGCGGACAGCGGCGCGCGGTACTCGTGCGCGTTGACAGAAAAATTGGGCAGCGAGTCACCGCCCACCGTGCGCAGGACCCCGCCGCTGTCCTCGGTGACCACCTCGACGTGGCCGTCGAACAGCACCCAGTCCCCCGGGAGCGGCCGGTAGCCGTCTCCGAGCGGATGCCAGCGGTGCTGCGCCTCAGCGTCCTGCTGGATCGAGATGATGCCCAGTGAGGCCGGATTGGCTTGACCCGTACGTCCGCCCAGGAGTGCAGGGGCCACGGATAGGAGCTCCCGCCGGAGACCCAGCTCTGCTGACCCACCACCTGCGGCGGCCAGCTCGAGCGTGAGGCTGGCGAACGCTGCGCACGACTGGCCGTGGTCAGCCCCGTCGATGCTGTCGTGCCGCCAGATGATCGCTTCCATCTCGGCCGGGGTCTTGCTCTCCGCCATCCGCAGGTAGTAATCGGCGACGTTCACGATGGCCTTGCGGAGCATCGCGTCGCTGGCCGGCGCGTCCGGGTCGGGTGGGCCGAGCGGGCCGACTGCTGGAGCGCGACCAGGTTCAGCGGCATGCTGGTCGGCGAGCTGATGTCGGCGGCCGCCTTCGGCACGAAGGAGAACCCCGTGATGGCCCCGCCCGCGCTGAGACTCACCAGCGCCGTCATCTGCTGCCACCGCGGTCGGCCGGCCGAAGGCAACGATTTCACCTCTTTCCTGCGAATAGTGCGTCCCCGCGGATTGCGCGGATGGCGTGTCTGGAACCGCCCCTAATCCGGCGGCAGTTAATGGCGACCGGGTCACGACGCAGGCCACCACGTCAGGCCGCCAGCGTCTCGTGGCCCAGCTGCTTCAGAATGGCCTGGACCTGAGGATCACCCGGATTTCCCGCGTTGGTGAACAGCACCGCAGCGTCATGGGCGGCCCCGCTGGATGCGCCCACTATCCATTTCTGGTAAACGTCAGCCACGAGGGCGGCCTGGCCTGCCGCGCTGGTGATCCGCTGAGCGCACACATCCGGGAATCCCTGGCGGGAGGTAACCAGGCCGGAGCCGGTGTAGCGAAGGCAGTTCCGGGAACTGCCTTCCAGCCCCGACTGGACCACGGGGTTGCCGTCAGTTCCGGTCAGGGTGGCCCCGCCGATGATGTCGTTGATGGCGCGGGCGGCCACCGCGATGCTGTCGATGGGGTCGGCGGGGTCGTAGGGATGATGCAGGTTCAGCGAGGCGGCGACCTCCCCGCCCTGGGCAGGCGTAATGGGCTCCAGGCCCTGCCGGCCGGTCTTGGTGTCCTCGAACCGGGGATTGTTGTCGCTGGTCAGCAGGGAGAAGACCCAGAGGACCTGCCGGGTGGCCTTCGCGCAGGCGAAGTTGACCTGCCGGGCTCGGAGACCACGTCGGGGTTCTGGCAGGCCTGGGTGATCTCCGCCTGGACCGTGGCCACACTGGCCGGCCAGGACGCCCCGCCACTGCTGATGATGACGGCGAGCACGGTGGCCAGGACGACCGCGGCCGCCGTGATCGCGATCGTGGCCGCTGGGAAAAGCCACGCCGGTACGCGCTCTGCCGCCCGTGATTGACGATTCCCACCGTCGGATCCGGCACGTCAGCGGATTCCGCCTGGGCCCCGGCCTCATAGCGCGGCCCTTCTCCCACGAAAGGCGGCTCGTCCGCCGAGTAGTAAACCTGGCTGTTTGCCGGATAATGCCCGGGGATAGCGTCAGGCGTCGGTCCGGTTGGTGATTCTTCAGGCCGTCCCAGGTACAGGTCGGGAAGCTGCTCCTGCAACAGATCATGGCCATGGAGGGACTGGGTGCGCTGACGCTCCAGCGACACCCGGGCTTCGGAAAGCTCCCTTTGCAGGTCCTCAGTGGTCTTCTTCAGGTCGGCGAGCCGCTGGCTGTTCTGGCGGATTATGTCTTCGAAGTGTGTCGTCACTGTTTCACCTCTAGCGTGCGGCCGTGCCGGGTGAGTCCCGGGTGCTGGTGCCCGGCCCGGATCCGCCCATCTGTTCAGTGATCGTCGGGTAGCTGAGAGCGACGACGCGGCCCCGGCCGCTGGCAGCGGCCGCGACGGCGGCGGCCTCTCAGCTGCCCCCGTGGCAGCTCCAGCCCGGCGGGCCGAGGCCTGGCGGCCATTAGAACACATGTGCGATGCTGATGTGAAGTCACAATCAGTTCGAACATGTGTTCGGTCAGGAGGCGAGGGCACCATGCCCGGATCACTACGGGGTCCGGCATCCAGCGGCTGGCGGGCCGGCTACGCGCCTGGTACCGAGGTGCTCTGCGCCGACATCCACAGCTGGTAGGTGATCGGCCAGGTGGCGGAGGGCGGCTGGGTCAGGTCGTGCGCGTCCTGCGTGGTGACCAGGTGCACCACCCGGCGCGGGGTCGCCCCGTACGCCGGTGAGCTCGGCGGCCGGGTGGCCACCAGGACAGGCTCCCGGCCCGCGCCCGCGATACCCCGGATCACCGCCTGGACCTGCGCTTCCGGGGCCCCGGCCAGCACCCCGGCCGGGACGCCGCACATCCCCCGGATCGCCTGGGCGAACTCGCCCGCGGCCACCCGGTCGAGGATCACCACCGACATCCGCGCGCTCATCGCGCCGCACAGTTCCTGGACGGCGGCCGTCTGACCCGCGCCGGTCCGGGTCACGCCGAGCCCAGTGGCCGTGGGCCCTGAATGCCCGGATCCGCTCTGGCAGAGCGTGATGCCGAACGTGGTCAGGGCGGTCGGCACCCCCATGGCCAGGACGAAGCACGCCGCCGCCAGGGACACCGCGATCAGCCCGGCACCGCGCTCCCTCGCCCGGCGATCCAGCCATGCGGCGACCCAGATCGCGCACAGGATGAACCCGGGCAGCACCAGCGGCACCAGGATCCGGCTCGCCCATGGCTGGTCCGGGGACGGTGTGCGGGTCCCAGAGCACGATCACCGTGGTCCAGGCGAAGATCAGCAGCGGCAGCCCCCAGGCCCGGGCGGCGCCGTCCGCGTCGGCCCACCGAAGCAGCGCGCGCACGCAGCGGCGGACGAGCAGGGCCATCCCGAAACCCGCCGAGCAGCAGCGCCGGGATGCCGATGTACCAGATGACCCAGTACAGGCTGTCCTCCGCGTAGGAGCGCGTGGGCTCGACCGGGAGGCCGAGGAACTTCTGCAGCGCGCCGACGTACCCGGCGGTGCCCGCGCCCGGGTTCCAGTGCGCGGTCTGCACCGACGGCCGGATCAGGAAGGCGATCAATGCCGCCGGGACCAGCCCGGCGGCCACCTCGGGCAGCCGCCAGCGCAGCAGGCCGCGGGATCAGCCGGGCCGCCCGGGACCGGGCGGGCGGCCAGGCCGCGACGGCCACGGCGGCCACGGTCGCCACCGCGACGCCCGTGCGATCAGGCTGGCCTGCCGGACGGGGAAGCCGGGGGCGGCCAGCGCGGCTGGCGCCGTGACCCAGGTGCCCGCGATGCGCGTACCCGGCCCCGGCGAGCACGCCGAGCCCCAGCGGGAGCGCCTGGGGCCGCCGGGCCGCGGCCAGCACGCCGACGAAGGGGATGACGGGGATCAGGTCCGGAAGCACGCTCAGGGAGGCCAGCGCGGCCAGCCCCAGAGCCAGGCCGCCGAGCGCGGCCGCGGCCATGCTGGGCGACAGCCAGGCCGGCCAGCGCAGCCACCGGCCGGGTACGCTGGGCTGCCAGGCCCGGTCCGGGGCGGATCCTCAGCGAGTCGGCCACCAGGCACAGGCCGCCGAGCAGCAGCAGCTGCGCCAGCGGCTCGGCGAACGCCGACCGGCTCGTGTACTGCTCCGGCAGGGCGACGGCCAGGACCAGGGCCGCCGGGGGCGCCCACTGCGGGCCGGCCAGCCGTCCGGCGAGGCCACCGAAGGTGAGCACCGCGAGGGCGCCGAGCACCGGGCTGACCAGCTCGGCCGTGGCCATGCCGTGGATCCACCAGCCGCCGGCGGTGACGATCGGCCAGCCCGGGCGCGAACTGCGGGGCCAGGCCGCCGTGGGTCGCGGCCAGGCCGGTGCTGGCGAACTCGAGCCCTGGGTGCGCCCCGCCGAAGTCACGCAGCGATTCCGGGATGGGCAGCGAGCCGTGCCCCGCGATCCAGTACGCCGACCTGGAAGAGGGCGCCGGGCTGGCGCGTCACGATGACCTGCGGCGAATTGAGCCGGATCTGCCACGCCCCGAACCCGGCCGCCACCACTATCGTGCCCGCGAGGCCCCACCAGCCGGTCCACGGCCGCGGCCGCCCGGCGCGGGCTGGCCGCGCGCCGGGCGCCGGTGATCAGCCGCTGCCCGGGCACCCGGCGCCCGACGGCGGCGATCAGGATGACGGCCAGCGGCGCCGAGATCAGCACCAGCGGGGCGGGCCGCAGCCTGCCCGCCATCAGCAGGGCCGTGCCGGGGATGAGCCAGGCCATGGCCAGCAGCACCGGCAGCACGGTGACCTGGTTGAAGCACCACCAGGCCCAGGGCACCCGGCGGCCCAGCCTCACCGTGGCGGCAGGCTCGCGGCTCTCGGCCGCTGGGCCGGCCTGACGGGGCTCCCGGATGCACGAGTTCCACTCTAAGCGGGGGCACCGACATTGCCGAGGAGGCTACGGTGACCGATTCATCCTATTGACGCCACATGCGGTAGCTGTTCGGTGAACAATGGACGGCATACCCCGCACCCCCGCGCAAGCCGCGGCCCCACGCCACGAGGAGCGATGACCCGCTACGACGACATGGACGAGTCCGGGGGCGGTATCTCAGTGTCCGGGTATGCGCCCGGACCGCCGCGGCCGGCCGGACTGGACTCCCGCGGGGACACGGACTGGCAGCTGGCCCTGTACGGTCCCGGAGCCAGAGACAGGCCCCGGACCGCCGCGGGCGCGGGCGCCGGCGGTGGCGGCGGCGCAGGCCGGAGGAGGGTCGCGCTGGCGGCGGCCCAGCCGGCACGCGCTGCTGGGCGCGGCGGCCATCATCGCCATGTTCGCGGTCGTGGCCACGTCACTGGCGGCCTACGCGAAATACCGCGGGGTCGTGGGCAGCATCCACCGGGAGAACGTCACCGCGGCGATGCTGGGCAAGCGGCCGCCGTACACCGCGGGCCTGAACATCCTGATCATCGGCTCAGACTCGCGCCAGGGTCTGGGCCGCAAGTTCGGGTCCGACGTCCTGGGCGCCCGCTCCGACACCTCGATGCTGCTGCACATCGCCCCGGGGCATACCCGGGCGGACATCATCAGCTTCCCGCGCGACTCGATGGTCCCGGTCCTGGCCTGCGCCAACGACCAGCAGGGCCATCCCGGCCAGAGCGCGCAGCCCGGGGAGGTCGAGCGGCTCAACGCCACCTTCTCGGCGGGCGGCGCGCCATGCCTGTGGAAGACCCTTGAGCAGGAAACCGGCATCCGCATCCAGCACTTCGTGGAAGTGAACTTCGCCGGCTTCCAGTCGATCGTCAACGACGTCGGCGGGGTGCCGGTCTGCCTGCCGTTCGCCATCAACAACCCCCAGGCCCGGCTGCACCTCGCGGCGGGCAAGCGAGTGGTCAACGGCGCGCAGGCGCTCGCGTTCGTCCGGCTCCGGGAGAACATCGGCGAGGGCTCGGACACCCAGCGCATCCAGCGCCAGCAGTACTTCCTGGCCGCGGTCATGCAGAAGCTGAAGGCGACCAACCTGCTCAGCCAGCCCAGCCGGATCTTCAACGTGGTCCGCGACGTGGCGAAGTCCCTGACCACCGACAGCGGCCTGGACCTGTCCACCATGCTGCGCATCGCGGACAGCATGAAGAGCCTGAGCTCGAGTTCGGTGCAGCTGGTCACCGTGCCCGTGGTGCCCTACGCCGGGGATCCCGCCGCCGAGCTGTCCTGGGAGCAGCCGCAGTCGGACCGGATGTTCCGGGCCATCGAGGCCGACCGCGAGCTGCCCGCCTCGGCCAAGGCGGCCACGGGCAAGGACAAGACGGCGGCGGCCGGCCACCGCGGCGCCCACGGTCAGCCCGGCCAAGGTCAGCGTCCAGGTGCTGAACGGGTCCGGCGTGAACGGGGTGGCGGGCTCGGCCGCCACCGCCCTGACCGGCCAAGGGCTTCACCGTGACCGGCACCGGCCCGGCGGCCAACTACAGCTACACGAGCACCACGATCCAGTACTCTTCGCGCAGCCCAGCTTCCCGAGGTCAACACGCTCAAGGCCGCGCTCGGCCCGGTCGTCGCGCAGCAGGACACGGCGCTGGGCGCCGGGTCCATCAACCTCATCCTCGGGTCGAACTATCACGGCCTGAGCACGGCCAAGGGCGCCGGCCAAGTCGTCGGCCAAGACGCTCAGCAACCTGGCCAAGAGCTACGGCGGGATCACCGCGAACGCGAACATCTGCAAGGACTCGGCGGCGTTCGCCTGCCCGGACAACCCGCTGCCCGGGGGATGAGACCAGGCGGCCCGCGGACGCGGCCGACCGGCGGCGCGCTAGGCGGCGCTGGGCTGGGCCACGCCGCCTGACGGAGGCGCGGCCTCCCGGGGGCGTCCTCATCCGGGCGGCCCGAGGGCAGCACGCGCCGGGCGCCCAGCTGCGACACGATCAGCCAGGCCCACAGGCCCAGCGGGTACATGAAATAACCGAACCTGGTCGCCGGGGCCAGCACGAACATGAGCACCAGGCCGATGATGAGCCGCCAGGTCGCGGACGGGACGTTCCGCGGCGGGCGGACCACCAGCGAGACCAGCACCCCCAGGCCGGCCAGGCAGAGCAGGGCCACCGCGATGGTGTGGCCGGCCGGGCCGGTGTCCGCCAGCAGGTGCCCGGGCAGCGGGCTGACCGCCTGGGACTTGACCTTGGCCAGCCCGAGCGGGAAAAGAATCGTGTTCTCCACCAGCGAGTGCGGCCAGACCGCCGCGACCGGCGCGATGATGACGGCCGCGGCGGCGATCGCGGCCAGCATGAACCGGACCGCCGCGCGCCTGCCGTCCCGGACCGTGAGCATGGTCGCGGCGACGATCAGCGCGGGCCACGCGGTCGCCTTCGTGGCCGCGGCGACGCCCAGCACCAGGCCGGCCAGCACGGGCTGCGGGCGGCGCCACAGCAGCGCCAGGCCGAGGCAGAGCAGCGCCAGCACCGGGACGTCGGTCCCGCCCACGGTCAGCGAGAACGCGATCACCGGGGTCGCGGTGACCAGGACGGTCCAGCGCAGCACGTCCCGGGCTCCCGCCGCGGCCAGCGCGGCCGCGAACACCGCCACGAAGCCCACCGTGAACCAGATCCGCGGGTCGGTGATGATTCCCGGGCCGAACAGCGCGCGCGGCAGGCCGAAGATCGCCATCACGGGCAGGTACGGGTTGTAGATGTTGGGATCGTGGGAGGCGGTGATCACGGCCTGGCTCTCGTAGGGGGAGCCGTGCTGGAGCAGCAGCCGGGCACCCCGGGCGATCACGGCTACCTCAGGCTGCCACCGGCCCTCCTCGGCCAGCAGGGTGAGCGGCGCGATCAGCGCGCCGCCGATCCCCAGGAGCAGGGCCAGATCCACCGACCGCGACGACTTCCAGGCCAGGACGACCCCGGCGGCCAGCACGTAGGCAACGGCCGCGAACAGGCCCCACAGCCGGTGCAGGGAGTCCGTGCTGAATACGCCCATGCCCGCGGCAAACAGCGCGCAGGCAGCGAAGATCGCGGCCAGCCACAGGCGAGGGATGGTTACCGGTGACTGCCATCCCTGGCTGGGCCCGCCGCTGAGCAGCGGCGCTTGTCTGAGCTGGAGCATCGAGATACACCCTCCACGGGGTGATCCTAGCCTTCCGCCCCTTCGGCGCTGCGGCGGCACCCCGGAGCACTGCTGCCCAGACTGGGCCGCCGGACACCTGGCCGGCGGCCCCGCGACCGCTAGCCAGCTGGCCAGGCTGCCCGAGGACAGGAACCAGATCAGGTACACGGTCAGGGCCAGGTAGCAGAACGTGGCCACGCCGAGCATGGCGCCCACCCCGGCCACCAGCATCCGGCCGTCCCAGCCGATCCCGCCGCGTGGGTCAGCCGCGCGCATCGGATATCGGGCCCGGTAGGCGACGTCCAGCTGGCGGAGGGCGACGAGCGCGGTCAGCGGCGAAGATCAGCGGGCCGGGAACGCCTTTGGCGAAACCCAGCGCGGCCAGGTAGACGTACTGGCCGGCCTGGATGACCAGGGGGGTGAGCCAGTCCAGCGGGCCGTCGTGCGGATGCGCGGAGCCCGGCGCGGCGAGCAGCATCGCGGCTACCGGGGTCAGCAGGACCAGGCCGGCCAGGTCATGCAGGCCGAGCGTGGCGAGCAGGACGGTCGCGGTCAGCCCGGCCACCGCCGGGGGCAGCGGCACCAGCTGGCCGCGCACGAGCGCGCCCGCGAACCGGGCCAGCGGACCGTCGTCGCGCGCGGCCGCGATGTCGGTCCGGCGGACCGGGGCCGCGGCGCGCCGGGGTTCCAGCGCCGGGGGCGGTTCCCGGCTGGGCGGCGGCTCCCGGCCGCGGGCCCGCGATCGCCCAGGCCAGCGCCACCGCCCCCCAGCAGGTGAGGACGAGCAGGGACATGCGGGTGCCGTAGAAGGCCGCCGTCACCGTGATCACCACCGCCCGCTCCCCCGCGGGCAGCCCCAGCAGGCGCCCGGCCAGGACGGCCAGGGCGCGGACCGGGCCCTGGCCGGCCAGCGCCTCGTGGTCCGGCGACTGCGGCGGCCTGGCCGCAGAGCGGGCCGGACGGCACAGCCGGGCCACCTTCCGCATCGCCGAGCAGCAGCGCCGGCCGCGGTGGCCAGGGCCCAGACCCGGGTCTGCCCGGGCGCCGCGCCCGCCGCCAGCCCGGCGTACACCGCCAGCTCACCCGCCAGGGCACAGGCGCCGGCCAGCCAGCCGTCGAACGCCCCCACGGTGAGCTGGCCGCCCACCCGCCGGGCCAGGTAACCGCCGCCCAGCGCCGCGCCTCCGGCCAGCGCGGTGAGCGGGGTGCCGGCGCTGAACCAGACCGCCGCGCACAGGGCGCAGGCCAGCTCGATGCCGGTCAGGGAGTTGCGGGCCAGGGCCCGGCGGCTGGCCCAGACGGCCACGCGCCGCGGCAGCACCACCACGGCCGTGGTTACCGTCATGTCCCTCTCCCGTGCGCGCGCGTGTCAGGAGCAGCTGGCCAGCCACTGGTCGGGTTCCGCTGGGCAATCCCTGCCTGTCCTACCCGGTGATGGCCAGGCATACCATCCCCGGCTCACCCCGGAGGGTCCAGGTAGAGTCCGCTCATGCGAACGGTGGCTGTGGTGCTGGCGGCCGGCTCGGGGGTGCGCTTCGGCGCCGCGCTCCCCAAACAGCTGCTCCCGCTGGCCGGGCGGGCCCTGCTGGAGCATTCGGTGGCCGCGTTCGAGCAGGCCCCGGGGGTGGACGCCACCTTGGTGGTGATGGCCCCCGGGCATGCCGCCCACGCCCGCGAGCTGCTGGACCTGGGCGGGTACCGCAAGGTGACCGGGATCATCGAGGGCGGGAAGACGCGGCCGGAGTCGAACCCGGCGGGCGATCGCCGCGCTGGGGCCGGCCGAAGGCAACGTGCTGTTCCACGACGCCGCCCGGCCGCTGCTCGACCAGGCCACCATCGCCGGCTGCGTGCGCGCCCTGGACACGTACCAGGCGGTGGGGGTGGCGGTGCCCACCTCCGACACGATCGTGGTGGTCGAAGACGGCCTGATGACCGGGATGCCGCACCGCGACACGCTGCGGCGCTGCCAGACCCCGCAGGGCTTCCGGCTGTCGGTGATCCGCAAGGCACACGAGCTGGCGGTGGCCGACCCCGCGTTCGCGGACCTGGCCGCCACCGACGACTGCGGGGTGGTCATGCGGTATCTGCCGGACGTGCCGGTCGCCGTGGTGCCTGGTACCGAGCGCAACATCAAGATCACCTATCCGGTGGATCTCAGCATCGCCCAGGCCCTGCTCGGTGACGACGAGCTCAGCGCCAGCGAGCTCAGTGACGAGCTCGGTGACGACGAGCTCAGTGACGACGCGCGCTGACCGCCTGCTTGACCAGAGTCTGGCCGAAGTCCCAGATCAGCCCGCTGCCCCGGCTGGCGTCGTCCATGACGTCCACGAACGCGTCCCGGAACAGGTCGACTTCGGCTTCGCCGATCGTCAGCGGCGGCAGCAGCTTGATCACCTCGGTGAAGTCCGCCGCCACCTGGGTGAGGATGCGGTGCCGCTGGAACAGCGCGACCACCACGGTCTGCGCGAACAGGCCGTGCCGGGCGGCCTGGAGCATGTTCCACGCCGCCCGGGGGCGCATGGCCTTCGGCCGGCCGAACTCCAGGCCGATCATCAGCCCGCGGCCGCGGACCTCGGCGAGCAGTTCGTACTTGTCCACCAGGAGCTGCAGGGCCTCCCGCAGCAGGGCGCCGGTCTGCTCGGCGTTCTGCACCAGGTGCTCGTCGTCGATGACCGCGAGGGACGCCAGGCCGGCCGTCATCGCGGCCGCGTTGGAGCCGAACGTGGAGTCGTGCACCAGGACCCGGTCGATCGACGAGTAGACCTTCTCGAAGATCCAGTCCTTGGCCAGCGTGGCCCCGACCGGGACGAACCCGCCGGACAGCGCCTTGGCCACGGTCACGATGTCCGGCTCGACGTCGTCGTGCTGGTAGGCGAAGAACCGGCCGGTCCGCCCGATTCCGGACTGCACCTCGTCACAGATCAGCAGGGCCCCGTGCTCGTGCAGCAGGGCCCGGGCCGCGGCCAGGAAACCGGGCGGGACCACCGCGACGCCCTTGCCCTGCACGGGCTCGATGATGAAGCCGGCCACGTCGCCGCGGCGCAACTCGGCTTCGAGGGCCTCCAGGTCGCCGAACGGGATCATCGTGTCCGGCAGCAGCGGGCCGAAGCCCTTGCGGAACTCCGCCTGACCCGTTGGCGGACAGCGAGCCGACCGTGAGCCCGTGGTAGGCGTGGTCGCAGTAGATGATCCGCTGCCGCCCGGTCGCGTACCGGGCGAACTTCAGCGCCGCTTCCACCGCCTCGGTGCCGCTGTTGCAGAAGTACACCCGGTCCAGGCCGGGGGCCTTGGCCAGCAGCCGCTCCCCGAGCAGGCCGGGCAGCAGCGGGGTGTCGAACTGGACCAGGTCGGCGAGCTGCGCGTCGAGCATGTCGTGCAGCGCTTTGCGGACCACGGGGTGGTTGTGGCCGACGCCGAAGACCCCGAAGCCCGCCAGGAAGTCGGCGTAGCGCTGGCCGTCGGAGTCGTAGAGGTAGGCACCCTCCGCGCGCTCGTACACGCGGTCGAAGCCGATGGCGTGCAGCATCCGGGGGAGCTGGGGGTTCAGGTGCTGGCTGGCGAGGGCGTAGCCCTCGCCGTGCCGGGCAGCGAGAAGCTCCGACAAGTCGAAAACCATGTGCAGTAGTCTGCCGACTTGCCGGGGCCTCCCGCTACCCGGGGCCTGACTACAAACCCGAGTCCTCCAGCATCTCGGTGACGAGTGCCGCGATCGGGGAGCGTTCCGACCTGACCAGCGTGACGTGGGCGAACAGCGGATGCCCCTTCAGCTTCTCGATGACCGCGACCACGCCGTCGTGCCGGCCCACCCGCAGGTTGTCGCGCTGCGCGATGTCGTGGGTCAGCACGACCCGGGACCCGGAACCGATCCGGGACAGCACGGTCAGCAGGACGCTCTGCTCGAGGGACTGGGCCTCATCGACGATGACGAACGAGTCGTGCAGCGAGCGGCCCCGGATATGGGTCAGCGGCAGCACCTCGAACATGTCGCGGGCCAGCACCTCGTCGATCACGTCCTGCGAGGTGACCGCGGACAGCGTGTCGTACACCGCCTGGGCCCACGGGTTCATCTTGTCGGCCTCCGAGCCCGGCAGGTAGCCGAGCTCCTGGCCGCCCACCGCGTACAGCGGCCGGAACACCACCACCTTCCGGTGCTGGCGGCGTTCCATCGCGGCTTCCAGGCCCGCGCAGAGGGCGAGCGCGGACTTGCCGGTGCCGGCCCGCCCGCCGAGCGAGACGATCCCGACGTCCGGGTCCAGCAGCAGGTCGAGCGCGACCCGCTGCTCGGCGCTGCGGCCGTGCAGGCCGAACGCCTCCCGGTCGCCGCGGACCAGCCGGACGGACTTGTCCGGCAGCACCCGGCCGAGCGCACTGCACCCGGCCGCGGCCAGGACCAGCCCGGTGTGGCACGGGAGGTCCCGGGCCTGCTCGCAGTCCAGCTTGCCGGTGTCGTAGAGCTCCTGGATGTCGTCCGCGCTCACGGCGAGCTCGGTCATGCCGGTCCAGCCCGAGTCGGCTGGCAGCTCGGCCCGGTACTCCTGGGCGGTCAGCCCGATCGACGCCGCCTTGACCCGCAGCGGCAGATCCTTGCTGACCAGGACCACGTCTTCGCCCTCGGCCGCCAGACTGCGCCCGACTGACAGGATCCGCGTGTCGTTGTCGCCGAGCCGGAACCCCGGGGGAAGCACCGTGGGATCCGAATGGTTCAGCTCGACCCGGACCGTTCCGCCTTCGTCACCGATCGGCAGGTCGGCATCCAGCCGGCCGAACTCGATCCGCAGGTCATCCAGATGCCGGAGGGCCTGACGGGCGAAATAGCCCAGTTCGGGATGATGACGCTTGGCCTCCAGCTCGGTGATGACGACGATCGGGATGATCACGCGGTGCTCGGCGAACCGGCTGATCGCAGCCGGGTCGGCGAGCAGGACGCTGGTGTCCAGCACGTAGCTGAACCGGCGGCTTCCGGACAAGCCCGGAGCCCCACCGTCCGTGTCAGTACTGGCATTGCTGGGCCGCTGCTCGCGGCGGGCAGAAGAACTGGCCACTCGTTCTCCCCTGGGCGCCTGAAGCGGCGCCGCGCTCGGACACAGATGTGTCTCCAGGACCGGGACAGCCCTTCAAAGGGCCAGATCCCGGCCCTTCGCTCGTCTCGCCTGCGTGTCAGGACACGAAGCTCGAGGATGTCGAGGGCCTTCCCGGGGGGACGGCTAGGCACCGCCCACCTGATTGAAAGGTACCCGGGCCGCGCCATCCCCGGAAGACCCAGACGGGGTGTCGCACACCACGCCGGAAGAGGTTTGCAGGACCGGTTTAGGATCCGAACCTGCGCTGGCGGGCCGAATAGGAGCGCAGCGCGCGGAGGAAGTCAACCCGCCGGAAGTCCGGCCAGTAGGCGTCGCAGAAGTAGAACTCCGAGTGCGCGCTCTGCCAGAGCAGGAATCCGCTCAGCCGCTGCTCTCCGGAGGTCCTGATGACCAGGTCGGGGTCGGGCTGCCCCGCGGTGTAGAGGTGCTCGGCGATGTGCTCCACGTCGAGGACCTCGGCCAGTTCCTCGATCGTGGTGCCCTTGGTCGCATGGTCTTGCAGCAGGGAGCGGACCGCGTCGGCGATCTCCCGCCGCCCGCCGTACCCGATGGCCACGTTGACCAGCAGCCCGGGACGGCCCGCGGTGGCCTCACCCGCGTCCTTGAGCACCTGGGCCGTCTCGGCGGGCAGCAGGTCGAGCGCGCCGACCGGCTTCACGTGCCAGCCTGCGTCGGCCAGCGCCCGGACCGTGCTCTCGATGATCTTCAGCAGCGGGTCCAGCTCGGCCGCGGGCCGGGACAGGTTGTCCGTGGCCAGCAGCCAGAGGGTGACCACCTCGACCCGGGCCTGGCTGCACCAGCCGAGCAGCTCGAAGATATGGTCGGCGCCCTTCTGGTGGCCGTTGCTGACGTCGGTGAAGCCCGCCAGCCGCGCCCAGCGCCGGTTGCCGTCCAGGATCACGCCCACGTGGCGTGGGATGGGATGCCCGGCCAGGGACGCTTCCAGCCTGCGCTCGTAGGCGCGGTACGCGAGATCGCGGAGCCCGATCCGAACCTCGCGCAGCCCCATGCGAACCTACTCCCGCCGCTAGCCACCGGCCGATGGGCATGGCCTGCCCGTACCAAGGATGTCACCACTGGGGCGGGCTCGTGACACGACCAGGCCCGCCGCGGGACCCATCCGGCCCTGGAGCTATCTAAACAGAAAGTAGCGATATTACGACAACTCGTTACGCTTTGTTCACCAAAGCGAGCCTGCCTCTTGGCTCACGGGCCGCCGCCACCGGCGCGGCAGCCGCGGCGCGCCAGTGGTCAGGTCTGGGGTCCCTCGGCGCGGACCGCCTCGACCCGGCGCAGGGCGTCACGCAACTGCCCGAGCCAGGACTCCTCGTGCTCGCCGACCAGGCGCACGCACCAGGCCAGGGCGTCGCTGCGGCTGCGGGCCACCCCCGCGTCCACCAGCGTGTCGAGCACCCGGCGCTCGGACTGCCGCAGGCGCGTCATCACCGGGACCGACAATGTGGTGAACATCACCTTCCGGCCCCCGCAGATGACGCCCCAGGACACCTTGCGGCTGAACTTGACCTCGGCCTCACGGGCGATCTCGATCCGGTTGTCCCGGGTTTCCTCACGGAACCGGCGCGCCCGCCCGTCCACCTCGGCCGCCTGCGCGGCAGGTGAGGCGTCCGCGGCCAGGTCCAGGTCGCCCAGGGGGCCGACCACGGTGATCTCTTCCCGGTCCACCAGGACCTCGGGCGCCCCGGTGAACCAGCCCGCAGGCAGCCGGCCCGCGAACCAGCCCCGGACTTCCTCGCCCGGCACGGCGTCTTCGCCGTGTTTCCCAGTACTCATGTAATGATGTAATCATGCAGCCCGGGCCGCGGGCAAGCACCGGCGTGGTCAGCGGGACGTGGTCGAGAACCAGGCGTGGTCGGCCGGGCGCGGCCCAGAACTGAGCGTGTCCAGGACCAGGCGTGGCCAGCCAGGCGGGTCAGCCCACCGGGCGCCGCGGCCACCTGGGCGGCGATGGCCGGGGAGACGCGTACCACGCCAGCGAACTCGCTGCCCAGCGCCACCGGGACGATCTGCACGTTCTCCCCGGGCTCGGGCGCCTGGATCATCAGGCCCTTGCCCAGGTAGATGGCCACGTGGGAGATGTAGTCCGGCGCGGTGGGATCGGTGCGGTAGAACAGCAGGTCACCCGCCTGGGCCTGGCTGAACGGGATCGCGGGCCCGGTCCGGGCCTGGTCCGCGGCCACCCGCGGCATGACCACCCCGGCCTGGGCGAACGACCATTGCACCAGCCCGGAGCAGTCGAACGTGGTCGGCCCGGAGCCACCCCACACGTACGGGTAGCCCACCCGGCTGGCCGCCGCCTTGAGCATCGCGACGAGCTCGGCCATGCTGAGCGCGGCCCGCCCGTTGGCCGCGGCGCTGGCCGCGGTTCCGGCGGCGAGCGACGAGCCCGGCCACCCCGGCCGCGGCCGGGGTACCCTGCGCCGACGTCGTGACCAGCGGCTCGACCACGGCTCCGTGCGGCATCCGGGTCTTGATCTCGCGGACCAGCGCGGCGACCCGGTCGTGCGGGGCGCTCACCACGATCGCGTTGCCGGCCGGGAAGCCGAGCGCGCGGGCCTGCGGTCCGGGAGATCACCGCGTCCACCCCGCCGATCCCGACCGTGCCGAACCCCGCGACGCGCAGCGACTGCGTGGTCCGCCCGGCCACCTGGACCGTCCCGCCCCGCGGCAGCCGGTCCTGCTTGCCCATGGTGTAGGAGACGGCGATCGCGCCGTTCGCCACGTTCCGCCACAGCGGGCTGGCCGAGGCGGTCGGTCCGGCGGCGAAGGCGCGGAACGTGTCCGGGTCCACCCCCAGGACCGCCGCGAACGTCCCGTTCACCCGGACCCGGGCCGCGTCGACCGCCCGGGCCGCCTGGACGCCGCGCAGCCGGGCCACCCGGGCCACGTCCCTGGCCGGCAGCGCCTTCTGGGCCACCACCATCACGTCGGCCCGGAGCAGCTTGCGGTGCGCGCGTGTGAGCGGCCGCCGTGGCCGCCGGGCTCGCCGCCTGCTGCGGTCCGCCCACGGGCACGGGCACTCGCGCCGCCGCGGTACCCGCCAGGGCCACCCCGGCCAGCAGACGGCGCCGTAGCGGCGTGCGCCCGGACGGGGCAGCGCGGCACCGCGCCGTGGCGCACACGCCGTGCCATCGCCCGAGCCGGATTCACGAGGTCCGGTATACCCCGGCGTCGGCCCGCATACCAGGCCGCCGCCACCCGGCTTGCCCCGCCCGGCCGGACGGGGCGAGCGGACGCCCAGGCCAGCGGAGGGGTGACCGGATCACGATCCGGGAAAATTACGGTGCCATTTACACAACGCTCATGCAGCGGGCTTGGAGGCCGCACCCAGCGAGCCTAAGCCTGACCCCGGCGCGCTCACCTGGCCAGCGCTGAGCCTCAGCCCGCGGGCGCCGCACCGGACAGCGCGGCCCGCAGCGCCTCCGGGTCGGTGACCGGCGCCAGGCAGGCGAAGCCGCGGCACACGTAGGCGGCCGGGGCCCCGCCGACCAGGCCGCGCCCGGCGAGCAGCGGTATCTCAGCGGTCCGCGTCGCCCGCCAGGCGGCCGTCCCCGAGGGCGATAACCGCACCCGGCGGGGCGGCGTGCAGCGCCGTGACGTGCAGCCCGGCCGTGCGCGGGTCGTCCGCCGGGCCGACGACCGCGATCTCGGCGGGCCCGGAGATCAGCGCCTCGGCGACCGCCAGGCCCGACCCGGCGGCCCGCGGGAACCGCGCGGCGATCGGCCGGAGCAGCCCCAGCCCGGCCGCCGCGGCCTCCCGGTGGCGCATCGACCCGGTGAGCGCGGAGTAACTGAGCAGCGCGCCGGCCACGGCGAAGGCCCCCGACGGGGTGGGGCCGTCCGCGGGATCCGCGGGCCGGTAGACCAGCGCCTCCCCGTCGTCGGCGGTGTCGTAGAAGCCGCCGCGTCCCGTCGCCGAACCGCTCCAGCGCGGTGTCCAGCAACTCCCCGGCCAGGGACAGCCAGCGCGCCTCGCCGGTCACCCCGGACAGGGTCAGCAGCCCCTCGGCCACGCACGCGTAGTCCTCGAGCACCCCGGCGCTGCCGGACGCCACGCCGTCCCGCGACGTCCGGGCCAGCCGCCCGCCGAGAAGTGCACCCGGGCCAGCAACTCCGCCGCCCGCCGGGCCCCGTCGACGAAGGCCGGCTCGCCGAGCAGCAGCCCGGTCTCGGCCAGCGCCGCGATGGCCAGCCCGTTCCACGCCGCGACCACCTTGTCGTCGCGGCCCGGGCGGACCCGCTGGCCGCGCGCGGCCAGCAGGGCGGCCCGGATCCGGTCGAACCGGGCAGGGTCGGCGGGATCGGCGCGCCGCTGCAGCACCGACCGGCCGTGCTCGAAGGTCCCGGCGGCCGTCACCCCGAACTCGGCCGCGGCGTACTGCCGCGTCCGCCGCCCCGAGCACCCCGGTCAGCTCGTCCGGCGTCCAGGTATAGAAGAGGCCTTCCGCGCCGTCGCTGTCCGCGTCCAGGGCCGAGGCGAGGCCGCCGTCGGCGGTCCCGAGCTCGGCGAGCATCCAGGCGCAGGTCTCCCGGGCCACCCGGCGGCCCAGCTCCGACCCGGTGCGCCGCCACAGGTGCGCGTACACCCGGGCCAGCAGCGCGTTGTCGTAGAGCATCTTCTCGAAGTGCGGCACCACCCAGCCGGCGTCCACGGAATACCGGGCGAATCCCCCGGCGAGCTGGTCATACATGCCCCCGCGGGCCATCCCTTCCGCGGTCCCGGTCACCATCCCCAACGCCGTCGCGGCGGGCTCGCCGTTGCGCTGCCGCGCGCTCTCGGAGTTGCGGAGCAGGAATTCGAGCACCATCGACGGCGGGAACTTGGGCGCGCCGCCGAATCCCCCGGCGGCCGCGTCGTAGTCCTCAGCCAGGGCGAGCGACCGCCTGGTCACAGGTCTGGGCGAGCACAGCCTCGGCGCCGCCCGGATCGTCACTGGCCAGGTCGAGGACCTGCCCCGCGGGCGGTGCGGCCCGCTCGGCCAGCGCGGCGGAGATCTCCCGGGCCTGGCTGATGACCTTGTCCCGGTCCTCCCGCCACGCCTTGGCCACCCCGAGCACCAGGCGCTGGAAAGGCTCCCGGGGGAAATAGGTCCCGCAGAAGAAGGGATCCCGGTCCGGGGTCATGAACACGGTCATCGGCCAGCCGCCCTGGCCGGTCATGGCCTGGGTCGCGGTCATGTAGACCGAGTCCACGTCCGGGCGTTCCTCCCGGTCGACCTTGATCGCGACCAGGTTCTCGTTCATCAGCGCGGCGGTCTGCGGATCCTCGAACGACTCGTGCGCCATCACGTGACACCAGTGGCACGCCGAGTACCCCACCGACAGCAGGACCGGCACGTCGCGGTCCCGGGCCGCGGCGAAGGCCTCGTCCGACCAGGGCCACCAGTCGACCGGGTTGTCCGCGTGCTGGAGCAGGTACGGGCTGGTCGCGTTCTTCAGTCGGCTGGCCATGTCCCCATCTTGGGGTATGTCCGTTCGCGTTGCGACCGGTACTCATAACGGTTATCGTTTTCAACATGCGTCATGCCAGAGCGGCTTCGGCTGCGGTGCTCACCGTCGCTGCGGTGGCCCTGACCGCGTGCTCGTCCGGTTCCGGGACGACCCCGGCGGCCAACTCGAGCGCCACCATCACCGCGGTCGGCGCCGAGAACGAGTACGCGAACGTCATCGGCCAGGTCGGCGGCAAGTACGTGCACGTCAGCGCCATCGAGAGCAACCCCAACACCGACCCGCACACGTTCGAGGCCAGCGCCAGCGTGGCCAACCTGATCGCCAGCGCGGGCCTGGTCGTGCAGAACGGGCTGGGCTACGACACCTACATGAACAAGATCGAGGCCGCGGCCCCCAACAGCGGCCGCAAGGTCATCGACGTGCAGCATCTGCTCGGCCTGCCGGACAGCACGCCCAACCCGCACCTGTGGTACAAGCCGTCCACCATGCCGGCCGTGGCCAAGGCCGTCGCCGCGGACCTCTCGGCCCTCCAGCCGGCCCACAAGGCGTACTTCGCGGCCAAGGCCGCCGCCTTCGACGCGTCCCTGCAGCCCTGGTACCACGCCATCGCCCAGTTCAAGGCGCGCTACCCGGGCACGCCGGTGGCCACCACCGAGCCGGTCGGCGACTACCTGCTGCAGGCCGCGGGCACCCGGAACCTCACCCCGTTCGCCTTCCAGGCCGACATCATGAACGGCGTGGACCCGGCCCCGCAGTACGTGTCCCTCCAGGACGGCCTGTTCTCCGGGCACAAGGTCAAGGTGTTCCTGTACAACCAGCAGGTGACCGACTCGCTGACCGCCTCGTTCCTGGCCGCGGCGCACCGCGACGGGATCCCGGTGGTCGGCGTGTACGAGACCATGCCGGAACCGGGCTACGACTACCAGTCCTGGATGATGGCCGAGACGGCCGCGCTCGAGCGGGCCGTGGCGCACCAGACCTCCACCGAGAAGCTGAAGTGATGGCGCGCCCGGCGAGGGAACGCCCGGCCGGAGAACCCCCGGCGTGGAGGAACGCCGCGGTGCAGGAAGTACGCGACGCCCAGGGGAAGCACCGGCGATCTGCTCGACGTGCAGGGCGTCAGCCTGTGGCTCTCGGGCCGGAAGATCCTCGACGACGTCAGCTTCGCCCTCCGCCCGGGCGAGTTCACCGCCCTGATCGGCTCGAACGGCGCGGGCAAGACCACCCTGCTGCGGGTCATCCTCGGCCTGCAGGCGCCCTCGGCCGGGACGGTGCGGGTGGCGGGCCAGCCGCGCACCCGGCGCGGCTCGGTGATCGGCTACGTCCCGCAGAAGATCCTGCTCGACCCGGACATGCCGCTGCGCGCCCGGGACCTGGTCGGCCTGGGACTGGACGGGCAGCGGCTGGGCCTCCCGCTGCCGTCGGCCCGGCGCCGGCAGCAGGTCGACGAGATGCTGCACGCCGTGGGCGCGGACCGGTTCGGCGACACCAGGGTGGGCCTGCTGTCCGGCGGCGAGCAGCAGCGGGTGCTGATCGCGCACGCACTGATCAGCCGCCCCCGGCTGCTCCTGCTCGACGAGCCGCTGGCCAACCTGGACATCGCCAGCGAGCAGGACGTGGTCGAACTGCTCGGCCGGGTCGCCCGCGAGCAGCAGATCGCGGTGCTCATCTCGGCCCACGACATGAACCCGCTGCTGCCGGTCATGGACCGGCTCGTGTACATGGCGGCGGGCCGCGCCGCCAGCGGGACCACCGCCGAGGTGGTACGCCCGGAGGTCCTCAGCGAGCTGTATGGCCAGCACGTGGACGTCATCAGGGTGCATGGACGGATCCTGGTGGTGGCGGCCGCGCGCGGGGTAGGGCTCGACGTCCCGGAGCCGGAACCAGAGCCGGTCATTCACGAGGGCGCGTGATCTGTCCGTGCCCAGCCTGCTGCAGACGATTTTCGAACCGGGTTTCTTCTCCAGCGCCCCGGTGCACGTGGCCCTGGCCGCGGGCGGGGTCGTGGCGCTGGTGTCGGCGATCGTGGGCTCGTTCGCGGTGATCCGCGGCCAGTCCTACGCGGGGCACGCCCTGGCCGACATCAGCGTGACCGGCGGCTCCGCGTCCTTCCTGGTCGGGGTCAGCCCGCTGTGGGGGTTCGTCGGGGTGGGCGTGCTGGCCGCCGGGGTGATGGACATGATCGGCGTCCAGCGGCCCCGGGGCCGGGACCTGGCCACCGGGATCGTCCGGGGGGCGGGCCTCGGCCTGGCCGCGCTGTTCCTCTACTGGGACACCACGCACAGCAACGTCTCCGGGGCCACGATCACGATCCTGTTCGGCTCCATGTTCACCATCAGCAGCTCGCTGCTGCCGGTCATCGCGCTGTTCAGCGTGGCGGCGGTGGGCATCGTGGCCATCTTGTACCGGCCGCTGCTGCTCAGCTCGGTCGCCGCGGACCTGGCCGCCGTCCGCGGGATCAGCGTCCGGCTGGTCGGCCTCCTGGTCCTGGTCGCGATCGCCCTCGCCGTGGCCCTGTCCGCCATGACGATCGGCACCATCTTGTCCACGGCGCTGCTGATCGGGCCCGCCGCGATCGGGCTCCGGCTGAGCAGCCGTCCCGGACTGGCCATGGCCTGGGGCGCGCTGGCCGGCCTGGCCGCCACCTGGCTGGGGGTGCTGCTGGCCTACGACAGCTTCTACTGGCCGCCGGCCCGGCACGGCTGGCCGGTCAGCTTCTTCGTGGTCACGCTGATCTTCCTGGGCTATGTGGCGGTGCAGGGGATCACCAGCCGGGTCAGGCGGGCCTGAGCCGATGTTCTCCGGATTCATGACCAACGCCTGGCTGGTCGGCACCATCGTCGCGGTCGTGGCGGGCACCGTCGGGTTCTTCATCGTGCTGCGCGGCGCGGCGTTCGTGGCGGACGCGGTGCCGCAGGGGGCGTTCGCGGGCGCGGCCGGGGCCGCCCTGCTCGGGATCAGCACCCTCGTCGGGCTGGCCGTGGCGGCCCTGATCGGCGCGCTCGGGATCGGCTGGCTCAGCCGGCACGGGCGGCGGGACGTGGCCACGGCCCTGGCCCTGGTGGTCCTGCTCGGCCTGGGCGCGCTGTTCCTGAGCTTCAGCACCGAGTACGCGCCGGAGATCTACTCCCTGCTGTTCGGCGAGGTGCTCGGGGTGAGCAGCAACGAGGTCCTCCCGATCGCGATCCTCGCCGCGGTCAGCGTCGCGGCCATCGTCGCGCTGTACCGGCCGCTCCTGCTCTCCTCGGTGATGCCGGAACTGGCCGAGGCGCGCGGCATCCGGCCGGCCCGGGTGGAGACCCTGTTCCTCGTGGTGGTGGCGCTGGCCACCAGCATGACCCTGCCGGTCGTGGGGGCGCTGCTGATCTTCAGCCTGATGATCGGCCCGCCCGCCGCGGCCCGCTCGGTGACCAGCAAGCCGCTGCCCGCCCTGGCGCTGTCCGCCGTCATCGCGGTCGTGGTGCTCTGGGTCTCGATCGCCTCCGCCTACCAGACGAACTGGCCCGTCGGCTTCTTCGTGGGCGCGCTGGGGGCGGTCTGCTACGCCGCCGGGCGGGGCTGGGCCGCGCTGCGCGGGCGGCGCCCGGCCCGGCCCCGGGCCTGGCGCGGAGCTGGGGAGCAGAGGGTCACGGCTGCTAATGTGCGGGTGTGATGACGCCGGTGCCTGCTAAGCGTCCGTCCGGGGGCACCCGGGTGCGCGGGACCCGGCAGGCTGAGGCACTGTCGGCGGTCCTCGGCGGGCTGCCCGGGTTCTGCAGCGCCCAGCAGATCCACGCGGAACTGCGCCAGCGCGGCGAGCACATCGGCCTGACCACCGTCTACCGGCACCTGCAGGTGCTGAGCGAGGACGGCCGGGTCGACACGATCCGCGACGCGCACGGCGAGACGCTGTACCGCCGGTGCGAGAGCAACGCCCACCACCATCACCTCATCTGCCGCAGCTGCGGGACCAGCGTCGAGGTGGAGGGCCGGGCCGTGGAGCGCTGGGCCGAACAGGTCGCCGCCGAGGCCGGCTTCACCGCGGTGGACCACACCATCGAGCTGTTCGGCCTGTGTCCCCAGTGCAGCAAAGACCAGTACGCCCAGGAACCCGCGGCGAGATGAGCAAGTCGTCCGGGCGGGCCGCGGCCCGGGAGCGGATCCGGCTGGAGCGCGAGCGCGCGGCCCGCCGCCGCCAGCGCAACCGGGTGCTCATCGTGGTGGGCAGCGCGGTGGGCGCGGTCGTGATCGCGGTCATCGTCATCCTGGTGGTCCGGCCCGGTCAGAGCACGGGCACCGGCACCAGCACCGCCGCGGTGCATGACGCCTACTACAACGGCCCGTTCGCGCCGGTCACGAAGAACCCGGACCACAGCGTGACCAACGCCCAGCCCGGGGTGAAGACGCCCGTGCTGGACGTCTATGAGGACTTCCAGTGCCCGATCTGCGACGAGTTCGAGAAAGCCAACGGCGCGACGGTGCAGAAGCTGGCCCAGCAGGGCAAGGTGCGGGTCGTCTACCACCCGTTCACGATCTTCCTGGGCGAACAGCCGGCCCAGGACAACTCGGTGCGGGCCTGGGCGGCGGCGCAGTGCGTGCCCGCCGGGTCGTGGATGAGGTACCACAACCTGCTCTACTCCAACCAGCCCGACGAACGGGCCCAGAACGGATTCCCGGTCAGCCTGCTCCTCGCGCTGGGCCGCAAGATCGGGCTGACCAGCGCGTCGTTCACGCACTGCGTCTCGGCCCAGACGTTCGCCCCGCAGGCCGTCCCGTTCAGCCAGCAGGTCATCAAGGGCGGCATCGACTCCACCCCGACGGTGAAGCTGAACGGCACCACGGTCAGCGACCAGACCCTGGTGCAGCCCGGGACGGCGCTGCAGAAGCAGATCCTCGCGGCCCGCTAACGCTCGGGTGGCGTCCAGCATCTCCAGCGCGCAGCGGACCAGTTCGGCGTTGCCGCTGGCTGGCCCGCCGTCCGGGCCGGCCAGGGTGTCCTCCAGGCCGATCCGGGTGGGCAGTCCCTCCCGGGCCGCCTGCGCCACCAGGGGCCAGCAGCTCTCTCCCTCGCCATGCAGCAGGCGCGGGAGCCCGCGCACCGCGGAGGCGTCGAGGGCGCGCAGGACGGCCTCGGCGGCCCGGGGGGCGGCGGGAGCCGGCTCGCCCATGATCTCGATCAGGATCCGCAACGGCGGCTGGGGTAGCCCGGCCGCGGCCAGGACCGGCACGTCCGCGGCCGTCCACACCCCGGCCTCCACGGCGATCGCGGCCGCGCCGAGCACGCGGGCCACGCCGGCCCAGCCTTCCTCGCTGACGTTCACGGAAGCGAAGTCGGGCCGCGCGGCGGCGTCCAGGCCCGCCCAGCCTGCGACGGCGGCGTGCCGGGCCGCCGCGTCCCCGCCGGTGATCCACAGCCCGGTGGACACCCCCACCGGGGTGCCCGGGCAGGCCGCGCGCACCGCGGCGACCGCCGCGCCGACGTCAGCGGCCCGCACCGACTCGGCGCCGTCCGGGCCGCGCGCGTGCAGGTGGACGGCCTCGGCCCCGGCGGCGACCGCGGCCGCGGCGTCCCGGGCCAGCTCGGCCGGGGTGACCGGCACCGCGGGGTTCTCGGCCTGGCTGCGCTTTCCGTTGAGGCAGGCCTTCAGCCGCCTGATGACGCCGTCCGTCTCGGGCGTGTGAGTGCCGTTCATCCGGCCATGCTCTCAGGGCAGCCGCCGCCGGGAGCGGCGGGCGCGCGTGGGCCTGGTCAGCCGTCCAGACCGCGGTACCGCAGGACGTACGTGCCGCCCGCGCCGGTGGATTCGTCCCTGATGGTCACCGTGGCCCGGCCGCGCTGCAGCTGGATACGCACGTAGACCGTGTCGCCCGCCGCGGTGTCCAGGCTGATCCGCTGCTCGTTCGGCCGCTGCGGGGCGACCCGCCACCACAGGTAGGGACCGAAATAGCCGCCCGCGGAGGAGCCTGCCTGGACGAGCGGACTCCCGGCCCGCCCGAGCCCGAGGCCGGCCCACGACGATATGGAGGCGGTCGGGTCGTTCTTCGGCCGGGTGACCCGCCAGGTGCCGTAGACCACCGTCCGGGTGGCAGCGGTGGCCCGGTTGCCTCCCGGGCTGGGCCGCGGCGCGGTGGCCGGGGGCGCCAGAGTGCCGAGGGCGGGGCTGGTGTCGCCCACGATCGACTGGGCGCGACTCGGCCCGGCTGCGCGTCCCCCACGATCGACTGCGCGCCGACCGCGACCCGGGCTGCGCGTCCCCCACGATCGACTGGGCCGACCGGACCGGGCTTGGCGTCCCCACGACCGACTGCGGACCCGGGCTTCGCGTCCCCGACGATCGACTGGGCCTGGTCCGGGCGACGTCCCCGACGATGGACCGCGGTGCACTGGACGGGGTCACCGGGGCGAAGACACACGTGCTCGCGGGCCGCCCGCACTCCCCCGGTGACGAATTTCCGCCACGCGGCCAGCTGGACCCGGCCGGTCGGCCGGAGCGGCAGATCGTTCGCGGCCAACTGGGCCGGGGTCGCGGTCAGCGGGTCGAAGCCGGCGGGCAGCCGGACGTTGACCGCGGAGACGCCGGCTCCCGCAGGAGGTCACCACCCGGGCACCGGCCCGCGCGTCCGCGTTCCCGGCGGTTCCCGCCAGGGCGGGGGCCGTCAGGAAGAGGGGGCGGCCGCCACCCCGGCGATCGCGAGGGCGCCGAGAGCCGTGGCCGCATAGCCAGTGACCACAGTGGCCTGCGCGCAACGGCGCGCATTAACCCGGCAGCGATCATCAGCGACCTCCTCGGGCCACAGGAACTATGCCTTTGGCGCACGTCACCGGGACGTGCGCTCGACTGCAGGGCGGGGTGCTGCCGTCAGGTCCGGTACGTGCAGCATAGCGAAGTAAAGTGCCGCCTGGCCTGCTGGCGGAGTACTGCGGTGTGATGAGCTGTTTGCCGGGGCGGCAGGCCCTCGCTCTGGCCGGCGGCCGCGCCCGCGCCGGTCCGCGGCGGCGCCCGGCGTCACAGACCGGCGTCTCGCTAGAGATCGGATGACTCGTCCTCCCGGTCCGAGCAACACCGCCCTGCAGAGCGTTGACAGGCTCAACACATCCGATCTATTTTCCTGCCACGCGACCGACAATGCCTTTCGTCACCGGCGCGCCAGAGCGGGGCCGCAGGCCCGAGGCAGTGGACCGAGGGACCAATTAAATCCAGATGATCATCGACGCGCATCACCACCTGTGGGATCCAGGGGTCCGGCGGCACGCCTGGCTCGACGCGCTGCCGTCCCTGTGCCGCCCCTTCGGCCTGGCTGACTTCACGCCGCTCGCCAGTGCGCACGGGGTGACCGCCAGCGTCCTGGTGCAGGTGCTGCCCAGCGTGGCGGAGACCGGGGAGTTCCTGGCCGTGGCCGCGTCCGGCGCGCTGGTCGCGGGCGTTGTCGGCTGGGCCGACCTGACCGCGCCGGACGTCGCGGATCAGATCGCCCGGCTGCGCGAGCTTCCCGGCGGGGACCGGCTGGCCGGCCTCCGGCACCTGGTCCAGGACGAGCCGGATCCGGACTGGCTGGACCGGGCGGAGGTGCGCCGCGGGCTGCGCGCACTGGCCAGCGCCGGGCTGGTCTATGACCTGCTGGTCCGCCCGGCGCAGCTGCCCGCGGCGATCCGCGTGGCCCGCGACCTGCCCGAGGTCAGCTTCGTGCTGGATCACGGCGGGAAGCCGGACATCGCCCGCGGCCAGTACGAGCCCTGGGCCAGCCTGGTGGGTGCGCTCGCGGCCTGCCCCAACGTCGCCGTCAAGCTGTCCGGTCTGGTCACCGAGGCGGGACCGCACTGGTCAGCGGCGCAGATCGGTCCCTACGCCAGCCACCTGATCGACTCCTTCGGGCCGCGCCGTCTCATGGTCGGCTCGGACTGGCCGGTCTGCACCCTGGCCGCCAGCTACGGAGAGGTGCTCGACCTGGCCGTCTCGCTGCTGTCTGGCCGGCTCGGCGCCGCGGACGTGGCGGCGGTCCTGGCCGGGAACGCCCAGGCGATCTACCGGCTCCAGCTCCCCGGGTTAGAGCACCGACGCGAGCCACTGCTGGACGCTGGCGATGTGCACGGTGGACCAGGACCGGGCCACCGCCGGATCGCGGGACTCCAGGGCGTCCAGGATGGCCCGGTGCTCGGCGAGCGTCCGCTGGGTGGCTCCGTCCTGGGTCAGGCCGCGCCAGACCCGGGCCCGCGACGTCGGCCCGGACAGCGACTCCAGCAGCGAGCAGAGCACGCTGTTGCCCGAGGCCGCCGAGATCCGGCGATGGAACTCCAGGTCGTTGGCGACCAGGTCCTCGACTTCAGGATCCGGGCCCAGGCTGTCCAGCAGCTCACGCAGCCCGGCGACCTCGGCCGGCGAGATCCGCTCGGCCGCCATCGCCGCGGCCTCCGGCTCCAGGATCCGCCGGACCTCGAGAAATTCGAGTACGGTCCCGTCGCGGTGGAAGTCCACGATGAAGCTGAGCGCCTCCAGCAGCAGCGGAGGCTGCAGGCTGGTCACATACGTGCCGTCACCGCGCCGCACGTCCAGGATGTTCACCAGCGACAGGGCCTTGACCGCCTCGCGCAGCGAACTGCGCGACAGGCCGAGCTCGGCGGCCAGATCGGCTTCCCGGGGCAGCCGGTCCCCGGCCCGCAGGGTGCCGGAGACGATCATGGCCTTGATCTTCTCGATGGCCTCGTCCGTCAGCGCCACAGCCGTCCTCCGACCCCGCCTGACCTCTGCGCCGCTGCCCGGGTCCTGCTCAGCAGGCCCCGCTCGAACGGACGTTCCCGCACCTGCGATGTCTCCGGCCGAGTATCCCACATGGTGGACGATGCAGCCGCGAAGAGCCTGGCCAGTGCGCACGTGACGACGCGGAGTGGCCGTCGCCCGGGCCATACCTGTCGGCCCGGCCTGATACCAAGGACCTATGACATCCGAGGCCGGCCAGGGCGAGGAAGTGCTGCGCGAAGAGGCGGAGCACGCTCTCCGCGAGGAGGCGGAGCGCTGCCTGCGGGCGCTCGCCGGGCCGTCCGCGCGGCTCCGCGAGGATCAGTGGACCGCGATCCAGGCCCTCGCCCGCGACCGGCGCCGGGCCCTGGTGGTGCAGCGCACCGGCTGGGGCAAGTCGGCCGTGTACTTCGTCACGACCGCCCTGCTCCGGGCCCGGGACATGGGGCCGACCATCATCATCTCCCCGCTGCTCGCCCTGATGCGCAACCAGATCGAGGCGGCGGCCCGGGCCGGGTTGCAGGCCCGGACGGTGAACTCAGCCAACATGGCGGACTGGGACGAGATCTACGCGGAGATCGCCGCCGGCTCCGTCGACCTGCTGCTGGTCAGCCCGGAGCGGCTGAACAACCCCGGTTTCCGCGACCTCGTCCTGCCCAAGCTCGCCGCGACCGCGGGCATGCTGGTCGTGGACGAGGCGCACTGCATTTCCGACTGGGGGCATGACTTCCGGCCTGACTACCGGCGGCTCCGCACCGTGCTGGAGAACCTGCCCCCCGGGGTGCCGGTGCTCGCCACCACGGCGACGGCCAACGCGCGGGTCACCCGGGACGTGGCCGAGCAGCTGGCCAGCGGGGCCGACGGCGAGGCGCTGGTGCTGCGCGGCCCGCTGGACCGGGAGAGCCTGTGCCTGGGCGTGGTGCAGCTGCCCGCCGCCCAGCAGCGGCTCGGCTGGCTGGCCGAGCACCTGGGCGAGCTGCCGGGGTCCGGCATCATCTACACCCTCACCGTGGCCGCCGCCCACGAGACCGCGGCCTTCCTGCGCGACCGGGGCCACAACGTCCTCCCCTACACCGGACGTGACGAGCAGGAGCAGCGGCTGACCGCCGAGCGCGCCCTGCTCGACGGGGAGCTCAAGGCGCTCGTGGCCACCAGCGCGCTGGGCATGGGTTTCGACAAGCCCGACCTGGGCTTCGTGGTGCACCTGGGCGCCCCGCAGTCGCCGGTCGCCTACTACCAGCAGATTGGCCGCGCGGGGCGGGCTGTGCCGCGGGCCGAGGTGGTCCTGCTGCCCGGACCAGAGGACCGGGACATCTGGGCCTACTTCGCCTCGCTGGCGTTCCCGCCCGAGGCGCTGGTCAGGACGACGCTCGGCGCGCTGGACGCGGCGTCCGGACCGCTGTCGTCCGGCGCGCTGGAGACCCAGGTCGACCTGAGCCGGGCCCGGCTGGAGATGATGCTCAAGGTCCTGGACGTGGACGGCGCGGTCCGCAAGGTCAGCGGGGGCTGGGCCGCCACCGGGCAGCCGTGGGAGTACGACGCCGAGCGGTACGCCACGGTCGCGGCGGAGCGGCACCGGGAGCAGCAGGCCATGCTCAGCTACCTGCGCACCCCGGGGTGCCGGATGGAGTACCTGCGCCGTCAGCTGGACGACCCCGAGGCCCAGCCCTGCGGCCGGTGTGACAACTGCACCGGGCGCCCGTGGCCCGCGGAGGTGTCGGCGGAAGGGACCGAGCTGGCCCGGGCCCGGCTGCTGCGTCCCGGTATCGACATCAGCCCGCGCCGGATGTGGCCGCCGGGGATGAAACGGCTCGGCGTGGACGTGGCGGGCAAGATCCCGGCGGAGTTGTCGGCGGACACGGGCCGGGCGCTGGGCCGGCTCACCGGCCTCGGGTGGGGCCCCCGGCTCCGCGCCCTCCTGGAGCCGGGAGCCGACGGGGCAGTACCTGACGGTCCGGTGCCCGACGACGCGGTGCCGCCGGACCTCGTCGCCGCGCTGGTCCAGGTGCTGGCCGCGTGGGACTGGGAGCAGCGCCCGGCCGGTGTGGTCACGCTGCCCAGCCACACCCGGCCCCGGCTCATCGCCAGCCTGGGCGAGCGGATCGCGGAGATCGGCCGGCTGCCCCTGCTGGGCTCCCTGAGCTACGCCGGCTCCGGGCCCCGGGTGGGGGCCTCGGGCGCCCAGCAGTTCAACAGCCCGCAGCGGCTCCAGGCGGTCTGGCGCGAACTGCGCCTGCCCGGCCCGCTGGCCGGGGCGGTCGCCTCGCTCGGCGGCCCGGTGCTGGTCATCGACGACCGGATCGACAGCGGCTGGACGATGACGGTCGCGGCCCGGCTGCTCCGCGAGGCTGGCGCGTCCCGTGTGTTGCCCCTGGTGCTCGCGGTCAAAGCCGGCTGACCGCTGTTCGCCGACGTCACACCCGGCCGGCCCCCGGCTGCCTCAGGCTTTCCGGGAGCCGTCGCTCAGGCGGAGGCGATCCGGGAGAACACCACCCGGTCGAGCTCCCGGCCCTGCTCGTTGATGAACCGCAGCACCATCGTGGTCCGCTGCCCGGGCGCGGCGGGGGTTACGTCGAGCGCGATGAAGCCGTAGTCGTCGTACCGGGCCTGCGACCAGTCAATGGTCTCGTAGGTCAGGCTGAAGTCCCGCTCGTTGATGTAGGGTCCCCGCCCGTGCTTGGCGTCGGCGGCGACGGTCGTGCCGCTGCCCGGCCGGCCGCGAAGTTGCGATCGGTCTCGTGGGCCCCGGTCCACCCGTAGCGGGGCGTGCCGGCGGTGCCGACCACCACGTACGTGGTGCCGTCCTTGGCCGGCTCGACCTCGGCGGGCTCGGACGGCGACACGGCCACGGCCTGCTTGCTGGAGCGGGCGCTATTGGTTTTCGGGTCGTAGATCAGCGGGTTCGTGCGCTCGTATACGTGGTTGTGCCCTTGCACCGCCAGATCGACCTGGTACCGGGCGAACAACGGCGCCAGCTTCGACCGGACCCCGCCGTCGGAGCTGTGCCCGTTGCAGGTCGAGAACGCGCACTCGTGGAAGAAGGCAACGATGAAGTCGACGTGCCTCCCGCGCGCCAGGCCTGCAGCCGTTCTTCCAGCCACCTGAGCTGCGCCCCGTGGCTGTAATCCAGCAGCCCCTGGATCTCCCAGCTCAGCTCGTTCGCGTCCAGGCTGATGACCCCGACGTTGCCGTAGCGGAAGCTGTACACCGACGGGCAGGCGGATGGCCCGGTCGTGGGGAAGTCCATCCGCTTGGTGATCCCGCCATAGCCGAACGGCTCGTAATTGGCCACGGTGACGTGGTCGGCGGCTACCGCCGAGGAGAACAGCTCGGTGTCATGGTTGCCCGTGGCGACCATCCACGGGATCGACGCCGCACTCGGCTCGATCATCGGGAACCAGCTCGTCCAGATCCACGGGTCGTAGTAGTCCCAGCCGCCGCTGTGCGCGCGGGCTGCGGCGTGTTGTGCGAGGACGGCTGGCTCCCGTGCGGCCCGTCGGGGTTGATGATCGGCTGGATGTCGCCTTCGGCCTGGGCATAGCAGAGATCACCGGCGAGCAGGTTGAACCGCGCGGGAGTGGCGTTGGTCAGGTTCCGGACCTTGGTGATCTGCGTGATCACCGTGTTGGTCGTGTCCCGGTGGGTCCGGGACGGCCGGTCCGGATCGCCAGGGTCGTACGAGCCGTTGTTCCACATCCCCCAGTCCGACTCCGGCAGCAGCGAAGGGTCGCGGTCCAGAGACGGCCCGGGGATGCCCTCGTCGGCAAAGGCCGTGAAGGTGAACGGCTCGGCCACCCGCCCCGGAGCGGTGCAGAACGTGGCATCCGCGGTGGTGCCGATTTCGTGGCCGGCCGCGTACCGGAAGCGGTAGTGGTACTGCGTGCCAGGATGCAGATGGGTCATGCGCGCGTGCACGAAGAACTGGTCGGCGTTCAGCGTGCGGGACGCCTTCAGCGCCCCGCGATGGCCGTCCCACACCGGGACGTGGGTCAGCAACTCACGGATCTCCGCCTCGACCGTATGCTCGTAGAAACGGTCCCGGCCGTAATCCACCCAGACCCTGACCGACCGGGGCGGGACCGCGTTGTACTCGTTGATGTTGAACAACTGGCCGCCGGCCCACATCTCTCTCGTGGGATCGTCCCCGAACGAGAGGTGCCGCCCGTTCACCAGGAAACCGCCTGCTACGGTCCCGGTATCGGCCAGAACTGCCGCCACGGCCCGGTCGGACCACCGGGCCGAGTTGCCCAGCAGCAGGCTGCCTGCGGCCGCGCCGACCGCACCCCGGAACACCGTCCGGCGGCTCACCGCGTGGCGGCGCAGGTGCGCCATCCACTCCTCGTGTTGTTCAGCGAGCGGCCGATCCGGCCCTGGCTTGCGAGATGACGGCATGCGGGAAAGCTACGAGCGCTGTCCCGACGGCTGACAAAGCCGTCATGAACAACCGGTGGAACCCCGGCGAAGCCTTCGCGATCTGCACTGACCGCCCCGGGCCCGCTGCGCCATCCCCGGGGGCTGATGGGTCCTGCGCAACCAGTGTGGTTATGCCTCGTGGGCGGGACTCATGCTCGCCGCTGATTCCCAGGTCTCCCGGCTCACCTAGAGCGCCCGAGGAAAGCAGCAAGCCTGTCAGCTGGAGACGCTCCGGCCGGGGGCTTCACGGGGGGCCCGAACAACCCGGCCCCATCGAGTCCCCGGTGAGCATCAGTGATCCAGGCCTGGTCACGGACGAGCAGTTCGTCCGCGAGGCCGGGATCCAGGTCCGTGTGGTGCCCCAGGGCCCGGGCGAGGTCCCAGCCATGGACGAACTGGTCGTTGACGGCCAGCCACATGAGTGCTGCCCCGGAGAACTCACCCCACGGCAGCGTCACTGTCTTCTCCAGTGCACCCTCGGTTCCGAACGCGGCGAGCGCGCCTTTGATGCCCTGGTCATAAGCGGCCATGAAGTGAACGGAAGTGTGGTCCCCGGCCGCGGCCTCCTCGCCGCCGATGGCCGCGGCCGCCCAGCGAGCCGAGCCGGTGAAATGTCCGATCAGGGCACGGACATCCCACGACGCGCACGGCGTAGGCGCATCGAGCTGGCCCGCCTGAACCTGCAGCAGTACGGCACGAGTGCTTGCGAACGCACGGTCAAGCGGCTCGACGGACACGCTGACCTGCTCGTTCTTCATTTTGAGATCCTCTCATCCGGGCCCGCCCGTCCTGGCGGCGGCGAAGCCTGTTGCCTCCAATCAGGCAGACCCGTCGTCACCGGAAAAGGAATCGCTGCCCAAGCGGAAGCTAGCCGTCTCAGGCGGCCCGGGCTGCCCTACCGCACCAGCGGCTGGCGCCCTCCGAGGGGATCCGCGGGCGCGCGTCCAGGTGGCGGGTACGTCCTACTCGAAGTGGCGGGTGATCCCGGAGGCGTCTGAGCCCTCGCTTCCGGCGAAGTGCATCGGATCGCCGGCGCCGAGATCGTCAACGCCTGCCGACTCCAGGGCGTCAATCGCCAGGGTACGGCGCACAGCAGGGAAGGCGAGGACGTGGGCGAGCGCTCCGCCGAGGCTGAAGTTCTGCGGCGGCTGGCATGTCGCGTCCAGGAAAGTGTCTTCACCCGCGCCTGCGGCGACGCGGTCGGCAATGACGGCCCGGAATCGCGGAGCGGCCTGGCCGAGGCGGGCCCGGAGCGCCGCAGGTGAGGTCTGACCGGCGGGGATGCTGGTCGCGCCCTCGACGGCGCTCACCCACATCTCCACCTGGCGGACGAGCTTTTCGCAGAGTGCCCGGAGGCTGGGGCGGGCACCAATACCCTCGACCGGCAACTCGATCGGCTGGTCGAGGACCTCGGCGGGGAGCCCGGTGACCCGGTCGATGATGGCGCCGGTCAGTTCAACGTGATGGTCATACATCCTGGTCAAGACGTCCATGGTGTCACTCCTGTAGGCGGCGGGCAGCCGCAGGCCACCCGGGGGGTGAAAGTGAGTGCCGCTGGCGGCCTGAAGGTCGTGCACCGATCTGCGCTGCCGCCGTTAACCCGTCGGGGTGGTGCCGTAGCAGCGCGAGAATGCCCAGGGTGATGGCATCCGGTGAGGTGTAGCCAGCCTCAGCGCCGATCTGGATGACGGTCAGCGGGGTGGATACCAGCCGGTGCGCCGCACGTTCCAGCAGCAGCCGGCGACGGAACGCGCCGGGTGGTTCCCCCAGCACCGCGCTCGCCCGGCGCCGTCCCGACCGCCATTGCTCTCTTGCGCCTTATCGCCAGGGGAGCCGCACGATCACCCCAGGGCGCCTGGCCGTCGGGAGCGAAGCGGGGTTTATCACTGGCGAGCAGCACAGCAGGGCTACCGGAATCGCGTTCATCGCGTGCGTCTCAAGCTGGGGCCCGAGGCTGGAGGCGGGAGCAGCGGCGTGCGCCGCGGCGGCCGGGTGCGGCGGCGGGCGCGGGCGCGGGTGCGGGTGCGGCAGGTGCGGGTGCGGGGGCGGCGGGCGCAGCTTCGGCCGCGGTCGCGGCCGCGGCCCTGAGTTCTGCCAGCCGCTGCCGGGATGGCAGCAGGACGATCGCGAGGATCACACCGAGGCCGAAGATTCCCGCGGACACCGCAAAGGCCACGGTGTAACCGTGGGTGGCCGCGATCGCCGGCGCCAGCGCCCCCGTGTGGTGCGCGACGAGGTAGCTGGTCGTCGCGGTCAGCGCGATGGTGCTCAGCGCGGCCGTCCCGATCGATCCGCCGACCTGCTGCATGGTGTTGACCAGCGCGGAGGCTACGCCTGAGTCCTGGCGCGGGACGCCGGCCGTGGCCGTGTTGATGGCCGGGGCGAAGATCATGCCGAAGCCCAGGCCCATGATGAGCAGGGGGGGCAGGATGCCACCGAGGTAGCTGGAGGTCACGGTGAGCTGGGTCAGGTAGATCATCGCGCCGGTGCCCAGCAGCATGCCGGTCGTGATCAGGACCCGCGGCCCGAACCGGGGCAAGGTCACGATGCTGGAGACGTTGGAGCTGAGCAGGATGCAGCCGATCATCGGCAGGAAGGCCAGCCCGCTGGTCACCGGGCTGTATCCCTTGACCTCCTGCAGGTAGTAGGTCAGGAACAGGAAGACGCCGAAGATCGCGATTCCCGACAGGCCGACCGCGACATAGGAGCCGCCCCGGGTGCGGTCGAGTATCACGCGCAGCGGCAGCAGCGGGTGACTGCACCGCCGCTCGGCGACGACGAACGCGGCGAGCAGCAGCACGCCGAGGACCAGGGAGCCGATCGTCAGCGTGGCGGTCCAGCCGGCGGTCTCGGCGTGGGAGAAGCCGAAGACGATGAGGAACAGCCCGGCGCAGGCCAGTACGGCCCCGGGCCAGTCCATCCGCGGCGGGTTGGCGGGCCGGCTGCTGCGCATGTACGCCAGGGCGCCGGCCACGGCGATCGCGGCGAACACCAGGTTGACGTAGAGCGTCCAGCGCCAGGACAGGTACTGGGTGAGCACCCCGCCGAGGATCAGGCCCACGCCGCCGCCGCCGGCCGCGACCGAGCCGAAGACCCCGAAGGCCCGCCCCCGCTCGCGCGGGTCCTGAAAGGTGCTGACCAGGGTGCCGAGGGCGGACGGCGCGAGGATGGCGCCGAACGCGCCCTGCAGCGTCCGGGCCGCCACCAGCATCACGAACGAGACGGCGGCGCCCCCGATGGCCGAGGAGACGGCGAATCCGATCAGGCCGGTGATGAAGACCCACTTGCGGCTGTACATGTCGCCGAGCCGGCCGCCCACCAGCAGCAGGCTGCCGAAGGCCAGGGCGTAGGCCGTCACCACCCACTGCCGGTCGCTGTTCGGGAATCCCAGCGCACGCTGGGCCGACGGCAGCGCGATGTTCACGACCGTGGAATCCAGGACCACCATCAGCTGGGCGACAGCCACCACGACCAGGACCAGCCAGCGCCGGTCGGCGGGGGCGGCCGGACGGCCCTGGGTGGCAGATGACATGGGATCTATGCCCCTTCGCGTGCAGCGCACTGCACGGATCGCTACCGGGGTCTGGAGCAACGATTGCCCAGTAATGCTGCTGGGGATCGCGGCCCAATGCCGCTATCTCAAGCCAACGATAGGCATACCGGAAACGCCACGTCTACCTGCGCCGGCCGCACGCGGCCACGGGGGAGCTCCTAAGGCACGACCACGAGGGGCACCGGTGAGCGGCGGGCGAGGCTGACGGCGACCGAGCCGACCACGCGGTGCATGGCATGCGATGAGCTCCCGACCACGATCACCACCGTGTCGCCGGGGTGGGCGTCGCGGATGTCCGTGGCGGCGGCGATCAGCTCGTCCGGGATGAGGCCCTCGCGCCGCTCGAACCGCCAGCGCTCCTCGCGGTCGCGCAGCTGCTCGCTGGCCGCGGTCTGCAGCTCCTGCGCGATATCGTCGAAGCTGGCTTCCATTTCGGCTACGGCGCCTGGCGACAGCGAGTCGATGCTGGGCAGGTGGGCGACGTACACCACCTCGATGCTGCCGGTCCGGCCGTACAGCAGCCTGACCGCGGCGTCGAGCGCCCGGATGGCAGGAGGTGAGCCGTCATATCCGACGACGAGGTACAGGTTCCCGGCGGGCGGCGCGGTAGCGTTCATCGCGGCTAAGGCTATTCGGTTCCCCGTGCGTCGTCCCGGCATCCCGGAGCGTGTCGGCGCCTGCATCGTTCCGGCCGGCAGGTTCAGGCAGTGACCGCGGACAGCCCTTGTCCACCGCCATGAGCGTGACCAAGCGGGTCAGCCATGAACCGGGCAGGCTCGCGCGGGTCCGCATCAGGGTCCTGTCCCGTGACTTCAAGGGTGGTGACGCGCCGCCCGGTATGCGACGCTGACATCATCAACTTCGGGCCAACCCGGGGGAACGCCTGATGTCTGAGCAACCCGCAGTCAACGCGGCGATCGTGCTCGTGCAGGGTGCCTTCGCGGACCCATCCAGCTGGAACGGTGCCAGCGGTGGGCGCAGGCATCGTCCTGTCGGGAGGCTGGCACATCATCCCGGTCACCGCAGGCGGTGACCGGGATGAACCAGGGGGCGGACACGCCGTTCAGCGCGCTGAAGCAGATCAAGGCCGGCCTGCTGAACGTGGGATACGCCGAAGGCCGGCCCGGCTGACGGCCGTCCGGTCATTCTTCTGCATGGATGGCCCTACGACATTCACAGTTATGCCGGGGTCACGCCGCTGCTGGCATCGGCGGGGTACCGGGTGATCGTCCCCTACCTGCGGGGTTATGGCACGACCCGCTTCCTGTCTGATGCGACGATCCGAAATGGCCAGCAATCGGTCCTCGCGGTCAACGCCATCGCGCTGATGGATGCTCTTGGCATCGACCAGGCGATCATCGCAGGTTTCGACTGGGGAGCCCGGACAGCCAACGTCGCCGCGGCCCTTTGGCCCAGCCGGTGCAAGGCCATGGTCTCGGTCAGCGGCTACCTGATCGGCAGTCAGGAAGCCGGCCGTGCACCCTTGCTCCCGCCGGCCGAACTCGCGTGGTGGTACCAGTTTTATTTCGCCACCGAACGCGGCCGGGCTGGCTATGACCAATACCGGCGCGAGTTCGCAAAACTCATCTGGCACACCGCCTCGCCAAAGTGGGACTTCGACGACGCGACGTTCAACCGGAGCGCTGCGTCCTTTGACAACGCAGATCATGTCAGCATTGTGATCCACAACTACCGTTGGCGGCTCGGGGTGGCGGAGGGTGAGGCGCAATACGACGATCTGGAGGAGCAGCTCGCCGCGGGCCCCGGCATCACCGTGCCCACGATCACCCTGGAAGGTGAGCCAATGGTGCACCCCATCCAGAGCCTGGCGCCTATCGGGCAAAGTTCGCGGGCAAGTACGCGCATCGGACCATCTCGGGCGGCGTCGGGCACGATCTGCCGCAAGAGGCTCCACAGGCCTTTGCCCAAGCCATCGTCAACGTCAACGGCTACTGACCGGTGAAGCTCGACCGGGGCGGCCACTTCGCCGCGCGGGAACAGCCGGACCTGTTCGCCGCCGAGATGCGGGCCGCTTTCCGGTCCCTGCGCTAGCCGGGCAGCGGCGGACGGCGGACCCAGGCTGGGCGCGCCGTCCGGGCGGCTAAGAACCCGCCGGTGACGTCAGCCGTGGCCGAGGGTGGGATGCGGCAGGTACGGCTCCTCCAGCCGGGTCATCTCCTCGGGGGTGAGCTCCAGCTGCTCGGCGGCCAGCGCGTCCTCCAGATGGCTGACCTTGGTGGCTCCCACGATGGGCGCGGTCACCCCCGGGCGGTGCAGCAGCCAGGCCAGCGCCACCTGCGCGGCGGACACGCCCCGGGCCGCGGCGACCTCGTTCACCCGGTCGGCGACGTCGAAGTCGGCCGGCTGGGTGTAGAGGATGTCCCCGAACGCGTCGGAGTTGGCCCGCACGGTGTGCTTGCCGCCGTCCCGGGTCCGGGTTCCGGTCAGGAACCCGCGGGCCAGCGGACTCCAGGGGATGACCCCGACGCCCTGGTCGACGCACTGCGGGATCATCTCCCGCTCCTCTTCGCGGTAGACCAGGTTGTAGTGGTTCTGCATGGACACGAACCGGGTCCACCCGTGCTCCGAGGCGGTGTACTGCGCCTTGGCGAACTGCCAGGCGAACATGCTGCTCGCGCCGATGTAGCGGGCCTTGCCGGCCCGGACCACGTCGTGCAGCGCCTCCATCGTCTCCTCGATCGGCGTGCGGTTGTCCCAGCGGTGGATCTGGTACAGGTCGACGTAGTCCATGTCCAGACGCTCGAGCGACGCGTCGATGGAGGCCATGATGTGCTTGCGGGACAGCCCGCGGCCGTTCGGGCCGGGCATCGTGTCGCCGTGGACCTTGGTGGCGACCACGACCTCCTCGCGGGTGAACATCTTGCCGAGGAGCCGGCCGGTAGCCGTCTCGCTGGCCCCCGCGGAGTAGACGTCTGCGGTGTCGTAGAAGTTGATTCCGCCGTCCGCAGCGGCCCGCACGATCGGCTCCGCGGTGTCCTCGTCCAGCACCCATTCGCGCTGGGAGTTGTTGCCGTAGCTCATCATGCCGAGGCAGATGCGGGAGACCTGCAGACCCGTAGCGCCGAGGTTGACGTAGTCCATTGTTCCTCTCCGGAAAGTGGGAAGTCGAGCGGACGTCGGGAAGTCGAGGGGAAGCAGGGAAGCTGGGTGGTCTTTTCCACCCTACTGAGGCCCCGGAGCCAGCCCGGCGGCCCCCCGTCACGCCCCGGGCCTCCGGCTGAGCGCTACCGGCTCAGCAGCCTCCGGCTGACCAGGGCGACGACCGTCACCAGCAGCACCGCGAAGCCCAGGACCGCGACCCGCGCGGACAGCAGCTGGGTGGCCACGCCGAGCGCGACGACCGGAACGGCCAGGCCGACGTACGCGGCCAGGAACAAGCCGGCCAGCGCCTCGCCGCGGGCCTCGGGCCGGGCGACGCCCAGCACCGTGGTCACGCTGCCCTTGAACGCGGCGCCGGCGCCGGCGCCCGCCAGCACGCCGCCGGCCAGCAGCAGCGCCAGGCTGGCCAGCCAGAACGCCGCGGTGACCAGGGCCAGGCCCACGACGAGGGCGGCCAGGCCCAGGGCCAGCTGGCGGCGCAGCGGAGCGCGGCTCACCACCATCTGGGCCAGGGCCGCCGCGCCGAATACCGCGAACGTGGCCGCGCCGGCCAGCGCGTGGGACGTGTCGTGCAGCGTGCCGCCGATGAAGCCGGGGGCCAGCGACGTGAACAGGCCGAACAGCGCGAACTCGGCCGCGGCCGCCGCGCTCGCCGCGTAGAACGCCGGGCGGTGCTGTGCGGGCACCGAGATACGCTGCGGCCGGTACCGGGGGCGGGCCAGCGGACGCGTCACGGTCTCGGGCACGAGCGCCAGCCCGAGCAGGCCGGCCAGCATGAGCGCCTCGACCACGAGATACGGCACCACCAGCGGGTGCGCTACGTACTGGGCCAGGAGCCCGGCTACCAGCGGGCCGAGCCCGATCCCGCCCAGGTTCGCGGCGGTCGCGACGATCTCCGCGCGGCGCCGGGACAGGCCGCCGCGGCCGGACGCGTCCAGCTCGCTCAGGTAGGCGGTGGCCGTGGCGGTCAGCATCCCCACGCTGACCCCGGACACGACGCGGGCCACGAGCAGCCCCGGCACCGAGGGCCAGAGCAGGAAGATCGCCCCGGACGCCACGTTGACCGTCACGGCGATCACGGCCATCCGCCGGCGCCCCAGCCAGTCCGACAAGTGCCCGGCCAGGAACAGGCTGGCGATCACGCCCACGGCGTAGGCCGCGAAGATCACCGTGATCATCAGCGGGCCGAAGTGGTCCCGCGCCGCGTACAGCACGTACAGCGGGGCGGGCACGGCCGAGAAGGCCATGGTCACCAGGAAGACGAAACCGACCAGCCAGAACCCGCGCCGGTACGCCCGGCCCGCAACCGACCGGCCCGCCACCGACTGGCTAGCAAGAGACCGGCCAGCGACAGACTGGCCGTCCTCCCGGGAGATGGCCCCGGAAGCCCCGGCCGGGATCTCCCGGCGCCGGCTGGCGAGGGGCGTGGGCGCTGGCATCAGCGACTCCTTCGTAGAAGTAACGTCGCCCCGGATAACACCGGCCGCGGCCCGGATCATTGATCTACGGCAATGACAAGTCTTGCTAAGCAAAATCTCCCCGGGAGATGATGCACCGGTGAAGCACGCATGACGTCAGCGCGGCCCGGATCCCGGGAAGACCCAGGTCAACTGCCGTCGCTGGAGAGCCTGAGAAAATTCGTGGTGGTCGCCGAGGAGCTGTCCTTCACCCGGGCTTCGCGCCGACTGCACGTCGTCCAGTCCGGGGTGTCCAGCGCCATTGCGAGCCTGGAGCGGGAGCTCGGGGCCACGCTGTTCGACCGGGACCGGCACCGGGTGGCGCTGACCGACGCGGGCCTGGCCCTGCTGCCAGAAGCGCGGGCCACGCTGGCCGCGGCCCAGGCCGCCCGGGACGCGGTGGCGCAGGCCCGGGCGGGGCTGCGCGGCACGCTCACCGTGGGCACGATGCTGTCCACCGGCTCGTTCGACCTGGCCGCACTGCTCGGCCGGTTCCACGCCACTCATCCGGGGGTGTCGGTCCACCTGCGGCAGGCTCCCGCGGGGTCGGCGGGGCTGGCCGCGCTCGTGATCAGTGGCGAACTTGACCTGGCTCTCGTGGCCCTGCCCGGACAGGCGCCGGCTGGCCTGCGGCTGCAGCCGCTGAGCGAGGAGCCGCTGGTCCTGATCGCTGCGGCGCGGCATCCGCTGGCCGGGCAGCACGGGGTGACTCTGGCCCGGCTGGCTGAGGAGGACTTCGTGGACTTCCCGCCCGGATGGGGGAACCGGACGCTGGCCGATCGCGCGTTCGCCGGGGCGGGCCTGGACCGGCGGGTGCCCTTCGAGGTGGCCGAGTTCACCTCGGCCGCAGCGCTGGTCCGCAACGGCCTGGGCATCGCGTTCATCCCGGAGTCGGCGGCCGACCTCGCCGGGCTGGCGGTGATCGAGCTGGACGGCCCGGCCCTGCTCTGGCGGGTCTCGGTGGCCACCCCGACCGCCCGGCGGCCATCGGCGGCGGCCCGGGCGTTCGTGGCCGAACTCGTCCCTGATCGCTCAGGGTGATCACCAGGCTGACCAGTTTTTATCACCAGCGCGGGATGTCCTGGCGGGCGCGGGAAGTTGCGGTAGACGGACACCGGACAGCAGACACCCTGGAGCACTCATGCACAGCAGGTCCATTGGCGGTATTGAGGTCAGCGCGATCGGCCTGGGCGGCATGCCCATGTCGATCGAGGGCCGGCCCGAGGAGCAGCGCTCCATCGCCACCATCCACGCCGCCCTGGACGCGGGCGTCACGCTGATCGACACCGCCGACGCCTACCACCTCCTGCCCGGCGAGACCGGTCACAACGAACGGCTCATCGCCCGGGCCCTGGCCACCTACGGCGGCGACACCAGCGGCGTGCTGGTCGCGACCAAGGGCGGCCATGTCCGGCCCGGCGACGGCTCGTGGACCGTGGACGGCTCCCCGGCGCACCTGCGCGAGGCCGTGGAGGCGTCACTGAAGGCCCTCGGCGTGGACGTCATCGGCCTCTACCAGTTCCACCGCCCCGACCCCAAGGTCCCGTACGAGGAGTCGATCGGGGGCCTCAAGGACCTGCTCGACGCGGGCAAGATCCGGCTGGCCGGCATCTCCAACGCGACGGTCGCGCAGATCGACACCGCCCGGCAGATTCTCGGCGAGGGCAACCTGGCCAGCGTCCAGAACGAGTTCTCGCCGGCCTTCCGGTCCAGCGAAGACGAACTGCGGCACTGCGCCCGCCTCGGCATCGCGTTCCTGCCCTGGGGCCCGCTCGGCGGCAGCGACCGGGCTGGTGAGCTCGGCGCCCGGCACTCGGCGTTCCAGGAGGTCGCCGACGCTCATGGCGTCTCGCCGCAGCGGGTCACCCTGGCCTGGATGCTGGCCCTCGCGCCGGTGGTGATCCCGATCCCGGGCGCCCGCCGGCCGGAGTCCATCACCGACTCGGCCCAGGCGGCCGACCTGGTGCTCACCGACGCGGAAGTGCAGCGACTCAGCGCCGCCTGAGCGGGCCGGTGCCGGGGGCGGCGAGGGCTGTCCCC